>CAWENZ010000011.1:0-160436 GCA_963810445.1 uncultured Verrucomicrobiae bacterium | reverse complement strand
CGCTATCCCGCGATCGACACGGACATCAACACCGTCAACTTTGAAACCATCGCAGGCACACAAACGATTTCCGTTCCCATCACCTTGAGCGGGAGCAACCCTAACGGGGATGACGATTCCGATGGACTTCTCAACGGGGTCGAGACCAATACCCACATCTTTGTCAGCGCATCGGACACGGGAACCGACCCGAACGACAATGATTCGGACGATGACGGATTTCTTGATCATGCGGAGGTTCTCGGGACATCCGCGCTGGGATTTGCCTCAAACCCCAACATCGCCAACTATGCCAGCATCGGGGTCAGCAATGTTCCGGGCCTTGGGAATATCACACCGATGAGCGTGGTTTCCACTTCGTTGACCGGGCAATACCAGTGGCAGTTGGACTACAAGATCACGACTCCTCAATTGCCGATCAGCGGCCAGCTCAATTGCAAGTTCACCTCCATCGGCGGATCCCCTGTGGTCTGGGGTGGCGGAGTGGAGCCCGGTGTTGCCATCCTTTCGGGAAGCGATATCCCGGTGTCGGTTGTCGGGACCGGGATCCATCGCTTTTACTTTGACCAGATCGCGCTCACCTACTCGGTGGGACGATTGACATACCCCGATCAGGCAGCGTTTCTCACCGCCTACGGCCTTGCTTCAAATGTCGATTCGGACTCTGACGGAATCAATAACGAGGATGAGTATGCCGCGAACACGGACCCTACCGTGGCGGATACCGATGGCGATGGATACAACGATCTTCTTGATCAATTCCCGCTTGATTCCAGCAAGGTTGACGGTGGTTACGACGCATGGGCCGCAGTGAAGGTTCCCGGTAATCCAGATCGTGGCTCCGATGCGGATCACGATGGATTCACCAATTTTCAGGAATATCTCTTCGGCACATCACCCACGGTGAGCAATGGTTCCCTGTTCTCGTTGCAGAGGAACGGCGGCAATCTTGAGTTGCGTTGGGTGCAGAAGATCGTGGTGGCCAATTTTGTGGTTCAGGAAAGCACGACCTTGTCTGCCGCGTCTTGGCCAGTGAGCGGCGTTGCTCCGGTTACCGATACTGATCAATCCAACGTTCCTTTTGGCTATGTGCGCAAGGTGGCCACGGTAACGCCAAATTCCCCGCACAAGTTCTACAGGGTGCGTGGCTCGGAATGATCGTGATTTCTAACGATCCGGTGGCCTTGTTGTTATGGCTTCCTTCGCGTAGATCGCGATCGCCAGCCAGATCAGTCCGAACGACAGGAGGCGGCCGACCGTCATCGGCTCGTGATAGAGTTTCCATCCGATAATGAACTGGATGGTCGGGCCGATGAATTGAAGGATGCCCAGCGTCGTGAGGCGGATCGTTCGCGTCGCGTGACCGAAACACAGCAGGGGGAGTGCGGTTGCGAATCCTGTTCCCACGATGAGAAGCGCATGTGGCCAGCTTCCTCCCATCGCTTCACCGGGACTCCGGAAGTTGATCCACATCCAGGCCAGGGCGAACGGAGTCAAGAGGCTCGTTTCCATCGCCAGTCCCACCAGCGAACCGAGCGGTGCCTGTTTCCTGACGACGGCATAGAGCGAGAATGAAAGCGCGAGGACAAGGGCGATCCAGGGAAAATGACCCACCGCGACGACCTGCACCGCGACACCAGCGAGTGCCAGGAAGATCGCGATGAGCTGCCAACGCGAATTCCTGTCACCGAACCAGATGGTGCCGATGAGCATGTTGAAAAACGGATTCAGATAGTAACCGAGCGCGGCCTCGATGATGTGGCCGTTGAGGGTGGCCCACACATAGAGCAGCCAGTTGGAAGCGAGAAGGGTGCCTGAAAGCAGATGCCAGCCCGCCACCTTCGGGGATTTCATGGCCTGCAACAAGGTCCGCCCCTCGCTGCGGAGGAATAGGATTCCCAACACCAGGAAAAGCGACCAGATCGTCCGATTCGCCACGATCGAGGCCGGTGGCAGGAAATCGAGCAGTTTCCAGAAGATCGGCAGGATGCCCCACAGGAAAAAAGCGGCCAACGCGGCAAGCACACCAGAACGGGATCGATCCACGCGCGGACGCTGGACGATGGTCTCCTCGCCCGGAAGCGAAATTTGCCGTCCCCGTGCTTTAGGGTTTGAAAACGGGATTTTCAAATCATCCTGCCGCCATGTCAGCCAGTCGCCTTTCCATTCCGCAATACGCCATGGCCCTCGCCCACGTGGCCAGCCTGAGGTCGGAGGATCCCTATCGGAAAGTCGGCGCGGCTGCCCTGGATTTTGACAACCGTGTCATCGGCACCGCCTACAACGGCCTGGCTCCCGGTTTCGATCCGCCGCCGGGATTTTGGGATGATCGCGAGTCGCGGCAGAAATTCATGCTCCATGCGGAGGTGAACCTATGCAGCCTTTTCCGCCGCGGGGAGGCCAAGATCGTCGCCACCACGACCATGCCTTGCACCGCCTGCATGCAGACCCTGTGTGCCTATGGCATCAGGGAGATCTATTTCAAGGAGGTCTATCACGTTTCAGACGCTCCCGAGATCGCCGCGCTTTACAACGTGAGGCTGGAACAGGTTCCGGATTTTCCCATCGGCTAGAGAAAGACCTTTTCGCCGTTGCGCGATGCACTTTGATAGATTGCCTCGATCAACGCGACCGCTTTCCTAGCCTCCGATGCGGAGGTGGAAGGCTCCCTGCCATCCTGGATGGCATTCACGACTTCCTCAAAATTTCGCTGGTGCTGGTGAAATTGGATCGCCTTCGGATCGTTTCCCCCCAGCGCGGCCTGGTTGCCGCGCATCAGGCAATCCCGGATCATGTGGTCGATGGGCATCGGGTTCTTGAAATCCCAGGATTCGAAGGATTCATCTGCTAGAAACGCGGAGCCTTCGGTGCCGCAGATCTGGATCCGTGCCGGATGTCCGGTGGACGACCACGAGCTGGTCGAACCCTCGATCACCCCGCGCGCACCGTTCTCGAACTCCAGCAAAGCGACCGCGATGTCCTCCACCTCGATCCGCTCGTGGGCGAGGCATGCGGTGTTTGCCTGCACCGATCTAACGGGTCCTGCCAGGTGGATCAGCGCGTCGATGGCGTGGATGCCCTGGTTCATCAATGCGCCGCCCCCGTCCAGCGCCATGGTTCCACGCCAGGCGGCGGAATCGTAGTAAGCCTGGTCGCGAAACCATTTCACATAACAGGACGCCGAGGTCATCTTTCCAAAGCGTCCACCGTCACACGCCCCCTTGAACGCCTCCATCGCGGGATTGAAGCGGCGGTTGAGGATGGCCGCCAGCGTCTTGCCCGCAGAATTTGCGGCCGAGATCATCCGGTCGATGCGCTCGGTCGTGACTTCGAGAGGTTTCTCGCAAATCACGTGTTTGCCTGCCGCGAGTGCCGCGAGCGCGGGTTCGAGATGGGCACCGGATGGCGTGCCGATCGAGACGATCTCCAGTTCCGGATCGGCGAGGAATTCTTCCAGGGATGCATGGCATTTGACTCCATATTCATCACTGAGATGGGCCGACTTTTCCGGGTTCGGGTGGTGGATGGATTGAAGCGTCGCCCCATCCATGGCCCGGATCGCCTCCGCGTGGAAACGTCCGATGGTCCCTGTCCCGATGATTCCGAATTTCACGGTCGGGAATCTGCCTGTGTCCGTGCCATCCGAGAAGGCTAAAAAAAGCGGGCAAGTGACGGGGCCGAATTTCCCGCTTTCCTATGGCTTCCGGAGATTCATTCTCCGCCGAGATGCGCCGCACGGAAATTGTTCACACCAACCACCAGTCCCTGGAAATCTGGAAGTCGGATCTTGCCACCGAATTCCGGGTGGCGGGGGCGATCCACGCCTTCCATCACAAGAACAGGTTTCTAACCGGATTGGCCTGGGACCTGATCGCGGCGGCTGCGCTGCTCCGCATGGAGGGCGAGCCCCGCTCGATCCTGATGCTGGGTTTGGCAGGAGGAACGGCCTTCCGGGTTCTTCGTCATCTGTTGCCGGATTGCAAACTCACCGCCATCGACATCGATGCCGAAATCGTCGGCCTCGCCCGGAAGCACATGGATCTCGATGCCTTGAACATCGAAGTTCACACGGCGGATGCCTACGAGTGGCTGGCGAAGAACAAGAAGACTTACGACGTGGTTTTCGACGACATCTATCTGGCGGGAAAAACGGACGTGTTTCGTCCCCGGGCGTGGAATCCGGAACTGATGATCCATCTCCGCAGGGCCATCGCTCCCGGAGGGCTCCTTGCAGTGAATCTGGTGACCGGCGCCGGGCATCGCACGATGCAGACGATGACACGCAAGTTGCTTTGTGAAGAGTTTCCCCAAGTCCGCAGTCTTCGGACCTCGGACGGGATGAACGAGGTGCTGGTGGCGGGGGAGTCGGTCGCAACCGGTCGCCGACTTGAGGAATACACCGGGATGTTTCAGGATTGGCGTGACCGGATGTATTGGGATCGCGTGACCGAGCGGCGGCTTTGATCGACCATGCAGGATCCCATTCACGATCATTACTTGCGATACGCCTACCCGCCGATGAGTCATCCTCAGGCGGATCCGGCAGTGTCCTCCGTTGCGGCGAGGATGGCAGGATTGAAGACGGCCCATCCTTCGAATGCACGAATCCTCGAAATCGGATGTTGTTCCGGGCATCATCTCATTCCGTTGGCGATGCGTTGGCCCGGAAGTCGTTTCACCGGAATCGATCTTTCTGAAAATGCCATCCGCGACGCGAAATCACGCGCTGCCCACTGTGGCATCGGCAATCTGAAATTCCACGCGGTGGACCTGAGGGAATTTGTTCCCGATGACGGGCCATTTGACTTCATCATCGCACACGGTTTTCTCTCCTGGGTTCCGGATGACGTGAAGGCCGCCTTGTTCTCATTTTGCAGGAATCACCTGACTTCTAACGGAGTCGCCACCGTGAGTTACAATGTCGAAAGCGGATGGTCGCCGCGCTTTCCCGTCATCCGGAAAACGCGTGCCATCCTTCAGGCCGGCGCGGAAGATCTCGTCTCAGCTCTCGGGATCCTGAGATCGGTCACGGACTCGGAATCACCTGAAATCCGCATCATTGACGACATGTTGGCCAAAGGTCCGTCGATCCTCCTGTTCGATGATTTCGGTCCGGTCAACGATCCTTGGTCGCTCGATCGGTTTGTCCACACTGCTGAGGAAAAGGGACTTCGGTGGCTTGGAGAATCGGATCCGGGAAGTGGCGAAACCGCCTCCTCCCCGCTTGAAAACTTGCAGGCCAAAGATGTGGAAGCAGGGCGCACATTCCGCTCCTCCATGCTTTGCCTCGCAAGCGCCCCGGTGACGGGTGGTTCTGATCCGGGCGACTCCTTCGGGATTTCTATCAGGTCGTCGGGGGAGATTCAGGATTCGGCGGATCAGGAACTCAGGCTGGCAATTGATACGTTCGCCCCATCCTGCGTGGCGCTGCGTGAGGTAAGATCGGTTTTGAAGGACTGGGACGAAAGCGAGTTTGTTTCCCGTGTCCTCGCGGGGATCCGTTCAGGTTGGATCCTGCCGCGGATCGAGCCCCTTCAATACGATCCGTCTCCACCCGCGTTTCCGCAGTTGAACTCCTTTCGTCTGCTCTGCGCCACTGAGCGATTGCCGCTGGTGGATGCCTGGCTGAAGCCCTGTCAGTTTCCCGAACGGCACTATCAGGTTCTGGCCACGATGGACGGCAGCCGCAGTCGCGATGACATTGCGGAATTTTCAAAAAGCAAATGTCCGGAGCTGGCATTTCATCCGTGGCTCCGGCATCTCGCCTCGCGAGGCATGTTTACCTGACCCGCGTCGGGTTACTTCGAACCCTCGACGACCGGGTTGCATTGCACGCCCGGGTCGTGGAAATGACCGGGCAGGCAACGGCACGTCGGCTTCATCGTCATCGGGTCGATGGGAGTGGAGGTGCGGCAGGAAATTGCGGAAAACGCAACGGCGAGGACTGGGAACAGCATTAGGAATTTCATCGGATCAATCGGGTGTGATTGATTTTTAGCAAATCCGAACTGAAAACTCCAGCATTCTCTTTCGGCCGCAAAATTAGCCCAGCGGCTGCATATCCGGCACAGATGGCCCGGTCGCCTGAGCGAAGTGGGTTTTCGCCCTGGCCATGAAGGTTCCCAGGCAGACATCGGCCAGCGGCAGGACGACGTTGAAATTCTTGTGCATGTAGCGGTGATGAAGCAGGTGGTGGCCGTTCAGGCGACGGAACCACCAGGGTTTCTCGACCCGCCGTGCCTTGGGCAAGTGCATGCACCAGTGGATGTATTCGTAGAATCCGTAATAGGACGCGAAGGCGACGCTGCCACCAAGAACGAAGGACCATTGCCCCGTGAACCACGAGAGAATCGCAAAGGGAATCGCGCCGATGAGGATGAGCACAGGACCGTTCCACCATGCCATCGGGATGGTCTCCTTGTCCTTTTCATGAATGAGATGGTAAGTGTGATCGGCCTTGAAGGTCTTGTGGTGAACGACCGCGTGGGCGTGGAACGCATACCGGAAATTTCCCACCGGGCGGTGCATCACGTACTTATGGAGCGTCCATTCGAAGAAAGAGGCGAAAACGATGCCAACGGCGAGACCGGCGAGGCACCAGAGGATAAATGGGATCATGGGTGAAAGTGACGGATTTCCGTGCTGGAGGACCGCTATAGGGTGCCCGGCATGCTGGCAAGTGCGATTGTGTCCCTGCGTGCCCTTGTCGGCTGGCCCTTGCCGCGTGTGCCTTGCGCCGGTAGCATCCGCGCGAAATGCCATTTGTCCGGGATTCTTCCTATCGTTCTCCTCCGCTACTTCCCGGAGGCCACTTGCAAACGATCTACCCCGCGCTTTTCAGGAGGCCCGGGCATTTCACCAGTCGTCCCGAGCGGTTGGAGCTTCCCGATGGAGATTTCATCGATCTCGAATGGGCGGGGCAGGGGAGTGAGCGACTTGCCATCATTTCCCACGGGCTCGAGGCCGACATGTGGAGTGGCTACATCCAGGGCATGGCCGCGGCTCTCGTTCGCAACCGTCGCGATGTGCTTGTCTGGAATTTCCGCGGCTGTGGAAATGAACCGAACCGCCTGCTCAGGATGTATCACAGCGGAGCAACGGAGGATCTGGATGCCGTGGTGAAACATGCCATCACCCGTCATCCCGCGAAATCCATTGAGCTGATCGGCTTCAGTCTGGGTGGAAACCTGACTCTGAAATACCTCGGAGAGAATCCGGCCATCCTGCCGCCACAAATCCGCGGCGCGGTGACCTTTTCGGCACCTTGCGATCTCGCCTGTTCGTCCCGCCGACTGGCCCATCCGTCGAATCGCGTTTACATGGAGCGTTTCCTCATCGCCATGCGGGCGAAGATCCGTGCCAAGGACCGGATGTTCCCCGGCAAGGTCGATCTAACGGGTCTTTCCCGGATCCGCACGTTCCAGGAATTCGACGACCGCTTCACCGCGCCGATCCATGGCTTCAGGGACGCCGCCGACTACTGGGCGAGAAACAGCAGCCGACAATTTCTCCATGCCATCGACGTGCCGACTCTTCTGGTGAATGCCGTCAACGATCCGTTTCTCGGTCCCGATTGTTATCCCGAGGAAGAAGCTGCCGCGAGTGCGCGATTCCATTTTGAAATGCCAGCCACAGGCGGCCATGTCGGGTTTCCGACCTGTGGAAATGGTGGCGAGTATTGGTCGGAGACAAGGGCGATGGAGTTCCTTCGGTCATTGTGACCCCTCAGCGGAAAAGGAAGTGGAGGGCCAATACGAAGAGGCCGATCCACACCACGCCGATATGGGTGACCCCGAAGGAGCGGGCCCCCACGGTTTCCGAGGGATTGTCGTGGTGGGGGCCGAACAGGACGGCATATTTGGCAACCAGCCAGATTCCGAAGAGCGACCATCCGAGGATAAAGAGAACGAGTCCGGTTTTGATGAGATAGTGCATGGTGGCTGGGTGTGAATTACGACGACCGACACCCAAGGCTAGGCCCGGCCTTGAATTTCAAACAGGTACAGTTGTGTCGATATCTCCAGGTTCTGGAAGAGTACAGATTTCAGGGATTTTTCATTTTTTGAAATTGTAACTGGAAGCCAATGCCAGGCGGGCGCAGATTGACATCCATGAAGGCGGCAGTCCCGATCTATCAAGAGTTGGCCTCCCGCCTCGCCGGGCTAATCCGGGCCGGAACTTTCGCGCCTGGCGACCGGCTGCCATCGGTCAGACAGGCGGCCTGCGAGCACCAGGTAAGCATCACTTCCGTGTTAGGAGCCTATCATTCGCTCGAGGAGCAAGGACTGATTCGGTCACGTCCACGTTCGGGCTATTACGTGCCGCCACCGTCGCCGGATCTATCAAGAATTCCATTGGCCGCGAAGCATTCGACCCGACCGGTGCGCATCGAGCCGTCGTCCATTTTTGAATCAGTGATGGACTTGGCGGAGAACCGAAGGGTGGTTCCGTTCGCCGCCGCAGCGCCTGATGAATCGATCATCCCGTCCGCAAAGCTGGCATCGATCACCAATGCGGTGATGCGCAAGTTCAGGTCGGACGCCTTTCGCTACACCCCGCCGATGGGTCGGCGTGAGTTGCGCCTCGCGATCTCACGCCGCTTGTTGGTTGCCGGAATCAAGGCGACGCCGGACGAGATCATCACCACCCACGGCGCAACCGAAGCGTTGTTGTTGGCCTTGCGGGTCACGACCAAGCGTGGCGATCTGGTGGCGGTGGAGACTCCAACGTATTTCGGAATTCTTCATCTCATTCGCGACCTTGGACTGAAGGCAATCGAACTGCCGGTCACGCCCGAGGGTGGTGTGGTCCTTGATGCTTTGGAAGCGGCGCTGTCGAAACACCGCATCGCGGCTTGCGTGGTTCAGCCGAATTTCCACAACCCGCTGGGCAGCGTCATGAGTCCGGAAGCGAAGAAGAGGCTCGCGAGATTGTCCGAGAGCCACGGCTTCGCCATCATCGAGGATGATGTCTATGGTGAACTCGCCCACGATGCCGGACGACCTTCCTCCATCGCACTTCATGGAGGAAACGTCATCCATTGCGGCTCCGTCTCGAAAACCATCGCACCCGGATTGAGGGTCGGCTGGATCGTGCCGGGAAACTATCAGAATGATGTCAAGAGCCTGAAGATCATCCAGTGTCCGTGGAACACGACTCTATCGGAACTGGTCGTCGCCGGGTTTCTTGACGCAGGTGGATATGACAGGCACTTGCGCCGCATTCGGGCGCTCTACGCCTCGCAATGCGCCGCCACCCGACACGCGGTGGTGAATCATTTTCCGAAAGAATGCCGGGTGAACCAGCCCGCTGGTGGATTCGTCCTGTGGGTGGAGATGCCGGATGGTTTCGATTCCGTGCGCTTCACGGTGGATGCCGTTGCCAGGGGAATCAGCCTCGTGCCCGGCACGCTCTTTTCGCCGTCGGGTGGTTTGCGGAACTGCTTTCGCCTGAGTTGTGGATTTGCCTTCGGCCCGGGCACTCTCGATGCCATCAAGACACTGGGGAAACTCGCGGCGAAAAGGACCTGATCGCGGATGCCGAGCTCCGGCCCTGAAGACAAGTGCTGGTTCGAACTCCGTGTAATCCAGGCCTAACGCCGTTTGGTTTTCAGAGGCTTGAAGGTTAGGTGGTGAACGGTGACGGCGGTAGCGGATTCCGCGGTTCCGGTGTCGGGATTGTAATCCGAACGATTCAGTGGGATCACCACGGTGCCTGACGAATAGGGATCGAAGGATACGTCGCCGTTAGGAACCTGGATGTTGAAAGACGTGTCACCCGTGGTCGTCAGGCTCAGGTCGTGATCGATGAACTGGCCCCATCCATAGACCCAGCTCGACATGAAGCGGTCATTGAAGAAATCGGTGGTCAGCGTTGAGACAGCATTGCTGATGGCCCGCGCGTTTGGGCGATCCGCTCCTGAGGGACTTGAAATTCCATCTCCATAGTCAGGCTTGGCCAAGCGGAGCAAATCGGAGCCTGCGGATCCCCAGTTCGGGTGAAGCCGGTTGTTGCCAGTCCCGTCGTAACTCGCTGGAGTGCTCGCGAAGTTCATTCCCCCGACCAATTCCTTGGGAAGAAATCCAGGCCTTTCGACCAAACCTGCTAGCGTGGTCTCGGAGTCGAAGAAGAAGACGTTGTCCTGAAGCTTCGTGATGGTGGTATTCCTCCGGATGATATCCGACAAACGGGTGCGGCGCAGGGTCTCTAACTGACTTCCGCCGAATGAACGCTCAAACCAGTTGGCGTCTCCGTCGCGAGTGCGCTCGAATTGATCGGCGATGATTCTCCTGAACGTCGGCCCGACGCTTGAGCCCGGCAAATGATCTTCGGCCAATCCTCCGATCCAAGCGTCCATCTTGTCCGGGCTGCCATAGAGGGAGGTCAAGGATTCCTGCAGCTTGGCATCCGTCGTGACCTGCGAGAAGAAATCCGCCCTCGGCATGCCATAGGCACGACGCATCTCATTGTAGCCGGGAATACCGTGATCCCTTCCGCGCTGGAGGTTCATCGCGGCGAGATCCAATCCACCAGCTCCGGGAGGGCCGAAAAGGAAATTGCGGAGACCGTCCACCAGTTGGGTATCCACTTCCTGTGCATTGTCGGTGGCAAGGTATTTCAAGACCGAATCCGGGCCGAGCGCCTTGATGGGAAGCGGGTTGAAAAAGGCATACGCCAGGGGCAGCCCGTCCGCGATTTCCTCCCCATTGTTGTCGAGGAATTCCACGTCGTCGTTGATCAGCGTGTGACCGATGCGGAAGGCCGCCGTGGAAAACTCGGTGGCAATCCCCGCGTTGACCCCCGGTTGATAGCCTCGATAGGGGCGCAGCGCTCCTTGTCCTAACAGTGCTGGAAGAAATTCGCGATAGGTGATCGCCTGGATCTCCGCAATCACCAGCGAACGTGCCTTTTGATAGATCGCCTCGTCATCCATGCCGGGATGGCCTTTTTGAATCGCTGCGGCCAGTTGGTTATGCTCCCTGAGAAAGAGCGTGTGGATGGCGGTGAGTTCGAGATTCTCGTTCGCCCTGACGTCGCCCGCGAGGAAGAGTTCCTCATCCGGGAAAATTCCGGAATCGTTCGCGTTTGCAAATCCGTCGGTGTTGAGAGGAAGCAGGTTATCCCCGCTGGTTTTCAATCGTCCCCCCTCGAAGGTCCTCAAGGCATTGGCCCTCGCCGTGTCGGAGCCATAGACCATCGACCCGTCGATGTAAGCTGAAATGCGGGTGACTTGCTGTCTTGGATTCGCCACGCTTGCCCGCAGTTTCAATTCGTTGGCACCTGGCTTGAGCCGGACAGGTTGTTCGAAATTTCCGTCTTTCATGATGCGCAACGGCTTGCCGTTCAAGGTCGCGGTGATCGCCTGGTCGGGCAGCGAGTCATGGATGATTTTTCCACGCAGGATGACGTCCTGGCGTGTCACCACCGAGCCATCCGGCGGATTGACTTTTGTAATGTCCGGACCGGGTGCCGCGTTCGCAACAGCGGAAGCAATCGGGCTAATTCCTATCAGGGTATTTCTAACGTATGGGTTCATGGTGGTGGTTCGGGTTGTGGGCCGATACCACCGCACCTCTGTTAAATGCGTATGTGGAACATGATGGAAATTGTTAAGATCGGGTAAAATACCGCAAGCCTATCGAAGATTCGCCGTCCTCAACCGGAGCGCGTTTCCAATCACGGATACGGAGCTCAGGCTCATGGCCGCGCCGGCGATGATCGGACTGAGCAACCAGCCGAACACCGGGTAAAGGGCTCCGGCTGCGAGCGGAATACCCAGTGCATTGTAAAAGAAGGCGAAAAACAGGTTCTGGCGGATGTTCCCCATGGTCGCCCGGCTGAGCCGGATCGCCTTGGCGATGCCCCGCAGGTCTCCTTTCACCAACGTGATGCCCGCGCTCTGCATCGCCACATCCGTGCCGGTTCCCATGGCGATCCCGACATCCGCCTCGCTCAGGGCTGGAGCGTCATTGATTCCATCGCCTGCCATCGCGACGTGCTTACCACCGTTGCGGAGCTTTTTGACGTGATCCACCTTTCCCGAAGGGCTGACTTCCGCCTCAACGGAATCCAATCCTAACATTCTTGCGACAGATGCTGCGGTGCGGCGATTGTCGCCGGTTAACATCACGATCTTCAGTCCAAGCTCGTGCAGGTCCTTGATCGCCTCGCGGGTGGTGGACTTGATCGGGTCCGCCACCGCCACGATGCCTGCTGGCTGTCCGTCGATGGCGACGAACATCGCCGTCTTGCCTTCCTCCTGAAGCTTGGTCGCCCGTTCGACCAGGCCTTCGAGTCCTGAGATTTCCTCATCCCGCAGGAAGTCCGGTTTTCCGACCATCACAATACGCCCTGAAACCTTTCCTGCCACACCGCCAGCGGTGACGGAGCGGAAGTCGGTTACGGCATCCAACTTGATTCCGCGCTCCCTCGCTCCGGCCACAATGGCCGCGCCAAGCGGATGTTCGCTGTTTTGTTCGAGTGAGGCGGTGAGCTTGATCAGATCCTCCTCGCTGATTCCTTCCTCAGGCAGGACGTCCACCAGCTTCGGTTTGCCTTCCGTGAGAGTGCCGGTTTTGTCCACCACCAGCGTCGTGACCTTCTCCAGTTGCTCCAAGGCACCGGCGCTTTTCACCAGCACGCCCTCGCTGGCCCCCCGTCCCACGCCGACCATGATCGACATGGGCGTCGCGAGTCCCAGGGCGCAGGGGCAGGCGATGATCAGGACCGCCACCGCGTTGACGATGGCGTGTGCGAGTTTTGGCTCAGGTCCGAGCCACATCCAGGCGATGAAGGTCAGCACGGAAACCACCAGCACGGTGGGCACGAAGATTCCGGCGACCTTGTCCGCGAGTCCCTGGATCGGCGCACGGCTGCGCTGGGCTTCCGCCACCATGTCCACGATCTGACCTAACAGAGTATCGTTCCCAACCTTCTCGGCCTTCATCACAAAACTCCCCGAGCCATTGACCGTGCCTCCCGTGACCTTGTCACCGGTCGATTTCTCCACCGGCAGCGGTTCTCCCGTGATCATGGATTCCTCCACGCTCGATTTGCCCTCGACCACCTCACCATCCACCGGAACCTTGTCTCCCGGCACCACCCGCAAGCGGTCGCCAACCTTGACGTCGTCGAGTGAAACTTCCTCGTCCCCGTCGTCGGTGATCCTTCTGGCTGTTGGCGGAGCGAGGTTCAGGAGGGCCTTGATCGCGCTTCCCGTCCGGCTTCGGGCGCGAAGCTCGAGCACCTGACCTAACAAGACGAGGACCACGATGACGGCGGCGGCCTCGAAATAGATTGGGAGTATCCCATGCTGTCGCATCGAGTCGGGAAAGAGCCCGGGTGCCAGCATGGCGACCGCGCTGAATGCGTAGGCGGTGCCCACGCCGATGGCGATCAAGGTGAACATGTTGAGATTTCCCGAGAGGATGGACCGCCATCCGCGCCGGAAAAACGGCAGTGCCGCCCAAAAGACCACCGGTGTTGCCAAGGCAAACTGGATCCAGCGCGATGCCGGGCTGTTTGAAAACGCGTGGATAGCTTCCGACGGGATCAAATGTGCCATGGCCAGCAGGAACACCGGCAACGCGAGGGCTCCGGCGATCCACAATCGCCGCGTCATGTCGTTCAACTCGGAATCCTCATCATCATTGTCGTCGTGGCTGCCGGCAACGGGTTCGAGGGCCATGCCACAGATCGGGCAGTCGCCGGGATGATCCTGCTTGATCTCGGGGTGCATCGGGCAGGTGTAAATGGTTGTCGCGGTGGGTTTCCACGAGGGATTCCGCTCCAGCGCCATCCCGCATTTCGGACAATCCCCGGGCTTGTCCGATTCCACGCCGGGGCACATCGGACAGTAATACTTCGCGGCTGCCGGAGGATCGACCGATTCATGATGGTCGTGGTGGCCGCCGCAGCAGGAGGGTTTCTTTTCGGGTTCCTTTGGTTTGCAACAATCACTCATGACCATGTTTTTCCTCTCGCGGCAGCACGGGCCGATCCGGATCTTTGAACGACTTTCATGAACCCAACTTACAGCCCTTATCCGGCCGCGGGGAAATTGATTTTCGAAAGTAGGTTCAAATCTTTGTCTTTTCCCTGCGGGCGGACTGCATGAGGATGCGGCGGTGACTGTGAAATCATCCGGCTTGGGAACTCCCGCAGCCACCTCGCTGGTGGTCGCCAACATGGTTGGCACCGGTGTCTTCGTTTCCCTCGGCTATCAGCTCGTGGATTTCCATTCCGCTCCGCCGATCATGTTGCTTTGGCTCGTGGGTGGAGTCATCGCGCTTTGCGGGGCCTTGTCGTATGCGACGCTTGCCGATCATCTTCCCCGGTCGGGAGGCGAGTATCATTTTCTTGGAGCGATCTATCATCCGGCAATGGGTTTCATGGCCGGACTGCTATCGGCGATCGTCGGGTTCGGTGTTCCGACCGCCATCACCGCGCTGGCGATGGGTGGCTATCTTTCACGGGCCTGGCCTGGAATTCCTCCCCGTCCGGCGGCGGTGGCGGTGATTGTGTTAGGCGCACTCGCCCATGGCCTGAACGCTCGGACCAGCGGGCGGGTCCAACTTTTCAGCACACTCCTGAAACTGCTTCTCATCGGCTTCTTTCTTGTGTCGGTGATGATTCTTCCCGGGAAAGGTGACGTCCGTTGGAGCTTGGTTGCTTCGGAGGACTTTGCCCAGATCGCCAAGCCCGCCTTTGCGACCGCGGTGTTTTACGTGTTCTATTCCTACAGTGGTTGGAATGCGGCGGTTTACGGGCTTGAGGAATGGAGCGAGCCCCGAAGAACGGTTAGGCGGTCATTGATCGGCGGAGCCTTGCTAGTGACAATTCTTTATGTCGCCCTGAACGCGGCCTTCCTCGTTGCTGCTCCGGTGGCGGCTCTGGCCGGTGAGCGGGAGATCGCCCATGTCGCGGCGGCCTCGCTCTTTGGTCCTCAGGTCGGACGTGCGGTTTCAGGGCTGTTTGCCATCGGTCTTTTTGCCTCCGTCAGTGCCCTCTTGTGGGCCGGTCCTCGGGTTCTCGGCGCGATGGGGAGGGACATCAAGGCATTGCAATTCTTTTCCTCCGGTGAGGGAGTCCCGCTGCGCTCGCTTGGTTTCCAATGCATTTTCGCAATCGCACTCGTTCTTGGAGGGGATTTCGAGTTTCTGCTCACCTTCACCCAAACCGGTTTGACCCTATGCACGTTTCTCACGGTGCTCGGATTGGTGGTTCTGAAATTCCGTGGCGAATCGGTCACTGCCACCTCGCTCGTTCCCGCCTTGATTTTTGTCGCGTTCACGGGTTTCGTGATCGTGCGGATGTTCTTTGCCGATCCGGTTCCAGCGGTCTCCGGCATCGGCACCGCGCTTTTTTGTGCCCTTCTCTGGTTTCCTGCCCATCGATTCTCAAAATGAAATCCCTATTGCTGTTAGTTCCGTTGTTGTTCTCCGCCTGCTCCTCGAAACCCGTGGTGAAGCGCGATGAGTTCGGTAATGAAGTCCCCGAGCCTTTCGTGGAAGTGGGAGGTCGAGCCGAGCCCACGGACGTCGCCCTGTTTCTCGCCGGGCGTCCGGTCCATCAGGGTGCCGGGCTTTCGATGTTTCAGCAGACGGGTGAGTATCGTGCCTATTCACGTGACATTCTCACAAAATGGAAATTGAGGACTTCCAAGCGGGTCGAGGCGCAGAATGCCTGGCAATTCGAGCACATCGCGCCTCTCATCGGGTCGCCCAGGACGGTCATCTATCCGTTCGGTGGTCCGGATCTGTTATACGCGATGGCGATGTTTCCCGAAAGCTCGCGTTACGTTCTCCTCGGTCTGGAGCCTGCGGGTAACCTTCCTGATCTCGAGGCAGTTGAACCGCTTTCCATGGTCAATTCACTCGATCGCCACGCCAAGTCCATCGAGTCCGAACTGCTCTATGGCTATTTCATCACCAAGGACATGAAGACCGATTTCTCGAACGGTTCCTTGCAAGGCGTCACGCCGATCCTGCTCACGTCCCTCGGTCTCATGAACGCGCGGATCGACGGCATCCAGTCCACCAGCGCTGCGGGAAATCCGGCGATTGAGATCAGTTTCACGCTGCCCGGTCGTGGCAGGAAATCGATGGTCTATGTCTCTGGAGATCTATCCAACGGGAAATTCAACGGAGCGTTCTCCTCTTGGCTATCGTCCAGCGCGCCAGGTTCGGTTGCCTATTTCAAGGCGGCCTCCTACCTGATGCAGGATTCCGGGTTCACCTCGGTCAGGAGTTGGGTGTTGGGAAATTGTCGTGCTGTCGTGCAGGATGACTCGGGAATTCCCTATGCCGCCTTTGACAAGCCATCGTGGGACATTCACTTGTTTGGCGATTACGACGGGCCTATTGGGTTTTTCTCCAAGCATTCGCAGTCCGATCTCCGGGCCGCATACGATTCCGCCGGGTTTCTTCCCGATCTAACTTTCGGGTCGGGCTATCAGATGAAGCCCTCCAATTCGAACCTGATGGTCGCAATCCGAAGATGAAAGGGACGCGGCGGGATTTTTTGAAACTCACCGGTCTCGCCTCCGCCTCGGTCTGCGGCGGATGTGCCGGATCTAACCGGGGCGGTGCCTGGACCGGCGATGACCTCGCTGCAATACGGGCGGCGGCAGGGAGAAATGGCGCGCGCGGTTGGGCGGTCTGGCAGGGCAACCGGCAGTTGTCTTCCTGGAATCCCGATATCCGCGGCCCTGCCCTCAGCATGACCAAATCCCTCGCCTCCCTCGCGGCCACCCGTGCGGTTGTTGGAGGATGGATCGACCTTTCCGAGCGTGTGGCAGACACGATCACCGAATGGCGCGGGGATTCAATGAAACGTCGCATCACCGTGTCGATGTTGCTTCAGCAAACCTCTGGGTTGGAAGCGGGTGTCATCCCTCTCTATCGAAATCATCCCGCCGACAAGGGACGCGCTGCCATCTCCTTGAAATGTGTGGATTCCCCTGAAACGGTTTTCCGCTACGGACCGGCGCATTGGGAAATTTTCGCCGAACTGATGAAGCGCAAGCTTCCTCAGAAATATCGATCCCTTGCCGATTTCATGAGGCGGGAAGTCATGAATCCCATCGACCTTTCCCCTGACAACTGGCGTGTGGACAGGTTGGGCACGCCCTATTTCTCGACCGGCACCGAACTCAGCGTCAATGAACTCGGGTATCTCGGGCGGACCATCGGTCGATTGTTGGCTGGGCATGATTCTCACGGATTTTCCGCCGCGATATTCGCTGATGCCACACGCCCTTCCTCCATCAATCCCATGTTCGGCGGTGGTCTTTGGTGGAACCGGAATGCCTCGCTCCCGGGTGCGGTTCCGATCGAGGTGGAGAGTTCGATCGACAACCCACTGCCATCCTCGTTCTGGAACCGTGCCTGCCTGTCGAAATCCCAACCCGCCCGGATGGTCGCCTTGATTGGCTCCGGTGGGCGGCGCGTTTACATCTGGCCGGACGAGGGCAAACGGGTGGCCCGTCTCGGGTCCTCGAATTCCTGGAGCGACATTTCGTTCCTTTCAAACATTGGAATGAAACAAGGACCCTGAGTTTGAGCAAGATTCCGGGTTGCGTGGGAGGGCTCGGGCAGGCACTCTAGCGGTCGTGCGGACGGTGTGCCGGCAATTCGAGTTTTTTACCAAATCATGAATAAATCCAGTGGTGAGCCGTCCAAGATCGCGCTGGGGCCTGTCGGTTCCGTCGATTCGGACCCATCACTGAATGATCCGGACGATGATTTCCGCCTCGTCGCGCTGGCGCAAAACGGGGACATGAAGGCCTACGATGCGTTGGTCACCCGGCACCGTGGAAGGATATTTGCCATGATCCGAAACATGATTCATCAGGAAGCCGACGCATGGGACATCTGTCAGGAGGTCTTCATCAAGGCTTGGCATGCCCTGCCGAAATTCGAGGCCAAAGCCCGATTTTCCACCTGGATCTACCGCATCGCCCACAACGCGGTTTACGACTGGACGAGGAAGCGGAAAATCGAAAGCGCCGGTGAACTGAATGACGAAATTTTCGAGCGGGAACGGATCGACTCCGCCTCGTTCACCACACCCTCCGGCGGGGAATCTCCGGACGACTCGATGTCCCACGGCGAGCTCCGGATGAAAATTCAGACCGCCCTCGGAAAATTATCCGCCGAACATCGAGAGGTGGTGATCCTGAAAGACGTTCAAGGACTATCCTACAAGGAAATCGCGGACGTCATGTCGAGTTCCATGGGAACCGTGATGAGTCGGCTTTACTACGCGCGTCAAAAACTCCAAGCCTTGCTAAAAGATGAATACGAATCCAGATGAAGCTGCGTTGGCCTTGTGGCTCGACGATGAATTGACCGGTGAGCAACTCGCCGCCGTCGAATCATGGGCCGTGAAGCATCCCGAACAACTGGCCGCCCGCGAGGAAGTCCGCAAATGGCGCTCGACCGTCGCCATGGCATTGCCCGCCACCGAGGAGCCTCCGTATCCGGATTTTTTCAACAGCCGGATCATGCAATCCATCCGGGATTCCGCACCTGCTCTCAGGGCGGAGCGCAAACGTCCGTTTTCATGGAACTCGCTGCTCATGCCCTTGGCCGGATGTGCGGGGATGGCGCTGGCATTTTGGGTCGGGACCAAGACGCATACATCGGTTCCGGAATACGACGTCGCGGGCGCTCCCAAGGCCATTCCGGTGGAACCCGTCGTTTATACCCCGGAAAAGGGCGTGAAAGCGGAATGGTTCGCCAGTTCCCATGCTTCCGCCACGGTCATCGTTCTGGATGGGGTGGCCGCCATTCCGGATTCAACGGATTTCTCGGAGACGGTTTATGTGCCGATGGAACGTGAGTTTGATCGCACGGCTGGCGGCATTTCCGAAACTGGAACCGGCCCGGAAATCCAATGAACCGCAGGCTTTCCATCCTGATCGCATCGGTGGCTGCCTGCGTCTGCCTTGGCAACCGGGCATGGTCCCAAACGGATCCCGGCAAGGCCCCCATTGGGCAGGTGGCCTTTACCGTCTATTACGGAACCAACAGCGACCCCAAGGCCGCGGGGGAGAAGGCCTCCGTCGTTGACAAGGAGACCGTCGAACGCCTGAGAGGGGAGGAAAAACTTCGGTTCACGAGCTATCGCGTCCTCGGTCATGAGGTGCAGCCCTTGTTGCGGAGTTACGAAAACTGGGCGCAACCCTTGAAACCGTCCGACGAGGTGCTCGTGAGGTTCGAGGCTCGTAGCAAACCGACTAATGAAGCCACCAAGCTGGACTTGGAGCTTTGGCTCAGCCGGAAGAAAATCCTCAAGACTGATGTCCGTTTGGAGGGGAATCGACCGCTCTTCATCCTGGGTCCCGAGTGGCGGGGAGGGCGGCTAATTATTGGCGTTGCCCTTGCGCCGAAGGAAAAATAGGGCTCTTATGAAAGTCATGAAATTCGCGATTGCCACGTTGTTGATGCTTCAAGCTCTCGTCCAGGCCGGGGGCTTGGAGTTCAAGGAACTGATGAAGGAGCAGGACGCCGCAATGGATGCGTCCATTGTGGTCGCGGAATTCGAGTTCACCAACAAGGGCGACAAGCCGGTGACCATCGCCAAATGTGATCCAACCTGCTCATGCCTGAAGGTGGAAATTTCCGGTGGAAAACTGAAATACGCACCGGGAGAGTCCGGTCTCATCCGCACCACCTTCGACGTCGGAAATGCCACCGGCACGGTGGACAAGGCGGTGAACGTTTATCTGGACAACGACCCCGTGGACAAGCCCTCCCTGAATCTTCAGTTGAAGATTCACATTCCGGTTCTTGTGGCGATTGAACCGAAGACGCTTTCCTGGGAGTTGGGGGCAAAACCCGAACCCAAGACGATCCACATCAAGATGGCGGACGGGAATTCCATCAACGTCATCGACGTGAAGTCCAAGGAGTCCTTTTCCTGCGAGCTGAAGACACTTGAAAAGGGACGGTCCTACGATCTGGTGGTCACTCCCAAGTCCATGGACTCGCCCGACCTCGGCATCATCCGCATCGAGACGGACAGCAAGATTTCCAAGCAAAAGGCACAGCAGGCATTTGCCGTGATCCGCAGGGCTCCGCCGGCCAAGGAAGTCTCGACAAAATGATCGTGTCAGGGCTTTGGAAAACCTTCCCGAAATCCCGGGTCGGTAAGGTTTCCAGCCCTTTCCTCGGTTGCAGAGAATTCAATCCATTCAAATTTCCATGAAATCCGTGCTCGCAGTGTTTTTGTTGTTTCAGGCTCTCGTTCAGGCTGGAACCTTGGATTTCAAGGAACTCGTGAAAGAGCAAGATGCCGCGGTGGATTCCACCATCGTCGTCACTGATTTCGAGTTCACCAACAAAGGCGACAAGCCGGTGACGATCACCGGATGCGTTCCCTCCTGCAATTGCCTGACAGTCCAGGTTTCCGGTGGGAAATTGAAGTTTGCGCCCGGTGAGTCCGGTACCATCCGGACCACCATGGACGTGACAAACAACACCGGCAATTTCGACAAGGCCGTTGCAATATGGCTGGATAGCGATCCAAAGAAGGACAAGCCATCCCTGAATCTCCAGGTCAATTTCCACGTGCCGGTCTTGATCGAGCTGGAACCCAAATCCGTTACTTGGGATATCGGCAGCAAAGCGGAAGCGAAGACGATTCACATCAAGATGGCGGAGGGTCACTTGATCCATGTGGTGGATGTGAAATCCAAGGAATCCTTTTCCTGCGAGCTGAAGACGATCAAAGATGGAAGCTCTTACGATCTGGTGATCACTCCCAAGTCCATGGACACTCCGGATCTCGGTTCCATTCGTATCGAGACGGACTGCAAGATTGCCAAGCAAAGGAGCCAGCAGGCGTTTGCCGTGGTCCGCAAGCCTCTTCCAGCCAAGGAAATTTCGCGCAAATGAAAGCCTTGGGTCAATTGATCAGCATCGGCCTGATTTCCATCGCGGCAGCCGGTGGGACGTATTTCGTGAAGGGGCCTCCGCAGCGCACACTCGCCTGTGATCCGGCGACCCTGAAGCCCGACGAGATCTGCCTCCAACAGGTTTCTCCAAACGACAAGATCCTCTGGGTGGACGCGCGGCATCGCAAGGACTGGATGAAGAACGGAATGCCTGGGTCGGTGCTATGGAATCTGGATGGGGATGAGGACATGCAGGCATTCGAGGCCGAGATTGCGACGCACATCATGGAGACCCCCCGAGTGATCGTCTATTGTGGCGATGAGAACTGCGGACTGAGCAGGCAGGTCGCGGAGCGCATTCGCAATCTCCAGCTTGGAGCGGAGGTTTCCGTGCTGAAGGGCGGCTGGCGTGCCCTTCACGAAGCCGGGAAGGTCAAGGATTCCAATCCAGGGTCTTGAGATCGATCGCCTCAAGATAAGGTGTTTCCGGCCGGTCCTCGGTGTTCCACCTCAGCATCACGGTGCAAGCCCGCGCTTTTCCGAAGCTCAGGCTGTAGGTTCCGTCCTCCAACATGCGGCCGATTCTGGATTGTCTTCCGAAATAAGCCCTGGCGATTTCCTTGGTGTATTCCCGCGGCAGAAGCTGGAGGGTGAGTTTCTTTTCCTTGTTAGGAACCTTGTCGTCGTAACAGGAGGCAACGGCGTAAACGATCACCTGAAACATGCCCGCTTGGTCTGAAGGAGTCTTCACGTAGGCGGCAAGGCGTCCCCCGTATGAATCGAGGAAGGGATCCGCGACCACCTTTGGTTCGCTGCTTCCGCGTTTCCTGACCAGAATGGTTTGGGGGTCCAGCTTGTTGTCACCGGCGTCGAAATCCACGTTGTAATAGAAGTCGATCACTTCCTCCACCGTATTGGTTTCACGAAACTCGGGTGAAATGTTGCTGGAGGTGGGAAGGGGCTTGGCGAGACAGGACTTCGCGAGCTCGGACTCGGTGGTCTTCGTTTCCATGAGTGGAAGCCGCTCGGGCAGGGATTTCGCCGCTAGAAACTTCTCGAGAACCTCGAATGCCGCATTGGTCGGATCGACCGGTTCCAATCCCGCCGGCAGATCCGGTGGTGGCTCAACGATGGTGGGAAGTTCGGGAGCAGGAACCGGTAGGGTGGGGACGGGTTCAACTCCCGGGACCGAACCGGTTGCCGGACGCGGCCCATCCGGCAGGATTTTTGATTGCTTGGCCTTGAGCGGAGATGGTTTGGAGGCTTCCTCGTTCTGCTTGGCGAGGATGGTCATCACCGCAAACACAACCGCTGCCAGCGGAATGATGAAAAGCAGCGGGACCAACAAGCGGATGAGCCGCTTTCGCGCGTATGGATGAGGGGGAAGTCGGGCGGCTTTGCTTGATTCGGTGGTCCGAATCGCATCCGGCATCGGTTTGGCAACAGGTTCCGCTGTGGTTTCCCGATGTGGCAATTGGCGGGGTTCCGGCCTGAGGATCGCGGGCTGTGATGACGAGGACCGCGCTGGTGGCACCACCGCAGGTGTTCCACCGGTTGCTATGGTAGAAACAGGAGAAGGTGTTGGAATCGTCGATTGTGCGACGGGGATTTCCTGGGGCGGCGGCTGGACCTGTGCCGGTATCGCCTGTGATGCCAAGGGCGACAGTGCCGGAGCAACGGGAACTGCCGAGGGCAAATGCGTTTGGGAGAGCGGTGGGTAACCGGAAACGGGTTCCTGATTCGCCTGTGGAGGTGGTCCCGGATAAACGGGAGCTAAGGCAGGAGATTGATAACCGGTGTTGGCTTGATGCACCGGAACTGGAACAGGCACCGGGTAGGGGGCCTGGATCTGATTGCTGCACGACGGACATGGCCCGACGACACCCGCCAAGCTGCCAGGAACAGTTAGCTTGATCCCGCAGGCGGGACAAAAGAAGGTGATCGAATCATTTGCCATCCGAATTGAGCCAAAAGCTACGAAATCGTTTCCGGCTCGTCAATACTTCAGAAGGCTTAACTATTCATCAAAATCATTCGCAATCAGGCAGCTTGTCTCAGAAGCGCGATCAGCACCCCTTGAATGACAAGCTCTCGTGCCGGAATCAGGTCCGGGAATTCCTCGTTTTCCGCCCGTAGGAAGGGTTGTCCTTTTTCCACGAGATAGCGTTTCAAGGTCGTCTCGCCGTCGATCAGGGCGGCCACGATATCGCCTTTTCGAGGTTCGCGGAATTCGAGAATCACCGTGTCACCATTGCAGATGTGGGCATCGATCATGGAATCTCCTCGAACCTTGAGGGCAAAGGTTTTCGCGTGCCGGGGTATTCCCAAGGCCGAGATGTCGATGGCGATGCAACCTTCCTTGTCCTGTTCCACGTCCTGGGCCATGCCCGCCGCGATGTGACCATAAATGGGAATGTCCGCGATCTCGCCACGATCCAACTCGTCGGGGAAAATCACGGCGCGTGCCTTGCCCGGCAATCTCAGGATCACCCTTTTCTTTTCGAGCGCCCTCAAATGGCTCATGGCAGCGGTTTGGCTCGCGAAGCCGAAATGATGCTGAATTTCCCGGGTCGAAGGCATGAGGCCTGTCTGGCGCTGGGATCTTTTCAGGTATTCGAGGATCTCCGTCTGGCGTTGGGTAAGTTCGTGTAGCATCGTAATGAACAGTGTTCCTGTGAACAAACTCGAATCGGTGGCGGTGCGCAAGCAAAAATATCGGGATATTCTTTCCGGGTGGATTGTATGATATCCGCTCGCCAATTGTGCCTCCCGCGCCTACCCCCCTTCGGTGCGCGGGGACCCGAGAGAAGCAAGTCATTCGAAGCCGGTCTTCGGTTGGCTGTGGCTGGTGTTCTTCCTGCAAGGTATGACTCCGGGTTTCTGGATGCCCGCGATCACCAATATCCTGGTGGCCCAGGGATTGGGGAAATGGGTCACGCTGGTATTCGTGGTGCCTCCTCTGTGTGCCTTGGCGTCTCCGCTCATTGGCGGTGCGCTGGCCGACCAACGGGTTTCCGCGAACCGACTCTTCGTATGGACCTCGTTCCTCGGGGCCGGGGCAATCTGGGCGGCCTTCGCCGCATTGCACGCCGGATGGAATCCCTGGTGGTTTGTCAGTTTGTTAGGGCTTTACACGATTTTTTCAGGACCGTCCTGGGGACTGCTGACGACGATCGCCCTGACCCATCTCCCGAATGGCGAGAGGTCGTTTCCGCTGGTTCGCCTTGGTGCGACCATCGGCTGGATCCTGGCGGGGCTTGTCACCAGCTACGTGCTCCATGCGGACACCAGCCCGGTGGCGGGGTATGCCTCCACCGTCACCCGTGTGTTAGGAGGTGTGGTTGCGTTCATGTTGCCCCACACTCCTCCGCTGGGGACCGGCAAGTCGTGGAAGAGCAGGTTGGGGTTGGACGCTTTCTCGCTACTGAAGCAGCGCGACCATTGCGTGTTCTTCCTGGTGACGGCACTTTTCTCGATCCCGCTGGCCGCCTTTTATATCTATGCGCCGGAATTGCTGAAGGTGCTGGGTGACAAGCAGCCGACCGCCACCATGGCCATTGCCCAGATCTCGGAGATCATGGCGATGCTCTTGTTGGGATCGGTGATGGTGAGATACAGCGTGAAGACGGTTCTGACATGGGCGCTGGGGCTATCTGCCCTGCGTTTCGGCATGAGCGCGTGGTCCGGGCAAAGCGGCCTGA
The DNA here is from genome assembly GCA_963810445.1 of uncultured Verrucomicrobiae bacterium. GTDB lineage: Bacteria > Verrucomicrobiota > Verrucomicrobiia > Verrucomicrobiales > Akkermansiaceae > Luteolibacter. Next base: position 135,836 of record CAWENZ010000011.1, on the reverse strand, counting down.
TCGGCTGGCACATCGGCGGGATCGCCATGCATGGCATGTGCTACACCTTTTATTTCATCACCGCGCAGGTATTCCTGGATCGGCGCGTGGACCCGGGAATGAGGGGGCAGGCACAGGGGCTCCTGATGTTGGTGACGAGCGGGGTGGGTCCCTTGTTAGGAGCGCTGGTCTGCGGGTGGCTCAGGCTTCACCTCGTCGGCGACGGGCTCGCGGGGTGGATGTCATTTTGGGCGGTGCTTGCCGCGATGATCGCGGGATGCTTTTTGATTTTCATCCTTCTCTATCAGGGAATCGGCAGGCCGCGCCGAGGCGGTTGAGGTAAAGCAACGCAGCCGCGGATTCTCAGGCGAGTTCGCAGGCGAGCCGGATGGCGGCGATCATCGAGGAGGGGTTGGCCAGGCCTTTCCCCGCGATGGAATAGGCGGTTCCGTGGTCGGGACTGGTACGGGGCTTGGGCAGTCCAAGCGTCACGTTCACCGCGGTATCGAAATCGATCAGCTTCAGGGGAATCAGGCCCTGGTCGTGATACATGGCGATCACCGCATCGTGCATTCCCAACATCGCATCCCGGAAGATGGCATCAGGAACGGCCGGGCCCGTGAAGATACCTGATCCGGATTGGTTCAGCGTATTGATCGCAGGCAGGATGATGCGCGTTTCCTCATCGCCGAAGGCTCCATTTTCGCCGGCATGTGGATTGAGTCCGGCCACGGCGATGCGCGGATGGGATTTTCCGCGGCGATTGAGAAATCCGGCGGTCAGGAGCCCGATCCGCACGATGAGTTCTTCGGTTAGCATTTGAGGGACTTTCGAAAGCGCTTCGTGAATCGTGACCAACCCCACGGTCAGCTTTTCGCCGGTGAGCAGCATGCCGTAATCCGAGACCCCGAATGCGTCCGCGAAATACTCGGTCTGACCCGGGAAAGGGAAGCCGATGGACTGGAGATTTTCCTTCGAAACCGGACCCGTGACGACCGCGTCGGCATCGCCGGATTTCAAAAGTGCGACCGACTCGTCGAGCGCGGCCAGCGCGGCCCGGGCAGATGACTCATCCGGTTTGCCTGGTACTCCCGCCGCACGATCCCCGATGACGGTGATCTCGTGATTCCCAGGGATTTTGCCGGAAGCGAGGGCAAGGTCGATGACTTCCGGGCCGATGCCCGCCGGGTCACCCAGGGTGATGAGGATTCTCGACATGGAGGAACCATCGTTTTCCACCTCCCGCCTGCCAAGCGGGGAAATGACCGAATATGACGCGGTCCTTCCGTTCCGCGCTTGCGGAAGTCCGTCATGCGTCCCTAGGCTTTCCCGCATGATTCGTCATTCGTTGAAACTGCTGCTGTTCGGGATCGCCTGTAGCTTGCTGACCCATTGCGGCTCGTCCTCCATGGGGTCTGGAAACATGGGCGGTCCGACGGTCGAGGAGCGAAATTTCAAGATCGCGAACGAGCCGACCGGAGACTTCTTTTACGGCAGGCGCTACTTTGTCGAGAAGACGCGCTTCTGGGGTTATGTGAGGAAACCGAGGCAGCCATGGAACCGTGCAAAACTGGTCATGCTGGTGGAGGACAAGAAAAATGCCCCGGACAGGCTTCCTGAGAACGGACCGGATGGGCAGCGCTACGCATTCGATAACAATTTCGACTACCGTCTCCGCGGCTATTTCACCGGACAGGACGGCTACGATCCTAACAGCAATCAGTTCCTTCCCACGTTCATGATCACGGGATATGACGTCGTGGACCGGCAGCCGGGCTGGCTTTTCCGGCCCGACGACCGGTATGACCGGAACCGCATCACGCTCTTGCCGCGGTGATCGCCTGACAGAAGTCCTGAATATCGTTCATGAAACCCGATGATATCCGGCGCTCGGTCCGCTCGACCCATCGGGAGCGGTCGGCGGGAGATGCTCCCAGCATGGGACGTGTGGCCAGGATGCCAGGAACCGGGTTGCCGAAAGGCAAACGAAAGGGCAAGACCAAGAGCCGTCGGAACCGGACCCGCCGCACCCGCAAGCGCGTCATCGCCACCTGGTCCATCTTCATCAGCATCGTGGCAGCGGCCTGCCTTGGGGTGGCCATCTGGCTTGGACTGAATTTCAAACCGAACCAGGGGGAAGCGGAGACCAAAGCTACGTTGGGATCCAAGGATGATGGCAAGCGTGTAGAATCGTCCGTTGCCTCGCTGTCGGAAAAGGAAGCGCTTGAATTTGTCACGAACGGGTTGGCGGTTAGGGATGAGGCCCGCTTTTCCGAATTCTTCCGACAGGGAGATGTCAGCCCGGCGGCCGGGATCAGGTTTCTCAAGGAAATGGACGCGAAGGACGGCAAGATCGATCACCTCGAGTGGTTGGGAAGCCTGGATGCCAATGGCCTGTCGATCGACGGTGTGCTCGTGGTGTTTCAAAGCGAGTCGAGTCCCCGCAACCGGCTTGTCCAACTCGTTCCCGACTCGAAGGGACATTGGAAGATTGATTTCGATTCATTCGCCCGTGCCGCCACTCCCGCGTTGCAGGATTTCATGGAAGGACGGGCCGATGTCGCAAAGGTAAGAGTTTATGTGGTCAAGGACACCTATTACAATGGCCCGTTCAGCAATGAGGATGAATGGTTGAGCGTGGGAATCGCGTCACCGGACATCGATACCCTGCTCACTGGATATTGCGGCAAGCAATCCTCTCAGGCAGCCGCACTGGGATGGATTTTCTCCAGGGATTCCTCGATCAATCGGGCGGTTGTGGAAATACGAAGGGTCGAGGGCGGGGGCTTGCGGCAGGTTTTGATTTCAAAGGTGCTTGCCGAGGACTGGGTCATGGGAGACGCGCCCTTTGACAAAAGATTCGAATGAAATCCGAAGTCCTTTCCGGACTTGCGCTTGTGTGCACCTATTTTCTAGCCTCCTCCTGAGATCCGCCAAACCCATGATGGACCATCCTACCAATCATCCAACTTCACGACTCCGACCATGAAGGATCGGAAAGTTCAGCGCGGAATCACTTCCCGCCACGCAAGAAGCGGTGGTGATGCCCCTGACATCGGAAAGGTTTCCCGGGTTCACGGGCAGGATCCCATTCGGAATTCAAGCGAGCCCCGCAGGCACGGCAGTCGCCAGAATGCAGCCCGCAGAAAGGCGATCAAGCTCTGGTCAATCGCTCTCGGCATCGCTGCGCTCATGGTGATGGCTGCCGCATTTTTCCTGTGGTTATTGCCGATGTTGACCCACGGGTCCGGTGCTTCCAAATCGACCGGGAATTTCAAGGATGCGGATGCCAGGATTATCTCGAAGTTTCCCTCCCCGGGCAAGGATGAGGCGATCCAGTTGGTGAAGGACGCTCTGGCAAACCGGGATCTGGACAGGATCGAGCAATTGTTCCGGACCGGATCCTCCAGCGCGCGGGAGATTCTAGATTTTTGCAAGTCCGCCGCGGAGCGGGATGGGGTATTGGGGGATCTGGACTGGTTGAGCAGCCTCGATTCGGACGGGCTTCTGATCGAGGGCGTGGTGGTGAACTACCAAGGCAAGGAGAAGCTTGTCCAGCGGCTCGCCCTGCTCACGCCGGACAAGTTCGGGAACTGGCGGCTCGACTTTGATGCATTCGCCAGAATCGCCGAGCCTCCCATACCAGACTTGTTGGAAAGGAAGGCTGATGTTGGTATTTTCAGGGCGATGGTCGCGCCGGACGTTTACTACAATGGGCCATTTGCCGATGAGTCGGAATGGGTGAGTTACGCGATCAACTCTCCGGATCTGGACAAGTTCCTGCATGGATACTGCAAGAAGGGTACTGCCCAGGCAGAAGAGATGGCAAAGCTGTTTTCAGACGAGATCAAGGTCTCCAGAGCCACCCTGGAGCTCCGGTCCGTGAAAGGATCCGAAACCCGGCAATTTGAAATCACACGGCTACTCGCCCACGACTGGATTCTTCCCGAACCAGCCGAAGACAAGCGGTGATGCCGACCTGGCCAGGGGGTCTCCGTTAGAAAGCGGTGTTCAGGAGTAGGATGCCTCGACCCGGTTGGCGACATCGCGATAACCGTAGTCCACTTCGTAGATCTGCTTGAAGCATTCGAGCGCCGATTCCTTGTCTCCCATTTCCGAGTGGATGAGGCCCTTCTCGTAGAGCACTTCCTTCTTGGTGTTGTCCATGGCGACGAGGTCGGCAAGGGCGTCCGATAGCTGCTTGATGGAGAGGTCGAACATGCCCTTGGCGCGGAAGGTGCGCCCTAACAAAAGCAACACCTTGGTGCGGATGTGTGGATTCCGCGTGGCTTGCTGGAGATGGGGAATCGCCGCGCTATGGTCGCCGGACTTGTAGAGCGCGGTGCCAAGCTCGAAACGAAGCTGCGGATCGGTCGGATTCTGGTCCACGCGGCGTTGGGCTTCCAGCACCTGTTCGGCGATGCGGTCCGCCTTGCGGGCATCGAGCGCGGCCCTGAGTTCCTCGTTGTTAGGATCGGCGGCGACCGCCACCTCGAGGTTCTTCATGTCCTGGTCGATGGCCTTGTCGTTCATGGCGGATGCCTTGGTGGCCAGGGCGACGTCACCATTGCTGAGCGTATGCGCCCAGGTGTAGAAGGTGTGGGCGTTGTGCCAGTCCTCCAACTGTTCGTAAAGGTTCGCCAAGTCCTTGACGGTGGCGAGGTGATTGGGATCAAGATTGTATTTTTCAACCACCTTGTCGCGGCGTTCCTCAAGCTGTTCACGGGTGAGGCCGGTGCGCGATGCCTTCTCGAGTTCCTCGAACTCGTTGGAGTCCTTCATCAGCGAGCGCATGTCGGCATTCTCATCCCACTTTGCCTTCTGCATCGATGCACGGGCGGACGCGTCCTTGGAGCCCTTGATCGCGGTCCCGTCGGTGGGATGGTGCTTGATGATGTCGTTGTACACTTCCGATGCCATCAGCGGCTTGTCCCTGCTGATGTAGAATTCCGCGAGCTTGTGCATCAGCTTGGCATTCTCCGGATGGCCGATGCGGGTGGTCTCGAGCGCGAATGCGGCACTCTCGAACAGCTCGATCTTCACGAAAATGTCGAACAGGAGTTCGTTGGCCTGTTCATTGTAGGGATCCTTCTCAAGTTCCTTCTCGACGAGAGGGAGGGTGCCGACAGGGTCCTTCTTGGCTTGGCCCGCAAGTTTCATGCCGCCTGTTGGAAGTCCGAAAAGACCGGCCTTCTTTTTGGCGCCTCCCGTGAGCTGGATCTCACATTTGCGCAGCATTTTTCTGCCATCAAGAAACTCGGGGCAATCTTTCAGCACGGCCTGCAGAAGGCTGATGCCATAGGTCAGGTTGGAGGTTTGGACAGCGCTCAGGGCCTTGAGCCAAAGCGGTTTCAAGTTCGATGGCAGGTCCTTTTCAATGATCTCGGGCATGACGGTAAAGTAGGTGCGGTTTTTTTGAAAAGCCAGGCAGGAGCGGCTCCGCGATGAAAGTGAAGCGCGCGTGGCGGCTTGGCAAGCATGGGGTGAGCAAGAAAAAGGGGAGGATTGGGCGGACATCCCGTTTTTTGGGATTGCTGGACGGAATCGTATCGGATACCGACTCCGCGCAGGGCGGATGCAATCATCCGGCCTGCCCGACTATCTCAATCCACCATGCCTCCTCGCCCAAAAAACACCGGACGTCGTAACAACCGCAATCGTTATGGTCCACCCAAGCGTTCCACCAAGGACGAGGAGGAAAAGGCCGTGGAGGTGGACGGTGAAATCTCGTCCGTTCTGGCAGGCACCATGTTCCGTGTGAAATTGGAAAGCGGACATGAGGTGCTCGCGCACATTTCCGGAAAAATGCGCAAGCGTTTCATCCGCCTCGTGGTGGGAGACAAGGTCAAGATGGAGATGTCTCCCTATGACCTGACGAAGGCACGGATTGTGTTCCGTCTGGGTTGATCGGCCCGGTGATGGGATTTTATTCGTAGTCGGCACCTACCTCGGCGGCCTCGAGCGCCGCAACCGCTGCATTTCCGCGTCTCTCGATGACGATGTCGCCTAGCAACTCGCTCTGGCGGACCACGAACTGGTTCAGCTTCATGAGTTCGAGCAAGGCAAGGAATGTCACGATGACCTCCGCCTTGGTGGTGGCTGACTGGAACAAGGCCTCGAAACGTCGTGACTCGCCTGGGGCGATGTTCCCCAAGAGCAGCTCGATCTTGTCGGAGACGGTGTAGCGGTCGTCGATGATATCTCCGAAATCATGGGATTCCTCGAAGCGCTTGAGGACATTTTGAAATGCCCGGATCAGGTCGAAAATCGACACCTCCGCCAATGCGGGAGGCTCCTCGGCAGGCAATTCCGAAGCGTCGGGCTGATGGGCGAAGCGTCCTTCCTGTTCTTGCTCCCGGATGCACAGGAACCCTGCGGCATCCTTGAATTTCTTGTATTCGATTAACTGGCGGATCAGCTCCCAGCGCGGATCGTCATCTTCCGCATCCTCCTCGGGTGGCTGATCGACCTTGGGCAGCAGGGTGCGGCTTTTCAAATACATCAGGTTGGCCGCCATCACGATGAACTCGGATGCGAGGTCGATATTCAGCAGTTTGAAAGTGTTGATGTAGTCGAGATATTGGCGGGTGATCCGCTCGATGGAGATGGCTTGGATGTCCACCTCGTCCTTCTTGATGAGGTAAAGAAGGAGATCGAGGGGACCTTCGAAGATCTCGAGGCGGACTTTATAGTCGTTGGCTTCCACGGGAGCGGTCGTATGGCATGATCGGCACGTGTGCGAGGGTAAATTTCCCTCGCTTCGGACGGAGTGGATCGTTTTACTCCCGGCACCGCAACGCAGGCGGAATTATGGAGTCCGAGCAATCGCAAAATTTCAATGAACGGCTGAGCCAATGGGTGGCGAGCCAGGGATTCTGGTTCCAGATTCGGTATTCGATGACGGGAAGCACCGGCAAGGGCACCATGGTGTTCCACCTGCTGCGCATGGGGTTCAGGGTGATGGTGTTTCTCCTGATAGTCACTGTGGCGATCGGAGCTTACCTCCTTCGTCGCACCGGCACGAAGGGGTTCAACGAAGGATTCAAATCCGCCCTCAAGTCGGGCTTGTCCGCGTCGGAAATCGAGGTGCGGGGAGTTGCGAATATCCAGGGGATCTTGGGAATCAACGGGATCGCCTGCAAGGGAGGGGACGGGACATTTTTCTCCACTTTGGAAGCAAGGAACATCCGTTTCAACATGGGCTATCTCGACGGGATCGTGCGCAATTGGAATCCCGGGACCATTACAATTTCGAGATTCGACGCGGATCTTCGTGCCGGCACCGATGACGACGATTCAGCGAAGCTCCTTGCTGATTCTCTTTTCAAGAAGCTGCCCAATATCGATCTGACCACCATTGAGATTGCTGATGCGACCCTGCGATGGGGATACGGGAGGACCATCACGCCAGGAGCACTTTCACTAGGGGCCGGAGCGAATGACGTTGTGATGAATGATACCGGCCACACCCAGGGATCCATCACCAACAGCTTCATGAGAGTCTTGCGGACCGATGGGGAACTTCGGTTCACCTTCAAGGGAGGAAAGTTCTCGCAAAACTGGCTTCAGAAACTCGACATCGTGAACCTTGAGGTGGTCTGTACCCGGGAAGGCATGTTGTTTGAAAAGGCTGAGTTCAAGAGACAGCAGGGAACGGTCGATTTCTCCGGATTGACGATCAAGGGGGGAGCCCGCCCCTTGATTTCCGGAACCGCAAAGGTCCGGAATCTGGCATTGTCCGCAATCCTCCCTCCTGCTGTTAGGAGCTTTGTCGAAGGAACGGTTTCGGGAGATTTCCAAGTGTCCGGATCCACCAATTCATCCGAGGGGATTGTCTTCGACGGCCCTGCGACCCTGGATTCCAAGGACATGATATCGATGCGGGAAAGACTCCTCCTGCTCAAGGCGCTATCCGTTGTGGACTACTCCAGAAACTACCATCGCATCGATTTCCGGGAAGGGTCATTCCATCTCAAGTCTGCTGCTGGCGGTGCCGAGCTGACGGACATTGCCCTGAAGTCGGACGATGACATCAAGCTTGCTGGCGATCTCAAGGTCAGGCTGCCGAATGCGGAGGAAATCAAGGCCTTGATGGATGCTGGGAATGCCTCGGGAGCCGTTCCGATTTTTGATCCGGACGAAGTGGAGCGGGACAACCTGGAATCCAAGAGTGAAACCGATTTCACCTTGAAGCGTGCCGCGATCGAGGCAAAGCGCGATAAGAAGGCGGACGGCAACGCGTCTTCCGAATCCTTGTTTGACCGCCTGGAAGTCGGACTCGAGAAACGCCGGCTCGAGGAGCAGATTTCGGAACGTTTGTCCCGCAGCCTGCTTTACGAGGGGCTATTCACGATCACGCTTCCCGCGGATGCATTTGAACGCGCGCCAAAACTTGCGAAACAGTATCCCGTGGACCCCGGCTCGGGCAGGATTCCGGTTAGGGTTCCCATCGAGGGGGGACTGTTCGAACTCACGCTGAAGCAGTCCGAGGATATCATTCAACAAGGTCGGCGCTAGGGTCAGATGCCTGCCGCCAGGCCGAGGCTGTTATAAATTTCGCGGGTCGCACGGCTCTTGTTGAGCGTGTAGAAATGGATGCCATCCACTCCCTCGTCGAGGAGTCCCGCGCATTGCTCCGCGGCGTAGTGGATGCCTGCCCGTTCGACAGCCTCCGCGCTGCCCTTGGCGCGGTCCAGTGCCCGCAGCAAACGCGCCGGATAGCGTGCTCCGGCCGCGAGTTCCGCCATCCGCTTCATCCCTTGAAGCGAGGTTACGGGCATCACTCCGGCGATGATCGGCACGTTGATACCCGCGATCGCGCAACGGTCGCGGAAATCGAGGAAGTCATGATTGTCGAAGAAAAGCTGGGTGCAGATGTAGTCGGCTCCCGCATCGACCTTGGCCTTCAGGAAATCCAGTTCGTCCACCCGGTTGGGAGTTGTCGGATGGCCTTCGGGGAATCCCGCCACGCCGATTCCGAATCCACGGGGATCCGGATGAGCACCGGATTCATTGAACTTGCGGATGAAGGAAACGAGATCCGCCGCATGACGGAATCCGCTTTCCGACCAATCGTAGTCCGGACGATCACGCGGCGGGTCCCCCCGGAGCGCGAGGATGTTGCCGACACCGGCCTTGGCGTATCGTTCAAGGATCTCGGTGACTTCGTTCTCCGTGTGGCCCACGCAGGTCAGGTGCGGCACAGGCGGGATGGAGGTGGTTTCCTTGATCCTCTCGACCAGATCGTGGGTCATCTCGCGGGTGCCACCGCCGGCACCGTAGGTGACTGAGACGAAAGTGGGTTGCAAGGGCTCCAGCTCGCGAATGGCCTGATAGAGATCCTCCCATGCGGCTGCTGATTTCGGCGGGAAAAATTCGAAGGAAAGCGATGGTTTGGAGTCGCTGAGGATGTCTCGGATGTGCATGGTGGTTGGGTGATTGAATACGGAAAGTTTCGATTGCGCCGCACGAAACTTTTCCAATGGTATGGAGTTTCTTCGGGAGTTCGCACCCTCGGGCGCGGTCAAAAAAGCGTGAATTGCCAATGAAAACAATCCCTGTTTCCTTTCTTGTCGCGGGTATGCTGCTGCCGGTCATCTGTCATGCCCAGCCGCCAACCCCTCCAGGCGCTCCGCCGAGGGAAGGTGGGGATCCACGCCGGCAGCCCCAGCGGCCTTTTGTGGACGTGTGGAAAAAGGTGGATGCCAACCATGATGGTTCATTGTCGAGTGACGAGTTTGCAGCGATGCCTCGCATCCAGAACCTCCCCGAAGAACAGCGGGACATGATTTTCAAGCGTTTGGACAAGAATGGTGACGGCGTGCTGGGACGGGACGAACTCATGCACTTCGGACATCCGCAGGAAGGACCACCAACCAAGCGCCTTTGGGAACTGGATGCCGACAAAAGTGGCGGAATCAGTTTCGACGAATTCAAGGTAGGCCAACTTTTCAACAAGCTCCCTCCCGAGAAGCTTGCCGAGGTTTTCAGCCGTCTTGACACGGACGCGGACGGATTGATCACACCACGCGATCGTCCGGAGCAGCCCTTCAAGCGCGGACCGGGAAAACCCCACCCGAAAGTCCGTGAGGACAAGCGCCCCGAGGATGACAACGAGCCAGGAAGATTGGAAAAAATGATTCGCAAGCTCGATGTTGACTCGGACGGATCGCTTTCATTCGAGGAATACCGGACCGGAGCCGGAGTGAAGGACCTTGGAGAGGACGAGCAGGAGGAGCGCTTTCAGAAGCTCGACAAAAACGGCGATCACAGGTTTTCACCGGAGGATCTTCCTCCACCACGCGAGCGGCCGGCCCCCGTGGAACGATAATCCGTCGCCCTCCCGACGAACCTTTTTTAAGCGTTCTGACGTCGAATATCCTGGTTTGGGGAAGCGTGACCTCTTGATTCAAGCCGTTCGAGAGAGTTCCTCTCCAGGCAGATCCCGTTGGCACGGATTTTCATGCTGGAAATGAAAATCCCCTCCGATGGGGAGGGGATTTCCTAAAGCAATGGTTGACCGGAGCGGCGGTGAAGCGCTCAGTTCCCGGAAGGAAGCGCCCGATTTGAGGGGAGCGGGGTTTCCAGTCCGTCGTTTGGTGCGCTGGGCATTTTTCCGCCGCTGAACCACAGAACGATGGGGGATGCCACGAAGATCGAGGAGAACGTTCCAACCACGATGCCGGCGAGAATCACGATGGAGAAGTCGCGAAGGGCGGCACCTCCCACAATCGCAAGCGAAAGAACCGACACGAGGGTCGCTCCCGATGTCAGGATGGTCCGTGATAGGGTGGCGTTGATCGCGTGGTTCATCTGTTCCAACATGGTGCCGCGATGGGTGTGCACATTTTCCCGGATCCGGTCGAAGATGATGATGGTGTCGTTGATCGAATAACCGGCGATGGTCAGGATGGCACCCACGTGGATCATCGAAAGCTCGCGGCCGATCAGGACGACGAAACCGATCGCGATGATACAGTCGTGCAAGAGGGCGACGAACGCGCCGATGGCGTAGGAGAACTCGAAACGGATCGTCACGTAGAGCATGATCGCGATGAGTCCCAAACCGAGGGCCAGGGCGGAACTCCTGAGGAAGGTGCCACCGATGAATCCGGAAACCTCCTCCTTGCTCGCATCGATCTTGTAATGCTCGCCTTTTGAATCAGACACCTTCTCGCCAAGCAATGGGAACGTCTCGCGCAGCCTTTGCTCGATGATTTGCGTGTCGCGGGAATCGCAGCGCACGGTGAGGAGGTGGCCTGAGGTCGGATTGGATTCATCCTGCGGATAGGCGGCCTTGTTCAAGGCAAGTCCCTTGAGTGCTTCTTCCACCTTCGGCGAGGGAATGGAAACGTCCGGGCCGAGAAGGAACTGGATTCTCGCGCCGCCGGTGAAGTCCACGCCCAACGAGCGTTCCTTCTTCCAGGCGAATCCTCCGAAGGCAACGAGCACCATCAGGATGGAAATGGTCGCGCAGATCTTGCGCTTGCCGAGGAAGTCGTAGTCCACGGAGCTGATCAGGTTGAGGAAGGATAGATTCTTGAGGATCTTCAGGTCGACGCCCCAGCGGAACAGGACCCGGGTGCCGAGAATGGCGGAGAACATCGAGCAAAGGATGCCGATCGTGAGCGTCACCGCGAAGCCCTTGACGCTGCTGCTGGAAAGCCAGAAGAGGATGACCGCCGTGAGCAAGGAGGTGATGTTCGAGTCGAAAATGGCGCTGAAGGCCTTTTCATAAGCAGCCTCGATGGCGTTTTTCAGGGATTTGCCGCTGGCGAGCTCCTCGCGAAGCCGCTCGTTGATCAGCACGTTCGCATCGACCGCCATCCCGATGGTCAGGACCATGCCAGCGATGCCCGGCAGGGTGAAGGTGAAGCTGAACATCGCCATCACGCCGAAAAGCATGACCATGTTCAGGACGAGGCCAACCATCGCGACGATGCCGGCCACGCGATAATAGACCAGGATGAACAGGAACGTGAAGCCCAGGCCGAGCGCTCCCGCCCAGACGCCTTGTTTGACCACTGCTTCGCCGAGCAGGGGCGAGACAGTCCGCTCTTCTTCCACCTTGAGCGGATTCTCCAGCGGGTTCATGAGGGCGTTGACCAGATTCTGGACCTCACCGGGTTCGCGAAGACCTGAAATTGAGAAATCCTTCGCCAGTCGCGCCTGGACGACAGGAGCGCTGATGACATCGCCGTCGAGGACGATGGCGATTCTATCCACACTGAGCCGCATGTCGGACGTGAGGGCAATCATCTTGTCGGTGCCCTCGTTGTCGAGAGTGACGCCCACGGCATCGTTCTCGCTGGGTGAGGGATAGGCCGTTGCGATGTTTTTTCCGGAGATCGCAACCCGGCGGCTCAGAAGAATGGGCCGGGTGGTTTCATTGCCGTCCTGATCCTTGTTCTTGAGCGGGTAGGTGCGATAGCCGGGGATGATCTCCAGTCCTTCCTGCACGCGTTGCGCGAGGGTCTTGCCGCCCTCGCCGGGTTCATCACTGCGGGGACTGACCGCGCGAAGCTCGAGCTTGGCGACCTTTTCAAGAATGACGCGGATGCGTTTGGCTTCCTCCGGTTCCACTCCCGGCATCTGGACGAGAATGCCGTCCTCGCCTTGTTGGGAAATCTGGAGATCCGTCTGGCCGCCCGGGTTCAGGCGCTTTTCGATCACGGCAATCGCCTGATCGACCTGTTCCTTGGTGATGGGCATGGCCTCGCCGCTGTCGGTCACCTTCGGTTGAAGCCGCAGCGAGAAGGAAGATCCGCCGACGATGTCGATACCGCCCTTGAGCCGCTCCTTGAGCGGGGTGAATGCCATGATGCAAAGGGCGGAAACCCCGAACAGGAGCACGGTTCCCACGTTTCGTTTCCGGCGCTCGACCTCGGTGGCGAAATACCAGAAAAACAAGATCATCAAGGTGATCCCGATGCCGAAAAGGGTGAGCGGATCTTTGTAAAAGGCGGTGAATGCAAGCATGGTGAAACGTCGGGTTTGGCTCCTTTGGTGGGGCTGATGGTCGGTGGAAAATCGGGTTTATTTCGCGGCGGCGTCCTTCTTGTGGACAGTGGTGATGGCTGGCTTGTCAAACTCAATCATCGTCCCTTCGGCCACCTTCACGACGACCGTGTGCTCCTTGACGTTGTGGACGATGCCATGAATTCCGGCGGTGGTGACCACCTTGTCGCCTGTCTGCAAAGCTGCGATCCGGGCCGCCTGTTCCTTCTTCTGGCGCTGCTGTGGCCGGATCATCAACATGTAAAACATCACCAGAAGGACGAGCGGCATGATCATGCCATTGCCAAAGATGCTCTGGGCGCCATCTGCCGCTGGGGCTGCCTGGGCGAGGATGAAACTGCCTTTGAAGGCGGGGAATAATGTCATGATGGATCGGATCGGGTGTATCTCTGGATGAAGGAGGCTTTATACTCAGGGAAGTTTCCCGCGGTGATGGCCTCCCGGGCCCCGGCGACGAGGCGCAGGTAGAAATGCAGATTATGGAAGGAAAGCAACCGCAAACCGAGGATTTCACCCGCACGGAAAAGGTGTCTCAGGTAAGCACGGGAGAATCCGGCAACGTGGGGATGCGCACTCTCGCAGATCGGGCGGGGATCCTTGGCGTGGATCAGGTTCTTGATGTTGATCGGCCCGTCCAGCGTCATGGCCATGCCATGCCGTGCGATCCGGGTGGGCATGACGCAATCGAACATGTCCACTCCTCGTGAGATCATTTCAAGAATCTGCGGCGGAGTACCCAAGCCCATCGCGTAACGCGGCTTGTCCTTGGGAAGGAAGGGAACCGCGTTTTCGATGGCGCGAAACATTTCATGCTCGGGTTCTCCGACCGAGACCCCGCCGATCGCGTAGCCATCGAAGTCGAGTTCCACAAGTTCCCTGGCGGACTGTTCGCGCAAACCGGCGTAAACCGAGCCTTGGACGATGCCGAAATGACGTTGTCTTCCCTCACCGGACTTGGGTTCATGCGCGGTCACCCATTCCTTGCAGCGCTTTGCCCAGCGGGTGGTCAGAGCGAGGGACTTCGCGGCATAGTCCTCCTCACAGGGGTAGGGGGGGCATTCGTCGAACAACATCGCGATGTCCGAACCGAGCGAGGCCTGGATTTCCATGCTCAGTTCAGGGGTGAGCATCATTTTTGACCCATCGAGGTGGTTCTGGAAGCGGACGCCTTCCTCGGTGATTTTGCGGAGCTTGGCCAAGGACCAGACCTGGAAGCCGCCGGAGTCGGTGAGAATCGGCTTTTGCCAGGTGCTGAACCCGTGGAGTCCTCCGAGGTCCCGGATCAGTTCGTGTCCGGGCCGAAGCCAGAGGTGGTAAGTGTTCCCGAGAATGATTTGGGAACCCAACAAATCCAGTTCAGCCGGGTGCAAGGTCTTCACCGTTCCTTGGGTGCCGACCGGCATGAAAATCGGCGTTTCCACGGTGCCATGGGGCAATTCCAAGCGGCCGCGACGGGCGGAACTCGTTGGATCGGTGGCAAGAAGGGTAAACGACACGGAAGAACGTCGGGAGATAAGGGAGATGTCCGCCGGGGCCAAGCGCAATCCACTTGCCCATCACCGGGAGAAAAAGTTCGTTTTTACAGAAACAAATGCCTTCGAGTGGCGTTTATATTCCTGATCCAAATCGATTTTGTGCCATCAGACAGTTTATCTTACAATTTTCTCTGGCGCGATTTCTGAACTGGGTTAAGAAACATTCGAATTCAGAATCCCAATCAAACAATCCAAATGAAATTGCTACTTACCGCGCTCTGCGCATCGTTCATGGTCATTCCCGCAGCCTTCGCCGACAAATGCGAAAAGGGAAAATGTGACAAGGAAATCAAGGACAACAGCCCGGTCGCTCATTGCGGCAAGTGCGACAAGAAAAAGGAAGGTGACGAAGAGCATAAGAAAGAAGGCACCGTCGCTGAAGGCAAGTGCAAGAAGGACAAGGAAGTGAAGGAAGACGAAGGCACCCTCGCCGGAGCCGATTGCGGCAAGTGCAAGAAGGGTGAGGAAGTGAAGGAAGAAGGCACCATCGCAGAAGGCAAGTGCAAGAAGGACAAGGAAGTGAAAGAAGAGGAAGGCACCCTCGCTGAAGCCAAGTGTGGCAAGTGCAAGAAGGGTGAAGAAGTGAAGGAAGAAGGCACGCTCGCCTGATTTCTGAGGATCCATCAATTTATGAAAGCCGCCGGGGAACACCCGGCGGCTTTTTTGTTTTCCGGAGTTTGCCGTTACCGCTTGGGTTGACTCACCTGATCCCATACGCTCCTCTCGTCACGTGATGATGGATGTGGTCTGCGGTGTGATTGGGAATCCGGAGGGAGCGTATTTGGCCTGCCTCCGCCCATCTGGAAAACACCTCGGCGGCTTGTGGGAGTTTCCCGGAGGGAAAGTTGATCCGGGAGAGGATCCCGAGACCGCATTGATCCGGGAACTGAGGGAGGAGTTGGAAATCGAGGTGGAAGTCGGAGACGCGCTGACTCCGGTGATTTGGAACTACGGGGAGCGGGAAATCCGTCTCATTCCCTATCACTGCCGCATCGTGAGCGGTCAATTGAGGGCTCTGGAGCATGAGGAACTCCGTTGGTGTTCTCCCTCGAATTTTGGCGAACTGAGCTGGGCTCCCGCGGACGTTCCGATCTTGAGCGAAATTGCTGCCCAATTCGGGGTATCAATCGGCAAATTGACTTCCTAGTGCGATGGAATACAGTTCCGCTTGTTCGAACCCATGAAACGACACATCCAATTGATCCCCGGTGCATTTCTGCTAGTTGCCGGGATGGCTTTCGGCCAGTCCAACCCGAAGCCCTCTCCCGCCGATGATCCGGTCTATCTGAAAAAGGCCGCGCTGCAGATCGACCAGTATGTGGCCTCATTCTACCGGAGCAAAAAACTGGATGTTCCCAAGGTCACGGACGACGCGACGTTCCTGCGGCGCGCGTTTCTTGTTTCGATCGGAAGGATTCCGACGGCGGAGGAGGCCCGCTCGTTCCTTGAGATCGAGGACAAGACGAAACGCGAGGCGCTGGTCGATTACCTGCTGAAAACCGAAGGCTACTCCAGCCACATGTCGAATTGGATTTTCGATCTTTTGCGCATCACCGATGGACGAACCGGCACCTCGGCCACGAATGAACCGTATCGCCAATGGGTTCGCAATGCCATGTCCAACAACATGCGCTGGAGCGAGTTCACCAATCATCTCATCGCCAGTTCCGGCGACGGTTGGGACAAGGATACCGCGGCCGTCGGCTACTACACCCGCGACCGCGGGATGCCGCTCGACAATCTATCCAACACGATGCGCGTGTTCCTCGGCGCACGGATGGAATGCGCGCAGTGCCACGACGATCCGTTCGGCACCACCGAGCGCCATGATTTCTATGAACTCGCGGCATTCACGCATGGCCAGACCACCGTGGGACAGCAACACATGTCGTCGCTCTGGTCCGAACTCCGCGACGGTGAGAAGCTGCGGAGCGAGGAATACCGCATCGCCCAGGTCATCTGGGACAGGGTTTATGGAATGTCCCTCGGCGGAGGCGGCTCCGGGCAAATCGAGTTGCCTTCCGATTATCAGTATCGCGACGGCAAACCCGGCGATGTCGTTGCCGCCCACACTCCGTTCGGCAAGACCGTCAGGATGTCCGACCGGCGTTCCGCCGACGACGGACGCGCGAAACTTGCCGAATGGATGGTTGCGAGAACGGGCGAGCAATTCGCGACGGTCATCGCCAACCGGATGTGGAAACGTGTCATGGGCAAGGGCGTTTATGAACCCGTGGACGAATACGTCCCTTCGGAAAAAACTCCGCACCCGGAACTCGTCAAGCTGCTAGGCCGCATCATGATGGACATGGATTATGACCTCCGCGGTTTCCAGCACGTCCTTCTCCTCACGAGGACATTCCAGTTCGGCACCAACCCGAGTCCTTCGACGGTCGAGGGCGGTGACGATTTCCATGGCAGGAAAATCGAGCGCCTTTCGTCGGAACAGATCTGGGATTCCCTCGTCACTCTATCAGCCGGAGATCCTGACAAGAAAGCCCCCCGAACCCTGGATGACAGGATCTATGTCGGAAACCGGCCCGTCCTCGTCGGCAAGAAAACGATGACGCAACTTTCGAAGGAGGTTCTGGCCCTGAAATCCGAACAAGAGGTCAGAAGCTACTTCTCGAAGTTCGTTTCCGAAGTGAAAAGCGGAGGCGGAAGCTCCAGCGGAGACTCGATGATGTCCATGAGCCAGGTTCGTTCCTATGACAGGAATTCCAAGGTCCGCGCTTCAGAGCTTCCGTCACCCGCGCCGAGGGATCATTTTCTCTATCTGTTCGGTTCCTCGGACCGCGAGGTGGTCGATGCGTCGAGCCGTGAGCCGAATGTCGGGCAGGTCCTTTCCCTGATGAACGGCTTCGTCCAACAGGAGCTGGTCAACAATTCTTCCGCGCACATCTACAAATCACTGAATGGTGCCACATCGCCAAATGAGAAGATCCGTCGCCTTTACATCGCCATCCTCAACCGCCCTCCGACGGACGAGGAAATGTCGTGGATGATGGACGAGGTCAAAAAGCAGGGGGATGCCGGCTATCGCAACATCGTCTCGGCGCTCGTCATGTCCTCCGAGTTTCTTTTCCTTCAATAAAAGCCCAACACGTCCATGAATTCATTTCTCAATGCCGATGAGCTGACCCGCCGCCAGTTTGTTTCCAATGCGGCCCGGGCCTATCTCGGCGTGCATTTGTTCCCCATGCTGGGCGGCACCCTCGCAAGCGCCGCCCCTGCCGCAACCGTCAAGGGAGGCAAGGCGAAGAACGTCATCTATCTCTACATGTCGGGCGGCATGAGCCACGTGGACACCTTCGATCCCAAGCCGAAAAAGAAGGATGTCATGGGCAAGACCGAGGCCATCGCCACCAAGGCCCCGGATGTGATGGTCGGTCACTATCTGAAGAAGACCGCCGACGTGATGGACAAGGTGTGCGTCATCAATTCGATGAATTCCAACCAGGGTGCCCACGAGCAAGGCTCCTATATCATGCACACGAGCTACACCTTGCGCGGCACGATCAAGCACCCGTCGCTCGGTTCATGGGTGGTGCGGCTCGGCGGCGGATCCATCCGGAACTCCCCGGTTTTGTCGCGGTCAACAGTTCACCCGAGCACACCGGCGGAGGGTTCTTTGGTGCGAAATTCGCTGCTGCTCCGATCGGCAGCCCGGATCAGGGGCTTCAGGATTCCCATCGTGCCAACGCGGTGACGCCCGAGGATTTCGAACGTCGCCTCACGCTTGCGGACAAGATGAACCGCCAGTTCCACGGCAAATATCCCAACGCGGACGTGAAAGCCTACGAGGAACTCTATCGGGAAGCCATCGCGTTGATGAACTCGAAGGATCTCAAGGCATTCGATCTCGGGCAGGAATCACAAGCGACCCGTGATCTCTACGGATCCGGCCGCTTCGCGCAGGGTTGCCTGCTCGCCAGGCGACTGGTGGAAAATGGTGTTAGGTTTGTCGAGGTCGAGCTCGGCGGCTGGGACACCCACTATGACAATTTCACCGGTGTTGCCGGGCGATGTGAGGAATTCGACCAGGCATACGCCGCCCTCATCACCGATCTCGAGAAGCGCGGCAAGCTCGACGACACGCTCGTTGTCGTCGCCACCGAGTTCGGAAGATCTCCTGAAATCAATACCGAGCACCAGGGTGGACGTGATCACCACCCGGCGGCCTTCTCCTGCCTCCTCGCCGGCGGCGGGGTCAAGGGCGGCATGAAATACGGCACCACCGACGCCTCCGCCCAGAAGGTGAAGGAAAACGTCGTCACCGTGCAGGACTTCAACGCGACCATCGCCTACGCCCTAGGTCTTCCTTACGACACCGTCGTCATGTCGCCCAGCAAACGCCCCTTCAAGATCGCCGACAAGGGCCAGCCGGTGACATCACTGTTTGTTTAGAAAAAAGGGATGATCCCGAGACCTCGCCACTCCGGGCTGGATCGCCGCGCATCAATCGGTGGTATGTCCCGGATTTTTTGCCCATGGTGTGCCCAAAACCTCGGAGCTCGGTGGACAAATTCGCCTTGGGTTTGAAGTGGTCGGGGAGAATTTTGCTTTCACCTGCGGAAGGAGATCTGGCGGGACAAACCATTCCACGTGTCCACAGCTCCCACACACCCGGATCTCGAATCTCGCTTCGGAAAGGAAGCCAAGAGGAAGCAATTTCGGGCCGTGGCCACCGTTTGCATCGACCTCCTTCCAGTAAAATTCATTTCCGCCGCAGTTTCCACAGGATGATTCAGTCGGGTTCATGATTGAGGCCATGATTGATCGTTCATAGGTCGATCGTCAAAGGGATAGGGGCGGTATCCATGAATACCCGTCCGGTGGACCAGTCAGCAAAAGTTTGCGGTTTCTGCACTGGCAACCGTTTCGGCTTCGTGCTGTTTTTTCGCCGTGCCTGCCGTCACGAACATTTCCACCTACCGCTTTGCCGAACTCACCGCTCTCAAGGACCTGCGTGAGGAGTTGATTCGTTTTTGCAAGGCCCGCGAACTCAAGGGAACCATCCTGCTGAGCAGTGAGGGGATCAACCTGTTCGTCGCCGGAGCAGCGGAGTCCATCGAATCGCTCCTGGAGAAGCTCCGAGCGATTCCCGGCCTTGAGGGACTGGAGCCGAAGTTCAGCATCAGCGAGAAGCAGCCGTTCAACCGCATGCTCGTCCGCATCAAGAAGGAGATCATCTCCTTCGGCATGGAGAGCATCCGCCCCGCCAACTACACCTCACCGAAGATCGCGGCGACCCAGTTGAAACAATGGCTCGACGAGGGCAAGCCCGTCACCTTGCTCGACACCCGCAACGACTACGAGGTGAAGCTTGGCACTTTCAAGGGAGCGGTCATTCCGAACATCAACACCTTCCGCGAATTCCCGGATGCGGTTAGAAAGCTGCCGGAGGAGCTCAAGGACCAGCCGGTCGTCATGTTCTGCACCGGCGGCATCCGCTGTGAGAAAGCCGGCCCCTTCATGGAGCAGGAAGGATTCCGGAATATCTATCAACTGGACGGTGGGATCCTGAAGTACTTCGAGGAGGTCGGTGGCGATCACTACGATGGCGAGTGCTTTGTCTTCGATCAGCGCGTCGGCGTGGACCCCGGACTTCAGGAATCCAGCCATGCCATCTGTTTCGCCTGTCAGTCACCTCTCGATACTGCCGACCAGGAGGATCCGCGCCACGTCGTCGGCGTGAGTTGTCCCCATTGTTTTGTCAGCGCTCCGGAAAAGATGACCGCCCGGATTGATCAGCTTCACGAGGCGATCTCCCGCAGTCACGAATCCCTTGCCCGGTTCGATGCCGTATGGAGAACCGGCGGCCGGTCAACGTCCCGGCTGCTTACGAGGGGCACACTCTTCTGGAAACCTTGATCGGCGTTTTCCCTCAAATTTCTTCCAAGGAATGGGAAGCACGCTGCGATGCGGGCCGCTTCGTCAACTACGGCGGGACCGTTCGCGGCAAGGACCATCTCGTGAGGGCTGGCGAGCGGATCTGTGCAGGTATTTCCTCCTGCCGTGGAGCCTCCGGTCTCGGCGGATATCCGCATCCTTCACGAGGACGAGGCGATCCTGGTCGTCAACAAGCCGGCCCCGCTGCCCATGCACGCGAGCGGTCGATTTCATCGCAACACGCTCCAGCACATCCTCAACGAGGTTTACTCACCGAAATATCCACGCCCGGTGCATCGTCTCGACGCGAACACCACGGGCATCGTCCTCTTCGCCCGCACCCGCCATTTCTGCCGGTTGCTTCAGAACCAGTTCCTCGAAGGCACGGTGGACAAGCGTTACCTCGTCCGCGCGACCGGACATCCGGTGGAGGATGTGTTTTTCTCGGATGCTTCCATCTCATCCGGCCCCGATGTCATGGGCACGCGCGGCATTGATGAAATCGATGGCCTTGCCTCGCGGACAGATTTTCAGGTGATCGAACGCTGCCCCGACGGGACCACCCTGCTGGAGGCGAAATTGGGAACCGGCAGGACGAACCAGATCCGTGTCCATCTCTGGCAACTTGGCTTTCCGGTCGTCGGAGATCCCGCCTATCTTCCTAACGGAAAAGTCGGCGATAGGCAGACGCTCGATGTCGATTCGCCACCGCTCCAGCTTCACGCGTGGAAACTAACCATCCAGCATCCCTTGTCCGGGGAAACGATGGCGTATCGAGGCGACGCGTCCCGATTGGTCCTGTTAGTCGCCGGGCCTCCGGTGGGTAATGTAGCCCAATGATGATTTGCAACATGATCATGCATTGTGCGGCTCATCATGAGTCGGTAGACTCGAGGGTGATGTCATAAGTCCCCGTGGTTCAGGGGAAAGTCTCAGTGGCATGGTTCATGCGAAAGAGATGGAGACGTCGGATTCCGGCGCAAAACCACGAACCCCACCAGACATTATGATGACTACCCTAGAACAAGTTTACTTTGACCAACTCCGTGACCTCTACAGCGCGGAAAGCCAGCTAATCGCCGCACTTCCTGAGATGGCCGGGCAGGCCACTTTTCCGGAACTTCGTGACGCCATCAATGGGCACCTTGAGGAAACCCGCAAGCACGCGGAACGACTCCTCGTCTTGTTCAACAAGCACGGACTCACCAGTGATGCCGTTGTTTGCGATGCCATGAAGGGCCTCTTGAAAGAAGCGGGAAAGCATGTTTCCGAAACGGAACCCGGCGATGTCAGGGATGCGCTCTTGATCGCGTCCGCCAACCGGATCGAGCATTACGAAATCGCAGGCTACGGAGTGGCCAAGGCATTTGCCAGCACCTTGGGATTCGGTGACGATGCGGACCTGCTCGACGAGACCCTTCAGGAGGAAGGAGCCGCGGACCACGCGATCACCAAGATCGCAACGGGAGGCCTCTTTGTTTCCGGAATCAACGAGGCGGCATCTCACGCGTGATCGCTTGACTCACCACTGGCCGGCTCCGTCACCCGACCGAGCCGGCCTTTTTTCTCCAGGCAGGGACCATGAAACCCAGTCGCGTGCGGCCTCAAGATCCGGGGAGGTCAGTTGGTGGCCTGCGTTGATCTCGCGGAAATCAACTTCAGCTCCTGCTTCGCGCAGGATCGATACGAGTTGGCGAGCATTGCTGATAGAAAGGATCGGATCGCTCAATCCGTTGGCAAGGAACATCCGTGTTCCTGATAGGGCAGGAGATTTCCCCGGGACAAGAGGAACCATCGCTCTCAAGAGCACGGCACCCTTGAGCACTCCGTGATGCAACAGCATCAGGCTCGGAGCTTCCCTCCCAGATGCGCGGGCCCCTCGCCATCTGCGGCGAAGCCAGGTCCATCGGTTGCGATTTCAAATAAGTGCCTGCTTCGAAATGGGTTCCTCAAGCTAGGGGATCTAGCAATCTACCTTGAATTAGCTCCCTCGGAGTTTGGAATGAAAAAACGCCAGATCCGAAACGCCGGAACGGATAGCTCAGCGGAAGCGGATCGGGCTTTTCCTTGGATCGGGCTTTTCCTTCCACCGAGCAGCGAGTGAACCCCAACTCCAAAGTTGTATGGTGATTCATTGGAATTTTGACCACGCATCTCACGGATTGCACGGATTTCAGAATTCACCAAAAGAGTTTGGGAATCGTTTTCACAAGCTCTTCATCATCCGTGTCAATCTGTGAAATTTGAGGAAGGGTTGGAAGGGGGTAGTTCCTCCATGTCCGCTTCGCTCCCATTGTGGTTCAATTTCTGCTTTCAGGATGGAGGAAAATTCTCTGCGGAAACGACCGCATCGGGAACCAATTGCAGGCCTGCGGCTCGCTGCGGGCGATCACTGAGAACCAAAAGCATCGCGCTGCCCCAGCCAGGTCATAATTCCTCAAAAATCACGATTGGCAGGGATCGACCTCCGGGCGGTCCGAGAGAATGGAATGTGATTGGTTGACCATGGCTTGGCCCTCCAAGGCTCTTCGTGGTCTCAAACATTCGCAGATCATTCGCCGGACGGTTGAGGATAACCGTCCCTGCCAATTTTCAGACAGACTCTCAGCCCGGCCGCAAGGCATCGCCGCTCGAAGCCGTCCCTCAGCAGCGCGTGCATGATCCGGGTCGATTCGTTCCGGGCGACGTTCATCTCCGGCTCACCCTCAAAG
Source organism: uncultured Verrucomicrobiae bacterium (assembly GCA_963810445.1). Lineage (GTDB taxonomy): Bacteria > Verrucomicrobiota > Verrucomicrobiia > Verrucomicrobiales > Akkermansiaceae > Luteolibacter. Next base: position 112,702 of record CAWENZ010000011.1, on the reverse strand, counting down.
TAGAAGTGCTCAGCGTCCAGGGATCTCGACTCCTCGACGGTGATTCCCATAGGTTCCAGCGCTTGAATCAGCTCCCTCGGAGTTTGGAATGAAAAAACGCCCGCTCCGAAGCGGTGGAATGGATAGCTCAGCGGAAGCGGGTCGGGCTTCTTCTTCTCACCGAGCAGCGAGTGAAGGAAAATTCTCTGCGGAAACGACCGGATCGGAAACCAATTGCAGGCCTGCGGCTCGCTGCGGGCGATGACCGCCTGCCCGGAATAGAGGTTGTCCTGCCACCAGGTCGCGACCGCAGACGCATCGAAGTGCGGATCCTTGGGCACCCCATCCTTCTCCAGCTTTTCCAAGAGCTTCGCGAATCCACCCACCCAGCCACCCCGGAAGTAACGCGGGTGCAGCAATTCTGGGATCGTCCCAATGACCGTGCTTGAAGTCGGTTCTCGGCTAAGACACCATCGCGTCAAATGAACAGCGTTTCGAATGTCATTACCGTCGAGCTGTCGGAAGACCATCTGAAAGGGCAAATCAAAGCAGCTCCCGTTCAGGCGGTTTCCGAACTTATTTGGAACGCTCTGGATGCGGAAGCGGATCACGTCATCGTAACGCTCGATTATGTGGGTGATACGCTCATTAACTCGATCACGGTAGCGGATGATGGCTTGGGTATTGATCCCGAACACCTTCTGACCACCCTGAGTAATATCGGCGACTCGTGGAAGCGAACCGCTAGCAAAACGCCAAATGGGAAACGCTCTCTCCACGGGAGGCGCGGACAAGGTCGCTTTCAGGCGTTTGCCCTTGGGTCGCGTGTCGAGTGGAATACAGTTTTCTTCGACAAAACGGATAAGAAGCACAAGGCCTTTTCCTTCTTTGGCGATAAGAGCCGGATTCGCCAGTTTCCATTCACTCGCCCGACAGAAACCGAGCGGCTAAATACAGGGACGACGGTGCTCATCCAGAACATCGAGAGCAATTTCGTCTCACTCACCGGCGATGAGGCGGAGCAACGCTTTACTGAGGAGTTCGCGGTGTATTTGAGCCAGTATCCCAGTGTTACCGTCACCTACTGCGGAACTGTTCTCGATCCTGCATCCGCGTGGGAGGAGAAGGTGGAAGTAGAGCTTCCCAGCATTCAATACAATGGGAAAGACCATCCAGTCGAACTGACCATCATCGAGTGGAAAGACAACCAGAAGCGTTCACTCTACCTTTGTAATGAGGAGGGCGCGATGCTGGGACAAGTCGATCCGCAGGACGCGAAGGTTCATGTTCCGGGGTATCATTTCACGGCCTACATCAAATCATCCTACCTCGCGGAGCTACACAGGAACGGAGAACTGGAATTAGCATCTTTGAAACCCGAAGTGCTTGAGCTAATCAAAGAAGCAAAGGGAGGGATCAAGAAACACTGGCTCAAACGACGGGCACGGAACGCATCCCGCAAAGTGGACGAGTGGAAAAGTAAGAAAATCTATCCGTATGAGGAGCCCCCAAGAAGCTCCGTAGAGGAAGCGGAACGCGACTTGTTCGATGTGGTGGCCATTACCGTTAACGAGCATCTCAAGGGTTTCGATTCGGCGGAGTCATCCAGCCAGAAACTGACCCTCCGTCTGATCAAGCAAGCCTTGGAGAAAAGTCCAGAAAATCTTCAAGTTATACTCCACGATGTGCTCGATCTCAAACCGGAAGCCCAAGAGGACTTGGCCTCGCTACTAAAAAATGAGGCGACAAACCTGCCCTCGATCATCAAGGCCGCGAGGACGGTTGCCGACAGACTTGATTTTCTATGTCTTCTCGACAGTCTGCTTTACGAGCCGGAGAAGAAGAAAAAGCTCAAGGAGCGAAGCCAACTCCACAAGATGTTGGAGAAAGAAACGTGGATTTTTGGTGAGGAATACAATCTGGCAGTGAGTGACAAGAGCTTGACGGAAGTCCTGCGTCGCCACCGAGAAGCCTTGGGAATGCATGAGCAGGGCGACGATCTCGAAGATGAGGGCGAGGTGACCGACCTTGAAGGCAAGCGACGGATTGTGGACTTGATGCTCTCCGCTCGAATTCCCTTGGCAAGAGAAGAGGAGAGAGAGCATCTCGTTGTAGAACTCAAGGCTCCGAGACAAAAAATCAACAGGAAGGTAATCGAACAGATCGAGGATTATGCGCGTGCCGTGGTGAACGACGAGCGGTTCAAAGCCAAGAGTATCAAAGTCACTTGGAACTTCGTTGCGATTTCAAACGACTTTGACCAGAACGCTGAGGCAAGGGCTTCAAGTAAAACAAATTCCGAATATGGACTCATTGAGGAAGGCGAGAACTACAAAATCTGGATCGTCCGATGGAACCAGATTCTCGAAGGCTGCCGTGGGAAATATTCTTTCTTCCAAAAACATCTCAACTACGAAGCCGATGATGAGACAGCTCAGGAGTATTTGAAAAAAAGGCATGGAGAAGTGTTTGGGAACTCAAAAATAGTGTGAGGAGCGTCTCTTTCATACTGGCCGCCCTGACGCCAGCCCGCATCGCTGCCGAGCGCCGGACCGCAGCCGAAGAAGTCGCCTAACGAGAGCCTCGCTCCGAAAATGTTGGGAGGGTCAATTTAGGACTCTTACGGACTATTTTCAAAAGCAAAAATGTATCAATGTAGCAATTGTGGAAAACAGGTCAAAACAACCCCATTATCTGATAGATCTCGCTTGGATGCACCACCCAACTCCCTACAACTCAATCATATTGACTGTCTGTATGCGGCCCAATGTGACTCCCAAAGGCTAACAGCATAATAACTCCGGCGAAACCAAAGATATTAATGCAAGCATTCGCACGTTTGTGGCCAACAGATTCCAAGATTACCAAAATGCCGTGCGTCACGACGGCCCCCAAACCAAACATCAGCAGACTCACAACAACAGGTGCAAAGGAATCCAGCCAAGACAATAAGAAGCTATTTCTTAAGCTTGATGGCAGGAAGGATATCACAATTACATTTAACAAGCCAATGCCTAGCAAGCTAATGTTCTTGAATGTCTTGAACATATTTGACAGCTTCCAAAGAAGCACGAGCAATAAGGCAATATGGGACAGGACTGGCAAAACAATGCTTAACAAAATCAAAACAGATGCTATTAACAACTTATCCCGAATAAAGCGGAGAAGTGGCCAACCAGCGAATACCAATGTGCCGTAAATTAATATAGAAAACACGCCCCGGAAAGGCGCGGTTGAAGCAATGCTCCAAGAAAGTCCAGATATCACCAATGCTGCAATATAATAAAATGTAGCCATTTCGTATTTCGGAGATTCATTTCCACTCAAGTGGCCTCAAAAACGGCTACTTCTTACTGACTAAAAAAGTTCTTGATTGCATCGGATGATTTTGGTCCGAAGGCCCCCAATCGGAATCTGGATGGAAGGAAATAATGTTCAAAGGCTCTGACTTGCCCTCTGTAGAAAACGCATGGCGCTCGAGAGCAGACAGATAGAAAACGGCACCAGGAACAAGTGTTGTCTCCCAGCTTTGGGAGCCATCAGGATTCGATCCGAATGCAGTTCCGCTACCGGAAAGAACCGCACCAAAACGAATGCTCGGATGCACATGCTCGGATTGAACCACTCCAGGAGGAAAATGCAGATGGTTCAGAACGGGGTCGCCGCATCGTGGAGGTAAGACCAAAATCGAACTCGAGCACCCATCGATATAGGAAAGTCGCCCGACACCCTCGCACACACCTGCCATCGGGATTCCTACGAATCCTATACGTTCGAAGATTGCAACAGCACCTTCGCCCTCAAGATCCAGAACGGAGCGGCACGAGAAAAACCCGCCCTGAGGAAGCTCCGTGCTAAACGCGCCTGATTTCACCTTCCATACGCCATTCAGAACAACGCCGAATATTGTCGTGCTTTGAACTTCAATTCGGATGCGGCAGTCTCGAACTACTCTTAATCGTGATGGATACATCGTGTCCGACGCATCGAAGGAGAATCCATCTTTGGGATATGCCTCAAGTTTCATATTTTAGTTATACTTTGGATTCCAGGGCTGCCACCATTTTCTCCCAAGCGTCATGATAGTTTGGATGTCTTGAAAGCCGTGAAATTGCCCACGCATCAGCAGCAAACATCAAATTTCGTGAGTTGAGCAAATAAATAAATTCCTCAATACAATATATCGCGGTGGTGGAAAAATCCGGACCCGAATTTGATTCCCAGATTGGCACATCATCGGGAAAGGTGCTGCCGTCAGGTTTGTTACGGCAGGAAGCGCGATCAGCGCGCTCCTTTAGAGTTTCTCCGGCAATTGTGTAATGACCCACATCTTTTCTTCGCGGTAGCGATTCAGGATTGATCCAGAAAAGTGGGAACTTACATTTTTCATGAAACTCAATGCATTCTAGCGCCTCGTCTCGATAGAATTGTTCTCTAGACCACAAAACTATTCGAGGACATTCGGCAATCTTACGGCACGCTTCGTCTGAAAAAAGATCAGAGACATTGCTCATCGAATAAGATAATCGAATATTGTCGTAGCCTGGAGCATCCTTTAACTGTTCAGCAAACTTCTTACGGAGCTCGTCAGTGATGTCGGATCTGAGAACGATACCTTCAATGCGTGCGGCATTGTCCCAAACACTCAGAGAGTCATAAGTGTTTGCGGGGTTCTGAGATTGGAGATGCCTATCTCCCTTAAGGGTCTTCGCGAAGAAATCGAACTCTCGTTGTCGGACATGTATTGATCCTTTATCAACGCAATCTCGAGTTAACCCCGAATCCAGTTGACCTTCGATTGAAAACTTAGAAGCTACTTTGACTTTCAAAGCGTTGGAGCAGGCAGTAGAAATCGCTTCGAAAAGCGGCTCTGAAAATTGAAAATGCAGTGCTAGTGTGTCTGGGTCACGTTTCTTCGATGCGTTAGCCTGTAATGTGCCCTCCACGCTGTTTGCTAAAGCGGCCGCTTGCGCATGTTGACGCAAAGCAATTCCCGCAAAATGTTCTGATAGCCTTTGCTCGCCCCATTGGTAAGGATCGAAAACACTGACCGAATACAAACCTCTAATTTCCGAGAATCGATCAATATCTTGTCGCAGGCGACTGTAAAAAGGACCTACATTAGATTTCTGTCGTTCGTAGAATGAATTAAACTTTTCGAATTCAGTTGTAGCAAGGCATTCCTGAAATAAATTCTCAGCAAGGCGCATTTTCCTCTGTGACTCGTCATCCCTTAGCGAAAGCATCGCTGCATGTGATGCATCTCGGAACTTCGGATCATGAATCACTGAACCATATGGTTCAGCCGGTAATTGTGCTTGTACAATTCTGGCATGACATGTTTCTGAAGTCGGCGCGGTAAAACGAATTACATTGAAACCGAGCGAGTTATTAGGCGTCAGGCCCGACCCGAACGGCTCTGCCCCAATAAAAAGAGTGCATTGTGTGTGCGCGTCTGGCCGCGTTGGGGGCTTGAATTCAGTCAGGTTGTAAGACCTCGCTTCGTGCTGATGACCGTGCAAAACGTAATGAAAATCACCAGCTAGCAACTGTTGGTGAAAGGCACCACTGTTGAAGAAGGTATATGGCTTTGCTCGCTCAGCCGTTTCACCTGGATAGGGTAGTGAGTTGTGATGCACAACGGCGATTCTACAGCGCTTTCCGCTAGCCGATGCATTGCCAATTGCATCTAAATGAGCGGGGGGAATGAAAGCTACGTCCGCCGACAATTTTTTTTCGATGTTCTCGAACAGGTGGCTGCCGGCATTTGCTGTTCTAAATTCTTGAATGATTGGGGCGCTGCAAATTCTAATTCTCTTAGAGAAATCTGCTAGCAGATTAAAATCTTTTTCGGATAGTTCATTTGATTTTCCGGATAGAAATTCTACTGTGAGATCAATACTTGCACCACTGAGAAGCGCTGAGTTTAACGGAAAAACCTCATAGATGTTTTCTCCATAGCAGAACTCAATAGGTTCGATATCCGCTGCTCCTGATCGAGGTGAGGTATGAACATGGTATTTGCCTTTAAATTTGGTTCGAATGTTCTGAATCATCTCGTCAAAACGATTTAGCCTGGCAGGCGGATTGTTGAAATCCATACTTACATCTTCATCCTGCCGCTCTACGTCGTGATTTCCCGGAACGATAATGAGGTGTTTTACGCCTTTTCTAGAAAGAATTTTCATCGAAGGCATCACAAAGTCGGAGACAAAATTTCTAAACGCTTCTTGTTTATTCTTGTCGGAACTGGATATGCAGTCGCCACTGATGACAAATAGGTCAATGTGATCCCAGCCCAACTCTTTCAGAACCTTCTCGAGTCCATTTTCGAGGATGGATACAAGCTTGTTCCATGAATGTGATTTGGTCGATTTTATCTTTTGTTTCTGAAAAATGAGTGCGCTTTCGAGATCACTCAGATGGAGTATAGTGAATGAGTTTGATGATAACGGAAATCGTTGTTTTTTGATAATGCTCATTTTCTATATTGTAACAAATTCATTTCGTTTCACGGTTTAGAAATCGAGTGATACCCACACAACAAATGATACCAATAGTGACAACCAAAAGGCTGCCAAGCACCCTTAGATGTGGATTGCCGGTGAACTCGCCGAAGGCGAGTACGGGAGCGCCAAACATAAGGGAGAGCAACACCGCGAAGAAGACGCCACGACTTTGGAGTTTGGGCCACAGTAGTGTGAGCACGGTGGGAATAAGCGTTGATGCCCTGAGAGTCCCATAAAAAAGAAATAGGTGTAGAATTTTGAGACCCGGAATCGAGGCTATTCCGAAGCCAATTAGCGCAGTCGCTATCATCGCGTATCTTCCGATGTTGAGGTTGTCATGCTTCTTTGCATCGGTGTTTTCCGATTCTTCCCGCTTCTTGAACAAGTCAACCACCGTCAAAGACGACATCGCGCAAAGAATCGAATCCAACGTTGAACAAAGGCCGGACAGCAACATGACAGCGAAAGCAATCAGCATAAAGCTGGGAAGCAGCAGCGAAACGGTATTGGGACCAACCATCTGCGCGCCTTTAATCACCCATTCACCTGAATGCACGTTTCCCGCTGCAATGAATCCAAGCGTTGTGAGACTCAGCGGAACAACGACGAAGAGAATCGCTGCCAAACCGAATGTCTTGATGACATTCCGGTCAGACTGAATCGCATAAGCACGCTGCCAATGCATTTGGTCACCAATAGGGCCAGACAGCAAACCTATGGTCGTCGAGATTCCGAATGAATAGAAAATCCAGGGGTCGAAGATGTTTCCGAAATTGCCCGATGCCCCTGCAAAGCCAGCGGACACAGCAGAAAAGCCGCCAGCCTTAGAAATCGCCCAAGGAATCGTGACTGCGCAAATCGCGAGAATTGCCGCGATCTGGATGTAGTCGGTTGTGACTGATGCACGTAGACCACCTAGCACCGAGTAGATCAGAACGATGGTTATCAAGAGCAGCCCAACCGCCGTAAAGGAGAGTCCTGACAACATTTGAATGAGCGTCGCACCCGCAAGAATCTGAACCGCGAATGAACACAACTGGAGGCCGACAAATTGAATCATGTAGAGACGGTGAACACCGGTCCCATGTCTTTCACGAATCAATTGAGGTAGCGTATATCCCTGTGGAAATGCTTTTCTCACTTTCAAAGCGAGTGGAGCGAAGACCAACAAGGCCAAAAGGTTTGGGAAAACGAACCAGAATGCGCCAGGCAAGCCTTGCTCAAATGCTTTTTGCGACGAAACGAACAATGCTGGAGCCCAAATCCACGACGCAGCGATAGACATTGCACCAGGCACGATGCCGACACCTCGGTTCGCTAGCAGAAATTCCGGCATGTCCATTTTCGCCCGCTTCCGCCTTTGGAGGTGGCGGACTACCAGCGTTGCGGATATCATTACAGCCCCATAGAGAAGCAGTAGGAGAATTCCTTGATTAGGTGTGAGTATTTGTTGCATTAGGTGAAATAGGAAAAGTGCAATGGTAATGGACGAAACAAAAAAGGTCGAGCAATGTCCTTGGCAGTAGGTTAGAGAGCATAATCGAATATGAAGAAAGCGAGGAATGACTTTGGGCAGAATTTCTGGTTAGTCGTTGTCGTTCCCGCTTGTTTGGTTTGAGTCCTATGTGGTCAGGATTTTCTGAAAAGCCTGTAGATTCCGTAGCCAGCACCTGCAGCTAGTAGAAAAGGAGCGGCTGCGGCCCCTGCTGCTGCAACCACGGCGACTTTCGCTGTCACAACTGCTGTGCCAGCAGCGATCGAACCTCCCACCCCAGCTCCAGATGCTGCTGCCGCACCCACAGCTGATCCTACTGTTGCAGCAAGCGCACCACGACCGGATGACTGTGTTGCGTGCTTCGTTATGGCACCTGTGGCTGCCCCTAATGAGAAAGCGGATGCCTGGCCTGTGAGTGCCTTTTGAGTTTCTTCGTTCATTCGATTTATTTTGGTGTTTGTAAGTGATACTAAGAGTTTTTCAAACTGGTTCGAAAGCAAGGATACCGTGATGGAACAAATGGCTAGGAAAGTTGCTGGCGGATGGCAGGTCGATATCGTGAAGCTTGACGAGGCACTTCCTTTGAGCAGAGCGGAGAAGGGGACAAATGTGAAGTGGCGAATCCGCCCGGACCGATTTAGAGAGTTGTGTGGCGGGGGCGGAGCCATCTGCGAGCGGCTGGCATTCGGATTGGGAGCGAATGCCATGGTAGGCCGCGGCTGGCCGTTGGAAGCTGCCGATGGGGGGCTGGTAGTTGGGGACGCGGAGTCGCTCTGAGAGGTAGCGGGTGTCCACGGCGCGGTCATTCCATTTCAGGTCGTTGGCTCGTTTCGTGTTGGAGGAGATGAAAATGAGGATGCCTAGCTTGCCTGCGGCGAGGGCTAGCAGCAGGGGGAGGAGCCAGAGGTTCCGGCTTTGCACTCACAACCACTTCCTTTGCGTGAAGGCCGCCCTTTTCCAGAAGCAGGGTGATGTTTTCGCCGACAGCCGTGTGTCCGGCGGTGCCGAGCAGGGTGAGGCTGGCGGCGGCTAGAACCACGGCGACGATGGCGAGGACGTAATTGAGGAAAAATGCCCCTCGGTAGAGAGCGCTGTAGTGGTAGTTCAACGCGGTGGCACGTTGGCGGTAGGATGAATAGGGTACGAGCTTGGGATCGGATGTGACTTTTTCGCCGTTCTTGAAGCGTTTCTCAAAGAACGTCCATGCGGATTTGCGAAGTCGAGTCATCCACTGCTTTTCCTGACGGGCGGGACTGTCGCCATGATCGAAGAACTCGGTGAGGAGCGATTCGCCGTGTATCCTGTATTCCGCACCGTGGGGGGAATCGGTGGCGAGACCGTTGTCGGGGTCAGCGGTGAGTTGGGTGACCCAGGCTTTGAGGCGGGTTTCGCGTTCGGTGGAGTCGGGAGGAGTCTCGGCCAGCTCATTGGGCAAGCTATCGCCGGGTTCGATGAGATAGATCGCCTGATCGATGGTGGGCTTGCCGGTGTGGATGAAGATGACCGGGAGATCGAAGGTGAGGGCTTCCCGGACGGTTTCGAGGGTGCCGCCCGCTTTGCCGGGTTCGTCCGGGTTGGCGGCGGCGATCAGGATGTCGCTCTGGCGGAGAAGAAAGGCGGATTGGCCGCGATAGGCGCGGGATCGGCGGTGCTGCGCGAAAGGGGTGTCGGGGTTGGGTTTGTCGTAGATCCCGTCCAAGGCGAGAACCCAGGCGCAGCGGGAGAGTTGATCGTCGAATTGGGGTAAGAAGGCAGCGAGGCGGCTGGCACGATACGTTTCCACATCAAAGGGCAGGACGGCGGCGAGTTCCGTCTCGATGCAAGGCGTGCCCAGCGGGCAGGACGCCCCGGCATCCGGGCTGACACCTATCTTGGTCAAGGTTTCCGCTGCCACGGCGTCGGCGCCTTCGCAAAGGCCGGTCACGAGCCTGAGGAGCGGGCATTCTTTGGAAAAGAAGGCGGAAACCGGCGGTTCCTTTCCCGCTTCGACGGGGGTGCCGGGGGCGATGGAGGAGAGGCGCTTTGCCAGCGTCTGCATCACGAGATCGAGCGAATCGGCGACGATGCGTTGTTCCGGGGCGGTGAGTTCCTTCCGCCCTGCGAAGCCGAGGCGGAGGACCAGGCGCGGGCGGGGTGGCAAGGAACTGGCTGATGGAGCTGAGGGGGACACGACTTTCAGAAATGCATTAGCAAGATGACCGCAGAAGGCGAGGATCTATTTGAAACTTATACTCAGATGCAGTTCGTGTGCTGGGCTGGGGGAGCTGGGGGGCAGTGGGAAGTTAGGGATTTGGCGGAATTTGACACGGGGAGGGGTGGCGCATGAAACTCGGGTCTCGATTCTGGTAGGGGATGATCAGGTTTTTTCGAGATGGCTAGGCGCAAAGCATGCAAAGATCTTTTCGATTTATCCTGATGGAAAAGATGGCCGGGGAGTGTCCGGCCATTTTGTTTTGAAGATGTCCGAGATTAAAAAAGGGCACGAAGGATCAAATTTTGAATGGGGATTTTTTTCGCGGATTGGGTGGTGGCGTCTTGCCGCAACGACTTTCTCTCGTCGGAGTGGCAACAGCGTCGGAGTGGCAACAGCATGTCTCGTTGCGGCGAGACGCCACAACCGCGTTCAGGCCTTGTCGGGCATTTCTAACTCTACGGTTCAGCCGCAGAATGAGAAACAGTTCTATCAGGGAGGCTGTCAGCGGGTCTCCGTAGCTTCCTTGAAAAGCTCGATCTTGCCGGTGCTCGACTGGCGCAGGGAGTTCCGGAGTTCCTTGGTGGCGGTTTGCCGCTTGGTCGCGGTCAGGGCGGCGAGGATTTCGGGCTTGGCTTGTTCCAGGGTGCGTGGCTCCGCCGGTTTGCGGGCGGTGACCTCTACCAGGTGCCAGCCGAGTCGTGTGCGGACGAGCGTGGGTTTCCCCACCTCAAGGGAAAATACCGGTGCTGAGAAATCGGCGGGAAGCCGGTCGCGTGTCATCCATCCGAGGTTGCCACCGTTTTCCCTGGTCGCGGGATCCTCGCTGAGTTCCTTCACGAGGGTGGGGAAATCCTTGGTTTTCGCGATCAGGTTCTTGAGCGCCTCGTCGAGCTTCTGTTTGGCTTCCTCGGGCGGATGATCGAGCGTCGGAATGAAGACATGACGGGCCTCGATGCGCTCGGGATTCATCAAGGTTTCCTGGTTTTCCTCGAACCACTGGGCGACCTCCTCGTCCGAAACCCTGATGGCCGGTGAAATGCGGAGCTCGATGTATTTCTCCTCGCGGAGCTGCGATTTCATCCGGTCCCGGAGCGATTCGATATCGGCGATTCCCTGGCTCTTCATCGCGGCCTCGAGAGCATCCTTGTTTTCGAAACGATTGCTGAATCGGCCGAACCTTTCATTGAGCTCCTCATCGCTAACAGCAAGTTGGGCGGACAGCACCTTTGCCTGGGTTTCGAGCAGGGCCCGGTCAATGAGGCCATCAAGGGCCTTCTTTCTAACGATGTTGAGTTCCGTCTCCGGGAGGTCGGAAGTGGACTTGCCGGCTATCCACAGGGTTTCACTGACCGCGCGGTCAAGCTGGCTGCGGGTGATGGGAACACCTGAAATCCGGGCGACCCATTCTTCCGGGATCCTCGGCGTTGGCCCCGAGAAATCCATCGTCTGGCGGAGCGGGCCGTTGAAAAACAGCAGGTCACATAACAGATAGATTCCGATGGATCCGTAAAGGACAAGCCTCAGGGGAAATCTCCGGGACATGCTCATGGTCCGGTCAGCGGATCTCGACGGTGGTGCCCGGGCGGATGAGCGTGGGCAGGCGGACGGCGTCCCAGTTGGCCATGCGGATGCAGCCGTGGCTGCGGGCGCGGCCGATGGTCTCCGGATTGGGCGTGCCGTGAAGCCCGATGCCGGGCTTGCTGAGTCCGCACCAGAAGATGCCGACCGGGCTGTTAGGTCCGGGCGGGATGTTCAGGGATTCGGAATCCGCGCTGCGCTTCCCGGTATCCAGCAACTTCTGGTCATAGCGCCAGTAAGGAAGCTCGACGGAATTTCTAACTTCCCAGGTGCCGAACTTGATGAACTTCGGTTCGCCGGGAGTGATCGGGAACGAGGCGATGAGGCCGCGGTTGGGGCGGGACACGTGGGTGATGCTGGTGGCACCCGGTTCGGCGATGACCAAGGCGGCTGGAGCGGCTTCGAAAATGCGGACCTGGTTGATCTTCGTGTCCACCACGGCATGGCGCTGGCTCATGGCCTCGTCCGTCTTGTAGCCGGCACCGGTCAGGTTCTCGATGAAGAACGGGGTGACGTTGGGAACGATGATGGTGTCGCGTGGCTTGAGGTTGTTGATCTTCGAACTGCCGTTGAGCTCGACGAGAAAGGGGACATCGCAGTGATAGCGCTCCGACATGAATTCCGCGACGCCCCGATAGCTCATGCGTTTGCGTTTCGCCTGTTGGGAAACCTTGTAGGGAAGACTTTCGTCCACCCAGTCCTTGACGATTTCCGGGACGACCGCTGTCGCCAACGGGTTAGGAACCGCCTTGCGAGCCGCGGTGTTGGCCGCCACCCAATCCTCGATGGGGTGGCCGTTCACCTCGTTCCACGACTGGACGGCGAGTTCGGTGAAACGACCGGGTTTTCCGTCGATCACGCCGGGTCCGAATTTCGCCTCGTCGAGAAAGATCTGCAGGCGGATCGCATCCTCGCCCGTGGGCTTCACGTCAAGCGGGGATGGTGCCGGTGCGATTCCCTCGGCTGCCGGTGGGGGGATCAGCGGGATTGCTTTCACCGGAGCGGGTCTAACGGGAGGAGCCGGCGCTTCCACAGGCGCGTTCTGCGGAGCCACCTCGGAAGGATGGGGAAGCGAGTTGATGTCGTCGTCGCCACCTAACGGAAGTGCGCGCAGGACGGTCCGGACGGGCGGAGGTGTGGGCGGTGTTTCCGGTTGGGCGGTGGCCATTGTGGCCAAACCGAGGGATGCGATGAAAAGGAATCGTGGCATGGAATCAAATAGGGTGAACATCAGGCGGTGACAGCGGTGAATTCCTCAAGCCGGCCGGCGATGGCAGCCGGAACGACGGCCCGGACGAGGATGTCATCTCCCTCGTAGTCCGTGGAAAGGACCTTGGCGTCGCGATGAAGCAGGCTGACGACATCGGCACGGGATTGGGGAATCCGGTAATCCTGACAACGGACACGGCTCGGCGAGGAGGCGCGAGCAGGATTTCAGAAGTTCTTCGAGTCCCAGTCCGGTGACGGCGGATGCGTGGAGGGCATTCGGGAATTTGCGATCCAAGCTTGCGAGTTCCTCGGGATCCGTGACGCGGTCGATCTTGTTGAGAACGGTGATGACCTCCTTGTCGTCGGCACCAAGTTCCTTCATCACCTCGAGAGTGGTTTGGTGAAGGGTGTCAATTTCGGGTGAACTGGCATCGAGCACGTGGATCAGGAAATCCGCGAGCGTGGCTTCCTCCAAGGTGGCCTTGAACGCCTCGACCAACCGGTGGGGAAGGTTTCTAACAAAGCCGACCGTGTCGGTGATGAGGAGTGGCTGGCCATCCGGCAGCTCGATCCGGCGGGTGGTCGTGTCGAGGGTCGCGAAAAGCATGTCCTTGGCCATCACATCCGCTCCGCTGAGGATGTTGAGCAGGGTGGATTTCCCGGCGTTCGTATAGCCGACGATGGCGGCGTGCGGCGTCTCGAATTTCTCGCGCTCCTTGCGTTGGGTTTTCCGCTGCTTGCGGACGACCTCGATCTCGCGCTTGGCGCGGTCGATGACCTGATAGGCGAGACGGCGGTCGACCTCGATTTGTTTCTCACCCATCCCGCGGGAGGCACCGCCGCCCGCGCCGCCGCCGGATCCGGCGGACTCGCGGTCAAGGTGTCCCCACATCCGCGCGAGGCGGGGGAGGGCGTATTGCATGCGGGCAAGCTCGACCTGTAGCCGCGCCTCCCGAGTCTGGGCGCGCTTGGCGAAAATATCGAGAATCACTTCCTCGCGGTCGATCACGCAGAGGTCGGCAAGCCGCTCCCATTCGCGTTGTTGGGACGGGGCGAGGCCGTTGTCGATGACGATGACGTCGCATTCGTGGGCCTTGGCGAGTTGCGACCATCTCGTCGGCCTTGCCGGTGCCGCAGAGGAATTTCTTGTGCATTTCCCGGCTGCGGCAAAGGACGGACTCGGCGACCTCGATGCCGAGGGTCTTGACCAGTTCGCCCAATTCATCGAGCAGGGAGGCGGATTCGTCCGCCTCGCGGGCATCGAAATAGAAGCGCACGAGCAACGCGCGCTCCACCATGTCGGGCTTTTGTCTGACTTCAAACATCCGCGCGACTGGTAACACCGAAGAGACACTTCGGCCATGCGAAATTTTTTCGCCGCCGCCGCTTCAGTGGGTTTCCTGATTCAGCCAGCGCTCGTGGCCCCACAATCCCCAGACAATTCCGGCCAAGCCGAAGATCAGCAGGAGCGGTGGCATGACCTCGACGATGAAGTTTCCAAACGGTCCGATGGCGGCCAGGAAATCAAAGTTCACAAAATAGGGGGAGAGGATAAAAAACAGGCGGGCAATAATGAGTGCGATCGCGCCCAGCGCCATCATGGTGCCGCCCCAGGATTGGTATCTCAGGGAGAGTCTCACTGCGGCGACGCCGAGGAGTCCGAGGCCGATGACGCCCATCGCGTCAAACACCAGGCCGTTTTTTACTGTGACCTCAAGTAGTAGATTCATGGATTGCTGCGGGGGGGAGAGCAGGGTTACGTCGGGGTGTGGGTGAATTGAAAACCTTGGCATGCATGGCAAGTCCAAGTCCGAACAGCAGCCAGCCGCAGTTCATGATGACCAGTTTCACGGCGTACCAGGCGAGAGCCGTGGCGGGACTGCCGTGATAATGGCCTTGTGCGGAATAAGGCTCGATGCGGCCCGCTTCATAAAGCGGCATCATGACCGCGTAGCCGAATCCGAGAAGGATGGCTCCCGAAACGATGACCCGGGCGGTCCAGCCGCCGGTGCTTTTCGAAAGTCTCCATGCGATCAACATCAGGAACACACCCATCACGATCAAAAAGACCGGGCGGGTGGCAGCGATGGAACCCAGGGGGGGGAAGGTGCCGTAGCTCATTGGGACATACAGAAACTCTTTGTAACTCGTTGATCAATAATAATGAACGAAAGAGGAGTTGGATGTGAACCATTCAGGAAATCTTCGTTAGGTTGATAGATCGGAAGTCGTTGAAAATTCGGTTTTCCGAACAACATGCCGTGAAATCTCTGCGAATGCTGGATTCTATCCGGCCCAATCGGGCTTCAAATGGATGGAAATGAGGCGCCTTGGAGGCGTTTTCATCCGGGTTTCGGGAAAATCACCCCATGAAAATATTTTCACGAAAAAGAGAATTTTCGGATTCAAACGGTTTCAACTCTTGCGGGTCCCGTGCCCGCCGCCTAATCCCGTGCCCGACATGAGTGAAGCCGTCAGCCCGCAACAACCGCAAAGCACCGAAGCCGAATTGATCGCCGTCCGGCGTGAGAAGCTCGCGAAACTCCGTGAACTCGGCGTGGATCCCTATGGCGCGCGCTTCGACGTCTCCATCACTCCGTCGGAACTTCGCTCCAATTTCGCCGAAGGCCTGCAGGTCAAGGTCGCCGGTCGCATCACCGCCCTGCGCGACATGGGAAAATCCTGCTTCTTCTCGCTCGCCGACATTCACGGCAGCATCCAGGGCTACATGAACGTGAAGGCGCTCGACGAAACGGGCGTCGCGATCTGGAAATGCCTGGATCGCGGCGACTGGATCGGCATCGAGGGTGAGACCTTCCTAACAAAGACCGGCGAGCCGACGGTCAAGATGGAGAAGTTCACCGTGCTTTCGAAATCGCTGCGCCCCATGCCCGACAAGTGGCACGGCCTGGCTGATCGAGAGATCAAGTACCGCAAGCGCCATCTCGACCTGATGGGAAATCCTGATAGCGCCGCCTTGTTCGTGAAGCGCTCGCTGATGATCGCGGAGATCCGCCGTTTCCTGCAGGACCGTGGATTCCTCGAGGTGGAAACCCCGATGCTGCAGGACGTGGCGGGCGGAGCTGCAGCCAGACCCTTCGAGACCTATCACAACGCGCTCGGCATGCCGCTCACCCTGCGCATCGCACCGGAGCTTTTCCTCAAGCGCCTGCTAGTCGGCGGGTTCACGAAGATTTTCGAACTCAACCGCAGCTTCCGCAACGAGGGCATTTCCCGTCGTCACAATCCGGAATTCACGATGCTGGAAGCCTACTGGGCGTTCTCCGATTTCGAGCAAATGGCCGATCTGGTCGAGGAACTCACCTGCCACCTCGCGGAGAAATTCTGCGGCGGCCTGAACATCGAGCACAAGGACGAGGACGGCAATGTCACCCGCACCATCAACCTCGCGCGGCCGTGGAAGCGCGCGAGCTATCATGACCTCATCAAGCTCGCCGCCGGGGATGATTTCTTCGAAATCGACGCCGCCGGTCGCCGCGCCCGCTGCGGGGAAAAGGGCGTCCAGATTTCCGACGAACATGGAAGATCACGAAGTCATCCAACAGGTCTTCGAAAAGCTGGTGGAGGAGAAGACCTTCGATCCTTGTTTCGTCACCCGCGTTTCGAGCGAACTCGTCCCCTTGGCCAAGGTCAGCCCGGGCGGGCAGACGGTCGAGGTTTACGAACTCATCATCAACGGGCAGGAAATTTCCCCCGGCTATTCCGAACTCAACGACCCCGATGTTCAGCGCGAGCGCTTAGAGGCCCAGTCCGGTGAGGAAACGCAGAAGGTGGACTACGACTTCATCGAGACCCTCGAACACGGCATGCCGCCCGCCGGCGGCATCGGCATCGGCCTCGACCGCCTCTGCATGATGCTCACCGGAGCCCCGACCATCCGCGATGTGGTGCTCTTCCCGCTGCTGAAGCGGAAGGACTAACGGATTTTCACGGTCTTCAGGGCTTTGCTTTTGGTGATTTCAGGAACATAGCCACTTCGAGCTTTCGCCGATGCCGCTTCAGATCCCATTGGCTCTGGGGGGATTTTCAACCTTGCGGAAAATCTCCTATTGGGTAGTTTAGTTCAGTGCCAAGGAAGGTCCGACAGCTTGTCCGAGATTTGCTGAACGCCGGATTTTCCCTCGGTCCCGGCGGTAAAGGCAGCCATCGGAAGTTCACTCATCCGAATGTTGCTGTTCCTGCGATTGTCCCCGGTCATGATGGTGACGACGCCAAGCCGTATCTTGAAAAACACGTCGCCGGAAAAATCAACGAATCCAGAGCCATGAGGAAAATCATCCTGAATGCATCAACTATCGCTTCCCGTTATCCATTGCATGTCCGGTGGAGCGATGAGGACGCGGCTTATCTCGGATCCATCCCGGGCCTCATTGGCGATTGCTGCCATGCGGATTCCCCTGAGCAGGTTCTCGCCCAGCTCAAGGACATTGCCGAGGACCTGGTGTCTCACCTGATGGCCCAAGGTTCAGAGCTGCCCCAACCTGCGGTCGTCGCTCAAGACCCGGAACCGAAGGCCATCCGGCTGGCCCTCGGGCTGTCGCAAATCGGCTTTGCCCAAGCCCTCGGCATCAGCCCCAAGACACTTCACAAATGGGAGCAAGGCACCTCACGTCCCAGTGGCGCTGCCCGCACCTTGTTGAGGATCGCGGCGTCAGACCCCTCCACGGTGAAGCGGGCGTTGGCGGTGCCGTGAGGTTTGGATTATCTCAATTAACCGATGAAAATACTAACATTTTTTTTCCTGTTTTGCGGTTTAGTTTCTGCGACCTCATACGCTCCCTTGGATTTTCCAGCTGAGCCATCTCCCGCTCAAGTGCTGGAGAAAAACGGTTTTGCGGGGGCGGATGAGGAAACTTCTCACGTTCTATCTCGATGCACATTGGGAAGCTGCGGGATATTGGCCCCCTGAGGTCACTGCAGGCGAAGAGGCTGCGATCTCATCAGAATACTTCAAACGTCTTGAATCGAGAGACCCTGACTCGCAGGCATTTTTGACGAACGCTCGAGCCAAGCTTCAGGATGATCGATTGGCCGATCCGCGGAGAATCTTCGACGCGATAGCCCGAGAGTTGGGCCGCAGGGGAACAGAAAGCTCTATTCCGATATTGCTACTACTCCCAACTTTGGAGGAGAGGAAATGGGTGTGTTGGAAAGCCCTTGCCAGTGTGCAGGAGATCCTGTCGCGGGTGGATCCCACCAAACTGGATGACAGGCCCCTGATAAACATTTCGGCAGACCGTGTTGCTCCTTTGCTTCGCGATTTGGATAGCGATGTGGCAAGTGCTTGGGCTTGGACCTTATGGGAACGTCAAAGAGAATTACTGGGTGGCAATCATGTTTTCCGTTCGCTCGTCCGTCTCCGGTCACGACTATGGCTTGCCAAAGCGTTTGCCGCGAACCATCCCCAAGAAGCAGCCGAAGTCTTTCGCTAAGGTTTGCAGAGCCAGGATCCGGCTCTGGCAGGTGGCCACCGCAATGATCATGAGGTCCGGCATGGGCGGTTCGCTACCTTACAGCACCTCCGCCGACGAGCTTTCCAAATCATTTCAGACCCACAAATGGAATCTCGCCACCCCGCTTTGGGAAACTCTGCCAATGCCGTTGGATCGCCCCTTATTGCGCAAACTGAATGGGGGACGCATGGATTTGATTTGGCTTTCCCGCGATGGCCGGGTTTCGAAGAGTAAAGAGGATGTTTGGCCCCTGATCAGCGTCCCGCTGTTGGACGGTGTTTTCTACTCCCGAGTGGGGGACCGTCGGCCTAGTGAATTCAATCTGTCAGATGCCGAGGGACGGCCGTGCTCAAGGTTCCGTGAGCTGAACTCGAATCCAGTGGTTGCGGCTCATGGAGGGTTTGGGGCGCCCGTTGGCAACAATCGGGCTGCGGAATTCCACGCTGACGGATCAGTGCTGTGGGAGTGCCGGATTGATGAAGACTGCCGGGAGGTTTGGCCGATCGGTGGCGGCCGGGTGATACTCCTCGGCCGTCAGGCCATGGAATGCCGTGACCGTCGCGGAGATTTGCTTTGGAAAACCTCACTGAAATCTCTGGACGACCCACGGCACATCGTTCCCGTCGCTGATGATCGCTTTCTGCTTTCCTGTGGAAAATCCATTGGCTGGCTCACTCGTGACGGGAAGTATGACCCGATTCTGAAGGGCTTAGGCTCGTCTGGCTGGATTCGCTACCATCCGACCGAACCGTGGATCATTTTCGACGGAGGGAACGGGACGGCGATAGCCTATGATCCGAAGACCAAGAAGGAGTTGGGAAAAATCGATCTGGACGATGGATGGGGAAGTGGAAAGTCACGCTTCCTATTTCCCCCGAGCTACTTTCCCGAATAGTCCGAAGTCTTTGCTGGAGCCTGATGTTCCTAGGCTTTACCTTTTCCCCTTTGGGGTTTTCAAAAACGCTTCCACCTCCCCAACCGGTCTTGTGTTGAAGACATCGTTTTTCGCCTCTAACGGAGAAGCTGCGGAACAGCACGACGGTCGATTGGCAGTTCCGGGACAGCGTGCGGGCGAAGATGCGGATTTTGATCCGGCAGCTATTGAGGAAATATAAGTATCCCCCGGAGGACTGTGAGGAGGCGATTGGGCTGGTGTTGAAACAGGCGGAGGCGCTGGCGGATGATTTGACAGGGAGGTGAGCGATAGAGGAAGAATTGATGATTGGGGATTCTTGATGGGAAGAGAGACCCGGAGCAGGATGCTCCGGCGACGGTCTGGGGCGAGACGCCCGCAGCCACTTTTTGGATGTATCACCTATTGGTCTTCGGCGTTTTCAGGAACTTCTCGACCTCGGCCACCGGTCGTGCGTTGAAGACGTCTTCCTTCGTGAGCCATCCCTTGCGGGCCAATCTTACGCCGAGCCCGAGGTGGTGCAGGCCCATGGTCGAGTGGGCGTCGGGGTTGATGGAGCAGAGAACGCCCTTGTCGCGGGCGCGTTTCCACCATCGCCAGTCCATGTCCAGGCGCATCGGGCTGCAGTTGAGCTCGATGATGGTGCGCGTCTCGGCGGCGCAGTCGATGATCATGGCGTGGTTGACCGCGTAAGGCTCGCGCTTGAGGAGAAGGCGTCCGGTGACGTGGCCTAACATGGTGACGTGCTCGTTCTCCATGGCGCGGCAGATGCGGCGGGTCATCTCTTCCTCGGAAAGGGTGAACGAGGCGTGGACGGAGGCGACGCAGTAGTCGAGCTTGGCGAGGAGTTCGTCGTCGAAGTCGAGGGTGCCGTCCTTGTGAATATCGACCTCGGAGCCGGCGAACAGGCGGAAGTTTTCGAAGCCGGCGTTGAGTTTGGCGATGGTCTCGACCTGCTCTAACAATCTCGATCTCGTCCAGCCCGTTGGCTTGGAAGGAGGATTTCGAATGGTCGGCGATGCCGAGGTATTGCAGGCCGAGTTCCATTGCCTCGTCGGCCATCGCCTGGAGCGTGTCCAGGCCATCGGAAGCGGTGGTGTGGTTGTGGAAGGTGCCGCGGAGTTGGGTAAGTTCGACAAGGCGGGGCAGGCTGTGATCGGCGGCGGCTTCGATCTCGCCGCGGTTCTCGCGGATTTCCGGCGGGATGAAATCGAGGCCAAGGGCGCGGTAGATGTCGGCTTCGTCGTTGATTTCGGGAAGATCGGGCTTGCGGTTGGAAACCGCTGCCACGGGAGTGAAGCCGTATTCGTTGAGGGATAGTCCTTGTTTGAGCGCGAGCGAGCGGATGGCGACGTTGTGCTCCTTGGAGCCGGTGAAGTACTGGAGGGCGAAGGGGAATTGGGTGTTCGAGACGGCGCGGAGGTCGCATTGGAGGCCGTTTTTCAGGCGGACCGACGCCTTGGTGTCGCCGCAGACGATGATGGATTCCACCTGCGGCAGGGTGGTGAAATCCTCGCAGACAAGCGCGGGTTCCTTGGTGGCGACAAGGAAATCGAGATCGTGCACGGTTTCCTTGGCGCGGCGGAAGGAGCCGGCGGGGGACACGCGGGAAATTTCCGGATGCGTCCTCAGCAGTTCGAGGATTTCCTCCACCAGCGGAGTGACGCCACCTAGCAGAAATGTGTCGGCGAAGGTTTCGCGCAGGGCGATGGCTTCGAGGATCTTGGTTTGGGTTTTCGCGCCGAAGCCCGGCAATCCGGCGATTTTTCCAGCTTCGCAAGCGGCCTTGAGATCGGCGACCGACGAGATGGACAGGGCTTCGTAGAGTGCCTTCACCTTCTTCGGTCCGAGGCCTTGCAGATCGAAGAGGTCGAAGAGTCCGGCTGGAAACTCGGCACGGAGTTTCTCGTGGAATTCAAGTTTGCCGGTGCTTGCCAGTTCGTGGAGCTTGTCGCGCAATGCGTCACCGATTCCCTTGATGCCGTTGAGCTCGTTTTTCTCGGCAAGTTCCACGATCTCGCCATCGAAATTTCTAACGGTCTCAGCGCCTTGCCTGTAGGCGCGGATCTTGAAGGGGTTGTCGCCCTTGAGTTCCAGAAGCAGGGCGATTTCCTCAAGGACTTCTGCCAGATTTTCTCGCGTCATGCCGGAAGCGTTGCGTGACAAACGCAGGTGGTCAAGAATGGCAGCGGCCATCCTGGTGTCAGGGAGCCGCTGGGGCGGTATTCGTGAGAAAATCGGCGACGACCATCCGGTGGTCGCTGTTCCTGGAGGTCACGGCGCGGCAACGAACTGGCACAAAATGCCGGGTGGCGTAAATGTGATCGATGCGAAGGATCGGGAACCGGCGTTGGTAGGTGTCTCCCCAGCCGGTGCCTGCCGCCGCGAAGGCATCGACAAAATCACGACCGAGCTGGCGGTGGACGATGTCAGACGCCGGGGCGTTGAAATCACCGCCGAAGATCGTCGGCGTGTTGGGGAATTGGGTGGTTTGTTCGAGAACCTGCCGGGTCAGCGAGAGTTCGCGAATTCTAACCACCCGATTCTGGCGATGTCCGACCCATGCGGATTTGTTCCAGAGCCGCAGGTCGGTCGCGGCGGTTGCGAGATGGACATTGACCACCTCGATCTCCTCACCATTGGGAAACTGGATGGTGACCTGCTGGTCGCGGCGCGTGGGATCACGGATCTCCCGCTGGATTTTCCACCGGGTGACGACACCGTTGGTTTGGTGGGCGCGATAATCTCCACGCCCGCCGTAAAGGACATCGGCGATCTGTCGGACCTGATAGGGGAACGCGTCCTGCAGGAGGACGATGTCCGGTTGCCACGCGGCGATATCGGCGGCCGGGTTTCCGTAGCCGAAACAGGCGCAATTCATCGTGATCACGCGCATCACCGGCTGGCCCTCGTAGGGTTCGGCCTGACCTGTTAGGGGTGGTGATTTCCCGACGTGCGCGAGCACCCTTGCCTCGTCCGCGCCGATGAGCAGCGTGATCGCCCACACCGCGGTCATGATCAGCGACAGCGAGGCGCGCAGGAAGTAGAACGCGATGGTTGATAGAATCAATCCGAACCCGCCCCACAGCCAGATGGGCATCACGGTGAATGCCGCGAAACGGTCAGGCTGCCTCGAGAAGCAGTAAACCGTGAAGATGTGAAGCAGCAGGGAGACAATGACCAATGTCCATCCGAGGCGGCGCGTGAATGAGGACATGTGGACCTGGATTTGAAATTTGAATGCTCAAATTCGAAATCACATTCCCGGGATGCCAAGGCCGCCGGTGAGCTTCTTCATCTCGGCAGCGGACTTTTCCTTGCCCTTCGTGATGGCTTCCTGGACGCCCTTGAGGACGAGGTCCTCGAGGAATTCGGCATCTTCCGGATCGATGACGGAAGGGTCGATCTTGATGGAGAGGACATCGCCGGCGCAGGTGGCGATGACGTTGACCTTGCCGCCGCCGACGGAGGCCTCGACGGTCTGGATGGCGAGTTCTTCCTGTTTGGCGGCCAGCCCGGCTTGCATCTGCTGGGCTTGTTTCATCAGTTTCTGGATGTTCATGAGTGGTGGGTGGTTGATTTGAGATTATTGACGACGATAGCCGAAGTGGGGATTTCGATGATGGTGACGGATTACCAAGACGCGAATACTGTTGGACTTTATTCGGTAAAGGAAGTGGTAGGGAAAGCGGCTCAGGTTGACTCTCCTCCGATCACCAACCGAAAATGGAAACCGCTTCGGGTTTTTCTCAACTTGGTCGATCCGGAACATCAATTCGTTGTAGAAGGCATCGGCAAGGGTGGTTCCTGATTCTTCTTCGTAAAATGCGAGGATTTCCTTTAAGTCTCTGGCGACATTGATGTTGAAACTCAGCGGTAGATTCATCGGCCGACGGCTCGCTTGAATTCTTCCAAGGTCAGGCAGGCGGAGGGGTCGCTATCCATTTCCGCGTCGCGGCGCAGCGCTTCAGCATCTCCCTCATCCTCGTCACTCAGCAGGGGGGGAAGCGAGCGCAGGAGGTGCGAAGCCAAGGTTGCTCGTTCGGATTCACTGAGCACCATGGCTTGAGCTTCGATTTCTGCGAAAGTTACCATGAACGGAATTTTAGCTTATCGGGAGCGTAGCGCAACCCTCCTTTGCCTCCGGAATTCCATCAGGCCGAGGAAGCAGATCGTCGTGATGGTGCCGAGAACCCCGTTGACCTGGTCCATCATCGTTTCCTCGATGGAATGCTGAATTCTTGTCCCGAGGATGAGATCCGAGAAGAATTCACCGATTTCCCACAGGACAGCAGCCGTGCAGCCGCCGAGAAATGCGCAACCGAATCTGCCGAACGCGGTGGGCGCACCCGTCCAGCGGACGAAGGCTGGAATGTTTTTCCATGCGAAATAGGTGAACGCCAATCCGCTGGAGAAGTGGTTGATCCAGTCGATTTGCGTGCGCCAATTCCTGATCGACACAAACTGATGGAAAATGAGAACCGTGACAGGAGCCCAGATTCCGGTTTTACCAACAAATCGGAAAATCCCATTCATCAATGATCACGCAAGCACCTTGCCTTCGAATTTCACCAAAGCTGCCTGGATGAGCGGGTCGTTGTAAAACGCGTCCTCGATGGCGGCATTCACCGGCGGGGCCTCCGGAGTCTTGACCTCGGCTACTGCTGGCTTCTCGGTCTTGAAGGGAGGTGCTTCGGGTGGCGGCATTTCGCTGACCTCGGGTGCGGCATCGATCAGGGAATCGAAACTCGAAAGCCCGCCACTCGGGCGAGGTTTGGCCGGTGCGGGTTCGGCGACCGGCTCAGGCTTCCTTTCCTCGACGACCGGTGCCGCTGGCTCTGGTTCCGGGGTGGTCGCAATCACCGGCTTCGGGGCCGCAGAAGTGGGGGCGGGATTTTCAGCAAGAGGAGAGTGGGGCTGGCGGTTGGAAACCGCTGCCACGGGCAGGAAATCCGCGCCTTTGGTGAGCACCTTGATCACGTCGGTGATGCGGACTTCGCCCAGCGACTGGATGGCCTTGATGACACCCAGCTCGAAATGCAGGCGCTTGTTGGTGGCCCATTTCATGCGGCCTTCCGTCTCCGCGAAGACGTCGATGGCGGCAAGGATTCGGTCGGGAGCGTAATCGTCGGCAGCCGCCAGCAAGGCGGTCCAGAGGTTGGAGGGGATCCCATCGCCATCGGCGGAAGGGTCGAGCTTGGCCACCAGCAGCGCCCGCAGGCAGCCGATGAGCTCGCCTAACAATTGGGACAGCTCGCGCCCGCTTTCCGCTTCCTTCTGGATGAGTGAAAGCGCGGCGGGATTGTCACGCGCAAGCAGGGTCTGCGTGAGCGAGGCGACCTTTTCCCGCGAGGTGAAACCGAAAACGTCGAACACGTTTGCCTCGTTGATCGAGTCGCCGCAGAAGGAGACGAGCTGGTCGAGCATCGACTGGGCGTCGCGCATGCCGCCGTCGGCACCTTTGGCGATGGCCCATGCGGCGGTTTCGTCCAGCGTGATGCCTTCCTCGCTGGCGATGTGGAGCAGGTGGGCGGCGATGGTTTCCGTGGGGATGGGCCGCAGGTCGAAGCGCTGGCAGCGCGACAGGATGGTCGGCAGGATCTTGTTCGGCTCGGTGGTGGCGAAGATGAACTTCACGTGCGGCGGCGGCTCTTCGAGCGTCTTGAGCAGCGCGTTGAAGGCCGCGTTCGAGAGCATGTGCACCTCGTCGATGTAGAAGATCTTGAACTGCCCGCGTGCCGGGGCGAAGCGGACGGACTCGCGGAGGTCGCGGACCTGTTCGACGCCGTTGTTCGAGGCACCGTCGATTTCCAGCACGTCGAGCGAGCGGCCTTCCGCGATTTCCACGCAGACATCCTCGTCGGGATCGAAATCCGCCTTGGGACCACCGGTGCAGTTGAGCGCCTTGGAGAGAATCCGGGCCGTCGAGGTCTTTCCGGTGCCGCGGGGGCCGACGAAGAGATAGGCATGCGCCAGCCGCTTTTGGGCGATGGCATTCCGCAGGGTCCGCACGACGTGGTCCTGTCCGAGGACGTCGTCGAAGGTTTTGGGTCGGTATTTGCGGGCGAAGACCTGATAACTCACGGGCGCGAGTGTAGGGATGGCGGCGGGTTTGTCATCGCTGACTTTTCCCGGGCCGAAAAATCCTGCCGCCACCGTAGCGAAATCTTTGTCGGACGGGGATTGAAGGGGGATTTAAAATCGGTAGGCTGCGGGAAATGGATCGAGTTCGAGACACGAGAAACCGCTCCCGGAATGGATTCCGGTGGTTTGGATGGCGGGATTTGTTTTACCTCTCCGTGATGGCCGTGGCGGTTGTCGCGAGTGGAAATTTCAGCAAGGTGAAGCGCGGCCTGAAGGAGATTTTCTCGCCAAAGGTTGTCACCCAGGCCGCTCCCGACACCAAGGACATCTTCCGCCAGGAGGAGGCAAGGATCCGCGCCGAGGTCGAGGAACGCTACAATCGCGAGATCGAGGCTCTGAACAAGAAGCTCGCCGACGTGGAAAAGCAGAACGCCGAAAAGCCCGCAGACCCAGTCGCTCCTGACGAACCCGAGCTCGGCACGGTCACCGACGTCCGCAAGCTCCGCTCCGGCATCCCGTTCAAGACCGAGGTGACGATCGAAAAGGGCGGCATCGCGTCCAAGGAGCGCATCGACGACGCCAGCTACACCGCCACCTATCAGCTCGCCCTCCGGGTTCCCGCCCCGGCCAAGACCCTGGCGGAACTCGAAGGCTCCAATCCCGACCTCTCGAAAATCCTCCCCGGCCTGCCCCCGATGATCGAGAAGGCCGCTGTTTCCCCATGGTTCAACAAACTCTACGACAACAAGACCGGCCGCGTCCGCCGCGATGCGAATTCCCTCAACGAACTCCTCACCAAGCACAACATCTACGACTGCGAGACCATCCTCAACCTCCAGTCCGAGAGCGGTCGAAAGGTCTTCCTCATGCAGGCGGAAATGGACGTCGTCTCCGATGGTTCGGACGGGGATCGCTTGCCCACCATGCCGGATGAAATCGTCAACTCGCCCAACTATCAGCCGTTCACCAGCTACGGTTGGTCGAAGAAAACCAAGACGCCCAATCCGATGGTCGCCGGCTGGGAAAAGCGCATGGCCGGAGCCAAAAAGGAAATGGCCGACAAGACCACCAGCGCCGCCCGCAAGACATGGTTGAAGGATCGCATCGGCTACCTCACCCGCGGCATCGCCGATCTAAAGAGCCGCAGTTTCCTCATCGCCGACTACGATCCCTTCATCGTCCTGCCCATCGACATTCTCGGGGCCAACGACGCGTTTTCCCCCAACATCGGCGACTACGCGGTCGTGATTTACGGTAAGAAAATCTATCCGGCCATCGTGGGTGACGGCGGTCCCACCTTCAAGGTCGGCGAGGGCTCGCTCCGGCTCGCCCGCGAGATCAATCCCAAGTCGAACTCCTACAGCCGCCCCGTCTCCGATCTCAAGATCAGCTACATCATCTTTCCCGGCAGCCGCGATGCCGAACGCTCTCCTCCGGACTACGGGAAATGGCGCCAACGCTGCCACGAGCTGTTAGGTGAGATTGGTGGCCTTGGTGATGGTTACGAGCTTCACCTGTGGTCGGACCTTTTGCCAAAGCCAGCGCCTCCGGTTCCCGAGTCTTCTCCTCAAAATGCGACGCCGTTGGTTCCTTCCAGTCCCACGCCGGTGGTTCCTCCCGGTAAACCGCCCGCGATTCCTGCCGTTCCGCCCACGGCTAATCCTCCGACTCCAGCATCCGGCGCAAGCGTTCCTGATAAAGCGCCCGAATGACCTTCACCAGCAGCAGCAGGCTGAGCACCGTCACCCCGAATTCCAGCAACGGTGCCGTATCGCGCGAGCGATCGCCCGATATGAACTTCACCAGTCCGGGCAGGTTCGCCAACCCGCGGGCCGTTCCTAACAAAGCCATGATTCCCGCGCCGATGATCCCGTGCCAAAGCATCCGTATCGAGAAAAGCCCGCAGATCACGATCCCTCCGCCGAGCTTGAGCGCTCCTTCGAGAAATTCGAACGCCTGCAGCTTCGGTAGCAGATACGTGGCCGCCACACCGAGAGCCACGATCGTCAATCCGTTGAAAAAAATGTAAAACCGCATGCACGGGAATTGACGTCAAGTTCCGCCCGCTAGCAAGCCCGCTCCCTTCCAAAAAACCTCGCATGAACCAGATCTGGTGCAATGGCCAATGGCTCCCCGCCGACAAATATCCCGGAGCCGCCCAGGACCGCGGGGCCTTCCTCGGCCTCGGGCTTTTCGAAACGATGCTCGCCATCGACGGTGTCCCGATCTTTGCCGAACGCCACCTGTCCCGCCTCCGGAAAAGTGGCGAACGCCTGGGTTGGGAAATCGACATCCCGGATTTCAAATCAATCGCCAGGGAGCTTCTCGTTAGAAATTCCCTTGCCAAGGGTCGCGCCCGCCTCCGCCTGATCGTCACGGCCGGAAGCGGTCCGCACAACGACCTCTCACCTGGAGACGACCGTCTCATCTGGCTCGCCGCCTTTCCGGCGGGAGATGTCCCCGGATCAATTTCCGCCTGCCTCTCCCCGTGGCCGCGCAACGAGCGCTCACCGCTCGCCGGTCTCAAATGTGCCTGTTACGCGGAAAACCTGATCGCCCTCGATCACGCCCGCCGCCTCGGCTACGACGAGACGATTTTCCTCAACATCGCCGGCCAGCTCTGCGAAGCCGCCACCGCCAACCTCTTCCTCGTTAGAAACGGAAAACTCCTCACTCCCTCGCTCGATTCCGGCTGCCTCCCCGGCATCGGTCGCGAGGTCATCTGCGAACTCGCCACCACCCTAGGCATCCCCTGCGAGGAAAGACCCCTCAGCCTCTCCGACCTCCACGTCGCCGACGAGATCTTCCTCTCCTCCGCCACCCGGGGACCTATACCATTGAGCCGCTTGGAACAACGTGATTTGATTCCAGGCTCAATCCACCGAATCCTCCGCGATGCGGTGAACACTTCGGTTTCAAGGGAGGTGACCGCGTGAAAATTCGGCCAGCCGGCTTGACAGAAGTGGGATACTATGTAATCCAGTTCGGAGTGACGCTCACCTTCGTTGAAACTCCCCATTTTTCACGCCAGCTTGAGGATTGCGTGGATGATGCTGACTATCGGAGCTTCCAACGTGAGTTGCTTCAAGATCCCGAGCGTGGAGACCTGATTGTTGGATGTCGTGGACTTCGCAAGATTCGCATGGCATTCGCCAGAAGGGGAAAGAGCGGGGGAGCGCGCGTCATCTACCTCTATCTTCCCGAAGATCACGTTCTCTATCTGTTTCTACTGTTCAGGAAATCCGACACCGGGAACTTGAGCAAATCCCAACGCAACCAACTCGGCACTCTGGCCGAGAAAATCAAATCCGATTATGCAGAAAAAAGACGCCATCCCTGATTTCAATTTTGCCGACCTTCTCGCCAGCATGCAGGAAGGGGCGGATCATGCCGCCGGAAAAATCACGGCCCGGACGATCAAGCTCAAGAAGCGTCCGGCCGCTCTAACGGGTTTGGAGATTTCTGCGATCCGGAAAAATCTCAACGTCAGCCAAGCGGTTTTCGCCGACCTGCTCAACGTGCCAAAGGCGACGGCGGTTTCCTGGGAGCGTGGCTTGCGCTCGCCGTCGGGGGCCGCGTTGCGACTGCTTCACATCGCGAGGAACTCTCCTGAGGCATTGGTGGATGCCTGAATTTGGAGAACGCTGCCGTTTCTTCGATTGTTTTTCCTTTATTTCATCAAGCTCCATCGGTCATCCTCCTTCCGTAACCCCACAAAACCATGTCACGCCCCGTCACACTTTTCACCGGCCAATGGGCCGACCTCCCGCTCGAAAAACTTGCTCCGCTCGCCTATGAAATGGGCTACGACGGTCTGGAACTCGCCTGCTGGGGAGATCACTTCGATGTCGATGCCGCGCTGTCCCGCAAGTCCTATGTGAAGGAGAAATGGGAGCTGCTCGCCGACAACGGCCTCACGTGTTTCGCGATTTCCAGTCACCTCGTCGGACAAGCGGTCTGCGATCTCATCGACGAGCGCCACCAGGCCATCCTGCCACCGGACGTCTGGGGCGATGGCGAACCCGAAGGTGTCCGCAAGCGTGCGGCGAAGAAGATGATCGCCACCGGCAAGGCCGCCCGCGCGTTTTTCAACGCCAAGCCCGGTCGCAAGGGCAAGGATGAGTTTCCGGCGGTCGTCAACGGCTTCACCGGCTCCTCGATCTGGCATTCGATCTACGCCTTCCCGCCGACCTCGCAGGAGTACTGTGAAAAGGGCTTCGAGGACTTCGCCAAGCGCTGGCTGCCCATCCTCGACGCGTTCGACAAGGTGAACGTCAACTTCGCGCTTGAGGTGCACCCGACCGAAATCGCCTTCGACATCGCCTCCGCCCAACGCGCGCTGGCGGCGGTCGGAAACCACAAGCGTTTCGGTTTCAACTACGATCCCTCCCACCTCGGCTATCAGGGCGTGGACTACGTGAAATTCATCCGCGACCTCGGCAAGCGCATCTTTCACGTCCACATGAAGGACGTCTGGTGGGGCCACGGCGACGGCACGGTCGGCGTCTTCGGCGGTCACACGAACTTCGGCGACGCTCGCCGCTTCTGGGACTTCCGCTCGCTCGGTCACGGCGACATCGACTTCGAGGACATCATCGTCGCGCTCAACGACATCGGCTACGAGGGCCCGCTCTCCGTCGAGTGGGAGGACATCCGCATGGACCGCGTGCACGGTGGCGAGGAAGCCGCCGCCTTCGTCCGCTAGGTCGATTTCCCGACGAGCAACATCGCCTTCGACGCTGCGTTCGACAAGTCGAACCAGTGATCCCGGCCGTGGCGGCGGTTTTCAACCGCCATGCCCAAATCCGTTCGTTACAATAGCTGCGGAAATTTGGCGTGAATTGAAATAAGGGGCATGGCGGATGGAATCCGCCGCCACGATGAGCGGGCGCAAGTCACTCAAGGGCCTTGCGGTAAGCGGTGGTTAGGGAAGCCGTTTCGGTCCGCTTGGCTTGGGCAATGAGAGCGGCCTGCTCAATGGAGTCACGCGAGGCAATCACCTCGTCCTGGAACTTGCGGAGAGTTTCCAATTCCCGCCCGATGGAAATATCGATGGCAGTTAGAGTGGCGGCGATCTCGGCAGTGGTTTCTTCCGATAGAGGGAGGTTCTTGAATTGGTGGGCGAATTGTTCGCGCTCGGCCCGCTTGGTAGCGAGGACTTTCTGCTGGACCGAGATTTGATCGGCCGAGCGGGTGAAGTTCACTTGCGAGTCCTCAAGGGCGATCGAGAGATCCTCCGACTCACGACGGGTGAAGATGGCCTTGGTGTTGATGGCGGCTGCCGTCCATCGCTTGACGGCGGCTTTCAGCGTGACGAGCTGATCCTGGATTTTGTTGATTTCCGGTGACGGTTGTTTCGCTTCCTTCCCGGCATCGGTCAGGGCCCGCTCGCGAGAGGAAATCACAGTGGCGAGAAAATCAAGCCGGGCCTGGATTGTGGGCGGGTTTGACTGGATTTCGCCTGCCGGCCTGGAGTCGGCAGTTAGGAAGACCCGGATTGTCCCATTGGCATCGGCGACGAAGGCTTTTTTACCCTCGGAATCGAGGGCGACGGCGGTGGGCAAGGCCGGGAGATCCTTGGTGAGGTCTCTAACGGGAGTGAAATCCGGTTTCCAGAGCTTTGCCGTCTTGTCGCGCCCGGTGGTGATGGATGAACCGTCGCGGCCGAATGCGAAGGCGGTGACGCCACCGGGATGGGCGTCGATTTTCTTCACCTCGCTGCCACCGTTCATTTCCCAAAAACGCACGCTGCCATCCTCGGACGCTGTGGCGAGGATGTTGGAATCGCCGCGAAAGACGGTGGCGGAGATCCCCGCCTGATGGCCGCTGAGTGTTAGGTATTCGTTGCCGGTCTCGCTTTCCCAGACCCAGACGCCGCCGTTTCGATCGCCGCTTGCGAGCAGGACGCCGTCGTTCGAGAGATCGAGCGCGGTGATCCAGTCGGTGTGCTTCTTGATGGATTTCACGAGTTCGCCGGTCTCGGTGTTCCAGAGTTTCAGCAGGCGCGAGGGGCCGCCGGTGGCGACGAGGTCAAATCCCGGGCGGATGTCGGATGCGAGGATGCTGTCGAACTCCTTCGCGACGGTTAGAAGTCGCGCGCCGGTGACGATGTCATAGGTCACGGTGACACCGGACTTGCCCGGAATCCCGCCGCCGACGATGAGGTAGCGGGCGTCCGGGGTGAAGGCGAGCGAAACGGGATCGCCCTCTGGAAAGGGGAGGATGCCGACGAGCTCCAGTGATTCCGTATGGTGGAGCAGCACCTGGTGTTGGCCGGTCACGGCGAGCAGGGGAGCCCAAGGGGACGCGGCGATCGCCCGGACGGCGGAAGCGCGCGGGGTGACAACGGGTGGCTCCAGCAGGAGATCGACCGGCATGGGCGGCGGGCCGTCGGGCTTCGCCGCGGGATCGGAGCGGAGGGCGGTCTCGAACTTGGGTTTCGACGGCTTGCGCGCCGACGAGGACTTGTTTTCCAGCAGGCCACCCTCGATCCAGTGCTTGAGGACGTCGATCTTGTCGTTGGAAAGCTTTTCGCCCTCGGGCGGCATCGGCTTTTCCGCACCGGGGAGCAGCGCCTTGATCAGGTTGGAGGTGACATCGCCGGGTTCGACGACTTTTCCGCCTGAGCCACCTTTCATCGCCCCCGCGAAGGTCGAGAGGTCGAGGCCGCCCTTGGTCTTGTCGGGATTGTGGCAGTTGAGACAGCTTTGTTGAAAAATGGGAAACGCCTGATCATCGTAAGTCACCTTTTCCCCGGCAGAGGCCAGGGTGGAAAGGGTGAATAAGATGAGGAAGTGGCGGGGCATGCGGAAGGCTC
Organism: uncultured Verrucomicrobiae bacterium; assembly: GCA_963810445.1. Classification (GTDB taxonomy): domain Bacteria; phylum Verrucomicrobiota; class Verrucomicrobiia; order Verrucomicrobiales; family Akkermansiaceae; genus Luteolibacter. The sequence continues at coordinate 80,450 of CAWENZ010000011.1, read as the reverse complement.
GGGGAAATCGCTCCCGGTCGATACGCACTCGATTTGCCCAAGCTAACGCGCGGATGTCAGGAATCCGCCCGGTCTCCATTGAATTTCCTCCGGGAAATCAGCCGCGCATCATGGCGAAGGGATTCGTCCTGGTGGCGGGGAGCGCCATGGCGAAGAAGACGCAAATCGCCGAAAGGATGATGGGCAGGGTGCCTGACAAATCCTGGGAGAGCGACCTGGCGAAATAGAAATAAGCTTCCTGATCCGGCGACGAAAACAGGAGGGTCGGCACGTTCATCGACACGAAAAGAAGCAGTGCGGGAACGCAGAGGAAGATCGTCAGGGTGGCGCTCCTGAGGTTCAACCGTGAGGTGAACAACTGTCTTGGACCGTCAACGAATGTCAGACGGGCCGTTTTTTGAATACCTGACATGCCGGGCTTGGCGACATTCTTCAGGAGAATCTGGCTGGTGGGTGTGCGTTTGGTGTTCATGGGACTGCCGACTCAAATACACGCTAACACGTAGGTTGCCAAGATTTTTTCTATTTCCGTGAAGCAAATATACCTAAATCATTCATTTTTCAAAAATATCAAGTTCATGGAGCTTGGGCGAAAGCGTGGGCGCCGTCCCTTTTGCGAATTTCCTCAGGCATCCAGGTCCACGGATTGACGCCCTTTTGGGTGAAGACCGCGATGCCGATGACGCCGACATTCCGCGTGTCGCCGTGGCGGAGGTTCGCGTAGGAATTCGAGACGCTGGAAAACTTGAAGGCGGCCACCGTGTCGTCGCTGGTGCGGAAACCGTCGATCTCGAGGGTGGAGCCCGGATGCACGAGGTAGCCGCGCTTTGAGAACGAGGCGGTTTTGCCGTCGAACACATCGAGGCCATCGACGCTGGCGACGATTTCGAGGGTGCTCTTGGAGCGGTTGCGGACGGCGATGACGTAGGTGGAGTTTGAATTTCCCGCGACGAGGCGGCGTCCGCTGCCATAATAGCCTTCCTTGTAGGTGGCTAGAAATCCGCCACGGCCTTTCACTCCCCATTCCACGAGGTCGCCAGCGGCGGTTTGCAGGGCTTCGACCTTGGTGAGGGTTCCGCTCATCGCCTCGATGCCTTTCTTGTCATTGTAATAAATGACGTCCGTTCCTGCGGGCTTGGACGAGGCGCGGACGAAGGATTGGCCGGTGACGGAGGATGCCTTCTCATTGCCCCAGCCGGTGGCGAGGCCGGGGCGCTCCTCCTTTACTCTTGTGTTCGATGTGTCGGAGCCTGCGATTGGCGCATAGTCGAAATTGCCGGGTCCCGTGGCGCACGAATAAAGCCCGGTGATGGCGACGAGGCCTGCGAGCAGGCGGAGGGTGTCATGTTTCATGGTGCTGGAAAAACAGCATTTGAGAGGGCGGGTGTCAATCGTTTAAATGCAGAAAAAACAGCATTTGTGTTGCGGTTTTTCCAGCATGTGAAAAGCTGCCGCCATGAAGCGTTTGGAAGACGGCCAGATTTCGAGGCGGGAGCGCCAGGTCATGGATATCCTTTTCCGTGTGGGAAAGGCGACGGCGGAGGAGGTGATGAACGAGCTGCCCGATCCGCCGGGATACTCGGCGGTCAGGGCCTTGCTGGTGACCTTGGAAGGGAAGGGCTTGGTGAAGCACGGCAAGGAGTCGCGGCGCTACGTCTATCAGCCGACGGTGCCGGAGAAGAAGGCAAAGCGGTCCGCGCTGAAGCAGCTCATCGCGACGTTTTTCGAAGGCAGCCCGGAAAAGCTGGTCGCCTCCTTGCTCGATCCCAAGGATCAGAAGTTAAGCCATGAGGAGATCGACAGGATTCGCCGGTTGATCGATGAGAAATGATCGTATGAAATCCCGTAACCCGCTCCCATGATCGCCATTCTCTTGTTTTCCTGCGTGGCTGCCCTGCTGGTGTATCTGGCGGGCTGGGGTGATCGTGCGCGCGATCCCCGGCTCACTGTGCTTGTGCTGGTGATGCTGGCGCTGTTTCCCCTTTCCATGTTCCTGCCCAAGCTCGGGGTGTTGCCAATCACGGAGGAGAGTGGGGATGTTTCAGCGAATTTTCCGTGGCAGGTTGTGGTGTTAGGAATGTGGTCGTTGGGTAGCATGGTGGCGATGATTCGTCTGGCGATCGCCGCAAAGGCCATTTCCAACTGGAGGTCGCGATCGATCAGGATCGGGAATGTCGGGAAGATTGAGATTCGCAAGTTGGATGGACTCAGGGGACCGTTGGCGGCGGGAGTGATTCGCCCGGTGATCTTCGTGCCCGGGGATTGGGCGGAGTGGTCGGACGGAGCCCGCAAGATGGTTCTCGAACATGAGATGGCTCACCATCGGCGCAGGGATCCGCTGTGGCGCTGGGTGGCGGAAATCGCGTGTGTCGTTCATGGATACAATCCGCTGGTGGTTTGGATTTCCAGACGCCTTGCCATGCAGGGGGAGTTCGCCTGCGATGCGATGGTGCTCCGCAGTGGCGTTCGGCCGGAGGAATATGCCCGCCTGTTGTGCGATTTCGCGCAAGCGGACGCTCCTCGCGGACCGGTCATGGCGATGGCGGTGAAATCGACGCTTGAGTCCCGCGTGCTGCGAATGAAGCGGCCTCAGGGCAGGCGTGGGAATGCGACGGTATTCGTGCTCGTCTCCCTCGCCGTGGCGCTTGCCGGAATGCTGGCATCTGTTGGCCCGAAGGAGAAATATTCCACCCAAGAGATTGAAACGCGTTGGTCAGCGGATCCGTTTCCGGGCGGAAATTGATCAGGCCGACGGATGATCCTCCTCGGCATCCATCAGGTCGAAATACGTCAGGATGTCGTCCCGGTCGGAGAATCCTGCGGCGGCTTTTCCTCGTTCCAGTCCGGCGGTTCCTGAATCCCGCCAGCCTCGCTTGGTCAGAAACGCGTTCCAGACCTCGATCTGTTCGTCGTTTGGCTTCACGCCGTGGCTGAAACACCAATCGAGGATTTCGTCATCGCTTCCCCCTTCGAGAGTGCGGGCGCTGAGTGCATCGAAATCCACCCCAAGAAACTTGCACAAGCGGTCGTCGAAGGTCCGGTTCCCTTCGACAACTCCAAGATGATATCCCTCCGGCAGCTTGCCTTCCGCGTTCAAGCGGATCTTGTCGAGGATGCGGGCGAAGACGACGATGCCGCCGGTGAGAACTCGTGGACTGCGAAGGGGGAAGCTCATGGTGATTGTGGAATTTGATTAAGTCGGATGAAGGTTCTTGGCGAGGCTAGTCGCCGATCCGAACGACTGGCAATCCCTTTCCTGCAAGGGGGTTGTGAAGAAAATTTTTACGATTGAATCGCTCGTTTGACATCTGTGTTTCATTTGACTGATCCTCACCCACCTATGCGCGACATGACCATTCCCGAATCCGGATCAAAGCGGAAACTTCTGGATGCCGCCGAACAGTTGTTTGCGGAAAAGGGCTTCGAAGCGGTATCGGTGAGGGACATCACCCAACTCGCGAAAACCAACGTGGCGGCGGTCAATTACCACTTCGGCAGCCGCGAGGGACTTCTGACCCTGGTGATGATGCGCTACATGATCCCCGTGACCGAGGAGCGTCTCGCGCGGCTCGAATCCGTCGAACGGAAATGGTCGGGAAAATCCGCACCCCTGGAGGAAATCCTCGACGCCTTTGTGCGACCGCTCGTCAGTCAGGTGAAGAAATCGGATCTTACCGAGAAGGTTTTTTATCGCCTCATCGGCCGGATTTTCGCGCAACAGGGCGATGGTTTGCCAGCTCCCATCGAGGAGCAGCTCCGGCAAGTGATCGAGCGGTTCCACAAGGCGCTCGCCAAGTCGCTGCCGACCGTGCCCGCGGAGGATCTCTTCTGGCGGATGCACTTCGTTGCCGGCGGGATGATCCACATGCTCATGCATCAGGAGACGATTCATCGGATCACGGATGGCGCGTCCGGCGTGCCGTCCATGGAGGCCACGCTGGGGCGTTTCATCCGTTTTGCGGCAACGGGATTGCGCGATGGCGTGGAAACCGAGGCGCCGGTGAAAAAGGGGCCACAGGCGACTTTCGACTTCTGAGTTTTTCCATTTTCGGAGTGTGCAAACGGCCGGGTGTCCCTAGGTTCCCGGCCTCATGTCAGACAAGATCCGTTTCACCTCCGCCACCGCCACCGGGCTCGTCCTCGCCAAGGTCGGGCATCCCCAACGGGACGAACCTCTCCAGACCTCCAAGGAGGTATTCAAGGTCGGGGAAGAGGATCAGGAAACGCTGGCCGCCATTTTCCTCAAGCCCTTCAAGAATCTAACCGCGCACCGGTTCAGCCATCACTCGTCGCTCGACCAGCACGAGATGAATGCCTACGCCACCGCCATCTTCGCCTCCGATGACGGATTGTTGGAAAAGGGCTGCGACATCGCGAAACGCCTCTACGCCAAGTCCAACCACCCTAACATCAAGTCCGGCGACCTGTGCATCTCGCTCGTCAAGGACATCGACGTGAATGGCGAGCTCACCCAGGGGATCTGCATCCTCAAGTCCGAGAGTGTCGTGCCTTTCCTCAGCATCTCCACCCGCGATGGCGACCTGGAGTTGCACACCGAGCAGGGCATCAACCCCGAGAAGATCGACAAGGGCTGCCTGATCCTCAATCACCTCGCGACCAAGGGCTATCACATCTTCACCTTTGACCGATCCGGCACCGATTCCCGCTTCTGGGTGCGCGATTTCCTCGGAGTGGTGCCCATCACCGACAGCCCGTTTCTAACGAACAAGTACGCCAACATGGCCGTCGCGTTCTTGGAAAAGGAGAAGAAGGAAAATCCCAAGCCCAAGGCTGATGAAGACGCCCCTCCATGGGATACTTCCCATGCGGCCCGCGATGCCATCACCTACTTCGAGGAAAAGGAGAAATTCAGCCTTCAGGAATTCGAGGAGCAGGTTCTCAAGACCCCCGAAGCCAAGGCCAAGTTCGCCGAGCACCGTTCGAAAATCGAGGAAGAGCAAGGCCACCGTCTCGACGACTCGTTTGAAATTTCCAAGAAGGACGTCACCAAGGCGAAGAACAAGATCAAGACCATCATGAAGCTGGACACCGGTGCCGAGGTCCGCCTCAAGCCCGCCCTCGCCGCCAAGCCCGAGTCCGTCCTGGAACACGGTTTCGACGAGGAGAAGAAAATGAAGTTCATCAAGATCTACTTCAACGAGGATCTGGCGGACTAGTCCGATCGCTACGGAGAAATTTTTTCCGCCACCGTCGTCCACTTGCCCTTGTCGCGGCCGCCGTCGGGGAGATTGCAGGCTTCGGCTAACAGGATTTTGAAGCCGGTGTCCTCGATGGTTGAGATCATGTCTTCCGGCGACAGGCTGTCGTAATAGAATTGATGGCCGAACATGGTATCGGTGAAGCCATCCGGGTTCTCATCCACCAGAATGCCGCTGCTGACCATCATCCGGCCTCCGGGGACGAGCCAGCGGTGGATCTTGGCAATGACGGGCTGATAGAGTTGGCGTGGGAGGTGGAACAAGGAGTCCCAACAGACGACGGCGTGGAAGGTTTTAGCCAGTTCGAAATCCTCCATCTTTCCATGCAGCCACCGATGATCCGGAAGTCGCTCGCGGGCGATGGCGAGCATGGATTCCGATCCGTCCACTCCGGTGACGTGATGCCCGAGCGAGGCGATGCGGCTGGCGATGGGGTGACCGGTCCCGCAGCCGAGATCGAGAATTCGGCTGCCGGGTTCCAATGGATCCAAAAGTAACGACAGGTAATCGGTTTCCTTCGGTCTGAAACCTGTGCGGATGGCATCGAACTGTCCCGCGATGGAGTTGTAGGGGGCGCGTTCCATCAGACCAGTTCCGGATCTGCGCCGATCATGCCGACGAGGCTCGCACGGTAGGCCGGCGAAAGCACGTGGGCCAAGGTGGTCCTGGCGGTTTCGATGCGCTCGTGGATTCGCAAGCGTTCAAGTTCGCTCTGATAGTGCGGCTTGGTGAGGAAGGCCTCAAGGTAGTCGAGGTGGCGCTTCCAGAGTGCCTGATCGACCTTGGCCTTCGCATCGAGGCGGGCCTGGTACCATTCGGACGCGATCAGCGACTCGCGGGTGAAGAGCGAGCGAATCGTCGGGATCGTGGATGATTTTTCCCTCGAATTCACCATAGGCCATGATGTGAAGCAGCGCCTTGAGTGGCGGACATGCCGCGTCGATGCTGCCGTCCTCGAAATAGTTGAGCGCGACACGGCGCTGGGTCTCGATGATGTTGTCCAATCCATCGATAAAGTCGTCCATCGACTGAAGCTCGGGACGCAACATGTCCTCGGTGAAGACGGTGTCCGCGGCGGAGAACATGCGACCGAAGAAGGTGGCAACGAAACTCTCGGTGATGCGGTAGCCGAGACGGCTTGCCTCGATGTTTTTTCCCTCGTGCTCGAAATCCTCGATCCTTTCCAGATATCCCTTCGCAATCAGATAGGAAGGCTCGCGTTCGGGGATGAACATGCGTGACCAGACTTCGGGAACGAGCAGGCTGATGTCGTGGTCGACCCGATACTTCCGGCCGATGTGCCCGGCGGCGCTGGTGAAGCCATGGTAGTCGGTCAGCAGGAATGAGACGAGGGCGGCATTGACATCATGGATGGGAAGGATGGCATTGAAAGGTCCCTTCGTGAGTGCTCCCTCGCTGCCCGCGCCGGTGGTGGACGGGCTTTTGCCGGTGAGCGAGGAGATGAAGTCCATGAAGAGCTCGGGCAGCTCCTGATAGTGGATCGGGTTGTAAACCGCGAGGGCGCGGATGCCGGCTGCCTCGTCCGGCGGGTTGTTGCGGCGTCCGGCGAGCACCGAGTTGACCGGCATGGGCACGAAGGCATCGAGCGGAAGGCGGCGGATGAAGCGAGCGCCGAGGTCCGCCAGATAGAGGCCGCGCGGATCCTCAAGGTCGGGCCGGTTCTGGAGGTAGCGCGGGTTCTTGGTCGGCTTTCCATCGACGATGCGCGGTTGGTGGGAGCTGACGAAATATTCCGGGCTTTCCGACATCCACGAAGGTGGAGATCAGCTTGCGCAGGGGCGGAGGTGAACTGCTCGAAGCGGATCGAGTCCTTGACCATCGCTGCGGCCTTCGTCGCGGGTGATGGGTTCGTAGTTCGAGAAAAACAGACCGCCCTGGCTGAAATCGCTCTCGGTCTTCTTGTCGTAGCCGCGGTGGATGGCGTCGTCGGGGCGCTGGAAGAGCCGGTATTCGCAGTTCTTGATGAACTTGAGCGACGGGTTCTTCACATCCGGATGGAGTCCTGCCACCGAGTCATGCGGGCACCACCATCGAGGCGATGATGTCGTCCTCCGTTTGGATTTTCTTCGCCGGGGCGAAATCCTTGCGGAGGCTGAACGTGCGCCAGGTGCCGTCCTCGCTGAAGCCGACGCGCAGATACTGCGTGACCAGCCGATCGCGGCGGTAGATCAGCTCGCGGCCGGGTTGGCCGTTGATGAGATCGACGCTGAAACGCTTGCGCCAGTCGTCCTTTTCCCAGCTCGGCTTGTAGAAGCGCTTGATGATGAAGACGAGGTCGCGGACGAAGTGCCGATGCCGGCGATCCACGCGTTGTATTCGTCGGTGTAGGCGGGATTGTAGGTGAGAAGCCGGATGACCGAGCCGAGCGAGCGCTCCGGACTGAGGAGCGGGCGGCCGGGTTTGCCGGGATCGGTCGCGTGTGGCGTAACGGTCCGAGAAATCGCGATTGATGATTTCCCATGCCGCCTCGAGATCCTTTTTCAGGTCGTTGACGATGACCGACGCCGTGATCATCGCGTCTGATAGGGACTTGGAGATCTCGGATTTGCCGCCGCCGGAGACGGTGCATGGCTTGTGGCAGAAGGTGCCTTCCGCCGTTGGTGCCGATGAGCCGCCAGCGCTGGCCGGCGGTGGGTTTCACCATTTCCACCTTGTAGCCGGAGGGCAGGACGTAGGTGATGCCCGGTTGGAGCGAGATGGACTGCGGTCCGCCGTCGTTCTTCCAGGTCACCGACTGGCTGTGCAGGTCGATGTGGACGTCCTCCGGGACGTAGTAGATGTCCGGAAACTGCTTGTCGATGCCGTAGCCCTCGGGCTGGAGGTCGAAGATGTTCGCCATAGCGTTTGACGATCCGCCGAGAACGTGTGATCGACGGGGCGCGAGTAGTCGCTGAGCGAGAAGTCCTCGCCGAGATCGAAGCTGGGAAAGGCGATGGCGCCGCCGGCGTGCTCCTCCTCGGCGTTGCCGAAGAGGTTGGCGGCGTAGCTGATCTGGGTCTTCACCTCCTTCTTGCAGTAGCCGTAGTAGTTGTCGGCGATGAGCGTGACGATGACGCCGCGCTGGTCGCGGCAGGTGATCTTGAAGGCGCCGCCGTCGTTGTAGAGTTCGTCCGGCGAGTTCCAGCACATGCCGTCGCGCCGCTGGCGCTCGGTGGCCTCGGAAATGTGGGCAGGCCGAGGTCCTTCTTGCTGCAGGGTGACGAGATGCGGGGCGAGGATGACGCAGCCGGTGTGGCCGGTCCAGTGCTCGGCATCGAGCGCGCGTCGTTCTCCGGCAGGTAGGGATCGCCGGCGTTGCCGAAGATGCTTTCCACGAAATCGAGATTGCTGACCAGGTTGCCCGGCGCGAAGAAGCGGACCTCCATCGATTTTTCCGGAGAAACGCCGGGCACCTCCGGTGTCAGCGACCGGACGCAGCAGCAGGGTGACGAAGACTTTGGCCGGATCCGTGCTGGTGCCGGTGAAGGGCAGCGTCATGAGTTCCTCCGGCGGGGTCGAGGGCATGCTTGAGCAAGGCGCGCGAAGGCCGCCTTGGGCACGCCTTTCTTGTCGGCCGGAATCGGCAGGCCGTCTTCCGCCACGTGGAAGACTCCCTCGGTGGTCCGGCGGTCGTTCGCGGGATTGTGACAGACTCCCTGATAGACGCGGTAGGAACTCAGGATCGAGGACTTGAACTCATCCTTGTCCGGTGGCAGCGAGAGCATGCGCGCGATACCGTGACGCTCCATGATCAGCGGGCTGGCCGGAAGCAATCGCGAGTCGCCGGGGAAAACCTCCGTGATGATTTCCTCACCCAGATAGTCACGAAGGAACGCGTCGATGGAGGCGTCCGCCGGGCAGAGGTAGTCGGAGAGGAGCCGGTTCTTTTCCTGGAAATTGGCGATCAGCGAGCGGCCCAGATCGAGAAACGGATAGTCGTCCTCGTTGCCAACGATCGGGTAGCCCCGCGCGGCGAGCTTGAGATTGACGAACTCCCGGAGGCGGTTCTCCTCCGCAGGCGATGCAATGGCGGGGCCATTTTCAGTGAAACCGATTTTGTCTTTGAGATGGGGCATGGGAAATAGGAAACGGGTTGGAGAAATGCAAAGCATGCTCCGAGCCAGATCGGTTGCGCGAATCCGCAGTGCCCACGTGGCATCACCACTCGCAAAGACCTTCCAGATAAGCCGCCGAACCATCGCGGAGCCAGCCGTCGAGTTGGGCCGGGTCCTTGAGCTGCTGGCCGCGGACGCGCGGGACGGCGATGTAGCGGGTCTCGATGGTCGGCAGGTGGCTCATGTCGACCCAGAGTTTCTCGAACTGGCAGACGGGGAAAATGTCCTCCTGGCCGTGACCCCAGCGCTTTTTGACGTCCTTCAAGGTGATGTAGGTCGGCATCCGGGCGGCGAGATTGCGGATGGCGGTGGCCACCTTGGCGGTGTCGGTTAGATCGGCGCGGGTCAGTTGGAGGGATTCCAGCAAGGCGTCGATCTCGATCCAGCAGGTGTTGCTGTTGTAATAGGAGAGATTGAACTCGTCCTCCTCGCGAGGCATGGCGAGTCCCTCGACGAGCTGCGGTCTGCCGTTCACGCGGGCAAGGCCGCCGCCGCGGTCCTCGAGGCGGCGGGTGATGACCTCGAAGGTGAGGCCCGCGCCGCTGTCGAGATGGTGGCCGAACAAGGCGGGATCGACGTTCATGCCCGACGGTGTCGATGTTGTGGAGAACGAGCGTCTGGAGCTGCGGGCGTTCCTTCAGAAGCTCGAGCGAGGGTGCCGTTGCGCAGGAGATTGGGCACCTCATACCAATGTCCGACGGGGTGGAGGCACTGCAGGGGAAGGTTGTCGGTGTAGTCGCTGGCCTCGCCGGTCGTTTCCGCCCAGTTCAACAATGCGGTGCTGAGGGAGTCGCGGACCTTTTGCTGTTGGATGTCGAGAACTTGCTGCGGCATTTCCTCCCATGCGAAACGCAGGTCGCGAACGGTCGGAACCATGCGCAGGCCGATCGATTTTCCCTGGGAAAGATGAAGCGGGCCTTGGTAGTCGTAGTTTCCGTGGTGGTAGAGAAATTGCTCCGTGGGATCGTGGGTGAAATAGCTGGTCGTGAAGATGTGGGGAAGGGGAGTGCCGGCCTCGCGCCCGGTCTTGCGGCTCTTGGCGAGGTGGGTCTCGATGAAGGTGCGGTGGCGTCCGCCGAGTTTGCAAAACGGATGCAGCGCCTTGACGACGCCGGCGCCCTGGGTCCAGCGGGAGCCCGCCCCGGCGGCGAGGGTGACGACGGCGACCTCGCCGTTCTTCAGCGCGGCGAGGCCCTTCTTGCGGGCGTTAGCGGAAATGGATGAAGCCTGTGTTAGATCGGACTCGTGGACATCCTCGATGATGGAGTTCGCGGGCAGGCGGTTCTGGGCGAGACCGATGCGACCTGCCTTGAGGTCCTCGCGGATTTGCTCGTGCGGCGGTTTGGTCGAAGCCGTTCTCGGAAAGGATTTCCGCCAGTGATTCGCCATCGCGCGCCTTGCCACGGCTGCGGGGGAAGATGGAATCGAAAAGTGTCTGAACCATGCCGCGCAGCTCGGGGTGATCGCGGCAGGCGGTGGCGAAATGGTCGAGTTCGGCAATCGCGCAGCGGAGAGAGTTCGTGGCGGTCCGATTCGCAACAGTTGGGGGACAATGTAGCGGTAGTAGCCGGACGGCATCAGCGCGTCGTCGCCGGTGAGCAGATCGGCCCAGGTGCCGTGCTCGTTGATGGCGAAATCGTAGACGACCGGATCCATCGCGAAGGGCAGCGCGGATGCAAGCACCGCGCTTGGTTTCCGACATGATCGCCTGCAGCCGCTCCTGGGCCTCCGCCTTTCGGTCCGGAGCGAAGATGAAGCCCATGCCGCCGCCGGACATGCCGCCGAGCATCCAGAAGCCCCAGAAATCCTCGCCGAACTCGGCGCGGATCTTGTGCGATGAGCGTCTCGGTGTAGAGGTTGCTGGCCCAGGGGATGATGGTCTGGATCGGTCCGCGGAAATTCCTGCGTGGTCGCCGCGCCGATGGCCCGGATGTCGCCGCGTGCGAAGGGCGGCGAGGATCTCGTCGAGGACGCCGTGGGTCTCCTGGCGGGCGATCCATTCCGGCTCGCTGCGCAGCAGATATTTCTCGGTGACCATCTCGAGGATGGGGCCGACGTTCTGCGCCATGCCGCCGTGGACGAGCACGAGCGAATCCTGGAGCTTCTGCCGGGCGTCGGCGGGCACGTCGTCGTGCGTCGAGAACGCGTGTGCGTGGGCATCAGGCGGCCGCGGGTGATGCCGTGTTCGGGATCGCCCTCGCCGGCGACGGTGCCCTGCGATCAGCTTGATGCCGGGCCAGACGCCGCCGGAGTCCTGCCAGCCGCCGCCGGAGCCGCCGATCCACTCGCCGAGCATGGCGCGGGCGAGCGACGATGCGGCGCTCGCTTTCCGCCAGCGGCCCGGTGAGCGAGCGCGGCCTGGCCGGTGGCGCGCATGCAGACGCCGATGAGCGCGCGCGAGCAGATTGGTGGAGACGGCGAGGCGTGAGCCCTTGGGGATGTCGTTGACGTTGCTGACCAGTTCGAGGCCCTGGCCCGGACCGACGACGCTGCGCGAGCAAGTCCGCGAGGCTTTGGCCGGAGCCCTCGATGCCGGGCGGGACGATGCCGCTGGCGATGACCGCCGCCTTGAGCAGGCCGAGGTAGTCCTTCGCGAAATCGAAGACCTCGTTCAGGCTGGTGATTTCCGCGGTGCAGCCGAGGTCGACGCTGGTGAGGCGGAGGACCGGCTCCTCGATGACGCGCAGGCAGGCTTCCACCGGCGGGCTGCGGGGCCTTGTCGCGGCCGTGCACGGCGAGGTCGACGGAGACGTTGAGGACCTTCGCGCCCTTCGGGATAATCCATGCCGAGGAAGAAGATGTCGCTCCAGCCGCAATGCGTCAGGTCCATGCGCACCGGGGTGCGCTCGCGCAGGATCGGATAGACGCCGGCTGGCGGGATCGCGCCGAGGCAGTTCCGGGCGGATGCGCAGCGGGTGGTCGGCCGGGTGGCCCATGCGGAACATCCACTGGTTGCCGCGGACGCTGCGGACGCTGCGGCGGACCTGGTCGGCCAGGGTCTGGAAGGCGAGCCGCTGATAGGCGGCGGCGAGGGCGCTGGAGATGGCGTCGCTCGGGCCCGGCCTCGTCGTGCTGGATCCTGAGGAAACGTGTCGATGGCCTCCTCGAAACGGCGCTCCAGCAGGTGCTCGTAGCCCTTGAACGGGATCGCGCCGGGTTTCTCATGTCCGGCCACGCGGAGGGGCAGGTGGAAGCGGTGGATGGAGTAGAGGAAGAACAGCGCGCGGACGCGGTGGTAGAGATTGTCGCTGCTGCGGCGGAAGTCGTCGAGTGCCGTCGGCTTCCGCGAGCAGTTCGACGAGGGTGAGGCTTTCACAAGCGGCATCCAGAGAGCGGTTGCGGACGGCGTGGTCCGGCGAGGTGATCAGATCGAGCAGTGCCATGGTCCTTGTTGTGTCAGGATTGCGGCTGGGCGAGGAGCTCGACGATGCTGGTGAGGACCTCGTCGCGGTCCTTGCCGGCCAGACCGAGGGCGAGCTGGGCGGTTAGGAGTCCGTATTTCACGCCGATGTCGTGGCGTCGGCCCTGAAGCTCGTGGGCGAGGTAGCGTTCGGTCCTCGCGATCTCCGAAAGCGCTTTGGATAGATCCGCCCGGCCGTCCTTCGAGCTGGCGGGCGAGAATTTCCATGACGGTGGGAGTGAGCACGTGCATGCCGAAGAAGCAGAGATAGTTTCCGGCGCGGAGTCCCGGGATCACCAGGCTTTGTTCCGCCTCGGTGGGAGTGGGTTTCTCGACGACATTCTCAATCTGATAGAGGAAGTCGCTCCCGGCGAGCCGTCGGCCGCCGACCGCTCCGTAGAGAGGGAGCTTGCTTTCGTGGGTGGCTTGCACCGCGGACACCGCGCATTTTTCTTCCAAGGCGGTGGCCAGCAGTTGTGCAGCGCAGGATGTTTCGGTCCGGCTGAGATAAAGGTGGTCCCCGACCATCAGCAGGAACGGATCATCGCCAGTGAAATCCGCGGCACAATGGACAGCGTGTCCATAGCCAAGGGCTTCCGTTTGTCCGATGAACCGCATGCGCCCGGCATGGGAACCCGCCGCCTCCGCATAGGCGGCTTCGTCGCCGGGACAAACCACGACCGCGATTTCCTCGATGCCGGCTGACAGTGATTTCCTCGGCGAGGATCGCGAGGGCGGACCTTGAAACGCCGTCACGATCAACGAGGGTCTGGAGCGGGAGTGTCCGTTGGGCTTTTCCAGCGGCAGTGATGATGGCTTTTTTGACTCGCACGGGCAAATTCTGTCAACACACCCCGCTTTGGCAACCCCTGAAATCGGTGGCAGCTTGGCCAGATTGATCAACCATTCAGAACGCTGGCACCGATCAGCCCGGACTCAAATGCCGAGCTCCTTGAGCATGCCGGTGCTGTCGGCAAAGCGTTGTTGTTTCAATCCCGCGCTACGGGCAAGGGTCAGCCAAAGGTCGGCAAGCGGGCGTTTTCCCTCGTAGTGGAAATGGCCGCTTTTGAGCCCACCGCCGGCTAGCAGAACCTGGAGATCCGCGTATTTGTGCTGATCCCCATCGCTGATTCCGCTTCCCATGACGACGGTCGTGCTGTCAAGGAGTCCGGCGGCTTGCAGCCTTTCAACCACATGGGCATAGAATTCGACATGGTATCGGTCGATCTTCGCGACGGTGGCCTTTGCCTCGTCGCCCTTGGTGTGGGTCAGGACGTGGTGGTTTTGTGGCTTGTCGAAAAGTCCGTCGAACATCCGGGGCGAATCCCAGCGCTCGGGGTCCACGACAAGTGACGCCACGCGTGTTAGGTCGTTTTGAAATGCCAACACGAACAACTCGGCCTGAAGTCTCAAGTAATCATGTCGCGATTCCGGGATCCCCGCGGGTTCGGCCAATGATGGAGGTTTCATGCTACCCGAGATTTTTTCGGCCATCTGGATGCGGCGCTCGGTGGCGCGGACGCTTTCGAGGTATTCGCCGAGCTTGGCCTGGTCATCACGCCCGAGCCGGGATTCGAGCGATTTCGCATCGCCCATGACGGCGTCGAGGATGCTGCGGGTAAGGGCTGCATCGGGTTTGCCGAAGAGTCGTTGAAAAACCGTGCGCGGATTCTTTTCGACATTGGCCGCATAGCCGGGACCATACCAGGAAACGCATTCATAGTAGCGGGTCTCCTTGTTGTCCGTGAAATCGTTGCAACTCAGTTCAAGCGAAGGCAACAGCGTGTCGGAGCCGATCTCACGTGCGATGAGTTGGTCAAGGGTGGTGTTGGTGGGGAATCCGCCGTCGAGGGTTTCCTGCGGTGCCGAGGACGTGAGCCAGCACGAGCCACACTGCGCGTGGACTCCGGTTCCGCTCACAAACTGGCGGTCGAGTCCGGTGACGACGGTGACGTGCTCGCGTAGCTTCGCGAGCGGTTCCAAGGTGGGAGTTAGATCCCAGGCGGTTCCTGTTGTCCTGGGGAGGAAGGCCTGCTGGTTGTAGCCGTTAGGTGTGTAGATGAATGCAAATCGCCGCGGTGGTGGACCCGGGGCTGCCTTTGCCAGGCTCTCAAAAAAAGGCAGGCCAAGCATTACGCCGGCCCCACGGAGGAAATGGCGGCGAGTCGTCATGGCTTGGTGCGGATGTGGGTGAACGGATCGCTGCGGACAATCTTGAGAATGATGCGGTGGAGCTTGTAGCCGTCGGCCGCGGACGCGGCTTCGATGGAACGTACCGTCGGCATGTCCTGGATTCCAAGTTTGCGCGAGAGCGCATAACTGAGCAGGTGCTCGATGAATCCGCGGGTGAACTCGTGTGGATTGGAAGCGAGGATGGCCTTGTATTCCGCAGGTCCGTCGAACGGTTCGCCGTTCCATTCCGCCCTGGCGTCCACCGGTTGCGATCCGTCCATCTCGCGCCATGCTCCGATGGCGTCGAATCTTTCCAGCGCGAAACCCGGAGGATCCAGCCGGATATGGCACGAGTAACAGGCCGGTTCGTTGCGATGTTGTTCGAAGCGCGCCCGCACCGATTGTGGCAAGGTCGCGGCTTGCGGGTCGTCTTTCAGGACAAACGCGATCTTGGGTTCCTGAGGAGGTCGATTGAAAATCGTTTCCAACAGCCATGCACCGCGTTTCACCGGGCTGGTGCGGGTCGGCAGCGAGGTGACGGTGAGAGGCGCGGCCATCGTCAGGTAGCCGCCCCGGCGCTTGTCGGTGAGAGGCGTGCGGATCCATCTGGCGTTGAGTTTCGCATCAATGAGCACATCGCTGTTAGGCTGCTTGCCGGCAAAGGCGGGAACGTCGATCTGATAGAGTCTGGACAGCCGCGGGTTGAGCCATGTGAAGCCGGGATCAAGAAAGTCGATGATGCTTCTGTTCTCCACCAGGACCGTCTCAAACAGCAGCAGGGCCTCCACCAGCATCGATCCATGCAGTGTCACCTTGCCAAGCGGACCGCTGTAGAAATCCTTGTAGAGGGTTGGATCCGGCTTGGCGGTCAGGAGTTGGTCAAGCCGCAACCATTGACTTGCGAATGATTCGCCGAGTTCGCGCGAGCGAGGGTCCCGGAGCATCCGCAGCGTCTGCTCTTCGAGTGTGGCCGCGTTGCGCAGTTCTCCGCGGGCCGCCGATGCGAGCAGCGACTCGTCCGGTGGCGCGGCCCAAAGGAAATAGGAGAGACGCGTTGCCAGTTCGTGATCCGTCAAGGGCCGGACATTGCCATCTCCGGCACCAATCTCCGATATGTAGAGGAAATCCGGCGAAGTAAGTGCGGCCGCGATGGTGTCTTTCATCGCGACTTCGAATGCGTCACCACGCTTCCGTGCCGCGTCGAACACGCCGAGATAACGATCAACCGTTTCCTGATCAACCGGATGGCGGAAGACCCGCGGGAGAAAACCAGTTAGGCGATTGCGGGCGGCGAGATGCCTTTTTTCATCGGACATCCCGCTCTCAAAGCCGGACGCCGGTGCCGCCGCGACCCCGGAACTTTCGGTTAGGAAGGCGAGGTCGTCGTAAAGCGTGTAATTCCCTGAGAATTTCGAACCGTCCAGCTTCAACCCAACGATGTGCTCACCCTTTGGTGCCCGAAAGGCAAAGAAGGTGTTTCCCCGCCCGCCTCCCTCGATGAGATCGTGAGCCAGCGTGGCTGTGGCCCCGCCACTCATGGTTGCGGTGAGCGTCACCGGTCCCGATTCATGATCGCGGCTCAGCGCGCATACCGCCAACTCACTGATGCCTTCGCCCTTCGCGCCACCCTCGATTTTCAGTGAAAGGTTGATGATCTTTCGCATCTTCCCGTGGTTGGTGAAAAGTGATTCACCCGAGGTTTCGCCAGCCGTTGAAAAGCCCGCGACCCAGAGCGATTCCTCCGGCGTGATGACAAGGGTCTTGGAACTGGCGGGTCCGAATTTCACCTGAACCGGGTTCCCGGCCTTGACCACCAGACTGCGGGCGCTCGCATCCCACACGCCGCCGTTGCCCACCGCCGCTGCCGACTGCATCGAGAAGCGGAACTGATAGTCGAGGGTGACGATGTCACCCAGCTTGGCCTGGAACGGAAGATTCAGGTTCGGGGCGAACTCCTTGGCCGCCTGCCACACTGGCGAATCCCCGGTTGCCTCGCCGACAGTCGTCTCGACCGGTCTTGCTTTCATGGGCACCGCGGGATCCGTCACCAGGGTCTGGAAGACAACGCTGAGTTGCGGGAGCAAGGGGCAGTTCACGAGGTCCCTCGCCGCTGCCAGATATTGTTCCAGAAGCATGGGGGAGAGGTTCATTGCCTCCCCGCGATTGCGGAAGCCGTGCTCGGCACGGTTGTCACCGGGCAATCCGAGTTCCGGCAGCAGCACCGGATACTTGAGTCCGTATTCCCTAACCGGAACCTGCGCCTCATCACCAAGCGAACCGGTTGCCGGCTGATAGTAGGCATTGTTCGCGATGGGAAGCCGGTCCGGAAACATGAAGATGTCGATCTCCAGACCGAACAAATCCCGCAGGGTGTTGTTGTATTCCAGCCGGGTGAGCCGCCGCAGCATGGGTTTGCCGGGATCAACCGTTCCGAGCTCCGGATCGGGCCTGGCGGCCACGTCCATGATCCAGTCCATCAGACGTTGCCGGTCTTGTCCGGTCGGTTGCGACTTCCGCTTTGGTGGCGGCATCTGGTGTGACTCGATTTTCTCGTAAACCGAACGCCAGATCTCGCGGTCCCGCATGACAGCGGCCTCGTCCTTGAAAACGGATAGATCGAGCCCACCCTTTTTCTCGACCTCGTCATGGCAATCGAGGCAATGCTGATCCAGCAAAGGCAGAACCTGTTTGTCAAACGACGCCGATTCGAGAGTCCCCGCGGTGATTGCGGTTGCAATGAAGGCCAGGGCCTGGATGCGGGGATTCAAGAGCAATTCGGAACGGACCTTCCAATAGCAGATAATGAAATCATTGGCAACGCCTCAACCCATTCAAGATTTGGTCGGTCGGTGGGTGTGGAATCGAAAGATAACTTCACGCGGAACATCCACGACTTTGCGATATCGCTCAGGCCGATTTGCCGTCCCCCTTGAGCTTGTTGAATTTCGGGGGCTCGGGAGGGGTTGCGGGTTGGACCATTTCGATCGCTTCCTTGAGTACCCAGCCACGTGTTTTCGTGGCGAAGGAGACATAAACCCAGCGCTCGGATTCGCGGATGACCTCGCAAAGCGACCCGGGCGGGGCATCGATAACCTCGGGGGCGGTGCGTGCGGCATCCGTGTGGAGCGAGACGTTTTCGGTGATGATGACGGCCTGCCTCGATAGCGGTGCGAACTCGGCGTCATTCGGGAAATAGCGCCAACCGAGGAGGCCGGCGGAGAACAGGACCGGTCCGATCACCAACGCGCCTGCCGCCACCCAACGGATTTTTGCTCCCTGCCGGGTTGCGGGAAACACGAGGAGCGCGAGACCGCAAAGCCATAGCCCGAGCCACAGCGCGGTCTGCCATGAGGACATGGGATATTTGGCGATCGCGTATTGATAGTCGGGCCTGCTCACCGCGATGGAGCCGTATTTCCGCTCGATGAAACGGAGGTTTTGCCGGGCTTCCTGATGGCCGGAGTCCCGAACAAGGGCCCTGCGATAATAGAGGGCGGCATATCCGGACGAACCCGAACGGTAACAGGCGTTGCCGATGTTATAGAGGGTGTCGGCCGAGAGTTCCTCATACTTTCCCGCGCTGAGCCATAGCTTGATGGCTTCGTCATATTTCGCGGAATCAAAGGCTTCGCTCGCCTGCGTGGCGAGATCGGCGGCGCGCGCCTGATTGCCCGTGCTCAGGGTGAAGACGAACAGAAGGCACATGGCCGCCGCACGGAGGAGTCTGACAATTTCATCACGCCGCTTGTGGTCCAGCACGGCCTGGGGCTTCTCGGAGCGGAAGCAAACCGCGTCACGTTCGGCGAGGACAGCCAGGACGGCAGGACTTGGATCGCGACCGAGATGCCGCTCAATGAATCCACCGGCAGCCCGGAGAAATTCGGTGTCGCTGGAGGACTTCGCGCTGACGATTTCCTGAAGCTCACGTGAACGGGTCAACACCCTGGGATCCTTCCTGAAACGGGAGCCGAAGCGCATCCAGAGGGCTTTTGCAGCCAGGGCCAGCGCGAGAACCGCTCCGATGGCGTGGCCGATCCATGCGGGAAAAGCAGATGCCACCGGCAAGGTGAGTTGGGCCGGGCGCAGCAAGGAGAGGATGTCGTTCATTTTTTCGAAGGGGACTGGAAGCGGTTGGATGATTTGTGCCGTGGTCGATGGAGATGCCGGAATCATGTGCAACGGGATGGGGGCGGTGGTCAGGACCTGATAGATCTTCGCCTTGGGATCGAAATAGACGAGCTTGAAGGGCGGGATTTCCGACTTCATCTCCAGCGGGCGGATCGATTGGTGAAACACAACATTCCCTGATAGTTCGCGTCTTTCGTCACCGCGCTGTTCGGTGGTCGTGCTGTAAACCTTCCATCCGTCGGCATCCCTGAGTTTCGGCGCACCCAGGGTGTCGAGATTGCCGCTGCCGGTCACGACGAGGTCCACCGAGATCGGGTCGCCCTCCTGGACTTCGGTGTTGGCGGTGGTCGCGCTGATCTGGAAACTGCCCACCGCATTCTCAAAACCTTCCGGAGCACCTTCGGGGAGGGGGAGCGCTTCCATCTCCAGCTTGGGGACCTGGACATAGAGTTCGAGGTTCACCCATTTCGGAAAGGGATCCATCACCTGGCCCATGGTCACCAGCCTGACCTTGGCCGGACCGATCGAGATCTTGCCGGTCCTCGTGGGAGTGATGGTGCTGGGATAGGAAATCGAGTAATGGGGGATTCCTAACAAATTGATGATGGACAATTGTCTGGAGGGTTGGAAACGCCACGCGGCCAGTCCGTCGCGCTCGAAATCCGGAATGCCCCAGTCCTGGAACTGGAGATCCCGCGGCATGAACAACTTGATCTCGGCGGGAGTGGTCTCGTTCTCGTAGGGCTTGGCGTTCAGGGTCCTGAAGGTGCTGTAGTAGCGGATCTTGCGCCCCTCCAGCTCGACCTCGGATGCCTGGAGTTCGTCGGGATTGAAGATCTCGAATTCGAGCGGTGCGGTTTGGGTGGTCACCCCGTCGATGTTCACCTTGATCGGTGGAATGGTGTATCGTCCCACCTCGTAACCCAACACCCGGTATTGATAGACATACCCGAACGTCCTCCCGGGAAGTTGCTGTGGGGTGGGTCCCATACCCGTTGATTGGATCTTGATGAACTCGGGCTGGACGATCTGTGGTTCGCCGACCGGCTGACCACCGGTGATGGTTACTTCCAGGGTGGCTTGTTCACCCCGTGCCAGGAAGGCCGTGGTTAGCCTGCTGACGGCCTCGCCCTTGCCAAGGCCACTGAGCGAGAACCACGCAACGAGAGCTAGAAGCGAGATATGAAATTTTTTCCAACTGATCATGATGTTACCAATCCTTTTCCGGGTTTATGAATTCGCGACGACCACGGGTGAGGGGGCCTCGCTCCAAATCCGCGTTTTCCTTCAGGGTCCGTCGGGCGCGTTCCTGCGGGGATTCGTTGGGATTGTTTCCCTTGTCTTTTCCATCCTTGTCCTTGTTATCCTTCTTCTTGTTCCCACCTTTCCCATCCTTGTCCTTCTCGTCGCCTCCTTTTCCATCCTTTTTCTTATCGCCGTTTTTTCCCTTCTCGCCGGACTTGCCCTCCCCATCACCATCGCCTTCGCCTTCGCCATCCTCGCCTTCCTGCGGAGGCCCCTCACCGGGCTGGGCCTGGGCCATGGCTTGCTGGGTTTGTTCCTCCTCCTCCTTGAGAAGGTCACGAAGCCTCTCCAGATAGATCATCGTCAGGTCCTTGTTCTTCCGTGCCACGGCATCGGTCGGCGCAAGCGCCAGCGTGGAGTCGTAGTGTCTAACGGCATCGGTCCAGTTGGTGACAAGTGACTTGAAGACGCCGAAGCCGGGGGTGTCGCCTTCCTCGGGTTCTTCGGCTTGGAGCATCTCGGCGAGGGCCTTCTTGACGATCGCGTCAAAGCCGTCGAGATCCGGCACGGAACCCGGCTCGTCCGGGTAGGGAGTGCCTGCCAATCCCTGCCAGCCGAGTTGGAAAAGCGAGTTGCCCATGCCGAGATGGCCGCTGGCGTCCACCATGGAGTCTCCCGAAAGGAGTGCCCGGCTGTAGGCGGTCCGGGCCTCTCGGAAATCCTTCTCCTTGTAGGCGGCCGCGGCCTCGCCCAAGCGGTAACGGGCCTTTGTTTCATTCGATCCCGACTTTTCGGCGAGTTCGTGATAGGCCTTGCGGGCGGTTTTGTAGTCCTTTCCGACCAGGGCCTCCTTGGCGCGAGTTGCCTCGTTCGCACGGGCGGATGGCGCAAGGATGACAAATGCCGCCAGCGCCGCCGCGGCCTTGATGCCCTTCCATCGCGTGCTGGCGAGAATCGAGATCATCATGAAGATCACCGCGGGCAGCACCAGCCACTGATAGAACTCGATGGAAATCTTCCGCTCGCGGCCGTCCATCTCAAAGGCGTCGAGGTCCTTGATCACGGAATTCACCAGGGCTGGAATGTCCATTCCCGAACCCGCTACCGCGAAACGTCCCTTGGTTTCCTCCGCGAGCTTGCGCATCACGGCGGGTTGGATGCGGCTGATGACCGGCTGTCCCGACCGATCGACCATTTGGCCGTTAGGGAAGTCATCGTTCGGGACAAATCCGCCATCCTCAGTACCGACAGCGACCGCGATGATGTAAATTCCGGATGCCTCTGCCTCGGCGATCATGGCATCCATGTCGCCCTCGTGCTTTTCGCCGTCGCTCAGGATGACGAGCGCGTTGTTCTTTTGGCCGGTCTTTTTCAAGGTCTCGGTCGCGAGATGCACGGCGGATGCCAGATCCGAGCCTCCGAGCGGGGCCCAGCGTTCGTCGATCTGGTCAACGATCTCGCGCACGGCACTGTGATCGATGGTGAGCGGGGCATAGACGTAGGGAGATCCTGCGAAGCCGATCATGCCGATGCGTTCGTTAGGCATCGCGTCGAGGAGCTCGTAAATGACGATTTTCGCCTGGCTGAGCCGGTCCGGTTTCACGTCGCTCACCTTCATGCTCCGCGAGATGTCGAGGGCGATCATGACATTGCGGCCCATGGTTTTTTCAAGCTTGGTTCCCGCTTCCGCGCGAGGACGGGCAATCGCGAAGATGAGAGCCGCGCATGCTGTCAGGAGGAAAAACAAGGCAAGCCATGCGGGAAGGGTATTCGCCTTTTTCAGCAAGGCTTCCCGCAATCGCGGGGCCATGAATTCGGTCCATTGCCGACGCCTCTGCCGGGACGTCAAGATCGCCGCCAATCCCAGCAACGGAAGCAGGATCAGCAAGGGTAACCAGCCGGGTTGGGCGAATTTCATGACGTCAGGTGGACGGTGGAGGATTCAATGCGGTGTAGGTGGCGGCGGCGAGTGCGGCGAGAAGTGATAGTCCCACAAACCATGGAAACAGTTCGGTATCATCGATCACGGTCAGGCTTTTCGCATCTGTTTTTTCCAGGCGGTCGATGGTGGTGAAGGTATTCTCGAGTGCGGCGAGGTCCTGTGCCCAGTAGTGCTCGCCACCGGTCAGGCTCGCGATTTTCTGAAGGGTGGGAAGATCAAATTCCTGATAGGGAAAGCGCATGATCGACGGGTCCACCCGTCCTTCCGTGGTGCCGATGGCGACCGTGTAAATCTTGATGCCAAGGATCTTCGCATTTTCCGCGGCCTCGATCGGGGAAATTTTTCCCGAGTTGCTCGCACCGTCGGTGATGAGGACGATGATCTTGCTTCGGGCGTCCCGATCCTCAAGCCGGGTGGAGGCGGCGGCGAGCGCGGAGCCGATGGCGGTGCCCTGTTCCTGAACGGTTCCGAGGCGGCGGTCGTCGTTCAATCGGAGTTCGTTGAGAGCGCCCCTGAGCCATTGGTGATCGAGGGTGATGGGGCTGGCATCGCGGGGCCGGCCGGCGAAGGCCACCAGACCCATCCGGTCATCCGGTCGGCGGCTGATGAATCTGTCCACGACTTTTTTCGCGACGTCGATGCGTTTCACCTGCTCGCCCTGGTCGCGGAAATCATCGATATCCATGGATAGCGACACGTCGAAGGCGATCATGATGTCGATGCCGCTGGCGGACCGGCTCTGATAGGTGTTGCGCCAGACGGGGCGGGCGAGGGCGAGGATGGCAAAAAAGAGGGACAGATAGGCCAGCGGAATACCAATGCTCCATGCGAGCTGCCGGACGCGTTGGCCGAGGCTGACGAGAATGGATAGATTGGGAAAAACGACCGCCGCGCCCGATCCTTTGCCGCGGCGAAGTGCGAGCAGCAGCAAGGCAGGCAACAGCAGGAGCAACCAGCCCGGCTGGGCGAAACGGAAATGGGTGATGAGCTCGACCCATCTCATGACTGGAATCCTCCGTGAAGGGTTTCCAGCAGCCCGCGCGACTCGGCGAGCACATCGGCTGCGGCAACCGAGGGCATTTCGGCGGCGTATTTCATGCTGGCGAGTTTCGTGAATGAATTGCCCGCCGCGGATCTCGCCTCATCGCTGAATCCCTTCAGCGACTCATGACGGGAAATGTATTCCTCGTGCGTTTCGAACAACGCGGGGTCCCCGGTGGCCACCGACAGATATTTCCGCAGGATCAACGAGCATCTAACGGCATGCGTCCCGGGTATGGGTGGCATCGACCTTCTCCAACGCGGATTTCGCTTCGGCATATGCGGCGTTTCTCGCCTCGAACCGGACTTCCGCGGGAGTTTTCTTTTTCCTGAAAATCACAAGCGCCAGCAGGGCCAGCACGACGACCGCGGCAACGGCGATCATCCACGGCTCGAGCCATGGGTCGGGAATCAGCGCCTCGGGAGAGGGTGGTTCCAGCAATTCGAAGTTGTCCGGTTTCTCGTTCATGTTTCCCTAACCGGATCGCTTGCGGCTGCGCTTTTTCAAAAGCTGGTGAAGTGCCGCAAGCGTGTCGCCATCGGTTTTCAAATCCGTGGAATCGATCCCGTGCTTCTTGAAGATCGCCGAGACTCCCTCAAGTTGTCTGCGGATCAGTTTCGCATAACCCATGCGGAGGTTGGCATTGGAGGTGTTGACCTGGGTTTCGAATCCGGATTCCGGATCGACCATCACCACGCGACCGGCCTTGGGAAGCTTTCCCTCCAACGGATCCAGCACCCGGAGCGCGATCGTCTCATGCTTGCGCGCGAGCTTGCCGACGGGCTTGTCGAGAGGGTCGGAGAAGAAGTCGGAGATCAGGAAAACCAGCGACTTGCGGCGCAGCGTGCGGACGAGGAAATCGCAGGCACCCGCGACGGACGTGCCCGGCTTGTCCGGCTTGGTGACGAGGATCTCGCGGATCATCCGCAACAGGTGGCTGGTGCCTTTTTCCGGTGGAATGAAGAGGATGGGCTCGTTCGGCGAAAACGAGCAATCCCACCTTGTCGCCATTGTGAAGGGCGCTGAATCCGAGGACCGCCGCCGTCTCCGCCGCGACCTCGCGTTTGCTCAAGGACGACGCTGCCGTAATCCGCCGAGCCGGAGACATCCACCGCGATGACGACGGACAGCTCGCGCTCCTCGCGGAACTTTCTAACAAACGGAGTGTTCATCCGCGCGGTCACGTTCCAGTCGATGAAGCGGACCTCGTCGCCGTGCTGGTATTCGCGGAAGTCGTCGAAATCCAGGCCCTGGCCGCGGAAAGAGGAGAGGTATTCCCCGGAAAACGACTCACGCACCAGACGCCGGGCCTTCAGCTCCAGCTTCCGCACGCGAGCCATCATTTCCTCGATCTGTTGGTCGGTCAGCACGTCTTGTTTTTTCTCTCAACTCTCCACCATCCACTCTCAACCTTGCCGTCAAGGCACCGCGACCTTGGTCATGATTCGCTCGATCACGGAATCCGTGGTCATTTCCTCCGCCTCGGCCTCATAGGTGAGCAGGATCCGGTGGCGCAGGACGTCGAGCGCCATGTCCTTCACATCCTGGGGAGTGACAAAGGCGCGGCCCTGCATGAAGGCCCTTGCTCTCGCTGTTAGCGCGAGGTTGATCGTGCCCCGCGGGGAGGCCCCGGAGCGGACGAGGTTTTTCAACGGGGCATCCACCAGCGCCGGGAAACGGGTCGTGTGGATGATCTGGACGATGTACTTGCGGATCGCCGGATCGATATAGACCTGGTTGACCAGTTCGCGGGATGCCGCGACCTGCTCGGGTGTCGCCACCGTCTTCGTCTGATAGGGCGGCGTTGAAGTTGCCATCCGGTCGAGGATTTCAAGTTCCTCGTCCTTGGTCGGGTAGCCGACGGTGACCTTGAGGAGAAAGCGGTCGAGCTGGGCTTCCGGAAGCTGGTAGGTTCCCTCCTGGTCGATCGGGTTCTGCGTCGCAAGGACGAGGAACGGCTGGGGCAGGGGATACGAGCGGTCGCCGAGTGTCACCTGGCGCTCCTGCATCGCCTCGAGCAGCGCGGATTGCACCTTCGCGGGAGCGCGGTTGATTTCGTCGGCGAGGATCAGGTTGTTGAAGATCGGCCCGAGTTTCGGTTCGAACTTCGTTTCCTGAGGATGATAGACCATCGTCCCCACCAGGTCGGCAGGGAGGAGATCCGGAGTGAACTGGAAGCGTGCGAACGAGGCATGCAAAGATCCGGACAAGGCCTTCACCGCGAGGGTCTTTGCCAGTCCCGGAACGCCTTCGAGCAGGATGTGCCCGTTGCAGAGCAGGCCGATCAACAATCGGTCCACCAACCGCTCCTGGCCCACCAGGATCTGTGCCATTTCATTTTTTACCGCCTGAATCCAGCCACTCGTCGCCGCGATCTGCTCTTGCAAGTTTTCCGTAGTCATTGATTTCGTGGCCGAGTTTGGCACGCCAGCGGATCTGTGCAACCGGCAAAGCGACGAAAATCGCGGAGAATTCCCGAGTTCACCCCTGTCCTCGCGGGACCGGCTATTTCTTGGCCGGTTTCACATACTTCGGATTGGTCATCGCACCCGGGGCCGATTCCTTGAGATTCGGGGGCACGGCTGCATCCACGTCTTTCGTCACCCAATGGATCGCTCCTGTCAGGATGCCTTGGTAAGCGGGATTGCTCCAGATGTCGTCGCGGTGGCCCATGGCGGTGTAAAATACTCGCCCTTTGCCCTCCTCGCGGGCCCAGGTGGTCGGATACGGCGGGCGCTCATAGGGAGCGCCTTTCATCGATGGGGCGTCGATCACCGTGAGTACGTGGATGTCAGGGCTGAAATCCTTGAGCGAATACCACTCCTCGTTGTAAGTGAAGCTCTCGCCAAGGTCGGCAAATCCCGGAAAGGCCGGATCGATCACCGTGTTCGTGGCCTTTTGCTGTTGGCCGTGGATGATGAATTCGGCTCCGAGGAAATGGACGTAGGGATCTGCTTCCGCACCGTGGTTCGCGTAACGGTCCGGGCCTTTCTGGGATTCATTCGCGGTGTGGAAGGTGTCGCTCGCGGAATGCAGGCCGATGAATCCCTTGCCGCTCTTCACGTAATCGAAAAGCGCTTGCTTGCCCGCCGGAGTCATCGGCGGTTGGCCGTCGGTGCCGGCAGATGTCAGGTCTCCGGTGGTGTAGAAAATGATCGCGTCGAAGGTTCCGAGATATTCCGGCGAGAACAAGGACCCGTCCTTGGAAAAGGTGAACTCCCATTTGTTCTTCGTCCCGAGGTCGATGAAGACCTTTTCCGCGAGACTCGGTTTCCCGGTCTTCCAGGAAATCACGCTGTGCTCGAAGCCGCTCGACTTGGTGAAAAACAGGATCTTGTGAGTGGTTTCCGCCAACAGCGGAATGCTGCCGACAAGCATCAATGTCGCGAGGACGGAGGGTTTTTTGAACATGGGCAAATCTGGATTCAACGGCTCACCGGGTGCAATGCAATAAATCAGGACCGGGCAGGCATCGCAAATCCCGAACGTGTCGTTAGTCAGCCTCGGAATTCAACGGGATTGTGAATCATCAGGATGTTTGTAATCATGAAGACGGAACTTGAAATCCCCCGGCGGTCGAAACAGTCTCACGGGCCATGAGTGATGAAGCCCGCCCCAAACCATTGTTTTTCGTCGTCCTGATCCTCGCGATTCTTGCCCTGCTGGGTTATGGATTCCGGTCGGTTTTGTTCCCCAAGGATGATTCGGCAAAGCCCGGAAATATCTCCAAGGAAGAACTATCCGATATGAAGGGCGTCGAGGCCGCCGACGCGAACGTCCCGACCACCGTCAAGGAATACGTCTTCAAGCCCAGCGAGAAATTGCCGCCGATCACGCAGACCAGCGGCTATGATCCCATGAATGCCCGCACGGTGAAGTTCGCCCTCAATGTCTGGGCAGGATGGGCCCCGATCATCCTTCAGAACGAAGGCGGCGCGCCCGGCAAAATCTGGACCACTCCCGGTGGCGAGCCCTTCAAGGTCGAGCTCGTGCTCATCGACAATCCGGTCTCGATGCGCGACGCGTATGCTTCCGGCAAGGTCCACATCGGCTGGGCGACCCTCGACATGGTCCCGCTCTTCATGGACGAGTTGAAAAAGGATCCGCGCATCATGCCACGCATTTTCCAACAGGTGGACTTCTCCAACGGCGGAGACGGCATCGTGATGCGCAGCAGCGCCGCCCGCGATCCTAACAAGCCGACCATGTCCGACCTCAAGGGCAAGAAGGTGGTGCTCGCTCAGAATTCCCCGTCCGAATATTTCCTGCTCAACGCGCTCGTCAACGGTGGAGTCCAACCCAGCGAGGTGGACTTCATTTACACTGAGGACGCGTTCCAGGCCGCCGCCGCATTCAACAGCGACAAGTCGATTGCCGCCTGCGTCTCCTGGGCACCCGACATTTACAACCTGGCCGATGTGAAGGGCAACCACATGCTCGTCAGCACGGCCACCGCCAACAAGCTCATCGCCGATGTCTGGTTCGCCCGCGGCGACTTCGCCCGCGACCACAAGGATATCTGCGAGGGATTGGTCCGGGGCATCTTCGAGGGCATGGCCAAGATGAAGACCGACGAGGGCAAGAAAACCGCTGCCGGCCACATGGCGAAGCTCTACAGCATCCCGGAGGCCGACACGCTTGGCATGCTCGGCGACGCCCACTCGACGAACTACGCGGAGAACCGGGATTTCTTCATGAACCAGAACAACCCGGCGAATTTCGAGCGCACGTGGAACACCGCCTATCTTCTCTATCGGAAAATGAACCGCATCACCCAACAGGTGCCGTTCGACCAGGTGATGGATTTCTCCATCCTCCAGAAGCTCGAGAACGAGGAGCCCTACAAGTCCAGCCGCAACGAATACCAGATCAACTTCGCACCCAAGACCGTGCAGTCGATCAAGGCGGAGGGATCGGAAATCCTGACCAAGGTCGTCACCCTGCATTTCTATCCGAACTCATGGGACCTTCGCAAGAAGATCACGGTTCGTGAAAACGGCAAGGACATCGAGAAGCCCTACGAGCAAGGTGTGGATGTCGTTCTCGAGGAAGTCGGCAAGCTGGCCGCGCAATACGGAGCAGCGAACATCGTCGTGGAAGGCCACACCGATGCGTCCATGAAGGGCAATGTCAGCCCGCAGATGGTCAAGGAACTTTCGGGGAACCGCGCCGCCGCCGTGAAGACGGAACTCCTCAAGAAGTTTCCCGAGTTCAACCCGAACCAGTTCTCCACCGACGGACTCGGCTGGGAACGCCCCTACGACCCGACCGATCCTAACAACCATGCGCTCAATCGCCGGGTTGAAATCAAGGTGATCGCGCTTGAAAGCCCCGAGTAGTCGCGGGGTGCGGATCCAAACCCATCGAAATGAGCGAAAAGGAAGTTGAGGCAAATCCTTCGAAGCCCGCGTTGGTGAAAACGTGGTGGAAGAGGGTTTGGACCATTCGTGACACGCCGTCCTATGTCGAGGGCCTGTTCTTCGGGGCTGGCTGCATCGGCCTGGTTCTGCTCGTCTGGTGGTTCCTTTCCCGCGGGGAAGGGGATGCGAGGATCATCGATGCCTACACGCTTCCAAGTCCGAAGGAGACGTTCGAATCGTTTCCCGACCTGTGGCGTCGGGAGCTTTCGCTCAGTATCCTGATCTCGCTGGCGCGAGTACTCGGAGGATTCCTGTTAGCCGCGTCCATTGGTGTGCCGCTTGGGGTAATTTCAGGGAGCTACCTGCGTTTGAATGCATTGATCAAACCTTTGGTCCTTTTCGGTCGCAGCATTCCCATCGCGGCGTTGATCCCGCTGACCATGGTGTGGTTCGGGTTGGGTGAATTCAACAAGGTGATGTTCATTTTCCTTGCGACCATTGCCTTCGTGATTTTTGACACGGTGAACACGGTGCATGCCGTGCCGGATCGTTTCATCGACACCGCCTACACCCTCGGTGCTCGTGCCTCCCGGAAAAAAGGCGCGATCCTCGCGGCAATCGCCGGGTTCGGATATGGACTGCTTGTCATGTTCGGGTGGTTCCTGCTTCGCGAGGATTCAGCGAGGACCTTGAACATGGAATTGTCCTCAGCATCCGCATGGTTCCGTTTCATCGGAGGATTTCTAGCGGGGTTTGCGTTGTGGTATCCAGTCACGGGGCACCAGGTCTTGCGCAAGGTGATCCTTCCTTTGGCCCTGCCGGACATCGTCAACAGCCTGCGGCTGATCTTCGGCCTGGCTTTCGGCTACATCATGCTGGCCGAGGTGATCAATGCCAAGACCGGGATTGGCGCGCTCATCATCAACAGTCAACGCCGCGGATTCCAGGAGCATATTTATCTCTGCCTGGCCATCATCTCACTGCTCGCATGGGTCATCGACCGCTCCATCATGCTGCTTCAGCGCCAGCTTTTTCCCCACATCCGTCATGGCGAAAATTGAACTTACGAGCACCGAGCAACCTTGCGAGCTTAAGGACGTGGTCGAGCCATCGCCGGCCGCCCCGATGGTGGTGGATTTCAACAAAGTCACCAAGACCTTCGATGCGGGGACCTCGCGGGCTTTCACTGCGATCAAGGACGTGACATTTGCCGTGGAGAACATCCCGAAGGTGGGTGAATTCATTGGCGTGCTAGGGCCGAGCGGCTGCGGAAAAAGCACGGTGCTCCGGCTGATCGCGGGCCTTGCTCCCCAGTTTCCGGCCACCACGGGTTCCGTCTTTGTACATGGTGAATCAGTGACGGAACCGGGGCCCGACCGGGGATTCGTTTTCCAGGACTACGCGAATTTCCCGAACCGGACGGTTCTCGACAACGTCGCCTTCGGATTGGAATGCCGACAGGTCGCCGAGAAGGAACGCCGCGAACGCGCTCGCGAGTGGATCGCCAAGGTCGGCCTGGATCCGAAAAAGGACGGCAACAAATACCCGCACCAGCTCAGCGGCGGAATGAACCAGCGGGTGGCCATCGCGAGAACTCTCATCATGCATCCGCGTATCATCCTGATGGACGAGCCGTTCGGGGCACTGGATCCGACGACGCGACAACGGATGCAGGATTTGCTGGTTTCGCTGTGGCGCGAACTGGAAGCGACGGTCTTCTTCATCACCCACGACATCCCGGAGGCGGTCTATCTCGGCGACCGCGTGATGATCTTCACCCCATCTCCCGGAACCATCGCCCATCAGCTTGCGGTCGCACCACCGGATCGCCCGGCACGGGAAATGCAGGAAGAAACCGTGTTTCTCGAATCCGTCCGGCATGTGCGGTCGCTGCTGGACAAACTCGAGACGGAAAAAGATAACCATTCATCGTGAACAAGGGAGGGAAAACTGGCGAAGGGCCCATCGACGGGCTCAAGCGGGCCTTCACCTGGCACTGGCATTTGCTGGGCCTTGGTGCCGGGGTCGCGGCGGCTGTCCTGAGCGGAGTCCCTTTGCTCTGGCTTCCCTTCCTTGGCGCTGCCGAACTGGGTTACCTTGGATTTCTCGGCATGAACCCGCGTTTTCAGAATGTGCTGAAAGGGAAAGCCCTCACTCCACCGCCGCTTCCGGTGAATTCCACTCAACGTTTCCAGCAGCTCATGGCATTCCTGAGTCCGGCCGATGTCCAGCGCTTCGAAACCTTGCGCAGCCGCTGCATGGATCTTCTCAACCTCCGTCGCAGCATGAACGCGAAGGAGGGAAACTCCGGCGTGGAGGATTTTCGCGGCGAGTCGCTCGACCGCATGCTCTGGCTCTATTTGAAATTGCTTCATCAGCGGTCCGGCCTCGAGCGCTTCCTCGGCAGTACCCATCGCGACGAGATCGAGGTCGAGCTGCATGCCGCCGAGGCACAGCTCGCGACCAGCCAGGCCAAGGACCAGGCCTCCGGGATGCCGGAAAGCCGCTTGTCCACCTCCATCCGCGACCGCATGGTCACGATCCGCGAGCGATTGGAAAATTATGACAAGGCAGCCGAGGGACTGGAACTCGTCACTGCGGAAATCGAGAAGACCGAGCAACAGATCACCCACCTCTGCGAGGTCGGCATGACCATGAGCGACTCGGCGGGACTCAGCGTCCAGATCGACTCCATTTCCGAATCCTTGCAGTCCTCCGAGAAAATCTTTTCAGAAACCTCCTTCTCCCAGATCTACGATGACGAGCCACCGCCACCCTTGCTTTCCGGCAATGCGGCGCGGACCGCCATCCCGCAGTAATCCCAACTAACACATTACGAAAACAACGCCATGTTCCGCCGACTTTCCAACATTTTCCGGGGCTTTATCGGTCTCTTCGTTTCGGGTCTCGAAAAGCGCAACCCGGAAGCCCTGCTAGAGCTTGAGAAGGAAAACCTCCGCAAGCAGATCGCCCAGTTCAACCAAGGCCTGTCCGCCCACGCCGGGCTTTGCGAAAAGCTCATCTCGCAGGTGAAGCGTCAGGAAGCCTCCGAACAGGATCTCAAGGCCAAGGCCGCCGCCAACCTCCGCGCCGGAAACCAGCGCCTCGCCGGTGAGATCGCCGTCGAGCTCCAGCGCGTCCGCAAGGAACTCGCCGACAACCGCGCACAACTCGGCGATGCGGAGAAAACCTACAAGGAACTCGTCCTTTCACGTGACATCGCCATCAAGACCGCCCGCGACAAGATCGAGTCGCTCCGCAAGGATCTCGACAGCATGAAGATGAACAAGGCGCTCGCCGAAATGAACGAGATGGCGAGCGGCATGCTCACCACCATCGGCGGATCCGGTGACACGCTCGACCGTCTCCATCAGATGGTGGAGGAGGAAAATACGAAAGCGGCCGGACGTGCCCGCGTTGCCCGCGACAGCATCGACACCAGCCGTTTCCAGGAAAAGGCCGCCGAGCGCGAGGCCCTCGAGGACATCGCCCTCGCCGATCTCGCCGCCGAACTCGGCATGGCCGTTCCCGGAAACTCCACCCCGCCCGCGACCGAGGTCCGCAAGGAGATGAGTCCGGAGCAGTAGGTTGCGTTGACGAAATCCAGATTTCGTGTATTTTTCGTGCATGCCCACCAAGACCATCACTTTGGAGCTGGATGCGTATGAGAAGCTGCGCATGGCGAAACGCGGTGGCGAATCATTCACCGAGGTCGTGCGCAGGGCGGTAATTGTGGACGCACCTCTGACCGGAGCTGACCTCCGCGAATACATCCGGAAGGGGGGCAGTGGCGTCAGTGCCAAGTATCTCGATTCCGTCGAGAAAGCTGCGAATCGTGATCCTGTCCCGGATGATCCATGGGCCTGATCCTTGACACCAATTTCATCATCACGGCCGAACGGGAAGCCAGGCGCGGGGTGAGAGGACGGGTGGACGGGTTTCTGGCAAATCACCCGGACGAGTCGCTCTTCATCACCTTCACGGTGGCGGGAGAACTTGCCTGCGGTCAATCCGCCGCTCCACGAGCCAACTGGGAACAACTTTGCCAACCCTACCCGGTTTTGCCGTGGACTCGGGAAGTTTCCTGGAAATACGGTGAAATTTATCGGGATTTGGCCGCCAAAGGCCAACTCATCGGAACCAACGACCTTTGGATCGCCGCAACCGCAATGGCAAACGCGATGGGGGTCGTGACCAACAACATTGATGAATTCAAACGTATTCCGGGACTCGTGGTGATAGACTATTGATACCCGCAAGTCCACGATTCAAGCTGGCCAAGAGATCCCAGGACACCATCAACCATGAGCACCCTTTCATCAGCCGTCCTCCCGCCATGGGCGGTGGAAGTTATCGACCTCTACGAATCCGGCGCGAGCGTGCAGTTCATCCTCCATGGGAATGTGGACGATTGCATCCTGCTTCCGGTTCCGGGCGGGACACCCCGGTTGGTCGCTCTGGAAGGATTTCTGCGGGAGAGGTTGTTGGCGAAGTTCGACGTGGTCATCAGTTACGACCTTGGAAATGGAATTCGCGTGGAGAAGGGTGGCGAGCGGTTCGCGGAATGGCCACCCGCCGCGAAGGAGGCGACCTTGCCGAAGGTGCCGCGCGAGGCGGTCATCGTTCTAACGCATTACCTGCGCTTCTGCGCGAACGTCGCCCGGTTGAAGCCCGAGCGCGCGACACGCGTGGCGGTGATCCTGAAGAACGCCGGACTTGTGGTGCCTCCCTCGAATGGAGGGGCGAACTACGAGCTGAGCGCGATCGCCAGCCAGTTGCGCGATTGGGCGACGGATCCCTCCATCGCCGAGCAACATTGCTCGACCTTCCTTCTAACGGAGAATCTCAACGACCTCCATCCGCTCGTGGCGCGCAATCCCCACGCCTCGTGCATCGCGGTTCCATTGCCGCAGCCGGACGAGCTGATGCCGGCCTTCGATTTCCTCAACAGCCTCTATCCGATCCCGCTGACGCCGTTCGCTGGAGATTTCTCCCAGCCCGCCGCAGCGCTTGCCGGTGCGACCTTGAGTTCCATCGAGACCTTGTTGCAATCCCGCCAGCACCACGCGAAGGAACTCACGCCGCGGGATCTGGTGACCTTGAAAAAGGATCTCGTGGAAAAGGATGCACAAGGCCTCATCGAGTTCATCAAGCCCGACCGCACGCTGGATGACCTGCATGGCCAGGCCGCGATCAAAGCCTGGCTGAGGCAGGACATCGCGCTCTGGACCGCGGGCGATCTGGCGGCGCTGCCGATGGGTTACCTGTTCTGCGGACCGGTCGGCACCGGCAAGACCTTCATGGTCGAATGCCTGGCGGGTGAAGCCGGGGTGCCGGTGGTGAAGATGAAGAATTTCCGCGACAAGTGGGTCGGCTCCACCGAGAGTAATCTGGAGAAGATCTTTCGTTTGTTAGATGCGCTGGGCCGCTGCATCGTTTTCGTGGACGAGGCGG
This sequence comes from uncultured Verrucomicrobiae bacterium, assembly GCA_963810445.1. Classification (GTDB taxonomy): domain Bacteria; phylum Verrucomicrobiota; class Verrucomicrobiia; order Verrucomicrobiales; family Akkermansiaceae; genus Luteolibacter. Next base: position 46,373 of record CAWENZ010000011.1, on the reverse strand, counting down.
ATCAGGCACTGGGTCGCCGGAGTGCCGACTCAGGCGATTCCGGAGTTTCCGGCCGCGTCTATGGCATGATGGCGGAGCGCATGAGCGATTCCCGCAAGCGCGGTAAAATCCTCTGGGTGCTCGCAACCAGCCGGCCGGATCTGGTGGAGGTGGACTTGAAGCGACCCGGTCGCGTGGATGTGAAAATCCCGCTGTTCCCGACGGCGACGCCCGAGGAGGGCTATCAGCTCATCCGGGCCCTGGCGAAACGCCGTGGCGTCCTGCTCGACGAGGCCTTGCCCGAATCCTTCCGTGCTTCCATTCCCGACCTTCTAACACCCGGTGCGGCGGAAGCGCTTTCGGTGAAGCTCTATCGGGCCCTGAAGACCGGGGCTGCCGACGCGAATGCCGCTCTTGAGTCCGCGCTTCGCGATTATCAACCGCCGGTTCCGCTTGTTGTCATTCACGATCAGATCTCGCTCGCCGTCGCAGAGGCCACCGACCTGAGTTTTGTGCCGGAGCGTTTCCGTGCCTGATACCGTTTAGTGCGAGGTGACACTTGCGGAGCGCGGAATTTATTCCGCGCGAGCAACAAAGACGAATCCGCGCGGAATAAATTCCGCGGTCCGTTAGAAGGGTTTCATCGTCGATGAAAACTGCTATTGCTCGTTTGTTTGTCTGGAATTCAAAGTGAATCTTTCGTCAGTCACTCACTCCAAACCGGGATTCATGCTTGCCTGTCCGATACAAAACTTGGTTGCATTCAGGATTGCATGAAAAAGTCCGTAATAGCCATTTCGATTGCTTTCGCGCTCGCGTTCATTACGGCGATTGATGCGAAAGATGATACCTTTGAAAAGAGTCTCCGGCTGGCGAAGGAAGGTGATGCGGATGCTCAGTTCCAGGTGGCCACGGCCTACGATATGGGAAGCTCGGTGGAGAAGGATCCTGCGAAGGCATTGGACTGGTACCAAAAGTCGGCTGCGCACGGAAAAGGATCCGCGATGATCCAAATCGCCCATCACTTTGAGGCTGGCACCGGTGTGGAGAAGGACATCCCGACAGCGAAGGAGTGGTTTCTGAAAGCTCAGGCCAGCAAAGACTATAACGCGAGTTCCGCTGCGGAGTGGAATCTCGTCCGACTTTCAAGGGCCGGATTGATCCCGGAAAAGTATGTCGGGATCCCCGTCGAAGGTGGAGGCTTGGTGACACTTGTCGATATGTCGGTTCCCATTCCCAAAGCCCTGGAGGATCTTGCGGCAAATCCCAAGGAGATCGAAACGGGCAAGGGTTACTGGATTGGATACAATCCCCAGATGTTGTCGGTTGGCGCACGTGGAGAAGAGGCCATCCCGTTCCTGTTGGATTTCATCAAGCAGGCGGAGGACCCGAAGGTTCGACATGCGGGATTGCTGGCCCTGCATCTTGTCGGCATCGAGTGCAGGGTGGACGGGAGATTCATGGAGGATTTCAAGAATCGAAGGGCACGTGAGGCGATGTGGGAATTGATGAAGGTCGAGGGACTAACCGATGAGGTCAGCGGACTTTTGAAACGCGATCCGTGGCCAGCCGACGTGCCGGCGATCATGGATGCCCTGGCAACCGTGAAAGGCGATTGTCCGTGGACGCTCAACGCGCTCCTTCGCTATCCGTTGTCAAAACGCCCCATCGATTCGGGCGGGAGCAATGTGACCATCAGGTTCACCAAACCCATGCAATACACGGATCGCGATTTTGTGCGCCTGGCGATTGAAGGGATCAAGGAAATCAACTCGATCAAGGTGGTGGTGGAGGACGGGATGCTGGAGCAGATCCCCGTTTCCGGATCCATGGGGAATCCGGCTCCCAAGAAATGGGAAGGAACGCTCGACAAGCTTCTCAGCGAAATCAAGGACCTGTCACCGACAGCCGACTTCGTGCAATCCGGGCGCGGGGTTTACTATCAGTTCGATCTTCCGTCAGGGAATGAGTCAGGTTCCGTCCTTCATTTCCTTACCGCCGCCAGTGCGAAGAAGCGTTGGTTGGAATGGTGGCAAACGTCGGGCCGGGCGTGGTATAGCAACCAGACTTGAACTGAAAGTGGCATTGAAGGGCTTGCGCCTGGACGGATGTTCATGGAGTTTCGCGCATGACCGATTGGGAAAGTCGATATCAGGCTGGAGATACACCATGGGAAAAGGGATTGGCCGCGCCGCCGTTGGGTGAGTTGCTTTCAAGGATCGAGCCTGCGATTTGGGGCAAGGGACCCATTCTGGTGCCGGGTTGCGGGTATGGTCACGATGTCAGGGAACTCGCCAAGCTCGGAGTCGAGGTGCTCGGTGTCGATCTTTCACCTAGCGCGATCACGAAAGCCCGCGAGTTTCCTGCGGTGGGCAGCGAGACTTACGAAATCGGAAATTTCCTCGATCCCGATTGGCTGGCCGGGCGGACTTTCTCGGCAATCTGGGAACACACCTGTTTTTGCGCCATTCATCCGGCCGACCGTCCACGTTATGCGGAGGCGGCGGCGAACTGCCTGGCGGAGGGCGGGGTGCTTGCCGGAGTGTTTTTCCTGACTCCCTTTGATCCCGGGGAGGAGTCGGCCGGGCCTCCGTTCGGCGCCGAGATCGACGAAATTGACGGGTATTTCTCGCCCTGGCTCGGGCGAATCGAGGCTTGGGTGCCGTCCTTGTCCTATCCGGGACGCGAGGGGCGGGAGTGGACCGCCCTATTTCGCAAGGTGCCGAAGCCATGAGTTGCGGGCGTGAAAGGATCAAGGTAGGGTCGGGTATAACGAACGTGATGAAGGTTTCATTGATCCTGAGTTTTCTGGCCCTTTTGCCGTGGTGTGCCTTTGCGGGCGAGGGCAGGCTTTACGTGAATGACAAGAAGGCTCCGGACAGTCGTAAGGATTTGGAAGCGCTCCAGACGAGCTTGGGGGAGGCCTTGCCCAAGGCGCGCGCCGCGACGGTATGCATCGAGATCAAGGGCGGATCGGGCAGTGGTGTCATCATTTCAGCGGATGGTCTGATCCTGACGGCGGCCCACGTGGCGTCCGGGGTGAAAAAGCAGGTGACGGTGATCATGGAGGATGGCACCCGGCACAAGGCGGAGACGCTGGGACTGAATTCCGAAAAAGATGCCGCGATGGTGAAAATCACGGATGAGGGGACTTATCCGTTTATTGAAATCGACAGGGAATCAAAGACGTTGCTGGGTGATTGGGTTTTCGCTTTGGGGCATTCCGGCGGATTCGACAAGGAACGCGGATCCGTGGTGAGGCTGGGGCGTCTGGTGCGCATCGCTGAATCAACGATCCAGTCGGATTGCAAGTTGATCGGTGGTGACTCGGGTGGCCCGTTGTTCGATCTAACTGGAAAATTGGTCGGGATCCATTCACGGGTCGGGCAGCAGTTGGAGGTGAACATGCATGTGCCGATGACGGAGTTCATCACGCACTGGGATGAGATGCTGAAAGGGGAATTCATCGGCGAAGGGCCGTTCGCCAAGAAGCCGGTCAAAGGAAACGGTTTTCTCGGTCTCGCGACCGAAGCTCGTCCCGAAGGTGGCCTGCGGGTGACCAAGGTGGGAAGCAAGAGTCCGGCCGAGAAGGCGGGCATTGAAATTGACGACGTCATCCTGAAGATGAACGGAACCGATCTGGCAACTCGCGAGCAAATGCAGGATCTCCTCAAGGAAATGTCCGCGGACGACGAACTCACGCTCGATACCGAACGCAATGGAAAAGCAAAATCATATACCCTCAATCTCGGTGAGCGCTAAGTGGATTTTCAACCTGTTCCTGATCGGTGGATTGGTCCCGGCATGGGCCCAGCAAAGTCTGGAGTCGGCATACCGGACCACGGGAACCGAGGTGGTTGCGGCTTTCGAGAGTGAGCGCAAGGTGCTTCAGGTTTCGAGCGCGATCATCCTGGATGGACGTGATGAGATTGGTTGCGGCGTGGTGATTTCCCCTGACGGCGCGATTCTAACGAAAGCAAGCGAGGTGTTCGGGGCGAGCAAGCTGTCCGTGACCGTGGACGAGAAGAACTACAAGGAGGTCAAAATCGCGATGATCGATCCCGTCTGGGACGTGGCGCTGCTGAAGATCGAAGCCAGCGGCCTGGTTCCGGTGGAGTACGCTCCGACCAGCGATGTGCCTCAGGGAACGTGGGTCGTGGCCAACGGTGCAACCACGCGCACGAAGAGGCGACTGCTGGCGGGCATCGTGAGCGCCAAGATCAGGGAAGTTCCGGCAGCAGGTGGGGCCGCGCTTGGCGTCATCCTCGATCCGAAGTCGAAGGATGTTGTCGTGGAGGAAGTGAACGAAAAAAGCGGAGCCAAGGAAGCAGGCCTACAGAAAGGCGACGTGATCCTCTCGATCGAGGGAACGAAGGTCAAGAATGTGAAAGACATCGCCAAGGTGTTGAAGGACAAGCGAGCGGGAACCATGGTGAAGATGGTCTATCGACGGGACAAGGAAGAGGTCACCATCGATGTCAGGCTTTCGGTCAGGGGTGAGATGTATGCGGAGCAAAAGAGCCGGAATGACCAGATGAGCGGCGATTTTTCGACTCGTCGCAGCGGATTTCCCCGGGTGCTGCCAGCATGACATTCTCGGAAGCAGGACGGTTCAGGGCGGTCCCTTGCTTGATCTCGACGGACGATGCATCGGGATGAACATCGCGAGGGCGAACCGCGCGGAAAGTTTCGCGATCCCGGTGGAGGATCTCAAGGAGTTGGCCGAAAGACTGATGAAGCAGTCGGCGGGGCTTCAATGATGTGACCGGTGGTCCTTGAAGATCGCAAGCGTGCGCTCGCGCTCGGTCTTGTGATCCACACAGGGAAGGGGATATCCGGGCGCGAGAGGTTTCCCATCCTTCGGCGGTTCTTGAAAGAGCGCGGGTGAGACATCGGCGAGTTCGTGGACCCATCGCTTGATGTAGATTCCCTTTGGGTCGTATCGCGCGGTTTGTGACCAGGGATTCTGGATCCGGAAATACGGGGCCGCATCCGCGCCGGTGCCGGCCGACCATTGCCATCCGCCGTTGTTGGAGGCGATTTCTCCATCCACCAGTTGCTGCATGAACCACGACTCGCCGAGTTTCCAGTCGATGTGAAGGTCCTTGGTGAGAAACATGGCGGTGATCATGCGCACGCGATTGTGCATGAAGCCGGTCGCCTTGAGTTCCCTCATTCCGGCATCCACGATGGGAAATCCGGTGCGACCCTCTTTCCAAAGTTCGAAGAGTTCCCCCGGTTCGTCCCACGGCAAGCCTCGCCAGTCGGGATTGAACTCCTCGTCGAGGACGTTCGGAAAATGATGGAGGATGGCGAAATAGAATTCCCGCCAGGCAAGTTCCTTGATGAAAACGTCGATCCCGGCCTTGCCGCCGGCGTTTGCGGCAGCGCGGGCCTTCATGCATTCGCCATAGACAGTCCGGATGGAGATGAGGCCGTATCTCAGATCCTGGGAAATTCGTGAGGTCCCGTCTTCGGCGGGAAAATCGCGTTTCGCCGCGTAGCTCTGAATCTTCCCGGCGATGGCGGATTTCAGCCGCTCTCGTGCCGCGCGTTCGCCGGCGGCCACCGTTTGCGACGCTGGTTCCTCCAGTCCCCAGATTTTCAAGGTGGGGAGGGGCAGGGATTTCAGATTCTCCGGTGTCTGAAGGCGGGCTGGTTTGGTGACCGGAGAAGGCTTTGGCAATTTCAGCCAATTGTTGCAGTAAGGAGTGAACACCCGGTATGGAAGCGCGCTCTGGGTAAGAACCTCGTCCGGTGCGTGCAGCGCCACATCAAAGTGTCCATGGCAACCGATGCCGAGCTTGGAGCACATTTCCCTGACTTCGTTTTCAACGGACTTGCCAAAGGGATCCGGGTCCGCATTGAAATGGATCGCGACCGCGCCACTTTCCGTGATCAAGCGCCGGAGCTCCTCAACGGCGTTTCCTTGGCGGATCAACAATCGACCTCCAAGGGCTCCCAGGTTTTTTGCCAGGGATTCGAGCGATTCACAGAGGAATTTCTGGCGGTTCGGACCGGTCCAGGAATGGCTGCCGTGCCACTCGCTCAAGATGTAAACAGGAACAACAGGTATTCCGAGTTTCGCCGCGCTGCTTAGCGCCGTGTTGTCAGCGATCCGCAGATCGCGGCGAAACCAATGGATGACTGAACCTTTCAAATCCGGCATGCGCCGAAATTGCAGCACGGCAGGAACCGCGCAAGGCCCAATAGGTAATCAACAGGCTTCAGCCAGAAGCTTCTCGCCTTTCTTGATGGTGGTCGCGGAAAGTTTTCCATCGACCCGCTTCGAGCCTTCGATGAGGGTCTTGAGCTCGGCCAGTGTCTTTTCAGCAGCTGCGAGGGACTTCTTTCCACCGCCGAACTTCTTGTCAGGGAAGTACTTGGTGAATGTGGTTCCGGCCCTGCTGATGCATAGGCGCCATCCTTCGAAGGCTGCGCTTTCGTAGGTGAATCGGGTTAGGTTACGTTTGCTTTTCATAGTGTTATGGTGGATTGCGTGGCCATCCTGTACCGATTCTGCTAGAAAATCTAGTGCTTTTTTCGAAAATAGTGCCGAAATGGTAACTTTTTGGTCAAAATGTCGGAAAAAAAGGCTTTGCAAGCCCCTTGGGACCGCATTTATTCACGCCCCCGCGGGCTATCGCACAACGCCGTCGGTCCTCTGGGCTGCCTATCCGAAAGGTTGCAGCCCGCCCGCAAGAGGGTAACCCGGCAAACAAGAAATAACATGTCAGCAGTCAAACTTGCTCGTTTCGAGCTCCCGAACCGCCTCGTCCGCAACGAGGAAACCGCCACCGATACCTACGCCCAATTCATCGCCGAGCCATTCGAGCGCGGATACGGCCACACCATCGGCAACTCCCTCCGCCGCGTTCTCCTTTCCTCCCTGGAAGGCGCGTCCATCACTTCCGTCCGCATCGCGGGCGTGCAACACGAGTTTTCCAGCCTTCCCGGCGTGGTCGAGGATGTCACCGACATCGTCCTCAACCTCAAGAAGGTGAAGTTCAACCACAACGAAAAGGAGCCCCGCATCCTCACGATCAAGGTCGAGAAGGAAGGCGTCGTCACCGCCGGTGACATCGCGGGCGACCACATCTACGACGTGGTCAACAAGGACCAGATCATCTGCACCCTCGACAAGAAGGTGAAGTTCGACTGCGAATTCGAAGTTCGCGTCGGCCGTGGTTTCTCCACCGGCGACGAGAACAAGCGCAAGGATCAGCCGATCGGCGTCATCGCCATCGACTCGATCTTCTCGCCTGTCACCCGCGTCAAGTATGCCGTGGAAACCACCCGGGTCGGCCAGATGACCGACTACGACAAGCTCGTCCTCGACATCTGGACCGACGGCCGCATCACCCCGCAGGACGCGCTGCTCCAGGCCTCCGCCATTCTTCGCCACCACCTCGACGTCTTCGTCAACTACGACGAGAACGCCGTGGACTTCGAAGAAGCGCCGGCCGAGTCCAGCGAGGAAAACGCCGCCCTCAAGAAGCTTCTCAACATGTCGCGTCAACGAAATCGAACTCTCGGTTCGTGCCGCCAACTGCCTCAACAACGCGAACATCACCTCGGTCGGCCAACTCGCGATGAAGTCGGAAGCCGAAATGCTCAAGTACCGCAACTTCGGCAAGAAGTCCCTCAACGAAATCAAGGACAAGCTCGTCGAGCTCGGCCTCGGTCTCGGGATGTCCTTCGAATCCTCGTTGCTCTCCGGACCTGCCGCGGCCTCACGCGGACCGCGCCTCGGTGCGGAAGACGAAGCACCGGTCGGTCTTGCCGATCTGATCGCTCAAAACCTCGACGACTAACACATTTAAATAGAAACGGAAGCACCCGATGAGACATCGCAGCAAAACAGTTAAACTCAAACGCAACGCCTCGCACCGCAAGGCGCTGCTCTCCAACATGGCGTGCAGCCTGATCGAGCACGGCCGCATCAAGACCACCTTCGGCAAGGCCAAGGCACTTCGCCCCGTCGCGGAAAAGTTGATCACTCTCGCCAAGCGGGATGACCTCCACTCGCGCCGCCAGGCCATCTCGTTCCTTGGCCAGAAGGACATCGTCCAGAAGCTTTTCGCCGAAACGGCGCCAGCTTCGAAGGATCGTCAGGGTGGCTACTGCCGCATCACCAAGCTCGGCGCACGCATGAGCGATTCCGCACCGATGGCGATCATCGAGTTCGTGGATCGCCCGGTCGCCGAGGAGGCTCCTGCCGAGGAAGTCGCCGCCCAGGAGGAAACTCCCGCACCAAAGAAGACCGCGAAAAAGGCTGCCAAGAAAAAGGCCGCTGACGAGGTCGTCGAGGTCGCCGGCGAATAAGGAGTGGGGACGCCCCGTCCCCGCATCCCATCAGTCACCAAGCCGCCTGTGCTCGCGCGCAGGCGGCTTTTTCGCGGACTCATGCTTTCATCACCTCCCGCCGATAGATCACGAAATCCACAAAACTCTTCTCTTATCCGCATCCATCTGCGTTCATCTGTGGTTCAACTCCCATTTCCTGCACCATGAGCGATTCCATTTCCGAGCTGACCCAACAGATCCAGACCTTCGTGGACGATCGTGAATGGCGCCAATTCCACAACGCCAAGGATCTCGCCGTCGCGATCTGTGCCGAGGCGGGCGAGCTGATGCAGCATTTCGTCTGGCAACAGGAAGAGCAGATCGACCAACGCCTCAAACTCCATCGCGACGAGATCGCCTCGGAAATCGCCGACGTCGCCATCCTGCTCTTTGAATTTGCCGACAATCTCGGCTTCAAACTTGGGGATGTGATGCAAGAGAAGATCGCTTACAATGACATACGCTATCCGGTCGAGAAGTCCCGGGGCAACAATTTGAAATACTCCGAACTTTGAATGACGAAACACCACGCCCACCACGCCGGAAACGCTACAGCGGCAAGAATCCACGCCGCTTTGAGGACAAATACAAGGAACTCAACCCGGAGCGCTACGGCGAAACCATTGCCAAGGTGATCGCTTCCGGAAAAACACCCGCCGGTTCCCACATTCCCATCATGGTCGAGGAATGCCTCCTTGCCCTCAATCTTCAGCCGGGCATGACCGGGGTGGACGCGACCTTGGGTTATGGCGGCCATGCGGTGAAGATCATCGACAGGATTTCTCCCGACGGAAAACTGATCGGGTTGGACGTCGATCCCGTGGAATTTCCCAAGACCGTGGCCCGGATCCGGAAACTTGGATATGCAGAGGATCGTTTCATTGCCATCCGTTCGAACTACGCCGGAGTCGCCCGTGCCCTGGCGGGAAAGGGGATCGATGCGGTCGATTTCATCTTTGCCGACCTCGGATGTTCCTCGATGCAGTTCGACGACCCGTCACGAGGCTTCAGCTTCAAGGTCGCGGGGCCGCTCGACATGCGGATGAACCCCAGCCGCGGCCTTTCCGCGGCGGATTGGCTGGCGAGGGTTGCTCCCGCCAAGTTGGAAATCGCGCTGCGGGAACATGCCGACGAACCGCGAGCGGAATCCATTTCCGCCGCCCTCGCCGGAAAACTTTTCACCGACACCCTGGCGCTTGCCAACGCGATTCGCGATTCCATCCGTGTGAGTGATGACGCCGAGCGCGAGCTCACGGTCCGGAGGGTCTTTCAGGCCGTTAGAATCGCAGTCAACGAGGAGTTCACCGCTCTCGACGCATTTCTGAGAGCCTTGCCGAGTTGCCTGAAATCCGGTGCCCACGCCGCCATCCTGACCTTCCACTCGGGTGAGGACAGGCGCGTGAAGCTCTCGTTCAAATCCGGAATCGCCGATGGCTTCTATGCGTCAACCGGCGACAGCCCGATCATCGCGGGCCCCGAGGAACGAAGGATGAACCCGCGGAGCAGCTCGGCCAAGTTGCGCTGGGTGAAGCGCAAATAAACCGCCTTGAAAACTCCCTGATCCGGATACTTTTCCGATGAAGTCCGCATCCGCAGACCGTAAACAGCCCGATGATTTTGAGATCGTTCATTTGCGCGCTAATCCTCGCCTCACCCCTTGCCGCGGGTAAGGGCAACGATAAGGGATCGAGGATGGATCCGGTGGTGCCCGCCGAACTCGTTCCGCCCAGTCCGTTTCTAACGGTGGACCAGGCGTTGAAGTCGTTCCAACTCGCACCCGGATTCGTGATCGAAGCGGTGGCTTCCGAACCGCTTGTCGAGAAGCCGGTCTGTCTCGATTTCGATCCCGCCGGACGCATGTGGATCTGCGAAATGCTCGGCTACATGCCGGACATCGACGGCAAGGGGGAAGGCACGCCCATGGGTCGGATCGTCATCCTTGAGGATACCGATGGCGACGGAAAGGCCGACAAGCGAACCGTCTTTCTCGACAAGATCCTTCTCCCGCGGGCCCTGGCGGTGTTCGCGGACGGCGTCCTCTTCGCCGACGAACACCAACTCCGTTGGGCGCGGCGCAATGGGGACCTGATCGATGGCGAGCCAAGGGTGATTCCCACCTCCATCGTGGACACCGGCAACGTCGAGCACAAACCTAACGGGCTGCTACCCAATCTCGACAACCGCTACTACCTCGCGAAATCCTCCGCGCGGCTTCGCCGGTCCGGGGATGACTGGCAGGTCGAGCCCACCTCATTTCGTGGACAATGGGGAGTCGCCCGCGACGACTACGGGCGGCTCTATCACAACAACAACTCCACCCTTCTTTTCGCCGACCTCATTGCCCCCAATCTCCTGATGGGAAATCCCGGCGTGCGGATGAAAGCCAAGGACTATGTCCAGTTGGGAACCAACCGCGTCTGGCCGGCCAGGGTCACACCCGCCGTCAACCGTGCCTACATGTCAAAGGCGCATGGCTACCCAAGCGATATCCTTGATCCCGAAACCTACAAGCTGGTCAACACCACCGCGGCCGCGGGAATGGCAATCTATCGGGGCACGAATTTTCCGAAGGAATGGTATGGCACCGCTTTCACCACCGAGCCTGTTAGCAATTTGATCAAGGCCATCCGGATCGAAGGGAGCGGCAGCAAGCTGACCGGCAGCCATCCCCTCGGGCAATCCGAGTTCCTGGCCTCCACCGACGAGCGCTTCCGTCCGGTCAATGCATACACTGCTCCCGACGGATCAATGTATGTGTTGGACATGTATCACGGCATCATCCAGCACAAGACCTACATGACCTCCTACCTCCGGCAGCAGACGCTCGACCGTGGTCTGGAATCACCGGGACTGGAGGGCGGTCGCATCTATCGGATCCGCAGCATCGCCGGAAAACTGGAATCACCGGTGAACATCGCGGAACTCCATGGCCAAGCCCTGGTGGACATGCTCTCACATCCGAACGCATGGCAACGCGAGACCGCCCAGCGCATGCTGGTGTTGGAAAACGATCCCGCGACGGTTCCTTTTCTTGCCAAGCTCGCCAGGGAAGGAAGCGTGATCGCCCGAATCCACGCCATCTGGACCTTGGAAGGAATGGGCGTGCTGAAGGCTGAGCATCTATCCGCTGCCGTCCGCGGTGATGACCCCGGGCTGCAATCATCCGGCCTGTGGGCCAGCACCCGCCTGGCAGATGACCAGTTGTCGGCGCTGGGGCCGGACATCATTGCCGCAGTGCCGTCCGCTCCGGAGGTCGTTCCCTATCTCGCCCGCGCCCTCGGCCCCATCGGGAACAAGGAAGCCTATGCCCGGCTCGATGAATTGATCCGGTCAGATCGCGGAACCGCATTCGTCCGCGAGGCGGCATTCTCTGGGCTCGATCACCACGAATTGGATTTCCTGAATTCCCTCGGAAAGGAATCCAACGACAAGGAATTCGCGGCGTGGCTGGAACAAGGCAGCAAGGACTCCCATTCACCGGGTGCTGCGGATTCCGGACTGCAAGGAAAGGACCTGGCTTCGTTTCAACGCGGCAAAACCTTGTTTCACGGCGAGGCCGCCTGCTTCGGCTGCCACAGCGCCGATGGTGCCGGCATGCCAAACCTCGGCCCGCCCCTCGACGAATCCAGTTGGGTCACCGGCAAGCCCGAAACCCTCGTCAACATCCTCCTCCACGGCCTCACCGGCCCCATCGAGGTGGGTGGCGAAACCTACAGCCCAAGCGCCGACATGCCCGGCTTGGGGATGAATCCCGCCATCTCGGATCAAACCATCGCCGATCTCGCCACCTACGTTCGCAACGAGTGGTCAAACAAGGCCTCTCCCGTCCCTGCGAAACTTGTCAAAAGGCAGCGCGAGCTGACCAAGTCCAGAACCGGCCAACCGTGGACGTCTAAGGAACTCTTGAAGTAATCCCCGTTCGTAGTCTTCAGGGCGTCTTCCTTTTCCGTCCCCCAACCGGATGAAAATCATGACTTTGCGCTCCTTTCTGCAAGACCCGGAGACCGCTATCGTATTGATTCCCCCTGACGGGTCACCATCTGAAATCACCATGAAATACCTTCGCAATTCATTTCTCCTGCTCTCCACCTGCTGCACCGTGATGGCTGCCGATGGATGGACGGATCTCTTCAATGGCAAGGACCTCGACGGCTGGGTCCAGCGGGGCGGAAAGGCCGCCTACACCATCGAGGATGGCAGCGTCGTCGGCACCTCCACCCTGAATACCCCGAACTCGTTCCTTTGCACCGGCCGCGACTACGGCGACTTCATCCTCGAATATGAATTCAAGGTGGATCCCCGCCTGAACTCCGGCGTGCAGATCCGTAGCCAGAGTTTCTCGACCGAAAAGGAAATCACCTGGGACGGAAAGAAGATCAAGGTCCCTGCCGACCGCGTGCATGGCTATCAGATCGAGATCGATCCGGATCCGAAGAAGGACCGCTGGTGGGCTGCGGGAATCTATGACGAGGCCCGCCGTGGCTGGCTTTACCCCGGGATCCTCGGCGGAAATGGCAAGGAGTTCGGTGACCAGGGTCGCAAGATTTTCAAACAAGGGGACTGGAACAAGGTGACCGTCGAGGCCATTGGCGATTCCATCAAGACCACCCTCAACGGCACGCCATGCGCGTCCATCAAGGATTCGATGACACCTTCGGGATTCATCGCCCTGCAGGTTCATGCGATCGGGAAGGACGAGAAGGTCGCTGGTTCGCAGGTTCGCTGGCGGAATCTGCGGATCAAGGAAGTCTCGCCGTCGTCCTCAGGATCTAACACCCTGACTGCTGAGGAAAAGGCGGCGGGCTGGAAATTGTTATGGGATGGAAAAACATCCGAAGGCTGGAGAAGCGCCAAGCGTCCCGAATTTCCAACAGCCGGTTGGAAAATCAATGACGGCATCCTTTCCATCAACGAGACCGGCGGTGGCGAATCCGCCGCGGCGGGCGACATCATCACGGTGGACAAGTATTCCGACTTCGAGCTCAGCGTGGATTTCAAGATCACTCCTGGAGCGAACAGCGGCATCAAGTTCTTCGTGGACCCCGAGATCAACAAGGGCAACGGTTCCGCGATCGGGCCGGAGTTCCAGATCCTCGACGATGCCCGCCACCCTGACGCGAAGCTCGGCAAGGATGGGAACCGCACCATCGGATCGCTCTACGACTTGATTCCCGCACCCGCCACCAAGAAGGTCAATCCGGTCGGCGATTGGAACAACGCGCGCATTCTATCAGATGGGATGCATGTCACCTACTGGTTGAACGGCGAGAAGACCGTCGAGTTCGAACGTGGATCGAAGGAATGGCGCGATCTGGTCGCAAAAAGCAAATACAAGGTCTGGAAAAACTTCGGTGAACTCCCCGAAGGTCACATCCTCCTTCAGGACCACGGCAACCAGGTGTTCTACCGCAACATCAAGATCAGGGACTTCTCGAAAAGGTAATCGGAATTCACAAGGTGCCCCCGCGAGCGGCGAGGGCACTGAAGACCGGTGCTGGAACATAACGCCTCACGGTTTCCTCCCACCCCACGGGTCCGGTGAGGCCCTTGATCATGTTCGAGGAGAGCTCCGCGATGTCGCGCGGTGGCATCAGGAAAACCGTCGTGATGTCCGGGGCCATGTCCGAATTGATGTGGCGCATCACCCGCTCGTATTCGTAGTCGTTCGGCGATCGGATACCGCGCAGGATGTACTTGGCATCCATCTTCTTCGCGTAGTCCACCAGGTAGCGGTTGTCGAAATGGGCGATCGTGAGCCGGTCGCTGGCCTTGGTGGATTTCCGCAAAAGCTCCAACCGCTCATCCACCGAGAACGAATAGCTTTTCGACGGGTTGCTGCCGATGGCGACAATCAATTGATCGAACATCTCCATCCCCCTCTCGATCATCCAGAGGTGGCCATTGGTCGGGGGGTCGAAGGAGCCTGCGTAAACCGCCGTGCGCATGGGGAAACCGTAGGTGGATTTCCCATTTCCGGAACAACAATTTCAGGAGGATTCAACAAATACCGTCAAATGGTCAGGTGGTTTTTGACTTCCGCCCGGAGGCTTGCTATCGACTCCCCGCGACAGCGCTCGTAGCTCAGTTGGATAGAGCATCCGCCTTCTAAGCGGACGGTCACTGGTTCGAATCCAGTCGAGCGCGCCATTTCACCTCATGCCGTGACCTGAAATGGCTTCCGTGGCGGAGTGTGGGATCCTTTGGCTGGGTGAGTGACCTCACATCGGGCAAACTCATCGCATCCCCGATCACGAAACATGTCGCTGCCTGAATCCGTAAACATGGGCGACCGCGGCGGGACCGGATTGACGATGGTCCTGCCGCAATCCCGAACACTTCATGAAGAATTCTATCATATTCCTGCGGGTCATTGCCGCAATCGCCGTCATGCCCGTCCTTTTTCAGGGGCTCCAGGCAGCAACCATCGGGGAAACCGGCGCGGCTAACAACCCGCGGAGCAGGCAGAACTTCGATGCCGCCTGGTCCTTCTTCAAGGGCGACGCCAAGGACGCGGAGACGCCGTCATTCGACGTCATCAGACTGGCGTCATCTCGATCTGCCGCACGACTGGAGCATCGAGGGGCCGTTCGATGCCGCCAATCCCGGTGAATCTCCAGGCGGCTACCTGCCAGGCGGGATTGGTTGGTATCGCAAATCCTTTCGTCTTCCGGATGGGGTGGAAGGGCGAAAGGTCTTCATCGAGTTCGATGGCGTTTACATGAATAGCGAGGTCTGGATCAACGGTCACTTGCTAGGCAAGCGTCCGTATGGCTACATCGGTTTCGAATACGATCTCACTCCCCATCTCGATCTGGCAGGCGAAAACGTGGTGGCCGTGCGGGTGGATCACACGCTGCAACCTTCCGGACGTTGGTACACGGGTTCCGGAATCTATCGTCATGTGTGGTTGACCCTGACCGACCCGCTGCACGTGGCGCACTGGGGGACAAGCATCACCACGCCCAAGGTCAGCCCCGAGCAGGCGGATGTGGCGGTGGAAACCACCCTTCGAAACGATCACAAGCAGGCAAGGAATGTGACCGTTATCCAGACCATCCTTGCGACGGATGGAACCGAGGTTGCCTCTGTCCAGGGCAAGGCCGAGTTGGCCCCCGCTTCGCAACAAGTCATCGCCCAGAGCCTCACGATGAAAAATCCGGCTCTCTGGTCACCGGATTCCCCGTCGCTCTACACCGTGCGAACCGAGGTGCGCGACGGTGAACGTCTGGTTGACCGCTATGAATCCCCGCTGGGCGTCCGCGAGGTGCGCCTTGATCCCGACAAGGGCCTGTTCGTGAACGGACGGAGCATCATCATGCAAGGCATGTGCAACCATCAGGACCTCGGCCCCCTTGGAACCGCCTTGTGGGACCAGGCATTGGAGCGGCGCCTGCGCATGCTCAAGGACATGGGCTGCAATGCCATCCGCACCTCCCATTACCCCAACTCACCGGAGTTCTATGCGCTGTGCGACCGCATGGGCTTCATGGTGCTCGACGAGACCTTCGACGAATGGCGTCGCGGCTGGAATTTCGAAGGCGGCGAACTGGTCTCCAGCGCCAACAACAAGGGCAAGGCAAGGCACGGCTATCACCTGTATTTCGACGAGTGGGCGGAGCGTGATCTAACGGACCATCTGAAGCGCGACCGCAACCATCCATCGGTCATCATGTGGAGCATCGGCAACGAGGTGCCGGAAGCCCAGAAAAACGGCGAAATCGAGACCGTCCGCAAGCTCCGCGACCTCTGTCACAAGATTGATCCCACCCGACCGGTCACCGCCGGGACCAACAACATCGCCGGTGCCAACAAGACCGGTTTTCTCGATCTGCTCGACGTGGTGGGCTACAACGGCGGCGGTGGATCCTGCTTCCTTTATGAGGAGGACCACAAGAAATACCCCAATCGCATCATCTATGCATCGGAAGTTCCGCATTCGCTGCAAACCCGCGGAGAATACCGGACTCGAACCAGCTTCCGTGAGAAGAAACATCAGCCCGAAAGTCTAACGGAAGTGGAGGTTTTTCCCGAAACCGACGCTTGGTATGAATCGTCATACGACAACTCCGCCGTGCGGATCAACGCGCGTGATTCATGGCGGCTGACCAAAACCCTGCCATTCGTCGCCGGTGAGTTCCGCTGGACCGGATTCGACTACATCGGCGAATCAGGAGGCTGGCCGCGGGTGCTCGGCAATTTCGGCATCATCGATCTCTGCAACTTTCCCAAGGACACCTACTATTTCTATCAGAGCCAATGGACCGACAAGCCGATGGCCCATCTCCTGCCGCACTGGAACTGGCCGGGCAAGGAGGGCGTTGTCATCCCCGTCCTCTGTTACACCAATTGCGACGAGGCGGAGTTGTTCCTCAACGGCGAATCGCTCGGCAAGCGGCGCTTTGACGAGAAGAACGACATGGATTTGAAATGGATGGTGCCCTACGCACCCGGCGAGCTGAAAGTCGTCGCCATGAAAGCCGGTAAGGTCGCTGCGACGGACATCATCCGCACCGCAGGTGCTCCAGCGCGTGTCGTCGTCACCGCCGATCAACAGAAACTGGATCCCGCAACCCGCGACTTGTCCTATCTCTCGATCCGGATCGAGGACGCTGAGGGGAATTTCTCGCCCGATGCGTCAAACTGGACGAGCATCCAGATCGATGGGCCTGCCCGCATCGTCGGAGTCGGCAATGGTGACCCGCTCAGCCATGAAAGCTTCCAGGGAAAATCCGTCCGTGCGTTCAACGGACTCGCCCTTGCCATTCTAACCGCCACTCCGGGAGTTGATGAGATCAAGCCGGGAAGCGAGCGCAAATCCGGGGAAATCATCGTCCGGGTGAGCGCCAACGGCCTGAAACCGGCCGAAGTCCGGCTCCACCGCGCCGACGCGCTGCCCCCTGCTGGATCCAAGGGCGCGGGCGGTGACGAAAACTCCTTGCGCACGGGCGACGGAGACGCGCGCCCGGTCGATTGATCAATTTGCCGAAACCGATCATGCGATGAAAAATAAAATGTCACCCAAACAGATCATCACGATCCTGTTCATGGCGATTTTCACGCCTCTGGCTTATGGCAGGACGGAAAATTCCTCTCGGACTTATGTGAGCGAAAGACCTATCGACGGAAGCTTTCCGCTCGTTCAATCCGCGAAGTCTGCCGATGTCTTTGTCTCCGCTGATGATTGGAAAGTGGCACGAATCGCGGCGAACGATCTGGCTAGCGACGTCGAGCGGGTCACGGGCCGAAAGCCGCTGCTCAAGGATTCCACCGCTGGCTTGTCAACGCAGGCGGTCTTGGTGGGAACGATCGGCAAGAGCCCGGTCATCGATAGTTTGATCAAGGCGGGGAAGCTGAAGGTGGATGGAATCCAAAACCAATGGGAGTCATTTCTGATAGGGATCGTGGCGGATCCGCTTCCCGGTGTGAAACAGGGACTCGTCATCGCGGGTAGCGACCGCCGGGGAACCGCCTACGGGGTTTATGAACTTTCCAAGCGCATCGGTGTTTCTCCATGGTATTGGTGGGCGGATGTCACACCAATTCATCGCTCCGAACTTCATGTTTCGCCGGCGCGTGTTGAGGTCGGGCCGCCGGCGGTCAAGTATCGCGGCATTTTCATCAACGACGAGATGTGGGGCATCAGGCCATGGGCGGAGCAGACCCATGCACCGGATGAAGGACACGGCCTTGGTCCCAAGACCTACGCCAGGGTTTTCGAGTTGTTGCTGCGCCTGCGGGCCAACTACCTGTGGCCGGCGATGCAGGACCATTCGATTCCCTTCAATTGCTATCCTGAGAACAAGGTCGTCGCCGACGACTACGCCATCGTCATGGGCTCCAGTCACTGCGAACCGATGCTGCGCAACAACATGGCTGGCGCCGAATGGGACCGGGAAGGCGGTGGCGAGTGGGACTATCAGAAAAGTCCCGCCGCCATCCGCGACTACTGGGGCAGGGGACTTGCCGCGAACGGCCGCTATGAAAACATCTACACACTCGGCATGCGCGGGAAAGACGATGAACCGATGAAGTTCACCGGAACGGAAAAGGAAAAGATCGCCCTCATGGAACAGATCTTTGCCGACCAGCGCGCCTTGATCGCAAAACATGTGAATCCGGACCCGACGAAGGTGCCGCAGGTGTTGATTCCCTACACCGAGGTGCTGGGGATTTATGATCGCGGCATGAAGGTGCCCGATGACGTGACGATCTGCTGGACGGACGATAATTTCGGCTACATCCGCCGTTTGCCAACTGCGGCAGAACGGGAGCGTTCCGGTGGTTCGGGACTTTACTATCACATCCAGTGGCTCAACGGCGCCACGACCGCCTACACGTGGCTCAACACGACGCCACCGCCTCTCATCTGGGAGGAAATGAGCAAGGCTTGGCAGTATGGTGTGAAGGATCTCTGGATTCTCAACGTGGGCGATATCAAGCCGGGTGAGATTGGCACCGAGTTCTTCCTCGACATGGCATGCAACCCCGGGCGTTGGAATCATGAGAATGTTAGTGATTTTCTCGTGGAATGGGCGGCAAGGGACATTGACCCGCGCTTCGCCGGTGAGATCGCCGACCTCATGGAGGAATACTATCGCCTTGGTTTCACCCGTCGTCCTGAACACCTCGTGCAGTACCGACACGACACGCCGCTGCGTTATTCGTGGTTCAGCAACACGGAGTTCAATGACGAGGCCATGCAGCGGGTGAACGAGTATGACAAGATCGCAAGCCGCGCCCAGGCGATCTACGATCAGTTGCCAATGGCCCGCAAGGACGCCTTTTTCGAGATGGTTCTCTATCCGGTCAAATGCGCGGCGCTGATCAACCGCAAGGTAATTTTCGCCGACAAGAGCAAGCGCCACGGTGATGAGGGTCGTGCTTGTGCCAGCGAGGACGCCGACAAGGCCCGTGCGGCTGCCAGCGGAAATCATCGAGTTGACGAAGCATTACAATACCGGCCTTGTGACCGCGGGAGCGAAATGGAACCACATGATGAGTCCTGCTCCCGGCCCGTGGGGTGCCCAGATTCATCAATACGACATGCCGCCGCTCAGCGATTTTGACGGTGAAGGACCGCCAGCTCTCGGCATGGCTCTCGAAGGAGGTGAGGCCGAGACTCTGGCAGACTTGAGCGTCTATTCCCAAGGCAAGCGTTTCGTGGATCTCTACAATACCGGCAAGGGAGAGATCCACTGGTCAGCCAAGCCTTCGGAGCCGTGGATCAAGCTGGATCTGGGCTCCGGCGCATTCACCACCGAACAACGGATATGGATCAACATCGACTGGGATCATGTGCCTAACGGATATGATTCGGAAGCAACCGTCATGGTGACCAGCGATGCCGGTAATCAGAAATTCATCGTGCCTGTTTTCAAACCCGCCGGACCATCACCAAAGGACATCACCGGCTTTGTCGAGAGCCACGGCCATGTCAGCATGGAAGCCGAGCATTTCACACGGAAGGAATCCCGTGGTGGTGCAGCATGGGAAATCATCAAGGGGCTCGGTCGCTCGGGAGATACGGTGGCGGTGTTCCCCCCGACCGTGGCGAGCCGGACAAGGCCGGATGAGATTCGTTCTGATAGTCCTTCACTGCAATATGACATCCACACGTTCCATGCCGGAGAGGCTCGGTTGGACATCGATTGCCTGCCGACGAAAGCCGTCGCACCAGGGACGGGTGTTCGTGTGGCGGTCGGCATCGACGGGCAGGAACCGAAAATTCTAAACGGACCCGGTGGCGATGTGCTCGCCAACCTTCGCCGATTGACCGCTAAAGTGGAGATCGACGAGCCAGGGAAGCATGTCCTGACATTATGGATGGTCGATCCGGGCGTGGTGATCGACAAGATGGTGTTGGATTTCGGGAAAGCCCGGGAATCCTACCTTGGTCCCCCCGAGTCTTTTCGAGGTGGGTCGCTGAAGAACTGAATGCGAATTTGCCGCTGGCAGGCAACGGCAGAGAAATCATGATCGAGCGGTGGCATCGGGATCGTATCGCATCCTGAGAAAACCAGATTTGCCATGAAAACCCGCCGGACGCTTCCGAAAATCATCCCCCGTTTGCTCATCCTCGCGTTGACTTCAACCTTGTGCAGCGGGGTCGTCCATGCTGCCGGGAAGCGAAATCCCAGCGAGAAACCTTCGGTCCCGGATTTTACCAAAGGTGGGGCCAAGGACGAGAATCACGATTGGAGACTTGGACCCACCGGCGCACGCGGGTGGGTCTTTGGCTGGAAGGGGAACACGGCCGATGCTCGGCAAATCCTGGTGACCGCGGTGGCCGCCAATTCGCCAGCTTCCGGGGTATTGAACAATGGGGACGTCATCCTCGGTGCCGGTGAGCGGCCATTCGACGAGGATGCCCGAGTTCAGTTCGCGAAGGCGATCACCGCTGCTGAGACCGAGAACGGCGGCGGCCGGTTGAAGCTGATCCGCTGGCGCGCCGGCAATACGGAAAACGTGGAATTGAAACTGGCCGTCATGGGAACTTATGCTGCCACCGCACCTTATGGCTGTCCGAAATCGAAAAAGATCTTCGACCTCGGCTGTGATGCCATCGCGAAAAAAGGACTCGGGAAAGTTTCGATCCCTAACGATCTCAACGCGCTTGCCCTGCTGGCATCCGGTAAAAAGGAATATCAACCTCTGCTCGCCGCGTATGCCAAGGAGGCCGCGGCCTTCAAGTCCGTGGATATGGCATCCTGGTATTATGGTTACACCACCTTGTTTCTAGCAGAATATGTGGCTGCGACCCATGACCAGTCAGTGGCCGATGGCCTGAACCGTCTTGCCAAGGAAATCGCGGTCGGCCAGAGCGGCGTGGGAACATGGGGCCACAAGTTCGCAATCCCGGGTGGCAACTGCAACGGCTACGGTTGCATGAACGCGCCTGGTATCGTGCTGACAACGGCAATGGCGGTCGCGCGGGAGGCTGGAGTGAAGGACCCTGTGGTGGACAAGGCCATCGCCAAGGCCAGCGGATACTTGCGCTGGTACGTGAACAAGGGTGCAATTCCCTACGGTGACCACCAGCCTTGGCCCGGCCATGAGGACAATGGCAAGTGCTCGAGTGCGGCGATCCTCTTCGATCTTCTCGGCGACCGCGAAGCGGCCTCGTATTTCGGCAGAATGTCCACCGCGGCGTATGCAGAACGCGAACGAGGACACACCGGAAATTTCTTCAATATCCTGTGGGCTCTTCCCGGAGTTTCCCGCTGTGGACCGCTCGCCACCGGCGGTTATTGGATGGAGCAGTCATGGTATTACGATCTGGCCAGGGACAAGGACGGCTCCTTCGCCTATCAGGGTTCTCCGGCTGGCGAGGAGGAGCATAACAAGTACACGAGTTGGGATTCCACCGGAGCGTATCTGTTAGCCTATGCGTTGCCATTGAAAAGCCTTTATCTCACCGGCAAGAAACCGGCTGCGTCTCCTCCTTTGGATGCGAGGGAGGTGGAAGTCGTGATTGCTGCCGGACGGGACTATCACAAGACGTCGGCCGACAACGGTTATGACGTCCGCACGACGGACCAGTTGCTTGCCGGCTTGTCCAGTTGGTCGCCCGCAGTGCGCAAGCGTTCGGCACAGGAGCTTGGAACGCGGGAGGGTAATTTCCTGCCCGCTGTCCTCAAATTGCTCGCGAGCTCAAACCGTGATGCCCGTTACGGCGCTTGCGAGGCGCTGGGTTGTCTGGGCTCGAAAGCCGACTCCGCAGCTCCCCGATTACGCGAACTGCTCAAGGATCCTGATCCATGGATGCAGAGTCTGGCGTGCATGTCCTTGCCGGGCTTGGGGCCGGAAGCCCGAAAGGCCAGTGTAAGTGATTTGCTGCGTCTCACGGAGAGTTCCAACCCGGCGGATCCGCGGCAAATGGTCCAACGCGCCGCCAGCATCGCTCTCTTTTCACCCTATCCAGGCTCTCGTGGACCGCAGAGTATCCTAAGCCAATCATTGGAAGGTGTGGACCGCCAGTTGCTCTATCCGGCAATTCAGACGGTGTTGGAAAATGAGGATGGTGCCGCCCGTGGATCTCTCGGGCGCATTTATGACAAGCTGTCCGATCGTGATCTCGTGGCCCTGATGCCCGCCATCATCAAGGCGATCCGTGATCTGGCGCCCAGCAATGAGATGTTCGGCGATGGGATTCGTCTTGCTGGACTCGATCTCGTGTCGCGGTTGCACATACGCGAGGGCATGCCGCTCTGCGTGGCGGTCATCGATATCAACCGCTGGGGTGGTGGCAAGAGGTTGCCGAAATGTCTCGAATGCCTTGCCCGCTATGGTGCCCACGCCAAGGAGTTCCTTCCCCAGTTGCGGGACATGCGCCGGAATATGGGCAAACAGGGAGACAGCGCCCCATTGCTAGATTCCGCTATCGCGAAAATCGAGTCCTCCACGGACTCACCCACCGTGTTGGACCTCAAGGAATTCATGGCGGCAAAATCGACGCCCGGGAAATGAAGGAATCTAATCCTGGATCATTCAATCGCGATAGCCTTGGAAGCGGGCAAGGGATGCGAAGCACAAGAATCATGAGACTCATCCTTGCCCTCTTTTTGGTGACGTTCGCACCCGCCAACGGTGCCGGCGACAAGCCCAATATCCTCGTCATCCTTGCCGATGATCTCGGCTACGGCGATACCCATTGTTACAACCTGGAGCGTGGGAAAATCCGAACTCCTAACATCGACAAGCTCGCGTCGCAAGGCATGCGATTCACCGATGGTCATTCATCATCAGGAGTGTGTTCACCATCGCGATATGCGCTGCTCACCGGGCGCTATCATTGGCGCACGCGCCTGCAGAACGGAATCGTGGAGGTGTTTGGCAAACCCTTGATTGCGCCGGATCGCATGACGATAGCAACTCTCGCAAAACAGAATGGCTACCGCACGGCAGCCATCGGGAAATGGCATCTCGGCTGGGATTGGCCGATCACACCGGAACAACGAAAGTATTTCAGCAAAGCCGCCAAGCGGGGCAGCGATGACGAGGGACCTGTGCTTTCCGACGAACATCGTGCCGCCTGGAATGACGTGTTTTCGAAGCCGATCCCCGGTGGTCCCACCACGCGGGGATTTGACCAATACTTCGGAACCGACGTTCCAAATTGGCCGCCTTTTTGCTTCATTGAGAATGACCGGACTCTCGGCATCCCGAGCGAGTTCCTGTCGCCTGCGATGGTCGGCAACAACCAGGCGAGCCAGCAGGGGCCAGCTCTCACGGATTGGAAACTTACCGGGATTTTGCCGAGCCTGGCAGACAACGCCTGTCGGTTCATTGCGGAGTGCGTCGAAAAGAAGGAGCCGTTTCTCGTTTACATGCCTCTCACCTCTCCTCACACGCCACTTGCCGTAACCGGGGAATGGATGGGCAAGAGCGCCCTCAACCTTTACGCCGATTTCGTGATGGAGACCGACGCCGAAGTGGGACGCGTGCTGGATGCGCTTGAAAAGAGCGGAGCGGCGGAAAACACGCTGGTCATCTTCACATCGGACAATGGCTGTGCTCCCTACATCGGGGCCAATGAACTCGAGAAAATGGGCCACGATCCAAGCGGTCCGCTGCGTGGTTACAAATCGGACGCATGGGAAGGCGGTCACCGCGTGCCGTTCATCGTCCGTTGGCCCGGCAAGGTGAAGGCTGGCAGCGTGTGCGGGCAACTGGTGTGCCAGACGGATCTCATGAGGACTTTTGCGGACGTCCTCGGAACGAAACTACCAGATCGCGCCGGAGAAGACAGTTTCAGCATTCTGCCTTTGCTTTATGGCGGAAGCGAACCGATCCGTGACAATGCAGTTAGCGCCTCAAGCGCGGGTGTTCCCGCAGTCCGGCTTGGCAACTGGAAATACATCCCGGCACCCGGCTCCGGAGGTTGGGGCAAGGGCGGGGATCAATCGCAACCTGTGCAGCTCTACAACCTTGCGGATGATGTGGGTGAAAACAAGAACCTTGCCGCCGCGATGCCCGAGAAAGTCGCCACCATGAAGACGTTGCTGGAGAAAATCATCGCGGATGGTCGCAGCACGCCCGGCGCGGAACAAAGGAATGATGTCGAGGTCACTCGCTATCCGCGTTCGGCTCCGGCACGGAAAAATACGAAGCCGCAGAAATGAAAATCGTTGTTCCAATCCTCGTCTCACAACCTATAAGATCTATCCAATCGACATGAATCTCAAACAGTTTGGTAAATCCCTAAGATCCGTCGTTTCCCTCGTGACGACCCTTGCCATCAGCCCGTCTCTCATCGGAGCGCCCGAGGCCCGTTCTCCCGGGCAGGATTTCGCTGGCCTCCGCCGCTACCGCGACGCGAATGCCGAACTACAAGCTTCCGCACCTGATGAGAATCGAGTCGTTTTCATGGGTGATTCCATCACCGACGCCTGGAGCAGGCATGCCGGGGAATTCTTTATCGGGAAGCCCTATATCAACCGGGGAATCAGCGGGCAGACGACCCAGCAAATGCTCATCCGCTTCCGGCCCGATGTGATCGCCCTCAAACCCAGGGTCGTCGTCATTCTCGCCGGCATCAATGACCTGGCGGGGAATACCGGACCCACCACCCCGGAAGAAATCGAAGGCAATCTAACATCCATGGTGGAGTTGGCCAAGGCCAATGGCATCCGCGTGGTGCTCGCCTCCGTCCTGCCGGCCAACCAGTTCCCGTGGCGACCCAACCTTGCCAACCCCACGGATACGATCCAGTCGATGAACGCGTGGCTGAAGGACTACTGCGACAAGAACGGCTGCGTCTATCTTGATTACCATTCGGCCATGGCTGATGCGGAGAAGTGTCTTAAGGCGGAACTCGCGGAGGACGCCGTGCATCCCAATAAGGCAGGCTACGCCGTCATGGGGCCTCTCGCGGAGAAGGCCATCGCGGAGTCCCTGCTTCTCAAGTGATAGGGTGTTAGCCGGGTTTTATCCCTCAATCTGCAAGTTCTGTTCAAAGCCAACTGTTATCCTCACGTGATGAAATTGACCCATTTGATTCGACCGATCCTCCCCGCCATGTCGTGCGTGATGATACTCGTGATCTCAGCATCAGGAGCGAATGCTGCGGAAACACCCAAGAACATGCCCAAACAGGATGTGGTTGGGTTTCCAGCCATTGCCCCGGGCTTGTGCGTGAGCAACGCCTTTCAGACCAACATGGTGCTCCAGCGGGACAAACCTCTGAAGATCTGGGGCTGGGCCGTTTCAGGAGAGAAGGTCACCGTTTCCTTTGCCGGACAGGAGGAAAGTGCCACCGCAGGAGCCGACCGGTCATGGCTGGTCACCCTCAAGCCGATGCCTGCCAACGCGACTCCGCAGACGATGACCGTCAAGGGCACGTCCGATACACTGACCTTGGAGAACATTCTGGTGGGTGATGTATGGGTCCTCGGAGGACAGAGCAACATGGAGTTCCCCATCAGCAATGTGAATGATGGACAGCTTGAAATCGTTTCGGCCAATTTTCCGCAAATCCGCCTGTTGACCATGCCCAGTGGCAAGGGATTCAATTCGGTTCACAGCTTCGAGCGCCTTCACGAGTGGAGCGACTGGTCGAAGCGCCATTTCCGCAGGGGGGATTGGGATATCTGCTCGCCGGAAACCGTGAAGGAGTTCTCCGCGATCGGATATGTTTTCGGGCGTCGCCTTTTCATGGCCACACAGATTCCAATCGGCCTGATCGATGCCTCCATCGGCGGCACCACCGTGGAGACCTGGACGCCGGAAGATGTGATTCGCAAGGTCGAGGGGAAAGAGACGCAAGACATGCTCAAGGGATGGGATGAAAAGATCGCCGCCTTCGATCCGAAGGCTGATCTCGAACAGCGGGTGGCCAATTATAACAAAAATATCGAGAAGATGAAGGCCAAGGGCGAGGCTCCGCCAACCAACCTCAGGCCCGGTCCGGCTGGCGACAGGAATCGTCCCGGTCATTGCTTCGCGGGAATCATCAGGCCACTTGAAGGTCTTGCCGCGAAAGGTGCCGTATTTCCACCAGGGGTTCAACAACTGCTTCAGCGGCTCCGCAGGGGCACGGATGTATTCTCAGGTTTTCGGCAAGATGATCGGAGCCTGGCGCGGGAACTTCGGTGATCCACAAATGCCCTTCTGCATCATCTCGCTTTGCACCGCCGGCGAACCGCAGACGGAGGAAAATTTCCTCAAACCGATGTTCGATGTGGGAGCACTCATCCGTGAGGCGCAATACAAGACTTTCCTTGATTTCAGCAAGGCGGGAGACAAGGCCATCGGCTACGCCAGCAGCTTCGATCAGCGAAAGAGCTTTTACCATCCGCAGATCAAGATTCCGGTGGGCGAGCGCGCAGCGAAGTGGGCGCTTGTCTCCCAATACGAGCTGCTGAAGGGTGATGACTTCTGGCTCCCGCCGACGATCACAGCTTCCGAAGTTGTCGGATCCTCAATCAAGCTGACCATGAGCACCGATGTCACCATGAAGGACGATGGCGATGATAAACTGCTAGGTTTCGCGATTGCAGGCGAGGACCGGAGATTCTACCCGGCCGATACTGAGTATTTCTCGGACGGCACGAAGGACAACCGAAACCGCCCTGTTGTATCCAAGAAAACCCTTGTTTTGAGCAGTCCTTTCGTTCCAACGCCCGCGCACTACCGTTACGCCTGGGCTCGGAATCCGATGGCGAACATCACCAGCAACCGGCAGATTCCCCTCGCCACCCAGCGTAGCGATGACTGGTTGATGGAGGAGATTCCCGTGAAATTTCCAACACCTCCCGAGATGTCGGACAGCGACGCCGCAAGGTTCCGCCAGAACAAGGTGCGCAAGGAACTGGAACTCGATGATACCGCCCGCCGGATCGCGGTGGCCGAGGCAACGGTGGCGGAACTGAAGGACAAGTTCGCCAAGGACAAGGAATCTTGGGAAAAACAGAAGGCTGCCGATGCGGAAAAGCTCAAGGCGGCGAAGTGAGGGATTCGTCCATCCGGCATCATCTGAAGATCACGTTGTAACCATGAATAAAGCTTGCCTGCTGCTAGGAATGCTAACCATTTCGTTTGGAAAATGTCTGGCCGAGGAGAAGCCGGCGGAAAGTTTCTCCACGGATCGTCAACATCATCAACTTCATCCGGCAGTGCGAGCCGCGCATCGACTGGATCACCGAGGATGTCCTTTACGACACGGTCGTCGAACAGGTCCAGGCCATGAAAAAGAATCATCTCAAGGGGACCTTTCTCCTCCAGTATGATGCCCTGATGGATCCGAGATACCAGAAGTTGCTCAAGGACCTTCCAGCCGAAGGATTCGAGATCGGCGCATGGTGGGAAATCCCGCAACCCCTTGTGGAGAACAGCGGTTACAAGTGGCGCGGGCGATATCCGTGGGATTGGCATGCCGATGTCGGATTTGCCACCGGATACTCGCCGGAAGAGCGGGAGAAGCTGACGGATACCTACATGGCCGATTTCAAGAAGATCTTCGGCGTCTATCCGAAATCCGTCGGTTCATGGTTCATCGACGCTCATACCTTGAAATACATGTACGATCGATACGGCATCGTGGCTTCATGCAACTGCAAGGATCAGATCGGGACAGATGGTTACACGATGTGGGGTGGCTACTGGAACCAAGGCTACTATCCCAGCAAGAAGAATGCCTACATGCCGGCCCAGAACGCGGCGAACCAGATCCCGGTTCCGATCTTCAGGATGTTGGGTAGCGATCCCATTCATCAGTACGACAGCGGATTGGGAGGGGACCGTCAGCGCGTTGTTTCCCTTGAGCCCGTCTATCTGGGCGGTGGAGGTGATCCCGATTGGTGCAAATGGTATTTCGACGCCTTTGTCGGACGGTGCCGCGATGAGCTACGGCTACACCCAGGTGGGCCAGGAAAACTCCTTCACCTGGAAGCGGATGGCCAAGGGATTCGAAATCCAGTTGCCGATGATCGCAAAATTGCGGGACGAGGGGAAGGTCAAGGTCGAGACCCTTGGCGAGACTGGCAAATGGTTCAAGGAGCATTACAAGGTGACTCCGCCGACCTCCGTGACCGTTCTAGCCGATCACTCGGAGAAGGATCAGAAGACCGTCTGGTTCAACTCGCGATTCTACCGGGCGAACCTGCTCTGGGAAAAGGGAACGATGCGCTTCAGGGACATTCATCTTTTTGACGAGGGACTTGTGTCGGATTACCTGGAGAAAAGAGGAACTTCGGATCAGTGTTTCTATCATACCTTGCCAGTGGTGGACGGATTCTACTGGAGCAGCTTGGAAACGGTCGCCGGCCTCAGGTTGAAAGCTGCTGACGGCAGTGAGATCAAGGGTGGGGGACCGACGGTTGATGACAAGAAGGAAGGCGAACTCACCGTGCGATGGCCGATCGACTCTCCCAAGGGCGAGGTGTTGATTAAGTTCACGGAAACCTCCGTGAGTATTTTCGCTGATGTCGGGGTGAAAGAGGAATGGTTTCTCGAATTGTCGAGCGATAAGAAGGCGGATCTGCCTTTCCGCAAGGTTGAGCCGAAGAATGTATCATGCAGTTTCAAGGATTTCACCTATTCCATATCAGCGACCCAAGGAGTCTTCTCAATTGCTTCCGGATCCGGCCTTCGAATCACCCCGCAGGACAATCGTATCGTCCTGGATTTCTCTTCAAGATGAAGTCAGCCTCCCTCCTTTCCGAATAGGGCGAGGAAATATCGTCAACTTTCCGCATCTTCACCCTCAAGCAGCAATGATCAGACGATTTTCAAAAGCCTTCCTCGTTCTTTACATGGTGGTGCAACCGGTTCATGCATCACCGCCTAACATCGTTTATATCCTGGCCGATGATCTTGGATACGGGGACGTGCATTGCCTGAATTCCAAGCGTGGCAAGATCGAGACTCCGAGTCTCGACAAGCTCGCGGCACAGGGGATGTCCTTCACCGATTCGCACAGCGGGTCCTCAGTTTGTACTCCCACACGATACGGCATTCTAACCGGGCGTTACGCCTGGCGTTCACGCATTCAGGACGGTGTGCTGGACGGTTACGTGCAACCTCTCATCGCCGCCGACCGTCTCACGGTGCCGGGGCTTCTCAAACAGAACGGTTACCACACTGCCATCATCGGGAAATGGCATCTTGGGTTTACCATTGAAGGTTCCGGCAAGTCAGGCGGGGGAAAGGGAAAAGGTGAGGGGGCGCCAATAGGTTCGATCACCCGTGACGGCCCAGTGACGCGTGGTTTCGACGAGTTCTACGGCTTTCATCACGCACGAATGATGAAGTCGGTCTTTGAGAATGACAAGGTCACGCAATTGATCGAGCCGGTGGACATGCTCCCGGCACTTGTGAAGCACAGTTCGGATTACATCGCCGCGAGGGGAAAAGAGGAAAAGCCGTTTTTCCTCTACCTCGCGTTGAGCTCGCCTCACTCGCCCATCGTTCCATCTAGCAAGTGGCAGGGGAAAAGCGGCTTGGGAGACTATGGCGACTTTGTGATGGAGACCGACTGGGCGGTGGGCGAGGTGCTCGCGGCGCTGGACAAGGCCGGCGTTTCTGACAACACGCTTGTATTCTTCACCAGCGACAACGGTTGCTCACCGGTTGCCAAGGTGGACAAGCTCGAGGCCGTGGGACATTTTCCAAGTGCGGGGTTTCGTGGATACAAGAGCGATATTTGGGAGGGAGGACATCGCGTGCCATTCCTCGTGCGCTGGCCGGGCAAGGTGAAGGCGGGCGGACAATCCACCCAACTGATTTGCCACACCGATCTGATGGCCACCTGTGCGGATCTCATCGGTGCAAAACTCCCCGACAACGCAGGGGAGGACAGCTTGAGCATTTTGCCAGCCCTTCTAGGCAGCGACAAGGGACCCATTCATGAGTCGGTCGTTCATCACAGCATCGCGGGTTGTTTCGCAATCCGGCAGGGACATTGGAAAATGGAATTTTGTCCCGGCTCAGGCGGATGGGGAAAACCCGGTGATGAGGATGCGAGGAAGAAGGGCATGCCGGAGGTGCAACTTTACGACCTGGATGCCGACATTGGCGAGACGAAGAATGTGCAGGCCGAGTTTCCCGAAGTCGTCGGTCGTCTCACCAAGTTGCTTGAGCAAATCATTTCCAATGGACGCAGCACCCCTGGATCGAATCAGAAGAATGACGTGCCGGTCATCATCAGGAAGACCAGCAAGAAAGCCTCCAAGAAATAACATGAAGACATTTCAAACCCTGTCCCTGCTTTGCCTGATCCCCATGGGGTCGCTCGGTGCTGCCGAAACGCCGCCGGTCAAGCCTAACATACTTCACATCCATGCGGACGACCATCGTGCGGACGGATTGGGTGCATTGGGCACCCCGATTCTCCAGACGCCGAATCTCGACAAGCTGGTGGAAAGCGGCATGACCTTCACGCACTGTTACACGATGGGTTCCATGTTGGGTGCCGTCTGCACGCCGAGCCGCACCATGTTGCTAACCGGTCGCTCCTGGCAACGCATTCCAGGTGCTCCGGGGGCGACTTCCAATGCCGCCGATCCCGCGACTTTTCTCCCGCGCGTCATCGCGGCCGCGGGCTATCAGACATGGCACATGGGCAAGTATGGAAATGGTTTTCCCGCAGGGTTGAAGTCGTTTGAGACCAGTATCAACGACGACGCCAAGGGCAACACTCCTGAGACGGATCGCGCCCATTGCAGCCAGCGGTTGGCGGATCGTGCGATCGGATTTCTCAAGTCGCGCGCGGAGAATCACGAGTCCCGGCCATTCTACATGTATCTCGCACCTCCGGTCCCGCATGACCCGAGGTCCGCAGAGCCGCAGTTCCACAAGCTCTACGATCCGGAGAGGATCCAGCTCTCACCGGCATTCCTGCCACAGCATCCCTTTGACAATGGAGAGATGACCGTGCGAGACGAAAAGCTGGCACCTTGGCCACGGACACCCGCGGACACCAAGCGCCAGACTGCCGACTACTATGCGTGCGTCACCGGGCTTGATCACCACATTGGGCGGATCTTCGACGAATTGAAAGCCAGCGGACAATGGGAGAACACGATCATCATCTTCAGCGGCGACAACGGCCTTTCAATGGGCGAGCACGGACTTTTCGGGAAACAAAACTTGTATGAGTTCGGTGGGATGCATGTGCCGCTGGTCATCGCGGGGCCCGGCATTCCCAAGGGCAAGAGCGAGGCATTCGTCTATCTGATGGATTTGTTTCCGACCCTCGCCGAGTTCGCTGGTGCGAGAATTCCCGAGGGCAACGAGGGCAAGAGCCTCGTTCCGGTTCTGACAGGCAAGCAGGCGAAGGTTCGCGACTTGCTTTACACGGGCTACCGGAACTGCCAACGCTCAATCCGTGATGATCGATGGAAGCTCATCCGCTACCCATTGGTGGACCGCATCCAGTTGTTTGATCTCTCCGCGGATCCGCATGAGTTGAATGACCTATCCGCCTTGCTTGAGAACAAGCAGAGGATCGCCGGGCTGACCAAGTTGCTCGAAAGTGAGATGGTGAGCCATGCCGATACTTTTCCGCTTGCCGTGGCCAACCCAAAACCCGCCGAATGGTCACCGACGGCTGCCGATACCAAGCCGGGAAGAAAAGCAAAGAAAGGAAATCCGAAGAAGTAGTCGGGGCTCCCGCTATTTCTTCACCGGCACCTCGTTGACGGTGTAGTAGGCATTGCGGTGGAGCAATTCGTCATGATCGCGTGAGCGCAGCGCTCCCAGGTCAAATTCATGGACGTGCCCCTTGGTCATCGCGTCGAGGACGATGTCCGCTGACAGACCGTCGCCCGCGAGCTTCACGGATTTCACCTGCGGCGTGGTCCGGTCGATCTCGGGGCCGCCGTAGCCTTGGTGGTATTCATGAGTGAAGGTGGTCACCACATAAGATGATGGGTTTCCACCCGTGGCGGACATCGACAGGTTTGGTGAATGCCACGTGGAAGCCATCCGGGTTGATAGTGACTTGCTTGATCTCGAACGGCATTAGCCCTGTCCATTCAAGATTCTCCAACGAGAACCCCTTCAGGCCGCGGACCGGCCAACCACGGTTGGTTCCGCCACACAGCAATCGTCCTTCCGGCGTGAAATGGACGTTGAGAATCCCGGTGGATAGACCTTCGCGGAATGGATAACACGCACCCTGCCAGACTCCGTTGATCAGTTCGGTGGTGGCGCGCATCACCAGCGACTCGGTGTAGTCACCCATGAACATCTGGTCCTCGAATGGGCCGAATTTCCCCTTGGTGCGATTCACCTCGTAGCCGGAAACCGAGCGGCCCATGCGGATGTATGGAAAAATGACGGCGTAGGGTATCAACTCCGGCACCTTTTCCTTCTCAATGATGATTCGCGATCCCGACTTGGGTTCAACCGGAGTCTTGCCCATGTTAGGGGCGAAGGGATACCAGTTGTAACTTGCCGGATGGCCCATGAAGCTGCCCTCCTTGAGGAACTTCAGGCTGCATGCCGAGTTCCACGGGCCCTGGCTTTCCATGTAAAAGAGCGCCCCGTGTTCGTTGGGACCGATCCCTCCGGGACTGCGCAGGCCGCTGGCGATCGGAATGGTTTTCCCCTCGGGCGTCACTTTAAGCGCCCAGCCGCGGAACAACTGCCATGAGTGATAGGACATGGACAATCCCAGGGCGACGTAGAGATTGCCTTGCGGATCGAATTTCGATCCGAAGGCATACTCATGATAGGTTCCGTAGCCCCATGCGTCGGAAACGACCTCGAAACGATCGGCGCGACCATCCCCATTGGTGTCCTTGACCCGGGTCAGCTCACAACTCTGGGTGACATAGAGCGCGCCGTCTTTCCAGGCCAAGCCGAAGATCTCGTCGAGTCCGGTCGCGAAAAGCTGATAGGCAGGCTCGGGTTTTGCGGCATCGACGCCGGAGACAAAGAAGATGTCGCCATGCCGGGTCCCCACCGCGATGCGACCGTCCGGGAGCGTCGTGAACGCACCGGCTTCGATCTCCTCACCTTTCGGCATCGGGACATCGACGATACGGTAGTAGGCTCGCTCGCGGTCGGCGGTGCCCCAGCTCTCGCCGACGTCCTCGGCATTAAGACCGGTGGCAGCAAGGACCAGCGAGGCAATCGTGAATAGAATGGGAAAGCGTTTCATGGTTTTACCGGAGCAATGAGTAGTCAACGGTGTAGGTGGATTTCCCCTTGGGAAGGGCAAGCTTGATCAGCAGTTCCTGTCCGTCACCGGATGGACGCAGGATCGTTTCGCCCGATGCGATCTTGAACTGAAGATCGTTGGTCTTGAAGTCCGTGGCCGAGTCAGACTGGATCTTGCCGGTCAGGGCGCGGAAATAGACCGTTGACTTCGCGAGAGTGGAGAAGCTGAAGGTGCGTCGAAGAATGCTCGCACCGTTGATGGTGTTAGGGATGGTCTTGTCCTCAATGGCGATTTCCCCACATCGGTACATGAATGTCGGGATGTTGGCATCGTCGAAATAATATCCGGCGAAGGCATAGCCGTGATTCCTTGGATAGAGCGGGTCCGGGTTGACCGGCTCCTGCTTGGTGGTCACCGGTTGCAACGGCCATTTTTCCTGATCATCGGTCATCTGGAGGAATGCGACGTCTTGCGCGAGAATCACCGGTCTGCCGATCGGGGAGAAGTCCCCGGCGCCTTGCGATCTCCAGTTGGCTGTGACGAACTCTCCCTGCCAGATTCCCGTTAGAGCCCCGTTGTTCGCGTTGAACGCGTAGTTCATCCCGCCCGGGAAGCCGACCGCGATTCCCCGGAATCCGGCGATCTGGCTGCGGCCACGATAGGTCCGAGCCTGATCCGAAACCACCAGCTTGGTCGGGGGCGACTGAAGCCCGGAAGGATCGCGAGCCGAGGTTCCGAGCGACAGTTGATACCAAAGCGCCTGGATCTGACCTTCGGTATCACCGTTGAGGATATCGGTCTGTACTGCTTTCCCATCTGGCCAGAAGCTCGGCATGATGATGCCAGGACGGAAGTTCGCGGGCTTCAACAGGAACTGGCGGAACCAGGCAGGTTGAAGCCGTTGGTTGGACGTCATCAGATCAAGACCCTTCATGCCCGGGGATTCCTTGCCGTTGTAATTGTGGCAGGCAATGCAATTCAGTCCCTTGTCACCTAGCAGAAGATGGCCGGCGTTGCTGATCATCGGTCGTGAATTGTTGTCAGGTACAGGCATCTCGACGGGATCCATGCGATCCACCTCGCTGAAAAGGTCAGGAAGTCCCTTGAGTGCCACGTCGCCGAAATGCGGCATTCGTGTCCTCATGTAAGGACGGATCGACTCGCGATCATATAGCACCTTGTTCAGCCATCCCGCCTGCAATTTTGCGCCGATCATGGTGAGGGGCGGGGGAATGCGCGACTCGTTCCCGAGTGCTTCCTCAGTGGAGTGGAAATAGCTGTCACGATTCGCGGCCACCCCGCCGTAGTCATCGCGGTTATGGCAGGCGATGCAATCGAGCCGGGTCAGTTGCATCTTGGTCCGGTCGGAGGCCGAGTCCGTCTCGCCATGGGCGGATAGTGCGGCGCGGATGGCTTTCTTCTGGTTCTCACTGAGATGAAAATCCGGGGATTGATTCGCGCCGGTGGAAGGATGATCTGCCAGGCAGCCGCTGGTCGGGTTCAGCTTGCCAAGAGGTGGACCGAGGGGGGCAGGGGGAGCTGAGTCGTCGGGCTGATGACAGGCGGTACAATTGTAAGTCTTGAAGTTGGCCATCCCTTCGCTGACACCCTTGTCGCCCAATGGAGCGGATTGCGGGTCAGCTTCGCCCTTGTTGCCGATCAGGTAGGACGCGATGGATGCCGCTTCCTCCTTGCTGAGGTTCATGTCAGG
Organism: uncultured Verrucomicrobiae bacterium; assembly: GCA_963810445.1. Taxonomy (GTDB): domain Bacteria; phylum Verrucomicrobiota; class Verrucomicrobiia; order Verrucomicrobiales; family Akkermansiaceae; genus Luteolibacter. Next base: position 11,235 of record CAWENZ010000011.1, on the reverse strand, counting down.
CATCCTCCCTGATGGACGCGTCTTCAGTGGATCGAAAAGGAATTCCGCCAAGGCTTGTTGCCGATATTTGTCGGATAGGTGAGAAAGTGAAACCATGCCTTCCTTGGAAATCTCATTGCCTGCCTCGTCACGTGGTGAATGGCAGGCGACACAACCGACCTCGTGATACAATTCGCGACCTGCAATCGGGTCAGCCTTGGCTGTCTGCTCCGCAGGCTTGCTCCCGCGATCAAGGGAGCGGAGGTAGAGGCTGATCGATTCGCTGATTTCCTTCCGCTTCTCCTCGGGCTCCGTTGCCAGCATGGCAGGCATCGTGGTTCCTGGATGGACGGCGGATGGATTGGCAATGAAGCGCGCGAGATAGCCGGGATTCAGGCGAGAACCAACGCCTTTCAAATCAGGAGCCAACTTCATGTCCACGCGATCCATGCCTTCGTGGCAGGACGCGCAACGCAATTCGCCGATCAGAAGCTCGCCGGTCTGCCTCTCGTTGAGCGGATGTTTCTGATGGAGGCCCGGAATCACCGGAGCGGCTCCGGGCTCGGCTCCGCCTGCAATTGTCGCAAACGCGGCCGCGATGAGAGCCTGACGGGTGAGGGTGGATTTGATCATGGTTCCGGCTCCTGATGATGGCTTGAATGCTTGAAGTTAGTTCTTGGAAGGTTCCCATACCCGCTTGAGCTCGGCGCATCCCTGTGGATCGAAAAGCTCGAACTCGGCGCGAACGAAGGGAAAGAAATCATTGCGATAGAAATAGGCCTCGGTGGCCTCCGCGAAGTATTCCTTCTGGTCGGTGGTTGCATAATGCCGGACCTGCTGGCCATCGTATAGCAGGACTTTTTCATAAATGCCCTTTTTCATCGCGGCGTTGTAGGCTGCCAGGATGCCGGGATCCTCGAAGCCGAGCACCTGGTCGTGATAGGCATGCGCCAGTTCATGAAGAACGACAGCCGGGTGCTTCAGCATTTGGTCGCGCGAGAGAAGCTCCGCCGCGACCGGAATGTGGACCTTTTTGGCGAGCCGTGGATCGTATCCATGCTCTTCGAGCCAATCGAGATCCGGGTGATATTGCATGCCCTTGAGGTCCGGGTGATCGTGCTCGATCTGGATCCCGACCTTGCGCAACTCACGAAGTGGTTTCTCCGGAACCAGGATCGCAATCCGTTGGAGATGGTTGGCCAGCATCTTCAGCGCCTGGGTTCCTTCCTCCTTGAATTCTCCTGATAGAAGGGCGGGATCGACCTGTATGGTCCATCCTTCCATCTGTTGTTCCACCGGTTTGATCCAGCCGATTTTTTTCGGAGCTGCCGCACCCTTTTCGGGTTCGCCCGCGAGCGAGAGTCCCATCGTTCCGGTCAACAAGATGGACGCTGCGGCCCTCGGAAGCAATCGGCGCGTGCTTATCAGACAGCGACCAACAATTGAAAGGTTCATGATTTTTGAAATTGGTTTACTTCGAAAGGATCAAGGTCTTGGACTGATAGGGGTCAGCACCCGTGGTTTGCCAGACGTCGGGAATGAAATCCAGTTGTTTGGGATCGAATCCCATGACCACCAGTTCACACGACTTGCCGACCATGTCGGGGGTGACCGGAATGAAATAGCTGTAGTTCCCGCTCGTTAGTGACGCCGGATTTTCCCATGGAGACACCGGATAGGATGGCGCACGGTCAGGGGCACCGACGTATCGACCATCCACCCGCAAACCGACCCAAGCACCCTCGGGACCGTGGACGCCGTTGCAGGCAACCGTTAGGTAGCCGCCCTTGGGGGCGTGGTCGAGAGTGAATGGCAATGACCATGCCTTCCGAACCTCGCGGAACGGAGGGAACAGCCAGGAAACCCGCCATCCTTCGCGAGCGAGTTCCTTGCCCTTGGCGTAACCGCGGATCTCGGCGAGCTTGTCGGGGACCAGGTCGGTGCGGATATAACGGACCGGTTGCCCCGGATCACACTCGATGCGGATGTTCCGTCCGTCCTGGACAAGACGGGCAGGAGTCCATTTTTTGAGATCAGCGGAAACCTCCACATGATTCGCGGGAGTCACCGAGGCATATTTCAATTCTCCGGCGGCAGGAGTCTCTAACAATATGTGGTCAGGTTGTTCCGGTTTTGCCCAGATCGATGCGCAGGAAGCGGCTTTCGGGCTTTCTTTCACGTGTCCGGATCAGGTCGTAGGCCGTGGCCGGATCGCCATCGAAGGCATAGCTTTGAAGAAGGCCGCGCTCGGCAATGATCGGTTGATCAAGAAAGGCTTGGCGGGCTTTCTGGACCTGCGAAATCGCACTCGCCCCCGAGCGATGCAGGGAGCGAACTTCGAGTGAATCGTTGTTGGCCGCAAAGCAACTGCTTTCATAAAGAGCTTCTGAATCGGCGGGAATCTCACAGGTCGCAGGCGCCCCGACGTGGCGATGCCATGCCTTTCGATCCGAGGTGCCCGGGAAAGAAATCCTTTCCTCGTTTCCGTCGGTGAGGTGGGTCACGGGCTTGGAGTCGAGCGTCGCTTGGCTGAACGAACGACCTCCTGATAGAAGTGAAACGGTCTGGATGTCGCCCGGGGCTCCGAGCACCTTGATGATGACATCCTTGCCGGGGACATCGCGCACGACCTCGTATTCACAACCTGCAAGGCCAACTCCGCCGGTTTTCGCGGTGTCCGCCAGCAGCAGGCAACTGCGGAATGGCTTTACCTCGATCGACACCTCGTCGCCGTTGTTGAAGGTTCCGAAAATCCGTTCGGTGGGATGAAACTGGCGCAGTTCGATCGGGCCCTTGGCAGTGAGGCCGATTGAGGCATCCAGCTTCACCCGGTAAGTGACGGGCTCCCACGTTAGATTGCGGAGTGTGACCAGGCGCGTTGCCTCGTTGCCGCGGGCAACGGCACTCGGACCATAGCGTTGCTCGTCGAGGACCATTCCTTTCACCATGATGTCGCGATAGCGTTTGTGGAGGTTGTAGATCCGGGCGAGGCGTGGAAATTCGTCGTCTCGCAGGAACCATGGGTTCGCGTAGATTTCAGGAGCCAGGATCAGGCTGCGGTTGAAGGCCTGGAGGATCAGATCATCCTCCCAGAAATCGAGACAGGATGAAAGGCACACGCCGTGATCTTCGGTCAGGCGCTGGAGATCGGGCACCAGTCCGCGCGAGATCGCGGCGACCCGGTTATGGGTGCCGGTCTTTTCCCGGTTGGTCATGTGGACGTCGATGTAGGTCTCCGCGCCCTCCCACAGGAAGGTGGTGGCGTGGGATTTGGCATCTCCGAGATTCAGGCGATGATTCAGCAGGATCAGATCCGGGCTGTACTTGCGGCACTCGGTCATCAGGCGCGCGAACGCATCCTGCTTCTCGGGCCGGAGCTGGGTGCAAACGGCATCCATCTTGAAAAGGGCAAACTCATAGTCCCGACACAGTCCCGCCAGCAGGTCGATGCGGGCCTTTTCCTCGGCAGGCGTATCGCCAAAACCGTCGGGACCAAGCCATACGCCGAGCCGGCAGTCGAAGCTCTTGGCCAGCTTGTAGATCGGATCGAATCCACGGGGAAACTGGGTCTTGAACTTCTCGGTTTGCATGTTGCCGTAGTATTTCGGCGCGTCGATGGCTCCGGCATCGAAAGCATAGATGTCGAGGTTCATGCCATACTCGTCGTGAAGCCATTTGAAGAACTCCAAATTGATCAGCGTCTGTGCTTCGGTGGATCCCTCGTTGGTGTTGTTGATCCACGAGAAATACTGGGAGCGCGAGGGGCTCGACTCGGTGGCACCGGGAACGATTTCCGGCTCAGCCCGGAGGGACGGCGTCGCTGCGGAGAGCAAGCAAGCCAATAGCCCGGTTTTCTGCATTCTTGATAGGGTCGTCATGATTCTACTTTTGTGAAATGGTGAATTGATAGCGGCCGCTGCCGACTTGCATCAGGTGGCTGCCCGGCCTGGATTCGAGGGATTTGATACCGGCACTTTCCGAGACCGGCTTGTTGCCTTCAGTTAGGATGTCGCCCGGATGCGCGGGCAGCTCGACAAGTGCGGTGGTGTCCGGCGGGACGACGATCTCGAACTTCGAAGTCTTTGGTGAGGTGGACCAGTTGGACTCGATCAATCCTCTGACGGATCGATGCGAGCATTTCACCCACTCGAGACCGGAAACGACCTGGGGACGAATCTCGATCCGGTCGGATCCCACCGCGTCGTCGGCAATTTGAATCCCACCGAGCCAGCGGAAGAACCATCCGGAGACGGTGCCGAACATGGGGTGGTTGTGCGAATAGGTGTTGTCATCCTTTGCCCAGTGTTCCCAAAGCGTGGTGGCATCGTTTTCCAGCATCCAGCCCCAGGAAGGAAAGGTGTTCCTGTTGGCCAAGGCAAAGGCCTGGTCGGAGCGCCCGTTGCGCGAGAGTTCCTCTAGCAAGAATCGTGTGCCGAAGATCCCGGTGGTCAAACGCGGACCGTCGTCCGCCTTCAATGCATCCAACAATCGGTCGAAGACCAATGGCCGGGAGGCATTCTGCGCTGCACCAAAGCCGAGCGCGAAGGTTTGGTTGGACTGGGAACCGTCGCCAACCTTGCCGGTGTTGGAGTCAAGAAATGCGGTGGCCCAGGCTTTGGCGGATTCGTCGGCCATTGCCTCGCAGCGTTTGGCATCCGCATCCCGGCCGATCAGGCGGGCGAGTCTCGCGACCCGGCGGGCGGCATCGATGAACATCGGTGTGGTTAGGGCCGGACCACCGGCCTTGACGATCGTCTCGTGGTCGCTGAGTCCCTTGACGACGAGACCTTCCTTGCGGTTGGACGCCTCATTGTCCAACCACTTGAGCGCGACAGGAACCTGTTCCTTCAGCATGCCGGTGGAACCGTAGTGCTGATAGAGCTGTTCGAGCAGGAGCGGGTGAACCATTCCCCATCCGACGCCGCAGTAGTCGATTCCGACAAAGGGGGCTGTGTCCGGGAAGTGACCGTCAGGGCGGGCCGCATCCGCCCAGTCGTGCACGACCTTCGAATAGAAACCCGACATGTCGAAGTTCATCATGAACGTCTCGCTGGTCGCGGCGACGTCACCGCCATAGCCGAAGCGCTCGCGATGCGGGCAGTCCGATTGCACGCTGACGACGTTGGAGAGGAATGTGTTGCGGCACATTTCCTGGATGCGGTTGAACCGCTCGTTAGAACACGAGAAAACTCCTGTATCCGTAAGATCCGAGTGTTGGGGGAATGCGCGCATCGCGGACAGTTCCGGAGCATCCGGCAAGCCGGTGATTTCCATGAAGCGGAAACCGTGGAAGGTGAAATCCGGGCGGAAGACCTCGCCGCCGCCCCGGGTGATGTAGATGTCCTGCTGCCACGCGATGTCTGGTGCTCCGGGGCCGCCTTTTGAAATGGTCTTGCCGTCGGCATCCTTGCGCGTTCCCTTGATCTGTCCGCAGACGCTGGTCATCGGGTTGAGGGTGCCATCCTCGTGAAGCAGCTCGCCGTAGCGGAATGTCACCTTGGTGCCAGCAGGCGCGTTCAGCTTGATTTCGGGGATGCCGGTGAAATTCCTGCCGAAATCAACGATATGGACGCCGGCCGACGGATGGGTCACCGCGACGGCGGGAATGGGAGCTCCCTCACGGACCGGAGGAGTCGTCAGCGGAAGCAATGGCTCAAGCGGCGCATCTTTGACCCGCGCGGGCTTCCATGATGCGGCGTCGAAGCCAGGCTTGTTCCAACCTGTTAGCGTGAGCCGCGCGTCGCGGACCTCGCCGAGATAGACGCTGTTGGAAATCACCTCGCTTTGGGCGGTTTGCCAACCGGGGCCCGTCACGATCCTGGTCGTGGTTCCATCCGGGTGCTCAATCACAAGACAGGCGATCACGCGCGGCCGTCCGATGGGTAGGGTGGCTCGGATGTTGCGTTGTCCCCACATCCGCAGGGGCAGGGGATTGAACCAACCGTTGCCAAGGGCGAATCCGAGGCAATTCGCGCCGGACGCCAGTTGGGCGGTCACATCGTGCGTGCTGAAAAGAATGCGCTTGTCGAAATTCGTCCACGGTGGATCGAGCACGTTGTCTCCCACGCGTGCACCATTCAGGCTTGGCACGCACCAGCCGAGTCCGGCGACATGCAAGCTGGCTCTAACCACCGGCTTGGTCAGCGTGAATTCATTCCGTATGAGCGGGGCGGGATCCGGCTTGTAGAGGTCTTCCTCGCTTTCGGGATTTTCGCGACCGTCGTCGATCCAGCGGGCTCCCTGCCAATCATCCGGTGTTAGAGGGGCGACCTGCCATGCGGCGGGTTTGCTCCATGCCGACTCCTTTCCCGCTGCGTCCCACGTGCGGATTTTCCAATGACAACGTTGACCTGCTGAAAGCTTCTGCCCGGCGTAGGAGACAATGGGTGACCGGGCGGTGGGAGTTTTTCCCGAATCCCAGAGGTCCCCCTTGTCTTCGGCGAGCAGAGCTTCACTGCTGGCGACGAGGATTTGCCAAGCCGCCTGAACTTGACCGCGTTCGGAAGACTCGACCCGCCATGAGAGCCCCGGTGTCGCGGTCACGGCAGGAGATCCGGTCATTCCTTCGCAACGCAGATCAATCGGAGTCATGGCAGCTCCAGCATGGGAACTAAAAAGGGCAAGGGTCACAAGGGAGCAGTTGAGCAGTCGGCTGGAAATCATCGGTGATGGGGGAGTTCTAGGAGAAACGTTTGAATGGGAACAGCGCTGGCTTGCATTCTGTTGATGGAGCGATGCCACGGCCAACTTATTTCCCCGGCACGATCCAAATATTGCGGTAAACAACGGGATTACCGTGGTTCTGCAGATGGACAGGGCCTTGGGGATTCTGGAGCGGGGTATTGAGGGGAGCCGAGGTGGTGAAATCCTTGGAGAGTTCGAGGTTCTCATGCACGAGCACGCCGTTGAGTTTCACCGTGATGCGGGGCCATGCGGTCCGCTTGCCGTCGGCATCGAATTTCGCGGCGGTGAAATCGACATCATACGTTTGCCACGCGAGCGGGGGCAGGCACATGTTGAGGAGCGGTTTGGAAATCGAGTAGATCCCTCCGCACTCGTTGTCCTTGCCATCCAGTCCGAATGAATCAAGCACCTGGGTTTCCCAACGTCCGCTATGATAGACGCCACTGTTGCCACGGCCCTGCCCGCGGGCGGCGGGCATGTAAGGTGTGCGGAACTCGAGGTGGAGCTTGTAGTCCCCGAAGAGCTGTTTGGTGGTGCTTCCGTTTGATAGAAGGAGGCCGTTCTCGACCTTCGCATTTTCCCATGCCCCGGCGGACTTGCCGTCGAAAAGAACCACGGCACCTTCGGGGGGCTTTGCTCCCAAGGTGGGGCTCGCACGCTCGATGCGGGGAAGGGTTTGGCTGGTTCCATCGGATCCCGTTAGAGTGAGTTTCCCGTCCTTGATGACGGCGGCCATGCCCTTGTCGTTAGATGCGAAGCTGATCGTGTCTCCTTGGCGGGTCCCTTTCAGGATCTGGCGGTCCTTGCCCGGGGTCCATCCCAAGCCCGGCAGGCCGTCCTTCAGGCAATAGGCGTCGAAGGCTCCATTTCCAAGCGCGACCACCTGCGCGCCGGCGGCGGCTCCGGCCTCGGCACTTCCGTATTCCCCCTGGATGAGGAAATCCGGATCCTCGGTTTTCGCGACATCCGGATCGGTCCAGGCCTTGGTCTTTTGATCCGCCGCAAGCGCGGGGCGGGCGGTGAGGACCATCAGCGCCGTGAGGCAAAAGAGAGTGGGGATTCGTTTCATGGTGGCTTTGTTAGAGAGTGTTGTGCTTCCCTCCCCGATACGCCGCCATTTTCAAAAACCTTCCCGATCAAATCATCAGATTTCGCCCGCTCCGTTCTCGAAACGGATTCCCTGTGCCCCTGGATACCAGGCGGGCAACACCGTGGGTTCCTCGTCGAAGCGCTTCAGGATTTCCGCCGGGACGTGGCGCTTGTGCGCGATGATGGTGTAAACGTGCTCATCATACCATTTGTCCCTGAGCGTCCAGCGTCCCTTGGCTCCCGATTTGTCGCCGTGGCTGTTTTCGACAAGCCATTTGCGCGGCTGTCCGTCTTCGGAAAGATCGACACCCGTCAGGGCCATGGCATGGCAGGAGGCTCCGGCGTGGAAGTGCGTGCGGTCGGCCTTGCTGACGGTGAGGTCGATCCCGAAAAGTGTTTCGTAGTCGAAGAGCCGGTGTTCCATCAGCCCGTGCTCCACGGATTGGTCGAAATCCATGTTGACCGCGAACCAAAGCGGTTCGTTGGCGAGGATCGACTTCTTCGAGACCTCCTTCATTGCCGTCGTATCGACGTTGACGAAGTTCATGCATTCCTTGCCGACGATGTTGCGGCTTCGGTCGAAACAATAATGCCGGTCCAGTGGATTGTGCGGGTCGTTGTAAAGGCAGACAAAGTCAGCGAGGGAGACGCCCACATATTTCCGGTAGAAGGACTGCGGGGTGTGGCGCTCGGCAGGGGTCAGGCTTTCCTCCTCGACGGTCTGCAGGTCCCTGATCGCGTCCTCGACACTTTTGTTAGGCTCCTTGCGGCGTTTGTAGCGCCATTCGAATTCGGCAGGTGGCTCTCCAAGGTTGATCACGAGGAAACGGTAAACTTCCCGGAGCGCATCGCTTTTCATGGAACGGAGAACCTCGATTCCCGCGCCGTTCTCGTGCCGTTTCCGGATGCTGACCGCGCGGGCCCGGAGCAATCTGCCAAGGATCTCGTTGAGGAGTCTCGTGTTCGTGCTGGAGTGGGTTTCGGGCATCGCCGAGAGAGGCATCACTCCGTATTTTTCCACCAGGCCCACGAGGTTGTTCCACCAGCCTCCGTCTTCCGTGATCCGCTTGTTCGCCTGCTCCCAGTCCCGGTCGAGGAAATCGGACCCGCGCAGCTCGATGACGGATTCCAGATAGATGTTGGATTTTTCCATCTTGTCCCAGAACTGCAGGTAGGCGGTGGAGAACTCGAATTCCACCATTCCGTGGTCGCGGATCATTTGGGGACGCAACACATTCAGGCCGGCGAACATCCAGCAACGGCCGGATTGCTTCTGGTCGGTGATGCCGCTTGACTTGATCCGATGGCTGAAATGCCCGTCATCACCTCGCACCGCGTCCCGGTTGAGCGCGAGTGCATTGACGGAATTGTTCGTCACCGCGTTGTGACAGGCCCGGTCACCCGGTGTCATTTCATAGTTGTCGCGCAATTCGGCGAGAAAATCCTGAGTCAGTTCGCCGGACGGGGAAGTGGCCTCACGGACGGCGGGGCGCGTCAATTGGGTGGTGGACATTTTTTGGGGATTTCTTGTGCGTCATGTTCGAAACGGCGCTTGAGTTTGTTCAGTATTACCCCAGTGAGTTTGATGAGAGTCTCGCCGGGAGATGGGGATCAGTGGAAACGTATGCAATTGGCCACTGGTTTGTCTACGGCGGAATGCGGCATACCGACGCTGTTATGCGCCAATTGACCTTGCGCAATGACGAGGCGGGCGTCATAGGTCATACGCTAGGCGACGCGCTGACGTGTCTCGGTTTTTCATGAAAGATTTCATCAAGGGGCAAACAAAACGGGTTGCGATCTCGCTCGAACTCGAATGGGCCTACAAGCGCCACCTGGACGTCTATGCCGGATGCCAGCGGTATGCCGACGAGGCCGGGTGGCAATGCACCATCAATCCGGCGATTGACCGGTTGTTGAAAGGCTCGTCGGGCGAGCGTCCCTACGACGGTGTGCTCGCCCGGGCCACCTCTCCCTTGGCGAACGCGGCCCGGCGCGCGGGGGTGCCCCTGGTCAATGTCTGGCTGAATTCCCCGGTGCGGGATTTGCCGAGTGTTTTTCCCGATTACGAGGCATCCGGGGTGATGGCGGCCGAGCATCTCCTGGGCCGGGGGTTCCGGCAATTCGGCTATCTCGGCTTCCTCCGCGACATCGATTCACGATTGCAATTGTCGGGATTTCGCGGAGCGATCCGAAACGCCGGCTTCCGGTGCTCGGTCTATCGGTTCGCCTCCAGCTCGGTGGAGGGAAAAGCTCGCGGGTGGCGGGACTTCGTGGCTGGCATGGAAGCGTGGATCGACACATGGGAGCCTCCCGTTGGCGTTTTCGTTTGCGGAGATCTCTTTTGCCGCTTCCTGATCGACGTTTGCCGGTCCAAGGGACTGCACGTCTCCCAGGACGTCGCGATCATCGGAACCTACAATGAGCCGGAAATCTGCAAGGCTCCACAGCCTGGATTGACAAGCATCGACATGGGATACGGCCAGGTCGGTTATCGGGCGGCTGCCATGCTGGATCTCCTGATGGCTGGCCACCCGCCACCGCTGGAGCCTGAATTGGTGGCCCCGGCTGAACTCGTGCCCCGTCAATCGACCGACGTCTATGCCGCCGATGATATCCTCGTGGCCCGGGCGCTGCGATTCATTGCGGAAAACAGCCACAAGAGGATCCAGGTAAAGGATGTGGCTGCCGCCGTGGCCACGACCCGGCGCACGCTTGAAAGACGTTTCCGCGCATCCGCCGGGCGGGCGATCGCGGATGAAATCACCCGCCTGCGTCTCGAACGAGCAAAGCGGCGCATGGTAGAGACGGATGCCCCCATGAAGGATGTGGCTTCGGATGCGGGATTCCGGAGTTCGGACCATTTCTACAAGGTCTTCTCGCGCGTCGAGGGCATGCCACCCACCCAATATCGCGAGGAGCGTCAACAGGCGTTTCCCGAAAAGGTCTGAGGGCTGAGGCTCTGGACTGCGGTGGGAAGCGAAGCGCCACACCGCCTTGGATGAGTGCTTCGTGCCGCGCTGGATTTGTTCCGGGGATGACGAAACCTCCAAAGCGGTGCCGCCGCTTCGCTTTGTCACCGCACTCCAAAGGAACGATGAACGATTCCTCTTCCGCTCTAGCAGTGTTCACAAAATGCGATGTGCCGCAGCATCGGTGTCCGACGATCTTGTGTCGCGTGAAATTGATTTTGACGGATGAGGCTCCGAACGTGGTTGCGGCGTCTCGCCGCAATGTGATGGGTTAGGCTCGTTGCTGCGAGACGCCGCAACCACGTTTCTCGCCATCCGGCGCTTTGATTTCTCGCGACATTAGTCCCTTGGTGGTTATCCTGTCGATCCACCGCCGGGCCGCGGTGGCGACGTTCCCCCGAATGGATAGGTCGTGTGTCCGCGCCCCGGAGGCTTTGTTTCAATCGCCAAACCAGCTCTTTGCTAACCACACGGATTCCACTTGTGCTCGTTTTCAAGGACTGGACCTATC
>CAWENZ010000010.1:0-22560 GCA_963810445.1 uncultured Verrucomicrobiae bacterium | reverse complement strand
ATGACGGCGGGCAGAACTTATAAGATCAACCGCATGGACGGTGATTACGAACCTGACGTTCGAGTGACTCCCGAGAGGATTGTCGCCACATTGCTGGTGATCGCCTGGATCATCATTGCCTTCCATGAACTGGGGCCAAGAAGAGCGTTTGGAGTTGGTTTCTTGTTCCTTCTACCTCTCACCATGGTCTGGATTCCCGGGCTTATGGCCAATCTAGCAAGCCAGGGGCGGAATCTGGATTCGGGCGCAACAGGACCCGTCTCGCCCACCCTGGTTAGATGGACAGGATGGCTTTTGATTCTCGGTCTGCCCGGGGCTTGGTTTCTCTTTTACAAGGTTTTCAATGCCTGAGTCACGCGGCTGGCGTATCGATTGCGAAAACTTTCCGTCCTGTAACGTTGCGGCGAGACGCCGCAACCACGGTTGAGCCGGCCATTGGACGAGTCAGACTTTGCGGATGCTAGAGTTCCCCCTCGATCAGATCGTCGAGCGTCTGGCGCTTGCGGACGACGGTGGCGGTTTCGCCGTCGACGAGGATTTCGGCGGGGAGCGGGCGGGAGTTGTAGTTGGAGGCCATGACGAAGCCGTAGGCGCCGGCGGACATCAGGGCGACGATGTCGCCGGGCTGGAAATCCGGGAGTTCGCGGTCCTGGCAGAAGAAGTCGCCGCTTTCACAGATCGGGCCGACGACATCGACCTTGATGCGCTCCGACGAGGCCGGCTCGGTGAGCGGGACGATCTCGTGGTGGCCTTCGTAGAGGGCGGGGCGGATCAGGTCGTTCATCCCGGCATCGACGATCTTGAAGGTCTTCGCCGTGCCCTTTTTCTCGTAGAGGCACTTGGTGAGGAGCACGCCGGCATTGCCGACGATGTAGCGGCCGGGTTCGAGCAGGATCTTCAAACCGAGATCCTTGAGGCGCGGGACGAGTTCCTTGCCGTAGTGCTCGATGGTGAGCGGACGCGTTTCCTCGGGCTGGCTTTCCCACCAATCCGCGGATGCCGGATTCGAGCGAGTCCTGGTAGATGATGCCGATGCCGCCGCCGATCGACCAGAACTCGATGCCGTGGTTGTCCTTGAGCGCGGTGACGAGCGGGATGACCTTTTCGACCGCCTCGATGAACGGGTCGATGGACGTGAGCTGCGAGCCGATGTGCATCTGCAGGCCGCGCAGCTTGATGTTGGGCAGCTCCTTGGCGGCGCGGTCGTAGAGGTCGGCGATGGCGTCGAAATCGACGCCGAACTTGTTCTCGGACTTGCCGGTCGAAATGTATTTGTGGGTCTTGGCGTCCACGTTCGGGTTCACGCGGACCGCGGCGGGGGCGATCACGCCGAAGCTCGCCGGCGACCTCGTTGAGATAGCGGAGTTCCTCCTCGCTCTCGACGTTGAACGAGTAAATGCCCTGCTCGAGGGCGTAGACGATTTCATCGCGGGTCTTGCCGACGCCGGCGAACGTGCAATGGGCCGGATCGCCGCCTGCCTTGATCACGCGGAAAAGCTCGCCGCCGGACACGATGTCGAAGCCAGCACCGTGGGTGGCGAGCAGGCGGAGCACGGAGAGATTCGAATTTGCCTTCACCGCGTAGGCCACCTCGTGGTCGACCCCGGCCAGGGCGGCGTCGAGACGGGTGAAGTGGTCGATGATTGTCCCGGCTGAATAGACGTAGAGCGGGGTGCCGTGCTCCTCGGCCAGGGTGGAAAGATCGACATCCTCGCAGTAGAGGGAACCGTTTTTGTAGGAAAATCCGTGCATCGCGCGACGGGATTAGCGGTGATTTCCGCGCGGGTAAAGAGCAGAACTTCCTTGGATGCGGGGTTGCTGCCGGGCCGGGAAATGGCACGCTGGAGAAATGGATGCATCAAGGACCATCTCGCTAACCCATTGGGGTCCCGAAGGCGCGGTCGAAATGCAGGATCAGGTGGCGGTCGAGGAGCCGTTGGAAATCCGGCTCGACGGGCACTCCGTGGCAGTGGTGATGCGGACGCCGGGACACGACGAGGAACTGGCGGCGGGTTTCCTGGTGACGGAAGGAATCGTCTCCAAGATGGATCAACTGCGAAAAATCGAGCCACGTCCGCAAGAGAACCGGGTGCTGGTTTTCCTCAATGACGGGGTCGAGGTCGATCTCGGACGGCTCACTCGGCATTTGTTCACGGGATCGTCGTGCGGGCTTTGTGGCAAAGCGACCTTGGAAGCGATTTTCACGAATTCGCCGCCGATCGAACGTGCGGTTGAATTTTCCGAAACCATGCTTCTCGGACTTCCGGACAAACTTCGCGCTTCTCAGGGCACCTTCGATTCGACCGGAGGGCTTCACGCGGCCGGAGTTTTTGATGTCGGAGGAAATCTTCTCATCACCCGCGAGGACATCGGCCGCCACAACGCGGTGGACAAGGTCATCGGCCATGCGTTGCTGAACGGAATCGATCTGACTACCACGCTTATCCTTGTCTCCGGCAGGCTATCGTTCGAGATCATGCAAAAGGCTCTGGCTGCGCGGATTCCGGCCTTGGCGGCGATCTCTGCGCCCAGTTCGCTGGCTGTGGAGTTCGCGAAAGCATCCGGGCAAATGCTCGTCGGCTTTCTCCGACCTCCGACCTTCAATCGCTACACGTAAACGAAAATAGCGGCGATTCTGCAGTAAGCAAGTTTCACTGCATTGGGAAACAGGTTACAACCCCACCTCGCGCACGCGCCCGCCTTAAATCAAGGATCATAGCCGAAGATCCGGTTCACCATTTCCACCATGGGCCTGCGGGGCACCACGACCACGTCTCCCGGCTTGAGGAGTCGGCTGCCGACCCATCCCGTCCTGCTAAGTCGGATAAAGACGACTTCCTTTCCCCGAAGGACTGTGTAGCACGGACCTGAGTAAATCTCCGCTCCCCCTGCCGCAGCGGCGGCCGACCAGATGCCTAGGTCTTTGGGCAGCGGATACACGCCGGGCTTCTTCACCGCGCCCACGACGAGCATACCGCCGGCAGCCTTTTTCGCGTCCTCCTCTGAGATGAAATTCAGGTCCGGCCAGGCATAACCTCTCGGATTCGGTCCCCTGCCCTCCTCGTCCGGATACTTTTTATGGCAATAGCGCTGGATGGCGTCGTGCAGTTTTTTACGGAGGACTTCGATGTCCTTCTCCGCCGCCAGTTCGATGTTCACGGCCGGGAGCGAGATCTTGCCATCGGCCGAGACACGGTAGAATCCATCAACCTTATCCTTGACCTCCCGCGTAACGTAAAAAACGACCAAATAGAAGCCTTCACCCGGCTTGGTTTGTGAAAATACTTGTTCCAAAGATGCCACCAATAGAGCCAATGAAATTACAAGGGCTTTGTTCATGGGAAGGTTCCGGTTGATAAATTGGACTACCCGCAGCATTCCCAGAATCCCCCGCCTGGCAATCTCCTTTCACGGCTCGATGAAGACTCTCGTGAGCAATTCGTGAAATTTCATTCGAAGAGTCTGGAGGCTTGGCATGGCGGGGGCTAAAAGTCGGCAATGAAACGGGCTCTTTGCATCGTGTTGGATTCAGTCGGTTGTGGAGACGCTCCGGATGCTGCGGATTATGGCGACGCTGGGGCAAATACCCTCGGACATCTTTATGGGAACATTCCCGGCTTCACCCTGCCCCATCTTGAGTCGCTGGGATTGGGGGAGCTCTTGTCGCTGCCGGATCATGTCGAGAAACATCCCGGCGCATCTTGGGCACGCCTGACGGAGACGTCGGCGGGCAAGGACACGACCACCGGCCACTGGGAATTGATGGGCTGTGCGCTCGACGAACCGTTCGCGACCTTCGAGGCATTTCCCGAGGATCTGGTCGCTGAGCTGGAAGCCCGGGGCGGCGTGAAATTCATCGGAAATTTTGCCTCCTCGGGCACGGAGATCCTCGTTCAGTTAGGCGACGAGCACCTGAGGAACGGGAAGCCGATCCTCTACACAAGCGCCGACAGCGTCCTCCAGATCGCGGCGCATGAGGAGAGGTTCGGAATTCAGCGACTTTGGGATCTTTGCAAAACCGCTAGAGCGCTGTTGGACGAACGCGGCATCCGGATCGGCCGGGTGATCGCACGGCCTTTTCTTGGCGATTCAGCCAGCACCTTCAAACGCACCGGAAACCGCCATGACTACTCCCTGATGCCTGGTGAAACGGTCCTGAACCGCCTTCAAGCCGCTGGAGTCACCACCATCGGCGTTGGAAAAATATCCGACATCTTTGCCGACTCGGGCATCTCGGAATCGCATCCCACGAAATCCAATGCGGAAGGCATGGCGGTGATCGAGAAACTTTGGAACGAACGCCGGGACGATCCTCATTTCATCTTCGCCAATCTTGTCGATTTCGATTCGCTCTACGGGCATCGACGCGATCCGGAGGGCTACGCGCAGTGCCTGAGAGATTTCGACGAATGGTTAGGCAATTTCATCGGCCAAGTCGGGAGTGACGATCTGGTCATCATCACCGCCGATCATGGCAACGATCCCTATCATCCCGGCACCGATCACACCCGGGAACAGGTTCCTGTTTTGACGCTGGGGATGGGCAAGCCTTTGGAAGATGGAGTTTTTTGCGATGTCGCCCGCTGGATCGAGGGACGATTCAACGTTTCATGAAACCGCCACGCGTCATCATCGTCATGGGTGTCTCCGGTTCCGGAAAATCGACGGTGGGTGAGCTGCTGGCATCCAGAAATCATGGCCAATTCTTTGATGCCGACGATTTCCACCCGGAGGAAAACATCCGCAAAATGGCATCCGGTGTTCCGCTTGACGATCACGACCGCGCTCCCTGGCTCGCCCGCCTGCGCAAGGAAGTCGTCGAAGCAGCTCCCGATGACTTGCTGACGGTCCTCGCATGTTCAGCCCTCAAGAATTCCTATCGGGATCAGCTTGGCGTCGGGTCCGATGAAACTGCTCTGGTTTATCTCGAAGGAAGCGCGGAACTGCTCCAGGAACGATTGGCGAGCCGTGACAACCACTACATGAAGGCAGGCATGTTAGGCAGCCAGTTGAACACACTTGAAGCACCCGGCCCCGACGAAGCGATCATCATCGACATCGCAAACGAGGTTGAGCGCATCGTGAGCGAGATCGAAACGGAATTGGATCTGGGCGGGTAGGTCCCCGAACCGCCCGTCAATGAGAGTGATGGGCAAGTTAGGGGAAGTGGACATTCTGTTCACTTGCCGATGCGTTGCGGATGCTTCAGCGCGAAGCTCATCCCTTTCTCTTCTCAGCGACAGGTGGGCCGAAGTCCCACCCTCCTCAAGGCTGCCGACTCCTTTCAGCCCACCGCCCCGAACCAGCAAACTTGCACTTTCCGCGAAAGCCGCCAATCTCACCACGTCATCCGCTCCTGATCCATGCCATTGCTCGACGTCCGCCACCTCACCACCCGCTTCCACACCCGCAACGGCATCGTCCATGCGGTCGAGGATGTCTCGTTCACCGTGGATCCCGGCGAGACCCTCGGCATCGTCGGCGAGTCCGGTTCGGGAAAATCCGTCACCTGCTATTCCCTGATGGGCCTGATCCCGCAGCCACCGGGACGCATCCACCGCGGCGAGGCGATTTTCGACGGGGTCGATCTCCTGAAATCCACCGAGAAGCAGCTCCGCAAGATCCGCGGCAAGCGGATTTCCATGATTTTCCAGGACCCGATGACCTCGCTCAATCCGTTCATGAAGGTCAGCGCACAGCTCACCGAGCCGCTGGCCCTTCACGAAAACCTTACCGGCAAAAAGGCGATGAAGCGTGCGATCGACTCCCTCGCTGAGGTCGGCATTCCCGATCCTGAGAAACGCATCAACTCCTACCCTCACGAATTCTCCGGCGGGATGCGCCAGCGCGTGATGATCGCGATGGCACTCATCACCCGCCCCGAGCTGCTCATTTGCGACGAGCCGACCACCGCCCTCGACGTCACCGTCCAGAAGCAGGTCCTGGACCTGATCCGCGAACGCCAGCGAGACCTCGGCACCGCCGTGATTTTCATCACCCACGACCTCGCCGTGGTCTCCGAAATGTGTGACAAGATCAACGTGATGTATGCCGGGCGCATCGTGGAAAGCGCCGAGAAATCCGAGCTTTTCCAGCATCCGCTGCACGCCTACACGCGGTCGCTGCTCAAATCCATCCCCGCCAGCCATCCCAAGGGCGAACCGCTTTACACCATCCCCGGACTGCCTCCCGATCTATCGAATCCGCCCGCCGGATGCTCGTTCATGCCGCGCAACCTGATCGGAAAACAGGAACTCTGCCTCGTGAGCCGTTCCCCTGCCCTTGCGGAAATCCAGCCCGGCCACTTCGCCCAGGATTGCCCCGGTTGTCTGGCGACCGCGTCGTGAAATCAGTGGCCCTCGCCCTTCGCGAGCAACTCCGCCTCTTCCTCGTGGGAGTGGATCTGGAGTGAAACCTGCACGCCTTCCCTGTCGGCGGCGGCTTTCAGCACACTGCGGATCGCCGATGCGGTGAAGCCGTTGCGACCGATGAGCATCGCCACATCCACCTTGGCGAGGACGAGTTTGAACCGCAGCCGTTTCGGCCCGAGTTCCGCCACCTTGAGCTGCGCCTGTGAAGGCTCGTCAATCAGGTTCACGGCCACGTATTGGAGGAAATTCTTCAAGCGATCGGTCACTGCCTGCATGGTAGGCAAAGGATGGAGTCATTCGGAACGGTTCGCAAGCCAAGGTTCACCGCTACCGGACAGTTAGCGATCCGCATGCCTCGCTCCGACAATCATGACCGTTTCCCAATGCCGTTAGGGATCGGAGAATGGTATCAAGCGCTTGCTTACGAAAAACCAAGGAGGAGCGGACTCCGATCCGCTCAGGCCCATGAAACGACCATGAATCGAGCGCAGGCCACCACTCATGGGCTTACCATGGGCCTCGGCGGATCGGAGTCCGCCGCTCCTTGAACGCGAACGATTTACGTCGCCAAACATGAAGGTTTTTTTGATCGGTCATTGGACGTATTCCCCAGAGGCATTGCACTCAGTCCTGTCCTCTCCGATCCAGACCAGCCTCGAAATCCTCGATTGAAATCCAGCTTTCCGGATTCCGATCACTCAACCGTGACTCGATCTCGAGTTTGTATTCCGGATCGTCCCGGAGCCTCGGATGAAACAAGTAAGCCACCACCTCGTCCTGCTCTCGCCGGGGTAGGGTCGCCAGTTGCTCCTTGATCTCCTTCACACTCATGCACAGCTACGACGCCCCTTTGATTCTGGCAATGTTCCTTTCCCAACGATCCCATCTCTCCACACTTGCCACGCGCCGGGGTGCCCGCCATTTTCCCGCGCATGTCACGCAGCCACCGCATCACCATCCTCGCCGGAGACGGCATCGGCCCCGAAGTCATGGCGGAATCCCTCCGCATCCTTGAGGCCGTCGAGGCCAAATTCGGATTCTCCGTCGCCCGCAGCGAACACCTCGTCGGCGGTGCGGCCATCGACGCCACCGGCCACCCGCTGCCGCCGGAAACCGTCGCCGCCAGCGAGGCGGCGGACGCCATTCTCTTCGGCTCCGTCGGTGGACCGAAATGGGAATCCCTGCCTCCCGACATCCAGCCGGAACGCGGCGCGCTGCTCCCGCTCCGCAAGCACTTCGGCCTCTTCGCCAATCTCCGCCCCGGCGTCTGCCTGCCCGCCCTCACCCACGCCTCGCCGGTCAAACAGGAACTCATCGCCGACGGCTTCGACGTCCTCTGCGTCCGCGAGCTCACCGGCGGCGTCTATTTCGGCCGCCGAAAGGCCGCGAGGAGCGCAATGGCGAACCCGTCGCCTTCGACACCATGGTTTACATGAAGAGCGAGATCGAGCGCATCGCCCGCGTCGCCTTCACCGCCGCCATGGGCCGCAAGAAGCAACTCCTCTCCGTGGACAAGGCCAACGTCCTCGCCTCCTCCGTCCTCTGGCGCGAGACCGTCGTGGAAATCGCCAAGGAATTCCCCGAAGTCCAACTCTCCCACATGTATGTCGACAACGCCGCCATGCAGCTCATCAAGCGCCCGGGCTCCTTCGACGTGCTCGTCACCGAGAACCTCTTCGGCGACATCCTCTCCGATGAAATGGCGATGATCTCCGGCTCGCTCGGCATGCTTCCCTCCGCCTCGCTCGGCAAACAGCGCGAGGACGGCCTCTACTTCGGCCTCTACGAACCGTCCGGCGGCTCCGCCCCCGACATCGCCGGCCAAGGCATCGCCAACCCGATCGCCCAGATCCTCTCACTCGCCATGCTGCTGCGCTTCTCCCTCGGCGAAATCGAAGCCGCCGACGCGATCGAAGCCGCCGTCGCCAAGACCATCGCCGACGGCTTCCGCACCGGCGACATCGCCACCAGCCAACCCGGCGAGACGAAAGTCGGCACCGCGGGCATGGGCGACGCGGTGCTGGCAAGGCTCTGAATTCTTCGTTTGTAGTCCAGCCCTTCAGGGCGTCTTTCTCCATCCAGCCCTCGCGTCCGCCAGAATCACGACAAACTTGATTCGGAAGCTTTCCACCTATCGGTTAGTCAAAGGCTGATCGAGTCGTTGGAGAATGACATCTGCCATGAAAGGATTCAGAAGCAGCGCCATCCGAAGCTGCGCGGGATGAAGCAACCTGGCCTGGGCTGCCAGATCGTCGCGATGTTCATCAAGCTTCTGGTCCGGTGTCAGAGGAAAGGCTTGAGAGATGTCCATGATTCCGCCCTTGACGGTACCTCGCATGGTGCAGGCCATGTCGAGGCGGCGACGGAGGTGGATAGGTGATGAGGTTTCCCGAGACGGGATCTTTCATCGCGATTGCCATGTAGTTGAGCCACATCGGCTCCTGGTTGAATGGATCCGGCATTTTCATCGCGGACTCCTTCTGTTCAAGCCACGAACGTTCCATGGTTAGATCGGCCTGGGCCTCGGTCAGCTCGCAGAGATTCCAGGGGGCGAATTCCGCGTTCCTGAGCCAAAACGTCGCTTCGAGATAGGGATTGACGATATTTCCATTTGGAACTTCGCCTCTTGCTGAAGCCTCATCGACTTCCCTTTTGAATCCTTCCTCTGCCTGATCGAGCAGTCCTCGGAGAGATTTTTGAACCGATTGACGTTGCTCGGGAGTGAGGGAAAGGGCTTCTGTCACTGCGGTGAGATACCACTTGTTTTGTCGTTCCCTAAACGATCGGTATTCTTCGATGTTTCCGGATGTCGGCATCATCCTCACTTGTTGGAAATCCTCGATCATCCAGCGGATCTCCTTGTCCGTCATGCCGCGTTTGGAGTTAGAGACGTAAGCTCCGACGGGGTCAGTGGACGGGAGATCTCTTGCAGGAGGCATGAGCCTATCCGGGCGCAGCTCGACCGGGACAGATGTCATTTCCTTGGCAAACTGGAACAAGGACCCGCCGCCGCTGGAGATTTGGATCATCTGCCAGATTCCAAGTCCCAAGATGATATAGGCGGCGATGAGTGTCTTGGAAATCCGCCGACAGGGAGCGCCACCCGCCTTCGTTTCTCCCAGGCCCCCACGCGAGACGGCGGGCTCAGGAGAAAGTTCTGCTGAACCTTTAACTGCCGCTTTTTCCGAGTCCGGGTTCATGATTGGAGGCGCCGGAAGCTATTCGCTGCGGCGAGACGCCGCAACCACGCTTTTGCTAACCGAGGAAGCCTGTTAGCGGGCTGGTGGCGCTGGCGTGATCGAGGATTTCGGGGAGGCCGAGTTCGTAGGCCTCGCGTCCGGCTTCGACGGCCATCTTGAAGGCGATGGCCATTCGGACGGGATCGCTGGCGATGGCGATGGCGGTGTTGACGAGCACGGCATCGGCCCCGAGCTCCATGGCTTCGGCGGCGTGGCTGGGGGCGCCGAGTCCGGCATCGACGACGACGGGGACGATGGCCTGCTCGATGATGATGCGGATCTGGTCGCGGGTGACGACGCCGCGGTTGGATCCGATGGGCGCGCCGAGCGGCATGACGGTGGCGGTGCCGACTTCCTGAAGGCGCTTGGCGAGGACCGGGTCGGCGTTGATGTAGGGCAGGACGGTGAAGCCTTCCTTCACGAGGATTTCGGCGGCCTTGAGCGTCTCGATCGGATCGGGCAGCAGGTAGGTCGGGATCCGGGTGGATCTCGAGTTTCACCCACTTCGGAAGACCGGCGGCGGCGGCGAGGCGGGCGAGGCGGACGGCTTCCTCGGCGTTCATGGCGCCGCTGGTGTTAGGGAGCAGGAGGTATTTTTCGGGATCGATGAAATCGAGGATGTTGGCGTAGGGATCGCCCTTGCCGGTGAGGTCGGCGCGGCGCAGGGCGACGGTGACGATCTGCGTGCCGCTGGCGGCGAGGGCGTCGCGCATCGTTTCGTTGGAGGGAAACTTGCCGGTGCCGAGGAAGAGGCGGGAGCTGAACTCGCGACCGGCGATGGTGAGGGTGGACATGGGAGAGTTGGAAGTGGGGGTTGAAAGTTCAGAGTTTGAGAATCAGATTCGAGAGATTATCTCGCGAGCCAGGATTCGAAGGCGGCGTGGTTGCGGAGGTCGTATTCCCAGGAGCGGAAGCCGAACTCGCGGCCGGTGGCGATGTTGGGCGGGAGGTCGTCGATGTAGAGGGTCTCGGAGGGATCGAGGCCGTGGGTGTCGATGGCGTGCTGATAGATGCCGGGCTGGGGCTTGATGAAACCGGTGTCAAAGGAGAGGACGGCCTCGTGGAAGAGGGAGAACTCGGGGTATTCCTCGAAGATCCACGGGCAATGGATGGCGTTGGTGTTGGAGAAAAGGATGAGGCGGTGGCCGTCGGCGGCGAGCTTGCGGACGCAGGCCCACATGGGTTCGTTCGGAGTGAAGATTTTCTGCCAGGCGGTCGTGAATTGCTCGTGCGTGGCGGGGCTCTGAAGGGTGTCGAGCGCCCATTGGGTGAAGGTGGGAACGTCGATCTTGCCGGTCTCGAACTCGTCCTTGCGCTCGATGAGGAGGTTCATGCGTTCGGCGGGATCGGAGACGCCGTCGGGAAAGAGGCGGGACATGGAGGTCTCGAAGTCGAAGTCGAGAAGGACGCGGCCGATGTCGAAGAGGAAGGTCATGCGGGAGAAGTTGCTAGTTGGAAGTTTTCAGTGTTCAGGGAAGAGGGAGAGAAGGAGTGCCGGTGATCAGTGATCAGTATGCGCGTGGGAGTGGTGCTCAGGTGGGATTGCCGATTTCGTTGAGGATGAAGCGGGCGGCGTCGATGGCGCCGGAGTTGCGGCCGTGGCGGATGAGGGCGTTTTTCATGGCGCGCCAGCCGGCGGCGTGGTCGGCTAGGAGATCGGTGACGTTGCGGGCGAGGTCTTCCGGGCTGGCGGCGAGATGACCGCCGCCGATGATTTCGAGCAACCGTAGATTTCCCTCCTCCTGGCCGGGGACGAGGTGATGGATGAGCATGGGGCAACGGGCGGCGATGGCCTCGTGGACGGTGGCACCGCCGGCCTTGCCGACGATGAGATGATGGCTGTTGAGGAATTTTGGAACGCGGCGGGTCCAGCCGATGAGGCGGACGCGGCCGGGGTAGGCTTGCTGGATTTCGCGGGCGCGTGAGTAGAGGAGGCGGACATTTCGCCCCATGATGATGGTGAGGTGGACGCGCGGCGAGGCATCGAGGAGGGCGCGGGCGTGGCGGCGGACGAAGGGAAGCTTGGCGGTGGGGAAATAGAGGATGCGGAAGGGATCGCAGGGATCGTTGACGTCGACCGGGGTGAGGCTGGCGAATTGCGGGTGAACGGGAAATCCGGTATCGACGATTTTTTCGACCGGGAGGCCCTTGCGGATCATGGCGTCGCGGGTGGCGGGGTCGGTGACCAGCCAGCGGTCGCAATCGGCACGAAGCCAGGCGGCGTTGATCTCGATGGAGTCGGTGACGACGATGAAGACGGGTAGTCGATTTCCCGTTTCCTGGGCGATGCGGCTGAGGAAATACGGGTAAAGCGGGTAGGTGCTGACGACGGCGGTGGGCTGGAATTCGCGGATGAGATCGGCAAGCGCTGACTCGACGCGGCGCATGACGGGCGAGCGCTGGCGGCTGAAGTCGCAGTTGTCGGTGGAGCGGTAGATTTTCGCCCAGATCTTGGGGAAATTGGTGGTGACGTAACGGTAGCCGCTGTTGACGGCGCGGGTGATGCGGGGGACGCCGAGCATGCAGGGATCGCTGACCTGGGTGGTGGCCCCGGCGGCATCCAGCGCGAGGGCCAGATTCCGGGCAGCGCTGTTGTGCCCCTCGCCGAATGCGGCGGTGACAATGAGGATGCGGGGCGGGACGGACATGGTGGTTTCCTCGCGAGATTTAGAGTGAGTGCGGCGTTGCGTCGATGGAGTTTTGCAGCTTTTCTTCCCGAGGAGATGGCCAGAGACGAAAAGCGGATCGAGCTCAGACCGGTGGACGATTCGCCACCGGTGCTGGAGGCAACCGTGCATCGGCTGGAGAGCGATTCCACCGTAAAGCGCGTGACGCCGGTGCGCGTCAGCAACAAGCGGGAGGAGCCCACGGTGAGCCAGCGTCTGGATTTGCCGGACAAGGACGTGGTGGAAACGCGGACCTATCAGCCGGGGATCGAGGTGCTGATCGAAAACGACGCTGCAAATCCCGATCTCTACGAGGAGGAATGGGGAAAGGCGGCGGCAGAGCAGAAACACATTCCGTGGGGATGGTTCGCGCTGATCGCGATTTTGCTCGTGTGGGCGATGACCTGGTCGTTGAGCCAGGTGCGCGACTCGACCTCACAGGTGGAGCAGTTGAAGGTGGAAACGGCCACCGTCTTGAAAACCGATGCGGAGGAGGACCTCAAGGCGGCGCAGCTTTTGGACCGGATCGACTCATCGCTTCGAAGGTTTTTCCGGGCAAAGAACATTGATGAGATGATGCCTTTTGTCCGCCACCCCGAGCGCGTGCGGCCGCTGATGGAAAACCACTATTCCAAAACGCCTGTTGTTCCCCACACGATTTTGAACATGCGGCGGCTGAGCCCGCTCACGCTCGACCATCGGGGAGACTTCTGGGCGGCCTCGGCAGAACTCGACAATCACGAGATCAGGAACCTGGTGATCGAAGTCCCCGAGGACGGAGATGCCAGAATCGACTGGGAAACCCTGGTTTGCTACCAGCCGATGAAGTGGGACACCTTCGCCACGGAAAGACCCTCGGATACTTCCTTTGAATTCCGGGTGTATGTGCAGGAAGACCATTTCTACAGTCACGAGTTCGCGGATTCGTCGAAATGGGCGTGCTTTCGGCTCACCGCGCTGGGGGGCGACGAGACGGTGTTTGGCTACGCCAAGGCGGATGGCGACCTCGCTCGCGCACTTCACGATCATCTGTCAAAAAACCGAGCTGCCCATTTTCCAGCCATTGTCAGGTTGAGCATTCCGGGCAGTTTGCAATCGAGAAGCGGAGCCGTGATTGAGAAACTGGTGAACACCCGTTGGATCTATCTCGACCCGCCCGATACCGGACCTTGATCTCTTGAAGCAATCCAACGAGTGTAGCCGCCTTTGAACACAACCGACGACGCAACGCCTCCACCCGCCCGAGTGGGATTTTTCCCGGTCCTGGCAGGGGTTTCCATGTTCATGGCCTACCAGTATGTGCTGGCCCTCTTGCACCTTTCGGGCTCGTCCGGGAAAATGGCGAACAAGTTCAGCGCGCTCGCCAAGGATCAATACATGGGATTTCTGGTGGCGCAGAACCTGCAAATGCTGATCGCGTATGTCGTGCTTGCCATTGCGGGCGCGATTCTGATCCAGCCGGTCCTCAGCCTGGCAATCCGGCGCACCTCGCTCCGTTCAAGGTGGGTGGTGATCGCCGGCGGCCTCGGCATCGCGGCCATGGTGCACGGATTCTTTACCCTGCGACTGGTGGTGACCCGGCCGTATTTTCTATCAGAGAGCCAGTTCGGGCAGTGGTACTATCGTTCGCTCGATTTGATTCCGGAAACCATCAAGCCGGCCGCGCTGATCGCCATTTTCACCGTGCTTCCCCTGGTGATTCTCACTTTCGCAGTAGTCTGGCATTTCCGGCGACAACGCCGCAGGGGACGTGTCGCGATCACGACGCTGCTGATCGGAGCCGGACTCACCTCGTCCATGAGCCATTTCAAGGATGCGCCGCCGATGAAGACATCCGAGACCGGCAAGCCGATGAACGTCATCATCATCGCCTCCGACTCATTGCGCGGCGACATGCTCGGTTGCGCCGGTTACAAGTCCCCCCGCACCGACGGCGCGGCCAAGGACGGGGTCTCGCCGGTGATCGATGCCCTCGCCGCGAAATCGACCCGTTTTGAAAACTGTTACACCGCCATCGCGTCAACGATGGAATCCGGCGTGCAACTCATGTCCTCGATGTATCCGCAGAGTCACGGGCTCCGGCAGATGTATCCCGACCGGGAAACGGTGGAGGCGATGCAGAAACGGATCGTCCCCTTGCCCACCCTGCTGCGCGAGCAGGGCTACGACACGGCCGCCATCGGCGACTGGTGCGCGGGCTATTACGAGGTCGTGGGACTGGGGATGGAGCATCTATCGGTTTCCTCGTTCGACAACTTCAAGGTTTACATGAGCCAGGCGGTGGTGATGGCGCACTTCGTGGTGCCGTTGTATTTCGACAATCCGTTAGGCTACCGGATCTTCCCGCAGCTTGAGTCCTTCGCCAACTTCGTCACGCCCGACGTGGTGACCGCCCGGGTGGAAAAGCGCCTGACCGCCGCGGCCAAGGACCGCAAACCGTTTTTCTGGCACGTCTTCTATTCCTGCAACCACCTCCCCTACCGCAGCCCCGAACCCTACCGCAGCATGTTCTCGGATCCGGAATACGACGGACCTAACCGGAACGGGGTCGCCTTCGACATCGACTCCTTCATCGGGGGGACCGATCTCGAATCGAAGTGGAAGGCACTGGATCCTAAGGAAGTCGCGCAGATCCGCGCGCTCTACAACGGCTGCACCCGACAGTTCGATGACTGCGTCGGAAAAATCCTGACCTCGATCAAGGCGAACGGGCTTGAGGACAACACCATCGTCATCGTCACCGCCGACCACGGTGACGACCAATACGAACCGGGAGTGACCCTCGGACACGGCCTTACCTTCAACGGTGGCCTGCAAGCGAACCGCCCGCCGATGATTGTCCATGTGCCGGGAACCGAGCCAAAGGTCATTCCGGAAGCCGTGCGTTTGATCGACGTGGTGCCCACTGTCGCAGATTTCCTCGGAGTCCCCGCCTCGCCGGTCTGGCAAGGCAAGAGCTTCGCCGGATGGATCCGCGGAAACGAGACGCCGACATGCCGGCCGTTCTACGGAGAAACAGGATTTCCTTTCGTCCAGTTCAGTGTGAAAGGCGTCGAGCGCCCCAAGCTGCCGCCGATGGACGAGGCCACCTTCATCGATCCGTCATTCAACTATCAGTTCGTCCTCAAGCCGGAATACCAGGAACGCCTGGTCACCGCGAAGCAGCGCTGCCTGAGGACAAGGGACTGGAAAGTCGTGTGCACCCCCACCGTCGCCGGATCGCGACATTTCTCGCTTCACCACATGTCGGTGGACCCCCAGGCGGAAACCGACCTCGCGACCAGCCGCCCAGAGGTCCTCGCTCCGATGCGTGCGGCCCTCGAACGCTGGATGGATGAAAAGGTGGAGACCCCGATTGACGGGATCTTTCCTTCGGGAGAGCCCGAGTGAGCCGAGGACCGGAGAAGCAACGCGACCGTCCGGGAAATTCGCATCCGCCCGCCTGAGAGTCACTAAATATGGGGACTTGTGGGATTTCCAAAAAATCCTCAGCATGTCATGAACGTGTTGCGGGTTTGTCGGTCGTGAAGAGCACCGAAGTTCCCCCCCCTTGAGAAAACGTGTGTTGTGTGATTGCAAATGCACTTTTCCGACTGACAGACCCGCTCACGTCCTCTCCTCTGTTTGGAGTGGGAAAAAAGGTCGGCGACAGAAGCCCGGATTGCCACTTGAGTTTTGGGTGAACGGCAGACAGCCTTTCGGCGCATCCATGAAATTCCACGCCCCAATTGTCGCCATTTCACTTCTGACCAGCTTGTCCGCGGCCGAGGTGCCGAAGATTTTCGCCGGCTTGCTCCTCCAGGATGTCCCGCTGAAGGGCCAGATCGGCGTGGTGCTGCCTCCTGCCGAAATCGACAAATACGTGGCCAAGGTGGAAACATCGGCACGCAAGGACCCGAAATGGTTCAAGGAATTCTCGGGAGCGGCGAAACCCGGAGCACCCCTGCCCTATGACGAGCGGCTCGGCCTGACGAAGGCGGAATACGACGAATATCTCGCGCTCTGGAACAAGCGGGAATTCAAGGCCATCGAGGATGTCATGCTCCTCCTGCGCCAGGGGGCCGGTGACACGTGGTCGATCACCTCGACCGGCGAGGCCAGCACTTTTTCAACGCTGCGCTATTCGCCGAAGGAAGATGTCTTCCGCTCGCCTAACGGGGAATTGAAACGCATCGAAGACATCACTGCGGACGCGTCCAGCATCCTTGGAGCGTGGAGCGGGATGGAATGGAAATTCGAGGAGGAAACCGGCCTCGGCAAGACCAAGGAGAATTTCGCGCTCGGCCGCTTCGCCGACAACAAATACGGCATCATCGTCTATCGGGCGCAGGAGCTCTCCTCCGAGGGAACCCGCCTGCTGGACAAGAGTCTGGTGGTGCGCTTCCCGCTCGTGAAGGCCGCCCCCGCGAAGACGCCGGCAAACACACCGGAAAAAACGACAAAGAAGAAGTAATTCCGTTAGAGCGGACGACCTGACAGGATGTTCCGACATTTTTATCTAACGAATTCCCATCACCCATGAGGATCATCGCGGGAAAGGCCGGCCGGATCGCCATCAAGGTGCCGTCGGCAGTGGCTCGGCCGACCACGGATTTTGTGCGGCAGGCGGTATTCTCGATCATTGGTGAACGGGTGGATGGCGCTCGCGTGCTCGATCTGTTCGCGGGATCGGGTGCGCTCGGTCTGGAGGCCTTGAGCCGTGGTGCTTCCTTCTGCACTTTCGTGGACGAACACCGGCAGGCGACGGCCGTGATCGGCGAGAACCTCATCAAGGCAAGGCTGGAAGGCGGAAATGCCGTGAAAGCGGAGGTCGCTACCTTCCTCAAGCGGGATGCGGCGAGCTACGACCTGATCTTTGCAGATCCTCCCTACTGGAAGTATCACGGCGACAAGGACCACGTTTCGGACCTTCTCAAAAGCGGATTGATCCCTCCCCGCATGGTGGATGACGGGTGGTTCATCGTGGAAATTTCCTCAAACCAGAAATCGCCTGAATCGGACGGGCTTCAGTTGATCACCCGCCGCGAATATGGAAGCAGCGCGGTGCTGATTTACTCAAAATCCGCCGCAGCCGGTTAGCCATCCGGCTTTACCTCCCGAGGGCGAATCCCTAGCTTTCCCAACGATGCGTCTGATCGTCGCCCTGACACTTTACCGCCTGCTGTTGCCGTTGCTCTTCGTCGCGGCCTTTCCCGGGTGGATTGTGAAAATGTTGCGCCGTGGCGGCATCGGCACAGGCCTGGGTGAGCGGATGGCCATCTACACCGGCGAGCCCGAGTTCGAGCCGTGCGGCGAGGTGCATTTCCATGCGGTGAGCGTCGGCGAGTCGATGCTTGCGCTGAAGTTGATCCGCGAGTGGCTGACGAACGAACCGGAGCGCCGATTCACGCTGGCGACGGGAACGGCGACCGGACATGCGGTGGCGACGGCAGCCGGCATTCCGAATCTGAGGGTGACCTATTCACCGCTGGATTTCCCGTCGATGGTGAGGAGATACCTCGACCGCTTCGAGCCCTCGCAGATCGTCTTGGTCGAGGGCGAGGTGTGGCCGCACCTGCTGTTGGAATGCAAGGCGAGGAAGATCCCCGTTAGATTGGTGAATGCGAGGATGTCGCCGCGGTCCGCCCGGAGGTTCGCAAGGTTCGCGGCGTGGCTGCGTCCGATCTATCAACTGCTCGATGCGGTGGCGATCCAGGACCCCGTGGACGCCGGCATCTGGGAAACACTTGGAATCGACGGATCGCGGGTCCATGACACCGGTAGCCTGAAGTTCGATCCTGGCAGCGGTGCGAGGCCTCGGCAACAGCCTGAATTTCAGGAAATGCTCGATGCCTTCGGAAAGGGCCGGCCTGTCGTCCTCGCCGCGAGCACGCATGCCGGTGAGGACGCGTGGATCGCCACCGCCATTCGCCAAGCAAATCCCACGGCCTTGCCAGTGCTCGTGCCGAGACACGCGGAGCGTCGGTCGGAAGTCAGGATGGACTTGGAGAAGGCGGGATTCGAAGTGGTGTTCCGCTCGGCATTTGATAGCTCCAACGTCCATCGGCAATCGTGTTTCGTGATCGACTCGACGGGCGAGCTGCGCGACTGGACCTCGCATGCGGACGTGGTGATCATCGGCAAGAGTTTCCTGTCCGAAGGCGGACAGAACCCCTGCGAGGCGATCCTTGCTGGCAAGCCTGTGATCTTCGGACCTCACATGGAGAATTTTCAACCGCTCGCCGGAAGGCTCGTCTCGAACGGAGGATGCATTTCCGCAAACGATCCGCAGGAACTTGCCCAAGCCATTGTTTCAACACTTGATCCTTCCATTGCCGGAAACATGACGCGGAAGGCAGCAGCCACCTTATCCCCTCACGAAGGTGCCACGCGACGAATTTTGTCACTTCTGAAGAGCGGAAATGCCCCCTCAATTTGATGCAAGCGGAGTTTGTCATTTTCAAAAACACTCTTTAGACTGCGCTTCGTGACCGATTCAGAAACCGATCCATTGAGCAGCCTCTTGTCCAGCTTCGCGCTCGGACCCGCGTGGGCACGTGCCGCCGGCGACAAGCAGGAGCAGAAGCCGAAGGCTTTCCGTGGTGAGGATCGCCCGCCGCGGCGCGATGATCGCGAGCGTGGTCCAAGGCAAGGTGGAGACTCCCGTGGCCGTGACGATCGCGAGCGCCGCCCTTTCAAGGATCGCGGAGGAAATCAGGACGATCGTCGCGGAGGACCACCACGTTCCGAGGAAGCGTATCCTGAGGAAGGAGTGCGTGTCACCATCGGTCCGGATGCGCACGCCGTTCACCTGATCGGCAAGGAGGTCCATCAGGTCGCCCGGGTTTATGCGATGTTCGACGTCGCGAAAATCCTCCTCGCGGAAAAGGCCCGCTGCCGCGCGATTTTCGAAGCTCCTGAACCTCACGCACCGTTGATCCGCGGCAAGCTCGAGGATTCGGTTTTCCTCACCCGTGAGGAGGCCAACCGGCACCTTTGGAATTCCGAATCGCGCAATGAGTTCATCGAGGAGGAAACCATCGAGGTCGATCCGCCAACAGGAAATTTCCAGGCGATCGCCCGCTGTGGAATCTCCGGCGACTGGCTTGGCCCGGTGAATTTCCATTCCTATCAGACCAATCTACGCCGTCTCCACCGCGAGCGGTATGCGAGAATGCCCTTCGAGGCCTACGCGGCCAAGGTCCGCACGGAGCGCGGCGAGGAGGCGGTCAACGCCTGGTTGGAGACCATGAAGATGAAGACCCGCTGGCGGATCAAGGGCTCGGAAGATGAGCCATGGATCGAGGACCGCACCGAGGCGGAACGCGCTCTGGCCGCACGTTGCTTCGACAAGGCTTTCGAGGAAACCAGGGTGGCTGACGTGTCGGGTGCCATCCCGGCAAAGAATCTATCACCTTCATTGCTCACCTCCCTCAAAATCGCAGGGACCCACGCGCGGAATCATCCGGCGATCCTGATCCCGGCGGTATGCCGTGCGGTGGAGGCGGAGCATCTTCCCGTCTTCAAGCGTCAGGGCAAGCTGCACACGGGCCCAGCCCGCCCCCATCCGCTTCCGGCAGATGCGATCCTCGCGGAACGTCCTCAAAAAATGGTCTCGTGGATCCGCGAGAACACTCCGGCGAAACTTGAAGGTCTTTGGAAATCCGTCCTGCCGGAAGGTAGCACCGCTCCCCCCGCCGAATTTGCGGCGGATCTTTTCTGGCTGCTCCATCAGGGACACATCCTGCTCTACACCGACGACACGCTCGTCGTTCAGGACGCGCGAGAGGCCGTCGTCCAGGAACCGTCCGGCGAGGGCAAGAAAAAGAAAAAGAAGCGGAAGAAATCGAAGCCCGAGGGAGGACCATCCGCTTCACCAGCAGAGGCAACCGAGAGTTCGGAATCAGAGGCACCGGAAGTTTCAGTTGGCTCGAATCAGAATTCGCAGCCCGTTGAGGATGTCACGCCAACGACTCCCGAAGGCGACGTGAAATCTATCACATCGGAAGCTCCATCGGAAGCTCCATCGGAAGCTCCATCGGAAGCTCCATCGGAAGCTCCATCGGAAGCTCCATCGGAAGCTCCATCGGAAGCTCCATCGGAAACTCCATCGGAAACTCCATCGGAAACTCCATCGGAAACTCCATCGGAAACTCCATCGGAAACTCCATCGGAAACTCCATCGGAAACTCCATCGGAAACTCCATCGGAAGCAACTCCGGACGAACCGACTGCGGTCACCGAGGAAGCCGAAGCAATTGCTTCCAGCAAGCCCTTGGATCACTGAATCCTGAGATTCGAGCTCGTCTGGCCTTGGCCACGTGGCCATCCAAAGATTCCCCGTTTCCTTGTTCAGGCGTTGTCAGCCATTTTATCGGCGATCACTTCATGGCCGATTCGGCAAATCACTTGGTGAGATCTTTCGGCAACGAAAGCCGGATTTGGCATGCACGTCGCCCGATGATGGAATGAATCTCTCATCCGGCGTCAACCTCCGGTTTGAACGATCAATCCATGACCGGCCATCCAGCGGCCCGGATCGTTTTCCAACCATGCCAACTCGTAACACCGAGGAGCGGCAGTGGGTTGAAAAACCGATGACGTGTTCCAAAAGTGGGGCGGAATCCGAGAAACCCATTAATCGGACTCCACCCCTGGATTTGCCCATTCCTGAGGCAAAGTTTTTCTCCCATGGCGTCGAGACTCGTGTCAGCGAAGACGCCGGCGGCGTAACAACGCGATGGCACCGAAACTCCCCAGCAACGCTGCGGAAGAGGTCTCCGGGATTGCTTCCAATCTGAACCCGCTGACGCGGAAATTCTGCCCGTCTGCCGTTCCCGAACTCATGAAGACAGATGCCGCGTCGAGGTTGGATCCCCCCCCCTTGCACGAAGATGTTTAGGCTCGTGACATCGACCATCGTGGCGGCGCTGCTCGGAAGCGTGCCCGTAATTGACAGGCTGGTGTTGCTCCGGTTGACAATGGTGAAGATTTCATTGGGCGTATTCACCAGACTTAGCTGAATGCCGGTCAATTTCCAGGCAAGCGCCGTGCTAAGGGTGCTTGCATTGATTCCGATGAGAAATCCTTCATTCAGATCGATGCCGTTGGTTTTGACCGTGCCAACTCCATCAGTGTCCTGGACTCCGAAGTCACCGTTAGTGGCGCGATCAATCGTTCCGTTGGTATCTTTCGCCCCGTAATTCACTCCGACGGTGGTGTTGACGACGGCGACGGCGTCGACAGTGAAACTGAATGAGGTTCCCAAGGCGAGAGTCACCGAGCCAGTGGCAGTGTAGTCTGGGCTTGCCGTGGCGGTTCCGCTTCCATCGATGCTGATGGTCGTGGTGATCGAGGAGGCTCCATCGGTGGCGAGTATGGAATCCAGAGTGATTGCTCCCTGGGAATGGATGGAGGAGAGCCCGAGGATGAAGCCGACCGCTTTGGGTCCGGAAAGCAGGTGGCGAAGTTTGTTTTTCATGGGTTGGCTTGAAAGTGGGTGGAGTGCGGTGCCGCGAAAGATGGATTCGCGGCACCGTTGATTGCTTGCCGATGCTTATTGAGCAGCAACGCGCACGAACAGCTTGGTTGCTGAAAGTGGAGCACCGCTCAAGGTAACCACCACGATCTCGTTGTCGCCACTTGGAGTTGCGGACTGGCCGAGGAGAGTGGCGGCGGCATCCTCTGTCCAGCTACCTGCCTGGAGCGTTGTTGAGGTGAGGATCTTGTAGGTAAGACCGGTACCCGCACGGCGCTGGTAGGTGAAGGTGCCCGCACCCTTGTCGAGTTGGACGAGGATCGGGTTGACCGATGAGCCGCTGATCGGGCTGAGGCCGAAGGCGAATTCCTGCTGGTTAGAAAGACCGTCGTTGTCGTTGTCGTCGGCCGGATCGGACACGTCATTGCCCGGCAGGAAGGTGTCCGCCCAGATGGAGTAGGGAGTTCCGGATCCTGGAACCGTGATGGTGCCGGGACCGGTGATGGCGGAAGTCGCGATGATGGGAAGAACGCTGGAGGCGTTTCCATAGGTCTTTCCAGCGGCTTGCTCGACGCCGTCGATGAACAGTGCGGCGACAATGTCGTCTCCGGCATTTGGCAGATCGAGGAATGCGGTTCCGGGGGCTGCCAGAGTGCCGATGCTCACGGTGGAGGAATTGGCGAGGTTGGGCGCTTCGAAGCTGAGGGTTCCCAGATTGATGGTGGTGTTGCCGGTGCGGGTATTGGTGCTGGTGAGGATTTGGGTGCCAGCGCCGGTTTTGATGAGGGCCATGCTGCCGTTGCCATTGCCGATATCCGCGGAGTAGC
>CAWENZ010000009.1:0-12254 GCA_963810445.1 uncultured Verrucomicrobiae bacterium | reverse complement strand
GGGCCCCTGATGCTCCTGGATGTATTCCTGCTTGAGGCCGAGTGCCTCGGGAGCGTGGAGGACGAGCATCTTCATGCGGATGTCGGCGGGGATGGATTTGCGGGTGGCTTTGGAAACCACGATCATCAGGCCGATGGAGAGCGGCACGGACCAGATGGCGGGTTGCTCGCAGAGGATGCGGAGCAGCGGATGGTCCTTCCAGAAATCGTTGAGCCCGCGAAACCGGCGAAGACTTTGCCCATCGGCCCCTTGTCGAGGGCGAGCGTGCTGATGTTGACGATGGCTGCGGAAACCAAGGCGCAGAGGCCGCCGCGTGAGCATGCCGGTGGCGGCGCCCTTCATCGTCATGCCGCGCCACCAGACGCTCATGAAGAGCAGCGGGAAATAACTCGCGGCGGCGATGGCGAAGGCCTGGCCGACCATGAAGTTGATCTCCAGCGGCTCGACCTGCGCGCCGAGCAAAACGGAGACCCCGCCGACGAGGACGGCGCACCATTTGAACATTCGCATGCGCTCCTCAGGCGTGGCGTTGGGACGAAGCATGCGGCCGTAAACATCGTGGGCCAGCGCGCCGGTCATCGAAACCAGCAGGCCGCAGAAGGTGCTCATGAAGGCGGCGAAGGCCCCGGCGCAGGTGATGCCGCTGAGGATGGAGCCCAGGACGCCGTATTTCGCGCGGATCAGGATCGGCAGTTCGAGCACCACCTTGTCCGGGCCTTTCGAGCCGGTGGCGGCGTAGAGCTCCGGCAGGAGGTTGCGGCCGAGGACGCCGAACACCGGCGGGAAGACATAGAAGACGCCGATCAGGATCATCACCCACATGGTCGTCTTCTTGGCGGCGACGCCGTCGGGATTGGTGTAGAAGCGCACGAGAATGTGCGGCAGTCCGGCGGTGCCGCAAACGAGCGCGACGATCAGCGAGTAGGTGTAGAGCAGGGAAAGCGGACGGGTTTGCTCCGGGGTGAGGCCGGCGGCCTTGGCGGCCTTGGTGGTCAGCGGGCCGAAGGGGGAGATCCATGATTCGTCCTTCGGGGCCTTTTCGGCAGCGCGAGCCGTTCGGCTTTTCCCGGATCCACGGTCTGGACGATGGCGGGAGGTGAATCGGTGGACGATTTGTTCAGCGAGAGGTTTTTCCCATAGCCACCATAGACGGACATCAGGACGAAGACCGGCACGGAGATGGCGAACATCTTGATCCAATACTGGACGGCCTGCACCAGCGTGATGCCCTTCATGCCGCCCAGCGCGACATTGAGCGTGATGACGGCGCCGACCAGCGCCACGCCGACCCAGTAGGGCAGGCCCGGGAAAATGTAGGCGAGCGTCGTGCCCGCGCCCTTCATCTGCGGCATCGTGTAGAAGAAGCCGATGAACAGCACGAAGCAGACGGCGATCTTGCGGAAGAGCGGCGAGTCATAGCGGCCCTCGGCGAAATCCGGGATCGTGTAGGCGCCGAAGCGGCGCAGCGGTCCGGCGATGAACAGCAGCAGGAAGAGATAGCCGCACGCGTAACAGACCGGATACCACAGCGCGTCGTAGCCGGACAGCATCACCATGCCGGCGACGCCCATGAAACTGGCGGCGCTGAGGTATTCGCCGGAGATGGCGGAGGCATTCCAGCCGACGGACACGGAGCGGCCGGCGACGAAGAAGTCGGTGGCGGACTTGGAGGATTTCGCGGAGCGGAAACCCATCCAGATGGTCACGACCACGGTGACGGCCGAGAAGGCGAGGATCCAGAGATCGATTTTTGAGAAGTCCATGCGGCTGATAGGTTAGAATTTGCGCTTGTTGCCTTCGGCCGCGACGCGGACCTCGTCGTTTTCCAAGGCCATTGAGCTGGTGATGAAGTAGCGGGCGATGATCCAGACGTAGGGAAAGAACAGCACGCCGAGGATCAGCCAGGTCATCGTGAAGCCGCCGACCCGCCGCGCCATCAGTTCCGGGGCGAAGTAGTTGAGCAGCGGCAGGCCGACCAGCAGGATGAGGAACGCCGTGGCACAGGCGATGGACAATTTGAGCTGGCGTTTCATCAGTCCATGGAGGAATTCCTCGCTGTGGATGAAGTCATCGTGTTTCGGCGGTGTGGGTGACATCGGATGGATGGGCTTTTAAGTTGGGATGAGAACAGGAACCCTCCCCCGATGCGTCAAGTACCATTTCCCCGCAGGAGTGGGTTCCTGCGGGTGATGGAAGGGGGCAAGTTCCCGGTTTCAAACCCGGAAAATTCCATTACGGTCCCGGCATGTCGCTGCTTGAACGATTTTTCGATCCGTCCTCCGCCTCGCTCAAGATCTGCGGGGTGATGACTCGCGAGGATGCGGAACGACTCGTCGCGTTAGGTGTGGATGCGCTTGGGGTCAATTTCTGGCCGAAGTCGAAACGCTACCTCGCGGTGGAGGACGCCGGTTGGTTGAAGGATCTCGATGGAAAGATCCTTCGCGTGGGTGTTTTCGTGAATGAGTCGCCCGAGCTGCCGCTAAGGTTGATCCAGGATGGTTACCTCGACGTGGTGCAGCTCCACGGCGACGAGACTCCGGAGGACGCAACGGCATTTCGCAAGGCGGAGATCCCTTTCATCAAGGCGATCGGTGTAAAGACGATGAACGACCTCGCACGAGCGACGGAATACGGCGCCACCGCCATCCTGCTGGATGCCCACGCGCCGGGGATCTATGGAGGAACCGGTGAGGTGTTCGACTGGGAGGTCGCTTCCGAATTCCGCCGCGATCATCCCGAACTGCCTGTCATCCTGGCCGGCGGAATCGTTCCGGAAAACGCGCGACTCGCCGCCATGAGCGTGCAGCCTGCCGCACTGGATATCGCATCCGGCGCGGAGTCGTCACCCGGCATCAAGGATTTCGAAAAGGTCGCCGCATTTTTCGCCGCACTCGCACACTGATCCACATGCTGACCGACTCCCATTGCCATCTCGCTTCCCACCGCTTTTCCAGCGACGAGATTCCCGATCTGTTGGAAAGGGCTCGTGCGGAGGATGTCACGCGCCTGATCACGCTCGCGACAAGTCTTGACGACCTTCAGGAGAATCTATCCATCGCGACTCATCCCGCCGTGCATGCCTGCATCGGCATTCATCCGTGCGACGTTCACAACGCGCCCGACGACGCGACGGCGCGGCTCGCGGAGTTCGTCCAGGATCCAAGGGTGTGTGCGATCGGCGAGACCGGACTCGATTACTATCATCCCGCCCCCGATGGTTGGGACGAGGAGGATTTCCGCGAGCGGCAGAGGAATTTCCTGCGTCAGCATTTCGAGCTCGCCGCCTCCGCCCGGCTCAATGTCGTGATCCACACGCGCGACCGCGAGGGTTGCGCGTCGTTCGAGGACGCACTCGCTATTTATAAGGAACATCACGAATCGGTCCGGGCCGTCTTCCATTGCTTCATCGGTCCTTGGGAAAATGCGGAGCGCGTCCTCAACCTCGGCGGACTCGTTTCCTTCGGCGGCGTCGCAACCTTCAAGACCGCCCATCAGGTCCGCGACACCGCGATGCGTTGTCCGGCTGGAAGCTTCATGATCGAAACGGATGCGCCCTATCTCGCGCCCGAACCTTTTCGCGGAAAGCGCAATGAGCCATCGTTCGTCCGCAAAACCGCCGAACGCCTGTGCGAACTGCGGAGCGAATCGCTGGAGGCTTTGGCACAACACACCGGGCAAACTGCCGAGGCATTTTTTCGGCTTCGCTCCCGGTCGGATTGAATAAAGGATCGCCCCGGTGACGTTTCATTACCGCCGGAGACGGCACCTCACGTTACGTTCTTCACAATTCAAATCCAAACCGCTATTTCCACACCATGACTCCGATCCGCCACCTTGCCCCCGCGCTTCTCGCGCTGGCTTTCGTTTCCTGCGCCTCACAAAAGGCGGACACCTACGACACTCCAGATCCTTACGGGGTTGCAGACTCGGGGCAGGTCAACACTCCCGCAAATCCGGTCTATGACACTCCGGCCGCCTATGAGGAAACCGGTGCCACTTCTCCAAACGCGCCGGTTCAGCCGATTCCGCCTTACGACCCGACACCTTCGGTCAATGCTCCACGTTATCCAACAGCTCCGGCAACTCCAACAGCTCCGGCAATCCCAACAGCTCCGTCCAACGGCGCGGCGATCATCCACACGGTTGTGAAAGGTGACACGCTCTCCGGCATCAGCACGAAATACGGAGTCCCATCCGCAACCATCATGAAAGCCAACAACATGACGAAGGACACCGTCGTGCTCGGCAGGAAAATGGTCATTCCAGCAGCACGCTGATTCATTCCAAACCGCCGCCGCGAGTCTCGTGCTCACGGCGGCTTTCTTATTTCAATCCCATGCGCATCGCCTCACTCATCCTTTCCGCCCTCGTCGGCACTTGTCTCGCACAGACCGACGCCTCACCAAAGGAATCCGCTGAATCCGGAATCAGCCCGAAGGAGATCGCCCTCGACAACCTGCTATCCGAAAGGCGTTCGGATGCCGCGCTGGAGAAGGTCATCGCGGAGGCCAGAAAAAGCGGGATCAAGGACCAGGCGATTCTCGAAGCCCGCTTCCTCTATCATGTTGACCGGCGCGAGGATGCCGCGATCGCGGCGATGCTTCCGGATTTCATGAAACAACGGGATCTCTTCAAGCTCGGTGACTCCGCGATCTTCAGCGTGAAGGAAGACTGGCTCGCGGTGATCGAATACGTGGAAGCCATCGACTCGCTGACGAAAGGTGACAAACCCGGTTTCAAATCGCACATCACGGAAGCCTTCTGGCTGAGCCCGCGCCAGGCATCCGCGTTCGCGCCACACATCGAGCGACTGCGTCTTGAGGAAAGCATGCGCTCGGTGAAGATCGATTTCGAGTCGCGGTTCGCATCGCTCGCCAAGGGCGACGCGGCGGCCCTGAAGACCTACATGAAAGGGAAAAAGGCCATGATCCTGCACTTCTGGTCCCCGGCCAGCCGTGAGTGCGAGGCGAGCATGCCCGACTACGTCATCACCGCGAAAGCGCTTGGTGAAAAGGGAATCGCGATGGTTTCCATGCTTCCCGACAACTCGCCCGCCGTTCTAACGGATGCCAGGAAGATGATCCTTCCGCTCGGCATCGATCCCCCGGGTGCATGGCTGACGGATGGAACGGATGGCAAGCTTGCCACCGAACTCCGCATCCAGACGTTGCCCACGTTCGTCCTCGTCTCTAACGAAG
The DNA here is from genome assembly GCA_963810445.1 of uncultured Verrucomicrobiae bacterium. Classification (GTDB taxonomy): domain Bacteria; phylum Verrucomicrobiota; class Verrucomicrobiia; order Verrucomicrobiales; family Akkermansiaceae; genus Luteolibacter. Next base: position 7,056 of record CAWENZ010000009.1, on the reverse strand, counting down.
GCAGGATTCTTTTCAACGGAGAACCGGATGACGACGGCTTGTGGGATGCGTTGCGCAAGATCGATCCCGCCATCATCCGCCCCGACATGATAGAAGACGGCGCTCACTGAACCGGTCGTGATACGGTCATCGTAGTAGTTCAAAAACAGGGTCAAGATCGTGGACGAAAAATTCTTTCACTTTTATTGATTTTCGTTGCGTTTCAACTTGACGGAACTCCGAACTACTAGTTTCATCGTCGCTAGCGAAGTGACATCACTTTATGGCGCGGCCCACCCATCCATCCAATCTCGAGCTTCAAGCCCTATCAGTCTTGTGGCATGAAGGTCCATCTACGGTGGCCGCCGTACATGAAACATTGCCCGACCGGAAGGACCGGGCCTACACCACGGTGCTCTCCGTGATGCAGAGTCTCGAACGCAAGAGCCTTGTCAAACGTGCACGGGTCGGCCGGGCGCATGTTTATGAAGCAGCCTACTCCCAGGAAGTAATCGTCCAGCGGGCGACCCATGATTTCCTGACGAACGCTTTTGGAGGACGTCTCGTTGAGGCGCTCCTCGCTATCCTCTCCGCCGGCACATTAACGCCGGAAGAGAAAACAAACATCGAACGCGAACTCCAACGACACAAAACAATGGCTGCAAAAAAAACAGCGAAGAAAGCAGCGGTTAAAAAGACCGCAAAGAAGGCCGTGAAGAAAGTTGCAAAGAAAGCCCCGGCCAAAAAAGCCCCGGCAAAGAAGGCAGCTAAAAAAGCGGCATCCAAAGCCCCCGCCAAAAAGGCTCCTGCCAAAAAGGTAGCCAAGAAAGCGGCGAAAAAAGTAGCGAAGAGCGCCAAGAAGACCGCCAAGAAGGCGGCCAAGAAGACGGTTGCCAAGAAAGCCGCCCCTGCGAAGAAGGCTGCTGCCAAAAAGGCACCTGCGAAGAAGGCCGCCAAGAAGGCCGCTCCAGTGAAAAAAGCTGCTCCTGCGAAGAAGGCCGCCAAAAAGGCAGCCAAGAAAGCAGCGAAGAAGAAGTAATCCAACCGCCACGGCGGACAAACCGCGGACCGCGCCTCCGGGCCGGTCGGCGGTTTGCTCCCGCCGGGGTTGATCAAAGGCGGGAGATCCTCGGATCTCCCGCCTCTTTTTTGTACGAAAAAGGGGTTGCATCGCATGTCGGCTCCGTCCTAGTTTCGCCCGCCCTTCGGTGGGCAACGACCTCGGCGCGGTTAGCTCAGTGGTAGAGCACCTCCCTGACACGGAGGGGGTCACTGGTTCGAACCCAGTATCGCGCACCATTCGTCCTCCAATTCCCTCGAACCCCATTGAACCCTGCGATGAACGCAGCGCCTCCCGGCCCCGAGGAACTCGACGCGCTTCTCCGGCTGCTGGATGACGAGACTCCCGAAGTGAGGCAACGGGTTGCCGAACGACTCGCCATGTGTGGCGGAGACATCAGCGAATGGCTTTCGACAAGACAGGACCCGCTCAACGGACACGAGAGGGAATTGCTCTCGGAAATGCTCAGCCCTCCCCGGCGTGAGATTCTAACACGCGATTGGATCGCCCCCACCGGCGGCGCGGCGGCCCTTCAGGAAGACTGGGAAACCTTCGAGGCATTGCTCCGCGCGTTGTCCGACTTCATTCATGACGGCATCACCCTCCGGCAACCCCTGTCCGACGCGCTCGATCTCCTTGCCGAGGAAGCCGTCGAGGAAGGGGTGGTCAGCGCGCTCGAACTTCGCAAGTTTCTCTTCAAGAGTCAGCGTCTATCAGGAAATCAGCAGGACTATCACGACGTGCGCAATTCGGATCTGGCATGGTGCCTGGCCGAAGGTCGCTCGAACCCGCTCGGACTTTGCCTGATCTTCATGTTGGTGGGAAGACGTCTCGACATCGAGGTGGAGGGCGTGAATTTCCCCGGGCATTTCATGTGCCGGATCTTCGAGGACGGCATCCCGGTCATCATCGACTGTTTCGACAAGGGTCAGCTCCATCTCCAGATGACGCTTCTGGAAAGCCCCGATCTAACACGATCCCAGCGGGAAATCCTCCGCCAGTCGGTCGGTCCCGGAACCATGCTCATTCGTTTGCTCAACAACCTCAACGCGGCGTTGGAACAGGACAACCGGACCGAGGACGCCCACCTGATCAAGGAGCTTTTGGGAACACTGGTCTGATCCACGTCACCAGATCCCCAAGGCCGCGAGCTGTTTGCCGGCGGCTTCCGCCCAGCCGCGGTTCGCCGCAGGAGAAGCAGGAGATGGATGAAGGACGCGTCCGATGTTCGCCTTGCTGCCACAGGCTTCCGCCGCCCGCTTCAGGCGTTCCTCGGCGAATCCTCCGACACCGATGAGCCACGAAGGCTTCAGCAACGTGATCACCTCCTGCAAATGCTTCTGGCAGTATTCCTCCACCGGTGCCATTTCCGATGCCGGAAGCTTGTCGGGCGTTAGATTTGCTCCGGTTGTGCTCATCCAAACGAGAGGACAATAGTTGAGGACGATGTGGTCCTTGAAAAAGTCTCCCGCATTCTCAAACCGTTCCGAGAAGAGCCCCCAAAGCCTTCTTCCGCTGACTTCGGACCGCTGGCAGGCAAATCCCTCGATCGGACGCTTGGGATGCTCGTCCTCGGGTTTGTCGATGGTGGTCTCGATTCCCATCCAGTCACGCACCGCCGCCACCTCGCCAAACGGAACTCCCGTCTGCGCCATGCCGAAGGGGCCGGGATTCATGCCGAGGAAGACCACGCGCTTCTTCCCTTTTCCATACTTCTCAAGATAAAGGCGGTGGGCTTTCCAGGTGTAATCGAGGGTGCGGTAAACACAGGCCACCGGTGATGAGAACTCGAGGTCCCTCAACTCGTCCGCCAGTCGTTGCGTGGATGCGATGAGCTTGTTCATGAAATTTCCGGTTCTCTAACTTCTCCAGGCGAAGACCAGCACCAGCAGCGCGATCGGCAGGTAGAGCAGCGTGAAGAAGAACAGCCGCCTTGCCGACGCGCGCTCGCCATCGCGTGAGAATTTCAACGCGAGCCCGACCATCATGAAGGCAAGCAACGGGCCGATGATCGTCCAAAGCAGGTTGGCGAAATCGAGAAATGCGGGCATCAGCGAAAAGACCGCGAGCATGAAGGCGAACATCGCCGAAAGCAGGCCACTCTTGCGTCCCGTCAGGTCGCCGTTGGACCACATCTTGTAGCCCACCGATTCGTATTCCTCGCGGCACAGCCAGTTGATCGCGATGAAATGAGGGAGCTGCCAGAAAAACAACAGTCCGAAAAGAAACCATGCCTCCCAACCGATGGAACCACCTGCACCCACCCAACCGATGACCGGCGGAATAGCGCCAGGAATCGCTCCAACCAGGGTGTTTGCCGAACTGAAGCGCTTGAGCGGCGTGTAAACAAAGACGTAGATCGCAACCGTGGCCGCAGTGAGATAGGCAGCAAGGTTTCCAACCTGTACCGCCAGGTGGATGATGCCGATGGCTGATAGAACCCAGCCGATGCCGAAGGCCACGAGCGGGTCCATGCGCCGCGAGGGAAGCGGGCGATCCGCGGTGCGTTTCATGCGCGCGTCGAGATCCACTTCCATCAACTGGTTGAAGGCGGCCGAACCGAAGGCCGCCGCCGCCGTGCCGATGATCGTGTGCAGCAGTTTCATCCAGTTCATCTCCACCCCGCGCGAGTAGAGGAGGAAGCCGAAGAACGTGGTGACGAGAACGAAGAAATTCAGCCGTACCTTCATCAGCACGGCGAGATCCTGCCTCAATCCCGGCGTGGGCGGGATCGGATCCGGGGTGGCGGATTCTTCGTTTGCGACAGGTTCATCCATGGGCTCCGCGGGATGATGATGGCGTTCCCACGATTTCCAAGCCGCGACTTGTCCGCCGCGTCGTTTCCTTCGTTCATCAGATCCCCATCAACGAAAAACGCCTGTCTTGCGACAGGCGTTTTGAAAAATCCGGTGCTTGGAAGTTGCGATCCTCAGTTCGTCACGCGCATCGGCATGAGGACGTAGAGGAAGGACCCTTCGATGCGGAGGACACCCGGGCTCATCTCGTCGATGAGATCGAGATAAACATCGTTGGTGTCGAGGGCACGGAGCGGGGCCTGGAGGAATTCGGGGTTGAAGGCGATCTGCATCGGCGGACCTTGATAGATCACGTCCATCGATTCCTGCGCCTCACCGACATCCGGCGAGTTGGCGGTGACCTCGATGTGGTTCTCGCCGAAGACGAGCTTCACCGAGTTCGACTTGTCGGAGGAAAGGAGCGAAACGCGGCGGACGGTTTCGAGCAATGCCTCGCGGCCGATGACCACGCGCTCGTTGCTGTCGCCCGGGATGACCTGGCGGTAGTTCGGGTAGTTGCCCTCGATGAGCTTGCTGGCGAGCAGGCTGTCGCCGACGGTGAAGGAAATCTGGCTGTCGCTGAGTTTCACGACGACCTCTCCGGCATCGCCGAGCAAACGCTGGAGCTCCTGCACCGCCTTGGTCGGGATGATGACATCCGTCTCGTGCGAGGCGGGGAACTCGAGGTCGGCATCGACCATCGCGAGGCGGCGGCCGTCGGTGGCGACGAGCGTCATTTTGCCCGTCGCGGAAGGAGGTGAAGATGCCGTTGAGAACGTAGCGGGTCTCGTCGGTGGAAATGGCGTAGGAGGTTTTCTTGAGGCCGTCGCGCAAGGTCGCCTGCGGAATCTTGAAGACCTTGGCACCCTCGAAATCGGGGAGCGGAGGAAACTCGGCTTCACCCAGACCGATGATCTTGAAAAACGACGGACCGCTGCGGATGGAGGCGTGGTTCTTCGCGTCCACCGAAACCTCAACCTCGCTGGCGGGAAGCTCGCGGATGATGCTCACCAGTCGCTTCGCAGGCAGGGTGGTTGCACCTTCCTTGTCGATCTGCGCTTCCACGGAACCGGTGATCCCGACATCCAGGTCCGTCGTGGTGAACTGGATTCGGCCATCCTTGGCGACCAGAAGGACGTTGGAAAGGATGGGCAAGGTGGTGCGTGAGCTGACCACGTGTTGGACCTTTTGCAGGCCGTCGAGAAAGGCTTCCTTGGAAATACGGAACTTCATAAATGCAATACCGGGGTGTTGTTGCGGAGCAGTTTCCGCTTTCAATGCCCCTTGGCAAGCCTTCTGTGAATAATCCGGAAATCGTTTCCAATCAACGCCGGAGCTGGGACTCGATGCGTGCGATGCTTTCCTTCAATCCCGGCTCGTCGCCAATCCGATCCGTCACTTTCTTGCAGGCGTGGATGACGGTTCCGTGGTCCCGTCCGCCGAAGGCCTCGCCGATCTCCATCAGCGATCCCTTGGTGAGGGAACGGCTCAGATACATGGCGATCTGGCGGGGAAATGCGATGCTCGCGGGGCGGCGACGGCTCGTCATGTCGGCCAGACGGACGTCGAAATGCTCGGCGACGGCCTTCTGGATCGAATCGATGCTCACCTGGCGGCTGGCTTCCTCACGGATGAGGTCGCGCAGCAGGTGCTCGACCTTTTCCACCGTCACGCTCTCACCGGCCAAGGAAGCGTAGGTGGCGACGCGCATGAGGGCGCCTTCGAGACGCCGGACGTTGGTGCGGATTTTCTCGGCGAGGAAGATCAGGACGGATTCGTCCACGCGGACTTTCCAGTCCAGCGTCTTCTTCTTGAGGATCGCCATCCGGGTCTCCATCAGCGGCGGCTGGAGCTCGACGGTGAGTCCGCATTCGAATCGGGAAATCAACCGCGGCTCGAGGCTCTTGATCTCGCAGGCCGGGCGGTCACAGGTGAGGACCACCTGGTTGCGACCGTCGAGAAGGGTGTTGAAGGTGTGGAAAAATTCCTCCTGCGAACGATCCTTGCCACCGAGGAACTGGACGTCGTCGATGAGCAGGACATCCGAGCTGCGGTAACGACGGCGGAACTTCTCGATGTCGCCTTTGCGGATCGCGTCGATGAACTCGTTGGTGAATTTCTCGCACGTCAGATAGATGACCCGCGAGCCGGGCTGGCGACGGAGGATCTCGTGACCGATCGCCTGCATCAGGTGGGTCTTGCCGAGTCCGGGACCACCGTAGATGAAGAGCGGGTTGTAGCCGATGCCGGTTTTCGTCGCCACCGATTCACAGGCCGCGTGGGCGAACTGGCTGTTGGCACCGACGACGAAACTGCCGAACGTGTGGGCGGGATTGAGACCCGCGATCTTGATGCGGCGGTCGAGCGCCTCCCCCTCGAGGGCCGCCGCCTTGGTGGGACGTGCCGGGCTTGCGGGATAGGCAGGAGCGCCGTTCAGGATTTCGTTAGAAGCGGATTCTTCCGTGCTCACCACCACCCTGCACCTCGCGGACCTCATCAAAGATCCCGGTCACCGCCATCGTCAGTTCGGGCAGATAGTTGGTCTCGATCCAGACCTGATGGATCTCACCCGGCACCGAGATCGAGGCAACGTCGTCCTCGACTCCCAGCCACCTAGCAGAACCAAACCATCGTTGGAAGGCGTCGCGGCTGACCATGGCCTGGAGCGAGGCCGTTACCGCCTCCCAGCTTCCAATCTCCGTAGAATTCTCCTGATCCTGATCCACCGCATCCCGCTCCTCCATTTCCTCCGGTTCCATTTTTGATTCGTCTTTTTGAAAAATATTTTCCCGCTGTCAGCAGTGCACTCCCCCGAGTGGCACCGTGCGGCGAGGTGGAAAACATGAACCGCCAAATTGGTCCGTGGAAAAGTTTTTTACGCCTCTCTAACATTTGATCGTGGAGGGCCGTATTCCACAAGGGTTCCACGATTCATTTTTTTAAAAACTTGTGTTGGGATTTGCCTAAGTTTCCCGAAGCATCAACGAAGTCGTCACGAATGAGATTCCCGTATTCTTCTGAAAACCAACCACTCGCAATGTGACAATTCCGTTATAATTGGGTCGGGCGTTTCGCACGGCGGAATTATCCGCCGAAATGAGGATAAACCCTTGCGGTTCACGCCCTCAGCCCTGATCCGGATTCGAAACGCCCCTTGATCCCGTGCGGAAACAAAGCGCGACAGCGACCGTGACCAAGGTCCCGGCCAGGACGCGCCAAGTG
>CAWENZ010000008.1:0-13813 GCA_963810445.1 uncultured Verrucomicrobiae bacterium | reverse complement strand
TCCCAGTTGCGTCCGAAGGCGCGCCAGACCCAGACCATCGCGAAGTCACGGATCGCCAACATGAAGCCGATGGAGAAATCACTGATGTTCACTCCGGCCCAGCTTGGCCTGGACGCCCAGAAGATCGCCGACATCGCGGCCTACCTGAAGAGCCTGTAAGGGAAATATCCAAAGGATAGAGGTAGGAACGACGCATTGGTTTGCGCCGCTCCCCCCTCCGAACCGTGCGTGCGGATCTCCCGCACACGGCTCTCCAGTCAGTGGTTTGCTCCTTGTCGGAGACTGATGGTTTCCGTGACTTTGGCGTCCAGCAGGCAAAAGAGCCCAAGCCCGGTAGAGTAGCGGTCCGGCCGACCATGGTGATCCTGCCCACGGCCACGGCCCCTGCCGCCCCGCCGCTTTCGCAGGATGGAGCGCACATCCGCAACCATTGATCGATCTCACCCAACTGCGGGGTGAACAGGGCCACCAGCATCGGTTCCGACCACACTCCACGTTCGGCTTTGTGGCGCTGCCACAAGTCCTCTTCCGCCTGCTTATCCCTTGCGGGAACTTGACACGGATGAATCTCCTTCGTGTTTCATGGTCTCGACCGTTCCACCTTCCTGCCGACCTTTGCTCCACGGGCATTACCCCGCTTCATCGCTCTTATTGCGGCTCTGACTTCTGCCCGGTTCCGCTCGCGCGGATTCCTGCCCGGACAGCTCTCAATGCGTCCACATGATACCTTCCCTGCGTTCTCACCCCAACCATCCACAACAGCCCGTTTCTCCCTCGTGGACGAGGGATGTAAGGGGAAACGGTTGCCGCTCATGCGACAGGCTTCGCCATACCCTAGAAGGCTCGCCGCTGTTGTAAACCGAATCGGGTTCACTGGTATTTGGGACCGCAGGTCCGCCTTCGGCTGCTCTCCACCCCGCCTCGCGACGACGCAGTTGCCTTCGGCTGCTCTCCCGTTGCTCGTCTCGGGATGACTCAGACTTTCACTGGTTGATTTCATGTATGTGCACTCGCACCAGGGATAGCCCTCCGGGCGGTCCTGCGAATGGAAAGTGAATGTTCGACCATGGACCGATTCACGAGCTTTCCATGGGCGGATTCATTCGCCTCCCATTCGCCGGACCGTTGCGGAGAACGGTCCCTGCCATTTTTCTCCGGAGATCCGGAATTTCTGCCGCAGAGGAAGCTTCCAGCGAATGTTAGAGAAGCTCGATCAAGTTGGCTTCCCTTCCGGCAGGGTGGCGCCCCAGAAGCCGGGATCTGGAGATTTCACCGCCTTCGCCAACATTCGCGGGCGGGATGATTGCTATTTGGAGGCTGTCCAGATGACGGCGTTCTTGAGCAGGGTCCGGAAGGCGGGGAGGTCATGGGCGCGGGCATCGTGGCCGAGAGTGATGGCGACAATGCGCGATTTCGGATGCTTGACGACGAAGACCTGCGGGAAGACTTTGCCGGTCTTGGGACTGGTGGCGGTGGCAAGGATTTCTATCGGGGTAGCGGCGGGGTCAGGAGTGTAATTGTAGAGTTCGTCGGTGATCTCGAAGGTGGCGGGGACGCCTTTGGTGACGGGGTGGTTCGGGTTGGTGATTTCGACGGGAAAAGCACCGAGCTTGTCGTGACCGCGAGTGCCGCCGCCTACGATTTGTTGATTCCACTCGGGGAAATTGTTCCATGCATACCAGGTGCCCGGGTGGAAGGGGATGATGCCTTTGCCGGAGTTGGCGAACTCGATGAGCGCCTTGCGGGTGATGGTGTTGATAGGCTGGTTGGCGCTGAGGACGAGGACGTCGATGCGGTCGAGGATGGGGGCGATGCCGTTGAGGTTCTGGGTGAAATCAACCCAGCCGGCGGTATCCGCGAGGATGGCCTTGTCGGCCTCGCCGAAGAATTTGACGAAGTCGTGCGAGCTGCCGCCACCGACGAGGAGGACGCGCGGCCCTTTGGCGGGACGGGTGGCGGGTGGCGGTGGAACGGCATCGGAAAACTGGGGCTTGAAGCCGGGATCCGAATTGTTAGAAGCGCCGGAATCATCCTTGGCGGGTGCGGATCCGCTTTGGAGGGGCGCGCCGGGGTCGGCGAGTTCGGCGGTGATGGCGACAAAGGTGGGAGCGGCACCGCTGTCGAGGGATTCGATGGTGATGTGGTCGATTTCCTGGGTTTGGGCGAGCTGTTTGGAGAACCAGCGGATCTGATGGTCGCGGACAATGCCTTCCGCGAATTTCGAGCCGGGGACATCGTAGCGGTTGTAGTAGTCGGAGAACTCGACGCCATTCTTGAAGAGGAGTGCCTCGCGCTGGCCTTGGGTGGAGTGGATGGTGACGCGGACGAGGTCACTGGTTTCGCGGCCGGGCTGGAAGCCCCATCCGGTGACGCCGCCAAGGAAGTGGAGGCGGTTGGCCTTGAAGCCGCCGACGCTGATCTCAACCTTGTTCGGGAGAGATCCGGAGTAACTGTTAGCTGGACCACCCTTGAGGACGATGACGTTCCTGCCGTTGGCGGATTTTCCGGGCGAGACGACGTTAAAAGGAACGCCGGAAATATTGACGGTTCCGGTTTTGGCAAAGTGGAGGGTTTGGTCAGTGGCCTCCTGGGACTGATAGATGCCGCGTGCGGTGGTGGTGGTGAAGGCGTCCCGGAGGTCGAGGGTGCGGTATTTTCCGCCGTCAACGTTCTGCATATAGGCGATGATGTCGCGGAGAGGGTCACCGCCGAGCCCTTCGAAGCCTTCAGGCATGAGCGAACGACCGGTGTTGACGCGGGACTTGATGTCGGCGGTCTTGATCTGCTGGACGCCGGCGAGGCTTTTCATGGTGATGGTGGCGGGGTTCTCAGCGGAGATGATGCCGGCGTAGGACTGGCCGTCCTTGGTTTCGATGTTCCATTGGACGAAGGAAGGATCCACTTCGGCGTTGGGATCGACAATGGCGGCAAGGAGCTCACCGATGCCGTGGGAACCCATGCCTGTTAGGCCGGGTCCGATGTCGGCACCGATGTTGTCGAACTTGTGGCAGACCGCGCAGGTGGCGGTGAAGATCGCCTTGCCGTTGTCGGGATTGCCGGGTTGTGAAACGAGCGGGGTGAGCTTGGCGATGGCCTCCTTTTTGGCTTTGGCCATGGGGTTGAGTTCATCGAGCATCGAGGCGGCGCGTTTGGCGATCTTCGCGTTCGGGTGGGTGCGAAGGCGCGCGATGCTGGCGGGGCCGAGATTGGTGAGGGTGATCGTTTTTGTTTCGACGGCGTCGAGCAGGGCGTTGGTCCACTCAGGGCGCTTGAGAAGGGTATCGAAGGCGGAGGCCTGTGAGGCGGCGTCGAGCGAGGGATAGGCGACTGTTAGGAATTTGCCAATGGAGGAATCGCCGGTTTCGCCGAGGGCGGTGACGAGGGCTGACTTGGTCGAGGTGGCGAGTTTGGGATCGCTCAGGAGTGCGGCAACGGCGGGGAGAGCCTTGTCGTTGACGCTGCGGAGGCCGAGGAGGCTTTGGGCGGCGGCTAGGCGGTCGTTGTCAGAGCCGGAGTTGAGGCGGGTGAAGAGTTGGGTGACGAGTTTCTCCGTGGCACCCTTGAGAGTGCCGGCGGTGTCCCATTTCGCGGCGAGCGGGAGAACACTGGCGCTGGCACTGCTATCGAGAAGCTTGGCGAGGGCTTCCGTTAGATCGGACGACATCGGTGGGGTGCCTTTGACGGTTTTGGTGAGGGATTCGAGAATGGTGGATTTTAGCGCGTCGGCGGAGGCGGGTTTAAGGGAGATGGCGACGAGGAGTTTTCCGGCTTCGATGGGGTCGGTTAGATCCTGGGTGAGGGCGGAGACGAGCGGGGCAAGGGCAGGAGCGTCCGGGCTATCAAGGGCAGCTGAGATGACGGCAGCCGGGATGAGCGAGGAGGCGGCGACGGCAGCGCTTCGTTGGAAGTCGTCGTCGAGTTTGGGCCATGAGATGACGAGGATTTTCGCGTTTTCAGGGTTCGCCTCGGCGGTTGCGAGCGCGCGGAGTGCGGCGAGGCGCACCTGTGGGTTTGGATTGCGTCGTTGACCAATGAAGCGAGGGCGCTGGTGCCGGCGTTTTCGGCAATGAGCGCGGCATTTCGACGAACCTCCGGGTTGCTGTCGGTGGCGGCTTTGGCGAGGAGTTCGCGGTGGACTGAATCGAGGCGGGCGAGGGTCCAAAGTGAGGCGATCTTGTAGTCGGAGGAGCTGGTTGCCCATGACTCTTGGAGGCGGTTGATGATGGGATCAATGATGGCGTCGAGTTCCGCGCCGGGCTGTTTAGCGGCCTCGATCAAAAGGCGGCTGGCGGTCATGCGGACGGAACGGTTCGGGTGGGCGAGAGCGGTGACGAGGTCGGGAATTCTCGCGACTGATAGATCGGGAATGGCGATCTTCTTCGCATCCTTGTGGTCGAGACGCCAGATGCGGCCGAAGTAGTGGTCGCGGTCGGGGCGGACGGCGGCGTTGACCTTGTTGTGGTCGGGGCCGCGGGTGTCGTTGTGGATGACGGCCTGGTTGTAGAAGTCGAAGATGTACACCGCGCCGTCAGGGCCGACGCGGACCTCGATGGGGCGCCACCACATGTCGGTGCTGCGGATGAATTCGGTTTCCTCGCGGCCGGGGAGTTTGTGGAAGGTGTAGCTGCTGCCCTGCGGGGTGAGGCGGGCGTGGTGGATGATGTTGATGGTGGGTTCGGTGGTGAAGTAGTCGCCGTTGTATTCGGCGGGCCATGAGCCGCCGTCGTAGATGACGCATCCGGCAGCGGCGGTGAAGGAGCCGACCCAGTCGATCTGGACGTAGGCGAGCTGTTCCCATGACATGGCGGGGAAGGTTTTTCCGCTAGGCTCGACGACGTTGAAGCTGGAGGTGTTGCCAATTTTGCCTTTGGCGAGGGCGTATTCGGGGAGGACGGTGTGCATGAGGAGATTGCCGCTGGTGGGCTGGGTCCACATGACGCGGTTGTCGCCGGTGATTTCGAGGCCCCAGGTGTTGCCGCCTTTTGAGGAGTATTGTTCGAAGGCGGAGCCGTCGGGTTTGAAGCGGACGACGCCGGAGCCGATGTTGCCGAAGTCCTTGGAGCCGTCGCCGCTTTTGACGCGGCCGCCGCTGTAGCCGTGGGTGCAATAGATCCAGCCGTCCCATCCCCAGCGTGGGTTGTTGATGACGGCGTGGGTGTCGTTGGTGCCGAGGCCGGTGTAGAGTTTCTCGACCTTGTCGGCCTTGCCGTCGTGGTCGGTATCGCGGAGCCAGAGGATGTCGGGGGCCTGGGTGACGATGACGCCGTCCTGATAGAAGACGAGGCCGGTGACGAGTTCGAGGCCCTCGTAGAAGATTTCCTTTTTGTCCATGACGCCGTCGTGGTCGGTATCGATGAGGTGCGAGATCTTGTCGTGTGCCTTGCGGTCCTGGTCTCCGGGGGTGGGGTCGATGCCGCCGTGATCCTTCCATTCCTTGCCGCGGTAGTCGGGACGCATGCCGCGGCGGCCGTTCGGGTATTCGGGAGTTTCGGCGACCCACATCGAGCCATCGGGCGCCCAGTCGAAGTTCATGGGTTTGTTGATAAGGGGCTCGGCGGCGATGAGGGAGAGCTTGAAGTCGGGGTGGATCTCGAGGTGGGCGAGGGTGTCGGCGGGGCGTTGCGGGCCGCCGGGGGGGTAGGTGAGGGCGTCGAGTTCCTCGGGTTTGACGAACTCGTCGAGATTGTCGCGTTTTCCCGCCCATGCGATGCCGCGCATGAGGACGGCACGGTATTGCGGGAGGGAGAAATTCTTGAACTGGTGTCCGGGGATGCTGACGAAGGCGCGATAGGGGGTGGAGGATCCGGATGCGGTGGATTCGTAGATCCACATCTGGGGTTGGATGTCGTAGATGGTGGCTTTGTTTCCTGAAGAAGCGGCCTTGCGGCCTTCGCGGACCTTGGGGGTGTAGCTGGAGGCCAGGACGCGAGCTTCGGATTTCATGTCCATGTCGAAGTAGATTTCGTCGTCGAGATGGAAATTCGAAGCGCCCTTGGTGATCGGATGGCCGCCTTCGATGTATTGGTTTTCGGAGTAGTAGAGGTCCATGGGGCCCTCCTTCCATTTGGTGGTGCCGGGTGTCCAAGCGCCGCCGATGACGTCGCGCCACCAGACAGGGTCCTTCATGGAGACGGAGGCGGTGTGGAGGACGACGAGGCCGCCGCCGCGCTTGATGAAGTCGTTGATGAGGGCTTGTTGCTCAGGCGTGGCGTCGCCGCCTTCCTGAGCGTAGGCGACGATGACATCGGTGTTCTTGAGCTGGGCGGCGGTGGGCCAGTCAAGCGCGCCGTCGACGGTCATGCCACGCTCGGCGAGGAGCGGCTTCCATTCCTCGAGGAAGCGCGGGTGGGCGTGGACCTCGCGGCCGCGGTTGTTCTCGCCCGCGCGGATGAAGACGCGGAGGGGGTCGGCATTTCCGGCGACGGCGAGGGTGAGAAAGGCGAGGGCGGTTAGCAGGGACTTCATGGTGGGAAAATGGTGTTGCGGGGGACGAATGTGCAAGATTAGGCCCTACGTAGCGGATATCTGCGTTCCTTCAGCGGGGAACCGATTTGAATTTTTCCAGTCTGGAGTCAGATGGAGGCGACCTTGGTCCGCCTGCATCTGTAAACTGATTGCCTTCTCGGGACCATTGACGGCATGGGCCGGGAGGAACAACATCACACCCATGCAACTCCCCTCGCATCCTTGTCTCCCGGTAGCCTTGGCCGCCCTATTTTCGCTCGTTTCAAACCTTTCTGCGGCACCCGAAGGCGTCCAAACCGGTGATTCGGGAATCCGCCATTCGTTCCTCATCACCGGGCATCTAACCGCCATCATCGGCGAGGACAACGAAATCGTTTGGCAAACACCCGGGCCCTCCCGAGACGGCACCGTGTTGCCCAATGGAAACATTCTCTACTCCACCGGCAAGGAAGGACGTGAATTCCAGCGCGACGGCAAACTGGTCTGGAGTTATACCCTTGCTCCCGAGAACAAGGAGCTAGGCACGGTGTGGCGTCTCGACAATGGCAACACCTTGACGGTGGAGCGTGGATCCAAGCCCAGATTGCTGGAAATCTCGAAAGAAGGAAAAATCGCGGTCGAAGTGCCGCTCCAACCCGAGACCGACAATGCCCACATGCAGACCCGCATGGCGCGCAAGCTGCCTAACGGAAACTATCTGGTGCCCCATTTGCTGGCGTTCAAGGTCAAGGAGTATGCTCCGGACGGCAAAGTCGTGGCTGAAATTTCCACCCGTCAACCCGAGTTGAGCGCTGCCCCGGCGCAAAACTGGCCGTTCACCGCGATCCGCCTGCCCAACGGCCGCACGCTGGTCAACATGACCCACGGTAACAAGATCGCGGAATTTGACGCTTCCGGCAAACCGGTCTGGGTGGTGGACAATGCTGACGTGGGAGGTCGCTTCTCCGATCCATGCGGAGGGCAGCGCCTTCCCAATGGCAACACGGTGGTCTGCTCCTACGGGCAGAATGCGCCGGACAAAGCCAGGATTTTTGAAATCAATGCGGAGAAGAAGGTCGTTTGGGAGTATTTCAACCCCAAGGTGAGCGGGATCCATGAGATCCATGTCCTGACCACCAACGGAAAGCCGTTAGAAGGTATTCCTCTCAAATGAGGAAATCCGGATCAAGTCCGGCACCCCGAAAAGCGAACCCTTCTAACACCACCATCCGGATTTCAATCACAAGTCCACCGCCTCACGCAAGAATCTCGCGGATCACATGCCCGTGGACATCGGTCAACCGCATGTCCCTGCCCCCGAACCGGAACGTGCTCCGTTCGTGCTCGATGCCTAACATGTGCAGCATCGTCGCGTGCAGGTCATGAATTTCCACCCGGTCTGATACGGCCTTGTATCCCCAATCGTCCGTCTCTCCGTAAGACACTCCGCCCCGGATCCCGCCTCCCGCCATCCAGACCGTGAATCCGAACGGATTGTGGTCCCGCCCGTCCGAACCCTGCGCGAAGGGCGTCCGTCCGAACTCCCCGGCCCACACCACCAGCGTATCCTCAAGTAAGCCGCGCCCTTCGAGATCCTGCAGCAATGCCGCGATCGGCTGGTCCACCGACCGGCAGTTCTTGCCGTGGCCCTCCTTCAGGTTCCCATGCTGGTCCCACCGGTCACCGGCCCCGCCCGGGCATGTCAACTCGATGAACCGCACCCCGCGTTCCACGAGGCGCCGCGCGATCAGGCATTGGCGTCCGAACATTTTTGTTCCCTCCCATTCATCATCCAGCCCGTAGAGCTTTTTCGTCAGCTCCGACTCCCCCGAGATGTCCATCAGGTCCGGCACCGCGGTCTGCATCCGGTAGGCCGTTTCATAATTCGCGATCGCGGCGTCCACCGCGCCCTCCCCACCGAAATCCCCCTTCGCCAGCTCGTCCAGGCTCCGCAGGACATCGAGTTTGCTCCGCTGCATCTCCGGCCGCACCTCCCGCGGCAGGATGTTCGCCACCGGTTCGGCCGCCGCCTTGAACACCGAACCCTGGAAGGTCGCTGGCAGAAAGCTCGAGCTGAAATTATCCAATCCGCCCGGAGGAATCAGTCCGCCGTTCAGCACCACGAATCCCGGCAGGTTCTGGTTCACGCTGCCCAGGCCGTATCCGACCCACGCGCCCATGCTTGGCCTCCCCTGCAGCCCCGAACCGGTGTGCAGGAAATAATTCGCCGAGGTATGCTCCGAAAATTTCGACGTGCACGACTTGATCATCGCGAGCTTGTCGATCTGCTTCGCCACATGCGGAAACAGGTCGCTCACCCAGTGGCCGCACTCGCCGTACTGGCGGAAATCCCACGGCGATTTCATCACCTTCCCGATGTTGTCAAACTGCGTCGGCTCCAGATTCCCCATCGCCTGCGCCGCGTTCATGCCGCTGTATTTCGCCAGCATCGGCTTGTAGTCGAAAGTGTCCACCTGCGACGGCCCACCGTCCATGTAGAGAAAGATCACGTTCTTCGCGGTCGCAACGTGATGTGGTGCTTGCGGCATCGACGATCCATCCAGCCCCGCCCCGAAGCTCCGGTCGCGCAGGAGACTCGCGAGTGCCAGCGCCCCGAACCCATGCGCCCCGCGCTGCAACATTTCGCGGCGCGTGATCGGCGGAGCTGTGTATCGGTGACAATGCATGAGGTGTTTTAGCGAATGTAGATGAATTCCTTCTTGTTGAACAGCACGTGGCACAGGTCGGTCCAGACCCGCTTGTCATCCGGCCCACATTGATAGAATTCCTGCTGTCGCTTGAGAAACGTCGCCAACTGCTCCAGTTCCCCGGTTTCCGGTGACCGTGAAAATGCCTCGGCGAATGCCAGAACGATCCGCGCCTCCACCGTCCCGGCCTTGAGCAAATGCTCCGCCCAGCGGCCCGCTTCCGCGATCACGAACGGATCATTCATCAGGGTCAAGGACTGGGCCGGCACGTTCGAATTCGACCTCCGCCCCATCGTCGAGAACGGCACCGGCATGTCGAAGGCCATTTGCATGGGCGGCAGGAAATTTCGCTTGATCGCCGTGTAGATGCTTCGCCGGCCGTTTCCATCCAGCGGACCACTGGCCGGCCTCCCCCGCCCTTCCATGAACGAGGTCAGGAAAACCGGCACGCTTTCCCCGCCCTGCTTCGGATCTAACCGACCCGACACCGCCAGGATCCCATCGCGGATCGATTCCGCCTCCAGGCGCCGCACCCGGAACTTGTGCAACAGGATGTTCGCGGCGTCCTTCTCCTCGATCGCATCCGCAGGGGCCGAAGCCTCGCACGACATCCGGTAGGTCCGCGACAGGACGATCTGGCGTATCATCCGCTTCGTTGACCACCCGCCCTTCACAAAATCCCGCGCCATCCAGTCCAGCAACTCCGGGTGGCTCGGTGCCATCCCCATCACCCCGAAATCATCCACCGTC
Source organism: uncultured Verrucomicrobiae bacterium (assembly GCA_963810445.1). GTDB lineage: Bacteria > Verrucomicrobiota > Verrucomicrobiia > Verrucomicrobiales > Akkermansiaceae > Luteolibacter. The sequence continues at coordinate 3,911 of CAWENZ010000008.1, read as the reverse complement.
GCCACCAGCCCCCGGCCCGTTAGATGATACCACAGGCGGTTCACAAACACCCGCACCGTCAGCGGATTCTCCGGCGAGACCACCTGCCTTGCCAAATCCAGCCGCCCGCTAGTCACGTCGGCGTCCGCCGCACCCTTTCCACCGAAGGCCGTTAGAAACCTCCGCGGCACCACGTCTCCGAGATTCGCGTGTCCTCCCCGGATGTGGACCCGCTCGTCCTCCGGCGTGCCGTCCGTCAATCCCAGCGTGTAAGCCGGCGCAGGCACCGCGCTTTCGATCGCCGCCGCTTTCGCAAATACCTCCCCCAGACCCAACTCCGCGGCACTCGCCGCCGTCAACCCGCCTTTTTGCTCCGGTCCCTTGTCATACGACACCTCGTCCACCGCGAGATACCCGTCGCCGTGGTCGATGAACTCCAGATAGATCGTCCGCCCCACATACTTCCGCAGGTCGCCGCCGATCGCCCTCCACACATACTTTCCGCCCGTCTCCAACTGCTTGCCATTCAGGAAGGTCCCCTTGAACAGCAGCGCGTTGAATTCCTGCATGAAATACCCGTCGATCACCACCCGCACCTCCACCGGCCCCGCTCCCGCCAGGCGCACGTGAATCTCCGGCTTCGCCAGCGTGAACGTCGGCGAACGCAGCACCCCGTGCAGTTTCCGCCCATACAAACCACTGTGCATCACCCCGCCCGGAGCCACCGCTCTCTCGGGATCTCCCAACACCACCTCCGCAGCGTCAAATCCCGTCGGCTTCGCCGGAAACGCCTCGCCGCTCGTCGTCCACCCCCCCGGCATCCCCTCGTCGAACGACGCGATCATCTCCGGCCGGAACTCCGCCGGGCTTCCCGTGTCCAGTTTGCCCAAACCCCTCGAAGCCTCCGCCTGGAGCGACCTCAACTCCGCCGCCCCCGCCACGATCTTCCCGCCCGGATCCAGCATCGCCAACTGCCGCCGACTGCTCTGCAAATACCCCGCAAGCGCATAGTAATCCTTCGTCGAGATCGCATCGAACTTGTGGTCGTGGCACCGCGCGCACGCCACCGTCAGCCCCAGAAAACTCTTCGAAAACACATCGATCTGATTGTCGATACGTCCCGCCTCGTCCCCCCGCACATCCGTCGGCGCATGGGTCGCCTCCCCGAACCACCACGACCCGGTTGCCACCACCGACTCATTCATCCCGGTCGCCGGATCGATCCGCGGCTGCTCCAGCAGATCCCCCGCGATGTGTTCGGTGACAAACTGATTGTAAGGGACATCCGCATTGAAAGCCCGCACCAGATAGTCCCGGTAACGCCACGAATCTGGAATCGAAAAGTCGAACTCGTGCCCATATCCCTCCGCGTAGCGCATCAGGTCCATCCAGTGCCGCGCCCATTTCACACCAAACTCCGGCGACGCCAGCAGCCGATCCACCACCGCCGCATGCGCCCCCGGCGAGGAATCCGCCAGGAACTTCGCCACCTCGTCCGGCGTCGGCGGCAGGCCAGTCAGATCAAATGTCACCCGCCGGACCCACGTCCGCCGGTCCGCGTCTTCCGCCGGCGGCAAACCCGCCTCCTCAAGTTTCGCCAGGACAAATCGGTCGATCTCCCCAAGCGGCCAATCCTTCCGCGCCACCTCCGGCACGACCCGCTCCTGCGGTCCATGCCAACACCAGTGCTCCGACCGTCGCCCTTCCAGATCAAAACCTTTCCGCTTCACCGTCCCGCCCGCCTCCTCCGGCCACGGGGCCCCCATTGTCACCCACTTCTCCAGCGCCGCCACCGACGCCTCAGGCAGGCGGGTCTTCGGCGGCATCTGCATGTCCACATTTCCGTAGCGAACCGACTCAATGAGCCGGCTCTTCTCAGCATCCCCCGCCACCACCGCCGGACCGCTGTCGCCCCCCTCCATCACCCCCGCACGCGAGTCCAGATACAAGCCGCCCTTCAGCTTCTTCGCCTCCGCGCTGTGACACTCGTAACAATGCTCCGCCAGCACCGGCCGCACTTCCCGCTCGAAAAACTCCAGATCCCCCGCACTCGGTGCCGCCCACCCGGGCACCACACTCCCGGCCATCACCATCCAGGCAATCACCCTCCTCCGGTCCATCTGGAACAATCCCGCGTCGATCCCCCATAAACGCCCCCAATCCGCTCCAACTATCAATTCCCCGCCCACTCTCCTCTTCCTCTTTCAAATCGAACATCCAAAATCATCCACTCGTCCCGGCGTAGCGCAGCGAAGACGGAACTCGTCCCGGCGTAGCCCTAGGCGAAGACGGAACTCGTCCCGGCATAGTGCAACGACGCCGGATGACCGTCGCACCGGCTCAAGTGTAGCGGCTCGCGACTTCATCCATCGTCACGCGACGCCGGAGGCTTTGAAGAAGGTTGAGAGTTGAGAGTCAATGGTTGAGAGCCAGAAGATGCGAGCGCCCGACCTCTGATCTTCTCTCCCCATTCAAAAATCCAAAATCAATCCCTCACCAACATCAGAGCCACCTCATTTTGAAGGACGAACCGCCAATCAACGCCAATGTCCGCGAATTTCAGAAAATCCGTTCGGAGCGACCCACTCATCAGCCGCTTTCCCCCCATTTCTCCATTTCAACATCCTCCTTGACCAGGACCGACGTATCTAAATCTCCTCAGCCGCAAAAAGGCGCAAAGCGTGCGCAAAATTCAGATTCGATCACCTGACCCAATGCCCGACGGTGCTTTTCGAGCGACCGCCTGCGCCGGTTTTGATCAGATCTGAAACTAGCGAACGGATTCATATCCATTTTTTGCGTATCTTTGTGCCTTTTTGCGGCTGAAAATCTTCACATGATTTTGATGCATCGCCCCTGCTTCCTTGGCGCCCTTTTCTTTCTTGGCGTTTCAAATCACTTCTCTCAATTCGCCTCCATTGGCGAAATTCGCGGTAAACGTTCCAAAACCAGGTAGCCTTGGCATCGTGTGAATTTGATCCTGCTGGCTAGGGCTCTGATCGTGGTTGCGGCGTCTCGCCGCAGCGAAACCCGATCTCGCCCAACCTTCGAAAGAATGGTTCTTCTGACGGCTGTGCAAAGATGCCTCTTCACGCCGAAAATCTGGCAGGGAAAGCGAAACGTTGCGGCGAGACGCCGCAACCACGCTCACGGACGCGGCCCGTCACTTTGAATCTGACGGAACACTCGCATCACCCCACCTTCCGCTTGAAATGTTCTCTTGAACACGTTAAGCAGTGATCCATGCCCACGCCACCAGATGAAAGCCCGGTAAGGCAGAAATACCTCGCGCGCCTCGAAGATCTCAACATCCTCCCCGCCGCCCGACCCTATTCCGTCCGCGGGGCGGAAAGTTGGACCAAGGCCCGTGCCCATCAATCCGCCGCCGCCACCCTGCGGGCGAGCACCTCATCCAGCGGGCCATGAAGGAAGCCGTCCACGCCTCCGGCATCACCAAGCCCGCCACGCCCCACACCTTGCGACACTGTTTCGCCACCCATCTCCTCGCCAACCACCACGACCTCCGCACCATCCAGGAGCTGCTAGGTCACACCCACATCACCACCACCCGGATCTACACCCACGTCCTCAACCAACCCGGCCTTTCCGTCCGGAGTCCGCTTGATCCATAAAACCGTGGCTGCGGCATTCATCCGCCCAGACCCGACCCAAGCCCGCTCCCACCGCACGGTAACCTTCAGACCGCGGACCCGCCTGCCGACCTCCTGTCGTCGGATCAGCCACTTGCCACGAGCCTCCGCCGTCAAACCTCCGTGTGACATGAAACCGCCGTTTCGAACCCGCCCCGACCTGCGATTTTCCAATTGCTAGGTCACGTGGAACCGTGCAACCTACCCCTATCACCACGAAAAAACCAAATGACAAAGCGACTCGTCGCGTTACAACACGACACGTCGCCGAATAACTGTTCG
>CAWENZ010000007.1:0-194844 GCA_963810445.1 uncultured Verrucomicrobiae bacterium | reverse complement strand
TCCAAAGACGCCTGACGTGGGCGCCGGGTCCCCAACCCTTGATCCCCGTGTCGGCGCCCGTTCGGAGGTCCGCATGGACCCGTGCGCGTGGGCGCTCGCATCGAAGCGCACCGCTCACGGTTCGCTGCCCTGGGCTGTCCATCTGCGGGGACCCGCCGCCCCGTGAGGAGAGCACCTCCACAGCGCCCGAATCTGGGGCGGTGGGGACCCACTGAAGAGCTTTGGTGAGCGTGACGAAGCATGATCACGACACGGCGCTGTGGAGCGGCGGAGCTGACGTGCAGCTTCACCCTGTCAGGAGTACCCCATGCAGCTCAGTAGCATCAGCAGCACCAGCACGACCTCGAGTTTGGCCGCGCTGAGAAGTGTCAGCACTTCCACCAGCGACGTCGATCTCGACGCCCCGAGGGACCAGCGCTCGGCCTCAGGGCCCGCCCAGCTGTTCAAGAAGCTCGAGGCGCTGGCCAGCAGCGACCCTGCGAGCTTCAAGCAGACCACCGCCGCGATGGCCAAGAAGGTCCAGGAAGCGGCCGATGTCTCGACCGACCCGCGCGAGCAGGAACGCCTCAGTGACTTGGCGAGCAAGCTCACCACCGCCAGCCAGACGGGCGACGCGAGCGGTCTCAAGCCCCCCGAGCACGGAGCCAGCGGGGGCCGCCCGCCGCCGCCCCCAGCGGGCGCAGGCGCCGGTGCGAGCGCGTCTCCCAAAGAGACCGACCCCGCAGACACGAACCAGGACGGCACTGTCAGCGAGCAGGAGCGGCTGGCGTACGAAGCCAGCCAGCAGCAGTCTCGCGCCGTGGGCGTCTACGCCCGGTCGATGAACGACGCCCAGGAGTCGAAGGGCCACGCGCTCTTCGACAGCCTGTCGCAGATGGTCGACCAGGCGACCGCGAGCTGACTCCAGCGCGGGGGGCCGGCCTTCATTCCTTCAGCAACACCCCGATGTCGTGCATCACCCGCTCGACATCGGGCTTCTGGGTCGCATTGTAGATCCCGCGAATCCGGCCCTGCTTGTCGATGAGCAACATCGACTCTGTATGCAGAAACTCGTTCGAGGTCTTCGTGAGCCCAAGGCTCTTCTCAGCGAAGAAGGAAGCCCTCGCGAGGTGGTAGATCTTTTCCTTGTCACCAGTCAGCAGGAGCCACTTCGCCGGGTCCACCGCATTCACCTTCGCGTAGTCGCCCAGCTTCTCGACTGTGTCGACCCACGGCATCACTGAAAACGAGACCAACTTCACCTGCCGGGTGGCCACCAACTGCTGCTGCAGCTTCCTGAAGTTGTTCGCCATCTTGGGACAGATGGACGTGCAGCTGGCGAAGAAGAAGTTCGCCACGTAGACCGAGCCGCGCAACCCCTGATTGGTCACCGTCTCGCCGAGCTGATTTTGCAGCGCGAAGTCCTCGATGACGTGAACGGTCTCGAGGCGAGCATCGCCCGGGGGGATCCACTCGGCGTCGAAGTCAGCCGTGTCGTAGAAAGGCAGGGTCTCCTCGCGCACCGCAGGCGTCGCCTGGCTATTCTGAGTGCACGACGAGCTGACCAGCATCAACAGGGCCACCGCCAGCGTCAGACATGACGGACATGCAGTCGTAGCGCCCGACAACCCCATACAGCCTCCCATCTCTTACCGTGAAGTTGTTGACCACCCTGCCGCTCTCGTTCCACGACTTCTGAACGCCCTCTTCGGAGCCATGGAGGTATTTCGACGTCTTCCAGAGAGCGCCACTCTCGAAGTAGCTCCGCTGCTCGCCTTCGAGCTTGTCGTCGACGAAGACGCTCACGCCCGCCAGGCGCCCGTTTCGGTACCACACGCGGTGCTCGCCATGCCGGTTGCCGGCCTTGAAGCGTCGCTCGTATCGCTTCTCGCCGCTCTCGAACCACCCGTACGCGAGGCCGTGTTCTCTCCCGTCGACGACGGGCAACTTCGAGATGAGGGCGTCGCCCCGCTGCTCGAGAATGAAGCCACTGGCCTTCTGGGGGCCGTAGAACCAGACCCCATTCTCGTTGCGCAAGGCTGGGTCGGTCTTCGACATGAAGACCTCTGGCGCCTGACTGCATCCCGCGAGCACCAGGAGCAGCAGACACCCGGCGCGGCTCACTAGTTTACGGTTCCTTTGACCCCGTAGTACGCGCCGCCGTTGATGTAGGGGGCGGCCGTGGTCAGGTCGACGGCCCGGCTCGAGGCCGCCGAGATGACGTGGTAGTGATAGATCCTGTCGTTCGGGTAGTCCTCGGTCGAGCTGATGTGCCCGTTGTAGGCATCGAGGTCTGACTGGGTGATCTTCACGCCGGCCTCATAGGGCCCGTAGACGGGAAACCCGTCGAGCAAGAAGCCCATGAAAGACGAGTTGCCATAGGTGCTCGTCAGGAACTTCGGCTCGTAGTGGTAGTGATACTGGGCGCCCGCCATGCTCGGCGTCGGGTGCCCGAGATACTGGTCTGCGTTGTCTATCTCCAACTCATCCAACGCAGCCCCGCGTCCATTGTATTGATTGAAATACACCACCCCGTTCCTCGCGATGCCAATCGGGCCGCCCATCGTCGCGCTGTGGTTGGTCGCCACGACGGGGTGGCGGGGCAGGTTGAACGTCAGGTTCTGCGAGAGGAGATCCGGGTCGCTGAGCGTGCCCATCAGGTTGATGGTGGTGCTGAAGCTCGGGTTGTCGCCGTTGTACGCCTCGTAGTTGGCGCTCCCTACGGGGAAGAACGGGCTCTTGTGATCCGGGGTGTCGGTCGTCTTGATGACGACGCTCGTTGCGCCCGAGGTGTCGATCGACACGACGTTGTACATCTTGGCGTAGAGCCTGGTGAAGTCGTTCGTGGTGGCGCCCTCGCCCGTGCTGCCACCATCGTCGGTGCTGCCGCCGTCGACCGTGATGCCACCATCGTCGGCGGCCAGGCCACCGTCAGTTTCGCTTCCGCCATCGCTCACTTCGGGCCCGATACACCCCAGTGAGGTTCCAAACGCCAAGAGGATGGTGACGACCTGCTTCTTCATTTGATGGACTCCCGTGTTGCGATGGTGCGGGCTGCGTTTGAGGCTCTTGAGCGCTCGAGAGCGAGGCGGCCCAGGGCAACGCAAATCTCACGCCAGCGCTCCGCCCAGGCCCTTCGCGAGGACGAGCGAACCACCGACCTCAGCGCCGAGTGCGGATTCCGCACTCCCGTGCGGATCTCGCACATGCGGCAGCGGTTCGCGGGAATGAGGAACAACTCCCCGCGGGGTTGATCGCTTTGGACGGCGTCTTGCTCCCAGGACCAGCGCGCCTCTTTCGGGCGCTCTTCCTGGAGCCCCGGCCATCACCACCCCGGACTGGACGGCCCCCACGCACGGAAAGCTCAGCGCAGCGGCCATCACCACCAACCTGGCGAAGGTCTTCGACGAGACGAAGGTGCAGCGGCTGGACATCACCGCCGATGCACAGAACTGGGCCGTGATGCGCTCGAACCTCGCCAGCCTACGGACAAGTGGGGAGCGAAAGGCGTTCGACGTCATCGTCCGGGTGGCCTGGGCAGAGGCGCGCGGCCATGGGCCTCGAGTTCCTCCTCCCGGACGACGCGCTGGTGGAGGCCATCACCCGGCTCCGGAGCGAGCTCACAGCCGCCTGATCTTCTTGGGAGTTGCACAGTTTCACGCAGTGGCTCACACCGGCGGGCGATGACCTGTCTTCCTGGTGCACGCGATGACTGAGCACGACCCGGCGGCGCTGGTTCAACGTGCCCAGGCGGGCGACCGGCAGGCGGTCGAGGCGTTGGTGCGGCGGTTCTTGAGACCCGCGTACCTGGTGGCGTTGTCGGTGGTACGGGTGCCGGTCGAAGCAGAAGACGTAGCGCAGGAGGCGATGGCCATGGCGATGCAACAACTGGGGACGTGCCGCGAGCCCGCGCGCTTCGCCGGCTGGTTGCTCTCGAACGTGCGCAACCGGGCGCTCAACGCGCTGGCCTCGACGAAGGTGCGGCAGCGCTTCGCGGACAGCGCCGTCGGTGAAGAAGGCGCGCCGGCCGACGCGGAGCGGCTGGGGCTGCGGGTGCAACTGCTGGCCGCGCTCGAGGTGCTCACGCCACGGCAACGAGAGATCGTGCTGCTGCATGATCTCGAGTCGTGGACTCACCCGGAAATCGCCACCGCGCTCGGCGTCTCCGAGGTCAGCTCGCGGCAGATCCTCTCTGGGGCGCGCCGTGAGCTTCGCGCGAAACTGCAGGCAATGGAGGCCACCGATGGATGACGACCGCATCGACCTTTCCCCGCTCGACCCCACCCGCGACGCGCGGCGCTGGGAGGCCCTGGTGCAGCGGGCGCTCCACCCCCCCGAGACGATCTGGGGCTCACTCACCCGCCTGCGCGCGGGCGTGTTCGCGCTCGCGGCGGTGGCGGTGCTGTCCTGGGTGCCTTCGCTCTTCGTCACGCCCACCACCGAGACAGACGACGCCGCGCTGGCGCTGGTGCAGTACGCGCACAACGGCGATCTGACCGCGCTGCTGGAGTCGACTGATGGCTACTGACCGCCGCACCTGCAGGGCCATCGGGCTGCTGGTGGCCACCTTCCTTGCCGGCGCGGGCACCGGGGCGGGGCTGGTCGTCTCGTTCGGGCATCGTGGGCCTCCGCACCACACCGGTGGCAAGCACCTCCCGCCGCCGTTCGAGGAGCTCGCCCTGAGCCCGGAGCAGCGCCAGCAGGTGGAGGCGGTGTTCCAGACCTACCGGCCCCGCCTCGAGCAGGTCTTCGAGGAGTCGCGCCCGCGGGTGAAGGCGCTGCGCGACGCCATGGACGCGGAGCTGATGCCCGTGCTCACCGAGAGCCAGCGCGCCCGCTTCCTGGAGTTCAAGCGTGAGCGGCCCGGCGATGGACCGCCGCCGCCGCACTGATCTGCGCGGTACGCCCCCGCGCCTGGACGCTCGCTCGTGCCCTCTCCGCGCTGCCGCCCGCTGCCGCAGGGAGAGGGAGCCTGGCCCCGGCTCAGCGAACGGGTCTCCAGTTAGAAACGGGCGCTTGTAGTCACAGGACACCTTCACCCGCGGCCAGCCACCTGCCGCGCGATCAAAGACCATAATCCCCCGCGACCGGAGAAAGGCATGCTCGGCTTCCTCGACGTAGCGGAAGATGTTGGGGAAATGCATCCAGCCGCTCGCGTCGGTATCGCCGAACGCGATCTCGCCGGCGTGACGGTAAAGCGGATGTTCCATGGGAAGCGTCACTCGAACTTGCTGACCAGCACGGACGCGTTGTGACCGCCGAAGCCGAAGCTGTTGCTGACGGCGACCTTGACGTCCACCTCGCGGGCGACATTCGGCACGACGTCCAGATCGCACTCGGGATCCTGGTTGTCCACGTTGATGGTCGGCGGAATCGACTCCGTCGTTGATGGCCATGACACTCGCGATGAGTTCCACGCCGCCCGCCGCGCCGAGCATGTGACCGGTCATCGACTTGGTGGAGCTGACCATCAGGCCGTTCTTCGCGTAGTCGCCGAAGGCCAGCTTGATGGCCTTGGTCTCCGCGACATCGCCGAGGCCGGTGGAGGTGGCGTGGGCATTGAGATACTGGACGTCCTCGGGATTCTTCTTGCCGTGCTTGAGCGCCATCTGGATGGCGTAGGCCGGACCACTTCCATCCGGAGACGGGGCGCTGAGGTGATAGGCATCCGCACTGACGCCGTAGCCGATCAGTTCGGCATAAATTTTCGCACCGCGCTTGCGGGCATGCTCCAGCTCCTCGATCACGACCACGCCGGCACCTTCGCCCATGACGAAGCCGTCGCGATCCCTGTCGAAGGGGCGCGACGCGCGTTCCGGCTCGTCGTTGCGGGTGCTGAGCGCCTTCATGTTGGCGAATCCGGAAAGACCCATCGGCAGGATGGTCGCCTCGGCACCGCCGCAAAGGAAGGCGTCGGCATCGCCGAACTTGATGATGCGCCAGGCTTCCCCGATGTTGTGGTTGGAGGTCGCGCAGGCGGTGACGATGACCATGTTTGGCCCGAGAAGTCCGAACTCCATGGAAATGATGCCGCTGGCGATGTTGGAAATCATCATCGGGATCGTGAACGGCGAGACCCGCTTCGGTCCCTTGGTCATGTAGGTGCTGTGCTCGCGCTCCAGCGTGGACAAGCCGCCGATGCCGCTGCCGACCATCACGCCGAACGCGGCGGGGATCGATTTTCGAAACATCGACGCCGCAATCCTCCATCGCCATCTTCGAGGCCGCCACGGCGAGCTGGACGTAGCGGTCCGCACGACGGGCATCCTTGGGGACGCCGAAATAGGCGTCGGCATTGAAATCCTTCACCTCGCCCGCGATCTTGCAATCGAAGGGCTCGACGTCGATTTGGGTGATGGTTCCGATGCCGCTGCGCCCCTCCTTGAGTCCGCTCCAAGTGGAGCTCAAGTCATTGCCAAGTGGGGTGATACAGCCGATGCCGGTGATGACGACGCGTCGTTCGCTCATAATTAGTTGCGAAGTTTGGCGTCTCGCCGCCACCCGCGCAAGTCTCATGATTCATCAGCGAAAATCATTCGAATTGAATCACTTGAAATGGTTTGGCAAAGGTCTTCCCGTTCGTGATTGAATCGTCGGATCACGAGCCGTCACCCGGACGATCCGGAAATCCATTCCATGAAAATCACCCGTACCCTCGCGACCTGTTCCACGCCGGACGGAGCCAAGCTCACGCTCCACGAGCATGACGGGCATCATTTCCTCAAGGTCGCCGGTCTGCAACTGATGAGCACCACGGCCTCGTCCTCCGAAGAGCAGATGGCCGAACTGTCCTGTGCCCGTTTGCCAGCCAAACCGCGGGTGCTGATCGGCGGGCTCGGGTTCGGATTCACCCTCAAGCGGGTGCTCGAACTGACCGGGCCGGATGCCGTGGTCGATGTCGCGGAGCTGCTGCCGGAGGTCGTCGCCTGGAATCGTGAGTTTCTTCATGAGGTCAATGGCAAGTTGCTTGATGACCCAAGGGTGAACATCCATGTCGGCGATGTTTACGACCTGATCGACGGGCGCAACCGCTACCACGCGATCCTGCTGGACGTGGACAATGGCCCGGATCCCTTCGTCCAGAACATCAACGAGCGGATCTATGCGAAGCCGGGGATCGTGCGGATCAAGAATTCGCTGGAGCCGGAAGGCCGGGTGATTTTCTGGTCCGCGCATCCGGACAAATCATTCGCCAAGTCACTGCAAGGAATGTTCAAACATGTCGAGTGCATCAGCGCGAAGGCATACCCGAAGGCGAAACGGTTCACGCACACGCTGTTCGTGGCGGACCGGGACTGAACGTGGTTGTGGCGTCTCGCCGCAACGTCTCACGCCTTTACTCATCCTCCGGCAGGATTTTCCTCTGATAGGTTGCGAAAAGATGCCTCTTCCCTCTGGTGATCGTCCAAGATCGCAGTCCGGGTCTTTGGATCCGCCGGACCACTACGGATTGTTTTTGATCAGGCGGAACCGGTCGTGGTAGGCGCCATGGTTGAACTTGCGACAGCAATCGTAGCAGGCGACCGCCCGCTTGATCGGCTTCACCCGGTGGATCACCGCGAAACAATTCGAGCAGATGTAGGCGTGGTTGCGCTTCATCCTCCGGCGCTTGAAAGGGAGCGTGTGGTAGGGTTGCTCCCCGGCGATGCCGAGATCCGCGCAGGCGGTCTGCCACTCGGGGCCATGCGGATCAATGCGCCGCCGCCCGCAACGCTCGTAGGCCACGAGGTGAGCGAGTTCATGCTTCAAGGTGCGCCAGAGTTCCTCGGGTTCGCAGTCCCTGAGCTTGGGATTCAGCTCGATCGCCCGGTCGGGCCACCATGCGCGGCCGGCGGTGGTCTGCATCCGGGAATTCCAAGTGACGCGGACCTTGCGGGCCAGCTCGTTCAGACCTAACGATTTCGAGGCCTCCGAGCACCACGCGGTCAGACCGCCGTCGTCCCTTGAAGGTTTGGTTTTGGGCGCTTCCGGAGTCTTCAGGACGCGGAACCATGAGGTCCAGCGGAACTCGAGTTGCGGCATGCTTCCTCCCATTGGAAAAACGCCTACCAGCTTTACCTGAGGATGGCAACAGGCGCTTCTCGCCAAACGGCGTTTTTTGGAGGATTTCGGAAAGATTCATGCGGGTGGAAGGATCGTGTTGGCACCTCGCCCGAATCTGAATTGGTTAGACAAACGATTGGGCATGATCCAGGCCTGATGTTTCCGGCCGTGGATCCCCCTGCGGAATCCCGCCCGGGTGAACTTTCCAAGCCGCCTGTTTCGCGGACGGCCTCCTCGATGGCGGCAGCATTTTCCGGCGAAAATGCGCAACGATTCCACCCCTGGAAAAACGAGTCAGGTTCCAGTTCTGTTCAAGTTGTCGGGAATTTCAACTACATCAAAACGTGAAATTTCCCGTTCGGGATGATTCTGGTTGCGGGCATCGACCAATCTGGTAATCACGTCCCATGATAGATTTAAGCCTTAACCCATCGCGAGAAGTGTGCTTTCAGAATCTTCGGCCTCGCAAAGCCGCCCATGCCAGCCCGCTTCGCAAAATGGCGCTTTTGGCGACGGTCTTGCTGTGCTGCGGGTCGGTGAATGCGAAAGTTGTTTACGTTGATGGAGCCAAAGCTTCCTCCGGAAATGGATCGTCCTGGGCAAGCTCCTACAAATACCTCCGAGACGCCCTGGCGAACTCCGGAATCAATGACCAGATTTGGCTGGCTGCGGGGACTTACTATCCCGACGAGACCACCGGCGCTGATCAGGAACTCATTTTTGGCGCACGCGAAATTTCCTTCGACGTGAGAGGCCAGAAGATCTACGGCGGCTTTGCAGGGACGGAGACCAATTTGGGTGAGCGTGATGCGGTGGCCAATCCGACTATCCTGACCGGAGAGATCTGGCCGGGTCAGCTCATTTACTCGACTTTCCACGTTGTGACGGTGAGCACGGACTCCACTTTGGACAGCGTTACGGTTCAAAACGGCAACGCGAACGGGGCAATCTCATGGACCCGACCACGGATTCCAATTTATGACCAAGGGGGAGGTTGCTACGTGGTGAAAGACAAGGTGCTGACTCTGCAACAATGCACGTTCACAGGCAACCAATCCGTCGAGTTTGGTGGTGCCATCATGCTTGAGAGCGGCGGCACCTCCAAAACCGGGAGAGTCGTGGCGACCGATTGTATCTTCGATCAAAACACCACCCTTGTCTATTCGCTCGGACCTGGCGCTTGTGAAGGCGGTGCGATTTTCGGAAACGTGACGGCGACCAATTGCACGTTCAGCGCAAACCAAGTAACCGGGCGCACGTCGGCACGGGGTGGTGCCGTTTCAGGTGACGTTACCGCGACCAATTGCACGTTTAGCGACAATACCGTGTTCGCCAACGGAAGTCCTACCGTCAACCCCACTTCCTCGGGTGGAGCGATTTTTGGTGATGTCATCGGGAAAAATTGCACCTTCACCGCAAATACCTCAACGGCAGACATCGCCTACGGCGGAGCAATCCGTGGGGCGATCGACGCTGCCAATCTTGTTTTTTCCGCGAATTTCAGCACCACGGGCACCGTCTCCGATGCTGCCAGAGGTACCGGTAACGGTGGAGGCGGAGCGATCTATGTCGAAACCGGCACCTCAAACCTGGTGAACTGTGTGTTTGTTAAGAACACCAGTGGCATCCGCGGAGGAGCCATTGTGGCCGGTCCGAATCCTGACACCTCTTCCCTCCTGATCGCGGATTCCACCTTCGTGGACAACGGAGTCGCCTCCAACAATAGCGCGGCACTCTGCTGCATGAGCATCGTTAGAATCGCGAACAACATCTTCTGGAACACCGCAGCGACCTCCGGACTTTTCAATCAGGACAACTTGATCGGCGTGACTGACGGAGGATTGTTGAGAAACACCTACGAAAACTACCCGGTCCCGCCCGACTTTGCCAAGAATGTGGTGGCTCAGGGCGCAGCCGCGATCACCAGGTTTCAAGGTTCGGATGTTTACGTGGGTGACGCGCTCGATACGCTCATCACCGGGGACCCATTGTTCTCAAACGTCGCGGATCCAGACGGTGCGGACAACATTTGGAGAACCGCAGACGATGGATTGCGCCTCCTGGCAGGCAGCTCGGCGATTGGAACGACCAGCAAGATTACCAATCGAGGCCAGCTCATCCCCTATCGCAATTTCCTCATCAAGGACAACCTCGACATCGACGGCGATGGCAATGTGACCGAACGGACTCCTGCCGATATTGCCGGCTTTGCACGGGTACAGAACGTTCTGATTCCTCTTCCTGCCATATTGAATCCTTATCTTGATATGGGGGCTTACGAATATGGTGACCTGCTGAACGCGCCCGACATTTCGGTGGAATACCCCTCAGGAACGGTCCTTGAAGACGGGATTTCCAGCATTGATCTCAGCGCGCTTTCAAGTATCCCCACGACTTTCGTGATCACCAACCTTGGAGGGTCGGATCTTTCGAACCTTTCCATCACCGGTGACGGAGCGGATATTTCAAGTTTCCAGTTTTCACAACCTGTCACAACCGTCTTGCCCACGGGCGTCACCACCACTTTCACTGTCACCTTTGCACCAAGACTGGTGGGCATCCGGAACGCAGCGCTTCACATCGCGAGCAACGATCCGGACGAAAATCCCTTTGATATCAACCTCACCGGTGACGCCCAATTGCCTGACATTGCCGTCGAGTATCCGTTGGACACCCCGCTCAAGGATTCCGTTTCGACCGTGGATTACGGAAACGTCAGATTGGACGCCACCTCAACCAAACGGTTCACGATCAAGAACACGGGACTTGGAAATCTCTTGATCACTGGCATCGCACTCACCGGCAATGGCGCGGCAAGCTACACCTATACCGCCCCCACCCTGACCTACTTGACCACCGGCGAGTCCACCTTCATCGATGTGACCTGCGCGCCAGGCGTGGTCGGAACTCTAAATGCCGCTCTGAACATCAACAGCACGGATCCGGACCTCGAAGCTTCCTTCCGCATCAATCTGACGGCCAATGGAATCGGTTCCCCCGAGATCTCGGTCAGACAGCCGTTCTCCCCGGAAGTGGTGGATGGTGAGACGAATGGTTTCGGCTCGGTGGTCAAGGACCTCACCTACAGCAAGACCTTCGTGATCAAGAATATCGGCACGGCAACCTTGAAAAATATCGCAGTTTCGATTTCAGGCTCCAAGACCTTCGGTTTCGATCCGCTTAAGGTCAACAAGTTGAAGCCCGGAGCAAGCACCAACCTCCGCGTGACCTTCCGCCCGACTTCCACAGCCAGCAGTTCCGCCATGCTTCAGATTGCCAGCAACGATGCCAACGAAGGAGTGATCCACCTGAATTTCACGGGTAAGGGTAAGAACAGTGCCAATGTAAAGAAATCGAGAAAGTCCAGATCGACGCTTGCACCGTTCCTGGCCGCTGCGGATTCCGGTTCAAGCTCCGAAATCCAAGCAACGGTGACCGAGAAGAAAGACTCCGACGGCCTGACGTATCAGGTGCTCACGGTGAAAAAGACCGCGGACTGGGAACTCGCAAAGCATCAGGTGGAGGTTTCTTCCGATCTGGTGAATTGGTTCAGCGGTTCAAAACACACGACGGTCCTGCAGGACAATTTGACCCTTCTGAAGGTCCGTGACAACACCCCGGTCACCGGTGGCACGAAGCGCTACATCCGCCTCAAGTAATCAAATACAGATCAACAAGAATCAGGGCCGCTCCACCTCGTGGAGCGGCCCTTTTTCTTTTGAAAACCAGAAACCTTACGTGCCGGGTGCCGATCTGGGAGCGACTCTGGACACGACAGAACACGGGAGAAGGCAAAGCGGATGAGGAAGTTCGGTATTTTTCCGCGCTCATCCGAAAGTGAATTGCCAGATCGGTTCCCGTGAATTCGTCCCAACAGGACGGCTCATCCCAGCCCGGGATAAAATCCTAGGACCGGGATTCAATTCCGTTCTCGGGTCCTGCAAGGACCTTTCATGCTCGCGTGGAATGAATCCGTCCGCCCCGCATGAAGCGTCCTTTCAGGACACGGATTCCTGATGAATCACCCACCCTGCCCTTGTGCCAGGCTTGGATAGATCGTTCCGTTGGGATGGATCCTATTCTCCGCGTTGGGACCGATCCCAACCATCCAGCCCCGAACAAATCCGATCCCTTCCACTGGAACGGCTGATTTCAAGTTCCCCTGGTCAGAACTCACGCTGCTCCCGGCTGACAACTCCATCATCCTCAGTTGAGGATGGCGGGAGGGAAGGGCATTGGAATAGATTCCGCGCTCCAGCTCGTCGCTGCGCGAGTATCGCCCGATTTGAGGCATACTGCCGCGCATCAAGTTTTGTGATCTTGCTGGCTAAGGAGTGCTGGTTTCATCCCATGCATTCAAGGACCCGATATTGTGGCCAATTGTGGAACTTGCAGGCCAACGGCCTGAAACAAGCCAGCCCAGGGCAACGCCCTGGTTTCCCCAGATGACAAAAGATCGGTGAGCCCTGAAGGGGCGAAACAACGCACCAGGTCATCGATTGTATCGCCCCTTCAGGGCTCTGGATTGAATAAACGCACCCTCCCAAGGCGTTGCCCTGATCTTTAGACCGTTTGCCAAAACAAATTGCCGAAACAAGATGTCCCAAGGAGCGGCGAACTCCGATTCGGCGTGGTCCATGGTTTGCCGATTCAAAGCGGTTTACCTCGTCCCATCGTCATTTCATGGGCTATGGCGGATCGGAGTCCGCCGCTCCTTGTTTCGGGTACGCGTCACCTGTCCATGAAGAATCACCGAAAGGCATTTTGGCAAATGGTCTATACCTATTCCAGGCTCGCCGAAGAGTTCTTGGTCCCAGCGGGACCTTTCATCAAAGCCTGGCACGGCGTGCCAGGTGGTTGGTGCGCCAATCGAGTCCCGTCCTGTAGGGACGTTTCATGCAGGGGGCTGCCTTGATCCTCCGGTATGAATGTGATTTTGATTCGTCGCGCTGACCGCATGAAGCGTCCCTTCAGGACGCGGAATTCCAGTTTGGAATCCACTCCCGGCATTTCATGCCGGGCTGTAATGATCCGTCCCGTTGGGACGAAGAACGATTTCCGTATAGAGGTCAGGGCGTTGCCTCGGGCTGGCAGGTTTTGCACCCTTGGTGCGGAAGAAACCCTAGTCCTTGGAGGTATCGGACTCTCCAGGAGAACGACGAAAATCGAACTTGGAGGCTGTTTGACATTTGCCCGATGGAGAATCGTCGGATTCGAAGTTCCAGGAGATCCATGTCTCCCGAAAAAATCACCCCGAGAGGCGGACTGAAGATCCGCGCTCCAATCTCAGAAAGTCTCTTACGCGTGGACGATCCGGTCCATGCGCACTTCAAAGAATTGAGACCGGTGCCGGCAATCGTGAAATGTTCAACACCTGAAACGCAAAACGCCGCCGGAGTTGCTTCCGGCGACGTTCAGATGAATTCAGATTGGCTCTTGGTTATTTCAACCGGATGTAGCGCTTCGACTCAGGTGTCACCGGCGTGTTGTCGCGCACCTTGAGCGTCGTTGCGTCGTCGATCAGGATCGTGGTGTACTTGCTGCCGCTGTACCAATCGAGAAGGTTGGATGAAACCTCGACGCTGCCGCCGGCAGGTTTGCCCACGGTGAGCGTAAGATACTTCTGACCATCGATGACTTCCACTCCGGTGGTCGTCGTCAGGAGGCCTGATGGGCCGGATGCGGTGCCCAAGACCGCATCCACGATGCTGGAGGCCGAGCTTGATGCAAGAGCCCTTCCTTTTCCGGGCGATCCCTTTCCAAACACGTTGACCTCGAAGTCACCGGTGACGAAGTCATTGCTCGTGATCACCAATACCGCCGTGCGGAGATCGCGCCCCTTCGGACGGAAGGTGACCTTGAAGGTGGTGGAGTCTCCCGGATCCAGGGCGATCACGCCCAGCGGACCGACATCGAAGTCACCCTTGTTATCCCCCTTTTTGCCGACTTTCAGGTTCTTGAGAACCGCTTGGCCGTTGTTGGAAACGGTGAAGGTCTTGGTGGTGCCCTCGGCTCCGACAAATGCGATGCCGAAGTTCTTGGAGTCTCCGCTTTTCAATGGAGTATCGATGGGCTGGCTGACGCTTAGCAAGGGCCTGCCAAGGCCGCTGCCAATCAACGAGATGTCGAACTTGGTTTCAGTAACATCGTTGCTGAAGATGTGGAGATTGGCCGACCGATTGCCATAGGACTTGGGCGTGAAGGTCACGGTGAAGGTCATGCTTGCACCGGGCTTGAGAAGGTCCTTGTCGAAGCCCTTGACCCTGAATTCCGAAGTATTGCTGCCGGTCAGGGTGGTCCTCAGGCCCGTCAGGTTGGACTTGCCCTTGTTGATGATGGTGAATGTCTTCGGCTTCGAGGATTTCCCGACAACGATCCCCTTGAAATTCGTTTCGGATTTTCCATCGACAAGATTGATGCCATTGCCTTGTTGCACGGCGATTTCCTGAGTACCCGGAGGAAGCGTCACCCCATCGATCCATGCGGTATCCTGTAGGCCCTTGTAAGTGTCATCCTTCTCATAAGTCCACTTGAAGGTGTGGTTGCCAGCGCTGACAGGAAACGTGAAGAATTGCCAATCCTTGTTGCCTGAAAGACCGGTCTTCGACCCCGTATCCCCATACGACTGGGCGACGCCGTCGATGTAGAATTTCGTCACGTCGAATCCGGCTTCGGAGGAGACCTTGACGTAGAAACTGATGGCGCCCTTCTCGAATTTGGATCGATAGGCGACGGCACTGGTCCGTCCATCGGTCGGGCTGATGGAACTCAGTGAGCTCTTGCCCTCGAACTTGATCGACGTGCTGACTTTCCAGGAGGTTTCCGCATTGTGCGGCTTGAACCAGCCTTGGGGGAACTTGTCGTCTTCCGGGAAGGTGTAGTTGGTGACGGAGAACGACCCGTCGCTGGAATCCGTGGCAGGGACGGAGTTGGTGATGCTGCTGATCTCGATCTTGTAACCATTCGAGGCGGACAAATTGTTAGGAACCCTCCAACTGTAGGTCCCGTCATTGGCCACGTTGTTGGCGATGTTCCGGTCGAAATTCCCGTTCCTGAAGAGATCGATTCGCACATTGCCCTGGATGTTCGACCTCCAGGCCACCGGATAACTGGATCCCTTGAAGACGATTTCCCCACCGTTCGGGCTGTCCACGATGATCGTGTTTGGCGGGATGCCGCCGAAGGCAACGGAGGTTTTCTTGCCCAAGCCCGAGACAACCTCCAACTTGACGGACGACTTGCTACCGTCCCACCAGCGGGAATTCGGGTTGGTCTTGTCCGCGAACTTGGGGCTATTCAGGTCGAAGAGGTCGGTGGAATCACCGCGGTTCCTACCGAACTCCAGGTCATTCCTGCCATCCGCCTGTTCGAGGGAAACCTGATAGTGGTTCGTGAAATTGACATTGCCGTCCTCGGTTTCGTCGATGTGCCAGACGAGGATCCCCGTGTCGTCGGAATACTTGGCCCACTTGTCACCCTCGCCGCGGTTTTCCACCATGAAGAATTCGGTGGCGAGGCTCGGGTTGTTGATCTGATAGGCAACGTTGCCGGTGGTGGGCAGGTTCGCGGTCAGGAAAGTGTCCGGGAAGATGCTGGTGACATTCCCCCATCCGACGATGTTCTTGAAGTAGCCATTGAGCGGCGACGGTGTCTTTCCATCGTTGAGATAGTTTCCGCTGCCCATGAGGCAATGCTCGCCCACCCCTTCCCCGTTGAGGGAATAGATGTCGGGATAATCGAGGAGAAGGTGGCCGTTTTCATGACAAAAGGTCCCGATCACCGGCCGGGAATCGGGAATGTTGGTGATTTGGTAGTTGTGCAGGAAGATGGTGTTTCCGCCGCTGCTGACGTCGATGTCAGGAGTGACGAAATATTGATGGGGCCACAGGCCTTGTGCGAATACCCCGGAATCAGGGCCCGCGAAGAAGATGTTGGTCGCGATGGCGCGGTTGTCCGTATCGACCGTGAGACTGGAGAAGTCGAAATTGTCGCCCTTGAGGATATCAACCGCGTCACTGATCATCTGGAAAGCGGCAATATCCGGTGAAGCGAGCGAGGTGTTGGCCGGGTAGTCCGTGAAGTTGTAGAAGTTCCGCGGGCGGGGAAGGGTGACGATCGGTGTGACCGTCTGCGTGTAGGTCACCCTGCCGAGCGACTGGTCAAAGAAGTAATCGCGGACGGAACCGGTGTTTCCATCTTCCTTGTATCCCGCCTCGTTGCAAAAACGCACGACCTTGCTGCGGTCGGTCGGGAACTTGATCGGGTCCTTGCCACTAGTGGCACTGTCGTCGGGGAAATCGACCAGAATCGTCAGGCCGCGCTTGTTTCCCAAAACCGGTGCGGCGAGGATTTTGGCCCTTGCGGCCTCCACCTTGCCCATCGGGGCACCGTTCTTGATCCCCTTGAGGGTCTTGCCCGCCTCCACACGGTTTTCCCAGCGCTTTGCACGCTCCTTGTCATATTTGTCGCGCAAGGAAGCCGCGAGTTTCTCGACCTGGCCACCGGGCAACTTGACGTGCGGTTCGAGCCCGGCAGGTGCCGCCTGGTCGGCGGGGACTCCGGTGGAAACCAATGATTTTCCGTCGGCGGAAAGGTTCGCGTAGAAATAGGTCTTGCTCGCGCTGTCGAAAACCAGGGTGAAACCCGCCGGCGTCTCGGGGCGCGCGTAGTATTCATCCCCGAACAACCGGAGTTTCACCACCTTGCCATCCGGCTGTGTCCACTCGGTGGCGCGTCCATCCGGAGGGTAGGGAGCTGCGTTCGCGACGCCCATGCAACCTGCCAGAAGGACAAGGAGACGGAGTGGCCAAAGGGTCTTGAGTTTTTTCATGATTTGGAAAAAGAGCGGAAAAAAGAGCGGGTAAAGGCGGGCGTTGAGATCAAGCTGAAAGCAATCACTGATCCAATCCAACTATCAGTCCACTGTCGAGGGATGATTTCGAGGACATGGTTGCAGCAATGACGGATGATTGAATCGGGAATTTTCGCGACTTTGGCAACCGTCATTTTCGCCTCAATTGTGGTTTGCCTGTCGGTATTTTGACTACATCGTGTTTCGATGAGTGAAAAATTCAAAGGATGGGCGGTCGAGAAGCAGGGGCAGGCGCTGGTGGAACTCGAATTTGACGCTGGCGAACTGCATCCGGAGCAGGTTCAGATCAAGGTGGAATCCTGCGGAATTTGCCACTCGGACCTCTCGATGATCGACAACGATTGGGGAAATGCCAGCTACCCCCTGGTGCCAGGACATGAGGTGGTCGGGGTCATTGAGAAGGTGGGAGACCAGGCGAAAGGACTGGTCGTCGGGGATCGCGTGGGGCTGGGTTGGTTCTCCGGAAGTTGCCTGGCTTGTCAGCCGTGCCTGTCGGGGCGGCATCAACTTTGCGCGAGTGCGGAACAGACGATCGTCGGTCGCCATGGCGGATTTGCCGACAGGGTCAGGGCGGACTGGGAATGGGTGATCAAGCTGCCCGAGAAACTGGATGCGGCGAGCGCGGGGCCGCTGTTTTGCGGCGGCATCACGGTTTTCGCTCCGATCACCGATTTCGGCGTCAAGCCGACGGACCGCGTGGGCGTGATCGGCATCGGCGGGCTCGGACACCTGGCATTGCAGTTTTTGAACAAGTGGGGTTGCGAGGTGACCGCCTTCACGTCGAGCGAGTCGAAGGCGGAGGAGGCCCGGAAACTCGGAGCGCATCATGTCGTCGGGACCCGTGACAAGGCGGCACTGGAGAAAATCGCCGGTTCGCTGGATTTCATCCTCGTCACCGCGAATGTCACCCTCGACTGGGATTTGTTCATCGGCGCGCTGGCACCGGACGGGCGACTCCATTTCGTGGGTGCCGTGTTGGAACCGGTGCCGGTGGCGGCATTCTCCCTGATCGGCGGACGGAAATCCATCTCCGGCTCTCCGCTCGGCTCTCCCGCCACGGTGGCGAAGATGTTGGATTTCTGCGCGCTTCACGGGATCGCTCCGGTGACGGAGACCTTCGCGATGAAGGATGTGAACGCAGCGTTGGACCATCTCCGTTCCGGAAAGGCGAAATACCGGGTGGTTTTGAAGAATTGATGGGCCTTGAGAGGGTGATTGTGATTCACTTCGGTCCATGCGGAAATGTCCCGGACGCACGTTGATTTCACTCATGGTTTGCATGATCCTCGCCGCCACGCGGAGCGCGCACGCGTGTTGCGCCGTGGCCGCGGATGGCGTCCCCGTGGTCAACGCGGATCAGACGGTCATCATCTGGTGGGACAAGGCCAACCAGATGGAGCATTTCATCCGCAAGGCCAGCTTTCGTGGCGGCGGGGATTCGATCGGTTTCCTCGTTCCCACGCCAAGTCGCCCGCAGTTGGAGGAATCCGGCAACGAGGCGTTTCGTGATCTTGCGGAAATCACGGTGCCAAAGGCTTCGGGCGGAGGTGGTTTCCCGTTAGGCTGTTCGGTGGCTGCCCCGACCTACGCCGTAAGTGGAGTGCGGGTGATCGAGGAAAAAACGGTCGCGGGATTCGACGCGGTCGTCCTGGCGGCGGACTCGGGCAAGGAATTGGTCGATTGGCTGCGCCGGCGTGATTATGCCTTCACGCCGGAAGCCGCGGCATGGGCACAGCCCTATCTGACCTCTGGCTGGTACATCACGGCGATGAAGGTCACCAAGGACAAGGAGGCACGCTCGAAGCCGGAGGTTTCGGCATCGGCTTTGCGAATCAGCTTCAAGACAGACCGCCCGCTCTTCCCCTACCGCGAACCCGACTCCCGCAGTGACGCCTCGCGACTGGGGATCAACCACCGCTTGCTGCGCATCTATTTCGTGGCGGAATCCCGCTACGAGGGTCGGTTTTCGCCGGAGAACTCGTGGCCGGGCAAGACGCGTTACAGCCAGCCGCTCCAGCGGGACCAGCGATCCCAACTTCTGCGGCATCTCGACATGCCGGAATTCACCCTGCCGTCGCGAGCGTGGCTCACCGAGTTCGAGGACTCCTGGCCCTACGGCAAGGCGCCGGGAGACGTCTATTTCACCCCTTCGGCGGATCAGGGAAAACTGAACCGTGAACTTTCCGCGGCCAGCCAGTCCTCCGACCCAACCTTGGCGACGATCATCGGGGTGTTCCTTGCGCGGCCGCTTTTCCGTCGAAGGAAAAGAGGCCAAGCTTCGAAACAAAGCGAAGGCGGATAACGAACCCTTTTCGGCGATCGTGCGCCGGGCGCTGGCCCGCGAGAGGAAAGCCGATGCCGTCGAATTCTCTTAGCTGGCTGTCTGAAAATTACCCGAAGGCAGGGATCGACCTCCGGGCGGTCCGGTGAATGGAAAGTGAATGTCTGACCATGGAACGATTCACGAGCTTTTCATGGGCGGATTCATTCGCCTCACATTCGCAGGACCGTTGCAGCGGAGAACGGTCCCTGCCATTCTTAAGACAGCCTCCAAGCTTGCGTCACCCTATCTCGGGATGTTTTCCAGTCCCGCGGATCTGTCCACCCGCCTCAGTTTCAGTCCCCTCGAAAATGTCTCTATCGAAGACACTTGTGCTCGATTACCGGGACCGACCCTATCGATGCTTGCCTTATGCGGATTCCACGGAAGGGTGGCCTTATGAAATTTGTGCGCACGATCTTGTCCCATGCTTTTATCCTATCGTTCTGTGGTCTCATGACCTCATGCGCTTACTTCATCAATACCGTTCAATTCAGTGAGACCAAGTCCAAGCTGCGATCTTCGTCATTTGCTCCAGAGGTGGAAATTGATGACAACATGAGAGTTCCTTTTTTAATAGCCGGACCCATCTATTCGAGCAAGCCCTACGATTTGAGGATCTTCCATTACGATAAAACCTTCTCATACGCAAAGCTGGAGATTTCCAAATTGGAAATAACATACGATGACGGCAAGCCTGAACCTCGTTTACAGGAGATAAAGTTCCCATTGCAATTCAATGCCGAATATTACGAAAACTATAACTCCTCGTCAGAAGGAATTGTTACACATAAGTCACTCCAGCTTAATGCTTCCTTTCCCCGCGTCATCTCTCACGCCACACCGTTAACGCTTCACGCGGAGGGCCGACTCATTAAAAAGAATGGAACCAAGATTCCTTTTGTGATCAATAGAAGATACCAAGTGGAAAGATTCAAAGCCATAGCATCCTGGGTGGAAGTCGCGAAAGCGATTTAAGTGCGTTTTGAATGGGCACGTGAACGGGGTCGGTATTCCGCCGGATTTCCGCGAGCCAGCCGCGCAACGTTTCCTCGACGGTGATGGCGTAAACGGCGGCGTCCTGATCCGACGCGTCGAGCCGCTGGAGCAAACGCAAACCCGCCGTGGTGCGGTAGGACAATTCACTGACGTGATTGGTATCCAGCACGAACATGCCGGTCAGTCCTTGTTCGCCTGTTCTCGCCACTCGCGGCCCAGCTTCTCGGCACTGCGGGAGAGTTCGTCATCGGGAATCGCACCCACCGTCTGCCGCCACCCCTTGGCACGCGGCTTGAGGACGAGGACTTCATGCTTCAACTCTTCGAATTCGCGCTCGATGCGGGTCAGGCGTCCTTCCACGTTGGTGATTTCCACGGGGAGAAAATAGGGTTTGTCCGGCAGGTTACCAAGGATGGATGTCGATTCTGCGGGTGGGTCTGTGCGGGGCGGGGAGGGCCCGGTGGCGCTATCGCTTTGCCGGGGCAAGCGGCGGAGAACGCCTATCCGGCGACGAGGTGGTTACGAGTCTTGCAGAGGAGCAGGCCGATGGTGGGGTTGTCTTTGGGTGCCTTGATCTGGGCGTCCACAGCGGCGAGTTAGAAGTTGAGTTGGTCGGCGTGGCCGGGCTTGAAGGCGTCTGCCTTGAGTTCCATGACGACGTGGCATTGGGAAAAGAAAGAGATGAGCTCAACGCTCCGCTTTCGCCGACCATCGGCAAGTGGACAGAAATGTCCACGCCCCCTATTTTGCCCACAGCATTCAGCTAGATCCACAAGCTGGGCAATCACCGCGTCATCTGAGTCTGGAAGGCGAAAAATGGATCACCCATTTCACGAAAAAGCCGCATCCTGTGGTGGGATGCGGCTTTTCTGTTGGATCACGTTCTTACTTACGCGGTGAGCGTCCACTCCGGCAGGCGGACGATCTCGCCGCCCTTGAGCGCGGATTCGTGGGCGAGGATGCCGGTGCAGGTGATGTTGGCGCTCTGGACGGCGTTCGGATAGGCATCGACGCCGGTCTGGAGCATTTTCACGAACTGATGGACGAGGTGCGGATGGCTGCCGCCGTGGCCGGCGCCCTGGATGAAGGAGAGGTGCTCCTCGCCGGTGTCGCCGCCGTAAACGCCGCCGGTGGTGAAGGCCTGGATTTCCTCGGGCAGGTAGTGCGCGAAGTCCGGGCACTTCGACTTCCTCGGGGATCTCGGGCTCCGGCTTCTTGGCGGTGTGGATGACCAGCGGGTCGTGCTCGATCAGCGGCCACTCGACGGACTTCTTGGTGCCGTAGACGTCGATGGTTTCGCGATACTGGCGCGCGACGTCGAACAGCGAGCGGACGACCTGCGCGCGATAGATCGCTGTCCTTCAACTTGATGTGGCAGGTCTCGACCGCGAACGGCGAGCCGTAGCAGGCATGCATTTCCTCGGCGATGGTGCCGGAGCCGAAGCAGGAAACGTATTCCGCCTGGCTGCCCATCAGGCCGAGGATGGGGCCGACGCAGTGGGTGGCGTACTACATCGGCGGCAGGCCGGGCCAGTAGCCCGGCCAGCCGTCCATGTCCTGCTGGTGGGTGGCGTGGAGGAACTGGACCTTGCCGAGTTCGCCCTTGTCGTAGAGCTCCTTCATGAAGAGGAACTCGCGGGCATAGACCACGGTTTCCATCATCATGTATTTCAGGCCGGTCTACTTGCAGAGGTCGACGATCTCCTTGCACTCCTCGAGGCTGGTGGCCATCGGCACGGTGCAGGCGACGTGCTTGCCGGCCTTGAGCGCCTTGATCGACTGCTGGCCGTGATCGGGGATCGGCGAGTTGATGTGCACGGCGTGGACATCGGGATCGGCGAGCAGGTCGTCGTAGGAGGTGTAGCGTTTTTCGATGCCGAACTTGTCGCCGACCTCATCCAGCTTCGCCTGGGTGCGCTGGCAGATGGCGTACATGTTCACGCCCTTGAGGCGCTGATAGATGGGGATGAACTCGGCTCCGAAGCCGAGACCGACGATGGCGACGTTGATGTCTGACATGATTTGCGGGTTTGGAAGGTTTTATGATAGAAATGAAATCCGGAAGATGGTCCGGTTTGATGGGTTGGGCATGAAATCGCGAACGGACTGCTTCGCGACCGGCAGCCACCTTACGCGGATTCCTCCGGAACGCTTGTAAGTTCGCGGCGAGCTTGTGTATGATTCCGACCGTAAAAAATTGATCAATGGACTTCCAAGGGCTGAACCGTGATCTCTTTTCGTCGTTCCAGCCGGTATTGGCTCGCGGTCTGACCCATGTGTTTGCGGAACTGCCGCGCGAAATCACTGTGATCGTAGAATCCCGCGTCGAGCGCCACCGTGGTCACCGGCTGGTTGGTCCGCACCAGCAGGTCGCACGCCTCAATCACCCGCATCCGGATCATGTATTCCTGCGGCGTCATCTGGAAGGTCGCCCGGAACTTGCGTTCGAACTGCCGCACCGACATGTGCGCGAGTTTTGCGAGAAACGGCACGTCGAGCTTCTCGCGGAAATGGATTTTCAGGTGGTCCGCCACCGTCGCGAGTTCGAGGTAAGGCTGCATCGCCGCCCGCTGGGCCTCGTAGCTGCGCACGGTTCCGCACAGGCCGCAAAGCTTCCCCGTGTTGTCGAACAGCGGAAGCTTGTCGGTGACGAACCATTCCGGTTTGCCCTCCCCGTTGGGAAATAGCTCGATGATGCCCAACAGGGGTTTTCCCGACGAGATCACCAGTTCGTCATCCTTGCGGTATTTCTCCGCCAGCCTTGGGGAAAAAATCGCAGAAATCCGAAATGCCGATGATTTCCTCCTCCGTCCGGAACCCGCATCGCTCGACAAAGGCCGGATTGCCAGCCATCAACCGTCCATCGAGATCCTTGGCGAAAAAAAGCGTCCCCGGCAGGTGGTCGAACAGGTGGCGGAATTGCCCTGGCGAAAGCCGGTCAGCCCAGAGGTTGCGGTGCAAGACATGACTCATCTGGCGGGATGTTACACAAAGAATCCGCAATCTTACAAGCGGTCGGTTGCGCGGATGAAGCACACTGGATACACTTTCCCACAACGTCTCACTTTTAAAAACCCACGCCTTCAAAACGCATGAAGCTTTCCTTGATTCTCCCGCTTGTGATCCTCGCCGTTGCGATCGGTATCGCCCAAAACTCCAGACCACCGGTTGCCGAGGCCCGCCACGTGGAAATCCTGTTCCTTGGTGCTCCGACCGCGAACCATCCCGGCCACGATCCGGTCGAGCGATACCGTATTCTCAAGAAAGCGCTCGGCGCTGACGGCATCGACCTCACCTACACGGAAGATCTAGCGGACCTGAAAAGCGAGGTGCTCGACCGGTATGATGGCGTCATGCTCTACGGGAACTGGAAACAGAACGAAGCCATGGATCCCGGCCAACTCAAGGCCTTGACGGACTATGTCGAGTCCGGCCATGCCTTCCTGCCCATCCATTGTGCGTCCGCCTGCTTCGGTGGTTCGGAAGCCTTCGTGAAACTCGTTGGCGGCCGTTTCAAATCCCATGAAACAGGGGTTTTCACCACCACGATCGTCGCGAGGGACCATCCCATCATGCGTGGCTACGAGGGCTTCGAAACCTGGGATGAAACCTATGTGCATGATCGCCTGACCGATGACCGGACGGTCCTTCAGGTGCGTGAAAAGGAGCCATGGACCTGGGTCCGAGAACAGGGCAAGGGCAAGGTTTTCTACACCGCATACGGGCACGACATGCGCTGCTGGGAGCAACCCGCATTCCACGAACTCTTGCGCCGCGGCATCCTCTGGAGCGTCGGTGCCGAAGTGCGTTCCAAGCTGGTGGCGATGAAACTGCCCACAGCTCGAACAGGAGGACATGGTCCTTCCCGGTTATCGTGACCGCAAGACCATCACCCGCGGGCCAAAAGCCGCTTTCTCCAGCCGATTCCATGAAGCTCGCCCAAGTTCCATCAGGATTCGAGCTGTCCCTCTTCGCCAGCGAGCCCGACATCGTGAACCCGATCCATCGTCACCTGGGACTACCGTGGCCGGGCCTACGTGATCGAAACGGTGGACTACCCTAACAACCTTCAGGCCGGCAATCTCGGACACGACAGGATCCACATTTGCGAGGACACCAACGGTGACGGAAAGGCCGACAAGTTCACCCTCTTCGCCGACAAGCTTTCCATCCCCACCTCCTCGGTCTTCGTCAACGGCGGACTCATCTGCACCAACGGTCCCGACATGATTTTCCTGAAGGACACCGACGGTGACGACAAGGCGGATGTCCGCAAGGTGCTCTTCTCCGGCTTCAACACCGGTGACACCCATGCCGGGGTTTCCAACCTCCGCATCGGCCTCGACAACTGGATCTACGCCACCATCGGTTACTCCGGCTTCGCGGGAACCGTCGGCGGCGAGAACCTCAAGTTCTCCACCGGCGTCTTCCGCTTCAAGCCGGATGGCAGCAAGCTGGAATTCCTCCAGAACACCACCAACAACACCTGGGGCCTCGGCTTCACCTCCGCTTCGACATCCTCGGCTCCACGGCTAACGGCAATCCATCCTGGTATCTACACCTTCGCGAAGGAAATGTATGATGCTGCCGGTCTCGACCAGCCGAAAACCCCTGCGGGCGACGACAATCCGAAGTTTTTCCCTTCCTCCATGGACATCCGGCAGGTGGACCAGTTCGACCGTTACACCGCCGGTGCCGGCCATGCCTTCTACACCTCCGAACGCTTCCCGGCGTCCTACCGCGACAGGATCGCATTCGTCTGCGGCCCCACCGGCAAACTCGTCAGCCAGTTCGAGATCACGCCGCAAGGGAGCCGGCTACGTGTCGCGGCAGCTTCCTAACAACCTCTACAACAGTGCCGACGGCTGGTCCGGTCCCGTGCAGGCGGAAACCGGCCCCGACGGCGCGGTATGGATCTCGCGATTGGTACAACCTGATCATCCAGCACAACCCGACTCCTAACAAAAACTGCTGCCGGCTACGACGCGAAAACAGGCAAGGGCAACGCCTACGAAACCCCCTCCGCGACAAGACGCATGGGCCGCATCTACCGGATCTATCCGAAGGGTACCAGGGACGACGTGAATCCCAAGCTCGACCCCGCCAACCTCGATTCGCTCGTCGCCGGACTCGACCATCCGAACCTTTTCTGGAGACTTCAGGCCCAAAGTCTGATCGTCGAATCCGGCTCGGCGACCGCTGCCGCGAAATTGAAGGAACTCCTGAAAACCAGCAGTTCCAAACACGCCGCGCCACACGCGATTTATGCCCTGCACTCCCTCGGAGCACTTGATGGCGAAACGGTGAAGACGGCTCTTGCCTCGACCGACCGTGGCTTGTTCCGGGCCGGCCTCCTCAATGCTCCGATCGACGGCACGCTGGCGGACTCTGTCATTCACGATGGAATTATCACTGCCCCCGACGCCCGGCTTCTCGCGGAAACCTTCGTCGCTCTCGCCCGCATGACTCCATCCGGAAAAATCGGCACCGCTCTTTACACGACACTTGCCGCCAATAAGGACACCATCCTGTCCGATGCCGCTATCAACGACGCCTGGCAAATCGCCGCCCGTCGCCACGCGGCCGGAGTCATCCTCGCGGCTGCCTCCAACACCAAGGAAACGGCTCCTGCACAACTCGTGAATTTAATTCCCGATCCCGGCTTCGAAGGTTCCGGTCTCGGCCCATGGAGTCTCCGCTCCTATGTGGTGACTCGCCCCGAAACCATCGAAGTGGGTCTCTCTCCCGGCGGCCACAACGGCGGCAAATCCCTCAAGATCCATTCCCCATTCCGCGCCGATGCCGGTGCGGGTGCGACGATTCCGTGTCAAACCCCACACCCGCTACCGTCTGGGTGGCTGGGTCCGAACCGAGAACCTTGTGAACACCGGCGGAAAGGGAGCAATGCTCAACGTTCACGGCAACGCGGCGACCAATGGGATCAGCGGCACCACCGACTGGACCGAGCTCAGCATGGAATTCGATTCGGGCAACCAGAGCGAAGCCCTCGTCCATTGCCTCTTCGGCGGCTATGGTGGCGCAACCGGAACCGCCTGGTTTGACGATCTCTATCTGAACGAACTGGGCTCAGGCGATATCAACAGCTCGATCGATGCGGTGGCGAAACATTTCACCCAAAACGGGACTTCAGCCGATCGCGCGGCGCTCGCCACCGAGCTCGCCACCCACACCGATGCATTTTCCAAAAATCTGATCACCTCGCTCGGAGCCGCCCCCGTGGCCGTCAAGCAAGTGGTGAGGAAACACAAGCCGGATCCCGCCGTCCACGAGCGCGGCCTCGCCGTTTACAATCGGACCTGCATCGCCTGCCACGGACCGGACGGAAAAGGCGTTCCCGGCGCGTTTCCCCCGCTCGACGGCTCGACATGGCCCGTCGGCGATCCCTCGATCCCCATCCGCATTCTTCTGTTAGGATTGCAAGGCCCCATCGAGGTTTCCGGCCAGAAGTTCGAGAACATCATGCCGCCCCATACGGATCTCAAGGACGACGAAATCGCCGATGTCCTGACCTACGTGCGCCAGTCCTGGTCCAACGACGCATCCGCCGTGTCCGCCGACCTGGTCAAGCAAACCCGTGCCAAATACATGAGCCGGGGAAAACCTTGGACCGCCGCCGAGCTAAAATAACCGGATCTCCAGTGAAGGTCCATGAAGGGTCCAACTTGCACCGGGTCCGCAGACATTTCTGGCCCAATCGAAAGACTGGGATAGATTCCCCGTTATCAGAGGTGACCAGTTCGCCGAATTCGGGCGTTTCATATGAGATTTCAAGGCATTTTCATCAGCACCGCACTTGCTTCGCTTGCCATCCTTGGCAGCGGATGTGACCGGAGTTCCACCCTCGCCACCGCATCCAAGCCCGCAGGCGGCACTCCCGGGAACACTCGGATTCCTGTGGCAGCAACGCTCCCCGTGGCCGACACGCTCCCGGCGCAGATCGGTTTCAACGAGGACATCCAGCCCATCCTCTCGGAATACTGCTATCATTGCCACGGGCCGGACTCGGGAACGCGCAAGCCCAAGGACGAACCGCTCCGCCTCGACCGGCCCGCCGAGGCCTTCAAGGTCCGCGCGAATGGCAAGCCGGTGATCGTCAAGGGCGATGCCGATGCCTCACTGCTCGTCAAGCTGATCCACAGCACCGATCCCGACGAGGTGATGCCGCCGCCGGAATCCCACAAGACCCCGACGCCTCGCGAGATTGCCCTTGTTGAAAAAATGGATCGAGCAAGGTGCCGTTTACGAGCCCCACTGGTCCTTCGCCAGCATTTCACGCCCGCCGGTCCCGGATGTCGCGACCGATTCAACGAACCCGATTGATCGCTTCATCGCCGACAAGCTGGAACCTACCGGACTGAAACCGAATCCGCCCGAAGAACCTCGCCGCTTCCACCGCCGCCTGTCGCTCGACCTGACAGGCCTGCCACCTTCCCCCGAATCGACCGACGCCTTCGTGAAACGCTATGAGGAAAATGCCGACGTCGCTGTCGCCGCCGAAGCCAAGGCCATGATGGCCACTCCCGCCCATGCCGAACACATGGCGCGCCACTGGCTCGATGCCGCCCGCTACGCCGACACCCACGGCATCCACATCGACAACTACCGCGTCCATCTGGCCCTACCGCGACTGGGTCATCAAGGCCTTCGAGTCCAACATGCCATGGGACCAGTTCACCATCGAACAGATCGCCGGCGACATGCTGCCGGACCACACGCTCGACCAGACCGTCGCCACCGGCTTCAGCCGCTGCCTCGCCACCACCGGCGAAGGTGGTGCCATCGGCGAGGAATACGACGCCATCTACGCCAAGGACCGCGTCGACACCACCTCGGCCATCTGGCTCGGGCTCACCACCGGTTGCGCGGCCTGCCACGACCACAAGTTCGACCCGATCTCGCACCAAGGATTTCTATTCGCTCACCGCCTTCTTCCGGAACACACCGATGTCCTCGCTCGACGGCAACAACGCGGAGCACCCGCCGAACGTCTTCGTCCCCGCCGATGCGAAGACCGCAAGCGTTGGGACCAGCTTGCCGGGGAAATCTCCGCCATCGTGGAGCGACAGCTCGCCGAACGCAAGACCACCGCTCGCGCCGACTTCGAGAAATCGGCGCCGGCTCGCCAACGCATGATTTCAATCCGCGACAATGACTCCGCTCTCGACATCCACTTCCGCTGGTCGATGCCGATGGTCCGATCCATGGTACCGTCGACGGGCAGCCTCGGAATGGCCGGCCACCCCTAACGGATCGAAGGCCCGCTCGGCAAGGCGGTCATCGTCAGCGACACGCCGATCGATCTCGGTGACATCGCTTCCTTCAAGCGTTCGGACAAGGTCACCTACGGCGGCTTCATCCGGTCGAGGGTCAACCCACCGGCGCCGTCATCGCCCGCATGAAGCACTTCGAAGTATTTCCGCGGCTGGGATCTCTATCTGGCGGAAGGAAAGCCCGCCGCCCATGTCATCGACACTTGGGAAAAGTTCCGCCAACAAGTTGACCGCACCCAACGCGCTCAAACCCGGCACCTGGCATCACGTCATGGTCGCCTTCGACGGCTCGAAGCCCGCCAAGAAGGCCATGACGCTCTATGTCGATGGCGCCGAGGTGAAAGCAACCTTGGCACCTGGCAGCGTGGGCAATGAAATCACGACCACGGTCCCGCTCACCCTCGGTTCACGCTCCGGTGGGGATTCCAAACCCACGGCACAGGTCGCGCTGCAGGATTTCCGTTTCTACCGCCGCTTGCTCGGTGCCGCGGAGATTTCATCCATCGCGAAAAACGCGGCGCTCAGGCAGTTGATCGCCATTTCTCCGGACCAACGAACCAAGGCCCAGAAGGAGACCCTCTATCCGTATTTCCTCTCCAACATCGATGAACCGTCGCGCAGTCTCGACAAGAAGTTAGACGAACTCAAGGGCGAACAATCCGCGATCAAGACACGCGGAGTGGTCAGCCTCGTGATGCAGGAAAAGCCGGAGGAACCCTTCGCCCACATCCTCACCCGCGGGGTGTATTCCGACAAGAGCGAGCGCGTTACCGCCGAAACGCCCGTCCGCGCTTCCGCCCATGCCCGATGATGCTCCGAAAAACCGCCTCGGACTCGCCCGCTGGCTGGTGGATCCCGCCAATCCCCTGCCCGCCCGCGTGACGATGAACCGCACCTGGTATTATTTCTTCGGCACCGGCATCGTCGAAACCACCGAGGACTTCGGCGTCATGGGCGCACGCCCGAGCCACCCGAAACTGCTGGATTGGCTGGCAGCGGAATTCATCGATTCCAAGTGGAACTACCGCCACATGCTGGAGTTGATCGTCACCTCCAGGACCTATCGGCAGTCCGGCGCATTCACTCCGGAGAAAATCGAGAAAGATCCGCAAAACCGCTTGTTAGCCCGCGGTCCCCGCGTCCGCCTGGATGCCGAGCAACTGCGCGATCTCAGCCTTTCCGCATCCGGCTTGCTGGTCGAGAAACTCGGCGGTCCCTCGGTGAAGCCCTATCAGCCCGAGGGACTCTGGGAAGCGGTCGCCATGACGCAGTCGAACACCCGGAACTACAAACAGGACACGGGCGAGTCACTCTACCGCCGCTCGCTCTACACCTTCTGGAAACGAACCGCCGCTCCAGCATCCATGGAAATTCTCAACGCCCCCACCCGTGAGGTCTTCTGTGTCCGCCGCGATCTAACGAACACCCCGCTCCAGGCGCTCGTGGTCCTCAATGATCCGCAATTCGTCGAGGCTTCCCGGCAACTCGCGGCTCTCGCCATTGCATCATCCGCCGATGCGGACCAGCGCATCGACTTCATCACCCGCCGCCTGCTGGACCGGCTTCCATCATCCGCCGAGCGCAAGATCATCCGATCCTCCCTCAACGATCTCACCGCCGCTTATGCATCCACTCCCGAGGAAGCCGCCAAGCTTCTAACTGTTGGCGAGACCCCGCCTCCGGACATCCCGGCACCGGAACTGGCCGCATGGACGATGATCGCCAGCCAGATCCTGAACCTCGACGAAACCCTCACCCATTGATCGCGATGAATCCCATTGAATCCTACAACAGCGCCCTGACCCGCCGCCAATTCTTCCGGAAATCCGGCACCGGTCTGGGAGCTGCGGCGCTCGCATCTCTGTTAGGCAGGCCTTCCTTTGCGAATGCGCCGGACCTCGCCTCGTTGATGGCCCGCGTCCCGCAGATCGCCCCGAAGGCGAAACGCGCGATCTACGTTTCCCTCATCGGGGCACCGTCACAGCTCGATCTATTCGACTACAAGCCGGACCTCTCCAAGCGCTTCAAGGAAGACCTCAACGAGTGGCTCAAGAAGGAGGGCCAGCGCCTCACCGGCATGACCTCCGGACAGGCGACCTTCCCGCTGGCACCGAGCATTTTCAAATTCAACCAGCACGGGAAATCCGGCACCTGGATCAGCGAGCTGCTGCCATGGACCGGCAAGATGGCCGACGACATCTGCATCATCAAGTCGATGCACACCGACGCCATCAACCACGAGCCCGCCAACCAGTTGATGTACACCGGCTCCATGCAAACGGGCAAGGCGTCCATCGGCTCCTGGCTCTCATACGGCCTCGGTTCCATGAACGAGGACCTGCCGTCCTTCGTCGTCCTGCATGCCACCCACTCGTCACCTTACTCGAACGTCCAGGCCATTTCCTCCCGGCTCTGGGGTTCCGGTTTCCTGCCGGGAAAATACGCCGGAGTCGCCTTGCGCTCGCTCGGCGACCCGGTGCTTTTCCTCAAGGACGCGCCGGGCATCTCCCGCGACATGCGCCGCACGATGCTCGACGGTCTCGGTAAGCTCAACCAGGCCTCCTACGAGGTGGTCGGCGATCCCGAGATCCAGACCCGCATACAGCAGTATGAAATGGCCTTCCGCATGCAGGCCTCGGTTCCCGAGCTCACCGATCTATCAGGCGAGCCTGACCACGTCTATTCCCTCTACGGGGAAGACAGCAGGACGCGCGGCACCTTTGCCAACTCCGCGCTCATGGCGCGCCGCCTGCTCGAGCGCGGCGTCCGCTTCGTCCAGATTTTCCACCGCGGCTGGGACCAGCACGGCAACCTCCCGCGCGATCTCGCCTCCCAGTGCAAGGATGTCGATCAGGGCAGCTACGGCCTCATCCAGGACCTCAAGCAGCGCGGCATGCTGGAGGACACCCTCGTCATCTGGGGCGGCGAGTTCGGCCGCACGATTTACTCCAAGGCAAACTGACCGAGACCGACTACGGTCGCGATCACCACCCGCGTTGCTTCTCGCTCTGGATGGCCGGCGGCGGCATCAAGGGCGGTCAGGTCTACGGGGAAACCGATGAAATGTCCTACAACATCGTCAAGGATCCCGTCCACATCCGCGACCTTCACGCCACGATCCTCCACAATCTCGGCCTCGATCACGAGCGCTTCTCGTTCAAGTCGCAAGGACTCGACCAGCGCCTCACCGGCGTCGAACCGGCACGCGTGGTGAAGGAAATTTTGGCCTGAGCCGGGCAGCTTGAGCGAGGATCAGGAAATATGGGCGCGAGAGCCTGCGTAAGGTCCGCATCCATGATGCGCTTCACCCTTCTCGCCACCATCGTCCTCGCCGCGAATCTCACCGCCGCTCCCATCCCCGAGGAGGCCTACGTCAACGGCCTGGCCATCGGTTGCCAAGCCTACTCGTTCAAGGAATTCACCGCCTTCGAGGCCATCGCCAAAACCAAGGAAGCCGGTGGCACGATCATCGAATTCTACCCTGGCCAGAAACTGAAGCCCGGTTCGGATGAAAAGGTATCCCACACGGCCGGCCCCGGGCTGGTCAAACAACTCCTCGACGAATGCGCCCGCCAGGGGATCCACGCGGTGAACTACGGCGTCGTCGGTGCCAAGGACGCTGCGGAAATCCGCAAGATCATGGAATTCGCCAAGGCAATGGGCCTCTACTGCGTCTGCACCGAATCCGCCGAACTCGTCGCCGAGTGGGAAAAGGCCGTGAAGGAATTCGACATCAAGGTCGCCTTCCACGAGCACCCCGGCTCGATGTCCAACCCGAAATACAAGGTCTGGCACCCGCTCTACATCCTCGGCGCTGTCGAGAGCCGCGACCCCCGCGTCGGTGCCTGCGCCGACCTCGGCCACTGGTGCACCTCGGGTCTCAAGCCCGTCGAATGCCTCCGCATCCTCAAGGGCCACGTCATCAGCGTCCACCTCAAGGACAAGTCCGAGTTCGGGAAAAAGGGCGTCGTCGTCCCCGCCGGCAAGGGCGTCGTCGATGTCGCCGCCTGCATCGCCGAGCTGAAGGAGCAGGGCTTCAAGGGCCACTTCTCCATCGAGCACGAGAACGACTGGAAAAACAACGTCCCCCAGATCAAGGAAACCATCGATTTCACCAAAGCCGAGTGGGCGAAGTGAGGTTGGAAATGCCCCCGTCAAGAATCGAACTTGAATCTAGAGTTTAGGAAACCCTTGTTCTATCCATTGAACTACGGGGGCTTTTTCAGCCGGAAGGCGGGGAGGAAATAAACGGGCGGACGGGCTCAGGCAAGCCAGTTGTGTCCGCATCATCCCAGAAATCTTGGAGGAATTTAGAATTCCAAATCAGTCATGTTTGCCCGAGTCAGTCTGACGATGCGTTTTCTGCCTAGCCAGCGAACAACCGCCATGAAGGCGATCCCGGCTAGAAACGGCGCAACCCACGGCCATTTCGTAATCCATTTCCTCGCGACGTCCCGATAGCCCGGCTCTGGCGCCGCGAGGGCCACCAGTTTCTTGGTCACGAGCCCGGATGGAACTTGTAAATTCCGGGAAGCGAGGCATTCCGCAGCGGTCGCCCGGGCGGTAAAATTCATCGTTCCCACGCCGCTTGCGCTGACGAGAAATGTCGAGGCCGGAAAATCGAGGAATGCTCGAAGCAGCTCAACGTCGGCAGGATCGTTCCACTGGTTCATCAACTTGAGCGCACTGTCGAGTCTTCCGAAATCGGTTCTCAGGACATGGACATCAGGCTCGTTCCTGCACACATCGCTGCGTTTCTTCCAACTGGCGATATTCTGTTGGGTGAATTGCTGCTGGAGAAATTGCCTAAGTGTCGTCTTCCATGCTTCGGGAAATTGATCCGGCGGCACGGCTCGAAGTCTGGAGGCGTTGGATGCCAAAACCTTCAAGGGATCAAACTCCAATGCTCGCCCAATGACCTTCATCTCCCACTCTTTCGGCACACCGCTTGTTGGCTGAACCAACGTCAAGCAATCCGCCACCTTCGAACCCACCTGTTCGAGGTGGAGAGCCAGCCACTCTCCCCCTTCATCGAAAAGCTTCCGGTGAGCGAGGCCTGCTAGACCCGACTCCAGTAGTTCACTCTTCCCGGATTCTAGGAATTCACGGAAGGTGGAAACCGGGACGAGGGATTCGTCCAGCGAGTAGGAAGCCAAAAACCATGCGGCGCATCTCACCTGAACGGTGTCGGTCGATGTTTCCACAACGGATGTCGCGAGCTCCACAAGTCTAACAAGCGACTCGCGATGCAGGGGATGACTATCGCCGCCCATGTAATTCATGCTCATGTCGAGGCGCTGTGCCGCAAGGTGCCTCCAGATCAAGGCCGGAAAGTTTTCAGGAGCGCCGTAGGTCTCTGATTTGAGTCCTTGCAAGGCCACGATGCAGCGTGCGACCAGCGATGCCTTGTCGTTGTTGAGTAGCCATGGCTTTCCAAGCACAGCCGCGATTCCCTTCATGGCCTGACGCTCCTCGGTCGAAGAAGCTTTCGGAGTTGATCGAAGTCGCTCCATCAGCTCGCGCCGGAGAGAACCAAACTGGCTGTGACATCTCGCCAGTTCTAGCACAGCGACAAATTCCTCCATGCTTCCTGCTCCTCCCCGCTCCCACCAGCGTCCTGTTTGAAGCGCTGTCGTCGTTTCATCAGGCTCCACGAGCGTCTCTTCAAGGCGCGACTCCACGTCCTCTCGATTGCAAATTCCCGGGAAGGAATTGCTATTCACGGTCTGCTCACCCATCCGAAACGCAAACCTTCTATCGCATTTGAGATCTCCTTTTGTCGCATACCATTCTCCGAATGCCACGACGTGGCGGGGCGGAAGTTCAACCGGAGAAGCCACGGTCCCGCAATCGTATGCTGAAATTCCGTCGGGCAGCCAGAATCCACCGACCTTGACCTGGGTGTGGGGATCCACGTTTTCACCAACGGCACCGGCAATCGGAACATCCGTGTCGTTGATCAGATAGACCACCATGTATTCTCCATGATGATCGGATGGATCTGCCACCAATGATATTTCCCCGGGAACATAGGTGATTCTCTTCGGAATTCTATCAACCGGGAACACCCACCCAAGAGCAGAGCCGTCATATCCCGTGAACGCGGGATTCCTCCCTCCCAGCAATTGCCCTTGTCCAAAATCCGGCACGTCACCTAATCCATTCGCCCCGGCGGTGGCGATGAACGCACACAACAAAGTCAGGCATAAACGACGTTTCATGAGTAAAGCGGTTGACTTGCAAACATGAAGCGGGGCGTGACAGGCCGGAAGGATGATGAGAAACTATCCAACTGTCGCACTTGATTAGAGCGTCCCTGGGAAGCGATCCTAGTAACTCCGTCCCCAGATCGCGCGGACGGGGGTGGTGGAGCCGGTGAGGATGCATTTGTCGCCGACGGTCTTGATGGAATCAGGCAGGTCGGCGGCGTCGATGGGGAGGCAGCGGATGGTGATCTTGTGCTGCTTGGAGAGCGTTTCCTCCTGCTCGGGCGTGCCGGCCCACGGGGTGTAGAGCCAGCCGGGATTCTCGCCGGCCCAGTGGGCGTGGAAGGCGTCGAGGCTGTCGCAAGGGGTGATGTTCGCGTCGCGGAATTCGGTGGCGCGGGCGAGCAGGTTGTCGTGGATCTCGCCGAGGATGTCCTTGGCGCGCTGGATGAACTCGTCCTTTTCGGAAAATTCCTTTGCGGCGACGGGTTGGTCGCGGCGCTGGACGCAGACCTTGCGCGTCTCGATATCGCGCGGGCCGATCTCGATGCGGATGGGCACGCCCTTCTTGATCCATTCCCATTTTTTCACGCCGCCCGACAGGTCGCGGGTGTCCACATGGACGCGGATGGGGTCGCCGGAGAAAATCTGGTGGCGCAGGGTTTCCGCGAGGGCCTGGCAGGCGTCGAGGACGGCCTGTTTCGAGTCCTCTTTCGGAGTGATGGGGAGGATGACGATCTGCTGGGTGGCGACACGGGGCGGCAGGACCAGGCCGTCGTCGTCCGCGTGGGCCATGATCAGGGTGCCGATCATACGGGTGGAAACGCCCCATGACGTGGTGTGGGCGTGCTGCACCGTGCCGTCGCGACCGGTGAAGGAAATGTTCTGCGCCTTGGAGAAATTCTGTCCGAGGTAGTGCGAGGTGCCGGCCTGGATGGCCTTCTTGTCCTGGACCATGGCTTCGACGGTCAGGGTCATGTCGGCACCGGGGAAACGTTCGTTCTCGGTCTTCTCGCCGGGGACGACCGGGATGGCGAGGTGGTCGCGGAGGAACTCCTCGTATTGACCGTGAATCATCTGTGGTTTCCTCGATGGCTTCCTCCTTCGTCTCGTGGGCGGTGTGGCCTTCCTGCCAGAGGAATTCGGCGGTGCGCAGGAAAAGGCGGGGGCGCATTTCCCAACGCATCACGTTGGCCCACTGGTTGATGAGCAGCGGCAGGTCGCGGTAGGACTCGATCCAGCGGGCGAAGGCCGCGCCGATGATGGTCTCGCGAGGTCGGCCGGATGACGTAGGGTTCGGCGAGTTCGCCGGTGGGGATCATTCTGGTCTTTCCCGTGACGGGATCCTTGACGGCCTCCAGGCGGTGGTGCGTGACCACGGCGCATTCGGTGGCGAAGCCCTCGGCGTGCTCGGCTTCCTTTTCCAGATAGCGAGAGCGGGATGAGCAGCGGGAAATAGGCGTTCTGGTGGCCGGTCGCCTTGAAACGGCGGTCGAGCTGCTGCTGGATGAGTTCCCAGATGCCGTAGCCCCACGGCTTGATGACCATGCAGCCGCGGGTTTCCGAGTTCTCCGCCATGTCGGCGGCCTTGATGACCTGCTGATACCACTCGGGGAAATCCTGGGCGCGGGTGGGGGTGATGGCTGACTTTTCGGCGGACATGGTTGCTGCACGAATAGGAATCACGGCGGCGATCAAAGAGCATTAAAAATTTCTCCCGCGCCCCGAGTTTCATCCCGATCCGGGGACTCGTGACCGGGTTTACTCCGGTTGGAAATCCGGCCTGATTCATTTTCAAAAAATCCCGGTTTGGGAGTTTGACAGAGGGGGGGCAAGTTGCCTTACTCGATTTCCTAAGGCCATAAAAAACCAGCGAGTGCATGAGCGATAACGATAACCTACCCTCCAATCCGTCGAAGCAAACCTTGAGCGTGCCACTGAGCAAGCAGACCTCGAGCGTGCCGCTGAAGAAGGAAACCGTCCGTGTCACCCTCAAGGCGGCCGATGCCCCTCCAGCAGTTCCTTCGGCAACTGTGCCGATGGCGCCACCGGTCAGGCCTCCGGTTCCGACCGCACCGCCGACTCCCACCGCTGCCGGCAGCGCTCCACGTCCTCCCGCTCCAGCGCCCACCATTCCGCTTCGCACGGCTGGCGCACCACCCGCCATGGGACCCGCTCCCACGATCCGTCTCGCTGGTGCCGGTGCCCCAACC
Source organism: uncultured Verrucomicrobiae bacterium (assembly GCA_963810445.1). Classification (GTDB taxonomy): domain Bacteria; phylum Verrucomicrobiota; class Verrucomicrobiia; order Verrucomicrobiales; family Akkermansiaceae; genus Luteolibacter. The sequence goes on along the minus strand of CAWENZ010000007.1, from coordinate 157,921 downwards.
AAGCCTGTGCCGACCGGAGCGCCAACCATCGCGCTCCCGAAAGCCACAGTTTCGCTTCCGAGCCCCACGCAACCACTTGGGACCTCGTTTTCATCGCCCTCCAAGATGGCCACTCTCCAGACGGAGGATGACGAGGAAACAGGCGGCAATGAAGGCCTCGCAAACATCCTTTCCATTGTCGGCTTCATCGCCGCACTTGTGGTGCTCACCTTCCAACTGATGACCGCCAACACCTGGATCAACGCTCCTGAGAATTCGGACGTTCCCACTCCCGGTGACTGGGCTCAACTGATGAACTGAACCGATTACCACCCACCCACATGATCATTCCAATATTCAACATCATCTTCGCCGGACTCGCCCTTTATTTCGCCATGGGTGCCTGCAACATGCACTGAGCAGTCTCGCACATTTCCAAGCTTCGAAAGAGCCACCTTGCATCTTGCAGGGTGGCTCTTGACGTTTCGGGATTCCGAATGCAAGGTCCGCGCATGGCTCTCAACCTTACCGACGCGAATTTCCAATCCGAAGTCATCGATTCCGACAAGCCCGTCCTCGTGGACTTCTGGGCGGAATGGTGCGGACCCTGCAAAATGATCGGCCCTGTCATCGATCAGGTCGCGACCGACCTCGAAGGCATCGCCAAGGTGGGCAAGGTCAACGTGGACGATGCGCGTGAACTCGCCGTGAAATACAACGTCCGCTCGATTCCCCTGCTCCTGTTCTTCAAGAACGGCGAGGTCAAGGACCAGATCGTCGGAGCCAGTGTCACCAAGGACCAACTCAAGGCAAAGCTTCAGGCGCTTGTCTGAGATTGCTTGCAAATGAATTTTGAAAGCCGTTCCCGATTGCGGGAGCGGCTTTTTTATTCACCAGGTGATCTGGCCGGATCTCCCGCCGGGAATCTGATAGGTCGCACTGGTTTGTGACGGGTCGATTGCGAGCGTTGCGCTCCAGGTTTTGCTTGCATCGCCATCAATAACGGTGATCGACGAGACATCATCCGGACCCGTCACCCGGGCTTCGGTAGTATAAAAGTCCACATGGTTCCAATACTGGACCAGGCTGATCCGGTGGCCCGATGAAGTTGTCGCGGAGCAAAGGACATGCTCCTTCCCGAATACATCCGGCAACCACACGCCGATGGCCAGGGGAAGCACCAGGCTAAGAAAAATTGCGAGTGAGCAAGTAACAAGCCACCCCGGTTTTCCCAAAGGCTTCCGGCAGATGACGTATCGATAGCCGAATGCCATCGTGATCACCACAAGTGAAGGAATGAGAAAAATGCCGTTCATGGTTCGGTCGGTTGAATGGCCCGTGATTCATGCATCGCGCTTCCGCCGCAGCATCGCGGCAGCGGTGGCGAGAACGACCAGCAAGCTGGTTGAAGGCTCCGGCACATTGGGAATACCAGGAGTCGCATCGCCATCGGCGGGAGTGAGGCCATGGTCAACATACTGCTGTTGGGTTTCCAGAACCACCGCACCGGACACCGGAGTGACGAGCTGATAGCGTGCGGCCAGTTCCGAGCGGGCCGCGTCGGTCATGTTTGCCAGGGAATTCTCCGCCGCGGTGGAGGCCCAGAAACGCGCGAGTTGGTCCCACACCTTGCTGCCACCGAGACCGTCCGGAGTCGCCGCACGTTTCCAATTCCATGACAGTGCCCGTCGCTCGGTCAGCAGGCCCTGAAGAAATTCAGATAGATCCTTTTCCGGATTCGCCAGGGAGGGTCCGCGATGAAGGCAGCCCGTCCGATAGATTTCCTCGGCGAGACGGTTGGGGCCGGGCACCGCGTCCACATCGTGAATGACCGGATGCACCGTGCCACGTTCCAGTAGCTGTAAAAGCGCCTCCGGTTGCGAAAGCCGGACTGCCTGCGGGCCGTGAATCCAGACCAACGGACATCCGGATTCCCGCGACAGCACGATCCCCTCCCGCAAGGCCGGCTCGTTGTCCCGACCACCTGTAAAACTGTTACCTTCCAACTCCTCCAGCGTCACGCGCCGCGGTTGATCATCCGCGAGAATGAGCGTGAGTTTCCCTCCATCCTGTGACCCGATGGATCGGGTGATCCAGTCCTTGGCTCCGGCAAGCGAGAGCGAGCCGTCGATCACCACCACCAGCTTCGCCGCCGCCGGACGATTCACCGTCACCGGCTCCCTAACAAGAATGCGTTCCTCCGGTTTCGCGAAGCGGTCCTCGCACCAGACCGTCGCCGGTTCCACCGGCAGCGAGCCGACGTGCAGGGCGATCCCGGCGGTCATCAGACTCTCACGCTTGAGCATGGCGGAAAGCGATTGGCCGTCCCCGTCGCGAATGGAAGTCCGGGCCGCGCCACCTTCCGTTAGATCGAACGCGCGATCTCCCTGAAGCCACAATGCGTGCTCCAGTCCGTCGGCGATGCCGAAATTCTGCTCGACGATGTAGGGCATTTCCCAGCGACCGTCGTCCAACGGAGCCGTCACCCCGAAGCGCACCTTCATCTCGCCTTTCGCCGGCACGGGAAAGCACTGGAGCATCACCGTGTCGGGCCCCACCATGTTGACCAACACCGGATCGCGCCGCTGGACCACAGCCACCGACTTGTAAGCCGCCTTCACCTTGGAAACGGTGCTGAACGCCGCCTCGCGAGGCTCGCCATTCACCCACAGCGTCAGTCTCGAAACGCGACCGTCATGAGGCAACTTGATCTGGCAGCGGGCTTCCTTGGCCTCTCCCGAACGGTTCTTGAAAACCATGGTCCACTCGCCATAGCCCAGTTGGGAAGGCGAGTCGATGTGACCGTCGAACCGCGAATCCGATAGATCGAGATTTTTCAAACGCACCGCCACCTGATCTCCACCGAGGTGGTCATCGAACTCGATATCCCCTAACATGTCACCACCTCCGAGCCATGAGTTCCCACGACTTCCATCGGGTGGCCTCAGCGTGTTGAAAGGCTTGCCGGTGACCCGGAAAAACACGTCACGCGCCTTCTCGGAGTCGAAACGAACGGAATTCCCGTCGTCAAAGATCCCGGTGGTGACGTTCCAACCGGATAGAATCCAGCCCGAGATGTCGGTGCTCATGGCCACGCCACGATTTCCCTCATAACAGGCCTTGAGGAGCGTGTTTTCGGAATGGAGGAACCTGAGGCGATCGATGGCTGCCAAAGACTCCTTCCCGTCCCGCATGGCCGATGTTAGATTCACCCTTGTCCAGACGGCAGGCACTTCGAGAGCGATGATCAGGCATGCTGACACTGCCGCCCCGATTCGCCAGCCGACCCTGAAGCGGGATGGTTGATCGGAATTTTGACAAGCGATCCTGCCGATTCGCCACGTTGAAAATGCCGCGAGGATCGGAGTCAGGGAAATGAAGCCCAGCCCATAAAAGATCAGAGCCAGGAGCGACAAGGGAGCCAAGGGCAGGAACAGCAGCGCGTAAAAGATGGTGGTTATCGCGACGAAACCGGTCGCCAGACCGAGCGCCCCGCTTCGCGCGCTCCGACCACCCCAGATCAACCAACCGTTTACCAAGGGCACCGTGGCAATCCATGCGACGTGCCACCAGGTCGGAATGGGAGAGAAGAAAACCGAACCACAGAAGGAAGTGAACACCTCGAGAATCAGCACCAAGGTCGGCAAAATGACACCGAATGTTGTTTGGAAAAAGCCACCCAACCTTCCCCGCTGGAGGGCGATCGCCACCGACTGGGGCAATGGCCGATAACCCGCATCGAGGCGACCCAGGAGTTGCTCCAGATTCATCAGCCCGATCGTTTCCGCTGACGATTGCTCCGCCTCCTCGTGGATGTGCCGCCGCAGGTCTTCCTTGAGCTCCACCGCATCCTCGCCTTCGAAACCCTCGCGGACCGCACGTTCCCGCAAATACTCTGCCAGCCGTTGTTCCGCCTGTGTCGTCCAGTTTTTCATGATGAAACTTCGTTAGATTCTCCTTCTGATGGATTCCGCGACAATCCACCCGAGGGGGACTTCGAAGACGCGTTCGTGAAATCGACACCCGACCGTAACCCGGCCACCCCGCGCAGCATGTCCGCGAAATAGACCTCCATTTCCTTCGCCAAGGTCTTCCCCTCCGGAGTGGCGGCGTAATATTTCCGCGCCGGACCTTCCGAGGACTCCTCCAGTCGGGTGGTCACCAGCCCCTGGCGCTTCAGCCGTGCGAGCAGCGGATAGATCGAACCTTCCGCCACGCCCACACCGGGAACCGCGACCAGCGCCTTCACCAGCGCGTAGCCATACCATTCCGATGTGGCCAACGCCTGCAGGATGCAAAGGTCCAGCACCCCCTTGCGCATCTGCACGGTCCAATTTTCAAAGAGATCCTTTGAAAATCCCGCTTCTGATTCCACGTCAGCCATCGCCGCCATGTATCTTGCCTCACAAGGTAGCTGTCAAGGAGGTTTTATTTCGGGAATTTTGAATTCTTTCTGCCAAGAACCAGCGATTGTTCCGCGGCTGAAGATCAATGCCCTTGATTACTCGGCCTTTCTTCGTCGCAGAGCGACGGTGGACGGTAGCCGTGGGCTTCAGCCCTGACCTTTATATGGAAATCGATCTTCGTCCCAACGGGACGGATCAATTACAGCCCGGCATGAAATGCCGGGAGTGGATTCCAAACTGGAAATTCGTGTCCTGAAGGGACGCTTCATGCGGTCAGCGCGACGATGATGAACCACCGTCACTCCGGATGATCCAGGCGTTTCACTGCATGATTCGTCCTGGAGGCTGTTTGAAAAATATCCGAAGGCAGGGATCGCTCTCCGCGCAGTCCGCGAGAATGGAAAGCGAATGTCTGACCATTGATGGATTCACGAGCTTTTCATGGGCGGATCCATTCGCTTCACATTCGCAGGAACGTTGCGGAGAACGGTCCCTGCCATTTTTAAGACACTTTCTTACAGGACGGGACTCTATGGATATCCCCATCACCCGGCACTCCGTGCCGGGCTTTGATGATCCGTCCCGTTGGGACGAAGAGGGATTGGTGGATAAAAATCAGGGCTGAAGCCCACGGCTACCGTCCACCGTCGCTCTGCGATCGTCAGATGGCGTCGAATCCTTCAAGGCATCCGGATTAGAGATGGCGACCGCAATGCTTGCAGAAATTTGCGGCGGGATCGTGGCCGGTCCAGCCGCACTCGATGCAGCGACGATCGTCCATCAATACCTGCGTGAGTTTCCTGTTGAGCTCTGCGCTGACGATCCCGGTGGGCACCGCGATGATGGAAAAGCCGGTCAGCATGATGAAGGAGGCGAGCACCTTGCCGGCGACCGTCAACGGCGCGACATCGCCGTAGCCGACGGTCGTGATCGTGACGATGCCCCAGTAGATCGACTGCGGGATCGAGCTGAATCCCGGATTATGGGCACCCTCGATGAGATACATCATGGTGCCCTCGATGGTCACCAGCGTGAGGATGGCGAAGAGGAAAACGGCGATCTTCGGACTGCTGGCCCGCAGCGCGTTGAGCAGCACATTCGCCTGGCCGAAATGCCGCGCCATTTTCAACACCCGGAACATCCGCAGCAAGCGGAGCACGCGGATCACCATCAGATACTGTGAACCCACCAAAAAGATCGCGAGGTAGGTCGGCAACAGCGAGAGCAGATCGACGATGCCGAAAAAGCTCAACACATAGCGCCGCTTGTTTCTAACTGCCACCACCCGCGCGATGTATTCCACCGTGAAAAGAATCGTGAAGATCCATTCCAGGATCAGGAAGCTCCGTTGATGCGCAAGCCGCATCGGCTCCACGCTCTCCAGCATCACCACCAGCACGCTCGCGGAAATGAGGATCAGCAGGACGATATCAAACGCCCGACCGGCGGGCGTGTTTGATAGAAAGATGATCCGCCACGCCTTCTCGCGCCAGGATCCTGAATTGGTGTCGGGGCTTCGAAGTTCCGTCATGGGCAATGAATTGGATATAATCGGTGTTGGTCCGAAGGGTCGAGATTCTATTCCGAAGAGTGCTCCACCCTGAATGCAAAAAAGCCTCCCGTTTGCACGGGAGGCTTTTGGAAAGACGGCCGCGCGAAATGAATTTCGCGCTCCCGGTGTTAGCCACGGTTGCTGCGGTCTTCGACGCTCGGGCCTTTGGAGGCGCGCTTGCGGGCGTTGGCGTCGAGGATGCGCGGAAGGGGGATTCCCTGCCTTCGGAAGGGCTCTTCGGTGCTTCTCCCGAATCCAGTCAGCCAGTAGCGTGTCTCCAAATCCTCTGGGCAAGTGCGGGAAATTGCGTATCAGTGTAGGGATGAAGCGGTGGTGGAAAATTGTGCTGCGGATTCTCCTTTATGGCGGCTTGGCTGCGGTCCTGGGGCTGGGCGTGATGTCCACCAAGCAGACTCTTTCCTATTCGTCGGTATGCACCCATTGCCTGGCCACCAGATCGGGATTGGAACGTTCGATTCTTGGCATTTCCTACGAAAACAAGCATCAGGCAACGAAGCATCTTTTCGCCACGACAGAAGAGCCTCATCTCCTGAAATATTCGGAAGGAAGGCAGACGATCTATCAGCAGATTCATGGGAAGGCCTGCGAGCATGATTTTGCGAGAATGGGCTTTTGCCGCTACCGCGCAGGATCAATTGGCTGCGGAGGATCCGGAGGAAGTTCTGAGGTGAGGAGCCGGAATGAATTAATATCCAGCACGTTCGCAGCTTTTGAAAGAACCGGTGAGAAGCAGCTTGCCGCTCGTTCGTGCCAACTGATTGAGCGGGAGTTTCCTCTGGCGAAGCAGCGCAGTTCCTTGGTGGGGAATCCCCAGCCTGTCAGGAATTTGGTCGAAGAATCTGCTTATAGGGTCGAGCGATACCGACGGATGATTCTGCTAGAGGAATTGCTCGTTCTTGTGCGCAATCGGGAAGATTGGGTGTCGGTGCTGGACTACGCGGCGAGTGGTTTCCGGGGCGATCCCCCGCTGCTTTCGGAACTGCGAGTGCTTTCCAAGCGGGTGGCGGCTGGCGGAACTGTGGAGGATGTGACCGCCGCTGGCTTGCTTGCTCAGCGATCCTCAACGGACGATTCGATGGTGGCCCGCTTGATCACCCAAGGCAGTAGAGATGTGGTCGGGACCGTGAAATGGCGGGTGATCAGGGAGAAGCGGCTGGGGCTATTCGGGCTGGCGTTGGAGGGATACAGGCTGAGTGAACAGCAAAAGATCATCATAAGAGGATATACGGCGGAGGATTTCCTTCGCTTGCTTGCGCTGGGTGACAAAAATGTGGACGAGATGTGCGCGGAGAACATCTGGTATACCGATCATTTCGTGCTGCTAGATCCATTGCTCGAGGCGTTGAACCGGAATGATTCCCAGCAGACTAGGGAGACAATAGGGAAGCTCCTGCGGGGTGGGAATCCTTACAGCCGGGGAGGGATTCCCGCCACCGGTACTGGCGGATACGACCCGGAGTACATGTGGACACAGATCGAAACCATGCGCGGCCCGGTGGAGAGGATGCATACTACCATCGACGCCGCCCTTGGTGGGTTGCCATCTGGATACCAAATGAGCTTTCATGAGGCGATCAAAGGCATCGGTGACACGGGAGATCGGAAGCAGTGGGATTTTCTCAAACAGTCCTATCTGATGAGTCTGGAGAAAAATGCGCATACTTGGCATCTGGCGGTGTTCGGAAGAGCGATGCACCAGCTCGACGCGCAAGCGACGGAAAGTTTCCTGATCGGAGAATTGCGCGCCGGGCGCGGGGTCCAGGGAGCCATCTCCGCGATGGGCTTCATCGGGTCTCGCACGTTCCAACCCGCACTTGAGGAATTTGCTGCCCGACCAAGGCCGGTGGCGCGGTTGGAAGACGGGCTTCCCAAGAACTACTACGACACGGATGGTGACGGCTCCGCATTGATCACCTATGCGCTGCACCGTTGCCGTGGCATCCCGTCTTGGAAGCTCGTAAAGAACACGGAGGGTCGGTATGTGATCGAGAAGCCTCGGGAGATTTCCGAATGAGCCAGCAAGACCTGACAAGAAACGGAGCGAAGATTGCCGCCGACCTTTACGCGCAAATTGTGATTCAGTGAGCACGAAAAAAGCCTCCCGTTTGCACGGGAGGCTTTTGGAAAGACGGCCGCGCGAAATGAATTTCGCGCTCCCGGTGTTAGCCACGGTTGCTGCGGTCTTCGACGCTCGGGCCTTTGGAGGCGCGCTTGCGGGCGTTGGCATCGAGGATGCGCTTGCGGAGGCGGATGTTCTGCGGAGTGGCTTCGACGAGCTCGTCGGCATCGATGTATTCGATGGCGCGCTCAAGCGAGAAACGCAGGGCGGGCGTGAGCTTGGAGGTCTTGTCCTTGCCGGACGAACGCATGTTGTCGAGGTGCTTTTCCTTCACCGGGTTGACGGGAAGGTCGCCGACGCGCGGGTTTTCACCGACCAGCATGCCGCCGTAAACCGCGTCGCCGGGAGCGACGAAGAGGATGCCGCGTTCCTCAAGCGTTTGCAGCGAGAACGGGGTGGCCGCGCCGGAATCCATCGAAACGAGGGTGCCGGTGGTGCGGTTCTGGATGTCGCCGGCGTGGTGGGCGTATTCCTTGAAAAGGTGGGACATGATGCCGTGGCCGGACGTCAGGTTGACGAGTTCGGTTTCGAAACCGATCAGGCCGCGGGTCGGGATGGTCGCCTGGATGAAGACGCGGCCGGAGGCCTCGGTGTCCATGTGTTCCATGAGGCCCTTGCGGTTCATGAGGATCTTGAGGATGCCCTGGGTGTAGTCACCGGGAGCTTCCACGTAGAGGGTTTCGAAAGGTTCGAACAGCTTGCCATCGTCGTCGCGGCGATAGATCACGACCGGACGGGAAACGAGGACCTCGAATCCTTCGCGGCGCATTTGCTCGACGAGCACGGCGATCTGCATGGCGCCACGGGCGGAAACGTTGAAGACGCCGGACGTGTCGGTGTCCTCGACCTGGATGGAGATGTTGGTTTTCAACTCGCGCATCAGGCGTTCGCGGATGGCGCGGGAGGTGACGTGCTTGCCTTCCTTGCCGGCGAGCGGGCCGTCGTTGATGGAGAACTGCATCGAGACGGTCGGCGGGTCGATGGCGACGAAAGGAAGCGGCTCCTGATCGGCGTTGCCGGCGATGGTTTCGCCGATGTCGATGTTTTCAATGCCGGCGGCGATGCCGACGATGCCGCCCGCGCCGCAACCTTCGGAGTCGGCGGTGGCGAGGCCGGAGTAGGTGAAGGTCTTCATGACCTTGGACTGGACCTTGGTGCCGTCTCTCGCGGAGGAGGAAAATGGTGTCGCCCTTTTTCACGCTGCCGCCGAGGACCTTGCCGACGGCGACGCGGCCGACGTATTCGTCCCACTCGATGTTGGAGACGAGCATGAGGAAGGGAGCGTCCGGATCGGCCTTGGGAGCGGGGATGTGCTCGATGATTTTCCTGAGAAGCGGGATGCAGTCCTTCCGCTCGTCATCCGGATGATCCATGAAGTAGCCGTCGCGGGCGGAGCCGTAACAGAACGGCGCGTTGAACTGCTCTTCGTCGGCGTCGAGATCGAGAAGGAGTTCGAGGACCTGGTCGTGGACCTTCATCGGCGTGGCGAGCGGGCGGTCGATCTTGTTGACGACGACGATGGGCTTGAGGCCTTCCTGCATCGCCTTGCGGAGCACGAAGCGGGTCTGCGCCTGCGGTCCGCCGGAGGCATCGACGACGAGGAGCACGCCATCGACCATTTTCATCACGCGCTCCACCTCGGCACCGAAGTCGGCGTGGCCCGGGGTATCGACGATGTTGATGGTGTAGCCTTCCCAGAGAATGGCGGTGTTCTTCGCCTTGATGGTGATGCCCTTCTCGCGTTCGAGATCCATGGAATCCATGGCGCGCTCGGTGGTGGCCTGGTTTTCGCGGTAGGTGCCGCCAGCCTGGAGGAGTTGGTCGACGAGGGTGGTTTTCCCATGGTCAACGTGGGCGATAATGGCGAGATTGCGAATTTTCAAGGACATGGCGACAAGGGATAAGATACGGCCTTCCGGACGGAAGGGGGCGGGGCTATGCACGGTTTTTCCCGTGATGGCAAGGCGGGATTAGGGGAAATTCCCGTCGGGAAATGGGTCAAATCCACTATTTCGGCGAATTTACCGCCAGATCCTGCTCACGACCAACGCTATTTCACGGGATGCTCCTTGAGGTAATTTTCGAGGACCGTCGCTTGATTCTCAACGGCCCTCATGAATCCGGGGCGATGCTCAGGAGGAAGCTTGCAGTATTCCTTCAGTATGCTGACGAGCGCCAAGAACGAGTTCACGCTTTCACCACCACTTGGATTTGGAGTGGTGCCGGATTTCCCGGGGATGTCGAATTGGGCCATGAAACCATCGAAGACTGCGCCTTCGCCCGTATTTTCAGGACCTGTGCGTGCCAGCATCTTGTCCCAGAGCGCCCTCAAACGCCTGGCACAGGACTCCGATATTTCCGCCGATTTCGCCGACGCCTTCACTTCCACTTTTTCTCTCTCGTCAAAGTCTCCGAATGGTGACTTGAGGGTGCGGTAGCTCGCCTCGTAGCAGGTCAGGGTGAAGGTCTTGGCTTTGGAAATATCGGACACTCCTTCCTCCCCATGCAGTTGAAGGCATGACTCACCAAAGAAAGCAGGCATCAAGATCGCGCGAGCGAAATAGCTCTTCTTCAAGCCCAGCTCCGATTGGAGCCTGACGAAATCAGGATCAGACGGATCGTTTAGGTTAAGAACAGTCGGCACCAAGTGATCCGGCTTGTTGGAACCCTTTGAAGATTCTTGTTGTGCGCGAATTGGTAATGAAATGGCGAACCCGAAAAGAACCACAAAGCAACGGATCCGTTTTCTCATTGCAATCGATGTTTGGGTGAAATCGTCAGCCAATGCTCAAGGCACATCAAGAAACGAGAATTTCACCCCGAGGTCCTTGTTGAGCGCCTCTTGAATCCTTGCTCCGACAACTTCGGCGGATTCACCGTCCAGCAGGGCACTGAGTCCTCCCAGTTTCAGAGAATTCGGGTCGGAGAATGGTTCAGTGGGCGCGACGGGTGGATTCAGGTTGGAAGGATATTGGATTCTCCCGTCGTCGAGCTTGATGACTCCGGGAAGTCTCATGAATGCCTGCATCTGCATGTCGTAGTTCTTGAATTCCTCCACATACAGGTTGTAGCGGGACATGATCTTTTGGTTTTCCTCGAGGAACTTGCGGATCTTCATGACGCCCTTCTCGCCCTCGATCTGGATGAAATAGTAAATGATGAGATGGGCCGTCCGGTAGAGACGATTCATCCGGAAAGTTGCTTCAGTGACGATGGGTCCTCCAAGAGTGAACTTCGGACGGGTCGTCTTGGGATTCGTGGCCCAGGTGACGTCATCCATCGTCAGCACTTTCGCGATCTTGTAAACCTGCGCCAGCTTTCCGCTTTTCACGAAATTGATCCGATCCCCCTTCGTCATTTTTCCGGTTCTCTTGGACTTCGTCAGACTTTCATTTTCCGAGTCCTTGATCAGCATGTCCAGCATCCCGTCCCTGATCTTGTCGTCACTGTTGAGAACGGTATTTCCCTCCTGCGGGATGTTGCAGATGTACTCGGCGTAGCCCTCGTTCACCCAGGTCGGCAGGTTGTCCAGCATGCCGTGGGTGAGCATGTGGGTGAGCTCGTGGACGACGGTGGAAAGGTCGAAATTTCCCGAATCCCTGCGCCATCCGGCCGAGCCCTCCTTCACTCCCATCAGGTCCAGAGGGGCGAGAAACTCCTTGTTTTTCAGTTGATAGACCCCTGCCGACTGCTCCGGCCCTCCGGCATTCTTGTAGGCGTCCCTGGTGCCGAACAGCTTGGCCTCGAACAAGCCGTTCTCGGGTTCCGCCAGGGTGCCCAGCGGCGAATACTTTTGCAGGTTGTAGGTCAGCTCGAAAACCATCGCCAGATCCTTCATCAGGTGCGTGCCGAGGTTCACGTCCGAGGTGAAACGGAAATGAGGCGTCTTGTAAACGAAGGCGTTGCGGAGCTTGCTGTCCTCCTTGTCCTCCTGCACGGGCACTTCCTGGAAGATGCGCTTCGACGCGTTCGGCCAGGGTTCCCATGCCGCGCGGTAATCGAACTGGTTGGCACGGACAAACGCATTGTCCTCCGCCGAGAAACGCGCGGCTGGCACGAACGAGACTTTCCCGTTGGAGAGCCTGAGCGCCACGTTGCCGTCCTGGATGCCGAGATAAACGGCGGAGATTTTCTTGCCGTCGGTGCTGGTCCAATCCCGCGGGTTTCCCGCGGTCGGTTGGGCGGTGGCGGACGGCTGGCTCCAGGCGAGACCCGGAACAACCACGAAGGAAAGAAGAGCGATCCGGATGGCTTTCATTTGCGATATTCGGACTATCAGCGATTTCTGTTATAGGGAACCAAAAAATCAGCCTCCTCCCCACCTGCCGCAAAATGCTTCCCATGCGACTTCCGCAGCCTATCGTGACGCCTCCACCGCCATTCCATGACATTTTCCAAGATCCTCACCCACCCCGGTGGCTCGCATAAGGACGAGTTCCTCGCCTGCTGCCTGCTGCTCGCCGAACAGGCCGTGCCCATCGTCCGCCGCGAGCCGACCGACGAGGATCTGGCGGACCTCTCGACGGCGGTGATCGATGTCGGCCACGAGCACGACCCGGCACGCGGGAATTTCGACCACCATCAGTTTCCCAAGGATCATCCGCCGACCTGTTCGCTGAGCCTCGTCTTGCAGCATCTCGGCGTTTATGAGGATGCTCGGAAATTTTGCGACTGGCTGGAGCCGGCGGAATGGTTCGACACCCGCGGCCCCGTCGAGACCGCCAAGTGGCTCGGCGTGGAGCGGGACACCCTTTTCAAGCTCAACTCGCCCATCGACACCACCCTGCTCCGTCGTTTCGCAAGCGTCTCCGAGCTGAAGCCGGGCGAGCCGCTCTGGGAAGTCATGCGCTGGATCGGCGCCGACCTTCTCGATTACTTGAAAACCCTCCGCGCACGCCTCGACTACATCGGCGACGTCGGGGAGTTCTGGCAAATCGACACGCCGAAAGGCCCATTCAAGGTGCTCTTCCTGCCCCGCACCGACCCCTTGCCCGATGAGCCATCCTCAGGCCTCGCGCGCTTCATCGACACCCGGCCGGATGCCGGGGAAATCGCGGGTCTCGTTTATCCGGACCGCCGGGGAAATGGCTTCGGTCTCTCGCGCCACAACGACCACAACGGGCTCGATTTCACCCGCATCCAGGATTGTGAGGACGTCCACTTCGCCCATGCGCGTGGCTTTGTCGCAAAAACCAGCGCGACGGATCCCGCGAGGTTGCGGGAGCTCCTCGGGAAATCATGGGCCTGAAAAACAGACCCTTGCGCGGTTTCCCTTCACGTGGGACTCGTAACGATCATCATTTCCGAAAGCTCCCCTGACCAACCTCATGCGTGAAACCCTCACTGTCATCGGCTTGCTTACACTCGCCGTGGCCCTGCGATCGGCTCGTACCAACTGCTTGCGCAAAATGGGGGCGATCACGCTTTTGGCGGCATCCTTCTGCCTCTTCTACTTCCTAACCGGTCACCTCTGGGGCGGATTGATCGGCGTGGTGATCTGGTTTTTCCTGCCATGGTTCGAGCTGCTCACCCGCATCCGCGCCATGCGTCTGCCGCTCGACAACCGCCTGACCCATCGCGAAATTCCGAATCCTTCATTCTTCCCGAACGCCATCGAGGCGGCTGCGGCGATGGAGGAGGCGGGCTTCGAACACGTTTCGGATTGCGGCTGGGAATGGGCCGGCATGCAGCAGTTTTTCCGCATCTTCTGGCACCCGGAGGAAAAGGCGGTCGCCGCGGTCTGCCTGTGCGAGCAAAGCGATGTCGCCTTCGCCTTCATTTCCATCACCTCGCAAGACTGCGACGGTCGCATCTGGCGGACCACCAATTTCCCGTTCGCGCCCACACTCCAGTGCCCGCCCAACGTCCGCTGGAACCATGTGCCCTGTGAGAAAAGCTGCTTCCACCAAATCCTCAAGGACCATCATGGCTACCTCTCCCGGGTCAGGATCCCAGCCGAAAAACTGAGGATGCCGGACCCGGAGGAAATCGAGGATTCCATCGAGCAGGAAATGCGCAAGCAGGTGGACCACAACCTCGCCGCCGGCATCATCCGGCTAACAGGCGATGGCCGGTTTGAATATTCCATCCGCGGCCTCTTCTTCCTCTGGGGCCAGTTCATCAAGGACATGATCCGTCTTTGTTAGATCGCCTTCGGGTCGGATTCGCGTTACCCGTTACACGATTCGCGCCCGAGACCCATGAACCGAAGACACTTCCTCGCCAGCTCCTTGATTGCCGGCACCGCCGCCATTGCCCGTGGCCAAGCCAGCACGCCACCTAACATCCTTGGCCATGGGGATTTCCGCTACAGGATCGTCCCCGGCTGGGGCGTGCTCGGCAAGGACACTCCGGTGATGAATTGTCATGGCATCGTCGAGGACGCGGAAGGCCATATCATTCTCCTCACCGACGAGGTGCGGAACAATGTGATCATCTACGACAAGGACGGGAAGCTCGTGAACAAATGGGGCACCACCTTCCCCGGTGCCCACGGACTCTCCATCGTCAGGGAACAGGCGCGGGAAGTGCTCTACCTAACCGACCTGAAGCGGAACGCGTTCTTCAAGACCACCCTGGACGGTGAGATCCTCGGGCAATGGCTCTGGCCGTCGGAGTCCGGCAAATACGAGAAGCAGGATCAATACCGGCCATCGTGGACGCTCCACGCTCCCGACGGACGCTTCTTCACCCTCGACGGATACGGCCGCGACTACATCCAGAGCTTTGATACTAACGGAAAGCCCGCCGGGATGTTCGGTGGCGCGGAAGGCGGCATCACCCATTGGGGTCCACACGGCGGCATCTACGATGATGGTTTGCTCATCGCGATGAGTGACCAGCAGTATCTCATGAAGCTGGACGATCACGGCAAGGAACAGTTCCGCATTCCCCTGCCCGGTGGAAATCCCCGCCAGATTCGGAAGAAGGGCGACCACTATTTCGTCGCGCATCTCGCCGACAACTGGCCTGCCGACAGAAACTCGCGCGGATTTCTATCAGTTCTCGATCGCGATTTCAAGCTTGCTTTCCAACATCGGCGGAACCGCCCCGGAATTCGATGACGCCGGCAAGCTTCGTAAAATGTCATCCGTCGGCACCGATTTCATGCATCCGCACGATCTCGTCGTCGCCCGTGACGAAAGCATCTACGTCGCGCAGTTTGCCTCGGGCAATACCTATCCGATCAAGCTGGAGCGCGTTTGATGCGATGACGGCTCATGCTGGAAGGCAAGTCTCACTTGCGTCCCAATCACGGCTTGGTGGCGATCCGATAGAACATCCGTGGCTCTGTCGATGGAGTATCCGAGAAGTCGAGCGGACCAGCATCTGGCAATACGATTTCGTCCACGGGAGTCCAGTTGACGAGATTGGTGGAGCGCTGCAACTCGTAAGTTCCGGCCTGAGAGGCGAAAGTCGATATTCTCGTCTCCACCGGACTGAAGGTTATGCTTGGAGTGGGCAGCGGTGCCGGACCGGGCGGCAACACAATCTCCTCATGTCCGATCCTGACATGATCCAGAAGCAAATCGATGGAGGCGGTAACCTGCGATTGGTCACGGAAAGTCACCGTCGCGCTGGTGCCCGATGCCGTGAAAGGAACCACGATTTCCATCCAGCGGGTGGATCCGTCTCCCGGACCATACAGCGATTGCGTGCGGGCCACGGCTGCGGTGGCTCCCGTTATCTCGACCTGGAGTCGCTGCTCCGCGTTGTTGAACCCGTGCACTCCCATTTGGAACGACAGCAGATAGTGTTGTCCAGCGATGGTCGTGAAGGTTTGTGACAGCACACCGTTGGAAAGGGATTCCTGCGAGTTGAAGAGAACAAAGTTCAAACCGTCGGGGGGACTGTAAGTCGAAGAGTTACCAATCATCTGGTTGCCAGAAAAGGTCCATGAGTTGAAGTTGGATTCAAAACTGCCATTTACCAGGGACCCACCCCCAGCTCCGCTGACAGTGAGGGTCACCGTAACCACACCGGAGTCGAGCGAGCCGTCATTCGCGTGATAGGTGAACGAATCTGTTCCAACGAAGCCGTTGACCGGAGTGTAGGTAAAACTTCCATTCGCGTTCAAATTGACGCTGCCATGCGCGGGACCTGAGTTGATTACGGAGGTCAGCGGATTGGATTCGGGATCTGAATCATTGGCAAGAACCCCGGGTGCCACCACGGACAAGGTGGTATTTCTGTTCACGGAATAACTGTCCGCGGTCGCTGTGGGCGCGACATTGGATCCGGGATTCACACGCACGATGCGCAGCGCGACATCCTCCTGATAGGTCACAGCCGCCAACGTGCGTGTCCCACCGGGGTGGCTGAAGACTTCGGAATGAAGCTCGGCAAGATCGACGGGACGCGTCCAAACGACCCGCCATGTTCCGGACGGAAGATTGACTGAAAGAGAAGCAACGTGGTTCGAGCTGTCGATCTGGTCATAAGAAAGCTGGAAGTCCCTGAGACCTCTCCGTCCGTGGTGGAGATAGGCGGTGTATTGCTGTCCGGGCTCAGCCATCGCCTGGAGAGTGGCTCCGGACGGGACACCACCCGTGATCCACGCCAGATTGCGGCGAAGGCCTATCAGGTTGAAGTTCCCCAGATAGGTGCCGATGTTTCGAATGGCCATGCGGGTGGCATTTCCAAACGCGTTGTCACCGGTTTCATCATTCTCGTTGTAAACATTGTTCGGCATGTCGAGCCCGTTGTAGATGCCTCCGCCGCCGAGCAGGAACATCCAGGATTCGAGGCGGGACTGCACCGGGCTGGTGGTGTCGGTTTCATCGAATGAAAGGATGCGGCCACGTCCGTAGTGATCGCGCAGCAGCGCCTCCGCACCAGCGATGGTGGTGGTCCGAACCGCTGCGGGATAATGCTCGTTGATCATGTCGAAGTCGGTGGACAAGTTGGCGACCTGCTGCGGGAAGTTGTGGGCCACAAGATGCCGGTTGGGCAACCGCGACTCCTCGTCACGGATGATCGAGAGCATGCGGTGATGGAAAGCGACTTCATCGGCATCCTTCACTCCGGGCTCGTTCCAGAACGGCTCGTTGACGATCTCATAGTAAATGTTGTCGAAGCGGTTCAGCTCCACAACGACCCGCCGCACAAACGCTTCCTGAGCCGCGACGAGATTGGCATTAACAAGACGCAAGGTGTCGTAGCGGTTCGCAGGTCCGATGCCCTGCTTGTTGTTGGCTGGATTGAATGGAGAAGTGCGATATTGCGCGTCAGAGTATTGAACGCAGAAGAAGGTGAACTCGATGGCGATGCCACGGTCGCTACAGGCTTGGGCAAAGGCGTTTAGCCGTGTAAAGTAGTCCTCGTTCCATGTCGAAAAATCCCATTTCGGCAGTCCATCCAGCGCGTTGCCTTGGCCGGCAACCCTTTTCCAAGGCTGTACATAAGCAGCTGGCGCGGGAGACAGCGGGCTGTTGTTGTAGTCCCCCTCGGCAAGACGGAATCCGGCAAGGAAAGCTCTCGTTAGATTCATCCCGTCTCTTTGGAGGACATTGAGATAGGGAATGAAATCAAAGTTCGAATTGACGACCGCGCTGTAGTTTTCGCCGAATGTGCGAAGCACGGTTGGCTGATCGCGGAACTCCAGAATGTAAGGATTCTGTGGATGAGCCCGGAGTGGCTGCCAGGCGTTCGCGAGGTTGACCGACAGGACGGCGATCAAGCAGAACATTGCCAGCAAGTGGCACATTGGGTTAGATTTCATGATTCGGAATATGGTTTTTAGAATCCTCGCCGCCATTGGTTGCGACACAGGGCCAACTCCAATCCCCACTCTGCTAGAATGACGGACTGCGGGTCACACCCTCATCCCGATTCATCTAGCAATCACTATTCCCAACGGTTTTTCAGGCTTCCAGCGCCTCGACAGCGTTCCGGATCGTGCGAATCACCCGATTCGTGATGCGATTGCAATCCGGGCTCGATGCATCTCGTCCAGGGTTCGAAAATCGTTCGGAACCAGCCGTTGCGCCCAATCGGGGCAGACCACTCTTTCTTGGTCCTCCCCAACGCATCATTGATTTCCCTCATCCAAAGGGTCCTGGTGTCGCAAGAGATTCTGACCAACAATGAGAGAATTGATCCGTTCAAGTTCTTGACTCAGTCCAAAAGATGGGAAACTTTCGGGCCGTGACGAAACCCGCCGACCTCTTGCGCCAACACGGCGTCCCCATCACCGCCCAGCGCCTGGCGGTCCTGCGGGCGGTGTCGGGTCGGCCCCACGGCACGGCGGACGCCATCGCCGACGATGTCCGCGCCGAGATCGGGACCATTTCTCGCCAAGCGGTCTATGACTGTCTTGGGATCCTCTCGGAAAAGGGCCTGATCCGTCGCATCCAGCCAGCCAGGTCTCCCGCCCTTTACGAGGACAGGGTCGGCGACAACCACCACCACCTGATCTGCCGCACCTGCGGAAAAACGACCGACGTCGATTGCGCCGTCGGCCACGCCCCTTGCCTGAACGCGAGCTCCGACTCGGGTTTCCGGATCGACGAGGCCGAGGTGGTTTACTGGGGCACCTGTCCCGATTGCCTTGCCGCTGGCTAACCAACCGAACTTCTCCACCAAACCTTCTAACCACCAAAACCGAACACACGATGAGCGACACATTTGATCAAGTAAACGACAGCGTTAGCAGATGCCCGGTAATGGGCGGAAGCAATGCCAACAGGGCATCCGGAACCACCGCGATCGAACACTGGTGGCCCAATCAACTGCGGCTGAAGAGCCTCCGCCAGAACTCCGCCCTGTCGGACCCGATGGACCCCGATTTCAACTACGCGGAAGCATTCAAGTCGCTCGATCTCGATGCGCTCATCAAGGACATCGATGCCTTGATGACCGATTCCCAAGACTGGTGGCCGGCCGACTACGGGCACTACGGACCTTTCTTCATCCGCATGGCATGGCACAGCGCCGGCACCTATCGGATCCAGGACGGGCGTGGTGGCGCGGGCTCCGGCACCCTCCGCTTCGCCCCTCTCAACAGTTGGCCGGACAACGTGAACCTCGACAAGGCGCGCAGGTTGCTTTGGCCGATCAAACAGAAATACGGCCGGAAAATCTCGTGGGCCGACCTGATGGTCCTGACCGGCAACCGCTCCCTTGAAACGATGGGACTGAAGACGTTCGGCTTCGCTGGCGGACGCGAGGACGTTTGGGAACCCGAGGAAGACATCTACTGGGGACCCGAGACCGAGTGGCTGGGTGACCAACGCTACACCGGCAATCGCCAGCTCGAGGACCCGCTCGGAGCCGTCCAGATGGGACTGATTTACGTGAATCCCGAAGGGCCTAACGGAAATCCGGATCCCCTTGCCGCGGCGGTTGACATTCGCGAGACCTTCGCCCGCATGGCCATGAATGACGAGGAGACCGTCGCTCTCATCGCGGGTGGCCACACCTTCGGCAAAGCCCACGGAGCCGCCGATCCTAACAAATACGTCGGTCGCGAGCCGGAAGGCGCGCCAACCGAGGAGCAGGGACTTGGCTGGAAAAACAGCTTCGGAACCGGAAGCGGAGGCGACACCATTTCCAGCGGACTCGAAGGTGCATGGACCACCGAGCCTGCGAAATGGGACAACAACTATTTCGAGAACCTCTTCGGCTACGAGTGGAAGCTGACGAAAAGCCCCGCCGGTGCGACGCAATGGACTCCTGTGGACGCTTCCGCGGCAGGCACCGTGCCCGATGCGCACGATCCTAACAAGAGACACGCGCCCATGATGTTCACCACGGACATCGCCCTCAGGGAGGATCCGGTCTATCGTGAGATTTCAAAACGCTTCCACGAAAACCCCGCCGCATTCGCGGATGCCTTCTCGAAGGCTTGGTACAAGCTAACCCACCGCGACATGGGTCCGGTCAGCCGTTGCCTCGGCCCGCTGGTTCCTGAAGCACAGCTTTGGCAGGATCCGGTTCCCGCGGTGGATCATGAATTGATCGACGACAAGGATATCACCGCGCTCAAGGAAACCCTACTCGCCTCCGGCCTATCCATTTCAGAGCTCGTCACCACCGCCTGGGCATCCGCCGCCTCCTTCCGCTGCACCGACAAGCGCGGCGGAGCCAATGGAGCGCGCATCCGCCTCGCTCCGCAGAAGGATTGGGAAGTGAACCAACCTGCTGAACTCGCTAAAATCCTTCCGGTGCTTGAGAAGGTCCAAGCGGACTTCAACAGCGCCCAATCCGGCGGCAAGAAGGTCTCTTTGGCGGATATCATCGTGCTCGGTGGTTGCGCTGCCGTGGAGTCTGCCGCGAAAAAGGCCGGACACGACGTGAAAGTCCCCTTCACGCCGGGACGCACGGACGCCTCGCAGGAGGAGACCGATGCCCACTCGTTCGCTGCACTCGAACCGGTCGCGGACGGATTCCGCAACTACCTGAATCCCGCACACGTTAGAACTGCAGAGGACCTGCTGGTGGACCGCGCGCACCTGCTCACGCTCTCACCACCGGAAATGACCGTGCTTGTCGGTGGACTGCGCGTGCTGAATGCGAACGTCGGCCAGTCCGAACTCGGGGTCTTTACCCAACAACCCGGCACGCTGACCAACGACTTCTTCGTGAACCTGCTTTCCATGGACACGACATGGAAAAAGTCGGCAAGATGTGACCATTTCTACGAGGGAACCGACCGCAAGTCGGGCGAAATGAAATGGATGGGCAGCGCCGTGGACCTTGTCTTCGGATCGCAGTCCGAGCTCCGCGCCATTTCCGAGGTCTATGCCTGTGAGGATTCAAAGGAGAAATTCGTGAAGGACTTCGTCGCCGCCTGGAACAAGGTGATGAATCTGGATCGCTTCGATCTCACCGCCTGATTCTAACATTCAACAGAGGCTGCCGTTCCCACAGGACGGCAGCCTTTCGTTTTTACGGAGGGTCGGTCTTCGGCCGACCCGGGTTGACCGAAGGTCAACCCTCCTCATCCGGGCCCTTCCAAAATGCAGGCTCGGCACGGATGCCGGAATTGTTCTAGTTTGCGGGCACTCCCGAGCGACACCCGATGATCCGACTGTTTCCGCACATTCGTCACACCCTGGGCTGGACCATCATCCTGTCCATGCTGGCCCTGGCGGTGGGCTCTGCCTCGGCGTTTTTTCTCTGGGCGCTCGATGCGGTCACGCTCATCCGGTTCGCAAAACCGTGGCTCCTGTATATGCTCCCCGTCGCCGGGCTTTGCGTTGGCCTGATCTATCACCTTTACGGAAAGTCCGCCAACGCGGGAAACAACCTGCTCATCGACGAGATCCACCAGCCCGGTGCCGGCGTGCCAAAGCGCATGGCGCCGCTCGTCCTCTTCGGCACGCTCGTCACCCACCTGTTCGGCGGCTCGGCCGGACGCGAGGGTACTGCCGTGCAGATGGGTGGCAGCATCGCCGCAACCTTTGCCAGGATCCTCAGGTTGAATGCCGACCAGATCCGTGTCCTGCTGATGGCGGGCGTCGCGGCCGGTTTCGGCTCCATCTTCGGAACTCCGGTCGCCGGAGCTGTCTTCGCGCTGGAGGTCCTTGTGGTAGGGCGCGTCCAGTACGATGCGCTCATCCCCTGCTTCTTCGCGTCGATGATCGCGGACTGGACATGTCGGGCGTGGGGCATCGGGCACACCCACTACCATGTGAATGTCACCGCATCCGGTTCCATGGTCGATCCCCTGCTGATGTTCCAGGTCATTCTAGCAGCTATCGCGTTTGGTCTTGCCGGATCCCTCTTCGCCTTCTCAACCCACCGGCTCGGTGCCGAATTCAAGAAACGGATCCCCCGCCCCGAGTTACGACCTGTCGTGGGCGGGATTCTCGTGATCGGCCTGTTTTTCCTCGCTGGCACTCCGGACTACCTCGGACTCGGTGTGCTCGGAAACCGTCCGGACGCCATCACCTTGCCCACGATGTTTTCGTCGATGGAAATCCCGGCCAGCGCATGGATTTGGAAGCTGGTCTTTACCGTCGTCACGCTTTCCGCCGGATTCAAGGGAGGTGAGGTCACGCCGCTTTTCTTCATCGGAGCGGCATTGGGAAATTCCATCGCCATCCTGTTAGGAGCTCCGGTTGATCTTCTCGCGGCGCTTGGCTTCGTCGCCATCTTCGCCAGTGCGACCAAGACCCCGCTCGCCTCCACCTTGATGGGCATGGAGCTCTTCGGCGCGGGAAATGGCGTCTATCTCGCCACCGCGTGCATCATCGCCTATCGCTGCAGCGGATCGAAAGGGATCTATTCGTCGCAGCGGATCGAGCGTCCGAAGCCTTGAGGAGGGAATCGCACGGCACACTCGCGACGCATTGTCACAAATGAGGCGTTGTCATAACGAACTTTCTCGTTATGATGTATCCCGTCATGAGAAACATCGTCACCTTTTCCCGGGCGCTGGCCGATGCCACCCGCTGGCGAATCGTGCGGCTCGTGCTGAATGAGGCGCTTTGCGTTTGCGAACTCGCGGACATCCTGAAAATGCCTCAGTCCACCGTCTCCAGCCACGTCCAGATCATCCGCAAGGCAGGTCTGCTGGAGAGCGAGAAATGCGAGAAATGGACTTACTTCCGCATCGACCCGAAGTATCGCAAGCTCTTCGGCACTTTGGAGAAATTCTTCGAACCGGACGATGCCATCCTGAAAACAGACGCCTCCCGCGCCCTCGCCCGCCGCGCCGTTCGCGAGACCAGTTGCTGCCCCGGCCCCAGAACCCTCAAATCATGAAACTCTCCGAACTCAAATCCCTGCTCACCGAGCACTCCCAACGCTTCTTCCGCATCCGCTTGCCCGACGGCGGCGCGGTGCCGGTTTCCTTCCATGTCACCGAGGTCGGCCGCCTCCACAAGACCTTCCTCGACTGCGGCGGCACGCTCCGCGAAATCACCACCTGCCAGCTCCAGATCTGGGTCGGCGAGGATTACGACCACCGCATCGAAACCGGCAAGATGGCCTCCATTCTCGGGAAGGCGAAATCAATCCTTCCGGATGACATGGTGCCGGTGGAAATCGAATACGAGGATCGCGTGATTTCCCAATACACCATCACCGGCCACGAACTAACGGACGACGCCGTCGTCCTCCAGCTCGCCCACAAACACACCGAGTGCCTCGCACCCGAGCTTTGCGGGCTCCCCTCTATCGACCGCCTGCCAGCCATCGGCGGGAAATGCGGCCCGGCCGGCTGCTGCTAGAAGAAACTCATGAAACGTCTCCTCGCGGAATTCCTCGGCACCTTCACCCTCATCTTCGCGGGCACCGGAGCCATCGTCATCAACCACGAGACCGGCGGAGTCATCGGCCATGCGGGCATCGCGATGGTGTTCGGCCTGGTCGTCATGGCGATGATCTATACCTTTGGCGACATCAGCGGCTCCCATCTCAACCCCGCGGTGACCCTCGGGTTCACGGCGGCGAAACGTTTCCCCGCGAAGGACGTTCCGGGTTACCTCGGCGCCCAGTTAGGTGGCGCGTTCGCAGCCAGCGGATTGCTTAAATTCCTGTTTCCCACCGATGCCACTCTCGGTGCCACGCTTCCCACCGGAAGCGTCGCTCAGAGTTTTGTCCTTGAAGTCGTGCTCACGGCCATCCTGATGCTGGTCATCCTTAGCGTTTCCACCGGATCGAAGGAGAAGGGAATCACGGCCGGCATTGCCATCGGCGCGGTCGTCGGACTTGAGGCCATGTTCGCCGGACCGATCTGCGGTGCCTCCATGAATCCCGCCCGTTCGCTCGCGCCGGCCATTGTCAGCGGAAACGTCCAACACCTCTGGATGTATCCTGCCGCCACCATCCTTGGCGCGATCATCGCCGTGCCGCTCTGCCTCGCCGTCCGGGGGAAAGAACCCGAGAGCTGATGGTCAGGACCTGATAGAAAGACCGGAAGCAATCGCCCCAAACATCTTCACTCTCAAGCACAGACTCTCAACCACCTCATGAAACCACCCGCCATCCTCATCCTCTGCACCGGCAACAGTTGCCGCTCCCATCTCGCCGAGGGCATCCTCCGCGCCGCGCTCTCCGATGACTTCCGCGTCGCCAGCGCGGGATCGAAACCCGCCGGTTACGTTCATCCGCTCGCCATCCGGGCGATGGAGGAAATCGGCATCGACATCAGCGCGCATGAATCGAAACACATGGATGAATTTCTAACTGACGAGGTTTCCACCGTGATCACCGTTTGTGGAAATGCCGACCAGGCATGTCCGGTCTTTCCCGGCCAAGTGAACCGCCATCACTGGGGCTTCGACGATCCGGCGCATGCCAACGGCAGCGAGGAGGAGCAAATGGCGGTTTTCCGCCGGGTGCGCGACGAGATCGCCCGTGTTTTCCGAGCCTATGCGGCCGGGCTACTGGACAAGTGACTCCTCAACCGGAGCGCGGAATTTATTCCGCTAGAATGCTCCCGATTGCCCAGGCGGAATAAATTCCGCGCTCCAGTTGCAAAACAAGGGGAAGGGACCACCACGTCCCTTCCCCCGTTTTCCATCCACCAAACTTTCAGTTAGTTCCCGCGTCTTTCCAACGCGTTGACAAGCTCGACGAACTCCGTGCGGTTCTCATGAAGGTCGTTCTTGAGTCCGGGAGTCGCCATTTCACGAACGTTGGCCCAGCTCACTCCGGCCACGTCGTCCATCTTGCGGAGCTTCATGCCGAACAGCGCGACAGAAGAGGCGAAGTTGAAATCCGAATCCGCATCCTGCCAGCGGACGGCTGGTCCCTCGACCACGGATTCCTGCAATGAGCTGATCGATCCTTCGGAACTCTTGTGGCGGAGCTTGAGTGTAAGCCATTCGTCGCTGCCTTCCGTGGCGGGCACCGTGGTCACGGGCGCTTCACCGGACTTCTGATACTTGAGCTGGTCCACACCATCTGCATTCGGCTGCTGGCTGTCCGCAGGGACAATTTCATAAAACGCGGTCACCGTGTGTCCGGCACCGATGTCGCCGGCGTCCACCTTGTCATTGTTGAAGTCCTCGTCGCGGAGCACCCGGTTGGCATAGCCGATGAGACGATAGGAACCGACCTTGCGCGGGTTGAACTCGATCTGGATCTTCACGTCCTTGGCGATGGTGATCAGCGTGCCTGATAGACGCTGGAGCAGGACCTTGCGGCCTTCGCGAATGCTGTCGATATAGTAGTGATTTCCATTTCCATCGTTGCTGATGGACTCCATGAGCGAGTCATTGAGATTTCCGGTTCCGAAACCGAGGACGCTCAGATAGATATTGTCCGCGGCGCGTTCCTTCACGAGCTTGACGAGCTGGCCTTGATCCGTGATCCCGACATTGAAGTCTCCGTCGGTGGCAAGGATGACCCTGTTGGCACCGCCCTTGATGAAATTCTCCCTTGCCATCTGATAGGCCCGTTGGATCCCGGCTCCTCCGTTGGTGGAACCACCCGACTCCAGTTTGCCGAGGGCCTCCAATGCCTTGGCGCGTCCGGACTCGGTCATCTTGGTCGGTGGAAGAACCACGCCCTGGCTACCGGCATAGACGACGTAGGACACGCTGTCGCGTTCATCGAGTTGATGGAGCAGCACTTTGAGCGACTCCTTGACGAGAGGCAGCTTGTTCGCCTCCTGCATGGAGCCCGAAACGTCGATGAGGAAGACGAGGTTGGAAACCGGACGTTGTTCGGCGGGAATCTCGCGCCCCTTGATGCCGACCTTCACCAGCAGGTGTTCCTCATTCCAGGGGCATGTCGCCAGCGTCGTGTTCACGCCGAATGCCTTGTCGTCGGACGGCTTCGCATAGTTGTAGTCGAAGGCGTTGATGCACTCCTCGATGCGAACAGCGTCGGTTGGAATTTCCTGCCCGTCGCGGATGAAGCGGCGGATGTTGCTGTAGGAAGCGTTGTCCACATCGATAGAGAAAGTGGAAAGCGGGTATTCAACCGGACGCTTCCAACCGGGATCGACGAGTGCGCCGTAGCGTTCGGTGTTGGACGCTTCCGGAACGGGGCTCTTGTCATTTCGGTAGCTGAAGTTGGTTCGGGAAGAGTCTCGATTTCCGGGCACCAAGGCATAGGAGCCAGCGCCGGTCCCTGTCCCTGTCCCGCTGGCCTTACCACCCAGACTTCCGCCGCTGGGCGTAACAGAACTCGCTGCAGGTAGCACCGGAAGTCCTCCAACGGGCGAGAAGGATCCATTTATTGCCAGTTCAGGCCTTAGATTAGTCGGCGGGGCCATGGCCTGTGGTGGCGAAACTCTGGGCATGACATCCCTTTTCTTGCGATTCACACCTTCATTCTCCACTAGATCGCCAGCCCGAAGCGGATCAACAGGACGCGCTGAAGGCTCGTTCAATCTTGCAGCCTGTTCTTGCTTCAGTTGCGCGAGGCTATGCTGGTCGGTTTCAAGATCCCTTTTCACGTCCCCATAATCCTGGGCATCAAGACCGCGTGTGATGGCCGCTTCGCGGTGGTCATTTTTCGCGAGAGAGCTGCTTGCACCTTGATCCTCGTCAACCCCTGATTGGCCATAGAATGAATCCTGCCCCTTGTAGATGATCCCTTTGGTTCTAACGATCGCGGCCAAGGTCTTCCGTGCGTTCCTCGACCTTGTCTTCCTGATCGCGGATGGACTTGTCGAGGGCGGCGAGTTCCTGCCGACGAGCCTCCGGGGATTCAAGCATGGACGATTGCTTCGACATCACGGGCTTCTTTCCCGACTTCTGAACCTCACTAACGCTCAACGCAACAAGGCCACCAATCGTCACCGAAGCGGCGATGATTCCCAGGCGTTTGCGCCATGGCGATGAGACGGGCAGAGGGATCGGGACGGGCTTGGCATCCAAGGCGTTTTCGATTTCACGAATGGCTTGCTCGGCATCATGATCGCCTTGCTGTTGGAGAAGTGCTTCGAGGAGACGGTCCTCAAGCGGATTTTGATTGGATTTCATCGGATTATGATTGTTTTGAAGTTTTCTGTTGGAGGCAAAGACGGAGGGCGGTGCGTGCTCGCTCCAACCGTTTCCGGAGGGTGGAGCCGTTGATGCCCAGCCGGATGGCGGCTTCATCGGTGGTGAGTTTTTCGTCGTAACAGGCGCTGATGCATTCGGCGAACGACTCGGGCAAGCGCTCTCGGCAGCTTGCGAGGCGGTCGAAGATTTCCGGCCGGTCCGCCTGCCACTCGATGACGGCGTGCTCCAATGAGGCAAGCGTTTCCTCGTCCATGGAGATTTCCCGCCCGGCTTTTCGGCAGGTTTCCCGCCATTTGTTGCGGACGATGCCGCGCAGCCAGCAAGCGACATCGCGGGTGACATCGAACTTGCCGATGTTCTGCCAGGCGACGACGAAGGTGTCCTGGACGACATCACCCGCCTTCGCCGCGTCACCGGTGATCATGCGGGTGTAGGCCATGAGCGGACCATGGTTCTCGCGGACCAGAATTGAGAAATCGTCGCGGGTCATGGATCGGGGTTTGTGGGGTAATTGGGCGAGCGTTTGCATGGTTTACATGCTTGATTGGCGCGAGACAGCCGGATTGTGACATTTATTTGTAAATTGCACTCACCGGCGGGAACCGATAGTTTGCCGACCATGACCGATCCAAATCCCTACGCGCCTCCTGCCATCCCTTCCATGCCGGCGACCGACGACATTTCCCGGCACCTCGAGGGCATCCAGTATCCGCTAACACTTTCCTTCAAGATTCTCGCGCTTGCCAGCCAGGCCACGGTCACGGACGCGACCGGGAGAACGGTGCTCTACACGAAACAGAAGATGTTCAAGTTCAGGGAACACGTGGAGATCTGGACCGACAAGTCGCAGGGCACCCGCCTTGCCGAGATCAAGGCGAACAAGATGATCGACTGGTCGGCGCGGTATTTCTCCACGGACGCCTCGGGAAGCCCCATCGGCAGCGTCGGCCGCCGCGGCTGGCGGTCCATCTGGAAGGCCCACTACCAAACCTTCAATCCCGGCGACGAGACGCCGGACTTCTCCATCCAGGAGGAGAACGCCTGGTCCAAGGTGGCAGACTCGTTTCTATCGGAAGTTCCGATTCTCGGGATGCTCAGTGGATACTTGTTTCACCCGCGTTACCTTGCCACGCGCAGCAACGGGACTGAAGCCATGCGGATGACCAAGCAGCCCGCGTTCTGGGAAGGAAAGTTCAAGCTGGAGAAGCTGGGCGCAATGACCGCAAGGGAAGAGCTGAACCTTTTCCTCTCCTTCATGATGCTCATTCTGCTAGAACGCAGGAGAGGCTGACCCCGGGTCGGATCCGCCCTGACCGAATAGCAACCCGCCCGCACGGGCGGCGCTCCCTGGTGCCCGTTCATTCCGCCACTGCGGAATCGTGGGGATTGTGACAAATTTGCCACCGAATACTCATCGTGGCTCCATGCGGCAGTTTCCCAGCCTTGGGCCATGAACGTGGCTCACAGTCTTAAGGATGAACCGTGCAAGGCACCCCTGATCTCCATTTCGGGATCTGATAGATTGTCTCGCGGGTCCTCTGGTCCGAGTGACCCTATCGTCACCTATAATTCCTTCTGGCGTTTTTGATCATCGCGTAGAGCTACGCCCAGTCGGTGGCTGAAACATATTTTCCACTTCCGGCTGAGCAAAATTATCCAACAAACACCATGAAACCAACCCTCAGAACAGCCCTCCTCGGCCTCGCGGGATTTTCGCTACTAGCCTCTCAGGCAAAGGCGGCTGTCTCGCTTGAATCCGGAAGCCTCGCAATCGCATTTTACCAAGTCATCAGCGGAGTTGTGCAAAACACCACCTACACTTTTGACCTCGGAGCAGCCAGCCTCTATCGGGAGAACACCGGCTACAATGTGTCCGTGTCCACCATCAATCCCGGCCTCTCAAGCAGCAACATCGGAGCCGACCTTGTCACAGCCTTCGGCAGCAACTGGGCCAACAGCGGCACGGTTCGCTGGATGGTCGTCGGCGGAACCGAGAACTTCGCACCGGTGACGAATGGTGACGGCGGATCGACGAGTTACATCTCGCGAGCCGTCTCCACCATCCAGTCGACTGGAGTTTCCACCACGATCCCCACGATCAGCTCGACGAACCGGGGGATTCTCGCCAACAACATTTCCGCCTTCCAGTCGGGAACGAACGCCGCATCACAAACCGTCGGGGCTAACCCAGACGGTGCGTTCGTGCAGAAGAGTTCCGTGAACACGGTGGAGGATTTCCTTCCACCTGCCACTCTCGGCACTTTCTTTGGTATCGGAGTCAATCCGGAACAAACCCTTGGAGCCGGCACCATCACGAACAACGGTTATGTCCCGGGATCCTTCGAAGGTGCCCTGGACATCTACCGGGTGATCCAAACCACCGACGGCGCCGATCCCACCGTCGGATATTCCAACACGCCCTTCGCGGCGGGAGCCCGACAATACATCGGCACCCTGGCACTCGATTCGGCAGGAAACCTGTCAGTCATCCCGGAACCCTCCTCCGCGATGCTAGGCCTTGCCGGCACTCTCGGACTCTGCTTCCGCCGCCGCCGCAATGCCTGAGCCATTCGCACCGACCAACAACCCCAAATCTAACCACCAAATACAGCAATTATGAAAACCAAGACATCCCTAATCGCAACCGCCGCCACGCTGGCGCTCTTCAGCTCCGCAAAAGGCCAAATCGTCATCGACCTCACCGGATCCACCGCAGGTCGCAGCGCCGTCACCACCCAGGTGCAGGCTCTCCTCGCAGGTGAGGCCGCCGCATGGGCCGGCAATGCCTCGGTCAACAGCGCAAACAAGGCCATCTTCTACGGTGGCACCTTCAACGGAACCCCAGTCACCATCCGCACCTTCTGGACCGGATCCGCTGCCGGTGTTCGCGACGTCGCTGACGCTCCCCAGCTCAACAACTCCTATATTGCCAAGACCTATGCCACCCCCGGACGGAACGACTCGGCACCGCTTGCTGCGGCATCGGCCGAAACCGTTTCCGAAATCGGCTTCTCCGACGTGTTCCAGAGTTCCACCGAGTTCACCGCGAATCCACTCGCACAGGAAGACTCCGTTTCGGTTCTTCCTTTCGTTTTCGTGAAAAACGACGGCGCTCCAGCAGGTCTAACGAATGTGACTTCCGAGGGATTCAAGGCCCTTTTCACCGGTCTTGGCACCGCGCCGATGTCGCTGTTCACAGGAATCGCCGCCGATTCCTCGACCACGATTTACTCTACGGGCCGCAACAACGAATCCGGAACCCGCATCACGACGCTTGCGGTCACCGGAACCGGCGTTTTCGCAAACCTCACCCAGTATCAGGGAACCGGTGATCCGGCGACCCTTACTCCGTTCGGTGCCGTTCCTGGCTTCACTGCTGGTCAAAACGGATATCCCAGCGGAGGCAACGTGGCCACCCTGCTGTCGGCGACCCTCCCTGCTGGCAGAGCCCTGATCGGCTATGTTGGAACCAGTGACGGAAACACCGCAGTTGCCGGTGGTGCGACATTCCTGACCTACGAAGGTGTCGCCTACTCACCGACTGCCGTCTATAATGGCCAGTATCCGTTCTGGGGCTACCTTCACCAGTCGAGCCAAAGCCTCAGCGGCGTGACCCAAACGTTCTATGAAGCCCTCAGGGACGCGCTCATTGCCAATCCTGCTTCCGGCACGCTTGCACCAGGCCTCATGAACGTCGAGCGCGCCGCCGACGGAGCCGTCATCACTCCCCTCTAATAGGGGGCGCGCATTCCCTTCACTTCAAGGGAATGCCATCCGATACCTAACCAATCCGCCAATGTGGGTCCGACCCCCGCATTGGCTTTTCTCAAAACCAATGTTCCGCCCATCTATCAACATCGCAGCAGCAGCGGCTTTACTCCTGTCAGCGGGAATGGCGGCGCTGCTCATCCCGGGGTCCGGTGAGGAAATGGTCGAGAGCCGGAATACCAGACATTCTCTAACAAACACCACCCGGGAAGCTCACGGGAAGGCAAACGGGACACCCGTTGCCGTCGGGGCGATCATCACCGAAGCGCCTGCTCAAGCGGAAGTCCGCCAACGTCGCAACCAGGCAATTGCCACTGCTCCCCACCCGGACGCACGTGTGAAAAGCGGATCAGCCGCCGAGTCCCGGCAGTCAGGAAGCGCCGTCCATCCGGGCAGGGTGGAACCGGTCGCGAATCATCGCACCCGGTCCAGTGCCCGCATGGCTCTCCGCGAGGAAACCATCGAAAAGTCAACGGACTCTCTTTTGGTTTCGCGGATGAAGCTTGATCGGAACCGTGGCAACTCCTCCGACCCGGCCTCGGATGACAAGGTCAAGCCGGCTCCGGTTCAGAAGCCAAAGCCGCCCATCGTTTTCTCCCTACCCGATGAAGTGTCTCCTCCCGGCTCGCGGGAAGAGGCTTTGATTTACGAAGCCAAACTGAGCTTTTCCAATGATCTGAATCCACCGGACCAGCCTCTGGACCCGGCTTCGGAAACCTATGCCAACCGGTGGCGGGTATCGGTGGAAAGCCACGACGATTTCCTCCGCCGCACCCTTGGCTGGGAACGATTCAACCAACTTTCGGCCCTGGCCGCGCAAAGAGCCTACCAGGAGGCTCAGGGCATGCGGTGACGCTTTCGTCACTCTCGGCCCATTGATTCAGGCGGACACAGGAAGCTTTCTCTCCTCCACCCAAAGACACGGAAAACCAATCACGAAGAACATCACCAAACATCCATGAAATCCAATCGATCCATCAACGCCATTTTCGGTGTCGCCGCGTCAGCGACGATTCTCTTTTCCACCGCCACCAGCCGCGCAGCCGACGACTTCGTGAACGGAGACGTGTCGGTCTCGTTCTATCAACTGATCGGCGGAGTTTCCCAGGAAAACACCTACGTTTTCAATCTCGGGCCGGGGTCGCTCTACCGTGAGAACACGGCGAACAATGTTTCCATCACCACGGTTAACCCGGCCATCGCGAGCAACAACATCAATGCCGACCTGACTGCGGCCTTCGGCTCGGATTGGGCGACCAGTGGCACCGTTTACTGGTGTGTGGCCGGCACGGTGGAGATTTTCCAAAGTCCGATCAACGGAGACCCGCAGCTCACGACCTACCTTTCCGCCCCCCGGGCGAGCCTTGGCACGGGTGACACGGGGAAGTCATCCAGCTTCTCCAACATCAGCTCCACCAACCGTGGAATCGTCGCCAACAACATCGTTCCATTCCTGCAATCGGGAGCCAATTCGGGAATCGCCCAGATCAATCC
Organism: uncultured Verrucomicrobiae bacterium; assembly: GCA_963810445.1. Classification (GTDB taxonomy): domain Bacteria; phylum Verrucomicrobiota; class Verrucomicrobiia; order Verrucomicrobiales; family Akkermansiaceae; genus Luteolibacter. The sequence goes on along the minus strand of CAWENZ010000007.1, from coordinate 125,677 downwards.
TAACACGTTCGTCCCTGTGGTAGGTGGCAACGCTTCCGGTGTGGTGCTTCCCAAATCCAACATCCAGTCCATGGAAGAGTATCTGCCACCTGCAACCAGCACCAAGTTCGGCATCGGCAACGAATGCCGCCAGTTGTTGCCTGTGGGTGCCCTCCCCGGTACAGCAGGCGTCAAGGGAGCGCTCGACATGTATCGGGTCATTCATGAAACCACCGGAGCCGATCTAACCGCCGGGGCATCGGCCGGAAACGCAGCATTGGGTGTGGGGCAATTCATCGGCACCCTGACCCTGGACTCCTCAGGCAATCTCAAAATCCAAGCGGTCGGTGCGGCAGCCGGAACCTACACAACGTGGGCGACTGCCAATGGCGTCACCGGCGGAACCAACGGCGATTCTGACAAGGACGGCATCACCAATCTGATCGAATACGGCTTGAATCTGAATCCCGCAGGCTCCGACGGATCGGCGGGAACCTTCGACGGCGGTACGCAGACCGTTACGTTCACCAAACGGGCTGTCGCCATCACCAATGGCGACGTCTCGTGGGTGATCGAGACATCTTCCTCACTTGCGCCGGGATCCTGGTCACCCATGGTCACCCAAGCAGCCGGAAATACCTCACCGAGCATTTCTTATGTCCTACCTCCACCAGGCCCGACGAAGAATTTCGCGCGCCTCAGGGTGGTGACAACTCCCTGATCCCCCGCTTCGAGAGAAGTTCCCCTGACATGAAGCCCGGTCACCAATGGTGGCCGGGCTTTTTCTTAGGTGTCGATCCCGATGGCAGCGGCTGATGCCGTGGCCCGCTCGAAGCTTTAAGGAAAGCCGTCCGGTGACATTAAAAATCCTTCCCACCCATCATGATGCGCGACAGTTCAGATGATCACAGACGGGAGAATGAGAACGTTGATCGATACGAACGCGCATGAATCATGAGTCGCGTAGGAGATTCGGATCACCTATCCGGTGAATGCATCAATTCCCCATGGTCTTGGTCCTTCGCACGCTCAACTGATGAAGACTAGCGCCGCTGCCGATCAAGAGATGGCAACAGGATGACTTTCGCCAAGATCCGTTAGTTGCCGCCTTCGCGCTTCTCGTCGTCCTCTTCTTCGGCGGCAGGCTCACCACCTCCACCGTATCCGATCACCTCGACGGTGATGATGGAAAGCTCCGGCTCGGCGACCGGCTGGGTTTCCGGCGCTTTCTGCTCCGTCGGATTCACGGCGGCGGCCCCTGCCGCAGCAGAGGTGTTGGATGCGCTGGTGATGGTGCTGACGCTCGGCCCGCTGACGCTGGTGGACGGTGTGCCGGTGCTGCTTCCCCCGGAAGAAATGTTCTGGGCGTTGACGATGGTCACGGCGGCAAGGTTGATGTTGCCGCTGGCGGAGATTCCGGCGTCTCCCGCATCAATGGTCCCCCGCGGGGCAATCAGGTCCACATTCCCCGGCTCCACGCCCTTGACGGTCGCCAGGACGCCGATTCCACCACCGGTCGCGAGGCCGGCCAGGTCGGTTTCCACGGCCCCGCTCTGGGGATCGATGATGACCCGGGTGGGTGGTGCGGCGGACACCGTGCGGGAGGAGGAACCTGCCGCGATGTCGCCCTTGGAAGACCAGATGGTCACATCCCCTCCCTTGAGGGTGAAAATCCGACCGATTCCGATGTCCACGCTGTTGTTGGTGAAAACCGAAATATCGCCGCCGGATTCGGTGACGATCCCGGGAGGAGTGAGTGGATTGCCGATCGTGGTGTTGGCCATGGTCAAGCCACCACCCGGAGCGAAAATGCTGATGTTGCCGCCGCTCCGGGTGCGGATATCCCGTCCCTGGGTGAGGAGGTCGCCCGCCCAGTCGATGGCTTTTGGAAAGAGCGTCCGGATCGCGGCCAGCCCGCTGTTGTACTTGCGGTAGCCAGGACTCTTCGGATCGTTGAAATCCCGGCCGGTGTCACGAAGGATCCGATAGAACACCTCGAGCGCGATCTGGGCCCGCCGTTCTTCAGATAGATCTTCGAAGTCAGTCCCCGGCGCGATCTCCTTCAGGTAGTCACGTCCCTTTTTGGTATCCACGAAGTCGGTGATGAATGAATCAAAATCCGGATTGCCGCCTGATAGACCTGAAGCTGACCCGATGCCGGCTCCGATGGTGAGGTCCGCGCCATCAAACCGCAGATAGGGATTCCTGCCGTTTCCGATGCTTGTGATGCCGTTGCCGGTGCCGTCGGCATTGCCGCCACCGAGTCCGAGGTCGAGATCACGGCCTGCCAGCACCTCGAGGGTTCCGGGTCCGGAGATTTGAATGTCACCGGCGAGCGACTGAATGGATTCGGCCGGATTCGAGGCGATGTCCGCCTTGGCGATACCTCTTGAAACGGTGTTCTCGTTGTAGGGGATGAGGTCCCGCCCGGCACTCACCAAACTAACATCCGATGTGGAAAGATTCTGGATGTAGAGTGAGACATCCCCGATATCGAGTCCGGCGACGACGCGCGTTTGCTTGGGCGAGAAAAGGTTCAGTCCGTCAATGCTTCCATCTGTCGCGTAGATGCGGACGGGTTCGCTGTCGTCCTTGTGGAGTCCGCCCGGAGTGTGTCTTGCCTGCTCGGCTTCCAAGGCGCCGGAACTTGACCCGGTTTCCTGGAACAAGCCGTCGATTGCATCGAGGAAGCCTGCCCCAACGCCGCTGCCGGTGACCCTCAATCCGGATGAGGCCCGCCCGACGACCTGAAGATAGGCATAGGGAGAGCTGATTCCTGGAACTGATAGAGGGTTGGCATCGGAGACGTTGACGGTGGAGGAAATCCACCGCTGCACGCCACCCAGGTTGTTGACGGTGCCGCTGGGTTGCAGGCCGCTGATGGAGTCCCTCGCCAGCAGTTCGATCTGCCCATTGGCCGAGGGGAAAAGCGTGATGTTTCCCGCCAGATTGATGCTTCCACCCAGCGCGGTGGAGCGCAGTGTGGGAGCCATGAGATTCAACACCGTGGAGAACGGAGCCATGTTGGTCTCGACGGTCCTGAGCCACGGTTGAAAGTTGGCGGCACCATTGGATGCCGAGAGGCTCTGCTGGGTGGACAACCAAGCATCCAGGGTCGTCCGGGTGGAAGACTCGGCAGGCAACGAGACTCTTGTCCGGTGGGTGATGGTGCCGCCGAGGGAAACCACGTTCACCTCGCTTGCGGGATCGAAGGTGTTGAAATAGGTCTTGTACCAATACTTGTTGTTGATGCCCTGTGGCAACAGGAAGGTGTTGGCGACTTGACCGATCAGCAGGTCACCCGCCGCCTGCACGTCGAAGGACCCCTTGCCCAGGAACAAGGTGGTGGGCAGCCAGGTGTTGCTGTCGAAAACCAGCGGATTTGTTAGAGACGCGATGATGCCGCGCGATGGCGAGCGGGTTGCGTTGGTGGTGATTTGGCCGCCTGCCTGCAATTCTCCATCGCCGCGTTCCACGTAATAAACCCCACCGTCGATGTCATTTCCCGCGAGGATGGTGATGTCACCTCCGCCGAGTTCGAGAAGCTTGGATGCGGAAGGTCTGCCGGAGGCCATCCGCGCGTTTGTCGGTGCCACGGCATCGACATTCCTCACGTTGCGGCCCGCGTTCAGGACGATGTTTCCACCACCGAGCGTTCCGACGCCTTCAAAGAAATTGCTGAACTCGATCCACCAGGTGGTGGAAGCGGCAGGGTCAATCAGGCTGAAGGACCCTTCGTCCACACCGGCCACGCCCGCCTCGCCGGTCACCGGGTCGATGTAGCCGCGGCGGTAAAGCCAGTTGTTAGGAAGCTGGCGGGTGGAGTCGTCGATCAAGGTTCCGGCCGTCGCTGAATTCGAGTCCCGGGTCATCCGGGCGATATCGTTCCCGGCGTTGATCGAGATGTTGCCACCGGCCATGCTGTATTGCACGACGTAGGACTGCTGCACGGCACCTAACAGCGACCCCTGCGGCGGATGGAGATCGAAATCCCCCAGCAGCACCGGCAGGGTGAAGTCCCCGTTTTTCTGAACGGTCGTCGGGTCGCTTACCAGCGTTCCCGCGGAATAGATGCTGGCAAACTGGTTCAGGATGAGCGCGTCCCTGCCGGCGTTGATGTCGATGCTGCCGGAACCGGTGCGGAGGACCTGATAGCGGTTGCGGATGGCTGTTGAGGTGACAAAGCTCTGACCCGATCCGTAGGACGCGGCATTGCCGTAGTTCTTGCCCAGCCGGAACGATCCCTTGTCCGCATCCAGGCCGGGTGCGGAGAGCACGGAGCGGAAATTCGCGGACGAGAAATCCGCGCCTGCGGTGATGCGGTAGGACCAGGACTGGGTGTTGACGGGCAGCAGTTCGTTGCGCGCCATCAGCGGCGCGAGCCACAGGGTGGAGTTCCCGTTGTTGTTGTTAGCCGTAACTCCGGCGAAGCCGTCGCTCAGGGCATTGTAGAGGACCACATCGCCCTTGGCGCGAAGGGTAAGCACACCGGGTGCGGACAGGGGGCCGAAACGGAATTTCTTGAGATTCCAGTCGCTGCTGGTTGCGGAGGTGGCCGTTCCCAAGGTCAGATCACCGGTTAGATTGAAGATTTCCGCACCGGGCGCGAGGATCAGGTCGAGCGCCGGTTCGAGCGCGGTGAGACGCTCCAGCATGGCGGTGTAGCCCGCGGTGGTCGTCCCGGCCAAGCCGAGGAAGGCGGTGGAATCGGATCTGATGGAGTTCTGGACGGTGGTCGTGATGGTGCCAGTGCCCGTCAGTCCATAGAGTTTGACGCCCTCCAGGAGAATCGATGAGGCACCCTTGATGTCGCTGCCGATGGCCTCGATCCTCAGGTCCTTGTTGTCCGTGGTCCGCGGGGCGCGGAGATGAAGGGTTCCGGAAAATTGTCCGAGGGACGCGCTGTTGGAGTCCTTCGAGGCAATGGACAGGTCGATGACCGAACCGGACCGGAGATCGAGCGTCGAGGCAAGATCAATGACGCCGTCCCGCTGGGTTCCCGCTTCGAGGGTGATGGATCCGCCTTTGCCTGCCGCATCGAATTTCCGTCCGGAAGCATCCAGCAGAACTCCGCTGCGGACGATGAGGCTTCCGTTTGCCTTGAGGTCGATGGTGCCGCCGGTCACGCCCGATGCGTCGATGTCGCCGGAAACGATGATGTCACCGGTGTCGGCGGAGACCGAGTACGACAAGGACCGGACAGAGCCGTCGATCAGGACATTCCCCGTGCGGATGCGATAGGCTCTGGAGTTGGTGAAATCTCCCTGGTTGAGAATATCCGATAGAGAGGAAAGCTTTCCACCAGGGAGGGATGCGGCATCGAGTGAGAAATTGCCCTTTGTTCCACCCGATCCGGCAGCCCCGTTGATTTGTCCAAGTAGGTCGAAGCGACCGGTCGGAGCACTCACTTCGATCAGCCCGGCATCTCCGCCTTTCATGGGCGCGGAAACGGATAGAACCGCTTGTTCGCCGATGAGGACCGAGCCTCCTGCGGACGTCAGGATCGCCGTCCCTCCATCGGTGTAGCGAATCACGTCGCCGAACGCGACCGACGCTCCGCCCAGATCGATGTCGGCCTTTCCGGATCCTCCGATGGATAGATCTCCAGAGTTGGCGGCAAGCTCAAGGCGACCGCTTGAGAGGGAGATGTTTCCGCTGACATCCACAGCCGAGCCCAGCAGAGAGAGCTTGGCTCCGATGCCACCCGGAGCGATGGCCCGGTTGCCGGACGCCTTGGCAATGTCGAGCTTACCCGAGGCAGCGATGCGATAGTCCGAGGCACTCTCACCGGTGATCAGGCCGGCGGTCAGCGTGAGGTTGCCAGTTGATTCCAACGCACCTGTTTCCGACGTCAGAAGGGCTCCCCCGGACGAGATCGAATTGCTGGAAAATCCATCAAGTGCGGTGCTGCCGATTCCCAGCGTGACCGACTTCGCGGAGAACTCGAGGGAACCTTGCAGATTTCCGGTCACTGCTTCCGCCACACTGCCAAGCGTGTTGGAGATCTCGATGGCACTCGCGCGGAAGCTGACTTTGCCCGAGCCGGCGTTGAAACCGCGGATCGCTCCAGCGTGAAGTGATATCTGTTCAAAGTTGTTCGCACCGATGGTTCCCCGACCGTAGGTATCAAGCGTCGAATAGGAAGAAAGCGAGAGACTGTCAGCCCGTTTCAGAATGGTCGAAAGCGCCTTGCCGGAGAGAATCAATCCCGCATCCGCGCCGGCGTTTCCCGGGCGGTTCAACAACAGGCTGATCCGTCCCGCTCCCAGTGACACGTCATTCGCTTTCAGCGAGGAACTCCTGGCGACCGATGCGGAAGCAGTGGAATCCAGGATGATGGAACCCGCCCTGATTCTCACCTTGTCGGAAACCGAAATGGCGGGATCCATGGAACCACCAAGTCCGGTGCGGACGATTCCGCCTGAAGCATTCGCACTGACACGCAGCAGCGAGCCGTCTCCGCTGCCCGTGACGTCCTCATCGCCCACCAGGAGCGTGTCGAACACGAGGCTGCCATCGGCATCGCTGACAATGGAGGAGCCTTTGGTTAGATCGATTGCTCCGTTGGAGACGAGAATGATGTCCGACCCCCTGAGCCTGCCACGCTTGTTGTCGAGAGTGAGGCTGCCGGAGTTGACGGTGAGGGAAGTTCCATCCGCTCCCGAGGTCCGGAGTCCCCCGACGAGCAGACTCTCCGCACCGAACTGATTGAGCTGCGAGGATTCAAGGACGAGTTGCCCCTCGGATCCGCCCTTGCCATTGCGGTTGATGAGAATGGCGGAGGTGCTGTTGATGTCGATCAAGCCGCCTTTGCCACCGGTGGCCGGCTCGGAATTCACCCTGCCTTCCAATGACATGTCGGTGGTGGACGAGAAGGACACGTAGCCGGAATCGATCGACAAACGCGGAACTGTGAACTCCTTGGCAATGGCGGATTCTCTCAGAAACGTGTTGGCCAGAAGATCCTGATACTCCGCCCGTTCGCGAAAGACTTTCGCGTTCGCGATCTCGTAGCGGGTGATGGACGTGGCACCCTTGCGGCTTTCGTCCAGGTTGTTGGAGATATAGCCGGAAACAAGTTGGGTTCCCTCCGCTGTTTGGGTGGAGCTGACAGGGGCGCCGCCCATGGGAGTGATCAGGATGCCGCCTTCCAGCAGGGCATAACGCGCTGGCAGGAGCGTATAGGTTCCGCCGGGAAGGTCCCTGCTGTCAGCCAGCGTGATCTGATCGCCAACCTTGAGCTTCGTGTTCACATATCCTGCCTCACCGCCCAGATTGACCGCTGCGGAATCGTCATTGAAAGGAGCGTAGGGAGCGTAATCGAATCCATAGCCGGGAATGACCGCGAATGCATCCTGCGAGGCCAGGATGTCTCGCGTGCCGCCGTTTCCTGAAATCCAGCGGTAGGCATAAAGATCTCCCCCACCACGGATGTCCACTTGGGAGCCATCGAGGGTACTGAGATTCACGGCTGCCAGCTTGATCCGCTTTTCCGGAGCACCGGAAACGGTGATGTCCGTGCCTGACGGATCGATCCACGAGCTGCCGTCCAGACTGATTCCAAACGGGATGATGCCGGGCTTGCCCGTGAGGGGATCAATGGCGGATACGGAAGTGACGCTCTTCCTGCCAAGTGTCAACTGGCTCGTCACTGGAGCTGTCACCGTCGTTCCAGCGATGGGGTTGAGCGGAGAAGACCCGCTCCCGTCCCAGCCGATCGTGATGGTTCCGACAGGCGCGCGCAGGGTGCCGTTCTGGTTGATCTCGGAGGCGTGGATCGAAAGTTCTCCACCTGCGGAAAACGGCAGGGAGCGTTCCCCGCCACTGCGGATGGTTACGGATCCGGGAATCAACTCGCCGTCCACATCATGATCGTAGGCGAAGATGTTGAACGCCGTTTGCGTGGTCGGATAGATCTGTCCCGCCTTGATGGTGAGGTCCCCGGCAAGCTGCAAGGTGCCGTTGCCACGCACATCCCCACCGAACGCGAGGAGCCTTGCCTTGCCGATGCCTTGAAGCGCCAGGACGCCGACATCGACAAGGTCGGCCGTCACCGTGAGACGACCTGTGCCGTGAGTCGGGGCAAAGTTGTAATCAAGCACGTTGTTGGACCCGGCATTGACCTGGGTGAACAACACGACGTCCTGCTGTTGGGTGGGAGGACGGAAGGCCTGCCCCAGCACCGCGTGGCCCGCGTGTAGCCAGACATCGGAGTCGGTTAGAATGACTCCGCCGTCAGCCACTGTCAGCGTGCCGGGAACCCGGATCGTGACATCGCGGTCAAACCTCACGTTGCCGAGAAGCGACACCGAGTCAAAACCACCTTTCGCGAAACGCTCCACTGAAAGATTTCCCAACTGGGGCACCGGATTGCCCGGAGAGTCCAGAACCGGAACTCCGGTTCCGACCGTCAGGTTGCTTTCCGGAATCGAAAGGCCTTGCTGGACCACGACTAGATTGATGTCCGCCGAGGTGGAACCTTCGTCAGCCGCCACAAAGCGGCCGGAACCGACCTGGAGGACGCCTCCGGTGGCGGATCTGCCACCCGCCTCACCCACCAGGGTGGCATCCGTTAGAAGCATCTCGCTGCCTTCGAGCGTGATGGTTCCCGCGTTGGATTCCAACTTCACGGGCACGTATGCTTTGCCGCTGGTCGAATCCGCGTTTCCGGGTTTCAAGGAGGCCTGCGAAGGCAGCAGGTCAAGCACGCCACTGGCACCCGAGACATCGAGCACAGCGCCGCTTTCCGCCACGATGTTTCCGCTGACGACGATGGTGCCTCCCGCGAGAACCTTGCCACCTCGGAGACCTAACGAATCCAGGATTCGAACCAATTTTCCGGCAGTGGAAAGTCTGGCGGATTCCGCGAGATGAACGGTTGGCAACGCGGATTCCGGCGCGACCCCCACATCCGTCGGATAGGCGTTGGATCCCGCGACCGAGATGCTCCCTCCCCGTGCGATCACGGATCCAGCCAGTGTGACGGTTTCACCATTGAACGAGACTGAGCCGCCGCCGTCCGTCCGGATGACAGAACCCGACTCCGCGACCACGTCACCCCTGGTCTGGATGATCCCCTGATAGGAAGCCCCATTGGCAGCGAAGGTCAAATGAACCGGAGAACGCAGCCCCTCCGGTTTGGTAATCTCGCGCAGCTTGAACTTGTCGTTAGCCCCGATTTTTCCAATCAAACTGTTGACCACCGGCTTGATCTTCGTGCCATCGGTCACGAGCACGCCTGGAACAAACACGTCGGGATCGGCTGTTTCCATCCCGATTCCAGTCATCGAGATGGTCCCGAATCCCCCTTGGCTGAAGAATCCAGGTCGGATCAGCGTGATCATCGGGTTGTCCGACCGACCGCCGATCTGCATGGCCGGTCCGCTCAACGCGAGCTTGCCGGACGCGCTTCCCGACAGACCTATCAGATCGGATCCCAGCTCCAACACGCCGCCGAGGGTGGACGAGAAACCGATTTCCCTCCCAGCTGAAATGGCGATTGAACCGCCGTCGCCGTAAGTGATCGACCCCCTGCCGTCGAGCAGTCCGCCTCCCGAGACATCGACTCTTCCTCCTTTGGATAGAATCGCCGAGTATCCCTGGATGTTGATCGATCCCCCATCGAGATTCACAGGAGCGGCGGAAGGCGCCCCGCTAGAAAGCCGGTCGTCCACGATCAGCCCCGCCGTGCTGAGAGAGGCTTTGGAACCCAGGGTGAACACCCCGCGCCCTTCTTGAACCTCAGGCGGTGTCTGGGGCACACTATCGGCATTCCGGATCGCGTTGATCTCCGCCAAGGTCAAGCCGTGCGTGAAAATGGACAGACTTCCTCCCGGTGCGGTGATGGAGCCCTCAAGAGTGACATTGCTACCTCTTAGAGTGATCGATCCTCCGGGAGCCGTTTCCAGCGAGACTCCTTCCGCGAGAATGATGTCGCCATCGTGATTGTCCAAATCCAGCACGCCGAATCCGTTCTTTGCCATCAATCCAGGTGAGACGAACACCCTTTCAAGCCGGTCTTGGGCGAGGACCAGCGGGTCGCCGTTAATGTCCGTGCTGAACGCTTCCACCGCTTCCTGACGGCTGTTGGAGGCAATGAAAACTGTCGGCGGCACCAGGGACTGGAACGGCAGGGTCGGGTAGGAGGTGTCCTGAGATTGAAATGAAAGGGCAAGGGAGCTTGCCGCGGGCGGCGACAGTCGCTGCCTGTCGCCCGTGGTCGTCTTGCCGAGGAGGCGGCCGTCCAAAGCCATCGAAGGAGCCGAGATCGAAAGTTTTCCTCCCGCAGCTCCCTCGGTGGAACTGGGATCGAAACGGTTGCCGCCCGGTGACAAGGCACCTCGGAAAACATTCTGGATGCCGAACTTGGTATTCCCGCTTGTGAACGATCCATCGTAGATTCCGTCATAAACGTAGTCCGGCGTGGCTTGGCTGATGTCCACAATCCGGTTGCCTGTGATCAGCCGGGTGGTATTGACCATGCCCGCCTCGTACAGTTGTCGATCCACCCGAAACGTCGATCTTCGATCCCTTCTGCATGACCACCGATGCGCCTGCGGTGATATTGACGGTTCCACCTTCGACGGTGAGTTGACCGACCGACCGTGAAATGAGGTTGGCAAATCCCGCCACATTCGCGAGCGGAGTTCCAAGCCACTGATCGCCCTGATAGATGCTGACGTCCCTGATGTCCACCTGGACGGTTTTTCCCCGCAGGTTTCCCTCGCGCTGGAGGGGGGAGTCCGCAAGTTCGGCGCCACGGAGATCGACAGAGATGATGTTCTGGGAAACCGGGATGGAATCAACCTTCGAACCCGAGACATCCACAATCACGCCCTTGTCGAAATACACCTGCCCGCCGGTCTGCACAAATCTGGATGTAGGGGCCGCACTCGTCGAATCATAGAACCAGGTGCCGGCATTGAGATTTGCCAACCCGTTTGGCAGGAGGATCGCCGAGTCCTCCCCGAGATGGATGGTTTTGCCCGACACGTTGACCTGGGAACGCAGCGCCAGCTCGCTGCCGATCGTGGCTTCCTTGCTGTCGTAGTCCGGCAATACGCTGATCACACTGTCAGGCGCGATCTCCACGGCCCCGGCGTCCTTGAAAAGAAACAGATCACCGCGGGCATTCGACGTCTCCCTGTTAGATACCGCGTTGTAGCTGGCGTGGATGTCGATTCTTCCGTTGAAGGAAACCGAAGTCGTCGCAAAGAGCATTCCATCAAGGCGGATGTCCCTGCCGGAAAGATTGATGCTCCCGCGTTGCGACTCGACCAAACCATTCTGGGAAACGCTTCCCGAGTAGAGTCCTGCGACCGGATCCTCGACCGCACCGACAAAGACGTCCAGACCGCGCAAGCTGGGATCGGCCGAGCTGTGCCCGTCAAACCCGACCTGAAGCCCGGCGGCGAGAATGGTTTGTCCATCGGGTGTCAGGATGGTTCCTTCATTCCGGACGTTCGGACCGACCAACATCACACGTCCGCCGGACTTCTCGGCATTGGTGGGGCTTTTCAGGATCGCCCCTTTTTGAACGGTGACATCACCGTATTTTCCGTCCGCGGAGAGCGGCTTTTCGGGAGTGAATGCAGGCGTGCCGTTGAGTCCCGCCGCCAGGTCAAGAGCCGAAAAAAGGAACTGCGCGTCCGGGTTGTTGAGGATGCCGCGGTCGATGAGGTTGTCGTTGATCGGCAGGGACGAGACTGTTAGACCTCGGGCGTTCACCTGGCTGCTGCCGCCGAAGATGATGCCGTTGGTGTTGATCAGATAGACCTGGCCGTCGGCCTTGATGTTGCCGAGAATCTGTGTCGGGTTGCCGGTGGGATCGTTGACCTTGTTGAAGGCGATCCATTTCCCGACATCCTCGCCGCCCTTGGATTGGTCGAAGGTGAGGGTGGTCTTCTTGCCGACGTTGAGGGTCTCCCAGTTGAGGAGTGCCTGTTGTTCGGTTTGCTTGATGGTGACCTCGGTCTTGCCCTTGGAGACCGTTTGCTTCGGCAGCTTGGCTCCGGTCCATTTCGAGGGATCGAGCGCGACCTCGGCGGAAACCCTGAGGCCTCCCACGGCGAGTCCGTTAGGGACGTCGGGGAGTTTGACGTTGGGGACAAGGGGATTTGCACCGAGGTTGTTCTTGCCATTCGTCGCGGCCGCCTGGCGGGCCGCCTTTTGCATGGCGCGGATGGAGGCCATGGTGCGGGTGGTGCGGGCGAGGGTGTCGCGGGCGTTCGCACGGGCCGCATCCGTGGCGGCGGGTGTGGGCGCTCCGCCGGCGGCGGCCCGGCCGGGCTTGTTGGAGGAGGCGGATCCGCCGCGAAGGATGTCTCCGGCGCGCGCGTCGAGGCCACTGATGAGGACGGTGAAGCCGATGAAAACCGGAGCTCCGTATTTGAGCGGTGTTCCGAAGATGGCCGGAGAGCGGAAATAAAATCGTTTGGGCTTCATGCGAATGGAAATTTCGAATCAGAATTTCCGGTTAGCCGAAAATACGATCGGCATCATTGATCCGCCATTTCACGGCGAATGGACAGTGACGATTCCGCCACATTCACGGCTTGTCGGCGGGTGCAGCGATGCGGTTGTCGAGGATCTTGTCCTTGTAGCCCTGGACGAGGTTCTCGACCTTGACGCGGGTCGTGCCGATGAACGGCTCGCGGGCGGCGAGCGCCTTGCCGAGGGAGTAACCCTCGTAGCGGTCGCAGGATTTCGTTAGAGACATTGAAGAGCGCGACGTTCTTGCGCTGGAGATCGGCGATGGTGCGCTTGTCGATGACGGCCTCGGAGGCAAGCGTGGCGCGTTCCTCCTCCTTGGAGCGCGCGATGGCGGCGGCTTTCTCATAGCCAGCCTTCCATTTTTCGAGCGCCTCGTTGTATTGGACGAGACGCTTGTCGCGATCATCCACGGTGGACTTGAGATTGGCGATGACCTCGTCAGTGGAGGCCTTTTTCTCGTTTGCCTCCTTGGTGAGTGCCGCATTCTGGGCCTCGAGTTTCTTGATGGATTTCTCCGAATCCGCGACCTTCTGTTCGGCAGCGGTCTGGGCGACTTTCGCGTTGGCGGATTCCGTTTGCGCGGTGCGGAGCTGGAGGAGGACGCTGCGAAGCTGCTCGCGGAGCTTCGCCGATGGGTCGGCGTCCTCGGCGGCGTGGAGAGAGGAGGACAAGAGAAGAAGAGGAATCGTTGCGGCGAGACGCCGCAACCACGTTTGGCGGGATGGGAAAGTCATGTTGGTTAGAATTTCGCGTTGATGTCGAACTGGAAGAGGTCGCTGCTGAGGGGAGGACCGGTGATCTCATCGGAGCTCATCCAATGGACGCCGAGCCTGACTGCGGGCGAGAGGGCCATGTTGCCCCCGAGGGTGAAGCCCTGGACGTTGGTGCCACCGCCGCCGAAATCGGAATCGGTGAAGCCGTCCACGACCGCGTCGGACTCGACGTAACGGTAGCCGAAGCCAGCTTGCCAATCGCCGAATTTCTCCATGGAGGGCCTGCCGATCTGGAACGCGAGGTTCCAGGCCAGGTCGCCGCCGTCGAAGGCGCCGGGCGTGGTGCCGGTGCCGGCAGCGCGGTTGTTGACGGCCTTGCTGTTGATGTCGGATTTGTCGAAGGCGATGTTCTTGGTGACTTCACCGATCAGGGAGACGCGGACGGGATCGAAGTGGTCGTAATCGAGCTTGCCGGTTAGAGTGAGGTTGCGGAACTCGGAGGCGAGGCCGTAATACTGGTATTGGTACTTGTTGCCGAAGTCGTTGGCTGCGGTGGTGTTGTCAATGTTCCGCAGCGCCATGTAGGTGTTGCCGCGCTGGGCAAAGCCAGGGCGGGTGGTGTCGGTATTTCCGGCATCACTCGATGTCAGCGGGATGAAGGGATCGGAGAGCTGGCCGGAGATGTTGTTGAAATCGTAGTAGGCGACGCCGAACTTCGCCTTGAGATCGTCGGTGATTTTCCAGTCGATGCCGGCTTGAAGTCCTGTTAGCCATTTGTCGGTGCTCGAATATTTCGACGGTTGATTGGACGCGAAATTGAAGTCGGTGTTAAAGACCGGGAAATAGCCGGCGGTGAAGAAGGTGGCGACGCTATCGTTGAGCTTCACCCTGCCACGAACGGCAAGTCCGTCGAAGCCCAGATCCTCGTCCCACTGGATGGCGGTGGAGAGGAAGGGATTGTCGAAACGGCCCATCATGAAGACGAGTTCCTCGCCATCGCCCGGGCCGGCGTCGTAGCTGAGGAAGGCGCGGTCGAGCCAGATGGCGTATTTCGAGAAATTTCCGCCGGAACCACCGAGCGTTTGGTTAGGCGATGTGGGCGAGTTGCTCTCACCAGTGGCGAGGCGGATGCCGCCGTTGAAGCCGTCGCCTAACATGATCTCGGTGCCGAAGCGGGCGCGGAGGCGGGTGCGGGTGCGGTCCTTGTCCACGTTGTACTGTGGTGAGAACTGGGTGCCGGAAGTATCGAACGGGGAGCCGCTGTTGATGGAATTGAAATTGGGAAATGCTCCGGTGTTGTCGTTGCTGTCCTGAAACATCGTGCTCTCGTAGCGGCCACGGATGTCTCCGAAGGGTTTGAATTTCGAGGTCCAGTCCTCGGAGTGGGTTTCACCCCATTTTTCCTCGCGGGCCTGGGCCATGAGCTCCTGCTTGATCTCGTCCCGCATGTTGTTTTTGACCACCTCGGGAATATAGGTGACGCGCATGTCGTCGGGACCCGGAGGTGGTGGCAGGGCGGCGATGTCGGCCTGGGCGGCAGCGGTCTGCTGCGCGGCAAGAGCGTCTGCCTCGGCCTGCTTGATCATCTCATCGGCTTCCTCGCGGGTGAGGATCTTCTTCTCAACAAGGCGGTTGATCAGGTTGATGGTGACGTTCTGCGAGGGAGCGGAAGGAGCAGCGACAGGCGCTGGCTGGACGGGCAGATCGGAGGCTTGCGGAGCGTCCGCAGTCGGATCGGGAGATTCCGCCGAAGGTGCATTTCCGGCAGGGCTGACTTCAGCGGTTTCGGTGGCAACTTCCTGTGCCTTGAGCAGGCAGGAAGCGCCGAGGAGCGAGACGATTGCGAATGTGCGTGTGGGAGACATGGGAGAACTTGAAAAAGCCAGACTTCGGCCTGTTAGGATGACTTGCGGGCGGAGATGCGCATGTTGATCGGCATGGGCATGTCGTCGGGCGGTGGCGACGGAAGCTGAAGGCCGGCGAGGACCTGGCTCTTGATCGCCTGATCCACCGCGTCATTGCCCGAGGTGCCCACGAGCTGGGCACGGGTGATGCGTCCGCTGGAGTCTGCCCACACCTTGACCTGCATGGAGAACGACGCCGACCTGGTGCTGGAGTTCCTGCGGAGCGCGTCGGCAATGGACGTCTGCACCTTGGCGGCATAATAACCCCACTTGCTGCCGCCGCCCTTCCGGCCTGTGCCGCCGATGCGGCCGCTACCTCCGGTGCCTGAGCGCAGGCCCATGTCGGGACCGTTGCCGGCGATACCGGTCGTTAGATCGTCCGAAGGAGGCGCATCGGGAGGGGAATCGTCCGGCGGCGGCTCATCGTCGGGAACAGGGTCCTGCATGACCATTTCCTTCTCAGGCGGCGGAACGTCCTCCGGTGGCGGTGGCTCGACCTTCGGAAGTGGCGGCGGGGGAGGCGGTGGTGGGAGGGTAATCGTCACGATCTCCTGACGCGGTGGCGCGGCCCGCTTAGATTTCTTGCCGGACATCATGAAGGAAAAAATGCCGCCTAACAAGACAACCGCGAGCATGATCCCGATGATCAGGCGGCTCTTGTCAGCCTTGGGTGGAACCGGTGGTCTTGGACTCATCTTCGTTCAGGGTTGGGATCAATTGGTTGGCTGGGTGGCGAGACCGATCTGGGTGATTCCCGTCCTGCCGAGCACATCGAGGACATCCATGATGGCCTGATACTGGCTGCCACGGTCGCCACGCACGACGACGGGCACATCCGGGGTGGCGTCGTGGATCTGGCGAAGCTTGGTTTCCAGTTCGGATAGACTGACGGAAAAGGTGTTGAGCTTGATGTTGCCCTGGGTATCGATGGTGATCGCCTGGGTCTTCGGGGCATCGAGCTTGGGCGAGGAGGCCTTGCTCGCGCTTGGAAGGTTCACCTTCACTCCCTGCACTCCGGCGGTGGTCATGATGATGAAGATCAACAGGAGCACGAGATAGAGGTCCACCATCGGGGTGACGTTGATGTCGTCGAAGCTTTTCTCGTCTGCGGAAGCCATGGTGGTGGGGATTCGGGATTTGAAATTTCAGATTTGAAATTCAACGCGGGGAGTTGTCCTGTTCGGGCTCCTTGGCGGGACGGTAGAACTCGGCCATCTTGGCGACGAACTCGTCGATGAAGACCTGCATGAGGGCGAGGGAGTTCTTGATGCGGCCGTTCAGGTAGCTGTAGATGAAGAGTGCCGGGATGGCGACGACCAGACCGACCACCGTGGCGAGCAGCGCGGAGGCGATACCGGGTGCGATCGAGTTGACATTGACCTCGCCGGATTTCGCAATGATGGCGAAGGTGATCATGACACCCACGACCGTTCCTAACAAACCCACGTAAGGACCGCCGGCGATGCTGATGGTGAGGAAGACGAGGCCGTCGGAGAGCTTGTGGCTCTCGTGGACGAGTCCCGCGTCGAGGCTCGCGCGGATGGCCTGGATGGAACGTCCGGAGAGCCCTTCGATGCGGTTGTTGTCCTTGTCGAGGCGGTGCCTGATCTCGTCCGCACCGATCTGATAGATGTGGAAAAGCGGCGACTTCTCGACCTGTCCCTGATCCGAATCCTTCACGGTGCCACCGAGCGTGCTGACACTTCCCGAGTCCTCGGGATCCAGCGCGGTGAGGTCGGTGGAAAGCGTTTTCCAAAGCTTGAGAAAGGTCTTGGTGCCTTTCTCGATGGAGTTGAGATAGAGAAACTTGCGGATCGCGACGGTCCAGCCGATGAGGATCATGATGGCGCAAACGCCGATGGCGATCCAGCCGTCGAACATCATGTTTCCAGCGATGTCACCGAACAGGGAAAGGTGCTCCATGAGCTTGCTTTGCTCCTCAACCTCGCCGCCTTCGGAATTTCCGAGGATCAGAGCGCGCTGGCCTTCGGCGGTGCTGCCCTGGTTGACGGCGGCGAGTTTCACCCATGAGGCGGAGCGGGCGGCGTTGGAAATGGTGAACTCGTCGAACTCTCCGGCGAAGGCATTGGCTCCGGCGGAAGCGGTGAGGAGTCCACCGAGTGTCAGTGGTGTATCAAGCGCCGGAAGACTGCCGGCGAGTGTGGTGTAAGGTTGCCCGTTGACGAAAAGGCCCAGGTTTTTTCCATCCGCAACGAGAGCGACGTGACTCCAAACGGCGGGGGCCAGAGGTGCCCCTGCCTCACTACGGTTAGATCCGATCTGGATGACGGGCACTCCCTGGTCGAGCAGCAAGCGGAACGACGAGGTGCCGTCGGAACGACCGAGGATGACCGCGTTTTCCTGCAGCGAGTCGGGCTTCACCCAGATCGAGATCGTAAGCGCCTGGCCGGCTTTCCACTGGAGCGTGGGTGAGTTGGGAATTGAAACCGGGGCATCGGGAAGGACTCGGCTGCCATTGCCGATGATGGTGCTCAACGCGGTGGTCCCCGGCGTCCCGGCGTTGTTCTTGTTGGCGGTGGAATCGACAGGTGGTCCACCGGATCCTGCGAAGTGATAGACGAGTGCGGTATCCGCATCGTACGCGTCACCCGGTTGGGTAGCGGGCATGGCCGGGTTCTGGTTTCCGTAGTAGAGATAGAAGGTTTCCTTGGCTCCGGATTTCACCTCCGGCAGCTTTACCCACACGAATCCCTCTCCGAGACCGCTGTCGAAACTCTCGATCTGATGGGGAAAAATGGTCTTCCCGTCCGCGGCGACGAACCTGATGTCGGCACCGTTGTCACGGGCCGCGTCGAAGCGGAAGGAACCGTATGGCAGGCGCACCAGCAGCGTCTGTCCGCTGATGCTTTCCGAGAGACCGGCGGCATCGGCACCTGTGTCGAGGGTGACGGGCTGGCGCTGGGTCCACTCCGTGTTCCACCATGCGGCTTCCGGCTTCTCGGCGTGCAAGGGTCCGGCGAGCGCGGTGGTTAGACCGGCAAGAAGCGGGATATGGGATCGATAGTTCATTTGGAGAAATTGCGAGGGGTTCAGAAGTCGGCCCAGCCACGGAATGTGACGCGGACGTCACCGGCATTGGCATCGGTCTGGTCGATGAGCGGCACCCCGACATCAAGGGAGCCGTTGTAGTGGCTGAAAGCGGTGAAGCGCGTTCCGGCACCGACGCTGGCAAGGCCGTAACGCTTTTGTTGGGACGGCAGCGCGTCGTAGATCCCTAACAACCCACCGTCGGCGAAAGCGTGCAGACGCCATTCGTTGGCACGCTTGCCGTTCTCGTCCGGCTTGCCGATGAAGGACGGGCTGCGGATTTCCGCGGTGCCGAAGATGCCATTGTCGCCGAGCGCGGTGGCTTCCAGATAGCCACGAACCGTGCCAAGTCCGCCACCGGAGATTTGCTCGCCATTGATCAAGGGTTGGCTGGAAATCTGGCCCTGGATCTTGCCGAAGACCTGTGAGCCGCCCTTGAGATCGTGGGTGTGCGCGACGTCGCCGTGGAGGATGACGTAGTTGCCGTCCGCATTGAACCGCTTGTTGGCGTAGTCCTTTTCGCCACTTCCCATCCCCCGGAGATGGAAGCTGAGGGAGGTGTTGAATTCCGTGAAGCTCTTGTCGGTCAACCACGTGGCGCCGTAGGTCGCGGAGAGCGGATAGTATTCGATCGGTGACGAAACCGTATCCTTGCCGATGACGATGTCCTCCTCGAAATTCTTGTAATCCATCCCGAAGCTGAAGTTCTGATAGAACTTCTCGGCATTCGGCAGGTCGAAGAGGGCACGCAAACCGATGATCTGCCCGCGGCCGCCGACGGCAGCGCCGCCAAGGGTGGAAATGTCGCTGTCCTGCTTGGTTCCCTGAAGCATCAGGCTCATGCCTTCGGACACGCGGGCGAGGTAATAACCCGAAAAAACCTTCGCATCGTCCGTGTTCTCCGGGGCAACCTGGAAACTAACACCAGCAGTGTGGCCCTTTTGAAACATGTTCCCGTAACTCAGCGAGCCATTGAGCCTCAGCGAGGTGGTGTTGGAGCTGTAACGGTTGTTGAGCTCGAGCGATCCGTGAAGCGGAAGCTTGTCCTCCACATTGAGATCGATGTCCACGGTGCCCGGCTCGAGACCGGCGCGGAGCTCCGGTGTGACGCGACGATCCGAAAGCTGGTTGAGAGCGACGACTTCCTTGCTCACCCGGTTCATGTCCGGGACGTTGCCTTCCGCGAGCGAGGGAGCCTCCGCCTTGATCTTGCTAGGGAGAAAATACCGCGCTCCGTTGACCCTGAGCCGACCGACCTTTCCCTCCACGACCTGCAGCCGGATGACACCGCGTCTCGGGTCCTGCTGCGGGATGACGACGGAGACAGTCTGGAAGCCCTTGTCGTGATAGGTTTTCTCAAGTGCCAACCGCGCCTCCTCCACGTCGGCCGGGGTTCTCTCGGGGCCGAGAAACGGATAGACGGCTTCCTCCACCTCAAGGTTTTTCAGGCGTTTCGCACCCTCGACGCGGTATTCCCGGATGTAGAAGCTGGAGATTTCCTGGGCGCACAAAAGCGGGTTTCCAACTCCCATAAACAGGCACGCGACTGCCAATCGGACGGGGCTGGACCGCCATGTGCGCGTGGGAGGAATTTGGCGAAAAGTCATGAAACGGCCCGGATCTTCGAAAGGGCCGGAGCATTCTCCCGAGGGTCGCCGCGCCTCAAGGGCGCGAATGTGGCAATCCTGTCACAATAGACGAAAACGTCACAATCAAGCGGTCCGCGCCTTCTTCTCCGCCTTCAACATCCCACATCCCGCCGCGACATCGATCCCCCGTCGCTGGCGGAAGGTGCAGGGAAATCCCGAGGCAATCAGGATTTTCTGAAACTCGTGGCCGGAGTGGCTTTCCGTTCCCGAGAAACCGCCGGTTGGATTCAAAGGGATCAGATTGATGTGGGCGTCGATGCCTGCCAACAGATTCGCCAGGCGGTGCGCGGTTTCCGGCGAATCGTTCTTGCCGGCAATGAGTGTCCACTCGAAGAAAATCCGCTTGCCGGTCACCTCGCCGTATTTCCGACAGGCATCGATCAACATCGCCAGCGGCCACTTCTTGCTCGCGGGGACCAGTGCCGACCGCTCCTCCTCATTGGAACCATGGAGGCTAACAGCCAGGCGGTAGGGGCGTTGTTCCTCGGCAAGCCGTAAAATGGACGGCACCACGCCGACTGTGCTGATGGAGATTTTCGTCGGTCCGATGCTCGCGCCGCCCACGTTGGAAATCGATTCTAACGCCTGCATGACTGAATCGTAGTTGTGCAGCGGTTCACCCATGCCCATGAGGACCATGTTGCGAAGACGTTTTTTGGGATCGATGGATTTCAGCACCCGCCGGGCGTGGAGAACCTGTGCGACAATCTCACCAGGGCGAAGATGGCGGACAAAACCCATCTGCCCGGTGGCGCAGAAGACACAACCCATCGCACAACCTGCCTGGGTGCTGACGCAGACCGTGTGACGGCCTTCGTACCCCATGAGCACGGTCTCGATGGTCTGACCGTCACGAAGACGCAGGAGAAACTTCCGGGTCAAGCCATCCGAGCTGCGGATTTCATCCACGACTTCCGGTGCGTCCAGGAAATAAGGCTTTCCCTCGCCCACGGATTTCTCGACCCAGCGTTTGAGCGGAGGCAGGAAGTTTCGTGATGCGAGGTCGAGTTCGCCATCGCGGTGCAAGGCACGCCACAATGACTTCGCGTGGTGCAGGATCACGCCATCTGCCGCCAACAATTCCACCAACCCGGAAAACCCGAGATCATGAAGGGAACGCTGTGCGGTGGTGATCACGGGGAAATGCAACCCTGCATGAATCGGGATTCAAGCGCGATCTCGTCGGACTTGCAGCTTGAACCGGTGAATCCAAGAAGAAATCGAACCGATCTTGTCCATTGCCAGAAATTCCGCTACTCGTTCTTTCCATGAACCAATGGTACTACGCCCATGGCGGCAAACAATTCGGCCCGGTGGATTTCGAGGTTCTTGTCGAACTGGCAAGCAAAGGCGGGCTGGATCCTGTCAACGATCTCGCGTGGACCGCCTCCATGAAGGATTGGCTCCCGGCTGGCCAGATACCCGGCCTTTTCGGAATGCCCGCCAAACCGGCAACCCCTCAAGGCGATCCCGCGAATCCCTATGCGGCTCCCGGTAGCGCGTGGACCGCACCGGACCAAGTCCATACAGGTGAGGCATTGGCCGAAATCATTCCCGGCAGCCAGATCATCAGCAGCAGGGGATGCGTGAAGCGGGCCTTCGACCTGGTGATGCGGAATTTCGGAATGCTTCTTCTCATCGGGATCGTCTATCTGGTCTGCACCAGTCTGATGAGCGCGTTTCTCCATCAATTGGATTCCGCGCTGGGACTCCCCCGGATTTCCCGCTTCGAATGGGGGCATTCGAACAACGCCCGGTTCTATTTCGGCACATCAGGGCAAAACTCGAACGGAAGCTGGCTAAACATGCTGCTTTCCAACATCTTTTCGACATTCCTTGCGTTAGGATTTTCGAGGATCGCCTTGAATCTGGTTTCAGGGAAACCCTTCACCATCGGGATGCTTTTCGGCGGAGCCAAATTATTACTCCCCGGATGCATCGCCACCCTCCTCTTCGGCCTGATGGTCGGCGTGGGCCTGCTGTTGTTCATCGTTCCCGGGATCTATCTGGCCTTGAGATACGGACAATTCATGCTCGCCATGGTGGACAAGAACCTGGGTGTGATGGACTCCTTCCAATACAGCGCTTCAATCACCACCAACAACAAGATGAAGCTGTTCTTCCTGGCCCTCCTGGCGATCCTCGTCATTTTGGCGGGATTTCTGGCGTTGGTGATCGGGTTGGTGGTCGCCATCCCCGTGGTCTCGTTGGGCTGGGTCGTGGCCTTCCGCTGGATGCAATACGGCTACGTCGCCGCGCTCGACCATCCCGGCACGCAAACGCCGATGCTGAGCGGGATTCCTTGAAATTCGGCCGAGCATCGATTTCCAACTTCCCCCGCTTGCCGTCCGGCGGTGGATGACAAGACTCGTGGCATCGAGAATTTTGCAGATGAAATCAGTTTGAGCCAGAACTATAGTCTTTTCCGCTCCAATCGAAGCGGTGAATTGTGTTCGACTCAAGGACTCGTGATCGCTGAAGACACCTTGATCCGGATGTTTTTGTAAAGCGTGGTGCTTCCCTTGTCGTGTGCCTGGAATGCGATGGTGCCGCCATCGGCAACCAGCTTGCTGGTACCTTCCTCGGTCTTGTAGTTGACCAGTTCCTTGTCGTTCACGGATACCTTGACCACGCCGTCCTTGACGTTGATGACGTATTTCATCCAGGTGTCGTCTTCAAAAGGGATGAGGTTTTTCACGGTGTTGTAGAGGCCGCCGGATTTCTGAGGGTCGCCCTGGCTGTTGTTCACCTGGACTTCATAACCACTCGGCCAGCCGGTGGGCTGGAATTTGGTGTGAATGAAGACGCCGCCGTTCGAAGTCTTGCGGGTCATGACGTCGAGCCGGAGTTCGAAGTCCTTGAACTTCGCGCCGTTCACTTTTCCCTCGTAAAAAAGATGGGTGCAGTCGCCGTTCGCCTTGATCGCTCCGTCCTCGATGGAGAAATCCTCCGGCTTGTGGTTCGCCTTCCAGCCATCAAGCGTCTTCCCGTCGAAGAGTGAGACAAAGCCTTCTTCGGACTCGGCGGCGGACATCGGGATCACCAAAGCGGCGATCACCGCAAACAGGGAAATGAGTTTTTTCATCGTGCCCCAACTACGTCAGGGAGAATGCTGGCGTTACAAACACAATAACATTTTCGGGATGCACCATGCCAATCCTGCGGACGCCCTTCACTCAGGAGCACCGGCCTTGATCCAATCGAGAACGGCCTGCCGCATGCCCGGACCGACGGTTGGCAATGGATAGGGCGGCATGCTTTGGGTGCCGATCATGCCGACAAACGCGCTCCTGGCAGGTTCCGCCAGGTTGATTTTTGTTAGCATGCCCTGATAGGTCGTCAGGTCGTGCTGGGTGCCGGTCATATGGCAAGGGACGCACTGTTTTTCGATGAGGTTCTCCTTCAGCCAGCGGTAGGTGACGGGATTTGCAGGTGGGGATGTCTCCGGGGCGACGGGGCGCTGCTCGGAAATTCTGCCCGCGAGTTTGTCGAAATGCTCGATGAGCTGCTGCGCGGTGTTGCCGTTCGCGGGTTTCTCCGGAACGCGGAGGATGTCTGGCTTTCCTGGGGGCGCGGTGGCCGCTGCGGACGAATCCGGATGGAGGCGGTTGATGGTGGCGTAGAGATCGATTCTAACAATCTTGTTGTCGGCACCCTTGAGTTCACCGTGGATCTGCGTGGACATGGCCGGCAGGAGCTCGGGGATTTCCAGAAAAACGGAGTGCCGGTCCGGCAAAACGGACAGCGATCGGATTTCCAAGCGATCATGCCCGATTTCTTCCGGATGGAGCACTGAATATTCGGGAGAGCCGTAGGTCTGCCGGGAATCGACGACATTCCACTGCTGGGCGAAGAATGCATCCTTGGACAAACTGTCGGCAGCAATCGCGTGATTGAAGCGCAGCTCGATGCCGTTGCGGCACGCCTGCCAGCCGGAGACCCTTGTGACATCGCGGCCGGTGTAGCGAATCCGGTGGAGGCAGCCTTCGGTCACGCCGTAATCGCCCCAGCCATCGAGCCCCGCAACCAGCAACTGCCCATCGAGCGGGTTGAGCGCGAGGCGGCAGGCTCCGCTGGAGAATTCGCCGGGCATCGGCACCAATGCGGCTTGCGACGTGCCTTCGGCGACATCCCCTAGCAGGTAATACCATGTGCCGTAGCCGAAACTCACTCCGAGCAGATCATTTCCCACCGGACCCATGCGTGGTTCGTTCAGGAAAATCCGGCTCCCGGGAGAATTGTCCACGCCGCGCGGGAGATAGTGGATGCGCCGCAACTTGGCTGCGGATTTCTCATTTCCAGCATGGTCGGATTCGTAGATCGTGCAGGTGCCGTTGTTTTCACCCTCGGAAGAATCGGATAGAACCAGCCCGTCCGCGCGGACGGCGAGGCCGAACGGATTCCGCGAGCTGTGGCCCACCTTCTTCAGCGTCGCTCCATCGGGACTCAGCCGATAGATTCCCGACAGCGCGTTGAAGTAAAAGTTGCCCGCCGCATCTCGCCGGAGATCGTGTCCGGTGGCGTCGGCGGTTGGCAGGTCCATGTGGTTGAAGCGCTCGATGAAGTCGGCCTCTCCATCGCCATTCCGGTCGATCAGGCGCAGGATGTTGCGACGGGTGTTGACGTAGGGCACGCCGTCCACCACCTCGATCCCCAGCGGAAGATCGAGACCGCTTGCGAAACGTTTCCACTCCACCCGGTGCAGATCTCCGGTCAGCCCGGTGACTTTCCAGACGTCGCCGACCAGCGTGCTGACATAGGCGGTTCCCGCAGCGTCGAACGCGATCCCGCTCAAGGTCATCGGCGCATGATAGGGGTTCTCCGATGGCACCGGGATGTCATCGATTTCATAAGCACCGCCACTCGCCGCCGGGTCTGCATTCATTTTTCCGGCGACAGTCATCGTTTCCGGGAAACGCGAAGGGCCTCCATCTATCAGGGTTGAGAGCCGGGTGGCGTTGGCGCGACTTACCTCGTTTTTCAGGCAGTTTTCCGCATCGACGGCATCCGCGGTGGCCCCACTCCAGGTCGCGACAATGAGACGGTCCGACGGATGGATGTCCGAAAGTTCGAGCGTGGTTCCATCCGGGGTCAGACCGGGATGCATGGTGCCTGTCGTCGCGATCAGATGGCGGATGCTATTACCATCGCGATCCAGCCGGATGAATCCCTGTCCCGCGGCCTGTTCCAATGTCGCTGGTTTTCCCACCGCGGAAGACGGGCCCAGTCCTGCCGGCAATCTGAATTCGAGCGAAGCAGGAACCTCATTCAGGAACTCAAAATTTCGCACGAGGCACGACAGTTTTCCGTCCGGGGATCGAGTGACCGAAGCTTGCTCAAGCAGCCGGCCACTTCCCAGTTCCACCCGCAGCACCACGGACTCGCGGTGCAGGTGATAGCCGTCAAATCTCCCGACAGGCTTGCCATCTTTCATCCATTCGGGGTTGGCACCTCGCAACCGCTCCTCGCCTTTCACCCTCATCGCCAGACCGAATCGATTCACGCCTTGATCGAAAGCATGCTCGGGGGCTTCCAGCGTGCCGTCCGGATAGACGGCTTTCAGCCCCGGTCGGAGCGTGTCATAGACCATCACCGCCGGATGCTCGCGGGAGCCGCTGAGAAGCTTCAACTCCCCGTCGCCATTGCGGATTGTAACGCTTGTGAAATCCGGTGCCCGGTCGCGAATGAAGGCGGTCGTGCTTTTTTCATTCGTCACCCCCCAATGGCCACGCCTCCCGCCATCCAGCCCGGGAAAAGGGGGGAGCAGCTTCGATGGGTCCGCCGGATTTCCCAGGTGATAGGCTGCCTGCCGGGCGTAGAAATCGTAAAGCCGGTATCGGTTGACCGCTTCATTTGAAAACCGATGGCCCTCGCGCGAACCTTCGGTCGAAAAATAGGACAATGGACTCAGATTCGAGCGCAGAGGCTGCTCCCCATACGGTTCTGCCGCGATGACCGCGTCCAGCGCCAAGGGCGCAAAGGTCAGCAGGATCTTAAAGATGGACATGATTTTCAGAACAGCGGTGAGCGCAGGGCGGCTTACGGAAACAGACGCGCCGTCGTTTCACGAGAGGCGACATTCACCTGCCGCTTGCCCTCCGCGACAGGGCCGCTAAGGTCACCCCGCCCGATGTCCGATTCCTTCGTCCACCTTCACCTTCACACCGAATTTTCCCTCCTTGACGGCATGATCCGCATCAAGGATCTCGCCAAACGCGCAGCCGAACTCGGCATGCCCGCCGTGGCGATGACCGACCACGGCAACCTCTACGGCGCGATCAAGTTCTATCAGGAATGCAACAAGGCGGGCGTGAAGCCGATCTTCGGTTGCGAGATCTACCTCGCGCCGGGGAGCATGGAGGACAAGAAGGAGCTCGTGGGCCGCAAGCGCTCGACCCACATGACGCTCCTCGCGGAGAACAACGAGGGCTGGAACAACCTCAGCAAGCTCGTTTCCAAGGGGAATCTCGAAGGTCTCTACCACGGCAAGCCCCGCGTCGACCGCGACGCGCTGCGCGAGTATTCCAAAGGCGTCATCTGCCTCACCGGCTGCATTTCCGGCCCGGTCAACGAATGGCTCCGCGCCGGCGACGAGGAGAAGGCACGCGAGACGCTTGAGGAAATCGTCGGACATCTACGGCAAGGAAAACACCTACGTCGAGATCCACAACCACGGCCTCGAACCGCAGCGGCATGTCACCCCTTCCCTGCTGAAATTTGCGAAGGAAATGGACCTCAAGGTCGTCGCGGCCAACGACGTGCATTTCCTCCACA
Organism: uncultured Verrucomicrobiae bacterium; assembly: GCA_963810445.1. Lineage (GTDB taxonomy): Bacteria > Verrucomicrobiota > Verrucomicrobiia > Verrucomicrobiales > Akkermansiaceae > Luteolibacter. Next base: position 99,118 of record CAWENZ010000007.1, on the reverse strand, counting down.
AGCACGACCACGAGGCGCACGACGTGATGATCTGCATCGGCACCGGGCATTTGCTCATCGACGAGAACCGCATGCGCTACACGCCGGAAGTCTATTTCAAGACCGCCGAGCAGATGCGCGAGATTTTCGCCGACGTCCCCGGTGCCTGCGACACCACGTTGGAAATCGCGGCACGCTGCAACGTCACGCTCAAGCTCGATTCCACCAGTTCGGAAAAATACCCGCAATTCGGCACGCCCGACGGCAGCCCGCGCGAGGAATACCTCATGAAGGTCTGCCGCGAGGGACTCATGAAGCGCTACGGCGAGGAACGCGGCGAACGAGCAGGAAGTCGCGGAACGCTTGAAATACGAGGTGGACACCATCAACCAGCTCGGCTTCGCCTCCTACTTCCTCATCACCGCGGACTTCATCCAGTGGGCGCGCGACAACGACATCCCGGTCGGCCCCGGCCGGGGATCCGCCGCCGGATCGCTCGTCGCCTACGCGATGGGCATCACCGACATCTGCCCGCTGCGATTCGGCCTGCTTTTCGAGCGTTTCCTCAATCCGGAACGCGTCAGCCCGCCCGACGTCGATATCGACTTCTGCCAGAGCCGCCGCGTCGAGGTCATCGACTACGTCCGAAAAAAATACGGTGAGCGCAGTGTTTCCCACATCATCACCTACGGCACACTCGGCGCCAAGAGCGTGCTCCGCGACGTCTGCCGCGTGATGGGCATTTCCTACGGCGAGGCCGACCGCATCGCCAAGATGATCGAGGCAAAGCCCGGACGCGACGCTCGCCAAGGAATACGAATCCAAGCCCGAGCTCAAGGAACTCATCGAGAGCAGCTCGACCTATCAGGAACTCTGGGGCTACGCGACCAAGCTCGAAGGACTCGCGCGCAACGTCGGCGTCCACGCCGCCGGCGTCGTGATCGGTGACCGTCCGCTCGACGAACACGTTCCCGCTCACCCGTGGAAACGAAGGTGAAGTCGTCACCCAGTACGACATGAAGGCCATCACCGATGTCGGCCTTCTGAAGATGGACTTCCTCGGTCTGAAGAACCTCACCGTCATCCACGAGGCCGTGCAGCACATCCGCAAGCACACGCCGGATTTCGAGATCGAGAAAATCTCGTTCGACGATTGGAAAACCTTCGAGCTGCTCAACCGCGGCGAGACGATGGGCGTGTTCCAGCTTGGAATCCGGCGGCATGGTCGAGACCTGCCGCAAGTATGCCGATCGAGAAGATCGACGACATCATCGACCTTCTCGCCGCTCTATCGTCCGGGCGCCATGCAGTTCATCGACCAGATGCTCGACGTGAAAAAGGGCCGCACCCGCGCGATGTACGAGCACCCGCTGCTGGAACAGGTCGCGGGCGACACCTACGGCGTCATGATCTATCAGGAGCAGGTCCAGAACGCCGCCAAGGTGCTCGCCGGCTACTCGCTCGGCGGTGCCGACCTTCTCCGCCGCGCGATGGGCAAGAAGGACCCGAAGGAGATGGAGAAGCAGCGCGCGAAGTTCATCGAGGGCGCGCGCGGCGACGAACAACATCAACGAGAAGCTCGCCAACCAGATCTTCGACAAGATCGCGATGTTCGCCGGTTACGGATTCAACAAATCCCACTCCGCCTGCTACGGCCACATCTCCTACTGGACCGCCTATCTGAAGGCGAACCACCCGGTCGAGTTCATGGCCGCGCTCCTTTCCAACGAAATCCACAACACCGACAAGATCGGCGTCTTCGTTTCCGAGTGCCACCGCATGGGCCTCGAGATCCTGCCGCCCGACCTCAACGAATCGCAACTCCGCTTCTCGCCGGAAACCACTCCTAACGGATCCAAGGGCGTCCGCTACGGACTCGCCGCCATCAAGAACTGCGGCGAGGGAGCCATGGCCATCGCCATCGAGGACCGCGAGGAAAACGGGAAATTCGCGTCACTCGACGATTTCGCGTCGCGTCTCGACTCCAAGGTCGTCAACAAGCGCATCCTCGAAAACCTCGCCAAGGCCGGGGCGCTCGACTGGACCGGTGATACCCGCGCCGGAATGTTCGCACGGCTCGAACAGGTCGTCGCCGTCCGCATCCTCCGCCCAGCGCGATCGCGCCTCCGGCCAGGTTTCCATGTTCGACTCCATGGACTTCGCCGCTCCGGCCGCGAAGAAGAGTTCGAGTCGCTCGGAACCCACCGTCGAGGAATGGCCGAAGGACGAACGGCTTGCCCACGAGAAGGAATTGTTAGGCTTCTACGTCACCGGCCATCCGCTCGACAAGTTCCGCAGCGTCATCGACTCCAACAAGTACCGGAAACTCGGCCTCATGGACGACATCGATTTGTCCAATCCCGCGCGAGCGTTTCCCGTTCGCCGGGATGGTCCGCTCGCTCGATGCCAAGGTCACCAAGACCGGCAAACCCTTCGGTGTGCTGGTTCTCGAGGATTTCACCGGAAGCGCCGAGATCATGCTGTGGGGCGAAACCTTCGTCCCCGCCCGCGATGCCGGACTGCTGGAGCCCGGAAAAATCATCAAGCTCAAGGGCAACGTCCAGGTCGATGACCGCACCGGTGGCCGCCGCATCACCGGCAACGAACTCGGCGAACTCAAGGCCAGGAAAGTCGCCGCCAACAATAAGGGGCCGCTGGAGCTCATGCTCTGGACCACCCGCCACAGCGAGCGCGATCTGATAGAGATCAAGCTGGCCCTAGCGGAACACCCCGGCACCACGCCCGTCCTGCTCCATTTCCAGAACAGCGCCGGCCGCCGCATCACCATCGCCGCGGGCGAGTCCTTCAACGTGAAACGAAACGAGGAGCTGGAGGAAGCTGTCGGGCGGTGGTTGGAGGAGTGAAACCCACAGCCCTCCGATTTCACGGCACCTTGATGGATACCGGGTCATTTGATCCAACAGGAGAAGATAATGTCCGTGAGACCGGATCCCATCGGAATGGCATTCCACTAACAGGATCTTCCTGAAGCCGCTCGTCGAGAAGGATGGAAATGACCGCAGCATTCATGGCTTTACGTGTGGCCTGTTCCCCCGCTGATCGCAAGAACCCTTGATATCCTGAAACGAGGTTCTCAAGGAGATTCCGGGATTCATCGCCAAGTCCTGATTCGGGCATGACAAACTCTTCAACCGGTAGTTTCAATCGTCCCCAGTTGGAACCGATCATGGCACCGGACGCTCGATCAATCATCGACGCGAAAGCGCCGACAAACTCTTCAACATCTGGTTTCCCAATCCTTGCGTCAAAAGGAGCATCTCTCCTGAGCACGGCGGGCAAAATGATGTTGCGGACAGAAGCGTTCCATTCTCCCTTCAGGACACGGCTGAGTTCACTGCCTATCTCCTCATCGAGAAACACCGCCTCCCGCCACGCCATCAATCCCGTCCGATCCGTCGCCAGAACCGGAAGAATGTCCCTGCGGAATGTCGCCTCCGCACTTCCCCGCAAGAGTGAGGAAAGCGTTTGGTTGAACATGGAAGGGACCTCGACGTCAATCAGATGTCGAGCAAGTCCGAGATCCGCCTTGTAGTACCTGAGCGCCTGATCCAGATCCCCTGAGTCGCAAGCTACCTTCGCCAATGAGCGAAGAATGACGCTGAATTCCGGAGCCAACCGATAGGATTGGTTGTTGAAGCGAAGGTAGTCGATCCCCTTGATGGATTGATCGGGCAGCTCGGTAACGTGCAGGATTTGATCGATGTAGCTTTGGTTTTCAGAAATCCACTTTCTGAACTTTTCCGGTTCCCAAGGCGATTTGCCATCAAGCATGGTACGGAGCTCTTCAGGCAATCGTGGTTTTCCGGTGCTTTCCGCGAGGAGAAGGAACTGGAGAAATCCATTCTGATCATCCGCGACCTCCCTGAAGTCGGGTTGGAGATAAGGGTATTTTTCCAGCAATTCTCCATACCACTTTTGGGCGGCATCGGAGATGAGTTGTTCACGGTGACGCTCCACCTCAGTGTCCGGGCTGGCGCGATCCAAGGATTTGAATTTTACCCGGTCTGAAAAACCTGGATTTTCGTCATCCCGTTCAGATGAATTGAGTTTCCCAAACGGGCGGTGCCAGACAAATGACACCGCAAGGATCAACATGAGAAGTCCGGTTAGCACGCTCAGCCTGATTTGCTTTCGGTTTTTCACGCCACGGATGAATCACAACTTTCCGACCCGGCTGTTATACCCAGAATGTGGTGCATTGATCAGTTCAAATTTTTTGCGAAGTTCGGAATTCGTGCTACGCTGCGCGTCATGCTCCACAGAATCATCATTCCCGCCTTCGTCATGTCCGCCAGTGCCTTTGCCGCCGATCTTTCGGGGATTCCGTTCAAGACGGCCGATGGCAAGGAGGCCTCGCTCAAGGACTACCAGGGAAAGGTGGTTCTGGTGGTGAATCTCGCTTCGAAATGCGGTCTCACGCCCCAGTACGAGGCGCTTGAGGCACTTTACAAGAAGCACAAGGACGAGGGTTTCGTGGTGGTTGGCTTTCCTTGCAACGATTTCGGAAATCAGGAACCCGGAACGATCGAGGAGATCCAGAAATTCTGCAAAACGAAGTATGACGTCACGTTCCCGGTGATGGACAAGATCAGCGTGAAGGGCAAGGAGCAGCACAAGCTCTATGAGGCGTTGACCGGCAAGGATGGGACTTTTCCCGGCGATGTGCGCTGGAATTTCGGCAAATTCCTGATCGGCAAGGACGGCAAGGCCATTGCCCGCTTCGAGCCGAAGGTGACGCCGGACAGTCCGGAAGTCACGGCGGCTGTGGAGAAGGCCATCGCGGAAAAGTAAGGGAGTTGAGTGGGTCTGAGGTCCAAACGGACGATGGGATGCGAAGGTAAGGAGCTTCGCGCGGGTTCTTTCGCCGACGCATCGTCTTCGTGGACCGGAGATCCACGCTCCTTATTTCAGCCGCGCATCGAGGGCCGCGAAACAGGCGTCGTCGATCACGGGTCTTGCATTTTCACGCCAACCTTCCGGCGGTTCGGGGAGATTCACCCAACTACGACAACCGCCGTATTTCGCCTCGTAAGGAAATTCCCAGGGCGTGGAGAGTTCCCGCACGCGGACCAGTGCCAGATGGATGCTCCCGGAGGCCATGCCTTTTCCTTCCCAATCGAAACGATCCCTAACCGTTTGTTCGGAATAAATATGCAGCGGTTCCAGGGCGGAGACCTTCTCCCAGTCCGTTAGAGTGACGGCCCATGCGGCTTCCGCGTGATGGGTGATGCGGATGACATCGCCGGGTTGCCACTCGGGCATGACCTTCACCTCCCCTTCGCGGACCTGGTCCGCCAACGCATGGAAGCGGGTGGGAAAGAGAAAGAAGGAATCATGGGCAAAGGAGAATCCCTCCCGCCCCTCGTGGATGCCGCCCTTGCGCAGCAGAATGGACTGCCGACCGGTGGCCAAGGCATCGCACACCACTTGCCACTCCTTGAACGAGATGACCGAACTCATTTGAAAATCACCCGAGATCCTCGGCGGTCACGGAAGTTTGTTCCCTTGATCCCAGAATTCTTGCCTGCAGGGTCACCCGCTCGGCCGTGGAATCGAAACGATAGCTGTGGCAGTTCGGGCAAAGGGCCGCGCCACTGCCAACGATGGAATCGCACCCTTCACAAACCTTGTAGTTCGAGGGATTCGCGGCGATCTTCGCGGCGGCGGCCGCGCGGTTGGGTGGAGGTGAATCTGACATGGCGGAGATGAAAAAAGCGGCACCGGAAAACCGGCCCGCTTGTTTCTTTAAAAGGTTTGAAACCGGCTGACTGGGCAATCAGGCGATGGCGGCGAGCGCCTTCGCGGTCTTGCTCTTCAAGTTAGCAGCCTTGTTGGGATGAATCAAGTTGCGCTTCGCAGCCTTGTCCACAACGGAGGAGAGAACGGAGCTGGCCTCGGCAGCGGCTGCCTTGTCGCCCGATGCGATGGCGGCGAGCGCCTTCTTGCGGAGCGTCTTCATGCGGCTTTTTTCAGCGCGGTTCCGCTCGGTGCGGACGACGGTTTGACGAGCGCGCTTGATTGAAGATTTGTGATTGGCCATGGTCTTGTTTTAAAAAATTTGGATGCCTGAAGGCGGGCGGGGGAAAATAGGAATATGAGCCCGGGTGTCAAGCTCATGTTTGGGAGTTTCTCAACTCCGCGAACGCACTCCCGATTTGACGTTGGATGCGGTGGACTCGCCTTCCTTCTTGGTCTGGATGGATCCGCGGATGACGAACACATCGGCACCGGTGCCGATCCGCTTGTAGAGATCCGCCACATCGCGGCTGCCCATGCGGATGCAACCGTAGGAAGCGGGAGATCCGAGACGGCGCTCCTCGGGAGTGCCATGGATGTAGATGGTGCGACGGAACGCGTTCTGGTTCCGGCTCTCCGTGCCCGTCAGCCACATGATCCTGGTGACGACCGGATCGCGACCCGGTGCGTTCGGAGGAATCACCTCACCCGTGGGGCGGCGGGCCTTGAAAACGGATCCCAAGGGAGCATTGTCACCGATTTTCTTGGCGACCTGCAAACGCCCGAGCGGCGTGCAATTGCTGCCGGGGCCGTCGCCGACTCCAAACTTGGAGGTGGAAATCTTGTAGGATTTGACCGGTGTGCCGTCGTGGACGAGAAGCATCTTCTGATCGCGCACGCTGACGATCATCTTGTTGTGGATGTCCTTGCCGAAGGAGAACGAATTCGAGCCGCAGCTCGTGAGGCCTGTCGCGACCAACAGGCTGAAAAGGGATAGGAGAAGCAGTTGAGGCTTGGAAACTCCAGTCATGGTAGGATCAGGAATCGTTTCGGTTTACGATCTTCGGGCGTTCCAGCACCGGGCCGGATGGTAGCATGCGCACCAAAGATGATACGGATGTATAAAAGAAACCGACAGGAAAGGGAAGCAGAAGAATCGCGGAGGACCAATTTGCCTTGAACGCGGCCTCCAGAACGACGAACAGGAAGAAGAATCCGAAGAGCAGCTCGACGAACGGAGTGAGCGTTTTCATGGCCTTGTAGCTGCTCTTTTTCCAGTCCTGGCGCTTCACTCCACCGATGCCGTATTTCGGAGTGCGGACGAAGGCGGTCTCGTGATTGAACAGGGCTTCAAGGACGGCTTTCGCATTGCTGATGGACATCCCGATTCCCAAGGCGAGGAGGAGCGGCAGGTAAGGAATTTCCTTCCACCACGAACCCGGACGAAGGGCCTTTTGGGAAACCATGTAGAAGACGATCACCGAAACCGAGGAGAAGAAGAAGATCGGAACGTTGATGATGTAATAGGTGAATTTTCCGAAATCCGGCTGCCATTGCTGGTTCGGATAGATCAGGAAACAAAGGACGATGAGAAGGAGATAGGCAAAGTTCGAGGTGAGGTGGGCTGTTGCCTCCATCTTGATGAAGAGCGGCACGTCGGCGCGCCAGATGGCGGGAAGCACCTTCTTGCAAACCTGGATGGAACCCTTGGTCCAGCGGTGTTGTTGGCTCTTGAAGCCATCCATGTCCACGGGAAGTTCGGCCGGGGTCTCGACGTCGTTGAGGAAAATGAAGCGCCAGCCCTTGAGCTGGGCACGATAGCTGAGGTCCATGTCCTCGGTGAGCGTGTCGTGCTCCCATCCGCCGGCGTCGGCGATGCAGGATTTTCTCCAGATGCCGCCGGTGCCGTTGAAGGTGAAGAAACGGCCGGAGCGGTTCCGCGCGGTTTGCTCCAGTTCGAGGTGGCCGTCCAGGAACATGGCCTGGATGCGGGTGAGGACGTTATAGGTGCGGTTCAAATGTCCCCAACGCGTTTGGATCATCCCGATATTGTCATCCGAGAAATAATGGATGGTTTTCTGGAGAAGATCCGGATTGGGGACAAAGTCGGCATCAAGGATCAAGAGATACTCTCCCTTGGCGAAGCGGGTTCCGTTTTCAAGCGCACCCGCCTTGTAACCGGTGCGGTCCGTGCGGTGGATGTGCTCGGCGTCGAAGCCCCTGGCCTTGAGATTCTCAATCCCGGCGCGGCAGATCTCGACGGTTTCGTCGGTGGAATCGTCCAGCAACTGGATCTGCATCTTGTCCTGCGGATAGTCGAGCGCCGCGACCGAAGCCAGCAAGCGGTCCACGACGTGCATTTCATTGAACACCGGCAACTGGATGGTCACCATTGGCAGTTCCTTGAAAAGTTCCTTCGGCTTCGGATGATTCCGGGAGTGCTTCAGATAAAGAAAAACAATCGTCAACCGGTGCGAGCCATAGCCCGCGAGTCCAAGAAGAACAATCATGTATGCGGCGTACCAAAGCGGGGAGGTCCAGTCCATGGGGATGATGAAGAAAGATAAGTTAGAGCGGGCGGTGCGTGCTTCAGCTTGGGGAAACTTCTGACGCGACAATCCGCTCGGAACTGGCAATCGCTTGAGAATCAAGCGCCAGACGCCGCAGGCAAGCAGGAGGGACATCCGACGTCAAGCCTCAAGTGGGCTAGCCAATGAGTGGGATTGATACCCAAGGAACGTGGGTGAACCTGCCCATTTCATCGGAAAATGGCCCCCAAGGCCAGCTTGCAACGAGCCGTGCCGCCAAAAATCTTTGGCGGCACGGCCACTTTTACAACCGGGGGAGTTGAATTTGATTCCTCGTATCCACGAGGAATCCATTGAGAGAAATCAAAACCATTTAGGCACGGCTCAAGCCAGCTTGGCCATCAACGCAATTTTCAGCGAAAACTCACGAGGCCGTCGGAAGCTCTCCTGAAAATTACTTCTTTTTCTTGGCGGTATCGAGACCCTCTTTGACCTTTGCCTCGATCTCGGAATAGAGAGCCGGATCCCCCTTGAGGAGTTCCTTGGCAGCATCCCTGCCTTGGGCCAATTGGGTTCCGTTGTAACTGAACCACGATCCACGCTTCTGGACGACTTCCATTTCAAGCGCGAGATCCAGAAGGGATCCTGTGGAGGAAATTCCCTCGTTGTACATGATGTCGAACTCAGCCTCGGTAAACGGAGCCGCCACCTTGTTCTTGACGATCTTGATCTTGGTTCGGTTGCCAGTGACGGTTCCGTCCGTGGACTTGATCGCGCCGATGCGGCGGATATCGACGCGCACCGAAGAGAAGAACTTCAAGGCACGACCACCTGGAGTCGTCTCCGGATTGCCGAACATGACGCCGATCTTTTCGCGGATCTGGTTGGTGAAGATACAAACCGTCTGTGCTTTGGAAATCAGGGCGGTGAGCTTCCGCATCGCCGCGCTCATCAAGCGCGCCTGCGCTCCGACGGTCGAATCGCCGATTTCCCCGTCGAGCTCCTGCTTGGTGACCAAGGCCGCCACGGAGTCGAGAACGATCACCGCAATCGCGTTGGAACGGACGAGAGCCTCGCAAATTTGAAGTGCCTCCTCGCCGGACGACGGTTGGGAAACCAGCAGGTCGTCGAGATTCACGCCGAGTTTGCGCGCATATTGAGGATCGAGGGCGTGCTCCACGTCGATGAACGCCGCCAAACCTCCCCGTTTCTGGGCTTGTGCGATCACGGTCAGAGTCAGAGTGGTCTTACCTGACGATTCCGGTCCGTAAACCTCGACAATCCGGCCGCAAGGGAAGCCCCCCACTCCGAGAGCGCGGTCAATCAGCAAATTCCCCGTGGGGATCACATCCACATCGACACATCGCTCGTCACCGAGGCGCATGATGGCCGTCTCTCCGAACTCCTTCTGGATGTGTGAGATCGCGAGATCAAGATTGCGTTTGCGAGCTTCGTTAAGCTTCTCTGTGGCGGATTCTTCGGATGTTTGTTTGGCGGCCATAATGATGCGGTTGGTGTTGGGGAAGATGTGAACTTCCGAACAGCAATTGGCAAGAAAAAGATGTTCGCTCGAACAAAAAAGTGACTTTTGGCTCCCACCCCCAAATCCAAGACCCGTTCATCTCACTTCGATATGGAGCCGGGCTTTCCCATCTGGATCCTTCGCGGGATCGGGCGCCCAATTGACGGTGAATCCCTGGTTGAGAGGAAGCGCACGGTCGTTGGACAAGGTCATCGATGACTCGGGAGAAGCGATGATCTCGAATTTGTTGTCATTGTAGGCAGCCAGTTCGAGCCCCATTTCCGTGATTCCCGGGCCGTTGATCTCCTTGGATCCTGCATCCACCACTTCCGAGGTCGAGACCCTCACCTTTTTCTTGTCGGAGTAGAGCAGCTCCAGGCGATCTCCCTTGATCTTGTTCTCCAAGGCCCGGACCTCTTTCTTGTCGCCCGAATTCGCCGACCGGACGTAAACATTGGGGAAACTTACCCCGATGGCGAAACGAGTCGGATTCTTGAGATTTTCCGCGTCGAGCAGACGTCCCCCGAGAGAAATCGCGCCCTTCTCCTCGCTCACATGGATTTCGAATGCCGTGTCTCCGGTCACCTTGCCCCGGATGACCATGTTTTCCGGCCGGTTCGTCGCCGGTTGGGCAGACTCCAGTGACTCCGGCTTGATCTTCCGAATCACCACCTTGCCATCCGGCATGGTTTCCTCAATCCGGAAGTCGATATCCACACTCAAGTCCTGGCCCATCGGCTTGCCCGTCTTGCCGATCACCCTGATGTCCGACTTCCCATCGGTCGTGATGCCGAACTTGAACTTCCTGTCGTCGATCCCGACGAAATAGCCTGACCAATCCTTATCGGAAAGGGCCGGCAACTCGGCGTTCCCCACCATGACACCGGCAGCTTCCACCAGCAAGGCGACCGCCACCCCATATTTCAATCCATGACCTATCATCCCATCAACCAACCGCATCAACAGAACTGCCGCCAGTCAAAAATATCGGGAACATCTCATAAATAACTAACCAGGCCCTCGACCGTTTCCTCATCCAGCCTTCTGACAAGCGCGATGGTGAGCGCGAGCATGTGCAGGTAGTCGTTCACATCGATGATCGCGTTGTGCGAATGAATATAACGCGCGGGCACTCCCAAGACGATGGTCGGCACCCCGTCGTTCGCAAGATGGAAGGCACCGGCGTCAGTTCCGCCACTGCGACGTACCGTCACCTGATGGGGAATCCCCTCCTCCATCGCCGTCTCAATGGCCAGCTTCGCCAGCCGCGGGTGCATGATGGCCGACGGGTCGAACATCCGGATCTGCACTCCGCCGCCGAGACGGCCCTGGCAGTCCATTCTTGAAAATCCCGGGGTGTCGTCGGCCGGCGGCCCCTCCAGCACGATCGCCACGTCGGGCTTCGCGAAATTCGCAGCCGTCTTCGCACCACGCAGGCCCACCTCTTCCTGGACCGTGCCGCAGAGGATCAGCCTGTTAGGATGGATGGATTGTGAAAGGATCTGCCCCGCCTGGATGGTGCCCGCCATGCCGACCCGGTTGTCGAAGGCCTTGGCCATGAAATGATCCTCGCGGGTAAGCGCCGTGAAGGAGGAAACCGGCGCGATCGGATCACCCAAGGCGATACCGAAATTCACCATCGCGTCGTGGCGGGACTCAGCACCCACGTCGATGAACATCTGGTCGATGGACATCACCATCCGGCGTTGGTCGGCGGACAGGAAATGCGGCGGCTTCGAAGCCACGACACCGAGGATCTTGTCACCCGCGCGGGTAAGGATTTCCACCCGCTGCGCTAGCAGGTTGTGCTCCCACCACCCGCCGATACCGACAAACTGGATGAAGCCGTCGTGGGTGATGTTCTGCACCATGAAACCCACCTCGTCCATGTGTCCGGCCACCAGCACGCGAGGCCCTTCGTCTCCCGTTTCGCAGAAGACCGATCCGTTGCGATCCGAGGAAAGCTCACCGCAACTCTCAAGCTCATCCACAAAGATCGCCCTCACCTCATCCTCATGACCGGATACCGAGTGGGCTTCCGTTAACTCCTGCAACAATGAGATCGCCTTCGTTCGCATGGCGAAAAACTGTCCGGCTCCGGCGGGACTTCCAAGCATCAAGTTGCACGGGACGCGGCAGGCCGGCTAACTTCCCGATCCGCCGGGTTCGATCGCTGCCACCTCCGCGTTGGCCAGCCAGCCTTGAAGGTCGGTGCCAGGGACAAAGACATATCGGAATCCGCCGCTCTTTTCTCCAAGGCGCACGGTTCGACCAGCGCCGGCCGTCCCTAACGCATCCGCCTTTTCAAACGGGGATATCCTGATCGTCGCATTCTCGGAAAGCACGATGCCGCGCGACGCGTCCTCGCTCCGGAGAAACAGCGCGACCGAACCGACACCGATTCCGATCCCGGCGAAAATCGCGACCCCCAGGCCAAGCTGCTGTTTCCAGCGGACTTGGAATTTCACGACCCCATGCATCATCGCCAACATGCCAAGGACAAGCGCACTGCCCGCCACCAGCCATGACCACTCGTTGCGGCTGAGATAGTCCACCACCGCCGCGACCCGTGGATTCATTCCGGTATCCTCGAACACCGTGGCCGCCTTGCGGGCAAGCGCGAGATTGGCTAACAAATCCGGATCCCGAGGCGTGAGCAAGCGCGAGCGCTCGTAGGCTACGATGGCGGGACCAAACTTCTTCAAGCTCTGGTAGCTGTTGCCCAGATTGTAGTAAGCGGCAGCGTCCGGCCCGCTTTCCGCAATGAACTTCTCATAGGAAGCTGCGGCGGCGGTGAAATCACCTGCGGCAAATTGCCGGTTCGCCTCATCGAACGTCGATGCCATGGCACCCGTGACCCCGGCCAACAACATCATCAAATGGATCAGGAAAATTCTCTTCATCTCATCGTGCGGTGGGAGTGAGCGATGCCATCGCCTCATCTAACATACTCTGCCACTGGGGAAGGATTTCGCCAGCCGGCTGGTGGTTGTATTCGTAACTGTCCGCCTCGCGGAAAAAGCGGGTGACCGGCGATTCGTCGGAAATCCTGGATTGCACTTCAGCCAGCGTGATCGCCTGCGCGGGCTGGTTCCACATGGCACCGAGCCGTTGCTGGATTGCCAGTCTGGCAGCAGCGAAGAACCCGGGCACATCCCTGGCATCGGCGCATTTCCCGGCAGCGGCCAACGCCTCGCGGGTCGCCTTTTCCGTGGCGATGCGGGCAATCCGTCGTGGATCGCTCCAACGACTGCGGAACCAACCGATTACCCCGCCCAGCAGACACATCGCTCCTGATAGAACCAGCAGCGGAACAAACGTGGGCCGCGAGACCAAGGGAACCAGGGTTGTTGCGGGATTCGGTTTCAAATGCTGCCCGATGAGCCCGGGAGCTTTCTTTGCCACCTTTTTCTCCGGCTCGGGAGCAGCCTTCGCTTCCTCCTCGACCAGATCCTTTCCAACCACGTGAATCCTCTTTGGCGGGCTCGCGACGGTCTCGTATTTCCCCGCATCCGGATCAAAGAAACTGAAACCGAGCGTGGCATCCTGATCTCCACCCTTTCGCGGAACCGCACTGAAGCGGAAGGATTTCGTTCCGGAGAAAGAGGTCTGGTCTCCCGGTGTGAAATCATTTTTTCCCTGATAGGTCTTCCACGATTCATTTGGTGTTAGATCGGGCTCGCCGACCAGCGCGAAATTTCCCGAACCCCCGATTTTCGCGACGATTTCCTGGGGTTCGCCCGTGTTCCAGCTTTCTGGGATCACGGTTCCTTCCAAGGTGAATTTCCCCACCGCTCCCTTGAACCCATCCGGACGTCCCTCGGTCGGCAATGGCAACACCTCGATCTCCTGATCCTCCGACTGAAGCGTGACGTCCTTCTGGATCATCGGCGCGTTCAGGTTGTCAAAGACGTTGTCGAAAAACGGATCATCGAACGGCCCACCCATCCGCCTGCGGGGCTTGGGAACCGATTTATCACGCACAGCGACGGTCGCATCCAGTGAAAGCGACGCCGGATACTTGCCCGCCTTGGTGGCGGAAATGCCACCATACCAGGTGACCACGGTGTAGCGCTTGCCATCCTTGATTTCCTGCGTCTGCTGCGGCTGGTCGCTGACGTTGTGAAGGGTGAATGCCTTGCCCTCCGGCTGCACGCCGCTGCGAAGCTGCGCCCGGGAATCCACGGGCAACCACGCGCGGATGCGCACCGGCGCGATCTCGCCGACATAGACGTGCTTGCGAGCACTATCAGCCAACTCGACTGTTAGGAAACCGAACCGCTTCTCTCCGGCATCCTCCTCCTGGGGCTCCGCTGCCTGGCCATTCGAATTCGTCGATGGCAGACCGGCAGGTGGCTGGGCTGCTCCCGCGTCGAGAACCTTCAGTTTCAACGGCTCGGTGGTGTATTTCTTGCCGTCCACCGTAACTTCGAAAGAAGGGATGACGTAGTCACCGGGAGTGTTGGATCCCACGACATAGTTATAGACCACGGAAACGGTCGTGGTGCCGTTGAACATCTGCATCCGCTGGCTTTGGCCACGTGGCTGGATGATGAGCTTGTCCACCTCGGGAAGCTGGGGCTCCCCTGGCACGGCTTCCGGAGACACTCAAGGTCATGAGCGCACCGTTTCCCGCGGCAACCGAGTCACGGTCCACCTTGGCCTCCACCTCCGCGGCGGCGGAAATCGAGACCAGCGAGATGAATGCCAGCACCAGTGCCACGGCGCGGCAGAGAAGGCCGGAATTGTCATATTTCGTTAGACCGTTCATCACCATGTTTTTCCTTTGACGGAGTTATCAGGAGTTACAAACCGGCTGCGCCGCTGTTGCGGAATCGGAATCACCGTGCGTTCGTCCTCGCGAAGGGCTTCCAACAACTGCTTCGCCTCCTCGGCGGTCATTTCCTGCTTCTGCTGCCGTTGGTCACTGGTTTCTCCTTCCCTCTCCTCACCTTGCTTCGCCTCGTCCTGCTTCTGCTCGGAGCCGTCCTCGTTCTTGCCATCTTCAGGCTTCTCGCCGTCCTTCGCCTCCTTGGGATCCTTTCCATTCTCGCCATCCTTCTTGTCCTGCTTGTCGTCAGGTTTCCCATCTTTCGAGTCCTTGCTGTCCTTCGAATCCTTCCCATCCTCTTTCTTGTCGTCAGGCTTGCCGTCCTTGCCGTCCTTCGAGTCCTTCCGTCCTTGGTCCTTCCGTCCTTGCCGTCCTTCGTGTCCTTCCGTCCTTCGAGTCTTTTTCGTCCTTCTGGTCCTTCTGGTCCTTCTGATCCTTGTCGTCCTTCTGATCCTTATCTTCCTTTTGATCGTCCTTGTTCTGCTGCTTCTTCAGCTCCTCCAGTTTCTTCTCAACGAGCGCCTTGTTGTATTTCGCATCCTCGTCGCCTTCATTGAGCGCAAGCGCGTCCTGATAGGCCTTGATCGATTCCTCCCACGTCTTGATCGTCGCCTCAGGATCCTTCTCCAGGCTTCCCTGCCCGGTCCGATAGAGGCTGTTTCCAAGATTGTAGTAAGAGCGCTGTTGCAACGCCAGATCGGGTGTCCGGAGTGACTCCCGCAGCGATTCCGAGGCAGCGGCGAAATCCCCTTTGGTGTAGGCCTCGGTTCCCTGGTTGTAGATCGCGCGCGGATCCGGTGAATTTGAAATCGTCTCGGCGGCATGGCTCTCGGAACGTCCCCATGGCGATCACTCCGAGACAGGAACGCGATGCCGGCAACCGAAGCGAGTTTCACCCTGCGAGCGGCGGATGGAAGCGCCCGCGCCTTCTTCTCACGACGACGATCGCCAATGAAAAACTCCAGCAACAACAACACGATGGCCAGCGCCCAATGGCCACTCGAATTTCTCCAGCGGGATTCGCTCCATCCGCTGGTCCATCTCGCTCTTTGGCACCAGCCTGAGTCTTTCCTGATAGACCGTGTTCAGCCCTTCCGCGCCCCGGCCCAGCGGGACGTAAAGCGCGTTCGTCACTTCCGCGATTTTCTTCAAGGTTTTCTCATCAAGCGTCGTGTGGACGACCTTTCCATTCTCATCACGGACGAATTCCTTCCGTCCGTAGGGATTCTGGAGCGGGATGTTGGCACCTTCCGGACTACCAACTCCGACGGTGTAGATGGCCATCCCTTTCTTCGTCGCCTCTTTGGCCGCATCGATCACCGATCCCTGCAAATCCTCACCGTCCGTTAGAAGGACGAGAATCCGGTGGTTGTTTCCATTCTCATCAAACAGCCTCTCCGCCTCCTTGATCGCGCTGGCAAGATCGGTGCCCTGGCGCGGGATCAGATCCGTGTCGAGCGCGTGCAACGACTCACGGAACGCGTCGTAGTCCAGGGTCAGCGGGCAAAGGGCGAACGCGCTGCCGGCGAATGGAATCAGCCCGACACGATCCCCTTCCAGCTTCGCCACGAAATCCAGGATGCCAAGCCTCGCACGCTCCAGACGGTTCGGAGTCAGATCCTCCGCCAGCATGCTGCGAGAGGTATCCACCGCGAAGAGGATGTCGATCCCCTTGCGTTTCACCTCATGCCATTCATAACCCTTTTGCGGCCGGGCGATCGCGACAAACCCGGCAAAGATGGCAAGCAGCCAGAGCGCGCGTTTCAAGTTCCTCAATCGCGGGGAGAATCCGTTGGTCAGACGCTGGCGGAAGCGCGGATGGATCAATTTCGCCAGATCCGCATCCCTGCGCCGGTCGAACCTCAGATAAAGGCCGACGATGGCGATGCAGACGACCACACCGACGATCATCCAGACCGGCTGTGCAAAATGAAGCGAGTTGTCATCCATGGTTCTTGGGGAATTTCGTTAGAATCAAGGGAGGCGGCGGAAAAGGGTCTGGCTAAGCACAAGTTCAAGCAACATCAGGCAAAGTCCGGGAACGAGGAACCAGAGGTAAAGTTCATCATACTGCTGGTATTTCTTCAACTTGCGGGTGGTTTTCTCAAGCTGGTTGATCGAGTCGTAGATTTTTTCCAGTGAGTCCGTGTCGGTCGCCCGGAAATATTGGCCATTGGTCGCCTCGGAGACCTTGCCCAGCATCTCCTCGTCGATCTCCACCTTCATCCTCTGGTATTGGGTATTGCCGAACATGTCGCGCACCGGCATCGGAGCCTCGCCACGGGTGCCGGCCCCGATGGTGTAGATCTTGATTCCAAGTGCCTTGGCAGCCTCGGCGGCGGTCAGGGGATTCACCGCGCCCGCGTTGTTGACGCCGTCGGTTAGAAGGATGACGATCCGCGATTTCGCGGTCGAGTCGCGGATGTGGCTGACAGCGGAGGTGATGGCGGACCCGATCGCCGTGCCATCCTCGACCTGCCCCATCTTCACGCCTGCCACCCGCTTCGCGAGAAATTCCTGATCCAGCGTCAGCGGACTGACCAGATACGGGCGACCCGCGAAGGCGACGATGCCGATCTTGTCGTTAGGCCGCTGCCCGACGAATTTCCCGACCACATTCTTCACGACCTCAAGGCGGTTCGCCGGCTTGCCCTCAAGCTCGAAATCCATTGCCTCCATCGATCCGGAAACGTCGAGCGCGATCACGATGTCGATCCCGCTGGCCTCGATGTCCGTCGAGCCCTTGCCATGCCGTGGCCGGGCAAACGCGATGATGAGCAGCCCGAAGGCTAACAGCCCGAGAAATGCCATGAAACCACCGATCTTCGAACGTGGCTTCGCACCCGCGCCGAGGGCATCTTCCGTGGAAGGCATCTTGACGGCGACAGGACGCCCCCAACGGCCTTTCCAGATCGCCAGCAGCGGGAGCAGCAGGAGAAGGTAGAGGAAGCCCGGATGGACGAATTGGAAACTCTCGGTCATGGCGTCGCTGCGGTGGGCCTGGAGTTGGAAATCGCGGTCGCGTTGACAAATGAACGTGCGGCCTCGACGAGCTCGCCGCGTTGCCTTGAATCAAGATCAGAGCCCGCGAATTTGGCGAGGTCGCAGGTCTTGAGGAAAGTCCGCAGGTGATCGCCCTCGGAAACGAGCAGGCGTTTATCATCCCGCGCGAGTTCGCGGAGAAATTCCTCGGTCGTGCGGCGCGGGGCATCGAATCCGAACTGGACGGCGATGTATTGCCGGACGGCCTTCGCCGCATGATAGGCGAAGGCCTCGGCACCCAGTGATTCGCTTTTCGCCTCCAGCTCGCTCAGTACCGCCAATGCCACTTCCGGCGGACTATTCAGCTTCCGTTTGCTCTTGTAGCTCATCCAGATGAACCATGCGACGAGAAGCAACATCACGCAGCCGCTCAATCCCAACCAAAGCATGATCGGCGGCTTTTCCGGGACGGGAATCTCCACCATCGGCTTGGGTCCGCGGATGTCCTCGCCCCCGTCCGGAGCTTGGGCTGATAGATATCCCGCGAGTCCGAGGAACCACGTGGTCGCCATGGACCTCGTCGATTGGAATCCGGTGATGAATCTGCGTGCTGGCATCGATCTGATAGGTTCAGCCTGAACGTTGGCGGCGGCTGCGGAAAAATCCCATCAAGGCGGGCATCCAGTTCTCGCCGTTGACGAACTGGAGCAAATCAACCCCAAGCGAGCGGATGCGCGCGGCGGTTTTCTCACGCCGCTCGCGGGATTGTCTTTCGAAGGCGGCGCGGACCTTCGCATTGCCGGTGTCGATCTCGACGACTTGTCCGCTTTCCGCATCCTCGATGCAGATCCGGCCGACGTCCGGCAGGGTTTCCTCGCGCGGATCGGTCACCGACACGGCGATGACATCATGACGGCGGTTGGTCACCTGGAGCTTGTTCCGCAAATGGTTCAGGCGTTGCTCAAAAGGCACCCCGAGACAGAAATCCGACACCAGGAAAATGACCGACTTGCGGTGGATCACCTGGTTCGCGAAGTCCAACGCCTTGGCAATGTCCGTGCCACCTCGCTCGGGCTGGAAATACAAGGTTTCGCGAATCAACCGCATGATGTGCATGCGGCCTTTTCCCGGCGGAATGTATAACTCCACCTCGTCGCTGAAAAGGATGAGCCCGACCTTGTCGCGGTTGCGGATGGCGGATGCCGCAAGAACACCGGCGGCTTCCGCTGCCAACTCCCGTTTCGAATCCACCACCGAACCGAAATCCGACGACGCGCTCACGTCGATCATCAGCAGGATGGTCAGCTCGCTCTCCTCGGTGAAAAGTTTCACGTGCGGATCGCCGGTGCGGGCGGTCACGTTCCAGTCGATGGTCCGCACGTCGTCGCCGGGCACGTAGTTTCTACACGCGGTCGAAGTCCATGCCGCGGCCCTTGAAAACGCTGGCATAGCGACCTGCCAGCGAGTCATCGACCAGGCGGTTCGTGCGGACCTCCATCCGCCGGACCCGTCCGAGGATCTCCGCCGCGCGGTTCTCGTCCTGGATGCTAACAGGCGTGCTGGCTCTCGGTTTCAACTTCTTCATCTTTCCCTCAACTCTCAACTAACAACCCTCAACCTCTTCACGGCACCGGCAGCTCGTCGAGGATGCGCGTGACGATTTGCTCGCTGTTCAAGCCCTCCGCCTCGGCCTCGTAGGTGACGGTCACACGATGCCGGAGCACGTCCATGGCGACATTCTTCACGTCGTGCGGCGTGACGTAGGCGCGGCCGTTGAGGAAGGCGTGCGCCCTTCCGGCCAAGGCGAGATTGATGGTCGCGCGCGGCGAGGCACCCACGCGGATCAGTGGCGCGATGTGGACGCCATATTCGTCAGGACGGCGCGTGGCGTGGACGAGCCGGACGATGTAGCGTTTCACCTTTTCGTCCAGATAGAGACCGTTGACCACCTTGCGTGCCTTCTCGATGGCCTCAAGGCTGACCACCGGCGCGGGCACCGGCATTTCCTCGGTGGTCCCCGCCAGATCAAGCACGCGCATTTCCTCGTCCTCGGTCGGATAGTCCATCACCACCTTCATCATGAAGCGGTCGAGCTGCGCTTCCGGCAGCGGATAGGTTCCTTCCTGCTCCAGCGGATTCTGCGTCGCCAGAACGAAGAACGGCGAGGGCAGCGCGAAGGTCTGCTCGCCGATGGTCACCTGCTTTTCCTGCATCGCCTCGAGCAACGCGCTCTGCACCTTGGCGGGTGCGCGGTTGATTTCGTCGGCGAGGATGAAATTCGCGAACACCGGCCCGTGCTTCACCCGGAATCGCGCCTCGCGGGGATCGTAAATCTCGGTGCCCGACGATGTCGGCAGGCAACATGTCCGGCGTGAACTGGATGCGGTTGAATTTCGCATTCACCAGCGATGCCAGCGTCTTGAGGGCGAGGGTTTTCGCCAGACCCGGCACGCCCTCTAACAAAATATGCCCCTTCACCAGCAGCGAGATCAGCAGGCGGTCCACAAGGTCGCTCTGGCCGATGAGGTAGCGTCCGATTTCCCCGCGCAAGGGGTGGATCCAGGTGGATGCCTCGCCGACCAGCCGTTCCGCATCCGACTGGCTCAGTGCTCCCGACGGGTGATTCTCCGTTTCAAATGTCATGTTTGGTTCGCGTTGATTCTGAAATGTTCGTGGCGCTCTTCCGCCACGCTGGACAAGCGACAAACCGGCCCGGACTCGTCTAAAATCCATGGTCCCGCTCCGCCTCGGGCGGGAATCTGACCATCAGCGGGCACTCATCCAAGCGCCAAATATCTCTGGCGTTTCATCCATCATCATTCAAGCGTCACCCGGCACCCATCCCCTGGAAAGCCGGGCGCACGGAATCTCACGACTCCCGGACTTCTTTCCAACCACTCTTCCGGTCAGCCCGGATCAAGGCTCCCGAGGTGGCGAGGTTTTATGGATCGCGGCCAGTTCCGGCGATTCATCTCCGCCATCCTCAAGCGTCCGGTCGATGTCGTCCAACTGATCTTCGGAATCTTCCGCCATTCTAGCCTCGGCTTCGTAGTTCTCGGCCACGAGGTCCCGCTTCTCATCCTCCGCCACCCGCATTCCCTTCCTAACGGATTCGAGGTTGATATCCTCGTCCACGTAGGGAGGAGCCATTGGCGAGGCGGGATCTTCGGAGGCGGGTTTAACAGGATCGATGGGTGTCATGAGTTCTCGGGGTTCGTGTTCACATATTTCCTACTTGCAAATCCCGAGCCAAACCGGGAACCGCCAAACTTCAACCCCTCGCCAACTGATCGATTGCGGAACACATCTATCAGCAGTGCTCGATGCATGATCAGGCCAGCATGTTCGCGTCTCTGGAGATTCGCCATCGCCCATCTTCTCCTTTGCGGAAAATCGACAGCGTGGGACCGGACTCGGTGATTCCACCTTCACCCTCCGGTGGAGTTACCCGCACCGAAAGTTTCGCCCAAACATACGCAAGGTCTCCAGATACCTGGATTTCATGGATTTCGGAAATTCCATCGACCCGTGTTCCCTCGGGCATCGACCGGAACGCGGCAGCAAACTCCTCGCGCCCACGCATCGGGGGTTTTCCGGAAAAGAGAAAGATCACGTCTTCCTCCATCAAGTCCCACAATGATTCCAAGTCCGCGTTGGCGGTTGCCCGCATCCAGTCATTGATCACATCCCTTATCTCCTGATCAGCTTGTAGATCTTCAATCATCGCCTTTGCTCTAACTCCGCATCGTTCCTCATGCAAACGGTCTTTGTCCGAACTTTCAATTGACCCTATCGCGAGACGGTGGAGATTGAATTTACCATGAATCACAAGAAGAACCTGATGGGCCCTGAAGCGGTGGAGAAATTACGGAGTTTGCTGAATGACACACCGACCTGCATGTTTGGCAGCGGAATGGAAAGTGTCCCGTTTCATGTGTGTCCGATGCAGGTGCAGGAAGTGGACGATGAGGGTAATCTTTGGTTTTTCAGCGGAGCGGACAGCATTCACAACCGGCAACTCGCCAACGATTCAAGGGCACACCTTATTTTCGCCAACAACTCGAAGGTGGAGTATGTCACGGTATTCGGTGAGACGACCATTTCCAGGGACCGGACAGTCATCGACCGTCTGTGGAGCAAGATGACGGAAGTTTGGTTCCCGGGTGGACCTTCCGACCCGAATGTGACCCTGCTGTCCGTGCGGCCCATCTTTGCCCACTATTGGGATACCGAGAACGGCAAGTTGGTCACCATGGGCAAGATCCTCGCCGCTGCAATCAGCGGAACAACACCGGATGTCGGCGCGGTGGATGGAACAATCAAGGTCTAGCCAACGCCATCAGGTGATGGATCGCGACTGATTTTCCCGAAGCGGAGCCAGCTTGAGGTATTGTTGGGCTCATCTCGATCCGCCGGGTTGCAAATCGCGAGTGCCGCATGATTGAAATGCACGATCACAACTGCCCCCGAGCCCTGGAATCCCCGTAAAATCGTTGGGCACGTGGATTGCTCATTGGCGGGATCATTTAATCAATCCCGCAACCATGAACAACCACGTAGCCTGCATCGAGGTATGCAACCAACTTCTCCGAGGCGAGATTTCCGCCATCGAAACCTATCAAGACGCCGCTGGAAAATGTGGCACATCCCCAACGCGACTCGGTCTTGAAAAGGTTCTCCAAGACCACCATTCCAATGCCAGCGAGCTTCGCGTCCATATCCATGAGATGGGGGGCGAGGCCGCCACCAGCTCGGGCGCTTGGGGGGCATTTGCCAAGGCCGTCGAGTCCACCGCCAGGCTCTTGGGCGATACGGTGATCATCAATGCTCTGGCAGAAGGCGAACAACACGGAGTGCGGCTTTACGAAGACGCTTTGGAGAATCCGGACGTGATGGAAACCATGAAGGCGACCATTCGCGAAACCTTGCTTCCACGGACCAAGGCCCATGTCGAATTCCTGGCAGCCCTCAATTCCTGAAACTCAAAAATCCCAACCGAAAATGATCATTAACAAATCATTCAGCTATTGGAGGGTGGACGGAAACCAGAATTTGAAATTCGGCTACCGCGACGATCAGGAACACCGTCAGCGTAAGCCCGACGAAGAAACACTGGAAGAAGAGTTTTTGAGGATCTTTCCCACCATGTGGGAAAAAGTCGAACATCCCTACCAAGCAAGCAATGGGTCTCACCGATCCAAATTGCTCGGCTGAAGGTGAAACAGCGCTGAATCTGCCACCTTGGCTGAAATCATCTTGAACTTAATTCCTGGAAAAGCGGTCGCCACGTCGGCCAATCATGATCGCCTGGGACCCATTCCTGATCCCCGGGCCGCAGGAATTCGCGTGCTAACAATCTGCTAGCCGGGGCCAGGCGGTCCTCGTGACCGCAGCCAAGCAAGACCTTCGGACGCATGCCCTTTTCCAACCATTTTTCACGCAGTCCCAGCCAGAGCTTCCTGCTGAAATCATCCTTCGCAACGGGGCCGGGTTGCCATTTCGCAAGGCTGCCCGCCTTCTCGATTTCACCCAGGGCTTCTTCCTCCCCCAAAAAGGGCGAGAGCAGGATGATTTCATCGACGCAGCCCGGATATTCGACCTCGTGGATCAAAGCCCCGAGGCCGCCCATCGAGATACCGACCAACCGCACCTTCGACGCTCCGGACCGTCGTGCCGGAAGGATCACATCCTCCTGCAAGCGTCGAGCAATGGACCGGTTCTTGTAGTATCCCAAATGAAGATCTGGAGCGACGAGACGCGCGTCCGGCCAACGCTTTCCCGCCATTTCGAAAAATCCCTCGCGCTCGAATTCCTCAACCCGGCTCCATCGTCCGGGAAGGAAAACGACCAGTTCACGACCGTTCGGATTCCCCCCAGCCAACACCTTCACCGGCACCGGAGTCGCCCGCGGAAACCATCCGCAGGAAGGGAGCAAAGCGATCAGGAGCAGCCAAAGTCGGTTCATCGCGGGGAAGTTGGAACGGTTCCGCCGCCGGGCACGGAAAATATCGAGGATCGGAGATTGAATTCAACATGGCGCACCACCGCAAGTTTGCCCCCACGGTTCAGCGAGTGAACTTCGTTTCATCATTTGGAAAACTCGAACTCGATGAGCTTGCCACTTTCAAAGACAGCGAGCCACCCCATGCCAATTGACCCGTCTTCCCGTTTCGATTGCTCGTAACTATCAATGAAGAAGCGCTGCCCTTCCTTGGCAACGGGAGGAAGTTTTCTAACCTCGTAGAACGTCGATGGAAACCTGGCTTCAAATTCCGAGACCGTGATTCCAAGCAGCGATTGGCAAAATTCTCTGTCGTGGAACATCCCTGAAAGCGCGACCTCCGAGTCATAGCCTCTGAGGCCCTTCTTCCACATCAGATAATAGAGATTGTAGTCGGTCGAGAGCGGCTGCTTTGCGAGAAACCAGCCGGTCAATAAAAGCACCACCGTGCAAGCGAGGGCAAATCCGAGTCCTGCCACGTAGAGTCGCAAGCGGCGTATGGCATAATAGTCAGATAGCATCTGGTGTGTTTTAGGCCAAATCGCGTATTGGCACAGGACTTCACGTTATCGATTCGGTTAGCTCCCGCAAGGTCGAAAGATTCGGAACTGATCGGCTCAATAATCAGGGAATTGGGACTTTCGTCAAGATGCCGTGATTTCGGATGCTTTTCCGGCTGGATTTCAATCCATGCCAATGCGATCGGTCGGAGGGAGGTGGTCGCCGATGAAGAAGGTGAGGTGCGGCAGGTCGTCACCAAGGAGAAGCGGGTTGCATCTCGAAAGGAGGGACTGAAGGCACGCTGATGGCAGGACCGTCACACGACTGTCCCCAACCCTCCGTGACATTGGCGCGGCACTTGCTTTGATCTCACCGGACGCGCGGGCAGGCCCATGGAAAGAATTCGCCCGCCGTTTGTGGATTCCTCATCATGAAGCGATTGCGTGTCCTGAAACTCGGTTGGGAATTTCCACCCCTGATCAACGGTGGCTTGGGAATCGCCTGCCTTGGGCTCTCGCGTGCCTTGGCCAAACTCGTGGACCTGACGGTGGTCGTTCCCCAGGCCTCTCCCGATGCGGATTTCAAGGAATTCGACCTGCGGGGACTCAATTTGCTCTCGCTGGAAAATTTGAAGCCCGTGGAGGAGCGCTACCGGTATGAAAGCTTCGCCCAGGTCAGGAGGATCCCTATCGATCTGGATCCCTATGCAAATGGCGACACCCAGGTGGATATCGAGGCCGCGCTCGACCTGACTTCCGACGGGCACCGGATTTTCTCGGAAACCACCCTCCAGCAGCTCGAGTCGTTCAAGCTTGGCGAACTCTACGGACAGGACCTCGGGGCGAAGGTCATCGAGTTCTCGAAAGTGGCGGCCAAGCTCGCGATGCTGGAGCCCTTCGACATCATCCATGTCCACGACTGGATGACCTACCTCGCCGGCGTCGAGGTCAAAAAGGCGACCGGCAAGCCTCTGGTCGTGCATGTCCATGCCCTCCAGTATGACCGCGCGGGTGCCGATGATCGCGGCTGGATCTATGATCTTGAGAAATACGGCATGGAACAGGCGGACCGCATCATTCCTGTTAGCCGCTACACCGGGGAGATCATCGCGCTTCACTACGGCATCCCGGCCAGGAAGATTTTCCCGGTGCACAATGGCGCTGATCCCGTGCATGCGTTCGCGACGCGGAAGAAATTTCCCGAGAAGCTCGTCCTGTTCCTCGGGCGCCTGACCTCGCAGAAAGGCCCCGAGTTTTTCCTGGAAACCGCCTCGCGCGTGATCGCGAGGAATCCCGAAGTCCGCTTCGTCGTGGCAGGCACGGGCGACAAGCTCCGCCCGCTCATCGAGAGCGGGGCGTTCCGCGGCCTGGGCGGGCACTTTCATTTCACCGGATTCCTCGACAAGGAAAGGGTCCACGACCTGCTCTCGATGACCGACGTTTACTGCATGCCGTCCGTTTCCGAACCCTTCGGCCTATCAGCCCTGGAGGCCGCGCAGTTCGGCATCCCCGCCGTCATTTCCAAGCAATCCGGCGTGGCCGAAGTCCTCAAGGGCGCCCTCAAGGCGGACTTCTGGGACGTCGAGCTGATGGCGAAACACATCAACGACCTTCTCACCGACGACGCGCTCCGCGAACGCGTCGTGGAACAGGCGAAGCACGACATCGAAGCCTCCACCTGGGACGCTGCTGCGGCCAAGGTGTACAAAATCTATGAGGAATTGGTTAGCTAGTTCCCGTATTGTCCCCCAAACCCATGCCTGACGTTTGTCTCTATTTCCAGGTTCATCAACCGAACCGGCTGCTTCCTTACGATTTTTTCAGGATCGGGGAAAATGCCGTGCACGAGGACGAGGCGCTCAACGTCGAGATCCTCAACAAGGTTTCGGAAAAATGTTACCTGCCGACCAACCGGATGTTCAAGAAGCTCATCGAGGACAACGATGGCCGCTTCCGCATGGCGCTCTGCATCAGCGGCATCCTCATCGAGCAGCTCGAGCGCTACCGTCCCGACGTGCTGGAATCCTTCCAGGATCTCGTCGCATCCGGTGGCGTGGAGCTCCTGGCGGAAACTTACTACCACTCGCTCGCGTTCGTGCATTCCAACAAGGAATTCGAACGCCAGGTGGACCTCCATCTGGACAAGCTCGAAGAAGTCTTTTCGGTTAGACCCCGGGTATTCCGCAACACGGAGCTGATCTACAACGACTCCATCGCCGCGAAGGCGGAAACGATGGGTTTCGACGGCGTGATCGCGGAAGGCATCGAGGCAAACCTCGAAGGGCATTCGCCGAACTACCTCTACCGCGCTCCCACCACCGCGCGCATCAAGACCCTGCTCAGGAACATCCGGCTTTCCGACGATCTCGGCTTCCGGTTTTCCGACAGGAATTGGCCGGAATACCCTCTAACTGCCGAGAAGTTCGCGAGCTGGCTGACCGACTGCGAGGGAGACATCGTCAACCTCTTCATGGATTACGAAACCATCGGCGAACACCATTGGGCGGAAACCGGGATTTTCGAATTCTGGCGGAACATGCCCGACGCGATCGACGATGCAGGCCTGCAATGGGTCACTCCATCCGAGGCGGTCGAGCTCTATCGGGCATCGCGCGAATATTCCAGCGACGCCATCAGCTCGTGGGCGGACTCGGAACGCGACCTGTCCGCCTGGATGGGAAATGTCATGCAGCAGGAAGCCATCGCCAAGGTCCACCGTCTGGAGCAGGAAATCCTCGCGGTCAACGATCCCGATCTAACCGACATGTGGGCGAAGATGCAGACGTCGGACCATTTCTACTGGATGTCCACCAAGGGCGGCACCGATGGCAGCGTGCACACGTATTTTACACCTTATCCGAGTCCCTACGATGCCTACATCTATTTCATGAACGTCCTCGCCGATCTTCAAATCCGTCTTCGGCGTGCGCAGGAAGAATGCGGTCAACTCAGCGCGTGATGTCCAAGGTTTGTTCCATCCTGCTGTTGGCATTTTTCTCCCCAGCTCTGGCAGATGAATTCAAGATCCAGCCCGTAGAAGCCAGGCTGAAATCCCCTGCCATCAACGAGGCCAGCGGCATCGCCGTTTCGCCATCGAATCCGGATTTCCTCTGGATCATCAACGACAGCGGCGGCACTCCCGACATTCATCTCGTTGGCACCGATGGCTCGGACCGCGGCAAGTTGGGATTGAAGGACACAAAGAACATCGATTGGGAGGACATCTCGTCGTTCAAACTGGATGGAAAGTCCTATCTCCTCGTCGCCGACACCGGCGACAACAAGTCGGTCCGCGAGGAATGCGTCTTCTACATCGTCCGCGAGCCCGCTCTTCCGGCGGATGGAAAATCCCTGGCGCTAACAACGCTTCCTTCATGGCAGATCAGGTTCCGCTATCAGGATGGACCGCGCGATTGCGAGGCGGTGGCGGTGGATGCCAAGGAGGAGAAAATCATCTTCATCAGCAAGCGCACCAACCCACCGGAAGTGTATGAAATCCCGTTGCGCGCTCCCAAGAAGCGCGGTGTCGTCACCGCCGCCAAATCCGGCACGACCGAGGTGAAGGGAACCAGTCCCCTGCCATTTTTCGACCAACCCACCGGTCTCGATATTTCATCTGACGGCAAGTCCGCCACCATCGTCACCTACAACAGCGTCTTCCTGTTCCAACGCCAACCCGGCGAATCGTGGCCGCAGGCCTTCGCAAGAAAGCCGATCAACCTCGGTCCCCACCGCCTCAAACAGGCGGAGTCCGTCGGATTCTCCACGGATGGAAAAACCATCTACGCCACCTCCGAAGGCAAGGAACCACCGGTCCGGATCTATCAAGAATCCGTCCAATCGCCCTGATCCGCCTGTTAGGGCTGTTTGGGCTGCTGGGGAGCGGCGTCGCCCTTCCTCGACATCCCCGGAGGAAGCCAACCCTTTTCGAACTGTTTCACCGTAGGTTGTGCCGCAGTGGTCTGGGCGGCTTCAGATGGGGCCGCCGGTTGTATCCCTTCGGAGAGCTTCGCGATCTTCGCAAGCACCGCCTTTTCACCAGGAAACCCGACAAACCGCTCGACCTCCTTGCCATCCTTGAAAATCCTAACATCAGGAATGCTGCTCACCCCGTTCTTCTGTGCGAGATCGGAAGCCTGATCCACATCCACCTTTCCAAGATAGACCACTCCGGGATGCAGTTCCGTGGCCTTGGAAAGAACAGGCCCCAGCATCTTGCACGGACCACACCATTCCGCATGGAAGTCCACGATCACCAGCGCACTTTTCCGGGAAATGAAGCCGTCGTAGCTGGCGCTCGTGATTTCCGCAGATCTGGTCGCGGCTGTAATTTGCCCTGCACCGTCGGCCCGGCGGTAGTGGACCCCTCTTCGGATCCCTTCTTCTCAAACTTCGCCGCAATCGCCTTCAGCTTGTCGCAACTGGCCAAGGTTGGCACCACTATCGCTAGCATCATGATCGGAAGCACACCGGATTTCTTACGCATTTCTAAATTATCCACTAATGACCGACTTTTGCAAATCACCAATTTCCCGCCGTATTTTCGATATCCGGTCGCGTCCAGCCAGTCATCCGACCATCAGGACATTTTCAAGATTTCGAATCACGTCATTCCATGGCTTGAAAATCGCAGTGATCCTGTCATTCGGGTCCTGCATGGTCGCCACTGCCGAAGATTTCCCGCAAACTTCCCCCACCCCCATCGAAAATGCCGGGAACATCCTATGGTACCGCAAACCGGCCGAAAAATGGATAGCGGCCCTCCCGGTGGGGAACGGGCGCTTGGGCGCGATGGTCTTCGGCACTCCCGACACGGAGCGGATCCAGTTCAACGAGGACACCCGCTGGTCCGGCGGCCCGTATGATGCGATCCCGAGGAACGGCGCAAAACATCTCGACGAGATCCGGAACCTCATTTTCGCGGGAAAATTCCGTCAGGCCCACAAACTCTTCGGACGAACCCTGTTAGGACGACCCATCGAACAGCAGAAATACCAGTCCTTCGGCGACCTGTTGCTCGACTTCGGAACGGGCGAGGTCACCAACTATCGTCGCCAGCTCGACCTCGACACCGCCATCGCCACCACCCGCTTCACCCGCGATGGAGTCACCCACACCCGCGAGGTTTTCGTCTCTCCTGTGGACCAGGTGATCGTGGTCCGCTTGACCGCCGATCATCCGGGTTCGGTTAGCTTCAGCGCACAATTGCGCGGGATCCGCAACACCAGCCACTCGAACTACGGCACCGATGTCTTCACCATGGACGGCCTCGGAAATGACCGCCTGATCCTCCGGGGCAAGTCGGCCGACTATCTCGGCATCGAGGGCAAGCTGCGATACGAGGCACAACTCAAGGCATCAGCCTCAGGTGGGACCACAAGGATCGAGGACGACAGCCTGATCATCACGGGAGCCGACCATGCCACCTTGTTTCTAGCAGCCGCCACGAATTTCATCAACTACCACGACCTCGGAGCGGACCCGCACCAACGCGTCGAGGACGCGCTCCATGCCGTGGCACCGAAATCCCTTGAAACCATCCTTGATGACCACCTGCGCGAGCACCGGCGTCTGTTCCGTCGCATGAGCGTGGACCTTGGTGAAAGTCCGGCATCGGCACTTCCGACCGACGAGCGGCTGGCGGCCCCCTCCAAGGATCCCGCGCTCGCCGCGCTCGTCATGCAATTCGGCCGCTACCTGCTCATCACATCCTCCCGGCCCGGCACCCAGCCCGCGAACCTGCAGGGGATCTGGAACGAGGAGATGAATCCGAAATGGGATTCGAAATACACCACCAACATCAACCTCCAGATGAACTACTGGCCCGCCGAGCCTGGAAATTTAGCTGAGTGCGCCGAACCCGTATTCCGCATGCTTGGCGAGTTGGCCGAGACCGGATCGGAACTCGCCCGGCTCACCTACGGCTGCAAGGGCTGGGTCGCCCATCAGAATACCGACCTCTGGCGGTCCGGTGCACCCATGGACGGAGCGAACTGGGGCGCGTTCACCACCGGCGGCGCATGGCTGGGCACGCAGCTCTGGGAGAACCAGCTTTTCAACCCGGACCTTGAAACCCTTGCCAAGCACTATCCGCTCATGAAGGGCAGCGCCGAGTTTTTCCTCGATTACCTCGTGCCGGATCCGAAGACCGGCAAACTGGTCACCTGCCCCTCGACATCGCCGGAAAACTCCCCCGGCCGGGCTGACAACACTCCGTTCTTCGACGACATCGCGAGCTGGACCGCACCGGGAACCACCTTGTGTGCCGGCTCGACGATCGATCTGGAAATCGTTGCCGATGTCTTCGATCAAGCGGCGAAAGCCTCCGAGCTGCTAGGGATCGATGGCGAATTCCGCGAGCGGGTCATCGAGGCCAGATCGCGTTTGGCCCCATTGAAAATCGGTCACGCCGGTGACCTCCAGGAATGGCACGAGGACTGGCCACAAAGCGAGGAAAGCCACCGCCACATCTCACACCTCTACGCCCTTTTCCCCGGCTGCGCCATTTCAGCGGGCGCCACACCGGAGCTGGCGAAGGCCGCGGAGGTGGTCCTCGAGCAGAGAGGACTCATCGGAAACGGTTGGTCGTCCGCGTGGAAGGCCGCCTGCTGGACCCGCCTCCACAGGCCTGACAAGGCGATGGCCAACTTCGATTTCGCCATGACGAACTACACCATTCCCAATCTTTTCTCCGTCTGCCAGGACACTCCGCAGGTCGATGGCAGCCTCGGATTCAGCGCCGCCCTGATGGAGATGCTCGTGCAATCCCAGGGCGGGGAAATCCATCTCCTTCCCAGCCTGCCCGCCGACCGCTGGCCTAACGGATCCATCCATGGCACCAGGGCACGCGGCGGATTCACGGTGGATCTGGACTGGAAGGATGGAAAGCTCACCCAAGCCACCATCGTCTCCGATTCCGGCAACCCGTTAAAGGTCCGTTACGGGGATGTCGTCCGCGAAGCACGTCCCGCGAAAGGTGAGGCATTTCGCTGGGACGGGAAATAGCAATCTAACACATCGACCGATTGGATTCCCTCACGATCGATTTCATCCGGGAAACGATTGCATCCGAAGGAGGTGGTGTGCGAGGGCTTGGGATTTTCCAGAAATCTGGATCCATTCTCCTGACAAGCGCACTTCAATTGCGTTTTCGTAATCGAAATTTTCGAGAAACGGCGATTTGTAACGATTCTGAGAGTTTCGTAATCGTTTTGGAAGGTTTCGGGAAGAAACGAAACAAAACGAACGGGTGGATTCTCTTGGCAGGACCGCTGTCCCGGCATGCCGCCAAGACGGGTTGACCGGAGATCAACCCTCCTTAGAGGCTGTCTTAAAAATGGCAGGGACCGTTCTCCGCAACGGTCCTGCGAATGTGAGGCGAATGGATCCGCCCATGAAAAGCTCTTGAATCCCTCCATGGTCGGACATTCACTTTCCATTCGCAGGACCGCCCGGAGGTCGATCCCTGCCTTCGGGTATTTTTCAGACAGCCTCTTAGTCCCCGCTTTTCAGCACCTTGATGAAGGCGTCCTGGGGGATGTTGACCTTGCCGATGCATCTTCATCTTCTTTTTCCCTTCCTTCTGCTTCTCGAGCAGCTTGCGCTTGCGGGTGATGTCGCCGCCGTAGCACTTGGCGGTGACGTTCTTGCGCATCGCGGAGATGGATTCGCGGGCGACGATCTTGCCGCCGATGGCGGCCTGGATGGCGACGACGAAGAGCTGGTGCGGGATGACTTCCTTGAGCTTGCCGGCGAGCAGCGCGGCCGTAGGACTCCGGCCTTGTCGCGGTGGACGATGCTGGAGAAGGCCTCGACGGGCTCGCCGTTGATGAGCATGTCCATCTTCACCATGTTCGCGGCGCGGTAGCCGGCGTGTTCGTAGTCCATCGAGCCGTAGCCGCGGGTCATGGACTTCAGCTTGTCGTTGAAATCGACGAGGATTTCCGTCAGCGGAAGGACGCAGGTGAGCATGACGCGCGTGTCGTCGATGGTCTCGGTGTTGGTCGACATCGCCGCGCTTTTCCAGGACGAGCTGCATCATGTCGCCGATGTATTCGTTGGGGATCATGATGAAGACGTTCACGATGGGCTCGCGGATTTCCTGCGATGCCCTGCGGGTCCGGGAAGAAGCGTCGGGTTGTCCACGATCATCTCGCTCGCCGTCGGTCTTGCTGACCTGATAGATGACGGACGGATAGGTGGAGATGATGTCCATGTTGAACTCGCGGCGGAGGCGCTCCTGGATGATTTCCATGTGGAGCAGGCCGAGGAATCCGCAGCGGAAACCGAAGCCGAGCGCGGTCGAGCTCTCGGCATGGAAAAGGTGAAGGCGGCGTCGTTGATCTGCAGCTTGCCCATGGCGGCCTTGAGCGCCTCGTAGTCGGAGGTGTCGATCGGATAGATGCCGGAGAAGACCATCGGCTGGATTTCCTTGTAGCCGGGCAAGCGGCTCGGGGCACGGGTGGGTGTTGTCGGTGATGGTGTCGCCGATTTTCACCTCGTCGGCGGATTTCATGTTGGCGATGACGTAGCCGACGTCGCCGGCGAAGAGTTCGTCGCGGGCGCTCATCTTCGGGGTGAAGACGCCGACCTCCTTGACCTCGTAGGTCTTGTTGGTGTGCATCAGCTTCACCCGCTGGCCCTTTTTCGACGCGTGCCGGAGAAGACGCGGACGTAGGAAACGACGCCGCGGTAGGTGTCGAAGATCGAGTCGAAGACCGAGCAGCGCAGGAGCTTGTCGGGATTCTCCACCGGCGCGGGGACGCGGGCGACGATCGCTTCCAGGATTTCCTCGATGCCGATGCCTGCCTTGGCGGTGGCGGGGATCGCGTCCTCGGCCGGGATGGCGAGGATGTCCTCGAGCTGCTGCTTGCACTTTTCGACGTCGGCGGCGGGCAGGTCGATCTTGTTGATGACCGGGATGATGATGAGGTTCTGCTCGTGGGCGAGGTGGAGGTTGGCGACGGTCTGGGCCTCCACGCCCTGCGCGGCATCGACCATCAGGATGGCACCCTCGCAGGCGGCGAGCGAGCGCGAGACCTCGTAGGAGAAATCGACGTGGCCCGGCGTGTCGAGCAGGTTGAGCTTGTAGATTTTGCCGTCCTTCGCCTTGTATTTCATGGTGACCGGGTGGGACTTGATGGTGATGCCCTTTTCGCGCTCGAGATCCATCGCGTCGAGCAGCTGCGCCTGCTTCGTCGCGCTCGGCCACGGTGTTGGTGGCTCCCAGCAGGCGGTCGGAGAGCGTGGTCTTCCCGTGGTCGATGTGGGCGATGATGGAGAAATTTCGGGTCAGCTCGGTGGACATGGGAATGCGGAAGAAGCGTGGGCGGGGCGAGGGAAAGCAGGAAATCGTCCGCAAGGCACGAAAAAACAAAGCATTCAAATTCCACGATCCGAAATAAGCCGCTGAAGAAGGCATGATTTTTCAGTCATCTGAATCTCTGGTGGCGACCCTTGGACCTTCCGCGGGTCATTGTGGCAGCCGCTTCAGGGCGGATGTGCATGCAGCGGGCACGGTGGTTTCGGCGAAAAAGTCCCGGGGAGACGATTGATCCGGGAACATTTTCCAATCGCCGGGTTGAAATCGCGAACATTCCGCTTTAAGGAACCAACGCCAATCCACATCCCCCCGGAATGGCATCTTTCAAGTGATGCTAAAAATAATTCTCAGCAAGACCCCCGCCCACCTGTGGAAGCTCGTGACCTGTTGTCTGATCGGATCAGCAGCAGCGGAACCCATCCGCCTTCATCCAGCCAACGGACATTATTTCATCTTCCGCGACAAGCCCGTGGTGCTCGTCGGATCGACCGAACACTATGGCTCCGTCATCAACCTGGATTTCGACTACATCCGCTATCTCGATGAGATCCGCGCTTGCGGGTTGAATCTAACGAGAATTTTCAGCGGATCCTACCTGGGATATCCCGGGGCATTCGAGATCACCGACAGCGTGCTCAGCCCGCCGGCCGGTCATTCCGTCGTTCCTTGGAAACGCTCCACGGTTCCAGGAGCCGCGGACGGAGGCAACAAATACGACCTGACCCAATGGGATCCCGCGTTTTTCCATCGCCTGCGTGATTTCGTTAGAGAGGCGGACAAGCGGGGGATCGTGGTCGAGCTCACCTTGTTCAGTTCCTACTATTTCGACAACGATCCGCAAATCTGGGCCCATTCCCCGATGAACGGCGCGAACCACATCAACGGCGTGGGCTCGAGCGGTCCCGCCGAGGCCTACAATCCTGAAGGAGATCTGCTTCCCTTCCAAAAGGCCCTGGCCCGCAAGTGCGTCAACGAGACCAAGGAATTCGACAACGTGATCTATGAAATCGCCAATGAACCGTATTTCGACCTCATCTCCAACGAGTGGCAGGCCCTGATCACCGACGAGGTGGTGGACGCGGAATCCGACCTCCCGGTTCCCCATTTGATCGCGCAAAATTACGCGAACTACGAGGCGGTCATCTCTTCTCCCGATCCCCGGGTGTCCATTTTCAATTTTCACTATGCCAAACCGAACGCGGTCACTTGGAACTATCAGTTCAATCGTGCGATCGGTGACGACGAGACGGGTTTCGCGGGAAGCGGCGATCTGGTCTATCGCACGGAAGCCTGGGAATTCATGCTTGCCGGCGGATCCCTGTTCGACCATCTGGATTATTCATTCACCATTCATCGCGAGGACGGTCTGGCGCCACTAGGCGGTCCCGGTGGTGGAGGCCCGGGAATCCGTCACCATCTGGGGATCCTGCGCTGGTTTCTGGAAGGATTGCCACTGGTGGATCTCACTCCTCAGCCGAACTTCGTGGCAAGCGGTGTGCCAACCCAAGGAGTCGCGACGACCATCGGCGTGCCGGGTGTCGCATACGGCCTCTATCTGCGTGGCGGTAGCCAGGCAAACCTCGTCGTCAATCTGCCCGCGGGAACCTATCGAGGTGAATGGATCGATCCCCGGTCCGGGCTTGTTAGCGCCGCGGTGGCGGAGTTTATCCATGCGGGAGGGACGAAAACCCTGGCGTCTCCATCCTACGGGGAAGACATCGCCCTGCGGATTTTCGGCGGGACTCTTCCGCCTCCTTCCGTGGCAATCACCTCGCCGGCTTATAACAGGATCATCGATTCCACCACAGGTGCCCTGACCCTTTCGGCGGAAGCCTCGGTGGTGGGCGGCACACTGGCGGGTGTCGATTTTCTCGATGGGGATATTTTGTTAGGAACGGTGACAACCTCTCCTTACGATCTGGTCGTCCCGACGGTATCGAAAGGAAAACACGTCTATCGCGCCAGGGCGATCGCCACCGACGGGCGCACCGCGATTTCACAAGCGGTCAAGGCCAATTCGGTAGGCCCGTTCCACTGGGGCGTGAACCTCAACGGAGGGGATTCGCTGCTCATCGATGGCCATCTGCTCTTATCCCAAGCGGATGCCGTCACCGCCGGACTGTCGATCACGAACACCGAGCCGATCAGCACCGTGGGATCGCTTGTCCGCTATCCCTCGCCGGATGTCGCCACCACCAACCTGTTAGGCAATCAGTTGTTGCGCGCCGACGGCACGGGAAATGCCGTGATCGGACTGCAGCATCCGCTGCCTAGCGGATTTTACGATGTCTTCCTGTTTGTCTCCGAGGACCAGCAGAGCTACTCGCGGGACATGAGGTTGATCCTGGAAGGGCAGATCGCCGCGAAGGGCATCGGCTTCCTTGCCAAGGGGGATTGGCAAAAATATGGTCCATATCGGATAGAAGTCACTGACGGGGTGCTGGATGTCGGCGTGCAGCAGGAAACGCTCGGGGTTCCGAAAATTGCCGCGCTTTCGGTCTATCAGGCAGATCCCCCGCCGGTTTTCTCAAGCGACAGCCTGAGTATCGGCCGGTCGGAAGGCGTGCTTTTCCTGTCCTACCCGTCCGGATTGTCCACGGCCAAGGTCGAGACCTCGACCGATCTTGGCAACGCGGACGCATGGAGTGAGCTGACATCGCCCGCCGCGATGTTTTCCGACAGGAACTTCATTGCGGTGCCTGAGGATGAGCCCACGCGCTTTTTCCGCCTGCGTTCGCAATAGGCTTGGGAGAACCCGGGAAACTTCCGGGAAACTTCCGGGAAACTTCGGAGCATTCGATGTGGGTGATCGTATCTCTCAAGAAATTCATAGCGAGGCGCCGCGCCTATCAAGGTAACGCTCTCCCTTATCCGCAAGCTCGGCAAGAAAACCGTGCGTGTCTATTACACCCTGGAGTGATCCTCGATCACCGCTTCTGTCCAGGACAACGGATTGAGAAGCCACCTCCGATCGGATGAGGCCGGGAAAGATTGGAAAACTCTAATCTTCCAGCGCCCGTGATTCTAATCCCGGCATGGCATCTTGCCGTCGTATGAAATCAATCCTAATCCTCGTTTCGTCCGCCGTCCTCACTCTCGGAGCCAATGCCGCAAACACGCCGGCCGCCGCTCCGAAGACCCTCGCCAACCTTGCCTCGGCATGGCAGGGAGAGTCCAACGCCAAGCTCCGCTATCAGCTCTTCGCCGAGAAGGCGGAGCGCGATGGCGAGAAACAGGCCGCCCGCCTCTTCCGCGCCACGTCCAAGGCCGAAGAAATCCACGCGGCAAAACACGCGAAAGTGATCAAGGCTCTCGGTGGCACGCTTCCGGAACTGGTCCAAGAGAAAACCACCGTCGGCTCCACTTCGGAGAACCTGCAAGCCTCCATCAAGGGCGAGACCTATGAGCAGCAGACGATGTATCCCGGGTTCATCACCACCGCGACCGAGGAGGGTGCCGAAAAGGCCGTGAAAACCTTCGACCGGGCCCTTCAGGTGGAAGGTGATCACGCCATGCTCTTCGCCACCGCCCTGCGCCTTGTCGGCACCGGTGCGGACTCGGGATTCGTGGTTTGCCCGGTTTGCGGGATGACCCTCGAAGGTGATGAGGCCCTCGAAGATTGTGAGATCTGCGAGGAAGACGCGTCAAAGTTCATCGCCTTCTAACGGCCATCGCATCGTTCCGCCACCCATTGTCGGGGTGGCGGCCAAACTCATCCCCAAACTCTCACCGCCATGTTCTCCATACCCAATCCCTTGCATCCCGCGTTGGTGCATTTCCCGATCGTTCTCATCCTCGTCGGCGCCGCCGTGGCGGTCGTCGCGGTTTTCCTCCGGCGTTGGCATCTTCCATGGCTGGCGGCGGGTCTGCTGCTCGCCGGAGCGGCCGGGGCCGTGGCGGCGGCGTGGAGTGGTGAAGAGGCGGATGAAGAAATCGGCAAGCTTTCACCCCAAGCGGAGGAAATCCTCGAGGAGCACGAGGAGTGGGGTGAGCGCTCCCGGAACCTGGCGATCGTGGCCGGCCTGCTTGCCGCAGGTGTGGTGGTTTCCGCTCGTTTTCCAAAGATCTCACGAGGGCTCAGTATCGCCACCGCCGTGGCAGGACTATCGGCTTCCTATGCCGTGGCCGTGACCGGGCACTATGGCGGACTGCTGGTTTACCAGCACGGCGTCGGTGTTAGCACATCAGGCTCAACAGCTCCGGCGACAAACTCCCGGGGAGACGATTGATCAGGAAGGCGGATGGCGGCTCGCAACGTTTAATTTCATGTGTGAGACTCCCGCCATGCGGATTCTGGTTGCCGAAGATGACAAGAAGGTCCTCAGCCACGTGGCTGGCGCGCTGCGGGCCGCGGGGCATGTGGTGGACGCCACCGGAGATGGTGAGGAAGCGCAATGGCTGCTGATGGAACATCCCTTCGATGCTGCCGTGCTGGACATCATGATGCCAGGTCGGGACGGCGTGAGCGTGACCCGCGCGGTGCGGGCCGCGGGCCGTGCGACGTTGATCCTGCTGGCCACCGCGCGGAGCGACATCCGCGACCGGGTGAGCGGACTCGATGCCGGGGCGGACGACTACATCGTGAAACCCTATTCCACCGAGGAACTGCTCGCCCGCTTGCGCGCCTTGCAGCGCCGCTCCAGACCGGACCTCGATCCGGTCCTCCGGGTGGCGGATCTTGAGATCGATCTCCGCGCCCGGGTCGCCCGCCGGGCGGGTCAGGAAATTTCTCTAACCAACCGGGAATTCGCCCTGTTGGAAGTGCTGGCCGAAGCCTCGCCACGACCGGTTTCCAAGGCCACCTTGGTCGAACGCGTTTGGGACCAGCATTTCGATTCCGGCACCAACGTGCTGAACGTCTACGTGAGCTACCTGCGCAAGAAGGTGGACCTGCCCGGTTGCGTGCCACTTCTTCAGACCCTGCGCGGGATCGGTTTCGCCCTGAGGGAGGACGCGGCGTGAATTTCCGCCTGAAAATGGTGGCCTGGTCGGTTCTTTCGATCGTCCTGATCGTCGCCGGGCTCCTCGGCGCGGCGCATTGGCATCTGGACGGGGAACTGCGAAAGGATGGAAGGGACCGCAGTCATCCGCGCCATCCCGAGTGGACCATCCACGGCAGCTACACGGACGCGGAGGTGCAGGATATCCTCGGCGAGCTGATGACCGTGTGGCTCTGGATCGCGATACCACTGCTGTTGGCAAGCGGGGGGGTGGGCTATTTCATCGCCGCGCGATCGCTGCGTCCGGTCCGCCGGATCAATCGTGAACTCGACTCGCTGGACCCGCTGTCCTGCGCCCAAGGCGTGCACCTTCCGGAGCGCGATGCGGAGCTGGCCGCGCTGGTGAGCCACATCAACGACCTGTTAGGCCGGGTGGGAAAATCCTACACCGAGATGGCCGAGTTCTCCTCCCGGGTGGCCCACGAGTTGCGGCTTCCCTTGACGCTGCTCCGCCTGCGCCTGGAAGCCCTGGCCCCTGAACTCCCGCCGGAGGTTTCCGAGGACCTGCAGGAGGAAATCCGCCACCTCTCGCAACTGGTCGAGCGCTCCCTGCTGATGGCCAAGGCGGAGGGCGGCACCCTTGAGCATGAAATCCAGGGCATCGATCTATCAGCCCTGCTGGAGGATCTTCATGACGGCTATTCCATCCTCGCGGCCGAAGCCGGCCTTACCCTCGGCTGGCAGCCGGATCCCGGACTTTTGGTGCAATCCGACCCCTCCCTGCTGCGCCAGATCCTGCACAATCTCCTCGGCAACGCGATCCGCCACGGCACGGGCGAGATTCACTTGCTAGCGCGGCGGGTGGACGAAGGTCGGCGTGTTGGATTGGAGATCCGCAATGGGATTTCCGGAGGCGACACCTCGCTGCTCGGCACGGGCATGGGACTGCGCCTTGTGCGGGCGATCACGGGCACGCTTGATGGCGTCTCTTTCCAGACGCAGGAGATCGACGGAATTTTCGTGGCCAGGCTGGAATTGCCCTGCCAGCCCGCTGGCGATGAACATGCCACCCAAAGGGTCTAACTGAAATAGCGACACTCGACGGCATTCGCGACAAAAGCAACCCGCTCGCGAAAATCACCGCTAGGAAACCTCTCCAGTCCACGTTTTCAACGTGCGCACACCGGCAGGATCCCGCAACTTTCCCCAGTAAAACCGCATCACAGCTCCTTCATGAAGCAATTTTCCCGCATCAAGTTCACGACCGTCGCCTCGCTGCTGGCAGGGATGCCTGCCTTGGTGGCCGCGGCGGAAAAGCCCGTGTCATTCGCCCACGACATCCGTCCCCTCCTTTCCAATGCCTGCTTCAAGTGCCATGGGCCGGACGAAATGGAGCGCAAGGGAGGGCCAAGAACAGCGGCGGCTTGAGACTGGACACCGAGGAAGGCGCACGCACGGATCTGGGCGGACGCACGGCGATTGTCCCGGGCCATGCCGACGACAGCGAGCTGATGAAGCGGATCATCGAAACCGATGAGGACGAGATCATGCCACCTCCGAAATCCGGCAATCCGCTCACACCCGCCGAGGTGAAAATGATCGCGGATTGGATCAACAGCGGCGCGAAGTATTCCAAACACTGGTCCTATGAGCCGCTGACGGCGGTCGAACCTCCTCAGAAGGAGATCCACCCGATCGACGCGTTCATCCGCGACCGGTTGAAACGGGAAAATCTCCAGCCGCAACCGGAAGCCGACCGGCCCACCCTCGCGCGGAGGCTCTCGTTCGACCTCACCGGACTGCCGCCCACTCCCGAGGCGGTCGATGCCTTCGTCAACGACCAGGCACCGGACGCCTACGAGCGCATGGTGGACCGCCTGCTTGCCTCGCCCGCCTACGGCGAGCACTGGAGCCGCGCAATGGCTCGATCTCGCCCGCTATGCCGACTCGGCGGGCTATGCCGATGATCCCTCGCGCCGATCTGGGCCTTCCGCGACTACGTCATCCGATCCTTCAACGCAAACAAACCCTTCGATCAATTCACCATCGAACAAATCGCCGGTGACCTGCTACCCAATCCGACCGAGGACCAGCTCATCGCGACCGCCTTTCATCGCAACACGATGACCAACAACGAAGGCGGCACCAACGACGA
This sequence comes from uncultured Verrucomicrobiae bacterium, assembly GCA_963810445.1. GTDB lineage: Bacteria > Verrucomicrobiota > Verrucomicrobiia > Verrucomicrobiales > Akkermansiaceae > Luteolibacter. Next base: position 58,601 of record CAWENZ010000007.1, on the reverse strand, counting down.
GGAGTTTCGCAACGCCGCCGTCGTCGACCGCGTGAACACCACGATGGCCGTCTGGATGGGCACCTCGATGGCCTGCGCCCAGTGCCACACCCACAAGTACGACCCGATCACGCAGACCGAGTATTTCAGGATGTTCGCCTTCCTGAACAACACCGCCGACGCCGACCTGCGCGATGAAGCCCCGCTCCTCAGCTTTTACACCGATGACCAAAAGGCCCGGCGCCAGAAGCTCGAAAAGGACATCGCCGAGGTGGAGGCAAGGTTCAGGAAACCGGCTCCGGCGATGCTGGCTGCCGCTAGCGAATGGGCGAAACAGTTTCCCCTGCCTATCGAGTGGCAAGCGCTGATGCCGGAAACGATGAAATCGCAAGCCAACCTCGCGATGACGCGGGAGAGGACGGCACGGTCTCCGTCGCTAACAGCGCCGCGAAGGACACCTATGTCATCGAGATCCCATCGCCCGCCGTGAAAACGCTCACAGCTCTCCGACTGGAAGCCTTGCCGCACGATTCCCTGCCTAACAATGGCCCCGGACACGCGGCGGGAAATTTCGTCATCACCGGGATCAACGTGAAAGTGAAGCCGCCGGAGAATGATGCATCGAAGCCCGATAGCGCTCCCGAAATCCTATACACCGGCACAGCGGCTGACTACGTGCAGCCCGACTTCGACGAAAGCCGTCGTCCTTCAAAACCGGCAAGGCCGCCAAACCACGAGATCAGAAATCGGGCTGGGCGATCGGCGGGGCTCCGGCATCGCCCACTCATTGGTCCTCACCACCTCCAAGCCCGTCGAAATTCCGGCCGGTTCCACGTTGCGCATCACGATCGAACAGCAGTCGCCCTCACGCCAACCACACGCTCGGCCGCTTCCGCCTCAGCGCCACCGGCCATCCCTCCGCGGCCCGCCTGACCGAGATCCCACGCGAACTCGCCACCATCCTCGCCCTCCCCGCCGACCAGCGCGATGCCGCCCAGAAGGCTAGCCGTCACCGAGCACTACCTCCGCGAGCTCGCCCCGGAAAGCGCCGCCGACCGCAAGTCGCTAACGGACCTCCAACAGCAATCGCCGACCTCAAGCCGACCACCGTGCCGATCCTCCGCGAGCTACCGGAAGGCAAGCGCCGCAAGACCCATCTGCAAGTCCGCGGCAACTATCTGAACCACGGTGACGAAGTCACCGAAGGCGTGCCGATGGCGCATTTTCCCGCTGCCGGAAGACAGGCCGCGACGAACCGCCTGACCCTCGCCCGCTGGCTGGTCGATCCCGCCAACCCGCTCACCGCCCGGGTCATCGCCAACCGCTTTTGGGAATCGCTCTTCGGCATCGGCATCGTCCGCACCAGCGAGGAATTCGGCGCCCAAGGCGATCCACCCACCCATCCCGAACTGCTCGACTGGCTGGCGCTCGATCTCATCCGCTCCGGCTGGGACATCAAGCGCTTCATCCGGCTCATCGTGACCTCGGAAACCTACCGCCAGTCGTCGAAGATCGAGTCCGGCATGGCCGAGCGCGATCCCGACAACCGCCTGCTCGCCCGCGGTCCACGCGTCCGTCTCACCGCCGAAATGGTGCGCGACCAGGCGCTCGCCGCCAGCGGCCTGCTGTCGCCCGTGATGTTCGGCCCCTCGGTCCGTCCCGTCCGCCCCGCGCTCGGACTTTCCGCGGCCTTCGGCGGCGGGCTCGACTGGCAAACCAGCACCGGCGGCGACCAACACCGGCGCGCCCTCTACACCGAATGGCGGCGCACCAGCCCCTACCCGTCGATGTCCACCTTCGACGCCCCGAGCCGCGAAGTCTGCACGCTGCGCCGCGACCGCTCGAACACCCCGCTCCAGGCCCTCGTCCTGCTCAACGATCCGGTCTATGTCGAAGCCGCCCAGGCGCTCGCCCGCCGCCTCACCGCCGAGGACTTCCGCGCCGGACAGCGTGATCCGCGAAGGCTTCCGCCGCGTGCTGTCGCGACTGCCTTCGGACACGGAACTCAAGCGTCTGTTAGATCTGCGCGAGGAGTTGCTCGCCGACTACCGCGAAGGATCCCAAGAAGGCCGCCGAGATGGCGACCGTCCCGATCGGCCCGCTGCCAGCCGGTGCCGATCCCGCCGAACTCGCGGCATGGACCGCGGTCGACCGGAGTCCTCTTCAATCTCGACGAAACCCTCCTGAAACGTTGACCCCTATGAATCCTCGATTCGACCATCTCCAGCACCTGACCCGCCGTCATTTCCTGCGCGAGCGCCGGCCAGTTCAGCCTCGGCGCCATCGCCATGAAGGCGCTCGCGCAAGGCAGCACTCCAGCCGCCTCCGACAATCCCGCTCGCCGCCCGTCCCGCCCCCTTGCCCGGCCAAGGTGAAGCGCGTCATCTACCTGCACATGTCGGGCGGCCCGCCGCACCTCGACCTCTTCGACTACAAGCCGGAGCTCGTGAAGCGCGACGGCCAGGACGCGCCCGACGAGTTCCTCAAAGGCAAGACCTTCGCCTTCACCACCGGCATGCCCAAGCTGATGGGCACGCCGCGCACCTTCGCGCAGCACGGCGAAGGCGGCATCTGGATGTCCGACGCCATCCCGAACTTCCACGGCATCGCCGACGAAATGTGCGTGATCAAGTCGATGTACACCGACCAGTTCAACCACGCCCCGGCCGAGCTGCTGCTCTACACCGGCTCGCCGCGCCAGGGCCGGCCGTCGCATGGGCTCGTGGGTGACCTACGGCCTCGGCACGGAGAACGAGAACCTGCCCGGCTTCGTCGTGCTGATCACCAGCGGCGTGCAGCCGAGCGGCGGCCAGAGCTGCTGGGGCAGCGGCTTCCTGCCATCGGTCTTCCAGGGCGTGCAGTGCCGCTCGAAGGGCGACCCGGTCCTCTACGTCGGCGATCCGCCGGGCATGGACCGCGACCTGCGCCGCAAGACGCTCGACGCCCTGCGCGACCTCAACGAGGAGCAAGCCGGCGAACTCGGCCACCCCGAGACCGCCACCCGCATCGCGCAGTACGAACTCGCCTTCCGCATGCAGGCCAGCGTGCCGGAAGTGATGGACATCTCCAGGGAACCGAAGGCCACGCTCGAGGACTACGGCGCGGAGCCGGGCGAGGCCAGCTTCGCCAACAACTGCCTGCTCGCCCGCCGCCTGCTCGAGCAGGGCGTGCGCTTCGTGCAGCTCTTCGACTGGGGCTGGGACTTCCACGGCACCGGCGGCAACGAGGACATCCGCGACGGCCTGACCGAAAAAGTGAAGCGCACCGACAAGCCGGTCGCCGCCCTGATCAGCGACCTCAAGCAGCGCGGCCTGCTCGACGACACGCTCGTCGTCTGGGGCGGCGAATTCGGCCGCACGCCGTTCCGCGAGGGCCGCACCGCCGGCGGCGCCATCCTCGGCCGCGACCACTATCCCGGACTGCCTTCTCGCATCTTGCTGGCCGGCGGCGGCGTGAAGGGCGGCTTCAGCTACGGCGAGACCGACGAACTCGGCTTCAGCGTCGCCGACGACAAGGTCCACGTCCACGACCTGCAGGCCACCATCCTGCACCTGCTCGGCTTCGACCACGAACGCCTCACCTACCGCTTCCAGGGCCGCGACTACCGCCTGACCGACGTGCACGGCAAGGTGGTGAAGGCCATCCTCTCGTGAGCCTCGGTGCCCCCCGGGCGCGCCGACGTCCCCGTCGGCACCAAGAATGAAGAGCCAATCAACATGACGCCCCACCAATATGGATAAGGGGCTTTCATCCGGTGACACCTGCCTGTCTGGCTGAACCGGTTTGTGCTAACCCGACTTTCGCTGCTAGTCCGCATTTGTCCATGGGGTGGGTCTCCACCGCAGCCGTTCTCCGAGGCCCGATGCTGGAAACTCAAGGGTTCCAGCGCCTCGAACGGGTTAAATTTGGCGAATTTTCTAACTAACAGCGAAAGTCGGGTTAGGAGAGGCGGCTCATCGCACCGGCAAAGTTGGGAACCATCGGGGTGGCGGTGTGAAATCGGTGATGGGTTTCCGGAAATTATCTATCATCCAGATCCCTGCTCAATCTCCGGATATGTTCCGGCGTCGTGCCACAGCAACCGCCGATGATCTTCGCGTTCCAGTGGATCGCATGTTGCCGATAGATTTCCGGGCTTTCGGAGTCCGTGTTGATCCAGCCGACCTTTTCATCGGCGTAACCGATGTTGCCGTAAGCGATGAGAGGAAAATCCTTACCGCAAGCTGATCCTAGCTCGGCAAGCGGCTTGGCCAGATCGGGCGTGGGGCCGCAGTTGACTCCGATGGCGCAAATTTCCAAAGGCAGCAGAAGATCCGCTGCGGCGGTCAGCGTTTCGCCGGAGAGAAGTCTTCCCTCCCGATTGCAGACAAAACTCACCACAACGGGTAGTCCGGTTCTCGCCGCATGAGTTGCGATCACTGATGCCTCGCGGATCGAATTGATGGTCTCGACGAGGAAAAAATCCACGCCGGATTGAAAAAGATGATCCACCCGCTCGCCATGCTCCGAGTGGAGCTGCTCGTTGGTTGGAACCGATTCCGGCTCATAACAATCCTCCAGCGTGGAGATGGATCCGGCGATGAATTTTGGGGATGCGCATGCTGCGGCATGGATCGCTTCACGGGCGACTTCCACCGCGCGGCGGGTCAATTCGAGCGCTCGCCCGGAGTTTCCGCCGAGTGCAAGCGCGCGTCTGTGGGTGCGGAACGTGTTGGTGGTGATGATGTCCGCGCCCGCTTCGAGATAATCACGATGGATATCCCTGAGGATGGCGGAGTCGCGATCGTTCAACAGCGCGTTCGCGGACCAGAGCGGCAGCCCGGTATCCACGTTGCGGCGGTTGAGTTCAGTGCCCGTCGCCCCGTCGAGGATCAGGCGTTGCGATTGCAGGGCGGAGAGGAAGTTCATGGTTGTTAGGAAATCGCCTCGCGCGAGAAGGGCAGTTGAAAGGGCGCAACGATCCGACCGGGGAGAATCGAATTCGTTAGATCTGGAGTGAGTGACTGATTAGCCACCGAGCCATCGCCCGTCAGGCAACGAACTCCCTGATGAAACCGGTTTGGGCGAGCTTCTTGCGGGACATTTCAAGGTCGAGATCGCCGTAATGCTTGATGGGATTTCCGTGGGCATTGAGGAGGGTGGTGTACCAGTTGCCGATGGTCTTGTGTCCTTCGGTCGCATGGTAAGGCAGGCGGAAGTAGCGGCCTGCCATGTCGAGATTGCAGTTGTTTCCTGCCAGGATGACGAAGGGTGCCTCCAAGCCGAAGCCATGGTGGGTTTCACCACCTTCGGGGAAATACATGATCATGGTGTTGTCGAACATCGTGCCCTTGCCCTCGGGCACCGCCTTGAGGCCTTCGACGATGCGGGCGACTTGTTTGATCTGACCGATGCGGATGTTCTCGCGGACCTTGTCAGCTGGGAACCCCGCTGTAACCTCCGTTGTGTCCAAGGGAATGGATCGAAATGAGGTCGCCTTCGTTGCCGGGCAGCCCGCGAACTGGCGTGGAGAGTTCGTCGATCGTGTACGTCACCACATTGGTCAGCCCGGTGACGAGTGCGGCGATGAGAATCTCGGTCATGGCTTCCTGCTTCTCGGGATAGCTCGCGTTGGGTCCACCGTCGGCGTGGATTTTCCCGATCTGGGGAATGTGCTTGGCGATGACGCCGGCCATTTTCGACAGCTTGAGGTTGCGTGCCACGGTGGATTCGATCGAGTCGATGTGGTTGCTGAGTTTGAGCTTCTCATAGCCCTTCAGGATGCCGGCTTTGAAGGCTTCCTCGCTTTCGAGGAATTTGAACATGGCATTGTCCGTGTCCACGGTTCCGGGATTGGTGACGGCTCCGAAGAGCTCGTTGAAGGCGGTCTGCGGGTCCGCATAACAATAGTTGCGCTGGTGCGGACCTGAGGCGGAATAGCCGGAGACGATGCCGGATCGGAATGTGGAATAGTTGCCGGTTAGAGAAAGCTCGACGTGACCGAAGGGAGACGGGAAAAGCATGGCAAGTTCGAAATCGATCGTGGCGCGCTTGATACCACTCAGGGAATTGCGGTTCGATTTGTAGGCTCCCATGATCGAAGAAAACGAGTAATGTCCATTCTCGCTCATCATGCAGGAAAGGCCCTGAAGGATGCAGAGGTTGTCCTTGTACTTGTCGAGCGCGCGGAGATAGACAGGCAGTTCACGGTCGCGCAGATCCAACTCAAACGGCAGTTTCTTGTCTTCCAGGGCCTTCTCCTGCGCGGTCAGGCCTGGCAGCGCGACCTCGTTGGGGCGCTCGCCATTGGATTTCCGAATGAAGACGAAACGCTTGGGAAAACTACTTTCCGCGGGTGTTGCACCGTAGGCGTTGAAGAATGGCATGAGAGAAAGGGCACCCGTGCCAAGAACGGTGGATTTGAGGAAGTCTCTTCTGTTTTTCATAAAATCAGTTAGCTGGTTTGCGATAGATGAATGAGTCGGAGGTGAGCAGTGAAATGATGATCGCATCGAAGCTGCCACCGCTTTGGAGGTAGGCTTGGTCGGCGTCGATGAGGGTTTTGGAGTCGGATAGAACCTCGTTGCGCCCCATGAAATAGCGGAAGGCGTGGCGGATGATGGACTGCCGGACCTTGGTGGATTTGCCAAGCCGTTCGATGAGGTCGATGGCGTCACGAAGGTCGCCATCCAGTTTCGGGTCGCCAGTGCCTTTCAGTTGTCCGGTGGCGTTTACCGGAAGGGTCTTGTAGATGTCGCGCAAGTCGTCCGAAGGAGAGCCTTTGTCGGGCATTTTTTTGATGAGATTGGCCGGGTGTTCGAGAAATTCCTCAAGCCGGTAGCGGCCGAAATCGTCGTACATTTCAAAGGTCTCCCCAAGCGGGTTCATGTGCTCGTGGCACTGCCAGCAATACGTATCCCCGGTTTTGATGTCCAGTCGCTCGCGGAGGGTCTTGGTGTGGTCCTCGGGAATGACCGCATCGACCGTGATGGGGACATCCGGGATGCTGCCAGCAAGGAGTTTTTCACGGACCCACCTGCCCCGCCTAACAGGATCGGTCTGGGTGTTGGCGGCGAAGGCGATCAGCCAGGCGGGATGCGTGAGCATTCCCTTGCGATGCTCCATTTTAGCGGGTTGTGAGGCGGGGTAGTTCCAGGTTGTCAGATCGATGTTGAAGGACTTGGCGACCTCGGCTCCTCCGAGCTTGGCGCCAGTGCGCGTCAATGCGGCGTTAGGGACTCCAAAGACCGTCGAATAGGGCGCGGTGACGGCCAGTCCTTTGCCAAGTCTCTGCTCGTAGTTGGCCATCATGCTTTTGAACAACTTGGTGAAATCCTTTCGCCCCGACTTTTCCGATCGCGTCCAGGTTCAACCCGGGCATCGGATTCTCATTGAGGAATGGCAGGTGGGCTCGCAGTTTATCGGAATCGAAGTTTTGCCAGTCCTTATCCTTGAAGTAATCATAGATTGTATGAATCAGCTTGGAGGAAGCAGCCCATCGCTTGATTGTCGCCGGTGTGGAAAACATAAAACTCCTCCGTGGTCGGCAGCCGTTCAAATACATGCTTGTCTTGTTTGAGGATGAATTCCACCAGCATGTCTGCTTCGATGACATATCGCGTGAAGTTCTTCGAATAGGAGCCACCGAAACGTTTGTCGTCCTTGAAAATGGGAAGCATGCCGGGATATCCGAAAAATTCGCGGAAAAAGCGCAGCTTGCGGATGGGGATGTTGGTCACACTATCGGCCCCCAGCGCCTCATCAATGGTGTAATACTGGTTGTCAATCTTGAGCATCCGCTCGACTTCGCGCCGGTAATCTTCCCGGGTGACGAGCTTGCCGCTTTCGCCGCTTCCTGCAGTTCCTTGTCAGGGCTGCTGTCGGTCAGCGCGTAGGCAAGCGCGTAACTGGCATCCCGGGGCGAAAGCATTTTGCGTCCTTGCGCGTCGGCCATTCCTTCGCCGAATTCCTGCCGATAGACAAAATCGGACCGGAGGATGAGTGTCTGTATGAGCCTGTCGACGGTCTTTTCGTTGCCCAGTTTCGGAAGATAGCCTTTTGTGAGCGTGATGTATTCGGACCACTCCTTCGGTGTCGGCTCACGCTCCAGGATTCTGACAAACAACTCATCAACGAGCTTGCCGAACGTCTCATCGGAAATGACTTTCGTCTCACGCTCGCGCCGGAATTCATCGCTCCACTCGGCCATGCACTTGGCAATGACGGCGGTGTAGGTGTCCCCGGCCTGACGATGCTTGAGCAGTCCGGCGCGGATCGCGGCCATGTCGGATTGTGTCGGGGACGAGGTCTTGATGGGGCCTACTTTCCACCGCCTCATGGCCTCCTCCAGATAGCCGCGAAGCCAAGTGACGCGGATCATGATGGTTCGCTCGCTCACGCCGTAGTAAAACCATTCCTCCTCACACAGCAGGATGAGTTTCTCGCGATCGAGACCCTCTTTCGCGTGCTTCCTGGCGGTGCTGACGATTTTATCACATTCCTCGTTCGAGGGTCTTCTAACATCAAAGTTCTTGTCGGGCTTTTCAATCGGACTGCGTTTGGTTGGGACAAAAGCAGGCAGCGTTTTTTCGTGCTTCTCCTTGAAGACGTCGCGAAGCAATTCCTCGATGTTGAGCTTCATGTAGGTCTCGCGGGTCGAAGAGGATCCTTTCGTGCTCGAACTGGGGTGCCATCATCGATGCCGCCGTCACCAGGCTCTTGCCCCTGCTGACAAGATAGGCCGAGGCCTGCTTGGCATTGGTGTGCATCGTCAAAAGATGGCCGCTTTCCAGAGTGGTGGTGTCATAGTAGCGGACGCCACTGTGGGTGGGCAGGAGGAAAGGATTGGTCAGATTGATGGTGGGGTTCCTGCTGCCTATCAGCGGGTAACCCTTGCCGTCGATGCTGACACGCGAGGTCAGGTCCAGAACCTTGTTGAACTTCGTGGTGAAGATAAATTCGCTGATCAGCCAGCGGCGGTCGAAAGTGTAGCCAGGGAGAATCCTTGTATTTTCCGGAGAACAACTTCTCGTGATCCACCTTGTTGCCATACTCAGGCATGCGCAGTTTTTCCTCAAGCTTGGACGCGTTGTTCGCGTTGAGAACAGTCGCCAGCCAATTCTCCAACTGCCTGCGCTCTTCTTCGGAAGGTTGATCTTTTTTCTTCGGCGGCATTTCCTCGAAATGCACCCTTTCGTGCATCCGGTTCATCACGTCTAACAGAGCCTCCATAGGCAATTCCTCAGAGGTTATCGAGCCGAAACTCCCCTTTCAATGCCCTCCTCATGGCGAGTCGGTGCAATCAGATCCGAGAATGAGTCGCGAATCTTCGGATCGACCTTGAAGTTCGCCAGGCTCCGCACAAAGATTTGTGGATAACATCACCAAAACAAAGGGGAGTCGCGCGGACACCTGATGGGCGATAACAGATCGTAAATAACTGATCATGAGGTTCATCTTGGAATTATACCAAGTGGATTGCTTCTGATTGGAAGTGGAAGGGGCCGTATGATGGAGCATTGGGGCAGGATTCGTCGCTGTGTCTTCGAGGAGCTCAAGGCGTGTTCACCACATTCAGGCGAACGAAGAGTTTACCACCCACAGCGAGGGCGCGTTTGATTTTCGCCTGCACCGTGTCAATACCCGCACCAGCGCCATCATTTGTCGGGGTGATGATGATGTCGGGACCGGCCACCGCGGTGGTCCAGACGGACAGCATGCTGCCGTATTCCACCTTGATGGCGGTCTTCGGATCCGTGTTGGCTTCGTCATTCCGGCGGTAGGTGAAGTAGAGAAGTCCGGATCGCTGATGTTGTCAATGGTGGGCAGCAGCGGGAAGGCGTTGGCGGACGGATTGGCCGCACCTAACAGCCATGCCATGCCGTTGTCCACACCGTCGTTGTTGCTGTCGGCATCGAAGGTGACGCCAGTTCCGGTCCAGGCCGCGTAGGGGGTCTGGATGGTGGCAATGGTGGCCGAACCGGTGTGGCTGGCTCCGTCGTTGACCGTGAGCGTCAGATTGCTGCCGGCCACCGTGGGACTGACGCTCACGCCGGTGAGCACACCGGCGGTGAAGCTGGCCGAGGTGCCGGTGAAGCCCCCAGTGCCGCCGAAAGTCACCGTGCCGGTGAAGCCGGTGGCGATGGCGTTGGAGGCATCCTTCGCGGTGAGGGTGATGCCAGTGATGGGGCTGCCTACCGTCTGCGGCGAGGCGATAGGGGAAATCGTGAAGGAGGCGACTGGGCCGGGGCCGGCGGGGCCTGTGGTGCTGACGCTGACGTTGTCGATGTTGGCCGACGACGTGGCTCCAACGAAACGAATACCGAGGTCGAAGCCGAGGTAGGCGCTGTCGGCGATGTCACCTGTGGTGTAGGTGAAGCTGACGGTTTTGTAGAGTCCGTCACTGGTCGCATTGCCGGTGACTTTCTTGAGCATGGTGCCACCGGTAGCGCGGTCGTTGCAGGGTGCGAAGGCGATCAATCGAGCGTCGTAGGCGAAACCTTGCCCCCTGCCGTGGCTCCGTTGCTGTCCCATCCATCCATGACCACATCGAAGCTCACCGTGTAAGTTTTGCCTGCGGTCAGGACGCCGACCTTGCCCGCGGCGGAAGTGACGCCGGAGTTGGTGTAGCGGAAGGCGTAGGCTTGGCTGCCAAGCGGATCGGTGAGACTGGGTCCCGACGAGTTCTCTGTCTCGTCGACAAGTCCGTTGCTGGTGGCACCGAATCCAACGGTCGACCGCACCCAGAGGGTGGTGTTGGCCTGTCTGCTGGTGTTTGCCAGCGTGTAGGTGGTGACGTCCGGGGTGGTGCCGCCATAACTGTTGGCTCCGGCCTCGAAGTTGTCGGAGAACACAATATCAACGGGCGGCGGCGTTTCCGTGGTGAAGGCCCAGGTGCTGTCGTTGGTGCCATTGGAGGTACCCGGAGAGATCCTCAATGGCGGTGGCCCCGATCCGGACGGCGTAGGTCCTTGCCCCTGAGCAGATCGGCGGTGGGATTGATGGTAAGAACCGTTGCCGGAGACCGAGACTGGGAGCCGTTGGTGACCGTGATCACGACCATCCCCGCGTCCCGTCGATCAGGATCGGAAGGTGATGTTGCCGGTGCCGATGGCGATCGGCTCGCTGAAGGTGGCCTCGAAGTTGGCGTCGGTGACCACGCCGCTCGCGCCATTGACGGGGTTCGTCGAGGAGAGCGTCGGCGCGGTCAGGTCGAGCGAGAGCGGTGGTGAAGCTTCCCAGTCACGTCGTCGATGATCCCGGATAGCTGTTGGCGGCGAGGTCGTCGATGGCGGTGGCGGCGATCAGAACGGCATACTGCTTGCTCGTCGCGAGGTTGGCCGCCGGGTTGATCGTCAGGATGGTGCCGCAGACCGAGACCTGGGTGGCGTCGGTGACGGCGATGACCATATCCCCCGAGTTGTCGATGGGATGGATCGTGATGTTGCCGGTGCCGATGGCGATCGTCTCGTTGAAGGTGGCCACGAGATTCGCGCCGACGGCGACGCCGGTGGCGTTGTCGGCGGGGGTGAGGTCGGAGATCGTGGGCGCGGTGGTGTCGGTGCGACGGTGGTGAAATTCCACGTGGTGTCGTTGGCGATCCCGGCGAAGCCGTTGTTCGCCAGGTCCTTGACCGCAGCCGCGGCGATCCGGATCGCGTAGTTCTTATTCGCCGCGAGATTCGCCGTCGGGTTGATCGTCAGGACCGCGCCGGAGACCGAGACCTGGGTCGTGTCGGTGACCGCTATCGTGATCGAGGTTCCGTCGGTCAGGTTCTTGACCGTGATGTTGCCGGTGCCACGCGCGATGTTCTCGCCGAAGTTCGCCACGAGGTTTGCTCCGAGCGCTATGCCCGTGGCACTGTCCGCAGGGCTTAGGGTGGAGATTGTCGGCGGGCTGGTGTCGGTAGCTGCGGTGGCGAAGCTCCAAGTCGTGTTGTCGGCGATTCCGGCGAAGGCATTGTTGGCCAGATCCTTGACTGCGGTCGCGGCGATCCGGACGGCGAAGTTCTTGCCGACAGGAAGGTCCGCCGTCGGGTTCGGGTTGATGGTCATTACCCTGCCGGAAATCGAGACTTGGTTGGTGTCGGTAACGGCGATGGTCGACTGCGTCCCGTCGGTCGTGTTGATGAGCGTGATGTCGCCGGTGCCCCGCACGATGCTTTCGCTGAAGGTCGCCACGAGGTTCGCACCGACCGCCACGCCGGTGGCATTGTTCGCCGGGCTGAGGGTGATGATCTCTGGCGGGATGGTGTCAGCGGTGTCGATGTTCGTATAGACCATGTAGGACGTTTGGTAATTTGGATCCAATTCCGGTCCGGCGCCGCCTTCAATCGTTGGATCCGCATCCGCTATGAATTCGACTTCCATCATGAGGTATTTCCGACCATAGACCGTCAGGATCTTGTATTGATATGCCCTGTCGATATATGTGCCGAAGGCCATGTTGCCCGAGTAGCGCATGGGATTGGGCCAGTTACCCAGCCCGGATGGATTCACGCCGCCGCTCGCCCCCACAGTGAAGCCATAAAACCCAATTGAGGTGTCGGTTGATAGTGGAACCTGATTCAAACCCAACTGTTTGTGGATGAGGGCTAGCGCGGTCGCTTCATCTTTTACTTTGTCATGGCTATTGATAAATTTCCACTTCCCGTGAAAGGCCGAGTTGGTTTGAAAGTTTCCATCCCAGACATAGAGATCGTCCGCGTCGCCGCTGACCTTCCATGCGGAGGTCTTCTTTGGCCGGGTGTTCACAAACAATAGGCCCTCTGGACTGAACCCGAAGACTTGACCGAAGCTTTTTCGTTTGATCTCGCCGCCGTCCGGGACCACGTAGATTCCCCGTTCGCTGATCAAGTCCTGGGGCAAATTGGTATAGGACAGCATGAGCATTTGAAGCGCGTCATTCTTGATTGCGGAACTCGCCGCATCCAAGCCTGTCTTCAATGCGCTGACTCCCGTGACTTCAAAATATGGAACCGAGTCCACAGCTGCATTGAGAACGGGGGGGAAGATGGTCGCGTACGTTTCCGGATCGGCAATCAGCCGCGGGCTATTGCCGCTGGCCTGGCCTCTGAGCCAATACTCTTCGTGATCCGCCAGGGTGACGAACAGACTTGTGTAGGTTTTCAGCGTTGCGGTGTCGACATGTTGCAGCAGTCCCAACGCCCACTGCTTGACGAACCAGGAGGTTTGCGGGTCTCTGACGAGTTGATCGATCCGGGCCCACATGGCGGGTGTGACCTTGGCGGGATTCTTATAGGTCGTCCGCCAAGTTCCCAAGACTTCATGCAGAGCCATGACACCGATATGCTGCAATCTCGCCGTTGGCCGAGTTGATCATGTACGACAACATGGAGTCTCTTCCCAATCGCAGAATCGCCCCGATGGCGTCGTTGCGATAGGTCAATTCCGGGTGATGCAGATAGGTCAGGATGTCCGTGTCGGAAGTGGTACTGCCCAGCAGCGCCGAGACGGCCTTGCCCGAATGCAGATTCGGCACTTCATTGAGCATGTCCTGGTGAGTCCACGGACCGCCTGGCACAGGGTCGAAAGAACGGAACGCGTCGTCGGCCTCAGTTCCCCAGGGACGCGCGGGCAAGGTGAACGACTGAGCCCATGGACTCAGAGGGGCGCCAAAGAGGTGCAGGTGTTTCCGCGGTAGGGTGTAGCTCAATGCATAGAGAGTACCCCAGCCATTTTGTGTCTCGCCCGTCGCCTTGTCGTAATTGCTTTCCGGCCCTCCGGCGATGCCGATGCCGCCATTATGACGGCGGGAGAGTTCCAGAATCCACCATCGGGCGTCCATGAATGAGCGGTATTGCGCGGGGAGCTTCTCCGTCATCAGTCCCATCGATACGGACTTCCAGATTTCACCGATGCCCCCTCCTGTATGACCCTGGTGATAGTCATTCATGCCATAGAAGAACTTCGTGGCGCATCGCTGTGCGGCTTGGGCATAAACCGAATTCTCCCCATTGGGAGTCAGCCGGCTTGCGGCAGCCATCGCAAGCGCCAGGTTGCCGGTTTTGCCATTGTCGTCGCTGAAGCCGGGCTTCGGGGTGTAGTCGCCGTAAGGCACGCCGCCGGTACCGGAAAAGCGGTAGAAGTGGCGCAGGGAACTCTTCGAGGGTGGCACTGTCGACGTTAATGCCGCAGGTTTTTGCGAGCAGCAGGAACGTGAGGGCGGGCACGCCTGCCGCATTCAGGTGTCCGCCGGAGTTATAAGTGAAGGAGCCGCTGCGGCCTGCCCAGCCGCCGGCATAGATGGTGTCTCTTCAGCTTGTCCGCCGCCTCCTGCATGAGGGGCAGCACCACGGGGTCCCCGGTCCGCAAATAGTATTCAGCGACGCCAATCCCCTCGTAGCCGATCGACCAGGTGTGGACGGCGAAACTTGCACGATTCTGCATCCAGCCGCGCACCACGGCGAGGTCATTTGCATCTCCGGTGGAGAGAAGGAACAAGACCGATCCCCATTCATTCTGGCCCTGTGCGATGAGCCGGTTGGCCAGATTGCGCACGATCAAGTCCGACTTCGGGCAATTGAGCGGCCAGGTCGCACTGTAAGAGCCTATCACGGGGATGGTCACCACCACCGGCCCGACATTCTTGATCTGGAGGGAGATGATGCCATTGCTCGCTTCCGCATCCGTGATCAACTTGCCGAGTACCACGCGCGGGTCCACGCCGGTCAGCGTAACCCCGTTGATACTCTCGATGATCTGACCTGCCGCGAGCATGCCGGTGCTGGCGGCGGGTGACCCCGCCTCGACGTTGGTGATTTCCATCGTCCAGCCGGGGGATTTGATCTTGATGCCAATGCCCACGGGGCCGAAGTTCTTGATCTGCCAGCCCGTGTTGTTATTGGCGGTCGGGGCGGGGAGAAAGAACGGGCTGTTGGGCGTGAAGACGTAACTCGGAGGCGTCCAGTCACCGGATGCGGTCCCGGGTGCGATAAATAATGCGATGCCAATGGCAACGGCTTTGATGATTTGGGAAAGTGCTTTCATTCGTTGTTTCCTTCAGGTGTTCAGGCGTTGTGGCGTTTCGTTAGTAGATTACTTCTCATCGCCAAGCGCCGCGTTCCCGGGTGGGAGCGCGGCTCTAACGGAAAATTTGCAGAGGACGGACTCATGGCGCATTCACTGCGCTCAGGCGGCCGAAGAGTTTACCTCCTGCAGCCGGGATGTCGGCGATGACGTTGATGTGGTCGCCATCGTCCGTAATGTTGAAGACCACGCCGTTGACGGTGGAGTCCGTATCGGGCACGGCGGCCTCAATGCCGGTCCATGGATTGGAAACGCCCATGTCGCTGCTGGATTGCACCTTGAGCAACACGCCACCGCGCTTGGTGGATTTGAGGCAGCGGAAGGTGAGGCGGAGGTTGGCTCCGTTGCGAGTGGCCGCAGGCAGTTTGCTGAGCGCGTTTTCGGTTGGAGTGGCGGCACCTAACAACCACGCCATGCCGTTGTCCACGCCGTCGTTGTTAGTGTCTTGGTTGAAGACAACCCCACCTGTAGCCCAAGCCTCATAGGGAGTCCGGATGGTGGCAATGGTGGCCGAACCGGTGCGGGGCGTCGGGCTTGCGCCGTCGGTCACCGTCAGTGTCAGGTTGCTGCCCGCCACGGTCGGGGTCGCACTTGCGCCGGTGAGCACGCCAGCGACGAAGTTCGCCGAGGTGCCGGTGAAGCCGCCGGTGCCGCCGAAGGTCACCGTGCCGGTGAAGCCGGTGGCGGTGGCGTTAGAGGCATCCTTCGCTGTGAGGGTGATACCGGTGATGGGCGTGCCGACCTTCTGAGGCGAGGCGATCGGGGAAATCGCGAACGAGGCGACCGGGCCAGGGCCGCCGGGGCCTGTGGTGCTGATACTGACGTTGTCGATGTTGGCCGACGACGTGGCTCCAACGAAACGAATACCGAGATCGTAGCCGAGGTAGGCGCTGTCGGAGATGTCACCCGTGGTGTAGGTGAAGCTGACGTTCTTGTAGAGTCCGTCACTGGTCGCATTGCCAGTGACTTTCTTGAGCATGGTGCCGCCAGTAGCGCGGTCGTTACCCAGAGCAAAGGCGATCAATCGAGCGTCGTAGGCGAAACCTGCTTGCAACCCCGCTGTGCTGTTGTTGTCCCATCCATCCATGACCACATCGAAGCTCATCGTGTAGGTCGTGCCAGCGGTCAGGACGCCAATCTTGCCTGCAGCGGAAGTGACGCCGGAGTTGGTGTAGCGGAAGGCGTAGGCTTGGCTGCCAACCGGATCGGTGAAATTGGCGCCACTATTCTCCGATTCGTCGATAAGTCCGTTGCTGGCGGCACCGAATGCTACGGTCGGCCGCACCCAGAGGGTGGTGTTGGCCTGTCTGCTGGTGTTTGCCAGCGTGTAGGTGGTGACGTCCGGGGTGGTGCCGCCATAAATGTTGGCTCCAGCCTCGAAGTTGTCTGCGAACACGACGCCAGCAGGCGGCGGCGTTTCAGTGGTGAATGCCCAAGTGCTGTCGTTGAGGATGCCGTCGAAGTTGTTTCCGGAGAGATCTTCAATGGCGGTGGCGGCGATCTGGATCGCGTAGTTCTTGCCCTTGAGCAGATTCGCGGTCGGGTTGAGAGTCAGTACCGCGCCCGAAACGGAAACCTGGGTGGTGTCGGTGATGTCGATGTTTACCTGTGTTGCATCGGTCAGGTTCTTGAGGGTGATGTTGCCGGTGTCGATCTCGATTTTTTCGTCAAAGGTGACTATCAGGTTGCCGTTGATCCCGACATTCGTTGCTCCGTTCAAAGGGTTGAGCGAAACGGCGAGAGGCTCGGTGGTATCCGGCACCGCGGTGGTGGCGGCAACTTCAGCAGACCAGTTGCTGGTGTTTTGGGCCGGGCTCTTGTCACGGGCGCTGACGCGGTATTTGTATTCGGTGCCGGGTTGGAGTCCGCTGTCGGTATATGTCGGGCTGCTCTGCCAACCGCTATCGGTGCCGCCCGGTTTGTCCGTGGTCTCCTCGAAGTAGTATTCCACGCCGCTGGGATCGGTGGTGGTGGTGGCGGTCATGCTGATGACGTCGATGCCGAGGGCGGTGGGCGGAGTGGTGAAACTCGACGTCGCGGGCGACGGCGGCGTGGTGTCCGGGGCGATCGTGCTGACGGATGCCGGGGCGGAATCGGTAGTGGTGTTGCCAGCAGAGTCCTTGGCGCGTACGACGTAAGTGTAGCTGGTGCCGGGGCTGAGCCCGGTGGCGGTGAATTCCAGGCTGGACTGCCAGCCACTGCCGGGGCCGCCGCCGACGGTGCAGACGAATTCATATTGGACGCCGTTGATGTCGGACGCGGTGTTGGCTGCCATGCTGATCGAGTTTTCTCCAAGGACTTGGAGCGGGCCGGCGAATGTCATCGGGTCGGGCATGGGCTGGGTCACGTCGTTGCCGGGAGCGGCGCTGGCGACGGCGGAGAAGGCGGTTTCGTTGCCCGCCGAATCCTTGGCTTTAACGCGGAAGTCATGGCTGACGCCATTGGTTAGCCCCGTGCTGTCCCAACGGGTGCTGGTGATCCAACCGCTGTTGGTGGAGTTGCTGGTGTTTTCAAACCAATACTGCACGGAATCCGAGGGATCGACGGCGGTGGTGGCGACCATGCCCACGGTGCTGGTGTTCACTGCGGTAGGGGCAATGGCGAAACTCATCGGATTGGGTGTAGGCGGAGTCACATCCGGCCCGGAAGCGGCGACGAGTAAATCGACCATGGCGCGGCCCATGGCATCGCCAACCAACACATAAGTTCCGGCGCGGTTGAGGTAGTGGTTGTTCCCTTCGCCACCTTCGCTGAGTGGATGGGTATAGACCGTCTTCACGTTGGTCTGAGGGTTGCTCCCGGTCGTGCTATCAACAGCAAGATGGGCGTCGCGGATCGCCACTGCGTTTGCCGGACTGGTCATGGCAAGTGAGGTCTCACCGAGCGTGCCGAGGACGAAGGGCGCGTTGGTAGCGACTTTTGTTAGCTCGTTAGACTCACCTTGCCCGTTCAGGTCGTTGTTGTAGCGGTCAGTGTAGATAAGTGCGCAGCGAATCGATCAGCCTGACGAGGTTGGCCTCGTATTGATTGGCGTGAGTTGCGTTCCCGAGATCCCTTTCGCCCTGCCACCAGACAAAGCCTGCGATTTCAAATCCCTGTGATGCCCAGTTCGGGTATTGGGCGGCGAAGTTATCCAGCACGTCAACCACATTGGTGACGGCCGTATCCGGGTGTGCCCATTGGAGTTCGTCCTTGAAATACATATCGTATTGCTTGCCCCCATACCAAGCACCTGGAGTCGTCGGTATTGGGGAGCCATAGCCAGGGGAGCCGGGCGGCAGGATGTCCCAGGCAAGGGAGCGGTTGCCAATGGACGATTTGAGCAGCAAGACAGGCTCATCGTGGTACCAACCCATGATGTGACCGAATCCCAGTTCGGGACCCATGGTGTTGCTGTCCGCACCGCAGCCGGGTGTTAGCCCTTTGTTGTGGATGGCGGAAATCACCCCGCGATAGCGGACATCCTGCCTTTGTGTCCATCCTCCCGAGTCGTTCACAAGATTGGGGAACTTGTTCTGGCGGAGCGTCATGGTTTCGAGTGATTTGTCTTCCGTGCCATAAACTTTCCCCAAGCCGACCATGTTGGACTGGCCTGACATGATGTAAACCTTGACCGGTTTGTTGGTGACACCGGCCGAAGCGTCCGGATCGGGGAGTGGATAGGGGACGCGGGGCTTGTCGTTCGGGTCCAGAGGGCTGGTGAAGCAGGCATACGCTTCATAATAATCACCCGCTGTGTCGTTGTCCGTGTCCGAATCGAAGGGGTCTGTGCCGGTGTTGTTTTTGCTAACAAACGTGCCGGTATTGGTTTCGACTCCATCGACGAGTCCGTCCTTGTCCTTGTCGCTATCTCTGGGATTGGTACCGGTTTCAGCGGCACTGTTCCAGGTGCCATCATTGCTTTCTACACCGTCGGATAGGCCATCGTCGTCGCTGTCGAAATCGACGGGGGAGGTGGCGGGGCGGAGACCGACGCCTGTCAGCTCGGGGCCGTCGAGCAGGGTGTCGCCGTCGGTGTCGGGGTTGGTGGGACTGGTGCCGTAGGTGAATTCCTCGAGGGCGGTGAGGCCGTCCACATCGAGATTGGACGCGGGATCAAGTGCGGTGGGCGATGGAGGAATGGTGTTGGCCAGTTCGTAGGTGTCGGGGAAACCGTCGCCGTCCGTGTCGATGACGATGAAGGAGAAGAGGTCGCCGGTGAAAGGTGTGCCGTTGGCATTTCCATCGGGATACGAATCGACACGCCAATAGTAGGTGGCGGCGCTTGGAGCACTGGCGGTAGTGGAGCTTGTGAGCGCGCCATCGACGATTTGAGTCAGAGCTGCCGGGTTGGTGCCGAACCAGACATCGACCGGCACATTTCCGCCGGGTGTGTTCGGCGGCATGTTGGTCCAATTGAGAACGGTGTTGCCGGAGGGCATGATGACGCCGGTGGCCGGGGATGGATTGAAGTCGTGGCCGGTGATCAGGCGGATGTTGTCATAGAGGACGCTGGCGTTCGAGAACTTGAGGCGGATGGCGACATCCTTGCCGAGGTGGACGTTGTCAGGAAGGGGTGTGAAGGTGAGGCTGGCCGCGGCGGACATGTCCTTGGTGGTCACGTTGCCGGTGGCGGTGGCAAGCACCGCGCCAAAGGTGCCGCGCACATCGTTGCGTGCCTCGCCGTTGAAGGCGACGAGTTCGACGCGATAGGTGGCCGTGGCGGCACCAGCGGCCACCGCGGTGTTGAACGTCACCTTGTAGGGGACATTCGCCGTCAGCGTCTGGCCGGTGGCGCCTTCGGCGGTGGTCAGGCCCGAATTGGTATAGTTGAAGAAATAGGCCTGAGGCGCCGTACGGCGTGGTGAAGGGCGGAGTGGCGGGCCAGGCGACCGTTCTCGCTGTAGAGCCCGCGGTTGGTGGCACCAAAGCCTTGGTTGGAGCCGATCCACTCGCTGCCGGATGGAACTGTGTCTGAGTCATCAAATCCGGAGACGACCGATGCTTCGAAGCTTTCGGAGAAGACAACGCCGGCGCTGGCCCGGTGAGTCAAGGCCGGGCGCTGCCAGGCAGCACGGCGGCGAGGGTCACGGCGGGCAGGATGCGGATCGATTCATGAATCAGTTTGTGCGGTATGTCGGTGGAGATTGGGGTGGCGTTCTGTGAGAGTCGCCACGATGCGAGGCCGCCGGTCCTCCAACCAGCGGCCTCGGTATCCGGAGAGAAACCGATTAACCTCCGGGAAAATTGGTAGGGCGTGGCGGCCTCGCCGCGCCCACTCTGATGACTGACGACATCAACAACGGCCGAAGAGCTTGCCGGATGCTGCCGCTGGCCGAGCCGATGGTCGCCGTGACGTTATTGAGCGCCGGAGGTCCGCCCGGACCTGCGCCCGACCACGAAGGTCACGTTGTTGTCCGGAACGGCGTCATCACATCCGGTACCACGGCTGGCGCGCGGTCCATGTACAAGGTCGTTTGCTGTGTCTACCTTAAGTGTCGCGTACCACGTGCGGCGATCGGCAGGCAGTTGAAGGTCATGCTCAGCGCGCCGCCGCTTTTCGGTGACGGTGGGCTGGGTCACGGCAGAAGTCGGGCTGGCTGCGCCAAGCAGGAAGGCCATGCCGTTTTTCACTCCATCGCCGTTGGTATCGGCATCAAAGCGCGCCGCCGGCCCAGGCCTCATACTGCGTCTGGATGTTGAAGGTAGCCGAGCCGGTTTTACCCGAGCCGAGGTCTGTCACCGTGAAGGTCAGCCCGCTGCCCGCGTTGGTCGGATCACGCGCCGACGCCGCTGAGCACGCCGAGCGGTGAAAGTGCCCGAGGTGCCGGTGAAACCGCCAGTGCCGCCGAAGTCAACGGTTCCGGTGAAGCTGGTGACGGTGGTGTTGGAAGCGTCCTGGGCAGTCAGGGTGATGCCGGTGATCGGGGTGCCGACGGTTTGTGGCGAGCTGATTGCGGAAATGGCGAAGTGATCGAGCGGGCCGGGGCCGCCGCTGCCGGTGGAGGTGATGTTGATCTGCAGGCTGGTGTCGGCTCCGTCGGCAACGATTGCCGGCGGATCGGCGGTCCAACCGACGGCAGATCTCGACGGTGGCCGGAACGCTGCCGGTGATGCTGGACGCGCCCGGCGCGGTGACGAGGGTGTAGAGGCCGGTAGTGGCTCCGACGCTGGAGGTGATGGTGAGCACCGAGGCACCGGAGAACGTCAGGGTTTTGGTTGCGGCCAGTTCGAGCTTGTCATGGCTGCCTGGGGCGGTGCTGAGGTTGAACTTGAGACCGCAGTTGTTAGCGATGGAGGTGGTGCCGCCGATGGTGCCGGTGCCACCCAGGACCGCGGTTCCGGTCACATTCACATTTCCGGTGGAGGCGGACGGAGTCGCCATTGACCAGCAGGGTGCCGCTGTTGTTGACGGTGGTCGTGCCCGTGTAGGTGTTGGTGCCATTCAGGATCAGGGTGCCACTGCCGTTTTTGGTGAGAGTCCCCGAACCAAGAACAAGTGTGCCATTGACGGTGGTATCTCCGTTGCCACTGAAGGTCAGGTTCCGGTTGTTGGTGCCATCCCGGGTGATGTTGGAGAAGGTCAACAACTTGCCGGTTCCGGAAATGCTGTTGGTGAGCGTCCGGTTGTTGTTGACCGTCATTGTTCCGTTGATCGTGAGGCTTTGCGAGCCGCTGATGGTCGGGCTGCTGTTCAAGGACACGGCGTTGGAAATCACCCGGTCGGCATTGACCGCCTGCAGCACGCCGGCGTTCTGGCTGATGGTCAAAAGTCCGCTGGCCAAGCCGCCGTTGGAAGCGCTGTTGAGCTGCAGCGTGGCGGCATTGAGGGTCGTGTCCCCTGCGGAGCTGTTGCTGCCGGCAAGTATCAGGGTGCCGCCGCTTGCCGTCGTCGTCCCGCTGTAGGAATTCGCTCCGGCAAGAGTCAGGATTCCAGCGTTGTTCTTGGTGAGTCCTTGATTGCCCGTGGTGATGTTCCCGCTGACCGTGGTGTTGCCACCGCCGTTGAATGTGAGAGAGCGATTGGTTCCGGTGATGTTCCCGAGATTGGTGGTGGCGGTGGTGTTGGTATTGTTGATGGCGCGATTGGCGTTCAAGGTCATGTTTCCGCCTAAGGTCAGGGCGCCCGTGCCACCGATGGTGAAGTCACTGTTGGCCGCGATGGCATTGGAAACGGCGACGGAGCCGCTCGCCGCGAGGGTGCCGGCTCCGGCAATGGTGAGTGTGCCGCCGCCGAGCGAACCGGCGTTGCCGAGGGTGAGAATGCCGCTGTTGAGCGTGGTTCCCGCAGAGTGGCTGTTTGCGGCAGCCAGCGTGACATTACCGCGGATGATGGCGGAGGTCGCACCGGCGAGGGCGTCGGTGTTGGCCATGGTCAGCGTGCCACCGCCGCCGCCGAGGCGGTAGGTGGTGCCTTCAGGCGTGAGGGAGCCGGTGTAGGTCACGTTGCCGACCGCGCCGAGGTAGGCGGCGGTGAGCCCCGGGGTATTGAAGTTGAAGGGCTCGGCTGCGAAATTGTCAGCAGCGATGGTGCCGACCGAAGTGGTGACGATCCGGTCGAGGATGGTCGGGATGTCGCCGGCAACAAATGAGGAACCCAAGGCTAGAGTGCCGCCTGAGGCGAGGGTCACGGTCTCGCCGGTGCCGCCGCTGAGCGCGGACGTGGATTCCACCTGCAGGGTGCCAGCATTGACGCTCACCGGACCGGTGGCTCCGCTGTTGTCCGCGGCGAGCACGAGAGTGCCGGTGCCCCATTTTTCGAAAGCCTGGGTGCCGCCGTCGGTCAGGGGCACGCCAACGGTTGCGGACAATCCCGACCCGATGATGAACTGGCTGTTGGCGGTGAGGTTGAGCGCTCCGGAAGCTCCGTCGGCTAGGACGAGCGTGCCTTCATCGTGAATCAATCCGGAGATGTTCTCGGGTCCGTCCACGGTAATCGTATAGCTCGTGGCGGCCGTGCCTGCGGAGAACACCGGGATCAAGCCGGATGTCCAAACGGCGTCCGTGCCGGAGCCATCCGGCAGGGGGTTCCACTTGGTGTCGGTCCAATTGCCGCTGGGAGTGGCACCGCCGACGTTCCAGAAGGCCACACTGCTGTAATCGGCCTCCACCTTGACATTGTCGATGTTCGAACTGCTCGTGGCACCCGCGAAGCGGAGGGTGAGGTCGTAGCCTGAGACACCTGTATTGGCACCACCGGCCGTGAAGTTGAAGGTTTGCGTGGAATAGGCTCCATCGTTGCTGGCGTTGCCGGTCTTGGAATTGAGCACGGTATTGCCTGACCCTGTCCCGGTAAAGTCGTTCCGGGTCGCACCCGGGGCCGCGGCGACCAACTGCGAGTTGTAGGGCAGACCGTCACCTGAAACCGTGCCGTCCCTCACCACGTCAAACGTCACGATGTATTTGGCACCCAATTGAAGCTTGCCGATCACCCCCTCTTTCGTGGTGACGCCGGAGTTGGTGTAGCTGAACCGATACGCCTGCTCGCCCACTGGATCGGTGAAGCGGCCGGCACCTTCGTCCTCGATTCCGTTGGCTCCTGAGCCGAAGCCCACAGAGGCCCGCACCCATTTGTTGGTGTCGGCTTGCTGGCTGGTGCCGCCGGAGCCTGTGGAGCCGCTTTGGGCGGGAGTGACGTTCGGTGACTCGAAGTCATCGGTGAAGAGGGTGACCTGTGCGCCGGCTGTGGCGGCGGTGAGGGCGAATCCCGCCATGATGGCGGACAACGGGGATGATGCTGGTGTGTGGGATTTAGGTTTCATGAATGTGAGTTTGCTGGATTTCTGGTTTCGGTATCTGGTCTTCAACTTGAAAAATGACGTTTGGGGACACCGTCCCTCCAGACGGCGTCGCCCGTTGATCCGGGAGAAACCGAAATAGCTTCCGGAAAGGGTTCAGGCATGGTGGCAGGGTTCATCTGCGGCGGCGACGGAGGAGCATGAGCATGCCGAGACCGCCGAGCAGGGCGGCGCCGGGTTCCGGGACCGCAGTGTAGGAAAGCACCAGGTTGTTGCCGGATTGGGCGAGTGCCCAGGTGCCCGTATCCGGGTCGGTGAAGCCGGTCGTGTTGATGGTCCAGTTCACCGGATTGAATCCGGTGATGCCGGTGCTGGTGAGGATGGTCCAGGAGCGGTTGATTTCGCCGAAGTTCGGCACCAGGCCCGCGACATCGCCTGCGGTCAGCCCCAGAAGATTGAGGATGTAGCTGCCGGAGCCGCCCGTGAGGTTGAGTGTGCCGGTGATGCCGATCTGGTCGAAGTCCGTGCCAGCGGTGGTGCCGGTGAAGTCGTTGACTTCCCAGTCATAGCTGAAGGATGCCCAGGTTTGGCCCACGGTGTAGTTCTGGATGCCCGGGCTGTTGCCGGGGGCGAGGACGTCACCGAGGTTGTCGAGGGTGACGGCGACGTTGATCGGGCCGGTGCCGCCGAGGACTGCGCGGTTGGATGTCCCCGCACCCGCGAGAGTGGGAGCCACGGTGAGGGCGGTGGAGCTGTTGTAGCGCAGCGTGCCGCCTGCGGCGACGTTGATGGCGCTGGTGTTGTTGATGGAACCGGTGCCGGTGACTGCGAGCGTGCCCGCGTTGATGGCGGTCGCGCCGGAGTAGGTATTAGTCCCAGCAAGAGTTTGGGTGCCCGCGCCGGTCTTGGTGAGATTCATGCCCGCAGCTCCATTCTCGATGGCACCGTCGTAGTTGTAGCTGGCACCTGTGCCGGGATTCAGGGTCAGGGCGGTGACGCTGCCGTAGCCGCCGGAAGTGGTACTGAAGACCCCGCCGGCAGCGGCAAAGTTTTTATTACCGGTCAGGCCGCCGAGGGTGAGCGTGGTAGCGGTGGTGCGGAGACCGGAGGTTCCTGCGCCCGCAATGCTGCCCGTGGTGTTCAGGGCACTGTTCTGCATGGCGAGGGAGTTACCCAGGATGAGGACGCCACGGGTGATCGTTGTCGCGCCGGTGTAGGTATTAGCGTTGGATAGCGTTAGAACGGTACCGCCTTGGTCTGTGGTCAGGGCAATCGTGCCGGTGCCGCCGCCGATAATGCCGCTTATGGTGCCGCTGCCGGTAGCCTTGCCGTTAATGCCCATGCTGAGGGTCTGAGTGCCGGCGGCTCCACTCGTGATGTTTCCTGAGATAAGGCCCGAAGTGTTGCCCGAGGTGATCGACGTGCTGCCTGCCAGTGTGATGTTGCCGGCGATTTTCGCACTGTTCGCCAAACGGATCGCCCCAAAGTTCTCGTTGTTACCTGTGCCGCTTACGGTGATATCCTTGAACGTCGCAGTTCCAGCTGAGTTGTTGAAATACGTGTTGCCGCTGTCGATGATCAGCGAAGTGCTCGAAGCGTTGAAAGTCCCTGTCGTTGCAAGCTTGTCAGCCGTTGTTCCCGCGCTCGAAAGCCGTAAGGTGCCGTTTACTCCGCTCAGGTTGGCCACAGCAATGCTGGTTGTACGGGCTGTTGTGCCGGAGGCGAAGTTCAACGTGAGGTTGCCGTCGCCGGAGAAGGTGTTGCCGATGGCGTCGGCGGTGTTGGCTGTTTTGGCGATATCAATCAAAAGCGTTGATCCGGCACCGATTGAGACCGCTCCGGTGCTTATGGCGTTGATTGATGACGTCGCATTTCTCGTCGCTCTCAGAGTGCCGCTGCTGGCGCTGATGGTGATGCCGCCCGTGAATGTGTTCGCCCCCGTGAGAACCAAGGTGCCTGCCCCGGCTTTTGTGAGGCCCGCCGAGCCTTCGATGATGGCCGAGATGGTGGCGGTCTTACCCGTGCCGAGGGCATTGACGGTGATGGTGGGTGTGGTGCCGGCGAGGATGAGGTTGTTGGTGCCTACTCCGTTGTTGTCGAGAATCCAGCTTCCAGCGGTGGATGTGTCGCTGTCGCCAAAGACGACATTAGTGAGCGTGCGGTCGGTATCCAAGCTCACTGTGCGGTCGGCAGTGATGTTATTGGTGAAGTTCGCGGTGAAGCCGGAGCCGTCGGCGATGCCGGGAGTCCAGTTCCCGGCAGTGCTCCAGGTTCCGTTGGTGTCCACGTTCCATGTGCCGTCGGCGGCGTGGGAGTAGGAAATGGCGAGCAGTGAACTGCCGGCGAGGAGGAGGAAGGAGCGGAGGGTGGAATCCGGTTTCATGCTGGGAAATCTAGATGGCAAAGCGAGGGAGGAATTGGGTTTAGGTCGGCAGATTGTTCTTGGGAAAGGATGGGTACCAGGCCGGAGGTGGGAGAGATGGCAGATGCTGTGGCCCGGATGGATCTTTTTCACCGTTCCCGCCCGTTTTGGAAGCAATTTCCCGTTGCCAACTGATACCAAAAGGTCCATGTTTTCCCCATGAGCGATCTGCGTATCCGATCGGCAACCGGCCAGTTGGTGGATCACTTGAAGCACGAGATCCGGGTCGGCAGATGGACGGACCGAATGCCAGGCGAGACCTGGTTGGTGAAAAACCTTCAGGTGGGGCGTCGCACGGTGAGGACGGCGATGGCGCAACTTGAGAAGGAGGGCGTGCTCGTATCCCATGGACAAGGGCGGTGGAGGAGGATCGCGATGAACCGGGATGCCATCACTACCCGGAAGATCCGGGTGAGGATTCTGCTCTACGAGAAGCGGGACCGGGGGGACATCGACAACGCAACCCTACTTGCCCAGCTCCAGGAGGCGGGGTTTGAGGCGGATTTCGCAACGAAATCCCTCCGTGACCTCGGCACGGAGGTCGAGCGGGTGGCGCGCTTCGTGGAGAGGAATCCCGCCGATGCCTGGGTCACCCTCTCCTGCTCGCGGGAGGTCAATGAATGGTTCTCTTCCCAGCCCTTCCCGGCACTCGCAATGTATGGGAGGTTCCACGGCCTGCCGATGGCATCCGCCCACCCAGCCTTGATTCCAAGCTTGATCGCCGCGGTCCGCCGCCTGATCGAATTGGGCCACAGGCGCATCGTGATGTTCGCCCGGGAAGAGCGGAAAAAGCCGAGACTGGCGCGCCCGGAACAGACATTCATTGATGAACTTGAGGCGGCGGGAATCGCGACCGGCGACTATAACCTTCCGGACTGGGAGGAAAGCCGCGACGGCCTGAAACACCGGCTTGACGAGCTCTTCCGCTTCAGCCCGCCGACGGCACTCATTTTCCAAGAGTCACCCATCTTCATCGCGGCCCGGGCGCACCTTGCCAGCCAGGGGATTCACGCCCCCCTTGACATTTCCCTCGTCGGTGGTGATCCGGACACAAGCTTCGAGTGGTGCGATCCGACTCCTTCCCACATTCGATGGGATTACCTTCCTGTGGTGCGTCGCGTGGTACGCTGGGCCGGGAACGTGGCACGCGGCAAGGACGACCGCCGCCAGATTGGCTCCAAGTCGGAATTCGTTGAAGGCGGCACCATCGGGCCGGTCTTGAAGAAGTTGTGAAAAGACTCTTCGGGGCCGAGGTTGTGAAATCCTCATGACTTTTCCGGAATAGGGAGGCATTCCGCCATGACCCGAAATCTATCATCTCGCGAGGTTTCATGCGTTCTTAGCGAATCTTCCTCAACTCCACCTCGGTAACCTTCCCGGGTGCGACTTCAACTTTGACATGCCATCCTTCCGGAATCGGTAGGTGCAGGAACGGCAAGTTCGGGTCCGTCTCAGGACATGTTCGTGGGACAGGCCATTTATCGTGCGCGGCTCTCGCGGGCCCGGGAAAAACTGAAGGAGCTCCTGGATGCGGAATGAAAAACAGGGCCAAAGTTCGCGACGTGCTTTCCGGAAGAGAAACCGAATTCAAGGCCCTCACAGATGTCGGGACGTGATGCCATCGACTCGCTTCCGTGGCGATTTGATCATTGCAGGGCGCCGCGCCATTTTCCGTGCCCCTTCCGCTTCGCCAGCCTTCACCGCTAAGGATTGAAAAAAAGTCTGATCTCCTGTAACCCCGGTCAGGAGATGACTCAGGAAGGGGATGACATGAAAAATACCAACCATTCCACTTGCCCGAAATGCCACGCTGCAATCTCCGAAGACGCGCCCGACGGCCTGTGCCCGAAGTGTGCTCTCGAAAGCGCCGCCACGGCTTCAACCCGCGCCACGAGCGTCGGCATCACTCCTCCGCCGACCGTCGGCGAAATCGCACCGCATTTCCCCGAACTCGAGATCGTCGGAATGCTCGGGGCCGGCGGCATGGGCGCGGTCTATCAGGCCCGCCAGCCTCAACTGGACCGCTTCGTCGCCCTCAAGATCCTCTCCCACGACCTCGCCGGAGATCCCGCCTTTGTCGAGCGCTTCAACCGCGAGGCCAAGCTGCTCGCCCGCCTGAGCCACCCGAACATCGTCGGCGTCCACGATTTCGGCACCGCCGGGCCCTACTGCTACCTGATGATGGAGTACATCGACGGAGTCAACCTGCGCCAGGCGATGCAGGCCGGAACGTTCACCCCCGCCGAGTCGCTGGCGATGGTCGAGAAAATCTGCTCCGCCCTCAAGTATGCCCACGAGGAAGGCATCCTCCACCGCGACATCAAACCGGAGAATGTCCTCATCGATTCCAAGGGCCGGGTGAAGATCGCGGACTTCGGCATTGCCAAGCTGGTCGGTGAAACAGGACGTCAGGACTTCACCCTGACCATGCGGGGCGCGGTCCTCGGCAGCCCCCACTACATGGCACCCGAGCAATTCGAATCCCCCGGCGATGTTGACCAGCGTGCCGACATCTACTCGCTGGGCGTGATTTTTTACGAACTCCTCACCGGAGAACTCCCGATCGGCCGCTTCGCCCTGCCCTCGGAAAAGCGTGAAATGGATGCCCGGATCGACGCCATCGTCCTGCGGACGCTGCAAAAGGAACGGCAGGCGAGATTCCAGACCGCCGATGAGATGGGAACGGAGGTCAAAACCGTGGCCACCAGCCCGGCCCCGCCGGTGACGACCGGCGCTTCGACGCCGATCACGACCGAAGCTCCAAACGCTCGATTCAGCCTGGCATCCGCGATCCTTACCGGGATCAGCCTGCCTCTGGGGCTCATTGTGGCCTACCTGTTCTTGTCAATATCTCCGGCCCCGACCGACCCTGCGGCCTCCTCCGCCGTCGTCAAATCAATCGGGGCGGCGTGGGCCCTGTTCAATCTGTTCGCCCTGCTTGGAACAGCCCTCTCGGGCTTCCTCCTCGGTACACGGGCCTTGGGCGAGATCCGCTCTTCGGGTGGCACCAAAGGGGGCCTTGGTTTCGCAATCTTCGCCACCACGGCTTGGCCCATCCTTTTCCTCTTCGCCATCACCCTGTTCTGCTTCCAGGCCAGTGGCTTGTCGTGGCGATTGGATTTGCTCTTACTGCTAACAGCGCTGATCGCAATCATTTCCAGCATCCTTTTAGTCTCGGCATTGCGTCGTTGTGCTCTCGGCATCACCCGTGAAGCTGGCTCAAGAGCCCGTCCCGGCCTTGGCCTCTCGCTTGTGTTGGTTGCTATTTTGACCTTCGGCGGCCCCTACCTCATCAGCAAGTCGCTGATCGAGTTCGGCCATGCGGGGCCAAGGCTTTCGCATGGCATGGATCCATTCGCTACCGCTCTGCCCGAAACCGTCTATCACAACGATGATGATACCGACTGGCGTATGGGTGAAGCCGAGCTGGCCCTTCCCTTGAGGGTCCTTTCGGACATCCGGGCCGAGTTTATCCTCGTCTTGAAAGACGGACTGGGGAAACCGATCAAGTATTCGAGAATCGGCGTTTGGGAGGGAGAGAAGGGCCCCCAATCCACCAAAAACTTCTTCGTGAAAATCGGAACATTGGGCTCCAAGGCCGAGGGCCCCGACTCCGAGGGCGGCTTCGCCGGACACCTCAACCTCACCGGAGAAAGCGGGGAGATCCACGGAGTGCCCGACATCGGGAAATGGCACCTTGAAGCTTCCGAAGTTGAGCTCAAACTATACGGAGGCAGTTCATCTTACGCTCTCGGCGTTTTTAATCCAGGGGCTTCCGTTCGCGTGGGTGAACGGCAACGAGATCGATCGATGGAACCTCCACACTAACCGGTACTCTCGAGCTTGAGGTTCGTGCGGCCCAAATCAGGTAACCTCCGGATACGAAGCATCCCAACCCCAGGAAATCATGAGTGAATTGAAGACCTTTTCCCATTCAGGCGCCGCGGTCTTCCACACCACACGCTGGACGATGGTGATGCGGGCCCGGGGCGATGCACCGGAGGCACGAGCCGCCCTCGGTGATCTCTGCGAGGCCTACTGGACGCCGGTCTATCGTTTTCTGAAACGCGAGGGCCGCAGCGATGATGACAGCCGCGAGCTGACCCAGGAATTCTTCTCGCGGCTTCTCGCGGGCAGCACCCTCGAAAAGGCCAACCCCGAGAAGGGACGGTTCCGCTCCTACCTGTTAGGCGCGCTCAAGCACTTCCTCTCCGACCACCGTCGGGCGGAAGGTCGGCAGAAGCGTGGCGGAGACGTGGTGATCGAATCCATCGAATCCAGTGGCAGCGAGACCTCGCCCGGGCTTTCGCTCCCCGATCCGGGTGCCGAGCCGAGCGATGCCTGGTTCGACCGCCACTGGGCGCTTGCGGTGATGGAGCGCGGCCTGAACGCCGTGCGAGACTCGTTCAAGGAGGCCGGAAAAGAGCCGCAATTCGAGGTGCTGAAGCCATGGGTGGTCGGGGACGTCGCCAGTCTCTCCCAAACGGATGCCGCCGCCCAACTCGGCATGAGCACCGGAGCCATCAAGGTCGCGGTGCATCGACTCCGGCAAAAGTTTGGCGAGGCGATCCGTCAGGAAATCGCGGAGACCGTGGACAGCGAGGAGGAAATCGCCGGAGAACTCCGCTACCTCATCGAGGCTCTTCAAGTCAGGTGATTCATTGCAGTGCACCTTTCAAAGTTGGATTGTTGAAAATGACGACGAAAAGGACGCGGTTTCAGTTCAAACCTCGGAGACGTTCCGGGCCAAGCCATTGAGAACATCACTCTTTGCCGTAGCCAATTCACCTCTTGTCCGGGTTATGATGTTGTTTCATAAAAGGGCATCACTTGCGAACAACACGAAGTGACGGACAGGTAATCCATCACCACCGTAAACCGCTCATGACCCGCCCTTTTTTCGCCAGTCTCGTCCTCCTCAGCGCTCCGTGTTTCGCAGGGCCTATCATCGTCGCCCATCGCGGCTCCAGCCGCGAGGCACCGGAAAACACCCTGCCGTCCTTTGAACTCGCCTGGAAGCAGGGAGCAGACGCGATCGAGGGCGACTTCCACCTAACAAAAGACGGCAAGGTCGTTTGTATCCACGATTACGACACCGCCCGGGTGGCTGGCAAGAAGCTGGTCGTGAGGGACAGCACGCTGGAGCAGCTCCGAGCGCTGGACGCTGGAGCGTGGTTCAAGCCGGAGTGGAAAGGCACCCGTTTGCCCACGTTTGCCGAGGTGGCCGCCACCGTGCCGCCGACCGGGAAATTCTACATCGAGGTGAAATGTGGACCCGAGATCCTGCCTGAGCTGCTGCGTGAAATCAACGCATCGGGGCTAAAACCCGAGCAGATCGTGATCATCTCGTTCAACGCCGCGGTGCTCCGGGAACTGAAGAAAAAGGCACCTCATTTCAAGGCCTGCTGGCTCTCGTCCTTCAAAAGACAATCCCCGCTCACCCCCTCGGTGGAAATGGTGCTGGCCACCCTGCGGGATCTCAAGGCGGACGGTTTCAGCAGCAACGCTGACGAGAGACTCGACGCGAATTACATCAAGCAGATTCGCGATGCGGGATTTGAATATCATTGCTGGACCGTGGACGATCCCAAGGTGGCGGAAAGTTTTTTCAACCTCGGAGCCCTCTCCATCACCACCAACCGCCCAGGCTTCCTGCGGGACTCCCTCGCTCGCAAAACTGCCCCGGCAGCACCCTGAATCATAGATACCCATGCGAGGAAGTATTTTCCCCCATTCCGGAACCGGGTTTCCGGTTTGCACGTTCTATCCGAATCGAGACATGACCTGGAGATGTCCTGATTGTGCGACCGAGCGGGCAAGATCTGGTGCCAGGAACACCTTCGACACCAGCCTCTCCTGTGATATCCTCCTGGTTTACTCACCCGGATCTTCCCTCGCCTTCGGCTCTCTGTCATCAACACATTCATTGTTCAAACGTCGAGAAAACCCATCCAGAATCCATTCTCGGCGACCGTGTAATTGGCATTCATATTGCTAATTTCGCCTTCCAGCCTACTCCTAAGCTACTCAACCTTCTCAAGATGCCTACATCAAGGCGTCCAGAACATCGCAGTGCCCCCTATCAATTGAATAAACATTTCGATCTCCAAAAATGAAACTTAGAAACCGTAGCTTCCTCACCTCCGCGATCCTGGCGTTCGCTTCCGCCGCCCAGGCGCAATCCACCTGGAATCTCACGTCCGGAGACTCATGGAACTCGGCGGGAAACTGGATCGGTGGCATTCCGGACTCGAACACTGCCATCGCCGATTTCACTCAGGATTTCACCGGCTCGCCGATCATCACGTTGGACAACCTTCCAGGCTTCACCATCAACCGCATCAACTACGAGGACACGGGAGCTACCGATGATTCGACGTTGGAGGTCGGCAGCGGGACCGGCGGCATCCTCACCCTCGCCGGCACCACTCCGACGATCAGCATCGCCGCGTCCGATCCCGTGAGTGCCACACTTACGACCAGCATCGAGCTCACTGGCGCGGTGAGCCTCACCAAAACCGGAGCCGGCACACTCGCGCTCGCCAGCGTCAACACCTACACCGGCGGCACCATCGTTAGCGAAGGCACACTTCGCCTCAACATCGGTGGCGGCACGGGCGCGATCCGCAATGCCCTCACGGTGAACGCGGGAACTTCAGTCGTGGTCAGTGCTGCCAATGGACTGGGTAACACCCAATTTCTCCGGATCGGCAATATTGCGCTCAGAAGCACGCTGGACATTCAAAACACCGGCAACAACTCCATCACTTCCGCCACCATCACGATGACCGGCGGCACCCTCACCGGGATGACAGGCAGCAAGTTCGACTTGCGCAACAACGGCGCGGGCAATGCCAACGTCACGACCCTTGCCTCGGCGACGACATCCTTGATCGACGTCCCCACGCTCGGCTTACCCAACAATAATTCGACCCTCAACGTGGCTTCCGGCACCACCGCATCCGGAATCGATCTCCTGATCAGTTCCAATATCGTCAACAACGCGGGCACTGGCGGATCAGGAACGGGCACCAGCAGCCTGACCAAGACAGGCGTGGGCACCTTGAGCTTGTCGGGCACCAACACCTTTACCGGTGACACCAATGCCAATGTCGGCACGATCCTACTCGCCAGCCAAAACGCCCTGCAATCCAGTGCCCTGAATTCAAATGGGGCCGTTGTGATTTTTGACAGCAGCGTGGTTGGCAATGCCTTCACCTTTGGTGGATTGAAAGGCATTGGAAATCTAACCCTTGCCAACAACGCTGTTAGCCCGGCTGCCGTGGCCTTGACGGTGGGAGGCAACAACTCCGACACGCTTTACTCGGGAGAACTCAGCGGGGCGGGAAATCTCGTTAAAACCGGCACCGGGGTGCTCACCCTCACCGGGACCAACACCTTTGCCGGAAGTTTGGCGATAGCAACCGGAACAGTGCGCGCGGCTTCCAGCTCCTCCATCGGCAACAATGGGACCCTCATCGGCAATAACGGTGCCAGCAACACCACCTTCGCCTCGGCAGACGACACGGCCCTTGTTTTCACCAAAACCGTCAGCACCAATGCCGGCGGTGGAGGGATCAGCTTTGGCGATGCCACCGGCACGGGCGATCTAACCTTCACCGGCAACCTGACGCGGGCCGGAGGCGCCACCAACCGCACGGTGAATGTCGCTGGCTCCACCACGGTAACCTTCAACGGCAACTTGCTCTCCCCAGGAACACCGACCGGCAGCACCACGTTCTTCAAGGGAGGCACCGGCACGTTGACGATCAAAGGCACCGGCAGCACATCTGACCTCGGATTCTCCAAGGTCGTTGTCACGGGCGGAACCATGGCTGTCACGCGCCTCGCGGATCTGGGCGTCGCCTCCTCACTGAGCAAGGCAATGAATGCCACCGCCGGGGCGGTAAGCATCAACCTCGATGGCGGCGAACTGCGTTACATCGACGGAGGTGGAGCCGCTTCCTCCACCAACCGTTTGCTACAAATCGGACGCACCACCACCGCAGCGGTCGGCACCATTCGCAACAACGCCACCAACGCCGCGCACACCGTTACCTTCTCAAATACCGACGCCATCGCATACGGCACCGTCGATCAGACCCGCACGCTGGTCCTCGGCGGCACCAACACCGGCACGAACACCTTTGCCTCCGTGATCGGCAACAACGGAACTGCCGCCGTTTCCCTCACCAAGGAGGATGCGGGCAAGTGGTCACTAACAGGCACCAACACCTACAGCGGAGATACCACCGTCTCCGCCGGCACCTTGTCCTTGGCGAGTGCTTTTCTGGCAGATGCCTCCGCCGTGCGCATCGCCACCGGTGGCACACTTGATCTTCCACACGGCGCGGAAGACACGATTGCCGAGCTATGGATCGACGGCGTCCAGCTAAGTCCGGACACCTACACGTCTGGAAATAAACCGGGACTCATCAGCGGCACAGGCTCCCTGGTTGTCACCAGCGGCCCGCCTCCGGGTGGGGCGTATGACTCCTGGCTCACCGCTTCCAGCCTCACTCCTGGCAATCCCGGGACTGCTCCTAACGAAAGTTATGACAAATCCGGTGTCGCCAACATTCTCCAGTTTGCCCTCGGCGGTGACGTGCTCGACCCGTCCAAGAACGGCATTCAGCAAATCTTCACCAAAGACGCGTCCATCGCTGACAACCTCGTTCTAACCGTTGCCGTCCGCAGCGGCGCGACCTTCGTGGGTTCGCCTTCGCCCGGTGCGACCCTGGACGGCATCACCTACACCATCCTTGGAAGTTCCGATCTCTCGGCCTTTACCACCGGAGTCGAGGAAGTCGCGGTTCAGAATGGCAGTGGCTCGGTCATTGCGCCGCTTGGATACACCCTGAAATCCTTCCGCCTTGTCCAGGCTCCGGCGCTCTCTTCCAAAGGCTTCATGCGGGTTGAAATCACCCAGCCCTGAACATCATTCCTGCTCCTTGCCTCATGCTCACTCGCCACTCCCCCTCCTCCCCAAACGTGGCAGTGGCGTCTCGCCGCAGTCCGTCTCACTCCTGGCATCTTGCTCCGTCTCTCTCCCCATCAAAAATCATCCATCCACCATCACTCATCCTTTCTCCGGACCTTCCTTCCCCTCACCCCGCCGCTTCATACACGCTCTCCCCGCTCTCCTGATACTTCTCCAGCACATGCTGGAAAAGCACGCCGCACTTCTGTTCGAATAGCTCGGTTGTGTATTTCTCCGGCAATCCGCTATCCAGCATCTTCTCGATCTCCAAACCTGTAGCGTCGCGTCGATGACCGTCGCTTACTATCTCTCCCCCCGGAGGCTTTTTTCACCCAAGAGCTCACCGCAGAGGCGCAAAGGTCGCCAAGGGACGCAGAGAAAAACACAAATCCTCCATCTTTTCGATCCTCCGCGACCTTTGCGTCTCTGCGGTAAATCCATCTTGAGCCACATCGCGCAGACGAAGGCGAGGCGGAAGGAATCCTTCGGAATCTTGAACTTCTCCTCCACCGCTCCCTCAATCGCCTCCACCGGCAGATCCGGATTCAGGCGTTGGAGCGCCGGCCGCAGCCGCGAAACCAACACCACCTCCCGTTTCCCGTCGCGACCTAACGCACTGACGCCACCATCCCACTCGCCATAACAATTCACCACATCCCAGCCCAGCTCATGCTGCATCAGCTTGATCGCCGGTTGTTCGACGAGGTGGTCTTCGTTGTAGGATGAGTTCATTCGAAATCGAGAAGTACGAGGGCAATGGTAACGAGATCTTCCTTCAATCGCATCCCTTCATCTCCGGGATCGTTCTGTCCATATCGAAACAGCAAAGCCTGAAGCGGTCCATCCTGATCGGTCGCTGTGAAATGAGCTTTCAAGGTTTGCACCGCGACTTCAAACGCCGGATTTCCACTCGCCCCTTCCAAATGAAACGCCTCAATCGCCACTGCCGGTCCGTCCGAATACAAACTCACCGCCACGAGCAAATCGTAAGCGTCCTTCGCTTTCTTGGCGTTGGCGCGTTTCGCAAAAGCATTCAGTTTCAGCACCAGCAATGGACCAATCCCACAGATCGGCACCCGGTAGGTTTTCGGATCACCAAATTTGTCGATCCCTTGAATTCCGACAAACTTCCTGACCTCGAGCGCCCGGTTGATTCCCGGACACAACGAGGCGATGATGCCGCTCACCTCACGGGTGCCGGATTGCCGCGGAGGATGTTCCGTGAGGAAATCAATGAAGAGCGTCCCGTGTTCCATTTCGCGGAACATTCGTCCATTGTCCATCGACTTATACCCTAACATCGAAAGATCGAACTGCACGGTCCCGGCCATTCCGGCGTCCGTTCCCAGGCTTATTCCGAAATCAACGTCCAGTGTCGCGGTCGCCGGGAACTGTGGATTCTTCGCATCCTTCGTGTGATAGTGAACTGCCAGACCACCCACCACGACCAAGTCTTCGTGGAATTTCTCAAGCGCTTCCCATGCAGTGAAAAGGGCTACTTCCGCCGATGCGAGACCACGCTGGGAATAGTCTCCGAGCTGAAAGGATTCCTCACTCATTCCAACCTCCTGAAAAATCATCCGCTTTCCTCAACTCCTCCGCGGCCTCATCTCCACGAAGCCCAGCCCGCAGCAGATCCAGATAGAGCTGCACATCCGACACTACCGGAAGATCCTGAATCGTCCGTGCATGATCAAACACCCCCTCATCCTTCGGTCGCACCAGGCGCAGCCTGCCACCGCCGTCCACCCGCCGCGCCAGCAGTTTCTCCTTCAGCACCTCCTCGTCCGGAAACTCCGAAACATAGACCGTCGTCACCACCGGCAGCGTGTACGGACGCCGCAAAAACGCGCCGAGCCACTGCGTGAACGCATGCCGCTTCGTTCCCAGCAAGCCGTGAACCTTCGCAGCGATCTCCGCCGGATCCGTTGCCAGCAAAGAATACTCCCGCACCGTCGTCCGGTCCTCCCAGCGATCCGCCGCCGCCCAATCGTCCAGCACCGCGTCCGGCTTCGTGATCCGGATTCCATCCGGCGTTTCTTCCGCCAACCGCTCATCGAGCAACCGCGTGCGCACCTTGCTCACCAACCCCAGACTGACCCCCGCTTTTCCGGCGAGTTCCTGAACCTTGTGACCCACCAGCGGCCCTTGCAGCAGCAACCTCAGCAACCGCGTCGCCTTTGGTGCGTGCAAACTCTTCAAGCCACGCTCTTCCTTATGGATGTTCGGCTTTCCCTCCACGTGAATATGGACGCCTCCAAACGAAAGGTGGCAATTCCCCGCCAGATCCAGATACCCGATCCCTTCCTCCTCACAAATTCGAGCCGCCCCAGGGGAAATGTAGGGTGCGGCGAACAAATGGTAGATTTTGCTCTCCGCATCTTCGGCAGCGAGTTTCCGCTTCAGAGTCCAGGCCGCCGCGTGAATCTGCCTCGGCTGGGCATGAGACCGGATGATCGCACGCACATGCCATGGACCGCCCTCCTTCTCCCCGACACTGAGTGAAAGCGAGTATCCAGGATCGGAAGCATGACCCAGCGCCCGTCGAGTCCATGGCACTGCCGCTACGTCCAGCGATGGAATCGCTCGTAGTTTTCCGATCAGCAGCTCGCGGATCTCCGCCTCAATATCGTCGATTTCAATCAAAGTCGTGGTTTCACCGGTTGGTGAAATAAGTTCAATTGTGGGGAAAATGGCAAGAAATTTCACTCGAATCATTGATTTCACCGCGCGGTGAAATCAATGACTTCCAGCTTGGTGGAGGACTGGTGGCTTTCCAATCCGGTTCGATCAATTCATACCGGGCCGGCTAAAGGCTCGCCTTGAGAAAATCCATCGAACTGGAAAGCCAGCTTTTCATGCGGACGCTTTCTTGAAAAGAAATCACTCACTTAAAGTCAATGGATTGGATAATCCAACGTGCTTTTGCCACAAATAAACCAGCAACGCGAAATCGCGGCATCGCCCAAGCCGACCGAGGTCGAATATTCACAAAATCGCCAGTTTCACGCGTTCGTGAAACCTCTGATTCTGTGAAAATCGAGTGAGGTTTCAGTGAAATCGCCGCTTTCACCAATCGGTGAAAACGTCTAAAATGCTGAAATCCATCCACGGAAGCGCTCCCCACGAGCCGTCCGATGGAGGAGGTCCCCCTCGGGAAGTAACGAATGACACATGTCCGCGCGGAACCGACATTCGATTCCATCGCTGGGCTCCTGAACAAGCATGGTCAGAAGGCCAAGGGTAGGTTCGATTGGATTCAGCGCGTCAAAGTCGGGAAAATTTGAGAAGCAGCAATTTTCCTGTAACCTCGCGCCCAAGTTCCGTCAGGAACCTGTGTATGGAAACCAATACGTGCCCCACCTGCCACAGTCCCATCCCGGCCAACGCGCCGGGAGGGTTTTGTCCTGCCTGCCTGCTTCGCGATGCCGAAGAGCCGCCCGCTTATGGCCACAGCGCGCCTCCACTGGAGGAAATCGCCGCCGCGTTTCCGCAATGGGAAATCCTCGAACTGATCGGCCAGGGCGGCATGGGCTTCGTTTACAAGGTCCGCCAACCGAGCCTCGACCGCATCGTCGCACTCAAGATCCTTTCGCCCGAGCTTGGCCGCGATCCCGCCTTCGCCGAGCGCTTCGCCCGTGAAGCCCGCACTTTGGGAAAACTCCAGCACGCGAACATCGTCACGGTCTTCGAGCACGGTGAGAGCGGCGGCTTCTTCTACCTGCTGATGGAATACGTCGATGGCGTGAACCTCCGCCAGGCGATGCGCGCCGGACGCTTCACCCCGGAACAGGCGCTCGCCATCGTGCCCGGCATCTGCGACGCGCTGCAAGCCGCCCACGCGCAGGGCATCTGGCACCGCGACATCAAGCCCGAGAACATCCTGCTCGACCGCGACGGCAAGGTGAAGATCGCCGACTTCGGCATCGCCCGCATCGTCGGTGATCCGCAGCGCGATTTCACCCTGACCCGCACCGGCAACGCCCTCGGCAGCATCAGCTACATGGCTCCCGAGCAGCACGAGAAACCGCACGAGGTGGACCACCGCGCGGACATCTACAGCCTCGGCGTGGTGATTTATGAAATGCTCACCGGCGAGCTTCCGCTGGGCCGCTTCCCCGCGCCGAGCCACAAGGCGGCGGTGGATAAGCGCATCGATGAGATCGTGTTCAAGACTCTTGAGAAAGAGCGCGAGCTGAGGCAGCAAAGCGCAAACGAGGTGAAAACAGACGTTCATCGCATGATGATATCGGCCACAGCACCGCCCTCGCCCGTGGCGAGTGCCAACCAAGCATCAGGCCCCCGAACGGGAACCATCGGTTTCTGGGTCATGATCGCGGGCGTTGTTCTTCCCTTCTCTCTTTGGGCGATTTCCGAACGCGCGGCGGAGCTGGGCTTTTTGCTGAGTTTGTTCCTGCTTGTGATCGCCTTCGTCCTTGGATTGCTCGGAAGGAAGGAAACTCTGGGCAAGGTCGCCTTCATCTCGTCGCTGCTGGTTCTGATGCTTTATCTTTTGTTCCTGCTATTCAACCAGCGTAGAGCCAGTCCGGAAATCATCCAGCATGCACCCAGTCCGGTAATGAGTCCCGCCCTTTCGCTCTCAATGGATCCTGCCGCGCCCCCGGGCAGGCAACTCAGCATCGAGGAAACCATGATCGCAGATACACCCGCCAAAGAGGCACTGCGAAAAAAACTGGATACCATCATTCTTCCCAGTTTGGATTTCATGGATGTGAGCATTGAGGAGGCAGTTGATTTTATTCGGATCAGGTCTGCGGAACTCGATCATTCAGAAAACAATCCGAGCGAAAAAGGCGTTAGCATTGTTATCATGCCCAGCGACACTGAAGCGGATCCGGCAAGATCCAGGATATCAAGGCTTGTCCTCAAGAATGTGACTCTCGGAGCCGCTCTCAAGCATATCTGCGAGATGACCCGTAGAGACATGCGCGTGGATGATTTCGCCATTACTCTCGTTCCGAGCAAGTAAACAACCCTCTAACCCGTGAAGCCGCCCGACCCGCATTCCACCCCACCCGCTGGACGCTGGTGCTGCGCTCGCGCGGCGAAGGAGAGGTTGCCAGGGCGGCTCTATCCGATCTCTGCGAGGCCTACTACGAACCGGTGGTCGCGTTCCTCCGGCGCGAAGGCCGCAACGACGATACGGCGCGCGAAATGGCCCACGCATTTTTCGAAAGCGTCCTCTCGGGAGGCCTCGGCGCACCGGATCCGGATCGCGGGCGCTTCCGCAGTTACCTGCTCGGAGCCCTCAAACATTTCCTCATGAAACATCGTGCCGCCGCCCTCGCGGGCAAACGCGGCGGAGGTGCCGAGCACGTGCCGCTGGTGGATGAAAACGACACCGCCCCCGGACTGCCCATGCCGGGCGTTTCCGACGATACCCTCGACTTCGACCGTGAGTGGGCGCTCGCGCTGATCGGACGTGCGCTCGCCACTCTGGAAAAGGAGCACGCGCACAAGCCGGACTTTTTCACCGCCCTCAAGCCATGGCTCGATGGAGCCGCCGCCACCTCCCAGGGCGAAACGGCGCTCACCCTGGGCATGTCCGAGACCGCCGTGAAAGTCGCCATCCACCGGCTGCGCGAGCGCTTCCGTGAACTCATCCGCGCCGAGATTGCCGCCACCGTGAACGACCCTGCGGATATCGCCGATGAACTCCGCCACCTGGTTGCCATCGTGGCTGCGGAATAACGCCATACTGGAGCCAGCGATCCATCATCCGGGTGGCAACGATGGATCGACGCCCAAGCTGCCCTCGGATTCCCACACAACCTGACATCACGACAAGCCCGGGACGAATGCCCTCCTCAAATGAGGCAAAGTGAATGCGGTGGGGCGCAACCTTCCACCATCGCCGGTGTTCGTGTCGGGGATGAAATCAATCCTCCTTCCCGTCGGCGTGCTCTGCCTTCTTTGCGTTTCCCTGCCTGGGCAGACCTCTGCAAACAACGAGCGTCTGAAATCCGCCCTCGAACGCTATCCGAAGGCGGATGCGAACAAGGACGGTGTGTTGACGCTGGATGAGGCCAAGGCCTTCAAGGCGATGATGGGAGCCAAGGGCAAAGCTCCGAAGGATGAGAAGGCAAAGGTTTCCGGAGACGACAAGACCATCGTCTATAAGACCGCCGGCGGGACTGAACTCAAGCTGCACATCCATGAGCCGGCAGGGCACAAGGCTGACGACAAGACACCGGCCGTCGTGTTCTTCCACGGTGGCGGATGGAGGAACGGAGATCCCTCGCAGTTCGAGGATCAATGCGAATATCTATCAGGACGTGGCATGGTGGCGATCAGCGCGCAATACCGCCTGGTCTCCGGTGCCGATGTGAAGGTCGAGGACTGCGTGGAGGACGCGAAGTCCGCCATGCGCTGGGTGCGCGGCCATGCGGAGGGATTGGGGATCGATCCCGAGCGGATCGCGTCCGGCGGCGGATCGGCGGGCGGTCACCTCGGTGCCTGCGTGCAGCTTGTTGACACTTGCGATGCGGAAACGGACGACAAGAAAGTGAGCGCCAAGCCGAACGCGATGATCCTTTTCAATCCGGCGATGATCACCGCTCCCGATCCACGCGCGGAAAAGGAAGACAGTGACCTGAAGGATCGCGGATCGCGGCTCACGGCAATCATGCGGGGTGAACCCGCGGCGATCTCGCCGCTCGCGTATGCCAAGACGAAGCAGCCACCCTGCATCATGTTTTTCGGCACTGCGGACGATCTGTTAAAGCCCGCCGAATGGTTCCGTGACGATTCCGTGGCCGCTGGAAATTCGTGCAAGATCGTCACCTACGAGGATCAGGGACATAGCTTCTTCAATCGCCCGCCCTTCACCGCGAAAACCCTGGACGAAGCGGACAAGTTCCTCGTCGGCCTTGGCTGGCTGAAGGAGAAGTAAGCGGCATGGCAAACGCGATAAATCGACAACTTCCCGTTAGAGTCACCTGACAGAGCGAAAGAACTGCCATTGTGACGGTGGCCCTTCACTGAGAAGCGGGTCGATGGCGTTCGTGATCGCCTCCGCAATCCGTTTCGCTCCGGACATGGAGGGCAGCTCGCCATACCATGTCAGATGTTTCGACGCGTCGAATTCGGTGGTTAGATCCGCGGCCATCTCTGCGTCGAGTGGGTTCCGGCTTGGCTCGAAATCCCCTGATTCAGACGCCTAGCCGCTTCGTCTTTTCCGGACACCGGGATCATCGTGGCGAGGCCGTCGCCGATGAGCATGATCTGCTAGGGATTGAGCGGCGGGGCTTTCATCATTTTGTCGAGGACGGGAGCGATGCTTTTCGCCCACACGCGGTAGCCATCCTCGGTGAGGTGGGTTCCGTCGGTGAAGAGTTTGGGATCCTGGGAGCCGTCGGGCAGGAGGAAATTTTTCCCGACATCGAGAAACACGACCTCGTCGCGGGGATAGGCGTAGGAAGCGAGGATCGCGTTGGCTTTTTCGCAGCGCACCCTTTTCTCCGGCTGTTTCACCGGC
The DNA here is from genome assembly GCA_963810445.1 of uncultured Verrucomicrobiae bacterium. Classification (GTDB taxonomy): domain Bacteria; phylum Verrucomicrobiota; class Verrucomicrobiia; order Verrucomicrobiales; family Akkermansiaceae; genus Luteolibacter. Next base: position 15,979 of record CAWENZ010000007.1, on the reverse strand, counting down.
AGGATGCCCATCATGATGACCCGCGTGCGCGGCAGGGCGCGGCGGAAGGCCTGGGCAACCGCGCGCATGCCGGCGGCGACGTCCTCCGGCGGGCAATCGGGGCCGAGCTTCCAGCGGACTTTCCCGCCGTCGCTCTGGTTGACCGTGAAGTTGTTCGTGCCGCACAGCAGCACCGCCACCTTCGGTTCCTTCCCGGCGGGGAAGGCGAGGTTGCCGTGGGTCACGCGGTAAAGCATCACCGGGGTGATGTCGCCGGAGTTGCCCATGTTGATGGGGTGATATTTCCCGTAGGTTTCCTCCCAGAGCTTTTTGCCGGTCGCCGGTCCAAGCGACCAACTCCAGGTGATGCTGTCACCGAAGAACACCAGCTCCGTTTCGTCCGCCGCTGCCACCTCGTGGTTCACCCTTTCGAACTGGCCGTGCCAGTAGTCATCCGTGATGCTTGCCGGAACCGTCGTGCTGGGACAGGCCGGGATTTCATCCCAGAAATTCGGCGGCCCCGGCTCTCCGGCCGGGCAAGTCACGTGAGCCGCCAGCCAGGCGGCCAGGATCCATACCGAAAGGCCACCCTGTATTCCAATTGATCGAATCATCCGCATAGACAGCTCCTTGCGCGGCCATCCTCCACCGCAAACTTACCCATGGGAAGACGAAAGGAGTCACGCTCCCATCCGAGATCCGCTTCAAAGCTCTGCCTCTCTTTCCTGAATTCTCTCCCATGGGAAAACCTTCGTTCTTCCCCAACTGCCCCGCTTGTTTTCCTCGCGATACCCTTAAAGCCGGAAGCTGACCGTCAATTCGCGAAGGGATTCGCATCCTTGCCGGGGTCCTCTTCCTCGATCACCTTCGGATAGATTTCCGATAAATGTTTGAGGTATTTCTGAAGCGGCTCGGACTTCAGGTGGTATTTCTCCGCAGCTTCGGTGAATCCCGCCACGAGGTAACTGCTAGATCGAATCGATTGCCCGCGCTGTTCGGGATCCTTGCCGTCGGCAAGATTCCTGGCGGCCAGTTGCTCGAATCTCGCGAGTGTTTCCAGACAGTTGGATTCATCACCCAGCCGTGCGAAGTAGGTGAAAAAGTTATCCAGCCGGCTGTCATTCTCGGTTTCGAGCATGAGCTTTCTCACGGTCGGGACAAATCGTGGGTCTGGCATGGCGAGCAAGAGGCAGATGCTTCCCCAGGATTCCGCGAAGCGCTCTGGCCGCCGTGCGACCAGGGGCGCGAACAGTTCCGCGTCGAGGGCGGGCGTGTCGCCAAATCCGAAACCGAAGGTGCGCCATACCATCCGGTCATCCGCCTCGTCGGCGGCTATCAGAAGAAGACTCGCGGTGCGCATGAAGGGCGGGAAATCCTTGTCGCGTTCCTGTGAATGAAAATCCAGATCGAACGCGAGCGCGGACTCCTGAACCAGGGCGAGGGGGGCGATGGCGTATGGGTTGTTGGCAACGTTGAGCGCGGTGGCTTCGTTGATTCCGGTTTCATCGACGAGGTAAGCGATCAAGAGGCGGCGATTGAAGTCGGCAGTCTCCTCCGGGTAGGATTTGGCGCGAGCGGTCATGGCCTGATCGAGGGTCTTCGCCTGCCAGGGCGTGGTGTGGCCCGCGGTGACAAAGATTCCGGGTTGAGGTTTGCTCTTGTGTGGCACGCCAAGCATGTCGATTGAGTTAGAGCCGTCCTCGTTCCCCGACTCCGCGGGACGAAAATTTCCGGGCTCGCACAACAGCAGGCGCAGGCAGGCCAACACGGTGTAAGAGGAATCGTCCGCTAGTTTGAGATCCTCCCCAATGCGTGCGGCGGGCAGCAGGGCCTCCGCCTGGAGCATGGCCTGGGGGAAAAGCAACCGATGGCGCTCGATCATTCTCGCGCGTTGGTCGGTCGTGCGTTGCAACAAGGCATCCAACTCTGCCCTGGAGCCATGAAACACCCGGCAGCGCCAGGTGATGAGAACGCTTTGCGTGTCTTCCGGCAGCATCCGGTCAAGGAGGAGATAGACGGTTTCTCCTTGTTCAAATGTTACATAAAGATTCATCGGCGCGCAGGTGGAATAGGGGCCGCCGATCAGGTTGAACTGCTTGATGTCACACTTTCCCCGGACGGTTTCGGTGACCCGGACTTGTGCCTGGGCGTGCTCAACCTCGTTTTCGCCTTGGCGAAACGCCATCCGTCCCTCTCCGGCTTCCGGAACGGGGGCATCCATCACGGCATTTACCTTCACACCGATGATCAACCGGGCCGACTGCACCAAGGAAACTTGAGATTCATAGCCAGCCGGACAGCCAGTGGCGGCGCAGCAGGAGAGTAGCCAAGCGACGATCCCAAAAGCATGCAGGATTCTGATCATGGCCCAGCGTGATCGCTTCCTGTTTTAACGGCAAGCTGGAAGCGACCGACTGTCAAACTTGAACTCTTCCTACGGCCACTTTCTCTCCCTCCAATCCTCCCGTCAGCTTTCCCAGCGGCCTGTCAACTCAAAGGCAAGCGCGTGGCGCTAACAAGATTTCACCTTGCCATTTTCGGCTTTCCCGTGTCGTCTGTTGGAATTGAAAACTGAAATCGTGTCAGCATCCGCCAACATTCTCGCATCCTGCATCCTTGTGGTGGCAATGGTCACTTCTTGCGAGAAATCAAAGGAAGTCACAGTCAGCAAAAAGCCGGATGCGAAGCATGCCGAGCAGAAGGCGCGTGTCCAGAGAGTCCAATCCAGACGAGAGATCAACGTCAGGAACCTCACCTCGAAAGACATGGAGAGCCTGGAGAAGATGCTTCTATCCATGGATGACGGGCAACGTCGCCAGCTTCTTGTGGAGGCACGGGACATCAGAAGCGCGGAGCTGCGGGCGCTTGTCATGGCGAAGATTTATTTCACCGGAAAGAGTGGCGAGGATTTCCTCAGAACGGTAGAGACCGTCAAAGCGGATCTCGGCACGGGAAAGATGAGGATCGAGGTCTTGCGACAGGGCATTTCCGGCACCGACATGCGTCCGGACACGGCCGTGAAACTTTTTCTTTCCCTGACCAGGGAATCGCGGCGCCAACTCAGCTCCGAAATTGCCGGAAAGCTCGAACTGACGGATCTGCTGTCGATGCCCAACTCAGGGAACCTGTTGGAGATCGACGGGATGAATGACCTGCTCGCGTCCACGGCCGAACTCCGCGCGAAAACCCTATCCGAATCCGGGGAGGGCCGCACCAACCAATCAATCGCCGCCGATCTGGAGGCAATCCGCAAGAGCCCCGGAGCGACCGAAGGGATCCGGATCTATATCGCGAGAATTTCGAAGATCCTGCCTTTCGAGTGCTTGGAGGTGCTTCTGGATTCGAAAGATTCCCAACTTCTGGCGGACGACGGTTTCATTGGAGACCTGACCGCGCAAATGGCCAAACAAAACGCCAGGGAAGCCATCCGCCTGCTTCAGGACAAGGGCCTCATGACTTCAGAACTTCTGGGGAAGACATTGTGGAACTGGACCGCGAGCGACCCGATGGAATCGTTGGATTGGCTTCGGAACAACCAACAACTCAGCGCGGCGGAACTCGACGCCGGCTACAGCACCGTGGCCGATTCCAACAGAACGCAGAAAAACTTTCCGGCCGCATGGGAGGCTCTCGGCTCCATCGCTGATCCCGATCTCAAACGCAAGGCGGAAGGACGCGTTTGGTCAGCCGAGCAGGAGTCCGTCCTTGCAAGCGTGTATTCCAATCCATCGGCGACCATCGAATCTCTCGTAACCGGGAAATCGGATTTCTCCGGCTTCTGGCTCGAAGGGGCAATGGATGCCTGGATGGAACGGGACTTCGAGAACGCAAACAAATGGTACCAGGAAAACTGGAATTCGATGCCTGCTAGCAAGTCGCAGTTCCTGGCAGCCTCGTTCGCGAAACAATCCTTGCAACAAGGTGATACCAATGCAGCCCGCGAATGGTCCACGCATATCACCGATCCAAAGGTAAGGAACAGAATTGACACCAAGATCCGTGAATTCCAACAGAAACAGTGACCATCGGTTCGCATTTTGTTAGATCTGTGCATCTGAAAGGACCGTCTGGTGATTGAGCGGATCGCGAAGTCGGGGTGGAACACTTCAGAAAGAGAGACTCCTGGGCATGGACTGTTGGGCATGCACCACGCACTCAAAGTCACGTGAGCATCGTCTTCCGGCTCGCCGGGACTGGATCGAAAATCTCCCTGTTGCGGCTGCACTTGGAGCTTTCCGCTTGCCTGTGGTTGCGAAGCATGACTCTTCGTGTTGGCCAACCACCCGACTCAAGCTTCACAAGACACCGAAAGGAAAAACATGGGACTATTCGACATTTTCAAGGGGAAAAAGCCTGCTGAGCAAGCGGTTGTACCGCCTCCAATGCCTCCCCAAGTTTCCGCGCAGCAGGGCCCGACCTCTGCCGTGCGTTGGGACTCATCCGCAGTCGATCCCGGAGATGAACCGATCAGCCGGCTCTCCGAGGCCGCGGACCCTGCCAATCGCCCGACCTGGGACGCGCTTTGGAAAGCGGTGTTCGCTCTTCCGGCATGGCACTTCATCACCCACAAGGCGTCTGAGGGCGATCCCCAGCCGGTGAGCTCGTCGATGGACGGACGCTCCTGCGTGCTCATCTACACGAGCGCGGCCCGTGCAACCGCGGCGCGCGCGCACTTCGCTCAAGCGATTCCGGGTTCCGAGGTCAAGGTGCTTTCCCTGCCGGTCCCGGCTGCCGCGGAGTATGTCTGCAGCCTGCGAAAATCCGGCCCGGTCGCCGTGCATTTCAACCAAGGCACGGACGGCAAGGGATTCAGCGAGACTTTGCCCTCCGTCGCGACGATGCTCGAATATTTCACGGACACGCTCCCCGCAGGCTGTTTCGCGCGCTTCATCCAGTCGGGAAACCAGATGCAGCACCCCGAGATCTGGCGACGGCTGAAAATCCACCTCGCCCGCCTGCCCCGCTGGTATTTTCTAACTGACCCGGACCGTCGCGACCTGCCACAACTCATCGAGACCGACGGCAAGCAGCGCACCACCGTTTACAGCAGCGAACACGAGGCGATGATCGCCGTTGCAGCGATGGGTGGCGGCACGCCTGGAAATGTCCCCGCGATTCTCGAACTCACGCCCGAGGAAGGTGCCGCGATGCTCGCGAAGGTCGTGGAACTGAGCAGCGGCCGGGTGACCGAGGTGGTCCTGAACTTCGGCAGCGAAGGCGTGGCGCTAGGCATTGACGGCGTGATCGAGGCCGTCGGCAAAGGCTAACAAGAAAAATCGACGGGGACGTCCCGGGCCCTGGAGACTGGAGGCGAGACGCATCCCCGACGTTCTGGAGCGGGACGCTCCAGCCACTTTTGCCTCGAATTTCAGCGCAGAGCTTCTGTTCGTTTGGTTTTATCTCCAAATTCCCTAACCCGAATATGGGGGTTGTGGGAGTGGGGCTGCACTTCCATTTTCAATGCATCACCCGATCAGATCCAGCATGATTCCAACCGCCCACATCAAACAACTCAACTTCATGGTGGCGATCGCCTTTCTCGCGGCCGACTGCCTGTCCGCAAGAGAGTTCCACGTGGCGACGGATGGCAACGACTCGATGGGCGGTTCCGCCGCGAAGCCCTTTGCCACCGTCCAGCGGGCGCAGAAGTCCGCCGAGCCGGGTGATACGGTTTTCATCCATGGCGGCACCTACAGGATGACCGATGCCCGGATCGCCTGGAACCAGCGGGGCCGCGCCCATGTGATCCTGCTGGACAAGAGTGGCCGGAGCGGCAAGCCGATCAATTATTTCGCCTATCAGAACGAAAGGCCGGTGTTCGATTTCTCGGAAGTGAAGCCGAAAGGAAGCCGCGTCACCGCCTTTCACATCAACGGGTCCTGGCTGCACTTCAAGGGCCTGTCAGTGATTGGCGTGCAGGTGACGTTGACCGGCCACACGCAGTCCATTTGTTTCGACAATGAGGGCGACAACAACATCTACGAGCAACTGGAGATGCACGACGGGCAAGCCATCGGGTTCTGGTTGGGACGCGGATCTAACAATCTCGTCCTGAATTGCGACGCCTACCGGAACCATGACCACACGTCCGAGAACAAGAAGGGTGGAAATGTCGATGGATTCGGGTTCCATGTCCGGCAGGATGGCACCGGGAATGTTTTCCGCGGCTGCCGCGCGTGGTTCAACAGCGACGACGGCTTTGACCTGATCACCACGAATTACCCCATCCTGATCGATCACTGTTGGGCTTTCTACAACGGCTATGACCCCGACTTCAAACGTCTTGGCGATGCGAACGGCTTCAAGCTGGGCGGTTACGGATCCTGGACCGCGGACGAGCTTCCACCGAAGATTCCACGCCACGTCATCCGGAACTCGCTGGCGGTGCGCAACGGCGCATCCGGTTTCTACGCCAACCACCAGCCGGGTGGCATCGACATGCTGAACAACAGCGCCTACCTCAACAGTGTCAATTTCAACCTGCTCAACCGTGACGCCACCAACACCCGTGATGTCCCGGGATACGATCATCTCCTGAAGAACAATCTCAGCTACAAGGGAGGCCGCGCCGAGGTCTCCAACGTGGACACGTCGAAGTGCGAAATGGTGGCAAACTCCTTCGACCTCGGGATGAAACTCAAGGACGGTGATTTCAAGAGTCTCGACCTGTCGGAACTCACGAAACCGCGCCAGCCTAACGGCAACCTGCCGGAGATTTCCCTCCTGCACCTGAAGCCGGGCAATCCCGCGATCGACAAGGGCGTGAACGTCGGCCTGCCATTCAAGGGCAAGGCACCGGATCTCGGCGCGTTTGAATCCTCCCGTTGATCACCGGCCCTATTTCGTCGGCCTCTTCTTCGCCTTCTTCCCCGGCTTCGCGGGGCCGGCGATCCTCGAGCCGGGGGCCGGGAGTTTCTCCCGCACTGTTTCCCATTCAGGATTCAAGACGGTCTCGCGGATCGTTAGATTGCGGAACTCGGCCGACGCGCCACCCACCGTGAAGCCAGGGGACTGCTTGGGGTTCTTGAACAAGTCGCTGGCTCCCCAAGCGACGAGGTCATCGACTTTTCCAAGCATCTTGTCGCCCACCATCTCCATGCGCACCTTGTGCCATCCGTCGCCGAGGTCGGCAGCGAAGCGGGCGAACACGACCGACTTGTCGGGGCCCTCGTGATCGTTGTCATCCCGCTGGATCGTCACCATTTTCGGGGTGATCAGGATGCGCGCCATGTGGTCCTTGACCCCATTGATCGAAAGGCTCGTGACGCGGGCCCCGTCGAGGCGGACCTCATACTCGATGACGAAATCCTGCAACTTGTCCGGCAGGCGGGTCACCGCACCATGTTGGTCGGACTCCAGCTCGGAGCCGCGCAGGACACCATTCGCCAGCTCCCATTTCCCCTTCGCGGACTTCCACGGAGCGGCTGGAGCCTGGTCGAGCTTGCTTTCGTAAATGACCTTGCCGGGGATGGCGAGAAGGGCGGCATCCTCGGCGTGGAGCCACGGGAGGGTGGAAAACATGCCGGCGGCTAGCAATAAAATGGCTCTCATGGATAAATACATTTAGGGATTTCGGCGGCCGGGGTCAAGGGCGGGCAGAATGAGAAGCGTCGGAAAGGATTCTCTCTAACCGCCGCAACTGGTGCCTTGGCGGCACAATGGATTGAGCTTGTCGGGATATACGGAAAGCCATATTTCAAAGGGTAGTTCAGCGGGTCCACAAAAGTGGACCGTGCGACCGACTCTCCCCTCCCCTTCCTCACATGAAATCCATCCTGGTCACGCTCGTCACCGTTCTTGTCATTTTCAGCAACCCGCTCCGGGCGGAAACCTACCGCGTCATCAGATTGGATACCTTGCTCGGAACCAAGGATTTCCATGGGCCGGTCGCGATCAACGACGCGGGATCCATCGCAAGCAGCACCACTTATGCCAGCACGAACCGGACACACGCAAGCCTCTATCGCGACAATGGCAAGGGCAACATCGATCTCGGCGTTCTAACTGGAACCAGCAGCACTGCCGGTGATGTCAATGCCGTCAACGCCGTGGTGGGCACCGCAACACTGGCGAGCGGGATATCCCGCGCGGCTCTCTTCAGCGGTGTCCGCAACGTGATCACCGATTTGGGAACCCTCGACGATGCTGAACCAACCTATCAAAGCTCCGCCACCTGCATCAATGATGATGGGGATATCGTGGGTTCGGCTGAAACCGCGGGGGGAATCTATCATGCCACCCTTTTCAGCGGAAGCGGATCAGGGAATACCGATCTCGGAACCCTCGGCGGCCCGACCAGCGGAGCCACGGGGATCAACTCCGCAGGGACCATCGTTGGATCAGCACAGAATGCGGATGGATTCACCCATGCGGCCTTGTTTGACAAAAAGGGAAATATCGATCTTGGCACGTTAGGCGGCAACAACAGCGCCGCCCTGGCCATCAATGCCACCGGCCGCATCGTGGGCTACGCGGAAACAGCCGGCTTTGAAAGCCATGCCGCGATCTTCATCCCCGGCAATTCTCCCCTGGATCTCGGCACCTTGGGCGGCAGGACCAGCAGCGCGGCGGCGGTCAATGTCTCGGGGATCATCGTGGGCTCCTCCCAATTCAACAAGCTGACGACCGCGAGGCACGCGTTCATCTATCAAAAAACCGTGATGAGGGACCTCAACGACCTGATTCCGGCAAACAGCGGCGTGGTGTTGACATCGGCAATCGATATCAACCGCGATGGTCAGATCCTCGCGACCGGAATCTTCAGCAAGGGTGTCTATCCGGTTCTGCTGGACCCGATCGCCGCCACCTACAAGATCACGGTTTCCATCAAGGGAAAAGGCAAGGTCAAGGGTGCCGGAAAATACGAGGATGGCAAGAAGGTCACCCTCGTCGCAACACCCGCCAAGGGTGCCAAGTTCATCAGGTGGACGGAAAATGGAAAAACCGTTAGCAAGAATTTGAAATACTCCTTCAAGGCAAGTTCCACCCGAAAACTCATCGCGGAATTCAAATAGGATTCCGGCGGATGACTTGGTATCAAATCAAGATCTGGCAAACTGATCGTTTCAACAGCTTCCCGCGGTAGAAGAACCACCGGCACCCGACCACCCATGATGAACCCTATCCGCCACCTTGGCCTCTGGCTGCTTTTCCTGCTGCCACTCCGCGCAAAAATCGAACTCGCCCCAATTTTCCAGAGTGGCATGATTCTCCAGAGGAACCAGCATGTGCCCGTCTGGGGATCGGCCGATCCCGGCGACAAGGTCACCATTAACATCATTGCCAACGGCGACATCAAGGCTCAGAAGAAATCCGCCACCGCGGATTCATCCGGCCGCTGGATGCTCACTCTCGACCCGATGCCCGCCTCACCGGACAATGGGATCGCCTTCTACATTTACCTCAACGACGAGGTGGTGGGCAAAATCGATCCGGTGCTTGTCGGCGAGGTCTGGCTGGCCAGCGGTCAGTCGAACATGGAGTTTACCATCGACCAGACATGCGAAGCAGACCGGGAAATTGCCAGATCAGCAGAGGTTCCGTTGTTGCACATGTTCACGGTGCCGCACAAAACTTCTCCCGACCGGCAGGAGACCTTGGAAGGCCAATGGCAGGCCGCGACACTGCAAAACGTCGGGAAATTCTCAGCGGTCGGGTATTTCTTCGGCAAGAAACTCGCCGAAGAACTCAAGGTGCCGATCGGCATCATCCACAGTTCGTGGTCCGGATCCCGGATCGAACCCTGGTGGGCGGAAGAGGGATTTGATGAAATGCCCGAACTGGCCCCGCTGCAACGATACCGTCATGCCCGCTTGACGGAGATGACAGCCTCAACAACAAGCGGCCAGACGACCGCTGCCACCTCCGGTCTCAAGATTGGACCCCAGGGGGACACCGGCCTCTATCAGGCGATGATCCACCCGCTGGCTCCTTATGCCCTGCGTGGATTCATCTGGTATCAGGGGGAATCCAACAATGGCGACGGGCTGGCATACACCACCAAGATGAAGGTCCTGATCCATGGCTGGAGGAAGCGGTTCAAAAACCCTGAAGCGCCTTTCCTTTACGCGCAGCTCGCTCCCTTCACCTATCAGGAAGACCTTGTCGGACAACTGCCCCGCATCTGGTGGGCTCAACAACAGGCATTGCGGATTCCGCACACCGGCATGGCCGTGACCAACGACATCGCCACCATCAATGACATCCACCCGCCTATCAAATCCGACGTTGGCCACCGGTTGGCGCTCTGGGCGCTCGCCGATACGTACGAACGACCCCGACTTGTCAAATCAGGTCCGCTATACAAGGGACTCACGATAGAAGGCCAGCGGGCCGTCATCCGTTTTGACCATGTCGGCAGCGGCCTGAAAACCCGCGATGGCAACGCTCCATCCCTCTTTGAAATTGCAGCCGCCGACGGCAATTTCCAGCCGGCGGCTGCTGAAATATCCCCCGATGGAAAATCCATCATCCTGACGGGTTCGAATATTGCAAACCCCACTCAGGTGCGCTTCGCCTGGTCACAGATTGCCCAACCCAACCTGATGAACGCAGAGGGACTCCCGGCACCCGCCTTTCACACCCATTTTCCTGAAATTCAAACAGAGCATGACTCCCTGCGTCCGCCGGATGAGGGGCCGCGATAAGACTGTTAGAGCAAAAAACCACCTAACACACCTCGCTTTCAGAAGCACGAAATCATGAAAATTCACACCACCATCGCCGTCCTCATGCTCGCCACCCTGCCGCTCGCCATGGCCAACAGCGACATGCGGAACTGGAATTCCGCCGAAGGCTCTCCCCTCCGCGCGGAGTTGATCGGATACAACGAGGAGACAGGCGAACTGTCGCTGCGCAAGGAAGACAAAACCGTCATCAAGTTCAAGCGGGACGAGCTCTCCACCATCGACAAGGCGTGGTTGCTCCAGTGGGTGGAATACAAGGAGGAGATGGAGGCCCTGGTGAAGAAGCTCGGCGGCACCATCGAGAAAAAGGTCGGCATCGGCAAGTTCACCACGGAATACTCCATCTATCATCCCTCGGGACTGGCTCCCGACGCGCGAACGCCCATGATGATCCTATTCCACCCGGGAGGCAACGGACACCGCGACATCCTCCGCTATGTCGAAGCTGCCGATGCGGTGAAGATGACACTCGTTTCGTGCGAGACCTTCCAAAACTCCGACGATACTCCCGAGATCGAGGACGGCTATCTGGAGCGCTTCAAGGAATTGCTACCCCAGATCGAGCAGGTCGTGCCGCACGATCCTAACCGGATTTTCATGGGAGGCGTCTCCGGCGGGGCTTGGCGGGCCTTCCACTACTCGGCTCAAATCTCCCGTCCGTGGGCCGGGATCTATTCCAACTGCGGTTGGGTCGGTGATAAGAAATGGTGGGATCTGCCCTATCCGAAAATGCGGGTTGTGTTCCTGAATGGTGACAGGGATTACGGCAGAAACACCAACACCAACGACATTCCAATCATCCAAAAAAGCGGCTCTGAAATCTCTATCCAGGTCTTCGAAGGTGGCCATCAGGTCGCGCCGCCATCCGTCATGACCAAGTCCTTCCGCTGGCTCCTCGGTGAGATCCCGTGATCAGGTGGCAGCGGCATGATGGGATCACAGCCTTGGCCGCTTCTTCCGCTAGATTTTATCCAAAGCCAATTGCCGAAACAAGAAGTCCGAAGAAGAGGCGGAATCTGTCCGCCGTATCGATGGAATGCCCATGCTCGAGAGGTTAACCCTGGAAGGAAAAATGGATCCACAGGAGGAAGGCGAGGAAACGGAGAATGAATGGGTGATAAACATCCCTCGATTCTCTCAAAAGGTGTTGGAGAGCGGTTTCAAAATTCTAATACAAGCCTTTGATCCTCTGTTTCCTCCCTTACCTCCTGTTCAATCTCATTTCGGGTCTTAGGTTAACCGCCTTGGATCGGCGAACCATGGACCACGTCGAATCGGAGTTTGCCGCTTCTTGTTTCCGGGAGGTGTCACCGGTCCATGAAGAAACGCGAAAAATCCTAAACCAATCCCATCCCAGGCAGTTGCCAGGCGTATATCAGATGATCCGCCCTGCTCACGGTGTCGCGAATTTGAGCCGCATGAAGGCGCGCTGCTCCGGGGTGTCTTCGAGGGCTTGGGTGTAATACCAGACGCGGTCCTCGAACTCGCCGAGGTCGTTGACTTGATAGGAATTCACCACGCCTCCATCGCCCCGCTGGCCGCAGGGACCACCTTTGTGACGACGCCACTAACGGTTGAAGGTGACCGCAATCTCCGCCAGGCACCGCTTGGAACCGCCACCAGCGACGGCAGCGGAAATCTCTCCGTTTACATCGATGACCTGGCCCTTGTCTCGCACGACAAGCGAACCTGGTATGATGGCATCGGCTACAAATTCGCACTGCCACTCAACCCCGCCAACGACGAGGATGGAGACGGACTCACCAACGGCGATGAAGCCACCCACGGCACCAACCTCTACATCGCCGACACCGATGGTGACACCTACAACGATGCGTTGGAGATCGCTTCCGGATCCGATCCGCTGGACGCCCAATCCATTCCGGCGCTTCCTGGCAACTCCTTGGAAATCGCTCCCGACGGGGCGTGGACCTGGTTCAATGACGAGCGCGCCATCTTCCATCAGGGCTCGCTCTTCGTCGGTTACTTCAAGGGCAACGGCCAATATGGCGTCACCCGCTACAATTCCGCGACCAACGAGACCTTCCACATGATCATCAGCACCGGCACGTCGCAGCAGCAGGACGACCACAACAACCCGTCCATCACCGTGCTGCCGGACGGCAAGCTGATGATCCTCTATGCGAAGCACCTTGGCGGATCGCAGTTCTATCAGCGCACCTCGCTGGTCACCCTGCCATCCTCGAATGCCGACTGGGGACCCGAAATCATCCAGCCGCTGGGTGACAGCAAACAACACCTACCTCCTCAGTGCGGAGGCGAACCGGATCTACAACTTCCACCGCAACATCAATTTCAATCCCACCATCAGCTACCCGGACAACCTCGGGACAAGCTGGACCTCCGTCCGGTTCGTCGATGTCGGCACCGGCAATGTCCGCCCCTATCCCCGCTACTGTTCCAACCGGACCGACCGGGTTGACCTGATCTACACCGACGGCCATCCCCGCGACGTGGACAACTCCGTCTATCACATGTATTACAAGGGCGGAAATTTCCACCGGACCGACAACTCGCTCATCGACTCCTTCGCCAACCTCCCGCTTGAGCACGGAAACGGCCCCAGCCAGCGAGGTTCCGTCATCTATCCGTTCTCCGCAGCCTCGTGGGGTGCCGGGCAAGGCCCCGACGACTGGATCCCCAACGCCCGCGGCTGGACCTGGGACATCCACTACGGCAAGGACGGAAATCCCGTCTGCGTCTTCCAGGTGCAGGTCGGCACGGACGCCACCTGGTCCACCTCGCGGATCTATTACTACTACGCCCGCTGGACCGGCACCGCCTGGCAGAAACACTTCATCGCCAAGGCCGGCCGCGGCATCTACGCGGCGGAGTCCGACTACGGTGGCGGCATGTGCATTGATCCCGAGAACCCGAACATCATCTATATCTCCTCCAACGCAGCGAAGCCATTCGACCTCACCCTCAATCCCGCCAATGTCGCCGACGTGCCTCTCAACACCAACGCGCGCTTCGAGATCTATCAGGGAATCACCAGCGACGGCGGACTGACCTTCACCTGGACGGCCGTCACCACGGACTCGGAGGCCGACAATCTGCGCCCCATCATCCCGGAAAACCATGGCGACGACCAGGCGGTCATCTGGTTCAACGGCACCTACAACTCCTACACTAGTTTCTCCACCCGCGTGCTGGCCATCTTCAGGAACGACCTGAAGATCAAGACCTCGTCCTTCTCCCCCGCGACCAACTCGGGCAGCATGAGCTGGGCATCCTCGCCGGGATATTTCTATCAGATCACCGGCTCGCACGATCTAACTACCTTCCCCTATCCCGCAGCCACCCGCGTCGTCTCGCAAGGTGAAACCACCAGCCACACCTTTGATTTCCCGCCCGAACTCCGCAACTCGGGCAAGGCGTTCTTCCGCGTCGAGCAGCAGTAGCTGGCTAGATCCCACGTTCCCCGTGTCGAAGGCGGCCGCCTCCCGTGAATACGGGATCCCGAGAATGAGTGATTGCCCGCCTATCCGGAACGACTCATCTTGCCTTCCCATGGAACGGGCGATGAATGAACTGGCGCGACGCAGCAGGCGATTCGTTCGTTTTCCCCGGACTTGTTGCCTGTGTGCCGTCATGGCCGTGGGTTCGCCAATGGCGCGGGGTGCCGGGTGGGAAACCTGGCTTGCCGACCGGCTGAGTTCCCGTCTTCCGGTCGTTGAGCGCAGGCTTTCGGAAATTTCCTCCGAAATGAAAGTCCTGCCCACCGTGGCCGACCTCGATTCGCTCGGGACCCACGGCTTTCATTCCGATTTCACCGGGGACTCGGAAAGCAACTGGTTCACCATCACCTGGGACACACCGCAACTCATGGATGGCATTGCGGCGATACCCACCCGGCTCACCACCCAGAGCGGAGATATGTCGAACTATGGATTCCCGGCAAGCCTCCGCGTCGAGGCGATGCTTCCAGGAGGAACGCAACCGGTGGTGATTGCCGAAATGAAAGACAGTCACCTTGATTTTCGCCGCGGCGACCCGGTGTTTCTCCGAATCCCACCCACGGAGGTCACCTCAGTGCGTTTTGTTCCGGTCAATCTTCCCAAGCTTCCGGGCAAGCACGTCCGCTTTTTCTCACTCTCGGAGATCATGATTTTCCGCGGGGAATCGAATATCGCCCCTGATGGGCACTTGACCGCCAATTACAGCATTGATGCCGAAGTCGGATGGAATCTCCGATACCTCGTGGACGGGCAATCTCCGCTTGGTCCGCCAGAGATCCCTCCCAAGGGCTCAAGCCTCGGTTGGCATGCGGATCTTGCGGAAGTCAACCGGTCACTAACGTGGGCCGTCATCGATCTTGGTGAGAAACATCGTTTTGACGGAGTCCGAATCATCGCGGCCCGCGGCGATTCGCCCGTAAAGGGACCCGGGTTCGGATTTCCGGTTGGATTTCGAATTGAGGCTTCGGACACCGCCGGGAACGATTCATGGTTCACCATTCTGGATCGGGACGGCGAGGACTTTGTCAATCCGGGATACAATCCCGTGACACTTCATTTCCCCGTGGTGTCGGCCCGATTTGTTAGGCTCGCCGTCACCAGGCAGGCCCAGCCCGACAAGCTTACCGCGCCCCGCACCCTGATCTCCGAACTGGAAGTGCTGGATGGTCAGGCCGAATCTCGCGCTCGGGAAAAAAGTGACAACCCCGGATCTCGCTCCGTCGCGACCTCACGACTCCTCGCGGGTCTGGAGCTCGCAAGGTCTCACCGACGGCTTTTCATCCACCGGACGCCTGATCCCGTTGCGCCGCTGGGTCGAGGATCTCTCACGCAGGTTTGATCTTTCTTTGGAACGTCGCGCACTTCTCTCCGAACAAATCTCCATCCTCGAACGCACCCGGATCTGGACCTTGACCGCCCTGATTTCCACCCTTGGCGCTGCCATCATCGGCCTGGCGATCTGGCTCATCCGCATGCGCCAGAGCGGCCGTCGCCATATCCGGGAGCTGCGTCGCCGCATCTCCAGCGATCTCCACGACGAGGTCGGCTCGAACCTTGCCACCATTTCGTTGCTTGCGGAAATCGCTCCCACGAAGAATTCGTTAGATAGTTTCAACGACATCAGCAGGATCGCAAGGGAGTCATCGCAATTGCTCCGCGAGATCGTGGATCTCACCATCGCACCTAACCGGGCACGCAAGCCGCTGCCGGAACGATGGCGCGAGATTGCCGCCCTCATGCTCAAGGAACAGACTTGGGAATACAGCGGCGATGCCGCTCCCAACCTTGATCCCGAACAGCGCCGCAACTTCATCTTCTTCATCAAGGAGGCCT
>CAWENZ010000006.1:0-156909 GCA_963810445.1 uncultured Verrucomicrobiae bacterium | reverse complement strand
GCCAGGGCGAGACCCACCGGGATGCCGTAATCCTGACGGACCTCCTGCACAGCAGAGAGGTCGCCGAGACCTCTTTCCATACCATCCAGTGCTATTACCATGGCGAGGGCTTCGAGCGCCTGATGCGGATTAGTTCGATGGATTCACGTAGTGCAAGTGCCCCGCGGAAATCACGTCATCTATGATCAGCACTCTGCCCTGCAAATTGGCGCGCCGACGGTGCCACCTTCGCCGTGGTCCTTGGCTTCCTCTTGCGATTGTAGCAATACGGCACGTTGTGACCCTGTTCGGCTAGCGCGATAGCCGTGCCTGTCGCAAGCGGGATGCCCTTGTAGGCTGGGCCATAAATCATGTCGAAAGGCAGCTCGGGAGGTGAAAAGGTATTTTCCGCATCTCCCAAAGCGCCGCAAAAGGCAGTCCGTGGCGTGTTTCTTCTGGGCGCAATGTGGGCAACTGGCACCCTGCGTCGCCTCATCCTCATGCGGATTTTCAGTCAAAGATCACTATCATAGCCATTATTGGCGGCATTTGGGCGGCGGCGAATGTCGCTCTACGTGGTTCCACGGGCATTGTTCACGTTTTTGGGTGCTGTTTGCATCGGACAGTTTCAGGGTGGTCAAACCCTTGACCTTGGACTGATTGCACTCTTGAGCTGCTACACCATTGCCTTGATGCGGCGCCGGATATGACTCTTGCTATCACTTATGCAGAAAGTGTATTGTCAACCATCGAACTCAAGGAAAAAGTCGGGAAACCATCAGCCTGCTTCTCAGGGATTTTTCCGAGAATGCCAGTCACTGGCATTCTCGGAAAAATCCCTGAGAAGCAGGCTGATGGTTTCCGACTTTTCCTTGAGTTCGATGGTAGACAATACACTTTCTGCATAAGTTATGGCGAGGGTCCATCCGGCGCGCATCAAGGCAATGGTGTAGCAGCTCAAGAGTGCAATCAGTCCAAGGTCAAGGGTTTGACCAGCCCTGAAAAGACCAATCGCTGTTCCGATGCAAACAGCACCCAAAAACGTGAACAATGCCCGTGGAACCACATAGAGCGACATTGCGCCACCACCCAAAATGCCGCCAATAATGGCTATGATAGTGATCTTTGACTGAAAATCCGCATGAGGATAGAGCAACGCAGGTACCAGTCCCCACATTGCGCCCAGAAGAAACACGCCACGGACTGCCTTTTGCGGCGCTTTGGGAGATGCGGAAAATACCTTTGGCCTCCGAGCTGCCTTTCGACATGATTTATGGCCCAGCCTACAAGGGCATCCCGCTTGCGACGGGCACGGCTATCGCGCTAGCCGAACAGGGTCGCAACGTGCCGTATTGCTACAATCGCAAGGAAGCCAGGGACCACGGCGAAGCTGGCACGACAGTCGGCGCACCATTGCAGGGCAGAGTGCTGATCATAGATGACGTGATTTCCGCGGGCACTTCAGTACGTGAATCCATCGAACTAATCCGCGCATTGGCGCTGAACCCGCGCAGTGGTGATCGCGCTGGATCGTATGGAAAGAGGTCTCGGCGACCTCTCTGCTGTGCAGGAGGTCCGTCAGGATTACGGCATCCCGGTGGGTCTCGCCCTGGCCACCTAGCAGCATGAGGAAATCCTCCGACTGGAGCACGGACTCCTCCGAGAAAGCGGTGACACGCTCAAGGATGTTTTCCAACTGACGGACATTTCCCGGCCACGGAAATTCCCGAAGGATTTCCTTGGCGCCTGCCGATAGATCCCAGCATTCCGTTCCGCGCCGGGCCGCGATCTGCCGGAGGATCGTGTTGGTGATGGCGGGAATATCCTCCTTGCGTTCCCGCAAGGCAGGAATACGGAGTTCGATGATGTTCAACCGGTAGTAGAGATCTTCCCTGAAGGTTCCTTCCTCGACCCGCCGGCGAAGATCGACGTTGGTCGCCGCGATGACTCGCGCGTCCGTCTTGAGAACCTTGCTGCCACCGACGCGGAAGAATTCGCGGTCCTGAAGCACGTTGAGGAGCTTGGGCTGGAGGCTGGACGGCAGGTCGCCGATTTCATCGAGAAACAAGGTGCCCTTGGAAGCCTGTTCGAAGCGCCCGGCGCGGGATGCGGTGGCTCCGGTGAAGGATCCCTTCTCGTGGCCGAAAAGCTCGGACTCGAGAAGTTCCCGCGGCAATGCCGGGCAACTGACGGTGATGAACTCCTCATCGACCCGTGGGCTCAAGCGGTGGATCTCGCGGGCGAAGAAGGATTTCCCGGTGCCGCTTTCACCGGTTAGAAGGATGTTGGAATCCAGCTTGGCCGCCTTGGTCATGTGGCCGAGAAGCTGCCGAAGCTGGGGATTCTCGCTGTGGAGGGCGACCTTGGGAATGACCTTGCGCCGCTCCCTCGTGGGCTCCGAAGGTTTCTTGCGATTGATGCGGGCCTGGCGGAGGAGGTCGAAAAGACGTTTCAGCTCGAAGGGCTTGGTCAGGTAGTCGTCCGCCCCGGCACGCAAGGCCTGGACGGCCGTCTCCGCATCGTTCAGTCCGGTCAACATGATGACAGGCAAATCGGAGGATTTCTCACGGATCTTGGCGAGCGTCTGCAAGCCATTCATCCCGGGAAGTCCGTGGTCGAGAATCACCGCCTCGATGTCCGCACCCAGCAACCCGATGCCCTCGGCACCGGATGCTGCGGCGACCGGCCGCCAGCCCAGATCCTGGGCGGCGATGACGAGAAGCCGTTGAATGGTCTCATCATCGTCGATGATGAGGAGATTCGGCGTGATTACTGGATTGATGGGCATCAGCAACTTCGGGGGGGAAATTGAAGCGGGGATAGCTTTGCGTGAGCGGAACCAAGGTGCAAGTTTGAAAGGCTAACGGATCACCCGATGGTGGGGGTGGTGCTGAGAACCCCGCTCAAGCACTTGAGGAGGGTCTCGGCGGTGTAGGGTTTCTGGAGGAAATTCGCGACACCGTATCCGGCTGCCCCGACAACATCCCTGTTCGAGTGAATACCGGAAGCGGCGACCAACCTAACAGAACCGTCGATTTCCCTGAGTTGTTCGATGGTGGAAAGCCCGTCCATGCCCGGCATCATCATGTCGGTGATCACGAGGTCGATCTCGAAACGGTGCGCGCTGAAAACGGACAAGGCCTCTTCCCCGCTCGCGGCGAGCATCACCTTGTAGCCGAACGCCTCTAGCGTCTTGCGGGTGACGTTGCGGATGGCCTCCTCATCATCGACGACAAGGATGGTCTCGCCATTGCCCCGGGGCAGATCCAGCGTTTCAACCGGAGGCAGTTCTTCCAGAGCATCCCGACATGCAGGCAGATAGACCCTGAAGCAGCTTCCCTCTCCCGGTTTGCTGATCGCCCGGATGAATCCTCCGTGGCTCTTGACGATGGCCATCGACGTGGAGAGCCCGAGTCCGGTTCCCTTGCCGATGGACTTGGTCGTGAAGAAGGGATCGAAAATCCGCTCCATGATTTCCGGGGGAATGCCGACGCCCGAGTCCTCGACCTGGATGAACACATGGGGACCCGGCACGACGTCCGGGCCTGCCGACACGAAGTCGGCACCGATGTCGATGTTCCCTGCGGTGATGCTGATCTTGCCCCCCTCGGAAACGGCATCCCTCGCGTTCACACAGAGATTGAGGATGACCTGATGGAGTTGGGTGGGATCGCCGAGGATCACCCAAAGGTCCCGGCTGGCGCTGACCTCGATCTCGGTCTGGCGGAGGAAGGTATCCCGCATGATTCCTTCGATTTCCCGGATGATCTGCAGAGGATGCACCTCCACATGATGACCTTCCATCCCACGGGCATACGACAGGACTTGCCCGACCATGTCGGCGCCGCGTTTGGCACTGCTGGCCATCGTGTCGAGGAGTTCGGTGGAGCGGTAATCGGTCACACGCATCCTCAGCAACTCGATGGCCATCGAGATCGGCGCGAGGATGTTGTTCAAATCGTGAGCGATGCCACCCGCGAGGGTTCCGATGCTCTCGATGCGCTGGGCACGGAGAAACTGTTGTTCCAGCTTCCGCTGTTCCGAGATGTCGGTATTGAGGACGAGGACGCTTTCGGGTTCTCCCTGATCATTGCGAACGAGGGTCCAGCGGCCTTCGATCACGAGTTCCCGGCCCGACTTGTCCACTTGTGGTATTTCACCCATCCACTCGCCCTTCACGAGGGTTTGTTCGTGGGCTTTCGCATAGGCGGACGCGTCCTGATAGAGAACCTTGTGAACCTCTTTCCCGATGACTTCCTCCGCAGACCATCCATAGAGCCGCTCGGCGCTTTTGTTCCAGTAGGTGATCCTGTGATCGAGCCCGCAGACCAGGATCGCATCACGGGCCTTGTCGAGCAGAGATGCCTGTTCGCGAATGCGTGCCTCCGCCTGCTGCCGGTCGAGTTCTGAAGCGGCGCGCGCGGCGAAGATCCGCAACGTGGATTTCACCAGGGACGTCTCCTTGAGCGGACGGGAAAAAAAGACCACCATGATTCCCACCACCGTGCCATCGCGATGGAATAGCGGAATGCCGGCGTATGCCTCGATGCCGTAGATCAAAAGCAGGTGGTCCTTCGGAAACAAATGGGCAATGCCGCTCTCAAACACACAGATTTCCCCAGCGGCGACATTCTCACATGGAGTGCCCGCGAGGTTGTAGCTGACATTGTCCATCAACTTCCCGTCAAAGAAGAACGACATGGTGTCGATGGCGGTTGACGATGGATCCAGCCGCCCGATCAGGCCGCCATGCGCTTCCATGGCCTCCACCATATTCCGGGTGAGGAGGTCGAAAAACTCGGATCCCACACCGGTTGAGACGGCTTGGGCAACCTTCACGACAACCTCCTGCGTCCGTTGCCGTTCCTCGCGGCTGCGGATGTTCTCGATGCCGAACGCAAGGTCGATGGACATCTCGCGAAGCATCTTCATCTCGTCGGCTCCGGCAAGGTGCACCCTGGCACCGTAGAGACAGAGAACGCCGAAGACGCGGCGGCTGTTTCTCAAGGGGAGACACACGATGCTCCGGTAGCCTCTTTTCGCTGCGAATTCCGCCCATGAGGCAAACGAGGCCTCGGCGAGCAGATCCCCGATGGCGATACTCTCACCCGTCCGGATGACCTTACCTGCGGGTCCCCTGCCCGTCGGGCGATCCTCCGACCAATAGATCTCGATATCGGATAGATAGCCGAGTTCCTCCCCCGCATGGGCCATTGGAATGACGCGCTGCAACTCATCCTCGATGGCGTATCCGACCCATGCCATCCGGTAGCCACCGATCTCCACCGCCAGACGGCAGGCTTCCGTGAGCAACTCGGCCTCCGATGACGCCCGCACCAGCATCTCGTTGCAGGAGCTGAGCATGAGCAGCGCCCGGTGGGAATTCATCAACTCGACCTCCGCCGCCTTTTGTTCAGTTAGATCGGTCATCCCTCCGACCATCCGGATGGCCTTGCCGGACGCATCGCGCAAGACCTGTCCCCTGTCCCTCACATGGGCGACCTGTCCGTCGCCATGGATGAACCTGTATTCATCGGTCCAGTTCGTTTCCCCATTCCTGATCGCGGTCTGGATCCCGTTGACCACCCGGTCGCGATCATCCTGATGGATCCTGCGGGTCCAGACATCGACATGGTTGGCACCATCCGGTTCGGCTCCACCATAGAAGTTGGCATGGCCGTCGTACCACCAGTAGGCATTGTTCTCGAGGTTCCAGTCCCAGATGGTGTCGTTGGTCGCCGCAGCCACGGATTGGAAAAGCTGGTGGCTTTGCAAAACCTCGTTCTGGGCGCGGGCCCGCTCGTTGCTTTCCAGGGCGAGTGAGACGAGGTTGGCAATGGCGATGGCGAAGGTTTTCTCGTCCGAGGTCCAATGCCGCATGGGGCCGGTATGCTCGTTGCAAAGGAAATGGCTCGCGCCGTTTCCAAAGCGGATCGGGACATCAAGGGTGGAGGAAATCCCGTTAGGCTTGAGGTAGCTTTCGGACAACTCCCGGGTGTTGGAATCGTTGTGGGCATCGTCCGCGGCGATGAGTTCCATCCGGGCGAGCGCGGCAAAATATTCGGCATAGGCAGCGGCCTCCAGGGTATCGCCGGAATCATGAACACCGGACTCAAGATCGAACTGGTCCACACACTCGATGAGTTTTCCATCATCCGTGAACCTCCAGACACTCACCTTGGCAACATCCAGGGTTCGCGCGGCGACCTCGGTGATCTGGCACAGCGCACCTATCAGATCCGGATTGCTCGACGGGATGAGTCCATTGAGCGAGATCAGCGCGTTCCGCTGGCGGAGGTAACGAATCTCGTTGGAGCGCTTGGCCTCTTCCGCCTCTTCCGCCTGTTTCCGATGGGTGATGTCCTGGAAGGCACCCTGGATGCGGATGACCTCGCCCTTGTCGTTGCGGATGGCCTCGCCGATCGCGCGCACCCAGACCCTGCTGCCGTTTGCGGCGATGATCTGCAGGATTTCATCAAAGGGAGTCCCCTCATCACGGCATTTTCCAAACACGGTCCTGATCCTGTCGCGCCACTCGGGAGCGTAAAACTCAACCGCCTGCTCGAT
The DNA here is from genome assembly GCA_963810445.1 of uncultured Verrucomicrobiae bacterium. GTDB lineage: Bacteria > Verrucomicrobiota > Verrucomicrobiia > Verrucomicrobiales > Akkermansiaceae > Luteolibacter. The sequence goes on along the minus strand of CAWENZ010000006.1, from coordinate 150,363 downwards.
GGTCGGAAGCGTGCCTAACGGCATGCCGTGGATGTCGCAAACCTGATCCGACCAGGTGAGGCGGTAGTCGGGAAAATCAACCGTCCAGCCGCCGATCCGCGCGCTTTCACTGGCGATTCGGAAAAGCGTTTCGCTCTGCCGCAACTTCTCCGCTGCCCGGCCGCGCTCGATCGCGAGACTCACCAGCTTGCTCGCGGATTCCACCCACCGAATTTCCTCAGGCGTGGGAGTGCGGATCTCGCGGTGATATCCGCTGATCGTGCCAAGCACCCTCCGATCCGAGGCAAACACGGGAACCGACCAACCCGCGTGAAGCCCGCTTCGCTCCGCCATTTCACGGGAGTTCGCCCAATCCGGATGGGTCTGGATGTCCTCCACCACCACGTTTTTCCCGAGTGCCGCAGCAGTCCCACACGATCCGACACCCGGAAGAATGGGAATCTCCTTCATCGCCAGGGCAAACTCAGGCGGTAGCGAGGGTCCGGCCCCGAAGTTCAGGTGCGTCCCCTCGGCATTGGCCAACAGGATCGAGCAGGCCATGTCCCCGGGAGACAGGATTTCCACCCGCTCGATGATCCGCTCAAGAATGACGGTCAGCGGCACACGGTTGAGAATCATTTCCAGCACCTCGGTCTGGCCATGGGCGAAACTGTCGAAAAGGCGCTTCTGCCGACGGGTTTCCGCCTCGCGCAGTTCACGCGACACCGCCGCACCGAGCCGGATCAGGTTGTCCTTGAGCAAATAGTCCGCCGCGCCACGCCTCATGGCATCCACCGCCACCGATTCACCGATGGTGCCGGAAACGATGATGAGCGGGACGTCGATTTCATCCTCCTTGAGGATCTCCAACGCCTTCATCGCATCGAAGGAAGGCAACACGTAATCGCAAAGGATGATGTCGAATCGCGACGCGGCCAGGGCTTCGCGAAACTCATCCTCCATCATCACCCGGGTGCACCTGACCTCGAATCCCTGCCTTTCCAAGGCGTTGAGAACCAGAAACGCGTCATCGTCGTAGTCTTCCGCAAGGAGCAGTCGTAGCGGTTGTCTTTCCATGAAATCAGCCGGGATCGGGTGGTGGTTCGTTGAGAAGGAGCCAATAGAGCCCGAGCTGCCGGGTCGCCTCCACGAACATCGCGAAATTCACCGGCTTCCGGACGTAGCTGTTGCATCCGAGGGAGTAGCTTTCCATCAGGTCCTTGTCCTCCTTTGACGAGGTGAGGATGACCACGGGAAGCGTCCGGGTCCGCTCGTTGCCCCGGATTTGTTGCAAGACCTCGAGCCCGCTGACCTTGGGAAGCTTCAAATCAAGCAGGATCAGCGTGGGGAGCAATTTCCGGTCCGAGGCCGATCCCGAGCCATTTCCCAGCAGGAAATTCACCGCCTCCTCGCCGTCGCGGGCGACGACCACCTCGTTGAGGATGTTGTTCTTCTCCAAGGCCATCAAGGTGAGTTCCTCGTCGTCCGGATTGTCCTCTACCAGCAATATGATCTTGTTCTTCATGGGGGAATTTCTGAGACCCTCGCTGCTAACGTAAATTCAAACGTCGCGCCATGATTAATCACGCTTTTCGCAAAAACCTCACCCTCGTGCCGCTTCACGATCCGCTGCACCGTCGCCAACCCGATGCCCGTGCCGGGAAACTCCAGTTGGTTGTGCAGCCTCTGGAACGCCCCGAAAAGCTTGTGGGCATACCGCTCGTCGAAGCCCACGCCATTGTCCTTCACGAAATAGCCGGTTTCGCCATTCTCCCTGATCCGGCTGCCGATCTCGATGGAGGCATCGGGATTCTTCGAGGTGAATTTCCAGGCGTTCCCGATCAGGTTCTCCAGCAGCACCTCCAGCAGGGTCGGGTCGCCATTGGCCACCATTCCCGGTTGGATCGAGACCGCCACGTTCCGCCCCGGCTCGATCACCCGATATTGCGCCACCACTGAACCCGCCATTTCACTGAGGTTCACGGGCTGCACCGCCATTTCCGCCCGGTTGAGCCGGGACAACTTGAGAAGATCATCGATCAGCAGCCCCATGCGCTCGGCCGCATTCTTGACCCGGAGCAAATACACGCCGCTCGTTGGATCCAGGTGGTTGCCCGCGCGCTCCTCAAGCGCCTGGGCAAAGCCCGAAATACCACGAAGCGGAGCCCGCAAGTCGTGGGACACGGAATAGCTGAACGATTCGAGCTCATGGTTGAGATCCTCCAGCATCGAGGTTTGCCGCTGGAGTTCCTCGTTGAGCTGCAAAATCGCGGCCTCGGCCTCCTTCTTGGCGGTGACGTCCCGCGCGACCGCGTAGAGCAATCCCTTCTCGTTGAAGGGTCCGGTATTCCACGAAAGCCATTTCCACGAACCATCCTTGCAGCGATAACGGTTTTCAAAATGAACGCTCGAAATACCCGCACCCAGCCCCTCCATCTCGGCGTGCGTCTGGCTGACATCCTCAGGGTGAACGAATTCCACAAAGGGACGGGACAGGATTTCCTCGGTGGTGTAGCCAAGGGTTTGGTTGAATGCCGGGTTGATCCTCTTGAAATAGCCGTCCACCCCCGCGATGCAGAGGAGATCCACCGACAAGGCAAAAAACTGCTCGTATTCAGGATCCGCTTCCATGGTCTCGCCGCCCATTGGACACCCAGCCGCCCCTTCCGACAATCCCCATCATTCGACAGCGCCCCTGATTTTTGGAGATCCGGAATTTTGAAAAGCAAAAAGCCAGTCTGCAGAAGGAATCTTCACAAGGAAGACTGACACATGCGGCAGACTGGCTAGTTGATTGGGACCGAAGCCCCCTGTTTTTCTCCCCCCGGAGAACAAGGGTATAATTGCATTGAGCGTGCCAACCCGGATCACCTTTATGCAACAATCTAATATTGAATGATTTAAAACATTAACCATTGATTAATAGATCCATTCGGGAAGCCGTTTCCTGCAAGTTTTGCAATTTCAACCGGCAATCCTGCAAAACTTACAGGAATCTCAGCGGTGAACAAATCCGATTCATTCACCGGCGCTCCGTCCATTCAATCCGGTTGTATCGCCTGCATGCGCGCTCGTCCAAATCCCCCGGATCAGGCCGTGCCGTGAACGGCTCAACGATCGACGAGAGACCCGCCGCCAAATCGTCCGCCCGCTTCGCCGAAGCCTCCATCGAATTGCAGGAAATCGCCACCGAGCCCTGATGAAGCAGGCCCCACTTTGTCCGCCTCTGACCCGCTCCAGCCAACTTTCTTCCCCCGGGCGCCACCAGATCATGCCCCACTGGATTTTCGAAACACAGGGAATGACCAGTCGATTCATCGCCTTGACTCATCATGCATTCAACTCCCTCATGATGAAGGGAAAGAAGCAATTTTTCGTGAATTCTCCGATAACTCTCCGCTCCCCTCGCCTGAACCAAGCCCTCCCCCTGCGGAGCGACAATTGTGTAAGTCCAGTCACTCCGATGGTCCACCAATCCACCACCGGTCCAGCGGCGCACCACCTGCAAGTCCGGCAAGGATGCGCGAACCTCCGCAATCTTCCCGAAATACCCAAGGCTCGCCCAAGCGCCCGCCCATCCATAGACACGGAGCACGGGACACGTGGCATTCTCGAGCAACCATTCATCGATCGCCATCGCCTCGGGCCCAGTCCGGGGAAGCGGATCCACCCATAGTTGCAATTTCTCGAAGACGGCCATCTGCGGTGAGTTTCCTCCTGAATCCCGATTTCTGAAAACTGAAAACTTTCCGACTCTTGCATTCCGCCCGGGTGTCGCCAACTTCGCGGCATGTCCATCGCGCCGAAGCCTTCCAGCGCCCTCCTCATCGTCGGCCACGGTTCAACCGAGAACCCCGACTCATCGACTCCCTACTTCGAACATGCCGAGGAAATCCGCAGCCGCGGCTTGTTTGCCGAGGTCCATTGCTGCTTCTGGAAAGAGGAGCCATCGATGCGCGAGGCCTTTTACATGATCGATGCCGACGAGGTTTACGTGGTCCCCGACTTCATCAGCGAGGGCTATTTCACCCAGGATGTCATTCCCCGGGAGTTGCAATTGACCGGCCCAACCACCGTGGTCCGGGGCAAGACCTTCCACTATTGCCTACCCGTCGGGGTCCACCGCTCCATGACCGACCTCATCCTGAAACGGGCCAGGGAGGTCTCGCCCGATGTCGCTCCGTCGGAAACCACCCTCATCATCACCGGCCACGGCACCGGCTTGAACCAGAACTCCACCAAGGCCATTCGCGATCAGGCCGACCTCATCGCCGCATCCGGAGCCGGCTACGCCGCCGTGCTCGACGCCTACATGGAGGAACAGCCATTCATCGCCGAATGGGACAAGATGTCTCCCACCGACAACGTGGTGGTCGTCCCCTTCTTCATTTCGGACGGTCTCCATTCCTACCAGGACATTCCGGTGCTTCTTGGGATTGAAACAGAAGTTGGAGCCGCTGCCAGCCAACGGGAAATCTTCAGACACAACCCACACCACATCCGCAACAAGACGCTTTTTTACAGCTCCGCCATCGGAACCGAACGACTGTTGGCCGACGTGATTCTGGATCAGGTGAAGGATTTTGACAAGCTTCACAAGTCGATAGCCACCAAATGATCCTATTGATATTTCCATGAATTCCATGTTAAAAAATCCGATCTCCAATCAGCTCGAAAATCTCCTGAATTCCGGAGTCCATCGAATGGGCCAACTTGAGATTCAAACAACCGATTCAATCCATCGATACATCCTTTGCCACGAGGAGGATCTCATCGTTTCGCAGCAGGCCGAATTTGGAGGTCTCGCGATTCATGACGGACCTGCGGACGCCCGCGATCTTTCAACCTACGCCGAGGATGGCACCTACCGGTTCACCAAAGGGCAGACGAATCTGAAACGCGGCTGGGTGATGCTTTTGAAGAACGTGGAGGAGCTGCGGACCGCCCTCGACCATTTCTACCCGGCCTGCACCGGTCTTTTCCTGGCGCAGAAATCCGGCCTTCTTGAGGTGGAATACCTCCGTGACAAGCTGAACCGGCAAACCGGCATGTATCGTTTCGCCCGTTCGATCAGCGACGAGGGAGCCCAACGCCTCGTCGAAAAGGTCTGCGGCCCGGCCCACCAATGCGCGAAGAAGATCCTCTGGAAAATCGACGCGAACACCCCGTTGGAGGACAGCGAGGCGAGCCGCTTCAACGGCATTCCCGGAGACGTCCCGGAAAGCGAGGCCATTCCCCTGCTCTGCCGCGAGGCCTGCAACCATTTCGTCGCCGAATGTCGCAAGGCGGCAAAAGCCGAGTTCGAGGCGAAACAGGACGCTTCCGGTTCGTAGTCCAGCCCTCCCGAGTAACTTGAAAGTTCAGGATGCGGGGACGTGGCGGCGGTTTTCAACCGCCATGCACCGACTCATCGACTTTGGAGAGTCCGTGAGACGCAGTCCGACCCATGAGCTGCGGGGCTTGGCGGTTGAAAACCGCCGCCACGATATACTGCAAAGTTAATCCACTTACCGCAATCAGCGCAGCGCGGGTTCTGGTGCTTCAGGGCGTCCTCGAGCGCGGGAAAGACGCCCTAAAGGCTAAACCACGAACAAGAAAAAGGCTTTCCGGAAGTCCGGAAAGCCTTTTGAGAATCCGAGCGTTGGTCGATTACTCCTCGCCAGGGCCACCTGGGGCACCTTGAGGCATCGGGAACGGCATGCCGCCCTGAGGGGCTGGCGCGTCCTCGATCTTCAGAAGCTCGAGTTCGAAAATCAGAACCGTGTTCGGTCCGATGTCCGCGCTGCGGCGCTGCTCGCCGTAGGCCAGTTCGCTTGGCATGAAGAGTTTCCACTTGGCACCGACCGGCATCGTCGTGAGAGCTTCCTTGAAGCCCTCGACCACTTGAAGCGTCATCGGGACCGGCTCACCTTCTGGTGATTGGTCGAACACCTTGCCGTCGATGAGGGTGCCCTTGTAGTTCACGAGGAACTGCTTGTTGTCTTCCTCACCTTCCTTGGGAGCGACATACTTTTCAGCGCCGCCCTTGGCGAGAACCTCATACTGAAGTCCGCTCTTGGTGGTGGTGACACCCTCGCGCTTGCCGTTTTCCTCAAGGAATTTCTTGCCAGCGGCCAGGTTGGCGGTGGCGGATTCCTTTTCGCGGGTCTGGAGCATTTCGCCCAGCGCTTCCATGGCGGCCTGGAGCTTGGCTTCTTCCAGCTCGGGCTTGTCGCCCTTGATGGCGGCCATGAATCCCTTCAGGAACGACTCGGTGTCGAGATCCTCGGCACCGACACCGAACTTGCCGAATTGTTGGGAAAAACCACCACCGGTGCGGAAACCGAGGGCGTAGGAGGAGTCGGTCTTGACGACAGCCGGATCAAGCTTGGGCTTGGCGGGAACCTCGACGGGTGGCGTGGTGGCTTCCTGTTTGGGAGCGGCGTCAGGCGTCTGGGCGGTGGCAGTGGCGATGAGACCAAGGGCCAGCGCGCCGGGGATGAATTTACGAATCATGGATGTTTTAGGTGGAAGAGCGCGGAACTTAGGCAAGGGACGCCAGCCTGTCCAGAACGGGTTTTTGCGGAGTCCCGGTCACGGAAATGCCTTTGAAACCGACCAGCCGGATTCGCGTGGCGAATCAGGGAGTCTCCGCGGTCACCGGTTTCTCCACATGTTTCAGCAAGCGGAACAGATCGCTGTTGGTCGTGAATATCGCGGTGGTGTCCTTCTTCAGCGTCTTGCTGTAGGTCTCCAGCGTTTTCACAAACTCGTAGAAATCCGCTGCCGAAGGACTGGAGTTGTAGGCTGACGCGTAAATGCCGGTCGCGTTGGCATCTGCCTTACCCTTGATTTCCTGCTCCTTCCGATAGGCCTCGGACTCGATGGACAAAAGTTCCCTTTCCTTGCGACCGAGGATTTTCGCCGCCTCACCCGCCCCTTCCGAACGGAAACGTTCGGCGATCTGGAGCCGCTCGGACGCCATGCGGGCGAAGATTTTCTCGATGACCCCGGAGTTGTAGTTGATGCGCTTGAACTGGACGTCCAACAGCTCGATGCCGAGTTCCTTTACCTTGGGACCCGCCTTGGCGAGGATCTGTTTGTCCAGCTCGCTGCGCCCGAAGCGGATCGGCGGCAGGATGCCGAGGTTCGAGTTCTCGGCGACGAGGGCCTCGTCGCGAATCGGCTGGCGGTCCTTCTGGCTGCGGATCACCTCAATGAGGCTGTGCGCGGCGATCACGCTGCGGGTGGAACTGCCGATGATGTCATCCAGCCGCGAGATGGCGCGGCGCTCGTCACTGAGTTTCTCAAAATAGGCCTGCGGGTCGGAGATCCGCCAACGGGCGAAATTGTCCACCGAGATGTAGAGCTTGTCGCCCGTGGCCATTTCCGTGGCAGGCCCGTCCCACTCCAGGATCCGCTTCTCGATGCGGTTGACCTGTTGGATGAACGGCTTCTTGAAATGCAGGCCCGCCTCGTTCACCTCGGGATTCGAGTTGATGGGTGTGCCGACGATCTTTCCGAACTCGGTGATGAAGACCTGTTCGGTCTGGTCCACGGTGTAGGCACTGCTGAAAAACAGGACGGCGCCGACAAACAGGATGATGAAGATGGCAATGGTTTTCATGGGGAAAATCGTTAGATCAGGGGATCACTTGACGTTGAGGAGGGGCAGGAATTGTTTCGCATCCTCATCCAGGATGATTTTCGAACCGAGGCTGGGCAGCACCTCGTTCATGGTTTCCAGATAGAGACGCTGCTTGGTGATCGCGGGCGCCTTGTCGTATTGGATCAGCAGTTCCTTGAACCTCGCCACATCCCCTTCCGCCTCGTTGACCCGACGAATCGCGAAGCCCTCCGCTCCGGAAATCCGCTGGTCGGCCAGTCCCTTGGCCCGCGGGATCACCTTGTTATACTCGCCGTTGGCCTCGTTGATGAGCTGCTCGCGCTCCTGTTGGGCCCGGTTCACCTCATCGAACGATTGCTGAACCTTCCTCGGCGGATGGACGTTCTTCAGTTGGATCTGGTCGGCGGTGATGCCCATGCCCAGCTTTCCCAACAGCACCTTGAGCTTGGACAGGGCGTCCGTTTCGATCTCGGTGCGGCCGACGGTCAGAACCTCGTCCACCGTCCGGTCGCCGATCACCTCGCACATCACCGCTTCTGATAGATCGCGCAGGGTGGACGCGGGATTCCGCACGGCAAAGAGATAATCCTGCGGTGAGGAAATGCTGTATTGGACGATCCACTCCACCTGGACCGCATTCAGATCGCCCGTCACCATGTCGCGCTCCAGCTCAGGACTTTGGCTGACCTGATCCTCATTGGTCGCACCCGGCGTGGAGAATCCGAACTCCAGCTTCAACTGGCGGCGGACAGGCACCACGGTTGCCTTGTCGATTCCATAAGGCAGCTTGAAATGGAGCCCCGGTTTCGCGATCGAGCTGAATTTCCCGAATCTCTGCACCACCGCCTCCGATTCCGGACTGACGGTGTAATAGGAACCGAACGCACCGATCAGCAGGAAAATCGCCAGCGGCACGCCAATCCACCACGAGGGCGAAAAGTGAAAATTCGGCTTGGGAAAGGGGATGGTCTTGGTGAGAGCGGGAGGTTTCATGGAAAAGGGTCTGGAGGGTCAATCACGGTCACCGGGGATCGATTCCACCGGGCGAGACAGAAGCCTAGGGACAATTCTCCACAAGGGAAACATTGAAAAAGCTAACGATAGCAAACTACCGCCATCCTACGTCAGCCATCGGCTTCGAGGCAAGGGTCATGCCTCAGCCGGGCATCAGGAACATTGACAAACCTCTCGATCCCGGTTTTCGGGGCCAAGCCACTGCCACCTTCTTCAACGAAGATGGAAAATTGGCAAAGAAAATCCCGTCTCCACGGCCGGATATTTCAATGGGCCGCAGAGACGGGTAGATCCGCTCAAGATTTGCTTGCTATCACCTATTCATTGACGCTTGGACACAATTTTGACCTTGCCGCTGAAGTCCTCTCCCTCGACATCACCATAAAAGCGGAATGACCAAGGTGAGAGTGTCGCCATCAACCGTGGCAGCCACTCGGGTTTTCAGCTTCCCTGATAGATCCTCACCAAACACGTCTGCACGAAACGAGGTGACGATGGCTCCAGCCGCCTTGCCGGAATAGGTGTCGCCTGATTCGACGAGACGCAAGAAGGATGGACCTGTAACGCCTGCCTTTACATCAAGATTGAGCTTGTCACCCACCTTTTCGACGATCCGGATGGTACTCTGTTTGTTGAGTTTGATGGTGTCGTTATCCCGGACGGTAACCTCGCCATTCAACACTCCGGCGATTCTTTTCACGAGGTAATTGGGGATCTTGAGATCCCGCCCGTTCAGCCTGAGGGTGCCATGGAAGCTTTCGACCTCATAGGCGCCACTGGGATCGGCAACCTGTGCCTGAGCACGGGACGTGGTGGTGAAGGAAACGAGTGAGACGCACGATGCGGCAAGCAGCAACCGGCTACTGCCGGCAAAGTTGAAGCCGCGTTGGATTTGGCCGATGGTGCGTGGTGTGATGATATTGGTGTTTGGTTTCATAATGGTATAGGTAGGTGGTTAAAAATGAATCTATAATTTTTCACTCGATAAAAGCACTGCTCAAAAATCGATATGGATGGTGGGGACAATTATAACGTCCACCACCTCACGGGTGGGCTCGTAAACCCTGACGACACGATCCCCATACCAATAGAGTCGGGTGTCCGGGACGACGGCGATGCCGGGGAACCAACTGTATTCAACCGGGTGGAACGCGGGAAGCCATTCCGACTCGATGACATAACCGCTGACGACCCGGTCTCGCCAACCCGCCGGCAAACGTTTGCCTTTCTGCCAGTTCTTCGCAAGTCCGGGTGGCAAACCGTGATCATGTCCCTTGTAACCGGAAAAATAGCTAACCACGCGGTCGCGATCGCGATCTTGAAAGTGCTCCTTGAACTCGCCCTTCTTGTAAACGCGGCGTGGCTCCTGAGCTTGCGGATGATGGTCTTCCTTACGATCCTGTTTGTCATCCTTGCGATCCGCCTTTTCGTTCTTGCTGTGATCCTTGTTGTCCTGCTTCTCCGACTTTTTTTCGGAATTCTTTTCAGACTTATCGGAGGAGTGACCGTTCTTTTCTCCCTTGTCGGGTTTTGCGGATACAGTCCCCAGCGTCAGTGCCGCGGTGGTTCCGACGAGGCCTAGCCAATTAATGATGGGTTTCGGATTCATAATTTCAGAGTGATTGGTATTTTGATGGAACGGACCGGGAGAAATGAAATCAACCGGTTCAGTTGCCTGCTTTCGCATTTCGCGTGCCGACCCATGAATGGGCAAGGAACAGCCGTGTTATTCCCTTTGTCTATAAGGCACCGGTGGCTTTGAACTTGGGGCATGGCACACTCGGTTATCCTGCGCAGTGCACGGTCAGCGGTAAAATGCACGGAGGTGATTCGTTCACGCCTCCGGAAACGAAGATCGACTTAACTTGATCGTCCAAGTTGGAAGGTTACCAATCGAAATCCCCGATATTGGCGGCTTCAATGAACAGCAGGTGCCGACAGGCGCCATCTAACGAATTCTACGTTTCAGGAATCGGATTTGCTGAGTCTTGAGCCATTTGCCAACTTCCCATACTCGTTCCTGCCATTTTTGATCAACAATGGATCGGTTGGGAGGATTGAGCCCGAAATTTCAAGACTTCCTCCACCAACAATTCCGGCGAGTTGAAATTCACCGCATGTGCCGCGAGTGGAAATGTCACCAGATCGCAACGCTGAATCAATCGCGACGCCAAGTCCACCCACTCCTGCGGCACGATGGGATCGAGTCCGCCCCGGACGATTAGCACCGGACAACGAAGTCGTGGCAGTTTCTCCACGATGGCATCATCGAGCGCATGCCGTAGCGTTTTCAAAACCCTGCCAAATCCCGCTCGTAAGTAGTCTCTCAAGGCGATTCCATACAACGCCGCTGGTTCACGTGGAATGTCAGCCAACAATCGCAGCACCTGTGTGGAAACGTGTCGTGCCTGAGGATCCACGGTGGGTGCCACCAGTACCGCGCCATCCAGACGATCCGTAAAACGCGCCGCGAAATCCACGATCACCTGCGCTCCCAAGGAATTCCCGATCAACATCGGAGCCTCGATCCGATTCTTTTCCAGCCACTCCGCCAAAGCATCGGCAAGCTCCGGGATGGTCAATGCAGCAACCGCTTTGCCGCTTTTTCCAAAGCCCGGCAAGTCAGGAAGATAGACCGTCCCCGATTTCGCAAGCAGCCTGGCTGTCGGCATCATGTAGCGACCGGACATTCCCAGACCATGGACCAAAACGAATATTGGCTCCGCAGGTCCCGATGACTCACCCATTTCCAATGCTTGCATCTCCACCCCGGCCACGGGTGTTGGGAAGGATCGGATTGATGGCGGGGCATGATTCATTTGAAGGTCCATGCTCTGACCTTCACACCTGTGAACGGAGCAATGCCACCGCAGCATCTCCCGCCTTCTCTAGCAGCGGCCGCCGCTTCCATTCCTGCCACGTGACCTCGCGGGCGTTTTGCAGATCCATCTGGAAGACCTCGCTCTCGTGCCGGGCGAAATCATTCCCGAACACATTCAGGTTTGCCTCGTCATTCAGACGGAACGAGCGGTTGTCGAAATTCGCTGAACCCACCGAGACCCACAGATCGTCAATGATCATCGTCTTGCAGTGATACATCGTAGGCTGAAATTCAAAAACCCGGACACCGTTGCGCAAAAGACGTCCCCACCTGTGCCGCGAAGCATGCCTCACCAGTGTCGAGTCCAGATGGGGCCCCGGCACCAAGACCTCGACCGTCACTCCGCGCTTCACCGCTGCAATCATGGTCTCGGTGATCAGGTCGTCGGGGACGAAATACGCATTCCCCACGCGCAGGCATTTCTCCGCCGCGGTGATGGACAGCAAATACATGAGCCGCGCGCTCTCGCTGCCTTCCATGGGCGAACTCTTGAAAATCTGGCAACGGTGTGGGCCGACAGCTTCGATGGCCGGGAAATACGGGTTTCCATGCAACACCGTGGCGTGGGTCTTCATCCAGTTATCCAGGAAGGCTGCCTGCAATTGCGCCACCACCGGACCTTCCACCTGATAGTGCGTGTCCCTCCAATGTTCCGGCGAGTCGGCATCGCCCTGCCATTCATCCGCAATCCCCACTCCGCCGGTGAAGCCAAGCTGGCCATCGATCACCAGCAGCTTGCGGTGCGTCCGCTGGTTGAAGCGGCCCAGATTCTTGAGGTGATAGACTTCCACCTCCACCCCTGCATTCATCATCCTCCGCAAGGGCTCGCCCTCCACGCAATTGCAGCCCATTCCATCCAGAAGGACATGCACCCTCACCCCTTCCCTCGCTTTCGCCGAAAGCGCACTGACAAACTGATCCGCCGTCTCTCCGGCGTGGAAAATGTAGGTCTCCAAGGTGATTGTCTCTTTTGCGCTCGCGATCCCCGCCAACATCGCGGGAAAGATCTCCACGCCGTTGTCCAGCGGCGTCACCAGATTTCCATCCAGGATCGGTGGCCCGAGCAACTGGCTCATCGACCGTTCGAACTGCGGATCGCCGATGCCATATCGCCGGGGAACTTTCTGCCGGATTTTTTTCTCCCCAGATACGAAATTGTTGATGAGTAGTGTCGTGAACGCCGTGGCTGCCGCCGTTACCGCGATGGTCGCCAGTTTCGATGTGTGATCTTTCATGAGGGCCGGTCACCCTAACGCGTTAGTCCACTTCGTCCAACGAAGTTTCAAGGTCTTGGATGCCCGCAGAAAACCGCCCAATCATTCAGGAGATCTTCCCAGCGACCTCGGAAAGGAGAGTGACTCAGTGGTGCGACAACCTCGCAGATTTTTGAACACAGGTCTTCGATATTTCCTCACAAGCTTTCCGTCTCTTGCAATGTCCGCCATGCATAACGCCCGATCCAACCCATACCTTCCAACACACCAATTCCGCTAATCGTTGATTACCAGACGTAAGGACCGCTAGGCACACTTCCTGCGAGTCAATGCCGCCACCAGAATTGTTGGCAGTCGAACTAACACCAACCCCAATCAACACCAACATGAAACTCATTCCTTATACAGTCATCGCCCTTTCCGCCATCTTCCTGACAAACTGCAACGAGCGCAAGCAGGCGGTGGACGAACGAACGGATGCCACCAAGGAGGCGCTTGAAAAGGAAAAGGATGCCCTCAAGCCAGCCGCTGATGCAGCCGTAAGCCGGGTCGAGTCCAATGCCGACATCCGGAAGGCCGACATCGAAGCCCAGGTGAAGTCTGCCGAAGCGCAGATCGAAGCTGACAAGAAGAAAGCCGATGCCGCCGCTGAAGCCGCCAAGGCCCGGATCGACGCCGAGGAGAACAAGTAACCACCTCCTTTCTCCTTTCCATCGTCTATAAAACCCACTGCCGTGGATCGCTGCGATCCACGGCAGCCTCATTTTCGAGAATCTACAAATGATTGTCTCGACCGCCATTCCCGGCGAAGCCTTGGTGAAACACAGCTTTATTTTGAATTGGCTGTCGCTGGGAAGATCAGGAAATTCAACAGGCGATGCCCATCTCCTCATGCGCAAGAGGCTCTTCGGCCATTACATCGCGGAGTTTGAACAAAACGGTGCCGACCGCGCCCAACACGGAGCCCGTTTGAAGTCCCAACAGGTTCAGAGGTCAGGACAAGCTGCTCTGCATTAAACTGCGCTACTTTTCAGGGTGCTTGTCGGCGTATGGTAAGATCTTGCGCGGACAGTTATACGGCGGCGTATCCCATCCATCCCAGCAAACGTCGGTGGGTCCAATCTGGAAAGTCAGCACACTCCACCGGTCGCCCTTCTTCCGGAGCAGCGCGTATGTCGTGGCTCCATCGAACATGCCTTCTTCCAGTGGCTCCTTGTATTTCGTTTTCCGAAAATCAATCGCCGACGAATCAGGTTGAACCGGGGTCACACGGACAAAGGCCCAGTCTCCACTAACACGCATTTCCTCGACGACGAAAATGACCTTTTGCTTGATGTCCGTTTCAATCGAAGGTCGCAAGCCATCCAGCAAAGCTTTACGCAGCGCACTCCCAGGAGCCGGGTGTGTCACTTTGCCGGAATCCTCCGCATGCAAAGCTGTCAGCGGAACAAGAGTGGCGACCAAAGCCAGAAGAAGAAGGCCTTTCATGTGGTTCAAGTTGATAGGATGTCCAGCCGCAGGGGCAAGGATAAAGCCCTCAAAGAGACATTTCCGAGACACAAAAAAGGGAGCCTTTCAGCTCCCCTAGGTCACTCATTTTAAGAGTGGTACCCCGGCTTGGATTCGAACCAAGGACCAATTGATTAAGAGTCAACTGCTCTACCAACTGAGCTACCGAGGCTTTCCACGCGGTCACCTCCCGTTGGTATCCGGCGGCGACGCGGAAGGTTTAGCAACTCTCCGGATGAGGGCAACCGTAAAATTCGAAGGATTTTTCAACGGACCCGAGTCCGACAATTGGATGGACAATCGGGCGGCCTGAATCGACACAGGCTCCTCCACATGTCGCTGATCTACGAAACCCGCACAACGCTCCGGCTGGCATTTCCGCTGATGATCGGGCAGTTGAGCCAGATGCTGCTCGGGGTGGCGGACACCGTGATGGTCGGCCACCTTGGAGTGACCGAGTTGGCGGCCCTGACCTTTGCGAGCTCGCTTTTTCACGTCCCTTTTGTATTCGGAATCGGATTGTTGACGGGAATCTCGGTGTTCACCTCCAACTCGCGGGGCGCTGACGACGCGGCGGGCGCGAGGGGCAGTTGCCGCCACGGCATGTATCTGGCGACGGTGTTAGGAATGATCATGTTGGCAGGAGGCTGGGTCCTTTCGGAAAATCTGGGAATCTTCGGTCAACCTGCGGAAGTCACGGCAAGAACGACGGTTTTCTTCAGGATCCTGATGGGGTCGCTGGTCCCCGGATTGATCTCGATCGCGCTGAAGAACCACGCGGACGCATTGAATCGACCTTGGCCGCCGTTCTGGATCTTCTTGGGAGGAGTGCTTCTCAACATCGGACTGAACCGGATCATGATTCATGGAATGTTCGGCTGTCCGGCCCTTGGCCTGGAGGGGGCGGCGTGGGCCACGTTGATTTCCCGAACCATCATCCTGGTGTCGATGATCGTGTGGCTGACGAGGGCGGAAGGCTTGCGGGAATGGGTTCCAATCCGCTGGTTTCGGCCTCCGGATCTCGCGGATATCAGGAGTTTGCTTTCGGTCGGATTCCCGGCAAGCATCCAGATGGCTTGCGAGGTTTCCGCCTTTTCGCTGGCGGGTCTGATCATGGGCCGGTTCGGCCCGGTCGCGATGGCGGCCCATCAGATCGCGATCACCCTGGCGGCGACGGCGTTCATGATTCCGCTCGGACTTTCGATGGCATTGACCGTTAGAACGGGTGAGGCTTACGGCGCGATGGATTTCCAAAGGTTGAAACCGATCGCCATCTCGGGTTGGTTGCTGGCCGCGGGTTATTCGGTCCTGGGAGCGAGTGTGTTTTTGATCTTCGGAAAGTCCCTTGCGTCGCTCTTCATCGCAGAAAAGTCGGTGATCCTCCTCACAGGAGGACTGCTGGTGATCGTGGGGGTGTTTCAATTCTTCGACAGCGTCCAGGTCGTTTCGTCCGCGATGTTGAGGGGCATTCGCGACGCCCGGGTTCCGGCGTTGATGGGATTTGCTTCCTACTGGCTGGTGGGTCTGCCCGTTGGTGCGGTCCTTGCCTTTGGCTTCAAGTCGGAAGCGTCAGGGGTCTGGTGGGGGCTTGCGTCCGGGCTGTTTGTGGCGGCCATCACCTTGGCACCACGGCTGTGGAGACGGATTGAAAAAACTACCGACTGAACTTGGCCAGCCCATCGCCTGACATCCATTGCAAGGAGTGTCTTGCTAAATCGCGGCAGCCCTGAGTTTCCATGAAGCGTCCCGCGCGAGTAAGAATGAGCGCCGACTCCCCTTGCCTTTCGCTGCCTCACCATGCTCGATCAGCACGCGGACCTCTCCGCCTTTCAGATCGAGGTTCAGGATTCTGAAAACCGGTTCGCGGCGGATCCGGAGAAAACAATGCAATGGAACATCGGGGTGTGAAGCATTCCATAAATTTCTCACCGGAGGAAAATCCGGAACTTCGGACAGCGCGACCAACACCTCCCGCAACAACCTCGCACCATGGCGACGAACCAGACGGCTCATCGCTCGACGGGCCAAAAGGCTCTCAATCCAAGCTGCGGCAGGATTTCGGTAATCCTCCTCCATTTCCTGAATCAACTCTCTCGCATGGAGCGCCATGAGCGCATGCATTTCCTCCCTTTCAATTTCTCCCCGCTCGAAACTGGCAAAGATCTGTCGTGGTGTGGGGATCATCTGGATCGAAAGGAGATCGCTTGCCAAACTTCTCAAAACGCTTCGCTGAAGTTTCACTTATTGAAGCCCGGCAGCAGGGTTAATCAATCCCTTTTCGATACTGCACGGCACCTTTCCAGATGCTCCTGAAAAGCTCGCTTGAATGACGTTCTCGAGACTGGATTTGAAACAATTTTTAAATAATTTGATTTCAAACCATTTTAGATATTCAAGCTTTCTTAATCATTAATTTCCCACAACTCGCTTATTTTCAACACTGAAACAAGAACGGCTTCGAAGAGCGTGAAATCAAAAAGATCAAGGTTTGCCAACCAACGACTGATAGATTTTAATTTTCCCCGTTCCCCCCACCCCCATGAAACTGTCCGTGTCCCCCCACATGGTCGCCTTCCTGCTCTTCGGCATGATTGCGCCACTCTCCGCCCAGAATCTGGAAAGCAGCATTGCCGCTGATGCCGCCAACGGCACCGATGGGCAAATGTTCCGCGAGACTTCAAATCCACCGGATGCCTTCGAGGTTCCCGAGACGGTCAAGGCTCAAGGCCTGATCTCAAACGGCAAGCCAGCCTTTGTAGCCCAGGACGTCCGCACGCTCGATGCGAAGATCGCCAGTCAGCAGAAGGTCGAGTCCGTGATCGATCTCAGCGTGCTGCGCAATGCTTCTCCCTATCGGAAGATCGCCGTGAGCACGGGGTCGCAACCTTACGAAATTTCGACAGACAGCCTGCAAACCGGACTGGCCTTGATTTCGGCCGTCTATCGTGAAACCGGGAAGCGCGAAACGGTTTCGGATTGCTCGAAAGTCGCCCTGTCGGTGGAACAGCAGATCAGGCTCGATGTGGCGAAGGTTCTCGAGATCGTCGAATCCGAAGTGACCGCGAATCCGGGATGCTCCTGTGAGATCGTGAAGACCGCGATCAAGACCAGCGAGGCCGACGTCAAGCTGGTGGTGGACATCGTGGAAACCGCGATCACCGCCTCCCCGGAAAACATGCGGATGATTTCCCAATGTGCGATCGCCACCATGCCCGAAGCCGTGGCCGAAGTTCAAGCCCTGCTTGCCCGTCTCGATCCCAACAGCGGTGACTCGGATGGTTACAGCAGCAAGAGCTCCAAGGATTCGAAAGACTCGAAAGATGCCAAGGACGCCGAGGTCGCAGCGATTGTCGCCCCCGAGCCACCGAATCCCCTCGATCTCCCTCACTTCTTTCCTCCGGTCATCCCGCCTCCATACAACCCGCCACCAGTGACCAACGTGAATCCTTGCGCGGGATACCACTGAACAGATAACGGCAACAACTTCATGGATCACGAAAACCCGGCCCGAGAGGAGCCGGGTTTTTCATTTCCGTCCCGACGAAGAAGCTGCCTGAAAAATATCCGAATCCAGGGATCGAGTTGCCTATGACCATGGGGTGGCGCTTCGCGGTTGAAAGAAGCCCGCTAGCGCTCGCCCGGCAATCCGAGCGATCTTGCGAATGGAAAGTGAATGTACGATCAAGGACGGATTCACGAGCTTTTCATGGGCAGACCCATCCGCCTCACATTCGCAGGACCGTTGCGGAGAATGGTCCTGCCATTTTCAAGACAGCTTCTAACAAATCCGTAGCGTATCGACGTCCAACTGTGTGATTTTTGGTCGCGCGCCCTATTTTCCGGGCGTTTCTGGAGCAAGTTGCCCTATCGTCCACATCCGGTCCGGCGCGGGTTCTTGCGACTGGAGAACATGAATCATCCGTCCTAACGGGACGATTCATTCCAGCCCGGCACACGGTGCCGGGTGCGTGATCCGTCAGAGATTCGCGTCCTGTAGGGACGCTTCTTGCAGGGTCGATGAATCCATCTCGCAAGAGCATGAAAGGTCCTTGCAGGACCCGAAAATGAATTTGAACATGGTTCCCGGGATTTCATCCCGGGCTGGTATGAACCGTCCCGTTGGGACGAGTGCACGGGCCCCGTCCTGGCAAATCAGTTTGTCCTCTGAATCACATGTTTGTGAGGGGACCTAAGTTCGAAAATGCAATTCTGGGCAGTGCCGCTCATCTTCCGAACGATGTTAGAACAAGTGGCTCCGCCATCCACACCCAGCGTGCTCGGGTTCCGGTGCTGGAAAGGACGACCTTCTTTCCAACTCAATGGTTGAAGATGAATTCCTTCGAGTTGAGCAGAGCCCAGAAGATATCCTCCAAGGTCTCCCTGATCTTCGCGGGCTCCTTGCCCTCCGACACGGCACCTAGCAATTTCTCCTTCTCCATGTCCGACGGCCCCCGCCCCAGCACCGTGAGATACAGGGATGAAATCACTTCTTCCGGCGACTTGTTCTCGTTGAGCATCGACTCCACGAGCTTTCCCTGGCGGATTCTCTGCTGGGTCGTGTCGCCGTTGAGCAGGTGCAACGCTTGCGAGAGATTCGGCTCCATCTTCACCTCACACGAGCAGACGGTCTCGCGGGTGGCACGACCGAAGGTGGTCAGGAAATAGTTGGTCGTGTTGCCATCGGCGATCTGGACGGCCCTCGCCCCCGTTGGAAGCCCCTTGAATTTGTTAGGCGTCGCGGTGACCTGGGAAATGCAGTCGAGCAAGACCTCGGCACGCACACGGCGGATCATCGCGTGCGAGAAATTCCGCGCGTCGGTGACATTGGTTTCATTCGTCCGCGTGGAAAGCTGATAGGTTCGCGAGGTGCAGATGTCGCGCACCAGCTTCCTGAAGTCATAGTTGTAGGACACGAACTTCTCCGCCAGCGCGTCCAGCAGCTCCGGATTCGACGGTGGGTTCGAGACGCGGACGTCGTCCACGGGACTCACGATTCCCACGCCGGTGAAGTGGGCCCAGACGATGTTGACCACGTTCCGCGCGAACCACGGATTCTCCGGCGAAGCCAACCAGTTGGCCACCACCTCACGTCTCGACTGACCCTTGACCTCCGGTTTCGGTCCTCCGAGGAATTTGGGAGCCATGTTCACCTTTGTCACCGGATTCTGGATCTCACCTCCGCCATCGAAGATCACCCGTTCCCTCGGATCCTCGGCAGGCTTGCGTTTCACCTGGGCGAAAAACGCCGCGAAACTGTAATAGTCGTCCATCGTCCAGCGGTCGAAGGGATGATTGTGGCACTGCGCGCACTGGATGCGGGTGCCCATGAAGACCTGCGCGACATTTTCCGTTAGCTTGAGGACATCCTGTTCGCTTTGGAAGAAATTCGTGGCCGCGCTGGAGAAGGTCCCCCCCTTGGCGGATAGAAGCTCCTTCACGAGTTGGTTGAAAGGAACGTTTCCGGCGATGCGCTCACGCAGCCACTGATAGTAGTTGAGGGCCGCCTTGTAGGAAACCTGCTGCCCGCCCTTGTTGAAAGTGCGGATCTGGAGCAACTCCGCCCATTTCATCACCCACATCTCGGTGAACTCCTTGCGGCCCAGCAGCGCATCCACGAGAGCCTCCCGTTTGGCCGGACGCTTGTCCGTTAGAAAGTCCTCACGCTCTTTCACCGTTGGCAAAACTCCCACGATGTCGAGATACACCCGTCGAAGGAAAGACTCGTCGTCGGAGAGCTCCGAAGGAATGATACGCAGCTTGTTGAGCTTCTCCGCCACGAATCCGTCGATGTAGTTGTTTGCTGGAAATGGAGGCCTGTCGTAGGCGAGATCCGCCGGCACGACGATCGCCTGCGAGCCCTCGGTAAAGGTATGAAAACGGGCCAAAAGGAATGCCTCACCCCGGTTCGCCGAGGTAGCCATACCCTCGCGCGCGTCGATCGCTACGGAGTTGTCATTCGAGCTGGAGAATCTTGAAAGCGTGGTCACGTCACGGTCTGTGCCGTCGGAATAGATCGCGCGGACGGTGAACGGAACGCGCACATCCTTGCCCGTTAGAACCATCTGTCGCGGCTGGACCTCGATGCCGGTGGGCCTTGCAATCTCGCCTTCATCGAATTTCGCGCCGTCGCGGATCCAGTCCACCAACGTCTGATAGAAGGCACTCCCCGGCTTCATCAGCTTGCCTCCGGTGTGCGGCACGGTTCCGATGGCCTTGGTGACGACCAGCGATTCCTCGGGGAGGGCGAGATTGATCCGCCGGCCCGCCATCTCGGTGGTCAGGCGGAAATGGTCACCCTTCGGATCGAAACCATAGAGCGAGAGATGGAATCCGTCCTGCCCGCGGGCCGAGCCGTGGCAGGAACCGGTGTTGCAACCGGCGGCGGTCAGGACGGGCATGACGTCGAGCTGGAACGAGATCGGCCGTGGTTTCTCGGCATCCTTCACCACCACGGGAACCTCGGCGGAAAGTCCGCGATAGTCGATTTTCAGGGATGTCGAGCCATCCATTTTCGGAACCAACGAGTTCCCGGTCAGGCTGGCGACGGATTCGTCCACCAAGGTCATTTTCGACTGACGGGTGATGTCGTGGGTGGAGGCATCCTTGAATCTGGCGATCACGAGCACCCGGTGAAAATCCGCAGAGGTCTCCAGTGAAATCGCCTTTGGAAATGCCTCGATCGAGACGATGCGTGGATCCGGACCGGCGTCCCAACGCGGCAAGGCGGTTTTTGCCTTCGGCGCGAGAACCTCACCTTCCGGCCAAGGAGCTCCAGCCGCGATCCAATCGACCAACGGTGAAATTTCCGCCTCCGCCAATGGCTCATGCTTTTTCTTCGGCGGCATCCTCTCGTCATCGACGGACGGGAGGCGCAAACGCCGGATCAACTCGGATTCCTCAGGATTTCCCACCTTGATCGCCGTTCCGCCCTCTCCACCGCGGAGCAGTCCTTCACGGGTGGTCATCAGCAAATCCCCTTTCGCCTGATCCTCGGTGTGGCATTCCAGGCACCGGATCTCCAATACCTCACGCGCCGCGTCAAACACCGGATTTGACTCATAAGCGGCAGCCAGTGCCGGCAAACCAAGGATGAGCCACCAGGAAAATCGCATCGCAACCTTACGAGTCGTGACCGGAGATCATTGCAGTTTTCCAATTCCCGGCGAAAATCCGCAGAAATCGAGCTTTTCGACCTCCCTTGAAAGATCACAATACCCTCCTGGAAAAAAACCGATTTTCCTGCCACTGGTGGGTTGACAACCTG
This sequence comes from uncultured Verrucomicrobiae bacterium, assembly GCA_963810445.1. Classification (GTDB taxonomy): domain Bacteria; phylum Verrucomicrobiota; class Verrucomicrobiia; order Verrucomicrobiales; family Akkermansiaceae; genus Luteolibacter. The sequence continues at coordinate 128,896 of CAWENZ010000006.1, read as the reverse complement.
CTTCCGGTGCCTAGAGTCCCCGCCCCGAGCCGGATACCGGACGGATCACGAACCTTTATTTCAGGCCAACGCCATGAGCAAACGCACCTATCAGCCCTCCAAGCGCACTCGGAAAAACCAATTCGGCTTCCGCGCCCGCATGGCCACCAAATCCGGCCGCGACATCCTTCGCCGCCGTCGCCAAAAAGGCCGCAAGCGCCTCATTCCAAAGGGTGTCGAGCTTCAATACAGCCGTCACACGACCCAGCACGGAGTCTGAGGCCACGCTCCGGCGTGACCCGGAGAGTCCAACGCTTCCATGCCATGCGACTCCCGCGGACATGCAGCATGACCCGACGCGAGGACTTCGCGCGGGTCAAGAACACCGGTCAGGCGAAAGCCGGCCGGTTTGTTATTTTGAGCACCTTGCCTGATCCCGGACTGACGACGATCCGCACCGGATTCATCACCACCCGCCGCAGCGGCAAGGCGCATGACCGCAGCCTGCTCCGCCGCAGGTTCCGGTCCTTGGTCCAGGCCCATGCTCCATCCTTTGTGGAAATCCGCCGTTATCTGGTCACCATTGCCCGCCCCGGTGCCTCACAGGCCACCTTCGCCGAACTCGAGGCCGATTGGATGCGACAGGCACGTCGGCTGGGCCTTTTCCCCCGCCAAGAGGAAAAGCCGTGATCTCGCGCATCCTCACTTTCCTGATCCGACTCGTGATCCGTTTCTATCAACGGATCCTCAATCCCATGCTCAAGGTCGTCTCCGGACCAGCGATGGGATGCCGCTACACCCCGACCTGCTCGAACTATTTCCTGCAAGCCGTCGAGGCCCACGGACCGTTCACCGGTTCGTGGTACGGAATTTGTCGGATTTTCCGCTGTCATCCATGGGGTGGCTGCGGTTATGACCCCGTCCCGTCGCCCGGCGGCAAGAACAAAGGACAAGACTCCTGCGCCTGCCACCGCGAATCACCCCATCATTGAAATTTCCCAAACGCCTCCATGTACGATCGTAAAACCTGGGTGATCCTCGCCCTCTGCGGTGCCCTGCTCTCCGCGAATCTCTACTACAGCAACAAGAACCGGATCGAGCAGGAGCGCATTCGTGCGAAGCAGCAAGCCCTGCAGAAGAGCCTCACTCCGCCGATCGACACCCCGGTCACCACCACGGCCGGGCTCACCGTCGAGACTCCCCCGCCACCGACCGAGGAGCAAACTGTCGTCCTCCAGAACAAGGAGGTCATCTTCACCCTCTCCAACATCGGTGGCGGCATCAAGATCGCCGAGTTGAAGAACCAGTTCCAGGTCGGCAGCAAGACCAAGCTCGTCCAGATCAACCATTTCGGAGCCGGCCCCATCGGTGGATTGGCGGATGCGGAGGAAAACCTGCTGAATATCCCCGCCTACACCTACAAGGCGGAAGATTCCGTCGATGGAAAGAAGGCGGTCTTCATCGCGCGAGCTTCCCTCGGGACTGATCGCCAAGAAAACCTTCTCACTTGGTCGAGTCCGACAAACCCGGTTCCAGCTACCTCCTGAATTTCGAGCTGAAGCTCGAGAACGGCGCTGCCACCGCCATCAACCTCAACCAGTGGAGCCTCTTCATGGGCGAGGCCTCACCGACCTATCAGGCGGAGGTCGGACAAGAGACCGGCTTCTTCTGGCGGGCGAACAACAGCATCAACTTCAAGGACGGATCAGGCTTCAAGGGAGGCATGTTCAGTTCCGCGAAATCCATCCTGACCAGTGACAGCGACAAGCCCGTCCAGTTCGCGGGGGTGACCAACCAGTTCTTCGCCACGGTCATCCGCCCGGCCGAACCCTATGTGGGAAATGTCTGGGCAAAGCAGTCACAGGTGAATCTGCCAGGCAATGCCAAGACCGTCACATCGGTTCGCTCCGGTCTCCAGCTTCCGTCAGCCAACCTCGGCAGCGGCGAGCTGAAGACACTCAACTACCTCATCTTCATCGGCCCCAAGGACAACACCATGCTCCGGAAGATGGAAAGCGCCTGGGGCGAAGGATGGGGCGATGTCATGCAATACGGCTGGTTCTCGATCGTTTCACGCACCCTGAATTTCCTGCTCAACCTCTATCACCAACTCATCGACCAGGTGGCGAAGAACTGGTCCTGGGGACTTGCCATCATTCTCCTCACCATCACCGTCCGCATCGTCATCTGGCCGCTCCATGCCAAGTCCACCCACACCATGAAGCGGATGGCCAAGCTCCAGCCGGAGATGGCGAAGATCAAGGAGAAGTATGCCGACGATCCCAACAAGATCAACACCGAGACAATGGGTCTCTATCGGAAATACGGCATCAATCCTCTCGGCGGTTGCTTGCCGATGTTCATCCAGATCCCCATCTTCTTCGGATTCTACCGGATGCTCCAGTACGCCGTCGAACTGCGTGGGCACGGCTTCCTCTGGGTGGACGACCTCTCCCAGCCGGACACCCTGATGCACCTCTCGTTCCTCGGTGGTATTCCCCTCAACATCCTGCCCATCGTCATGGCGATCTCCAGTTTCCTTCAGATCAAGATGACCCCGAAGACCGGAGATGCCATGCAGCAGAAAATCATGTTGTTCATGCCGTTCATGTTCTTCTTTTTCTGTTATAACTTCGCCTCCGCCCTCGCCCTTTACTGGACCACCCAGAACATCTTCTCCATCGGCCAGACCTGGTTGATGAGCAAGGTTCCCGAGCCTGAACTCAAGGCGCGTGACACAAACGGCAAGAAATCATTCATGCAACGCATGGCCGAGCGTCAGGCGGAGATGCAGAAGAACCGTCCACAAGGCGGCAACATGCGCGACGTTACCCCGGATAAGAAGAAGCCGCGTCCACCGCGCACCGGCGGCTGAGGCGGGTGATATACTCTGTGGGTCCTTATGGACTGCGGCGGGAAGTGATAGCGCCGCGCCGCCTTGGATGAGTGCTTTGTGACGTTGACGATGAAACATCCAAAGCGGTGCCGCCGCTACGCTCTGTCACCGCACTCCATGGTCCCTCTAACCACCGGCCGCGGCCCGGCCGGCAGCCTCACCCGTCGCGAAGCAGGTGCCCATCACCCGGATGGACGCCTGCGCGTCATGATCGGTGGAAATACAGCGGCCAGCAACAAACAGCCCTTCGATCCCCTTGGGCTTGATACACCCCAGCGGGATCCCGCAAGAGCGATTGCCCTCCGGAAAGCGCAGCTTGGGGCCACGGGCATTCTCACGAAATTCCATCGGCCAGGTGGCAAGCGCGATCTCACTCTCAAACCGCTTTCCCATCAACAGATCGTCACCCGTTAGGACATGTTCTCCAGCCCAGCGACGACTTTCACGAACTCCCGCCCGGACCGGCCAGTGGCTCACATAGGAGCCCTGCCAGATTGAGGAATTCGCGGATAACCAGGCAACCGTCCGTGCAGCGATTCCACGCCCCTCGATTTCCAGTCGCGTGAGACAATCCGGATCCAGCGGGTCATAGGATTCCCCTCCGGCCAAATCCAAGGTTCCGAAAACCTCGTTGGCACGTCCGGAGGACCGAAAGGTCAGCCCCATCGCATCGGGAGAAATGCTTCCCTCGCGGATTCCCTCCATGATCAGGCCCGCTGTTTCAAGCCGTTCCGCGTCTCCCAGATTTCCTTCCTGCCGCCGGACTCCGAAAACATACGCCGGACGTTGCAAACGGGGTGATTCCACCATCCCGGATTCCGATCCCAGCATCGCCGCCACGATTGCGTCACCGGACGCGTCCACTAGGCTGCGGGCAGATACTTCACGGAATCCGCCGCGACCCGAAATCGAAATTTTCCAATCGTCCTCCCGGGCGATCGACGTCACCTCCGCATGAAGGCTGAGCGAGATCAAGGGCTCGGCGACCACCAGTTCGTCAGCAATGCGCACGAACTCGACGGGATGCTGTGGCAACACGTCCACGCGTCCCATCCGCACCGGACCGATACCCGTCGCGGCGATCATCCGTTCCGCCATTTCCGATGGAAATCCCGGATTCGCCAACACCGCTCCGGGTTCGTCACGCAGCAGATAGAGTCCGCAAAAGGTATGCACGAGCGATGCGGTGCCCATGCCGCCGAGATAACCGTGACGTTCTATCAGAATCGTCCGGGCTCCCCTTCTTGCGGCTGTCACTGCCGCAGCCAGTCCCGCGCTTCCTCCGCCGATTACCGCAACATCGAAGGACTCGCGCGGCTTCTTCATGAAATCTTCTCGGCGATCAACGCCGCCAAGGTCGTCGGCGTCGCCAGATTCGCGCGCGTCAGATCCTCAGGCAAGAGCTCGACCTCGAAGCGGTCCTCCACAGCCACCACGAGCTGCATCACCGCCATCGAGTCCAAACCGGCTGAAAACAAATCGCCATCTTCGGGAAAATCCCATTCCAATTCCAATACCCCCTCGTCATTCAACCAATCGATCAACTCCACGGGGGACGGTGAATTCTTGTTCTTAGAAACTGCCATGCGCGAAAACGGTGCGATGCCATTTTCAAGCCATCAAGCGGAAACACCGCGAAATTACGTTTTCATGAAAGACCCGCAAAATCAGAACTCCACCTCATGCCCGAGTTCGGCGATTTCCACCGATCCATCGTGGAGCGGAACCAGCGCGTCACGCAGATGCGCCGCACTGTCCGGCTCGCCATGGACGAGCCACACGCGTGATTTCGGACCCGTCGTCCGCTTGAAATAATCGAGCAATTCGGAATGGTCCGCGTGCCCCGAAAACGAGTCGATGATCTCGATCTTCGCATGCACCTTGTAGCGCCCGCCGAGGATCGGAACCTCCCTTTCCCCGTCACGAATGCGGCGCCCCAGCGTGTTCTCCGCGCAATAGCCGACGAACAACACGGTGGTTCTCGAATCCGTGATGTTGTTTTTCAAATGGTGCAGGATGCGTCCCGCCTCGCACATGCCGGAGGCGGAAATGATGATCGCCACGCCCTCGATGTCGTTGAGGGCCTTCGACCCGTTGACCGAGCGCACCAATGTTAGATTCTCGAAACCGAACGGATTGTCCTTCTCGAACAACGACTCGTAAACCTCCTCGTTGAAGGCATCCGGATGGAGACGGTAAATCTCCGTCGCGCTCACCGCCAGCGGGCTGTCCACATAGACCTTGAGCTTGGGCACTTCGCCGCGCTCGAAAAGCTCGTGCAGGACATACAGGATCTGTTGGGTGCGCTCCACGGCGAAGGCCGGAATGAGGATCTTGCCGCCGCGTTTGACCGCCTGCCGGATAATCTCGCCGAACTCGTCGCCGTATCCCGGAGGTGCCGTGTGCTCGCGGCCGCCGTAGGTGCTTTCCATCAGCAGGAAATCGACATTCTCAACCGCCACCGGATCGCGCAGGACCTCATTTCCTCCACGACCCACGTCGCCGGAGAAGAGGAAGCGCTTTTTCTTGCCGTCCTGTTGATCCTGTATCTCCAGCAGAACCTGCGCACTGCCGAGAATATGTCCCGCGTCGATAAAGGTCACGCTCACCCCGTCCGCCACCTGGATCGGACGGTCGTAGCCCACCGTGACGAACTGCCTCAGGCAGCGCTCGGCGTCCTGTTCGTCGTAGAGCGGCAGCGCGGGCTCCAGACCTTCCTTCTTGCGATGCTTGTTCACCCACTCGATATCGCTTTGCTGGATGCGCGCGCAATCCGCCAGCATGATCTGGCACAGGTCGCGCGTGGCGTGGGTCGCGTAGATGTTTCCGGTGAAACCCTTGGTCGTTAGATTCGGCAGGTTCCCGCTGTGGTCGATGTGGGCGTGCGACAGGATCACCACGTCGATCGACTTCGGGTCGAAATAGGGAAAGCAGCAATTGATGTCGTAGGCATGCTTGCGGGATCCCTGATAGAGACCGCAATCCAGCAGGATGCGCTTGCCATTCACCTCGAGCAGATGCTGCGAGCCGGTGGTGGTGCCGGCGGCACCGCAGAATTTCATTTTCATGGGTTTTTACAGGGGTTGGGTGAGTGATCGATGATCGGGTTACTCCAGTTTATGCGAGAAAACCAAGGAGTCACGCCCGCTTGCCTCGAATTGTTCGCGCCGTTTCGCAGGCAGATCCTTCACCGTCGCCGGGTCGTAGCCCAGTTTTCCGGTGAAAAAATCCGCGGCGCGATTGCTCAAGGCGAAAACCCTCGGGATGCCACGTTCGCGGGCGACCTTCTCGGCATGGCGGACGAGGTCGATGCCGTATCCCCTGCCCTCGTGCGCCTGCTTCACGTAGAGGCAGGCAACCTCGGCACAATCCTCCGCCGGGTATTCATGCAACGCCACACAACCGACAACGTTGTCATCGATGGCCATCACATGAAAATCCTCGATCCTCGACTGGATGTCCTCGTAGGTGCGCTCCACCAGTTTCGTGCGACGCACCGAACGGCCGATCATTCCTAACAACTCAGGAATATCCTCCTCGCGCAATTCCCGGATCAACCGGTAGCTGTCCGCGTGGATCATCGTCCCAACGCCCTCGTTGGAGAAAAGCTCGTCCACGAGAACCCCCTGCCTGCGACCGTTGAGGACATGCACCCGCGGCACACCGTTCCTGCAAGCCTCCGCAGCCGCCAAAAGCAAGGCCGCACCCGATGCATCAGTCCTCGTGGCAAGCGCCGCCGCATCCGCCGCCCGGATGGCGTGGGCCGGAGCCCCGTCGATGAGGATCGCCTCTTCCAACAGGGTGATGATTTTCGTCACGCCGATCCGCCGCGCGAATTCCACCACGGGAGCATCCAGCGGTCCGGTCGCCGACGCGTCGATGACCGCCGATTGTCCACGGGCGAGAATTTCCAACGCTTCCTTCACCGCCAGCGGATCCGTGATGGGCCGGGAAACACGGGCCGCCATGATTTCGCACTCCAGTGTCCAGTCGTAAAGATCCTTCAAATCGCCACCCAACACACCCAGCACGAGCTTCACCCCCAGGTCCTCGAGGACCGCGAGATCGAGCAAGGTTTCCGCGACCGCGGGTTCGGGCAAAAGTCCGGCCTCGATGAGCACGAAGAACACCTTGCCACGGAATTGGGGAATGTACTGGAGGACCTCCCGAACGTCACTTGATTGCGCCACGGCCCTTTCCTACCAGACCCACACCCGCCCGCAAGCGCGGGGATGATGGGGCATGGGAAAAATTCCCGGACCAGACGACCTTTCAAGCCACCTCCGGATCTAGCAGCATCGTGGACTGGAGCGCGGAATTCATTCCGCGAGAGCCACAGAGAAGAATCCGAGCAGAATGAATTCCAAAGCCTTCAACGATTCAAATCGTCCGTTCAGGCTCTTTCCCGTTCCTGATGAGCCCGCGAAATCCTAACAAGGAGCGGCGGTATCCGACCGCCGTAGCCCATGAGATGACCATGAATCGCGGATTGCCTCCTTTCATTGGCTTTTTCATGGACTGGGCGGACAGATTCCGCCCCTCCATGAGTTTTCAATCCCTAAAGGCATTGGAATGAATCCGCGTTCCAATAGGAAAGCCCCAGTCTCCGAGATCTGGGATCAGGCATCCGCCTCCGCCTTCTTCTCAGGAACAAAAAGCACCATCCCCTTGAGCAGGCGGCAAAATTCCTTCTTCTTGAAAACCTGCACCGGTCCATCGCCCTTCACCTCACCCTTGGTGGTCTTGAATTCCACCTCGTAACGGTCCAGGCGGATGATGCGGATGAATTGATCCCCTTTTCGGTAAATCTGGTCCTGGAAAAGTCTCATGGCCCAGACTGCGACCGATCATTCCTGCTGACAAGCTGGCATCTCACGGTCTTTTTCCGGATGCTTTCCGAAACCTCATGTGCCCATCAGAGCGGTTCAGGTGCCAGGATCGAATCCACCTTGTCCAGCCAGGCCTATAGCTGGCCCGAATCGACCAAAATACCCTTCAATTCGTGATTCATTTCCGGTAGATCGAATGAAAATAGAATAGGGACAATCTCGTGGCTGTGATCTCGAAATATCTCCGGTCGAGCACACGATCGCATGTATTCAGTGGACCACCACAGCGCCATCCTCTGCTCCTTGGGTAATCGGTTGATCAGTGAAGTCTTCTGCAATTCGAATCGCAATCCTTCCCATTCTGATTGGAAAAACTCGTAACTCTCGCCTCCATTGATTCGATGGATCAGACTCAAAGCCGCTTCGAAATCAAACTTGATTTCCCCCTCGTTGGTCGTCGCGACAGCACGCGGTGCCTCCCGATCCTCCGGAATCCCCTCAGCAGACATCTTCACAGAGTCCTCCTGGCATGATGAAAGGCAGGTAAACATCGCAAGAGTAACCGCCCCAATCCACACCATCCGACTATGCCATATCCTGTAGTTGTTTGTTAGCATCGAATGCAGCTTTCCAGTCCACGTTTTGTGGTCGGGTGTTCTTCGCCCGGGCTAATTCCTTGGTTCTTTTCTCGTGCTCGATCAATAATCCATCAAGGTCAATTTCCATGCAAGGAAACAGATTGTCGCTACGGACCAAGGACACTCTCTCGGCCATGGCAGACATCAGTCGTCGGTCGAACGAATCGACCTCATTGAGAAATCCGTCGATAGGAAGCGAAAACACGCCAGAGGATGCACTCCATCTTTGGACGGAGGCTTCTACTGGCCCCGAATTGTCCCAACTCAGGTGGATCGCGCCGCGATGGTTGAAAAGCCACACACGGGGTCCCTCAATAAAATAGCCCGTGTCGAGCTTGCGGAAGCCGAACCAATGGGTCGCTTGGCTGTAGAGTTCATAGAGCTCATCATCATCGGCATCCAGAACCCAGGATAGGCTCTCTAGCCATCGCACTTGTGCCTCAGGTGTCGAGATCAGGTCGTAGGCCCAATCCGGAACTTCTAGCAAGACCTCCGGAAGTAGCTGGAGCAGATCCTCCCAGAGGCGCACGACGTAATATTCGATGCAATCCGCGTGAGCGCCTTGGTCCGTTTCTTGATCCGGAGCGGATTCAAGGTACTCCCGGGACAATTGGAAGATCCGTGTCCCCGGGAGATCAATGGAATAGCAGCCTTGGGTGAGACCGAACCACGAGAGGGACAATTTAGAAGACGAAGCCAGTGGCCCCCATCCGCTAACTTTCTCCAAGGGGGTGAGGCTGAATTCGAACAGAGCCATGCCGATCTAACGATCTAAAGCACATGACCGGCAATACTGGAAGCTCCAAAACAAAGACCGAAGGTATTGCCGTTGCTGGCAAGACACCCCGGCAGATTTTCAAACAACCCATGACCTCGTGCAAATCCGGAAATTTCAAGGGTGGGCTCGCGCTTTACAACACCTACGCCCACATTGACACCCGAGGCAACAATGCCACATGGGGGGACGTGGGTGGATCCGCAATGTTCTGCAAATTGCGGATTCTGGAGCAAAAACTTCGCTAGGTTCCGACTTCAAAAACGCCTTGAAATCAACGAAACTGCTCCTTGTTTGAAAACAAGGAAGTAGCCTCACTAGGGCTCGAACCTAGAATAACGGAATCAAAATCCGGGGTGTTACCATTACACTATGAGGCTGTTCGCGGCGACCTTCCGGCCTGCGGCGGGCGGAAACTAAACCGGCCCGCTCGGGTTTGGCAACTGGGAAAATCAACCAAAGTGAGCGGATTCCCAAGCCTGGGGAATCACGGGCGATCCGGGACTCGGACTTTCCGGAACATCGCCCAACCGCTGTCTTCATTGGGAAAATCGAATTTTCCTTCCTCATTCTCCTCTGCCGGGTGTTTGCTGGGCGCGTCCATGAACGTCGGCATCGCTCAAATCAATTCGGTGATCGGGGATTTCCCCGGCAACGTGAAACGCCTGCTCGCCGCCTACCGCGAATGCCTGGAAGCGGGTGCGGACCTGGTGCTGACCCCGGAGCTTTCGCTCGCCGGCTATCCGCCGCGCGATCTCGTTTTCAAATCCCAGTTCGTCCCGAAATGCCTGCAGGCGCTCGACCATCTGGCCGGTGAAATCCGTGAGGTTCCGTTGCTGGTCGGCTATGTCGATCACAACCACCCGACCAAGCGCGGAAAGCCGTTCCGCAACGCGGCCGCATGGCTGGAGGACGGGCGAAGTCCGCCATCGGGTCTGGAAAACCCTGCTGCCGACCTACGATGTGTTCGACGAGCGCCGCTATTTCGAGCCCGGCGAATCCAGCGAGCCGATCGTTTGGAACGGACACCGCATCGGCGTGACGATCTGCGAGGACATCTGGACCGAGTAATTCCTCCAGCGCCCGTTCTATGATCGGGATCCGGTGGAGGAACTCACGAGCAAGGGCATCGACCTCCTGCTGAACCTCAGCGCCTCCCCTTTCCATCTCGGCAAGCCGCTGATGCGCCGCGCGATGATCGCTGGCATCGCCCACAAGGCGAAGGTGCCGGTGGTGTACTGCAACTCGGTCGGCGCGAACGACCAGCTCGTTTTCGACGGCCACTCGCTGGTCACCGCAGCGAACGGGCGCATCGTCAGCCAGTTTCCCGGGTTCACCGAAACATGCCGCGTCGTCGATCCTTTCCAACCGGTGGAGGAAGACGCACCATTGGCGGGAAGCGAGCCCGAACAACTCTATCAGGCGCTCGTTCTCGGCGTCCGCGACTACGTGACAAAATGCGGATTCTCCAGTGTCTGCCTCGGGCTGAGCGGCGGGATCGATTCCGCCCTGACCGCCACCATCGCCGCCGACGCGCTGGGCCCGGAAAATGTCCGCGGTCTGACGATGCCCAGCCCGTATTCATCGCGCGGCAGCGTGGATGATTCGTTCGCGCTGGCAAAGAACCTCGGCATCCGCTGCGACGAGGTGCCTATCAGAAATGCATTCGAGGCGGTGAAGGAGACGATGGGGCCGATTTTCGAAGGCATGCCCGAGGACGTCACCGAGGAAAACATGCAGGCCCGCTTGCGCGGCCTCATGCTGATGGCGCTTTCCAACAAGGAGAACCACCTGCTCCTCACCACCGGCAACAAGAGCGAGCTGGCGGTCGGCTACTGCACGATCTACGGCGACATGTGCGGCGGGCTCGCGGTGATTTCCGACCTCCCGAAGGTGAAGGTTTACGAGGTCTGCCGCTGGATCAACCGTGACCGCGAAATCATCCCCTGGAACACCATCGACAAGCCGCCCAGCGCCGAACTGCGGCCCGACCAGAAGGACCAGGACACCTTGCCGCCCTACGAAATCCTCGACGGCATCCTGGAGCTCTACGTGGAGAACCAGTTGTCCGCCGACGAGATCATCTCCCGCGGCTACGACGAGCATGTCGTGCGCTGGGTGCAGCGTCGCGTGGATCTCAACGAGTGGAAACGCCATCAAGCGGCTCCAGGACTGCGCGTGACCTCCAAGGCGTTCGGGATCGGGCGGCGGATGCCCATCGTGCAGCGGTTTGTCGGTTAGATTCGCCGCGATGGGGCATATTTGTGGGATCGCCTCTTGAAAGGGGCTGTGGCGTCTCGCCCTGACTTGGAAGGCGGGTGGCGAGACGCCTCCCCGACGGTCTGGAGCGAGACGCTCCAGCCACCCTTGCAGACGCTTTTCGGTTAGATCCGCCGGACTGACTCAAAACCACCTTGCAAAACCACGCTCCAGCGCCTATGCAATGACCCATGGGCATTATCTCATGGTTACTTCTCGGGCTTGTGGCCGGCGCACTTGCAAAATTCATCATGCCCGGCAAGGACCCGGACGGATGCTTGATCACCATCGTGATCGGAATCGTCGGAGCTGTGATCGGCGGATTTTTGGGATCGTTCATCGGGCTGGGAAAGGTGGAGTCCTTCGATCTCGGCGGGATCTTCATCGCGACGGCGGGATCCGTTGTGCTGCTGATCATCTATCGATTCATTCGCAAGAAGTAGTGGTCTGAACGTGGTTGTGGCGTCTCGCCGCAACGTGATCGCTCAAGCAAATTTTACCGGAACTGATCATCCAGTTCATGAAAGTGAACGACCCGCTTCGTCAACCTTTGGGCACGAGATCGAAACGTTGCGCCGAGACGCCACAACCACGTCCACGAACAAAGCTCGCCACTCAGAATTTTGCGAGACACTTGGCAGGGACATTTTTCGAGCATTCGAGAACCTTTCCACGCTCGCATCGAGGTGGTTGAAATCTCTTCCCGGATCGGATCGTTTCCTTGACCTCGGATGGCGCTTGTGAAAAAGCAATCCAGCCTTCCCCTCCAATCTTCCGCAAAGCATGTTCGTCGCCGTCATCGCCAGTTCCCAAGAGATCCAGACCCATCGATGAAATGACGCAGAACGAAGCCCGCAAGATCCTCGGACTTGGTCCGAACGAGGATCCGACTCCCTATCTCGGCGAGTTCAAGAATGCGCGGGACCGGATCGCGGCGATGGTGAAAGGCGCTCCCAATGAAACATTGGCGGTGCGCTACCGGAAAGGCCTGGAGGATTTCGATCAGGCGCTCGTGGTGATTCAAAACCCCGATTCCGGGGAATCCCCTGCCGACTCGAAGCAATCAGCCGCCGAGGAAAAGCCTGCAGCCGTTGAAAAGCCGATTCCCCCGCCCGCTCCCACCGTGGTTCTTGGAACCGTGCCTCCTGCGGCCAAGCCCGTCACCCCGTTGGAGACGGTGGCCGACGAGGAGGAACTGAAGCCCAGCCGGGCGCTTTCCTTTGTCGTCTGGTTCTTCGTCATTTTCATCGGCGCGGCGGGTGGCGTCTGGCTCTACCTCAAGAACGAACAATTCAAGGAGGACCAGAAGATGATCCGCGTGGTTTTCCTGGAGCGTCAGGGGTCCATCTTCATCGAGAACCGCCGCTGGCAGGAGGCATCCAACACATTTGCCGAGATCGAAACGATTTCTCCCGGATCCGAGATCGCGAGACGCGGCCGCCGCAGCATCGAGGCCGGAATGGTCGATGAGGAAACGCAATTTCTCGGCTACTGGAATGGCCAGGCGACCGCCGAACTCGAATCCGGCCGTCTCGACGAGGCCGACGCCGCCGCGCGCAAGGTGCTGGGTCGCTTTCCCAAGGACAAGGAAGCTGCCGAGCTGTTGGAGAAAATTGCCGCCGCACGGGTGACGCAAGCCCAGGACGCCGCCATCGCCGCCGCCCGCGACGCGCTCAACCAGCGGAATTGGGAGCTCGCGATCTCCAACTCCCACAAGGTCCTTGCGACGTCCCCGGACGATCCGGACGCGAAATCCATTCTAGCAGATGCCACCGCTGCCATGGAAAAAGCCGCCGCCAATCGGGAAAAGGCCGCCGGGCTGCTCAAGATGGCGGGCGAGCGCGACCACGGGCAGTTCGACCAGGAAGCGCTCGACTGGATCCGCGAGGCGAGTTCGCTGGCTCCCGACGACAAGAAGATCGCAGCGTTGTTAGAAAAACTTTCCGGCTACACCCGCACCTTGCGCGTCCCGGGTGATTTCGACACTCTGGAGGAGGCGCTGGGCAGCGCGCGCGACCGCGACCGCATTGTCCTCGGTGCCGAGACGTGGAAAGGCCCCATCGTCATCAACGCTGCCGTGGAACTCCAGGGTGAAGGCATCGATAAAACCAAGATCGAATGCTCACCGGAAAACGGCAGTGCCATCACCATCGGCCCGGACGCGAAAGGTGCGCGGGTGAGCGGGATTTCCTTCCGCCACGAGTCGTTCGCCGTAGGCACCGATCGATTTTCCGTCGCCTTGGTGAGAGGGGGACAAGCCACCTTCGTCGATTGTAATTTTAGCGAAGCCAGCGGCCACGGACTTGCCGTGATCGAGGGCGGGCAGGCCATCGTCAGCCGTTGCCGCTTCATCAACAACGGCTGGAACGGAGTCGCCGCCATCGGCACCGGAAGCACGCTGGAAGTCCGCGAATCGGAGGCGCTCACCAATTTCGAACACGGCATCGAGTCATGGGATGGCGCGGCCGTCATCCTCACCAACAACCGCTGTGAGGGAAACAGCCGCAACGGCATCCATGCCGACAACGGACTCGCCTCCGCCACCATCGAGGGCAACCAACTCATCGCCAACCGTGAGTTCGGCCTCGTCCTCGACAGCGCCGCGGCCGGCAAGGTTTCCGGCAACACCTCGCGCGGCAACCTGCTGGGCGGAATGGTCATCCGCAATGCGGCGAAACTCGTGAAAGTCACCGGCAACGAACTCACCCTCAACAAGGGCCCCGGTCTCGTGTTGGATCGGGGACTTCAGCCTACATTCTACTCCACGAACACGATCTCAAAAAATACCGGCGAACAAATCCTGACCGGAACCGACCTCTCGACCGACGCGCCCAAGGCACCCGCAGCCGAGGAGGAGATTCCCCGCGCGAAGATCGTCACCGAGCCACCGCCTGCGGAAAATCCATGAACCCGCGATTTCCCGGCGGTTTTCCGATCGCCGCGATCCTCATCCTGCTGGTGATCGTCGCGATGAAGGCATTCGGAGCCGATGCGGAAATGCCGCTTGCGCCGGAAGATGACTTCGCACCAGGCTTGGCCATCATCGCGCTCATCTTCATTTGCATCGTGATCGCCCTGATCGGGGCCGGCATCGTGGCGGGAGTCATCATCGCCGCGTCCATGGCGCTTTTGGTCGGACTCGGCATCACCTCATCCGCGGTCCTCATCGGCATTTTCAGGAAGCGCTTCTCATCGGGACTCCGAGCGTTCCACTATCAGTTTTGTGCCTTTGCCGCCATCCCGGCAGGCGTCGGAGCCTTGTGGTTGGGAAATCAAATCGCCGCCTCTGGACTTGAAACCCGGGAGGTGCTGATCATCGGATCCATCGGAGGAATCGTCAGCGGGCTGGTTCTCGCCTTCGCATTCGACCTCATCGCCCGCATGATCTACCGCCGCATCCTCGGTCTCGGGGAATCACGGAAAGCCTGAGATACCCCGTCAATCCGCGGTGAAATACGTATCCTCGTGGGAATACGGCGGCGCACAACAACACAGGAAACGCAACGGATCGATCGCTCGAATCTGGTGCCAGGCGCCCGGTGGAATCAGGATCGCGTCACCCGGACCGACCTCCTTCTCGATCCCGTCGATCTCCATCACGCCACGCCCATCAGTTAGATAGTAGAACTCCTCGCTCAACCGGTGGAAGTGACGCTCGGTTTCGCCGCCCGCCGGCAAGGTCGCCTCCGCGAGACTCTGGTTGAGGACCGGGGCATTCGATAGATCGAGCAAACTGAGTATCGTCGAGCCATCCTTGGTGGTGAAGGGAACCTGTTCCCCGTGCTTGCGGATTTCCATGCCCCGAGAAAATCATCCGGTCGGTCGGAAATCAACCGGGTAGATCGACTGGACAAGCGCCGCCCTTGTTTCATGCTCCACCGCATGCCTTCCGTCCATGTCGATCTCGCCGACCGCGCTTACGATGTCCTCGTCGAACCGGGCCTTCTCGGCAAAGCGGGCGACACCATCAAATCCGCAGGAATCACCGGTCGCGCCGCCATCATCAGCGACGAAACCGTGTCCGGACTCCACTCTGCCGCGTTGACGGAATCCTTGGAAGCCGCTGGATTCCGCCCGACCTTGCACACCGTCCCCGCTGGCGAAGGCTC
The DNA here is from genome assembly GCA_963810445.1 of uncultured Verrucomicrobiae bacterium. Lineage (GTDB taxonomy): Bacteria > Verrucomicrobiota > Verrucomicrobiia > Verrucomicrobiales > Akkermansiaceae > Luteolibacter. Next base: position 113,411 of record CAWENZ010000006.1, on the reverse strand, counting down.
GAAATCCATGGGACACGTGGAAGCGGTCTGTCGCGAGATGATCCAAGCGGGACATGACCGGAAATCCATCGTCGTCGCTCTTGGTGGCGGCGTCGTGGGTGATCTCGCGGGCTTCGTCGCTGCCATTTTCTACCGCGGCATTCCTTTCGTCCAGATTCCCACCACCATCGTCTCGCAGGTGGACTCATCGGTCGGCGGAAAAACGGGAGTCAACGTCGTGGAGGGCAAAAACCTGCTAGGCGCCTTCCACCAGCCCCGCCTCGTCATCGTCGATCCCGAAACCCTGCGAACCTTGCCGGATCGCGAGTATGTGGAAGGTTTCGCGGAAGCCATCAAGCACGCCGCCATCCGCGATGCGGACATGCTTTCCGAACTCGCCGGGCTCGATCCCTCGACTCGGGAGATTCCTGCGGATTTGTTAGCCCGCAACATCGCCATCAAGGCCCGCGTCGTGGAGGCGGATGAATACGAAACAAAGAACATCCGGGCGCTGCTCAACTTCGGCCACACCATCGGCCACGGCATCGAGGCTTCGGTGCCCTATGGTGAGATGCTCCATGGTGAGGCGATCTCGCTCGGCATCAGGGCCGCCCTTTGTCTATCAGAAACCCATGCCGGCCTTGCGCCCGCAGACAGCGCCAGGGTGATTTCGCTGTTGGAGAAATTCCACCTTCCCCTGACCCTGTCGCCTCTCATCACGACCGATACCGTCATGGAGAAGCTCGCCCGTGACAAAAAATTCTCGTCAGGAGCCATCCGTTTCGTGGTGCTGGACAAGCTCGGCAGCGCGAAGGTCATCGATTCCGTCACGGCGGATGACCTCCGCCTGGCGATCGATCATCTGAGAGGCTGACTGGTGCCGTGTGGAGTTCAGAATAACGGTCAATTTTGGTTTGCGTGGTTGTGGCGTCTCGCCGCAACAGATCGTTTTCCTTGACGGATTTCCAGAGGGAAGAGGCAACCGTCCCATCTATCAGATGCATTTCTCCCAACGATGTGCAAGCAGGTGTGACGTTGCGGCGAGACGCCACAACCACGTTCAGCCCTCCTTCCACCAGCCTTAACTTTACCGACCACTAGCAGTCCGGGAGATTTCCCATCATGCCATGAAGCCCAAGGGTGGCGAGCTGCTGCCGGGGCTGTAGAAGTTTCCGATGTTCGGTAAAACAAGCGGCAGGTCTGTCGGGGAAACACCGAGCCAGAGCGCGAGTTCGGCGAAGAACTGGTCGCAACTTGTTGTCGGAATCATGCGGCCGAGTCCGGTGTCCAGCGGGTTGAGGTTGGATGAACTGTCCGGATTGATTTCGAGACTCGGATAGCTGCCGTAGATCCTTTTCCCCTGCACCGCACCGCCGACAACGAGCTGATTCCCTCCCCAGGCGTGGTCGCTGCCCTGGCCGTTGCTGGTGAGTGTGCGGCCGAAGTCGGATGCGGTGAAAAGAGTGACGTTGTTCTGCAAGCCGAGCGCGACAAGCTGTTGATAGAACGCGCCGATGGCGGCGCTGACTTGCGGCAGCATCTGCCCCTGATAGGCGAGGACTCCGCTGTGGTGATCCCAGCCGCCGAGCTGGAGGAAGAAAGTCTGGCGAACGGCTCCCATGGCAGCGTGGCCCTGCACGGCCTTGGCAACCATTTGCAGACGCGAACCAAGATAGCTTCCGGGAAAGCTGACATTTCCCGGCAAGGTTCCGCCGGTCGCGTTGGCGAAGGTGTTGTAGGCGTCCAGCGCCTGCTTCTTGCGGGCGTTGAAGGTCTGCATCAGGAGGTTCGAGTATTGCTGGCCAAGATGACTGTCCACGCCCTGGCTCAGGGCCTGGCGTGTCGTGTCATACTGCTGCCAGGCGAAGTTGTAGTTGGTGAGTCCAACAGCTCCGTTGGGAGTGATGGCGTATTCAGCTCCCTTGTTTCCGGTTTGCCAGACATTGCTGCCGTCCAGCGAGATGTTCATCGGCACGGCCGGGTTGCTGTTGAGGCCTTGCAGGAGGTCCGCGGTGCGCCCCGCCCAACCGATTCCGGCGCGGCTGTTAGGGATGCTGGTCTGCCACTGCTCGATCTGGTCGGAGTGCGAATAGAGTCCCAGCGGAAGCTGCTTGGTGAGCTGCTGGACCTGAAAATGGTTCTGCACCGGCTCGATCAGGGTGCCGACATTCGCGATGAAGGCGGCGTTCCCCGCCTGGAAGAGATTCGCCACCTCGGGCATGCCGGAGTGTACGCCGAAATCGGGAAGGCCGATGGGATTGATGTCGATGAGCTGAGCGGGAGAAAGCGCGAGCACGGATCGCGTATTCTGATAGGTTGCGTAGGCCGAGGGCTCGCGCGGCACGAGCATGTTGAAAGAGTCATTTCCGCCGGACAGGAAGATGCAAACCAAGGCCCGGTATTCCGAATCCGTTGGAGCCGTGACGGCGGAAAGTTTTTCGGCGAAGCCCAGATTGAGCAAGGTATTGAGCACGGGAATGGAACTCACGGCGGCACAACTGGCGCGGCCCATGAACTGGCGTCGGGTGGATGAGGCGGTGATCATGGTGGTTGTTAGCGAAGGACGTTGAACTCGGCGGAAGTGACGATGAGCGTGATGAGCAGGCGCAAACGTTCGCGATGCCACTTCCAGGAGGCATCGGGAGGCTTCACCCGGTCCACCGCCTCCCGGATGCTTTGGAACAGTTCGGGCGACATGGTGCCGCCTAACAACATCATGTCATAGCGGCGGATGAGCGCGTCGGTATCCTGCAGGCCAGCGACATCCGGGGTATCGAGATTGATGTCGCTGGCGGGCACGACCAGCGCCAGTTCGGGATCGAGGTTGAGTCGCACGGCATAGTTCGGATTCGCCGTGCCCCAGCGGTGCAGGCTGTTCTCGCCGATGGCGTTGAAGAAGTAATTCGCGCCGGTGATGGCGGAGCTCGCGTTGATGATCTGGAACTCCGGGGCGACAAGGCCCATCTGGGTGATCGGTCCGGGCGGGCTGTGGCTGGGCAGGAAGAAATTGAAGACGCTGGGAGAGTTCTGCGGGTCTTGCAGGTGATCGAGTGAGAACTGGTCCACCGGATAGTAGCCAGCCGTTGAGGCCGCGTTAAAGGCACGCGCGAGGTTGACGACACGCAGGAATGGTTCACGCAATTTTCCCCAGGTCGGTTCGTCCATCTTCAGCGGATCGCGTGCTTCAGGATCTAGCAGGATCGCCTTGATGAAGGCCTTCATGTCGCCTCGCACGCCGCTGCCGTTGTCGTTGAATTTCATCGCGACGCGCTCGATGTATTGCGGACTCGGATTCGAGGTGACGAAGCGCTGGATGAGAAGACGGCCGATGAAGGGGCCGACATTCGGGTGATTGAACAGATTTCCGATCGCCGCATCGATGTCCAGATGACCCGCGGTGCCGGTGCTTCCGGAACTTGCCGTGCGGGAAGGCAGTTGGAGACCATTGAGGAGGGTTTTCGCCTCGCAATCGTGATAGGCGTCCCAGATGACCATCGGTTGGAGACGGGTGCCGTTGAGGAGATTGTTAGGATTGAAACCGGGACTGTCCGCCCAAGTCAGGCCGGTGAAGACGCGCGCGAGTTCGGTGATGTCGCTGTTTCCGTAGGTGGGAATGAATTTTCCAAGTCCATTCACCTTGCGGGTGCCGTCGGTGTTGAGCTCCCAAAGCCCGATGGAAAAGAGCTGCATGACCTCGCGCGCGAAATTCTCATCCGGATGGAGATTGAGCGCGGGATTGGCTTTCTGGTTTCCGAGGTGACTCAGGTAAACTCCCATCACCGGATGCATCGCCACCGCATATAACAGATCTCGATAGTTTCCGAAGGCGTGCTGTTCGAAGAGGTCGTAGTAATTTGCCATGCCCTCGAAGTCCACGGCGAGCGTCTCGGGCCTGTCGGAGGTGACGAGAATTTCACTGAGGGCAAATGCCACGCGTTGGCGGAGCGGATCCGGAAGCTGGGTGGTGTCAGCGTCCGGTCGGAGTTTCGGCGCGCCCATGGCGCGAGACCACCAAGCGTGCTCCTTGTAATTTCCATAGAGCTGGATGGCGTTTGCATTCGCGAGCGCCCAATTCACGTAGGGCTGAAGGTAGCCGACGGGGCGGTTGAACTGATCCTCGATCCATGCGTCAAAACCCAATGACATCACTTCTTCCACGTTTTCCGGGATGTTGTCCGCGTCCGCGACATCATCCTGGTCGGGACCAAACGCGGCCTGGATCATGAACCTCGCGGCTTCCTTGGCAGATGGAAGCGGGGATGCGTCCTCAATCGTGGCAGTGGCGCTGAGGGTGACTCCAAGCGAATATCCGGTTCCTGCCGCAACAGTGACGGTGATCGTCTCGGTGCCTTCCGGGCTGGCATCCAACATTGGCGAAAGTTCCACCCACGCCTCCCGAGCACCAAAGGGAAACGTGATCTGCGTGCCAGAAATGTTTGTGGTGTAGTCGGAGTTTCTTGCGGCGGTTCCGGAAAAGACGAGATTCACTGTTAGAGGCTTCAGGCCACCTTTGCGGCAGATGACGATGATGCCCTTGTCCGGCCAATCCTCGCGCATGTCGCCATCGACAAGCGCGGCGGTGACGATGCTGTTCGCATGGAGCGTGGACTGGACGCGCGCGAGATCGGCGGTGTCGTTGCGATCACTGTGGTTGAGAAACGGATTGAATCCGATCTTGCGCTCCTCCCAATCGGTTAGTCCGTCGCCATCGCTGTCCATGTCCTCGATGCCCAGCTTGAAGAACCAGCGGGACTGGCCATTTGTCAGCATGGTTTGATGCATCGCCCCGCCATTTCCGGCAAAGCTTGCCAAAAGGCTGAAGCTACCGGGTGACAGATCGGGACTACCGAGGATCTGGTATTTTTTGCCTGCCTCACTTGGCCAGTCGAGATCCATCTGGCCGGGTGTGCCGGGTGCCACACCCAGTTTCGGGTGCGAATTGGCATCGAGAGGGTTGGTTCCGGCGATGCTTTCAAGCATGTTTGAAAAGCCGTCGTGATCCGTGTCCTGAAGAGCGGGCAAGCTCAGTGCTCCGAATTCAATTTCCCAGACATCACTCTGCTGGTTGGTGTTCTGGTCGATCTGCGCCTGAAGGGCTGTGAGCGAAACCACAGAGACGATGCAAAGAACCCGTTGAACAGTTAGAGAGAAAATCATCTTCAAGATTCGTTTGAGCTGATGGCAAGATGAAGCCTTCGGCCCTGATCCGGGAAAGACGTCACAAAACCCTAATCCGACAATGACGGATATATGGACCTTTGAAATTCCTTAAAAGCCGAAAATGCACGTTTCTCCGAATTCAACCGGGAGATCGGACCGCAGCGAAGTTCACCTCGGCCGCGGCATTTCAAACAAATCCCCCGTCCTGCAATACCAGTCCGGCACGGACATGCGGCCCAATGGATGAAAACGCTCTCCCCTCACCCGCAGCGTTCCGGTGTCGAAAAACTCCTCACGCACCTGCACCCGGTGGACAATTCCAAGCACCAGGCGATTTTCCCCGATGCGCTGGACCTCGTGGACCTTGCATTCCAATGCCGCCGGGGCCGCCGTGATTCGGGGCGGTGCCACCACGGATGAAGCCGTCGTTTCAAGCTGACCTTGCTCCACCTCACTCACGCCGTAAGGCAACGACGCGGCGGTCCGAACCATCGCTTGGGCCAAGGCCTCGTCCACCAGGTTGATCACGAACTCGCCCGTACGCTCGCAGTTGCGTGCCGTGTCCTTGGGCGATCCGTCATCACGGTTTCCCGGGGCGAAGATGACCAAAGGCGGTTCATCACCAAAGACATTGAAAAAGGAAAACGGCGCGGCGTTCACGCTGCCGTCCTCGTTCAAGGTCGTCACCCAGGCGATGGGGCGGGGCGTGACAAGTCCTGCTAGAATCGGATAGGCGCGGTCGGCATGTTCGCCGAGAAGGTCGAGTTCGATCATGGCTGGACCTTACTTTTCATTTCGCCATCCGCAAATTTTGTTCGAACCAGTTCGCCGGATTTCAGCGCGCTCGCGGAAGTGACGATTCTACCATCCTTCGACATGGTGATCGAAAATCCCCGTTGAAAGGCGGTTTCAGGCCCCAAGGTCCGCAACATGCCGCGCAACCGGTCGAGGCGCTCCCCGGTTCTCGCCAGAGAGTCTTCCCCCGCCCGCTCGAATCGTTGCCGGAGGTGGCTGACATGATCCGTCCTGCGCTCCAGCACGCGTGCCGGATGGTTCGCCTTGTGACGGGAACGAAGGTCCGCCACGTTTTGAACTAACAAATCCAGTGCCCCGCGGGTCGCCTGCGTGAGTTGGCCGCGTGCGGAGTCGAGACGCATGACGGATTCGCGCAGGAGTTTTTCCCCGTCCCGCTGGAGCACACCGCGCTTGAGGGCGTCCAACTCCAGTTGTGCCTGCCTCACCCGGTCCCGCGTGATCCTGACCATGCGATTGCGAAATTGAGCGAGGCGTGCGATCACTTCACCACCATCCGCCACCGCCAGCTCGGCGGCCGCGCTCGGTGTGGGAGCACGCAGGTCCGCCACGAAGTCCGCGATGGTGAAATCGATCTCATGCCCGACAGCGGAAATGATGGGAATCGGGCACGCAGCGATGGCACGGGCGACGACTTCCTCGTTGAAATTCCACAGGTCCTCGATGGATCCGCCGCCACGACCGACGATCAGGACATCGCAGCGGGGATAACCGTATTTCTCCGGCTCGCCCATTTTCGCGATGGCCCGGGCGATTTCCAGCTCCGCGCCCTTGCCCTGCACCCTCACCGGAAAAAGCACCGGCTGCACCCACGGCGCACGGCGTGTTAGAACGTTGAGCATGTCCTGCAACGCAGCGCCGGTTCCGGAAGTGATCAGACCGATGGTGCGCGGAAATGCAGGGATGGGCAATTTGCGATCCTGATCGAACAAGCCTTCGGCATTCAATTTCCGCTTCAGGGCCTCGAACTTCGCCTGCAAGTCCCCTGCCCCGGCGCGCTCCGCCTTCTGCACGATGATCTGCAATTGCCCGCGCGCCTCATAGACACGTCGCCTCCGCGAACACCCTCACTTTCGCGCCGTCCTCAAGCGCGTCCGAACCCTCGCGCTTGCGGGCACCGAACATCGCACATGATATCTGCGCGCCTGCGTCCTTGAGTGAAAAATACCAATGTCCGCTGCCTTGCTTCCGCAAGTTCGATACCTCGCCCTCCACCCAGGTTTCGCCGATCTGCACCTCCAGCAGATTCTTCATCCGCCGCAGCAACTGCGTCACCGTGAGCGCCTTTTCTTCCGAGGTCCGGGGTTTCGAAAACAAATCCACGCCGCAATCTGGCAAGCAGTGGAAATATTTCGAGCGGGAAAATCCGCAGACTACTCGGCGAAGGGATCCTCACTCGGCGCAAAGGGATCTGCAAATGGATCGGCGAAAGGGTCCACCGCATCCTCCTTCTCGAACTGCTTGAGCACTTCCGGGTCGGAAATGAGCGCCATCAGGCGGTCCAACAGCGGCTTGTCCTCATCGGTGGTTCCATTGGTTCGAAGGCCCCTCACCGCACCTGTTGCCAACCTTTCCCGAACGGGATCGTCGGGCATCGCGCCAATGGCATCCGCCATTGCGGATGAATCGAATCTGGCCCATTCCCGAAACACCGCTTCCTCGACCGACGTCCATGAGTCGCCCGCAGGAAATCCCTTGAGCCAGTCCATGGTCTCGCGATTCACATTATCCTGATCCTCCTTGATGAAAAGATCGCTGACTCCAGTTTCCACTCCCGCAGCCATTCCTCGTTCAATCAAGGTCGCGATCATCTGCCGACGCTCGTCCCTGGTTTCAGAAACCTCCATGGGTTGCCAGGACCACTGAAACATCCGAGAAATCGCCACCTCCTGGCAATCGCCCGGAAGCCTGGCAAGAGCTTCGAGGGCCTGGTCGTCCAATTTGCCTTCGGAAAGGGCGGAGCCCAACTCTTGTGCGGTGGCCCGATTGTAATGCTTGTCGATTTTTGAAAACACGTCGAAAAACTCATCAAGCCTTCCTTCCTCCAAAAGGGATTCAGCTTGCCCCTGATAGTAGGACGCCGTGGGCGTGGTCACGGCGACACCGGTCTTACCCAACTCCTGATAGGCCTTGGCCAAGAGTTCACTGACTTCATTGCCCCGGTGGTCAGGCGGAAGCGCCTCGATCAAACGGACAAGCGTCGCGGAATCGGCGTATGTCAAAGGCTGCAACGCATCCATCGAACCATTGCGGATGGCAAAGTCCAAGAGAAGATCAGGCCGGTCGTGAACGAGATAGCCCCAGCCCGAATTCATGGAAACTCCATCCGGCCAGACTGGCGTTCCTTCCAGAAATCCGAGCAATCCCTGAGGGTCACGTTTCTGCCATTCTTCAAACAGTTCCCGCTTCGTCTTTCGCCGCTCATCCGAAGACATGGGCAGGGACGCAAGCGTCCGCAAGGTTGCCCGGAATTCCTGTCTGGGCAACGATCCATCAGAAGCTCGATCCCTGACCTTGGTAGGTCTCGACAAGGTCACCGGCGGATCGCTTTCGACCGGTGCCGTATTTCCATTTAGCAGCATGTAGCCACCGAGACCGATCAGACATGCCGCTCCGTGAGTGGCAACGAGATTGATGAAAGAGGATCGGTTCATGGCTCCTCGTTTGATTGTCGCTCCAATTCCACACGCAGTGGATTTCCCGCTGGTAAAGCGTCCCTCCAAGCGCGCGCAAGCGCCGGGCTAACAGCATACCAGCGGCCCCATTCGTACGCTTCCCGATTGCGAAACCTCGATAGAGTCTGCCCGTCAGGCAATCTCTCTGCCAACGCCTGATATCGATCCAGCCGATACGGGATGCGCGGATCACCGTAGATACTCGAACTGGTCACTTCGTACGGTATCAAATCGTCTCCCGATCCCTGTTTCGACAATTCTTCAAGCCACATTGCCGCCACTTGTGGGTCGGACTTCATTGAGGTGCTACGCCACGCTTCGCGCTCCAACAGGTCTGGATATGCATCCGATCCGGGAATCCGCCTCGTCAATTCCGCCAAAAGCTCCCTCCTGCTGATTCTTCCCTCGCCGTAAAGCTCTTCCAGATCCGTTCCTTCATTCATTACCTCGCTGATCCTGGATGCCAGCGCGTTAGACACCGCCTTGAGCCGATCATCGGATTTTTCGATCGCTCTCACCTCATCTTCGAAGGACATAGGTGACTCCTCCACAATCTTCGGTTCCACCACATGCTCAGGAGGCGGCCCGTCCGCTTCTTCCGACGATCCCGGATGCAAAAGCGCATCGACTCCCGCGAACCATTCCGGGCTCGCGGGGCTCCGGGGCATTGAAGCAACGAACATCCGAAACTATATGAAGCCGACTTTTGGGGTTTCCAAATATCGATCAGACACTCGCGCAATCCTGATGAAGCATCGGCTGCCAGAAAGTGGGCGACTTCCGCCGGATCCGCCAAAGGCCAGCTTGTGGCGAACGCATCAACCAATCTCATTTTCAGCCCTGGATCCGTGATCGCCTGATACTGATGCCCGATGTCTTCCAAACCACCGTCCCATGCCGAGACTCAGACCGAGTCCGTCTGCTAGATTGGTCCGTAGCCGGAAGGGAGTATTCCCGTCCTCCAATTGTTGCGTCAGCCATGTCCGCCCGAATTTTTGCTCCAGAAGCATAGGAACCTCTTGCCTTTGGGACAAGCTCCAGTTCCTCCCGAGTTCCTCGATGGCCGCTTGCGGATCCTTGTCGAGCCAAGCTTGGAAAATTTCAAGCGAATGCCCCTCTTCCTTGCTTCCGGCAATCCTGCTCCGGCGCAGGGCCGCCAGAAAATCAGCCTCGTTGGCAAATCCGGCAGCGCCACGAACAATCTCGTCGATCTGTTCGACATATTCCTGCCGCTCTGCATCGGCATCCTCACGGCACTCCCTGAGAAACTCCGCCATCGAGGCCGGTCCTCTATCCAAAGTCTCCAGTCCCGGCTTTTCATCCGTCGTCTCCCGTATTTTGCTCAAAGAATCATCCATCCGCGAGGACGAGGAATCCGGCGGTGAAGTCCTGACAACTTGGGTTTTCGCCGTCTCATCATGCACTTGCGGGTTGGATTCACCAAACCAGATCATCCCCGCGATGCCTCCCACGAGAATCGCCACGGCATGCGTGACGAGCATCGGTTTACAACAACGTGGCATTCTCATTCGCTGGCATTCCAACAGGAATTCGAGTTCGCACAACTTCAAACCCACAGAGCGCTTGGCAGCAACGGAACCGGCAAGTTCAAGCTGGAGTTCCTTGGAACCGGGTGCGAGCTTTCACGGCAGACCTTCATCCGATGAAACCGTCCTTTCCCCCTTGGCTGGCTAACTGGCTCGTATTTCTTCTGGGCGCGTATTCCAGCGCCCGTGCCGGTCTCCATCCATCCACCATGACGCCGGCGAACCTGCCATGGCCGGGTGGCGTGGTGCCTTATGTCTTCGATGCCTCGCTGTCGGCAGCCCAAAAGGAAACCTACCTCGACGGGCTGCGCGAGTGGGAACTCGCCGCGAACGTGCATTTCAAACCAAGGGAATCGGAGATCGACTATATCCTTTTCAAGTATTCGCCAGGCGGCCCAAACCTCGTCTCGGGCACCCAGCCGCAAACCGTGGAAATCAACCTGCTGACGCGTGGCCAGATCTGTCATGAAATGGGACATTCGTTAGGTTTGGAACACGAACACCAGCGGCCCGATCGCGACGGGTTCATCACGGTTCTCTATCCGAACATCACTTCCGGAAACTCGGGTGCCTTCGACATCCTTTCCGGTAGTATTTCATTCGGCGCTTACGACTTTGAGTCGGTGATGCACTATGGCCGCGACGTTTACACAACCACACCCGGCCTGGACACCATCCAGCCTCTGCCCGCCCACGCGAAATACCAGCGCCGTCTCAGCAATGCCACGCTCAGTCCCACCGACCGCGCGCATCTCGCATCCTTGTATGGCCCTCCGGCGACACCACTCACATCGGTGGTCACCACCACGGCCGACGGCGGGCCGGGCAGCCTGCGTGCGGCGATCTACTTTACCCAGGATCATCCGGGCAGCGTGGTCACCTTCAACATTCCCACCAGCGACCCGGGCCATGTCGCCGGTGTTTTCACCATTCACCTCACCGGAGTTCTCCCCACGCTGGCGACCGACGGGCTGGTCATCGACGCGACCACGCAGCCGGGATACGCGGGGAAGCCTGTCGTATGCGTCGATGGATCGGGCTTGTTGCCTGAGTTGGGCTTCGTGCCCGCATTCCTGTTCTATGAATCGAATTGCACGGTCAAGGGCCTGGCGGTTCAAAATTTCCCATGGTCGGGAATGGTCATGCTTTACGGCGACGCTGCGGGAAACCGGATCCTCGGATGCCACATCGGGGCGGATGCGGGTGGAAATAACGCGGCTCCGAATCTCTATCAGGGAGTCCAGATCTCGGACGGTGCGCATGACAATTTCGTCGGTGGCAGTGGTTCCGGCGAAGGAAATGTCATTTCAGGAAACACCCAATATGGAGTCCATCTATCAGGATCGGACACCCATGGAAACCGCGTCTCGGGAAACCGCATCGGCACCAATGCCGATGGAGGTCTCGCGCTCCCCAACCAGGCGAGCGGGATCATCATCACCAACGGCGCCCATGACAATGTGGTGTCCGCAAATGTGCTATCGGGAAACACGGAGTACGGAACCTGGATCTCCGGCACCGGCACTTCGGGGAATTCCCTGGAAGGAAATCTCATCGGCACCAACAAGGATGGAAACGCCGCCATTCCCAACTGGATCGGCGGTGCGATCCTGACGGACCATGCGACGCTGAACGTCATCGGCGGGACATCGGTATCATCCAGGAACATCATTTCCGGCAACGTCAACGCCGGGGTCTTCATCACCGGAACCGGAACAACCGACAACCTTGTCGAAGGCAACTACCTCGGAACCTCCTCCGACGGACTTGGCGCGGTTCCCAACAGCTTCGCGGGGATCTATCTGATAGGCGGTTGCAGCGGAAATCACGTGGGAGCCGGTCCGGGAACCGGCAACCTCATCTCGGGAAACAACGGGGTGGGAATTCTGGTTGCCGACCCGGGGACCAGCGGGAATTTCATCCGCAACAACCGCATCGGACCCGATTCATCCGGAGCCAACGTTTTCTCCAACCAATACGAGGGAATCCGGTTCTCCAATGTTTCCACGCTGAACCAGGTGGGCGGCTCGTCACCCGGAGCCGCGAACATCATCTGCGGAAATTCCAGCCTTGGAATCGTTCTCTACGATGCCATGACCTCGGGGCAATCGTTCCTCCGGAACTCGATCCATGGCAACGGATGGAAAGGCATCGGGCTCTCCATCGACACGAATCACAATCAGCTTCCGCCTGTGTTATCGTCCGCATCATTGACGACCGGAACCACGATCTCCGGGACCTTTTCGGGCTCACCTGACACCAGTTTCACCATCGAATTCTTCGCCTCACCCGATGCCCGTGACTTTATCGGTGAAACCACGGCGACCACCAACGGATCCGGAAATGGAAGTTTCAGCGCGACGCTGCCCGCCATCGTGGAGGCCGGACGATCCATCACCGCCACCGCGACCTCTCTAACCACAGGCGATACTTCCGAGTTCTCCAACGAGGTGACGGTTTCCTCGCTCGACACCGACAATGACGGAATGCCGGACGCCTACGAGCAGGTCACTCCGGGACTCAGCAGCTCGAACTCCGCAGATGCATCGATCGACAAGGATGGTGACGGTTTCACCAATCTCCAGGAGTTCATCGCAGGGACCGATCCGAACGATTCCAACAGCCGGCTCGTCTCGACCGGTCAGATGGTCGGGGAAAATTTTGTGATCACCTTCCCAGGCAAAGCGGGCATTTTCTATCAGCTCCAGCGTGCGGATTCACCCGGAGGTCCCTGGAAAACCATCGCGGTGCACATTGCCGGGAACGGGTCCGTCATGGAGGTGTCCGTCCCGCTCGATCCGTCCGCGCTGAGAGCTTTCTTCAAGGTTGGCGTCGCGAACTGACGCGACACCAGAATTTCCGTTAGGCAGATCTAGTGAAGAAACTTGATCGCAACGAATCCGCCGACAAGCAGCACTCCGGCAGCAACGAAACACCATTCGAGGTTCTTCTCGATGATCGGGCGGAAGGTGGGGCCAAAGGCACGGACGATGCCGGCAACCACGAAGAATCGAAATCCACGACCGAGAATGGAGGCGGCGATGAGCGCGGGCAAACTGTAGCTGAATAGCCCCGAAGCGACCGTGAACACTTTGTAAGGAATGGGTGTGATGGCCGCGATCAGGATGCCGAAGAATCCGTATTCCTGATACCATGCCTGGATCTTCACCTGTGTGTGTCCATCCGGGTCGAAGAGTCCCAAAAGCGGTTGCGCGACGGATTCGGCGAGCCCCCAGCCGATCAGCCATCCGGCGACGCCGCCGAGGACCGAGCCAGCGGTGCAGACGAGCGCGTATTTCGCCCATTTCTCACGCGCACCGAAACAAAGCGCAAGCAGTAGTACGTCGGGAGGGATCGGGAAAAACGAGGATTCCGCGAAGGCGATGATGAAAAGTGCCCAAGTTCCGCCGGGGCGGTCCGCCCAGGAAATGGTCCAGTTATACAGTCGGCGCAAGGGACCCGGTGGTTTCACGGCAATGGAGTCAGGGGAAGTGGTCATGATGTTGGAGAAATGATATCAACTGTGCTCCGGACGCGGATCGCGGGTGAGCAGTTCCCTCATCGCGAGGGGAGCGGGCTTGCCCTGATAGAGAATGCCATGGACGGCATCGATGATCGGCGTGCGGACACCGACGCGGCGGGCGGCCTCGTAAATGGAAAGGGTGTTAGGAACGCCTTCAGCGACCATGCCGAGCGCCGCGACGGCCTGTTCGAGTGTTTCGCCACGTCCCAAGGCCAGGCCCACGCGGTGGTTTCTCGAATGCTCCGAGAAACAGGTGACGATGAGGTCTCCCACGCCGGAAAGGCCTGAGAAAGTCTCGATGCGACCGCCGAGCGCGACGCCGAGTCGTGTCATCTCGGCAAGGGCGCGGGTAACGAGCGCGGCCACCGCATTGTCGCCGAGTCCGAGTCCATGGGCCATGCCGGCTGCGATGGCATAGACGTTTTTCACCGCACCACCGAACTCGATCCCGGCGAGATCGTCGCTGGTGTAGGCGCGGAAATGGGGAAACATGAAGAGTTCCTGAAGCCGGATCGCGAGGTCGTTGTCTTCGGAACCGATGACCGCGCAGGTTGCCATGCCTGCGGCGATTTCCTCGGCATGGTTGGGGCCGGAGAGAATGGCGATGGGATTGTTAGGAAAGACTTCGCGCAAGACCTGGCTCATCCGGTCGCCCGTGCTTTTCTCGATGCCTTTCGCACAGGAAACCAGGGTGACGTCCTCCGGCAGACCTGCCGCTAACAGAACCTTCGCCATCTCGCGGGTCGCCGAGGTGGGAACCGCGAAGATGACCAGCGGATGGCTGACAGCTTCGGTGGGATCAACACTGGCGCGGACGTTTTCATCCAGCAGGGTCTTGCTGAGATAATGGGGATTCCGGTGACCGCTGTTGATTGCTGCGGCGGTTTCCGCATCGCGCCCGATCATCAGGACGGATGCAAGCTTGGGTGCCAGCAGCTTGGCCATCGCCATGCCGAATGAACCGGTCCCGACGATGGCGGCGGAACTGAATTTCAGATCAGACATTGGATGCTTTGGATTTGCGGTGGAACCGGTGCTCGGTCCCGGCCCCGAGCCGCTGGATGTTGGTCCGGTGTTTCCAAATGGCGAGAATGGCGACGACGAGGCTGAAGAAAAACAGTGGTTTGTTCCAGGTGCCCGCTTCCCACAAGGTGGGCAGCGACTTGTCGTTGTTCACGTGATGGAAACGTGCGCCGTAGTGTGTCATCAGCGGCAGGGCGGCAGCAGCGATGATGCTGGCGAGCGACACGTAACGGGTGATCAGGAAAACCGCCAGCCAGACGATCGCCAACAGGGCCACGCCGGCCGGCATCAGCGCGAGCAGGACACCGGCGGAGGTCGCGATGCCCTTGCCGCCCCGGAATCCCACCCATGGCGAGTAGTTGTGACCGAGGATCGCCGCGAGTGCCGTTAGAACATGCACCAGTTGGCCGAGGAACTGTTCGGAGGCAGGAAGTTTCATCGCGAACGGCTCAAGACCGGCGATGTGAAGCAGGCCGCCCGCTTTTCCCTCGATGAGGATGAGGTTCACCGCGATGACCACGGGGATGAAGCCCTTGAGTGCATCGAGAAAAAGGCAGGTGATGCCATATTTCTTGCCCACCACCCGCAGCACGTTGGTGGCTCCGATATTCCCGGATCCGTGATCGCGGATGTTGATTCCCTTTGCCTTCGCAATGATCAACCCGAAGGGGATGGAACCAAGGAGGAAGGCGAGAACCGGGCAGAGCCAGAGTTGCATGCGGTCGATGTTAGGGACGCCTTACTCGACGGTCGCGGAGAGGATGGAAACCTTCTCGGTGGGGACATCCCCGGACGGCACCTCGATTTTGTCACCCGAGACCGGATGCTTCATCGTGAGAGGCGAGGTTCCCGTGGCGACCGCCTTGATCTTGTCCACGACGTCCATGCCTTCGACGACTTTACCGAAAACGGCGTAGCCTCCGTTGCTCGGAAAATCGAGCATCGCATTGTCCTTCACGTTGATGAAGAACTGGGCGGTGGCGCTGTTCGGGTCATTGGTGCGGGCCATGGCGATGGAGCCCCGGACATTTTTCAGGCCGTTCTTGCCTTCGTTGACGATGCCCTTGCCGACATCCTTTTCGATGAGCTTGTCACCCTCACTCGCGAATCCGCCGCCTTGGATCATGAAGCCGTCGATCACGCGGTGGAACACGGTGCCGTCGTAGTGTTTCTTCTTCACGTAGCCGAGGAAGTTCTCCACCGTGACGGGAGCCTTTTCCGCGTCGAGAGCCAGGACGATATCGCCCTTGCTGGTTTTCAGGCGGACCTTGGTGGCTTTCGCTTCGGTCTTCTCGGTGGGCTTTTCCGCTTCCTTGGCGGGTTCGCAATGGGCGAGCAAGGGAAGGAGGACGAGGGAAATGAGGGCGAGTCGGCGTTTCATCGGGGAGGTTTTAAGGTGAAGCCCGGGGAGAACGCAAGCGCCGTTGAGAAATGAGGGATTGTGCCAAATCGGGACGGATTTCGGCTGGACGAATTCGAAGGGCAAATATCCTTTCTTGTTCGCTGGCTGGCAGAATGGGCAGCATTCAGCATCCCAACGGCATCATTTCCAAATCCCACCCCCACCATGAAAGGCACAGAATCAAACAGAAGACTGACACCGCAACAACGGGAGCAATTGTTCGTCACCTTGAAAGCCCGCTTCGAGAAAAACATGAACCGCCACAAGGGACTCGACTGGGACAAGGTCCAGGAGCGTCTCGATGCCAATCCCGACAAGCTCCGGCCACTCCACGAAATGGAAATCACCGGTGGCGAACCCGATGTGGTCGGCCACGACAAGAAGACCGGCGAATACTTTTTTTACGATTGTTCACCGGAAAGCCCGAAAGGCCGGGTGGCGGTTTGTTACGATCGTGAGGGGCTGGATTCGCGAAAGGAACACAAGCCCGCGAACACCGCCATCGACATGGCCTCGGCCATGGGCATCGAGCTTTTGACAGAACTGGAATATCGGGATCTTCAGAAGCTTGGAAGTTTCGACCTCAAGACATCGAGTTGGGTAAAGACTCCGGACGACATTCGAAAGCTTGGCGGTGCCCTCTTTGGAGATCGACGCTTTGGTCACGTTTTCATCTACCACAACGGGGCTCAGTCCTATTATTCCGCCCGCGGCTTCCGAGGTTCACTGAGGGTCTGATCGATCTGGCGCCGTTTTCCTGACTTCTACAATGGTCGCGAGACGGTCAACCCACTCACTCCGAGGGAGTTGAGTCGCGTCAAATCTCCTCGAATGCGTCATTCGAAAGCAGCATGGCCGGAAGACCGGTGAAAGCAGGTTTTGTAGGCTGGCCAAGGGCAGGCCCTACCTCATTTGGATTACCACATTGTAACTCTCATGTATTGACAACCCCCTTAGCCCACGCCATTGGTTCAGCGTTCGCTTCACGCTGCTGTCTTCTCGGATTCATCCAGCGGAATTCAAAATTTGGATCCTGTCGTTGCACGGTTCGGATCCTGTTTCGTGACATTCCGCTTGGTCCCCGGCTCAGTTGAAACGAATCTCGCACAAACCCATTCAGAACACCCGTGGAGCTCAGGTCACCAAATTGTTCCAACGAATCATTCGAAATCCCTGCCTTTCCCCGCATGGCGGGACCGACCAACGGTCGCCCCGGGAGCATGCCGCCAGGCATAAATCCTTTCCAGACCGTCCATTTCACCATCAACTCAAGGCCAAAAATCACCTAGGCTCATGAACGCCCAAAAAATCAAAACCCAACCGCGAGGCTTCGCCCTGATTGTAACGCTCTCGCTGATGATCCTTCTGACGGTCATTGCCGTCGGACTGCTGACGCTCTCAAGCATCTCCCTGCGGGCGTCCGGACAAGGAGAAGCCATGGCAACCGCAAGGAACAACGCGCGACTCGCCCTGATGCTTGCAATCGGCGACCTTCAGAAATCCCTCGGGCCGGACAAGGCCGTCACTGCCAACTCTGAAATCCTGTCCGCGTCCCCCGCCAAAAATCAAACCGCTGGCGCATGGGAGTCTTGGGACTTTGACCCCAGCAGGTACATCGCTCGATTACGACGGTGAGAAAAAGAGCCGCTTCCGCAGATGGCTGGTGTCGAGTCCTCAGCCTTCGGACACTGAAAATCGCGATTTCGCGACCACCGCGTGGACCGGTAAAACCATCGAGCTGGTGGGTGACGCGTCATTCGGAGGAACCGCTCCCGCAAACTCCAAAATTGTCGCCGGGCGGGTTCCCATTTCGACCAACGGCACGGTGCGGGGCGCCTATGCATGGCATGTCTCCGACGAGTCGGTAAAGGCGCGGATCAACCTTTACCGCGATCCCGACCTGAACACCACTTATGCAAGAAAGCGGGCGCTGCTTGCCGGTCATCGCCCGGATCCATCCGTCATGAAGGGGCCTGGCGGCACGCCATTGGATTTCCTTCCCAACGATTTGACGTCCTCCTCTTTCAAGACCTGGAATGACACGGTCGGCAAGGTCACCGATCTTGACCAGGTGGGCCTGCTGAAAAGTCCCGGCAACACCCCGACAAAAATAAAGCCGTTCCGAAATGACGTGACGCCCTATTCGCTCGGTCTTTTGACGAACGCGCGCGGCGGAGGACTCAAGCAAGACCTGTCTTCCATTTTCGAAATGAGCACCTCGGCCTCATCCACCAACCTTCCCTCCGAATTCAACACGAAGCGCCTCTACGCATCCACCCACGGCATCACCGGAGTGTCGGATCCCTACTGGTCCGCGCTCTCCAGCTATTACAACACCTTCAGGAGCATCTCCGGTCCGGACAGCAGCCCGAGATACTATCAGGCTCCGATCGACGATACCCAGATCACGAGCCTGGCACCGCCAGCCCACTTCTATCCGGGCCCGGTGATTCAGAAGGTGGAAACCTTGTTCTCGTTCGTCACCCGGGACTCCCACTCGAACTGGGTGAACAGCCTGAAAAACGTGGACCCGAACATGCTTTACATGGGCCATCTGGTGTTCACCCCGCTCATCACGCTCCACAATCCTTACAACGTCAGCATCTCATTCGATTCGATGAAGATCAGCTTGGCCAACATCCCCATCTCTTTCAATTTCTATGTGAATGACACGCCCCAAAGCAGCCAGATGGTGTCATTGAACGACTTCTTCGTGAACGCGGGGCAACGCACGCAGATCGATTTCGTGATGAACGTTGCCAATTGGTCAGCCCCTGGCAGCTCGGCCACCTCGGGACCCATCGTCCTGAAGCCCGGACAGTCGATGGTTTGCAGTCCTTACTTGAATCCGGACGCTTCTTTCAGCAACAACAAGGGGACGCCCTTCTTCGACTATCAGAACAATCTGACAGCGAATATCAATGCCAAGCCCGGATTCTCCGGACGCTGTGTGGGATTTGACCTGGACTGGCTCACCCCGAACCACAACGGCCTCAGTTCCGGGCAGCAGACCGACAACAACATGGGGGTTCTGGGATTGCGCAGGACTGACGCGGTTCGATTCCAATACGCCATTCAAAAGCCGGCTTACGGCGAGAGCACCAAGTTTCAAGTCGCTGCGGAAGTGACCGCCAACGGCGGCACCTACAAATACGGGGGACTCAACTTCATCTATCAGGACGAGAGGACCTTGAAGAAATTCTTCCCCACGACCTTCAACTATCCCTCGAGAGGTTCATTCCTGGCGAGCACGGCATACACGCCGAACACCGAACCGGTTTCCGCCCATGCGAACGCCCAGACCTTCGCGGTGTTCTCCGCCTACGCAAGAACCACCAGCGGTGGCGTCTATGACAACGGAAGCCGCACCCCCGCAGGCGGTCTGAATTTCCTCCGTGACGGCCGCCTCGCGGGAATGCCGTTCCTCTATCACAATCCGGCGAGAACGGTGGTCAGCATCGACCTGAGCAAGGAAAAACCCGGATCCCAGTCCCATGAGCTGAATTTCCAACAATTCGTGAACCTGGGACAGGTCGAGGATTACTTCAACCTGGATACCACCAACCGAACCGCCTGCCTCACCGGCAACACGACCCAGCGCGGCATCAAGTCGGGAAGCTATCTCGAACTTCCCACCGGCCCCATGCTGACGATCGCCGATTTCCGTCGCTCGAACGCGCTCACCTCGTCCTATCTGCCGAATTTCGTGCAGCCCGTTTCCAACTCGAGGGTTTCCCCGCTGATGTCCACGAACAAGGTGAAAATGACGGACTCCAAGTTTGCCACTTACGAGCTGCTCGATCACTCGGTACTTGCGAACCATGCGTTGTATGACCGCTTTTACTTCTCCACCTTCGCGACGGACGGCGGCACGAAGCCCGACAAAAGCTTCGAGAATTTCATGAACCGCACGGCCCCCATCCTGTCACAGGCATTCATGCCCTATCTGCCAGCGGGTGAGACGATCACGGGAGCCAAGGGCAAGCTTTTCAGCGGCGGCAAACCAACGGACATTGCCTACAAGACTGCCGCCGCCTATCAGATGATTCGCGGCGCATTCAACGTGAACTCGACCAACGTCCAGGCCTGGAAGGCGATGCTCGCATCCATCAACAAGGGAGACATCGTCACCTTGTGGGCCAAGAGCGCCGGTCTGGAAATCGTGAAATCCGTCAATACGCCCATCCTCCCGATGTCCATGGTCAATGGCGGCATCGCCGGATCCGCCGCCGGTTTGAATCCTGACAAAATCGACAACTCACGCACCAACGACTGGAACGGCCACCGGGAACTCAACGATAGCGAACTGGAATCCCTGGCGAACAACATCGTCAACGAGGTCCGCCTCCGGGGTCCCTTCCTTTCGATGTCAGAATTTGTCAACCGCCGGATCGGGGCGGACGCCGAGCTCACCCGGATGGGTGCGCTGGAATCGGCAATTGCCAAATCAAAGATCAACGAAGCGATCTTCAAGGACCAGATCCCGGTCAACGAGGTCAACATCAGCGACGCGAATACCTACGCTTTCAACACCCCGCTCGCCTCGGTGGGAAACCCGGCAGCCGGTGCGCCCGGATGGATCTCCCAAGGTGACCTGATGCGCTTGATCGAACCCGCCGCCACCGTCCGCTCGGACACCTTTGTCATCCGTGTCTGCGGGCAGGCCCAGGACGCGAAAGGCAACCTGACCGCCACCGCCTACGCCGAGGCCGTCGTGCAGCGGATGCCCGAATATGTTGACCAGGAGAACGCTCCCTCCTTGAATGTTTACACCGACGCGGGAGCGAAGACATCGAACAAGAATTTCGGCCGCCGGTTCAACGTGGTCTCCTTCCGTTGGTTGGGCAGCAACGAAATTTGAAGCAAAAATGACATTCAGGAAATTCCTCATTCCCATCGCGATTCTCGGGTTGTCCGCCGTTGCCCGGGCGCAGCAAGGAGGCGGTGATGCGTCCATCCAGATTCGCGCCGTTCTGCACGATCCCGCCCATCCCGTCGTGGACCTTTATGTCCCCGATCAGGGCGGCGTCCCGGTGCAACTGAACATGTCCCCAGGCAGTCTCTCGGACGCGAAGATCACCAAGCCCGTGAATGGCACGGTGTTGTTTTATAATACCGGTGCGTTCGATCCGAAGAAACCGATGGAGAATCTGGCAGCCACCATCGCGGTCCCGCAGAACGTAAAACGGGCGATTGTCATCCTCGTTCCTGGGCCGCCTGATTCCAAACCCGCGCTCAGGTGCGTTTTGATCGATGATTCACCCCAAGGTTTCGCAAAAGGCGAATCGAAGGTCCTCAGCCTCATCAAGGTGGAAACCGCGATCGAGGCTGGCGAACACAAGCTCCCGGTTCTGCCAGGAAAGATCACCAACGTCCCCGCCGTCAAGAAGCTCAACGAATTCAAGATGGCCCAGACGAATTTCTACTACAAGGAAGGTACTTCCTGGGTCGCCTTCACCGAGCGGCAATTGCAATACGTCGATCAGTTCCGCAGGATCTTCATCATCTCCGCCACCCCCGGTGCCACCCAACCCTTCGTCACCACGATCGTTGACACGGCAGCGCCGGTACTTCCTGAGGAAAAATGATGGCTCACGGGTCCCCCGTTGCGATGAGCCACCATCCGGACTGTCTGGCGCTGTTCATTTCCGATCGTGAGAAGTGCGCAAGATTGCGGACAGCTTGATACCCTCCCGTTCTAGCGGCGTTCCATCCCGCCGGATGCACCCCATGTTGCAAGTTAGGACCGCCGCGAGCGTTGACGCACGCTGTTTCAGAGGCCATGGAGGGAAGACCACCCCGCTCTCGTCCCGCAAACAGCAAAAGCCCCAACCCTTTCAGGTTGAGGCCCTTAAAATGGCTCCGGCGCGTGGGATCGAACCACGGACCTAGTGATTAACAGTCACCCGCTCTGCCGCTGAGCTACGCCGGAATTGCAATCCTTTCGGACGCGGGCGGACGATGGGATTCAGCGGCCTCCCGTGGCAAGGGAAAAATTCCTTAGCTTCACAAAATTACACTTTAGCTTAGATTCCGGCGGGTTCGGGCGGACCGGGGGACTACCCACCGGCGGCCAGCATGATCACTTCCACCCGCGATCCGGCGGTCACGGTCACCTGCGGGTAGTCGCGGGGGAAAACCGGAGTTTCGTCGATCTCGACCACGACCGGCTTGCCACCGAGCCCGATTTCGGACAGGAGTTCGGTCACTGTCATTTCCCCGTCGAATTCACGGGGGGCACCATTGAGGATGATCTTCATGTTTTGATAGAGTCAGCGCCATTGGGCGAGTTGCTCGGGAAACGGGCAGTCCCGGCAGTCGGAGAAGTCTTCCAGGCAGAAGTCCTGATAGACCTGCAGCAGCGCCTGATGGTGGGCCACCCGGCGCAGCCATGGTTTCGCGGCCTCCATGGAACCGAAGAGCCTCAGCGAGCACCGCTTCACCTTGTCGTTGGGAGCCGAGTTCCGCAACTGGTGATAGGCCTTGAAGGTCATCCCTTCCTCGTGGATGGCGAGCGGGGCGAGGTGGTTAGCGACCAACTCGAGTGCTTGCGAGCGCCCGAACAGGGCGACCCGCTGCGACGAGGCGGTGGACGAAAGGGTGTGCCGGTATGACCAGAACCCGTGTTCAAGGGAATGGAGGAAATCGATCACCGGTTTCGCGGCAAACGGTCGTGCCAGGGCGAGCTTGCGATATTGCGGCCATTGGTTGACGAGCATGGCAAGGGCTCCGGTCCGCCGATGGGGATGATTGGCAGGCCGCTGCCCGTGGGTCTTCCAGGGAATGCTCCGGTCGGCAGCGACCTCGAAGCGCGAGCGGTTTTTCCACCACTCGTCCCAAAGGCCGCGCAGATAGTCGCGGGTATCATCGGGTGCGAGCTCGTGCTGGTCGGCTGATAGAAAACCGGCGGTCCCGAAAAGGATCGACTCGGCGGCGGTTCCCTCGGCCTTGAGCATCGCGAGCGGTGCGCGCTGGGCGAGCAAGCGCATGGCCAAGGCGTTTCCCCGATAGCCCAGTGTCTCCGCAGTCGATTGAAAAAGCGCGGCATCGCGACCGTGCGCATCCGCCATCCGCAGCCATCGAGCGGCCTTCAACCCCGCGCGGTAGGATGCGGCCTCATCCAACAGCCTTCCGATCGCGCCGGCGGGAAGCTGCTTGAGCGGGGCGACGCAGCGTCCGGGATGGGCGATGGCCACCTCACGGAGCGGACGGTTGAGAGCATCCGAGAGCTGCATTTCGGAAATGACCACCTGCGGGATTTCCAAATGGTCCAGGGTGCGGGTATGGAGCCTGCGGGCGTCGGATTGGAAGACGACATGGAGGATGACATCGCGAAACGCGGGATTGTCGGCATGCCCGTGCGCCTCCCAATCACTGGCTGTCGGGTCCAGTTCCAGCGGCCCGGTTCTGATCTCACCGTCGATCTCCACGGCCGCCTGGATGAAATCCGGTCCCGCCCCGCGATTCCACTCTCCGAATTGCACGATTCTAACGGACTTTCCGCTGGTCGTGCGGAAATTCCGGCCAAGGGCTCCGGCGAACCAAAGCGCCTGCAATTCCATCTCAGGCGGCAGCTTGCCTGCGGATTTCTCCTCAAAGGCCAGAGGAGGATGCCAGATCGATTCCAGTAGAAATCCGTAGGTCATTTCGAGATGCGATGTCTGGATTTCACTTCGCCGGTTTCTTCCCGGGGTCCGGCGCAGGCGCGGGAGGTGGCGGAGGTTCGAGGAGTTTCAACCACGTCTTCAGGCTTTCCGCCTCGGGCAGATCACCGTAGCGGACCACCGCGTCATGCAGGTCACGGATCGCGATGTCCTTGCGGTTCATCGCACGATCGATCCCGATGATGTTGAGATCCTGACGAAGCTTGTCGGGCGGATTCTGATAGAGCGACTTGGCGGTGCGGAACTGGTTGGCCGCCGCGACGAAATCCTTTTGTTCCAGATACTCAAGACCCAGTGCCTCCGCCAAGGTTCCGCTTTTCAGACGTTCCGTGGCGATCTTCAATTTCCGCTCCTTCTCCACCGGATCGCCCCCCCACTCCATGGCTGCGGCCCGCAGGGCCCGGAAATCCAGGTCCTCATTCTGTTTCACACCCGTTCCTGCCAGACAACGGAAGGGCCGGTAGAGCGGATCACCGAGGACGACTCCTTGCCATGAGGTCACCGGCATCGCCATCCAGCAGGCCTCCACCCAGGTGTAGCCTTCCAACAGCTTGCGGTGCAGGATCCCGAAGTCATGCGTTAGATGGAGATAGGGTTCATGGACATTTCCCACCGTCACCGCGGCACCCCGCGCCAGCAATCCGGCGCTCCAGTTGTTCGCACCATTCGCCAGTTGTTGTGCGCTGAACGAATGCAGGTGCATGGCCACCGCGCCCTTGCGGAACTGGAACGCCGTGTTGAGAAACGGGCCGTTGAGATTCCAATCATACCAACCGTAGTAGATCGACGCGTCGGTCATCGGATAGTTCAAGGGCAGCGTCTCATTGAAACGATCCACCACCGTCGGGATACCCGCTTCGAGGTTTGCCTTCACGATCTCCTCCATCCACTGGTCTCCTTGCGGGAATTTGTTGGCGATGTCCACGTAGGCACGTCCCCACAGGCCGGTTCTCTCGGCATCGGCGGCATCGCGGATCATTCTTTCGCAAATGGCGTTGGTCGGGGCATCGATGCGAGCGGTTAGAATCAGGAAAGGCAGGTTCGCGTCGGCAATCGGCTTATCCGCCTTGTAGTACTTGTTCTGCAGCACGCCGACGCTGGGCAGACCATCCGAGCCGAACATCGCCAGTTCGGAATCCACCGATGCCTCGTCGTGGCCGCTGATCGGATCGGTCGCTGCCGGGGCACCCGGCGGCGGTGGAGTCGGTTGGATGCGCAGTGGCACTCCCCGCATGGTGACCAGCACGCGGATCTTGTTTTTCACGGGAAGTGTGACGCCCGCGCCCTCGCTTTTCCGCTCCCACCATTTCCGCACCTCGAACTCGTTGCGGAGCGGTTTCATGATGGATCGCTCGTAGTCCTCCCTCGAAATATCCGGCGCGGTCGGCATCGTCAGCCCGATCACATTGTCCCTCGGGATGCCCCGGGCCAGCCGGTAGGTCTCGGCCAGCGCCTTCGAGTCCGCCACCGATGAGTTGTAGAGGATCGCCACGGCCTCCGGCGAAATGGCAGCCCGCGCCAGCCACGGGAATCCCGCCAGCAGCGCCAATATCAGGGCAATTGATCTCATCGGCAGGGAGGATGTCCGGATGTTCGCATCATGCAAGACTCTGAATCCGTCATCTCCACCTCGGAATCGGGAATTTCACAGTGAAATCCTCTGGCCATCCATCGCAAGGGCCACTCCTTTCGGCAAATCCCCGCCAAAACTTCTCGCGTCGTATTCATGACTCAGGTGCGTCAACCACGTCTCCCCTGCCCCGGCCGCCTTGGCCGCTTCAAGCGCCTCATCGAGCGAAAAATGCGTGGGGTGAGGATCCGTTCGCAATGCGTCCACGACCAACACGTCCACCCCGGAAATCAGCTTCATCGTCTCGTCCGGGATCCGTTTCACGTCTGGCAGATAGGCCAAGCGCCTTTTTCCAGGAACCTCGAAAAGATAGCCCACCGTCTCCACCATCGCATGCTCCACCGGCAGCGCCGTCACCCGCAGGTCGCCATAGGAAAACGGCCCCGCAATGATCCTCGCGTCCGGCCTAACGTAGCCCTCGATGACCCGCTCCGGGTTGAACGCCCAGCCAAACATTTTCACCAATGTCTCCATGCATCCTGCCGTCGCATGCAGCGGCAGCGGTTCCTTTTTCCGCCAGCAAAAGGCCCGCAGTTCATCAAACCCCGCCACGTGGTCCAGATGTCCGTGGGTGTAAATCACCGCGTCGATGGTCCGCAGCCCCTCGCGCAAGGCCTGCATCCGCAGATCCGGCCCGGAATCCACCAGCAGGGTGGTCTCCCCCAACCTCACCACCACCGACGAGCGGAACCGCTTGTTCCGCGGCTCGTCCGAATTGCAAACCGCACAATCGCACCCGATCACCGGCACTCCCACCGAAGTCCCTGTCCCCAGAAATGTTAATGAAAAATCCGCCACGCGCGGGACGCTACACGGCTCCCCGCTGCCTCGCAACCACTCGCATCGGGAGTCGTGAACACCGCGCGGGTCTTTATACGTAGTGCGGCCCTTGAGGGTGTTTTCATGCGGGAGGGAAGACGCCCTCAAGCACCAGAACCCGCGCTGCGCTGGAGTGTGGATTCGGGAGCAACTTTGCAGCGCATCGTGGCGGCGGTTTCCAACCGCCAAGCCGCTAAATCCATGCCTGAGAATTCGCCACACCGCCCCGCAAAAATTGATGAGTTGGGGCATGGCGGTTTAAAACCGCCGCCACGTTCCCGCATCCTCAACTTTCAAGTTACTCGGGAGGGCTGAACCACGTACGAAGAGACCATCCTTGGTCCTCTCCAGCTAACTCCCGCCCCCGGAGCCTGATCATTTCCATCGTAAATGCAGGCATGCTCTTTCGCTCTTGATCCCGATTCAACTGGACTTCAAGCTCCCTTGGCACCTTTGTTCGCGATCATGTCCACTTATCCCCACGTGCATCAGGAGTTTGAAACCGCTCTCCTCGAGCGCGTCGCGGCTTCGGAAATGTTCCTGAGCTATCGGGAGGCGTTCCGCACGGCGACCGGACTGCCGATGCGCATCGTCAGCGCGGATCCGGAGGGATGGTGCCTCGACGACCAGAATGTGAACCGCAGTCCGTTTTGCGAGGCCCTCAACCTGTGCAAGAGCGCCTGTGGCGCATGCCTGGAAACCAACCGGCGGCTGATGAAGGAATCCGAGGTGAGCGGCCCCACCACCTGCCATTGTTTCGCTGGACTCTACGCGACGGCGGTGCCGGTCAAGATGGGAGCCTCGGTCATCGGATATTTGAAAACCGGCCAGGTCTTCAGCAGGACGCCGACCGTGGAGCAATTCGACGACATCATTGGCACCATCGGCAGGAAGACCATGGACGACACGTCGCTTAAAATCCTGAAAACCGCATTTCTCCAGACGCGCTCGGTGGAGCCGGAACGCTATCAGAGCATGGTGACCTTGTTGCAGAGTTTTGCGGAACAACTCAGCCAGCACGCGGAGTCGCTGGCGATCATCGAGGACGGCAAGGAACCGGTGGCCATCGCGAAAGCCCGCAAGTTCATCCACGCGAACCTCGACCAACCCCTAACACTGGGGCAGGTCGCAAGGCAGGCGGGACTCAGCGAGTCGCATTTCTGCCGTTTGTTCAAGGATTCGTCGGGCCTGACCCTGACGGACTACGTCAACCGCTGCCGCGTGGATTGGGCAAAAAGGGAACTGCTCAACCCCAATTCGCGCATCTCTGAAATTGCATTTCTCATTGGTTACCAGTCACTTTCACAGTTCAACCGGAGTTTTGCCAGGATCGTCGGCGTTTCCCCGTCCCTCTATCGCAGGGACCGGCTTCAACGCGCGGCCTCCTGATGCATGGTTTTCGTGATTGCGGCCCCGGACAATTTTTCACACCTTGAGGCACTTCGAAATCATGGAAGAACGTTACGAAATCCGCGGGAAAATAGGCCAAGGTGGCTTGGGGGCGGTCTATAAGGGGTATGACACGCGGATGAACCGGGAAGTGGCGATCAAGCGCATCTCGGTTTCCAACGAAGACCCGGCCCTTCAGGAGGAATCCACCCGCCAGTTGATCAAGGAAGCCGGTGCGCTTGCCTCGCTTCAACACCCTCACATCGTGACGGTTTACGACGTCGGTTCGGACGACGAGGGACCTTACGTGGTGATGGAACTGATCAGCGGAAAAACCCTCGATGAATTGATCGAGCGGGCGCCGCTGACATGGAACGACTTCCGCGAACTCGCGCTGCAAACCCAGGAGGCGCTCATCGCCGCGCAGGAACTCGACCTGATCCACAGCGACATCAAGCCTTCGAACCTGATGCTCACCTGGCTCCCATCCGGGAAATTCCAGATGAAGATCGTGGACTTCGGCCTTGCCACGCTGACCCAGTCCCAGACGAAGGAGGAACTTGAGGAACTCGAAGCGGTGTTCGGCTCGATCTTTTTCATGGCCCCCGAGCAATTCGAGCGGGTCCCCCTTGACGCGAGGGCGGACCTTTACGCCATGGGCTGTGTTTACTATCAGGCGCTGACCGGAACCTATCCCTTCAAGGGGGAAACCGGCAACGAGGTGATGGTTTCCCACCTTCATCACACGGTTGTCCCCATTCAGGAAGTCCGTTCGGATATCCCGATCTGGGCCTGCGACTGGATCATGTGGCAGATCAACCGGATGCCAGCCGACCGCCCGGCTTCGGCGAGGGAGTCTCTGCAAGTCTTTCTTGAGAACGACAAGATTCCGAATCCTCCGCTGAGCACAGGAAAGCCAGCTCCCGTCAATCCCGGTCCGCCGAAGGCACGGCTTGCAAATCAAAGGCCGGAATCCTCTGCCCCAACGCGAAAAATCATCGATCCAAGACTGGCACCGCCAGGATATGTCCCTCCGCCCGAACCTGAACCCATTCCCGAACCTCCCTTGACCACTTCCGCTCCACAACCCCTTTTGCCGCCCGAGGGATCCAAACCAAGCATCCACACCGCTCCGCCCGTGGTGGTGGCCATTCCCACCGCCCCGGCCGTCGCCACCGTCCCCATGCATCCCACTGGACGAATCAACACGAAACCGGGCATCAGAACCGTTCAAACGCGGAAATCCTCGATCAGCGGAATCAAGATCGCCATCGCCGCGTGCATGGGAATCATCGCCGCCCTGCTCGGATACATGCTCTATCAGCGCATCCAGGCCAGCAAGGGAAGCCAACGTTACAATGACATCGCGGCCCTTGCCGCGAGGGCCGACGTGACGGAAATCCCGATGACGGGGCCCGAGTTCGCCCACATGATCGAACTCGCGACCACGGCGGATACCGATGTGAAGCGCGACAACACCATGAAGGCATTGAGTCTCGCCACCCCTTCGGACGGAGCTGACTTTGACGCGACGATCATCAATTTCGCAACCACCACCGACCAGTTTCTACCAGAAGACCGCGCCATGTTCATCCGGAAGGTCATTGGCAAACGGATGAAGGAAGCGATGGTCGTCCCCATGATGGATTTCGCCAGGGCCACCAACGATTCCGGGTCCGCCGTGGCCGCGATCGAGTCGATCCGTCCGGCGGCAGGAAACGAACAGGTCGAGACCTTGTTCGGTGTGATGCAGTTTCACCCTAACAAGGATGTGCGCAGGACCGCGGCGGAAACCGTTGTGGCCATCAAGGAGCACAGCAAGAAGCCTTCCGAGGTGATCGAGCAGGTCAAGAATTCCATCAAGGACATTTCCGATCCGCTGGTTCGGGAAATCCTGACGAAGATGACCAGTGAGAAATAACAGGACCGGTTGGACCGGCCTGCATCATGGCGTGTAGATCACGACCGGTCCGACACCGCTGCCTTGGACACGCCTGAGCTTTTCCACCGAGCGGATCAGGATGGCAGCCGCCGACAAGGCCTCGTCCGTTGTATTGAGTCTGGAAAAACTGACGCGCAGGCTGCTTTTCGCCCGCTCTTCCGGGATGCCCATGGCGAGCTGCACGTGGGATGGCTTCTGCTTCCCGGTCATGCAGGCCGATCCTGCGGAACACGCGACTCCCGCCTCATCCAGCAGGATGAGCAAGCCGGCCGCGTCGCAACGGTCGAATGAAAGATGGCTCGTGTTGGGGAGGCGGTGCCCGGGATCACCATTGACGGTCACTCCGGAGACTCCTGATAGAACGGCGGACTCGAACGCATCGCGCAACTCTCCCATCGAATGATCCGGGTTTCGCATCATCCATTCCGCCGCCGCGCCCATGCCGACGATTCCCGCGGTGTTCTCGGTGCCGCTGCGACGTCCGGACTCCTGCCCACCGCCGCGAAGCAGCGGTTCAAAACGCAGACCGTTCCTTACATAGAGCGCGCCAACACCCTTGGGTCCATGAAACTTGTGGGCTGATAGAGAAAGCAGATCCACGCCGGATTTCCTCACATCGAGCCCGATTTTTCCCGCCGCCTGAATCGCGTCCGTGTGCACCGGCAGACCGCGGTCATGCGCCAACGCGATGACCTCGGACATTGGTTGGACAATACCGGTCTCGTTGTTGGCCGTCATGACGGAAACAAACGCGGCACCATCGAGAGCTTGCTGATAGACCCCCGTGTCGATCCTGCCGCCAGGTGTTACCGGGATCCTCCTGACTTCCCTCCCCAGGCTCTCTGACTGCCGGAGCACCGCGCTGTGCTCGATAGCGGATACCAAGGCAGCCCCACTTCCTGTTAGCGAGTCGAGCGAGTGGAGGGCGGCATTCACGCTCTCGGTCCCGCCCCCGGTGAAAATGATCTCCGCCGGATCAGCGCCGATCCATCCCGCCACCTGTTCCCGCGCCCGGTCAATCGCCTTTCGGGCCTCTCTCGCGGCAGCATAGGCACCCGATGGATTTGAAAATCCGTCCCGCAGCCACGGCATCATGGCCTCCAGCACTTCAGGAAGAAGCGGCGTGGTCGCGTTGGCATCGAGGTAGATCACCCCGGCAGCTTCCTTTCGTGGATGTCCGAGATCAACCCGGAAAACCCGTTCGGTCAAAGAAGGGCGGACTCGCGGAAACGGTTGATCGTCTCATTGCCCCAACGGACAAGGCCATCTCCCCATGTCGCGGCGAGACGCAACCACTCATGACCGAACTCACGGATGCTCTGGATCGGCGAATGTCCTGCCAGACACAACAAACCGACGAGGATGAGCAAGTTCGCGAAATAAATCACCACCAGCGAGAGAAAGGTTCCGTTTTCCTTCAGGTCGGGTTGATCGCGCGGAATCATCCACAAGGTCCAGACCATGTGGAAGGTCCACGTCAGCCCCATCAGGCCGTAGAGCAGGCGATCCCATTCCTGCGAGGCTCCGCCGAAATAGCGCGCCGCCGCGTAGATCGCGGCGCTGACGACCGCCCAGAACGGCACGAAATACGGCGACAGCGCGATCACAAGGTTCGTCTTGTTCGTCGTGATGTAGCCGCCATCCGCGCTGACATGGAAATCCGTCACCTTCCCCCGATAGAGCAACACGAAGATCGCGTGGGTAAGCTCATGGCCAAGGACATAAAGATAGAGGAAAAAGGTCTGCAACAGGCCGGACCAGAACCAGCCCACCATCACCAGCGCCCCCGTCGCGAAATACCAGAACTCCGCGGTGCGCCAGAATTCCTGATCCACTGCGGCGTGCGAAAATCTCGACAACAGCGTCCACGTCGTCACCCAGCAAAGGGGTAAAATCAGCAGCGCGAGACTCCACCGCAGGATCCGCCGCAGCCATTCCGCCGTCTCCGCGATGTCGTCATATTCAGAGGCACCGATCACCGACCAGACGTATTTCTTGTCGCGATTCTTCCCGCGCCGGTTCGCCTGCTCGTGCGCCCGGCGGTTCGCCGAACTGAAAACCTCGGCAACCGATGCCGAAGCCCGCCGCTGGTTCTTCAGCGGACGCCGGCTGGTGGATTTGGACTTTCTTGCCATGCGCTGGATTTCGATCGGCAGATTATTTAGCAAATCTTAACAAATCAAGCGGGATCCTTCCGGCACTCCTGCCTCATTCGAAAGCAACTGGTTTCCAAAGAATAACGACGATGAAACTGCCGGAATTTCCTTCTCCACTTGGGCGCGGAAGCTGCTAAAATCGCCCGATCATGAGCATCCTGGCCCAGCCGAAAATCCTCACAGGGAAGTCACTCACCGAGGCCATCGACATCCGCACCCTGCCCAAGGTGCTGCTGCACGAGCACCTCGACGGTGGCTTGCGCCCCACCACCGTGATCGATCTGGCGGTGGAAAGCAGCTATCAGGAACTCCCCACCACCGACCCCGGAGATCTCGCGAAATGGTTCCACCGCGGTGCCCAGCGCGGCAACCTAACGGAATACTTGGAAGGCTTCCGGCACACCATCGCCGTCATGCAGACACCGCGAAGCCCTCGAGCGCATCGCCTTCGAGTTCATCGAGGACATGTACGACGACGGCGTGGTGTATGCCGAGGTCCGCTTCGCCCCCGTCTATCACACTGCGACGGGGCTGAGCGCAGGATGAGGTGGTCGCGGCCGTCATCCGGGGCCTGGAGCGCGGCGAGAGAACCTATGGAGTCGAATGGGGGCTCATCATTTGCGCCATGCGCCACATGACCAATTCTCTCGAAGCCGCCGAACTCGCCATCCGCTGCCGTGACATGGGCGTGGTCGGATTCGACCTCGCGGGCGGCGAGGACGGATTTCCACCGAAGAAACATATCGATGCATTCCACGCCATCGAACGCGCGAATTTCTACATCACCATCCACGCCGGCGAGGCCTACGGACCGGAATCCATCTGGCAGGCATTGCAATACTGCGGTGCCCATCGGTTAGGCCACGCCACCCGCCTGCGCGACGACATCACTCTCCACCCCGACGGATCGATGGAACTCGGCCGCCTCGCCCAATACATCCTCGACCGCCGGGTGCCGCTGGAAATGTGCCTGCTCAGCAATCTCCACACCGGTGCATCCGCCACGCTTGGAGGATCACCCCTTTGGAATGTTCATCCGCCGCGGCTTCCGCGTCTGTCTCAACACCGACGACCGCCTGATGAGCGACACCTCCATGACCCAGGAAACCACACTCGCCACCGAGCTTTTCGACCTGAGCCTCCAGGATCTCGAAAAACTCTCGCTCAACGCCATCAAGAGCGCCTTCGCCCCCTTCGACAAGCGCCTCCGGGTCATCTTCGAAAGCATCAAGCCCGGCTTCGCCGCCGCCCGGGCGAAACTCTGATCCGCCACGACCATCCCCGTTCGTAGTCCAGCCCTTCAGGGCGTCTTCGTGCGCATGACGACGCCCTACACACCTGAAAACCCCACCATAATCTGGCAGCTTGCCTCACGTCTTTGAGAGCCTGAATATCCCCGCATGCCCTCCATCCGCCAATGCCGATTCACCGCCATCGATTTCGAATCGGCGGGAGCATCGCGCGGCATGACCGACAGCCCGGTGCAAGTGGGCCTCGCAAGTTGGTCCGTGGAGAATGGCCACGCCGACGCCTTCGTTTCCTACCTCCACACCACCGCGCCCATCCAGTGGTCCGCGAGAAAAGTCCACGGCATCGGGCCCGAGCAACTCGCCGACGCCCCTTCCCTCTTGATGCTCTGGCCCGAACTGAAACGCCGGCTTGGCGGTGCCGTCGTCGTCGCGCATGGAAAAGGCACCGAGAAACGATTCCTGCGCGCCTTCCCCGGCCACGGCTTCGGGCCATGGATCGACACTCTCCTGTTAGCCCGCGCGGCATGGCCGGACCTGTCGGACCATTCCCTCGGCGCACTTTGTGAATCGCACGATCTAACCGGAACCATCCGCGAACTCGTCCCCACGAAATCCTGGCATGATGCCTTGTTCGACTCCGTTGCCTCACTTGTCCTCCTCGCCCATCTCGCGAGTTCCTTGGAAATGTTGGACAGCCCGGTGGAATGCCTGCTGAATCCCGACACCTCCCTTTGGCACCAGTCCCGCCGCTCCTGATTCATGAAATATTCCCGCATCCTTTTCGCCGTCGCTTGTGTCGGGATTCTCATCTGGATCATCAACCGCCCGCCCCGGCGTCCGGTCACCCCGCTTTCGGAAAAAGTGAGGCAGGATGTCGAGCGGATCGAACGGAAAGCGCAACAGGCGTCTTCTGCCCATGTCGATCCGGACGCCAAGCTCGTCCGCTCCCTGCTGGACGAGCACCTTTCCGACCGCACCTTCTCATTCGCCACCGTCGCCGAAGCCTGTTCCGGCAAAAAGGTCCTGCCGCTCACCAAGGAACCCGCGCACCAGCGCGTCACCGCCGCCATCACCAAGGCCCTCGGCCTGACCGCTCGCGGAACTCAACCAAACGGACTCCCCCATCCGCCAGCTCCGCCGGATCAACGAGGCCTCGCGCTTCTTCGAGGATGGAATCCACAAGCACATCAACGAGATGCCCGGCCTCACCTGCGATGTCCCGCCGACCCGTTCCGGCGAGCACCAGCGCTCCGGCTACCCCGACCTCCGCATCATCGACGCGGAAAGCAAACTCGTCTTCTATCTCGATCCCAAACTCGTCGAGCAAGGCTCAGCCGCCAGCACCTTCCGCACCTTCTATTTCGAGCCGAAAAACGAAACCCTGAAGATCACCGACGACGCCGTGCACCTGCTTGTCGGTATCGAGCACGACGGAAAATCAGGCGAATGGACCTTCACCGGCTGGCGGCTCGTCGATCTCTCCACCCTCAAGGTCCGGCTCAAGGCCGAGTTCCAGGCCTCGAACGCCGATCTCTATCAAGAATCCGAACTGAACCTCCCCAGCGTCTCCCATTAGACAATCCTGCATCCAACGTTTCAGATCTTCCCAAAGTCCCCCTTTTCCCAGCGCGACGGCATGGACAAGGTCCGCACCTTCCCTTTCCAACCGCTTGCCCCACATCCCCTTGATATCTGCTAGATACTCTCCCCTCAAAAACCTCGCATTCGGGGGCCTGATACACGCACATCCGATCTCGAAAATCCTTGTCAAATCAAGAAATCATGACAAAATTACCGAAGGTGGTTATCTGTTGGATATTACATCCTGAGGTGCTACTAACACCGCTGTTAGCCAAATAAATGGGAGCATCAATGTCATGGCTGGTCATGAAGGCAGAGGACGAGCATGCTGTGTCATCGCTCTTGGATGCTCATCTAGATTCCAATGCCGGAGATTTAGCATATTGCTGCACACGTGACCAAAATGGCCTGATACACCTTTTTGAGGCAGCTGGTCGCAATTGGCACTTTGGTTTTGACCAGGTCGAACGTCAGAGAATATCCAAGAATCGAGAAGTGTGGTTCTGCGTGCTTGAGGAGCATACGATGACATCAGACTGTTGTTTTTGGAGGGATGGCAGTGAGATCTGGGGAGTGACTCATGATAGTGAGACTGGCGACGTTTTTCACATCGAAGAGAGAGGCCAACTCCCTGAGGTGTATCAGCGGTTCAAGGACCGAAGGCTGAGAGAACAGCAAGAGGAGGACAAGAAGGGTTCGGGTATCGATTGTATGATCTCACTGCCGATGGATCTTTGCAGTCATTTCACCTCTTATGATGGCGATGTATCTGGACCCAACGGACTGTATTTCGAGCTTTATTCCACGTCAGAGCCATCCCCACCGAAGGTTGGATGCTTGCTATCCTTGCTTATGAACAGTTTGGCATTAGGGTCACATTTGACAGACAGATTACGAGGCGGCAGAAGAAAGAAGCAAGAAGAAGGCTAACAAGTCGTGACGCACCAACCGGCCATTAGCTTTTCAATTTCATTTCAATTTCCATTCAATCGCGCCGGTGGGCGCACATCAAACGTTCGCAAAATCAATGAAGAGTAAACGCGCCATTACAGTGCCCTATCTGGTTGATGGCATGAGAGAGGGGCTAATCGATCGGTGGCACGTTAAGACTGGCGATTATGTCGAGCGAGGCCAAGCTCTCTTCGATCTTGATGTGCAGGGTCAGCTAAGTGAGGAGCCTTCTTTTGACGATGGCGAGGTGGTTATTCTCGATGAAGCAGGAAAGAAGTGCATCCCTGGTGAGATGGTAGGGTATGTGGTGTTCACTCGACACACAAATGTTTGGCGAGAATCCTTGCAGATTGAGCTGACAGAGTCTCAGCAGGATCAAATTGACAAGGCCAGAGGAGAAGAAGCTCGGGGGAAGTTTCTGAGGAGGATGCTTCAAGCCGTGATAGACATCGAATTTCCAAATGCCAATCGGGTAACTGGGAGTAGTTAGCTCCCGGGTCCCACACCACCCTGCGTACGGCTTTGAGTCCGTTCCTCCGTGCATGCGAAATGGCTTCGCTGCATTTTCAACGACGCTATCGCGTCCGGAGCATTGTACAGGGCGGTTCCAATCAGCTTTCCCGGGCTTGCTCCGGGTGATGAAGAACTTTCCAGATGCCTTTCATGTTAGGAACTCCTTGTTCCTCCAGAGCAACGCTCGTTCAGCGCGTGTCGCACAATCTCGTTCTGGCTCATCCGCCACTAGCCCTTGCAGCTCAGCCTGGTGTTGAATCCGAAGCCACGCTCGCGAATCGGGCTTTCGAAAACTCGATCTTCTCGAAATGTCCGGTGCCCGGGTGAAGCGCATGTTGCTCGACCACCGGCTTCAGGCGTCGCAGCAGGCCAACGCCGTTTGCCATCTGGATCGCCAGTCCCGGGCGGGCATTGACCTCGATCATGAGCGGGCCGATTTCCTCGTCGATCATCAGGTCCACCCCGAGATAACCCAGCCCGGTCATTTCCTGACAGGTTACCGCGATGTCGAGGATCTTGTCCCATTCCGGGAGCTGGATTCCTATCAGATCGATGTCCAGATCCGGATGGCGGGTCACGGGCTTGCCATGATGCACCGCGCGCACCGTCAGACCCGTCGCGATGTCGATCCCGATTCCGATCGCTCCCTGATGGAGGTTCGCACGACCGTCGGACTCGCGAGTGGCAGCGCGGAGCATCGCCATCACCGGGTAACCATGCAGCATGACGATGCGGATGTCCGGAGCCCCTTGGAAACTGATAGAAGTCATCACCTTGGCCGGCCTCACGCGGTATTCGACAAGCGCGCAGTCACGCTGGCCGCCCAGGCTGAACAAGCCGGCGAGGATGTTGGAAACGTGGTGGCGGATCTCATCTCCGGTCAGGAGGCTGCCGCTCGGCTTCACATAATTTTTCCCATCGCGGCCGTCGATGACCAGCACCCCTTTTCCACCTGATCCACGGGACGGCTTGATGACGAACGCCGCGTGATTGGCCAGGGTGCTCTCAATCCTCGCGGAGTCCCTTGGAGAACGGATCACCGCGTAGGTCTCCGGGACGGACAAGCCCTCCCCCTCCGCCAGGGCCTTGGTCTGCAGCTTGTCGTCCACCAGCCCGTAAAGTTTCCTCGGGTTGTTCGGCAGCAGGTATTGGGCATTCCGCATGTTGATGCCGACGACCCCGAGATCACGCAATTCCGCCGGGGTGCGCATCCAGCGGTGCCACCATTTCCCATGCGGCGGCTGGAGAATGTCATGCATTGGAAAACGTCTTGAACCGGATGAGTTCGGAGGCCCGGTAGCCGGTGTAGCGACCGATCATGAGGATTCCTGCTAACAGGACCAACAACAGTTCCGGGAAATAGAAGGCCCAATACTGCACCTGCGGGACGCGCATGAACAGATAGGCCAGAACGGAAACCACCAGCGAACCGCTCACCTGGATGATCGCACTGCGTTTTCCTTCCTCATCCCAGATCAGCGACATGCGCTCGATGGTCCACGCAAGGATGATCATCGGGAAAAGCGTGATCTGGACGCCTCCACTCATTCCCATGCGGTAGCCGACCACCGTCATCATGATCATCAGCAGGGTCACGATCACCACACAGGCCGCCACCCGGGGAACCACCAGCAGGTTGAGTCGTGATAGAAGGAAGCGGAACCAAAGCCCGGTGGCCACGATGATGGTGAACATGAGCAGACCCCGGACCAGCGGGATTTCCAAAAGGGCCAAGGCGAGCAGCACCGGCATGAAGGTTCCCAAGGTCGGCACCCCGATGATGTTCCGCATGATGACCACCACGAAGGCACCTAACGGAATCAGCACGATGTAGCGGAAGGCCGCCCGCTCGGCGATGGGAAGGCCGAGAATGGTGGACACCATCAGCGGGGAGTCGCTCAGATCCGTCAGCCTCGCCATCGGGATGCGATCCTTGACGACGGTGAAGGCAACTTTCGAATTCTCGCCCCCCGTGACGTCCAGCAATGGACCTCCACCACGGTGCCAGACGAAGATCGATCGCCCGTCGAGCACGGTGGAAGCATCGTCCGGATCACGGACCTTCCAATAGGCCCCGTCGTAGTATTCCACCAGCGGCACCGGTGCCTGGCTGCCCATTTCCTCGTCGAGCTTCACGCCGTAAGCAATGCGAGCGGGAACTCCGGCCATCGCAAGCAGGTCGATGCCCATCGTCATGGCGGCGTTGCGCTTGAATTCCTTCTCGTAGTGGCGCTTCACCAACACGAATTCCTGGGACGATTCACCGATCTTGATCTGGTCGAACAGGGCGATGAACAGCGAGTCGGGATCCGTGGAAATTCCTTTCGCACGATTCACGATGTTCGTCGCGGCCTCCCCGAGAGATCCCGTTAGATCGGGAGTATCCATCTCGGAGGACTGGAGCTCCGCGGGCAAGGGTTCCCCGCCGCTGCGGATGCCTTGCGGGAAGCGGACGCGGAAATAGAGCGCCTGCGTGTTCTCGCGGTTGTCCGCCGACCAGACTGCCGTGTATTCACCGAGGTCTTTCTCGATGTTGTAGTGATAGCCGAGTGATCCCGCCTCCTGACCGCTCTTGTCCTCGACCGCCGAGGTGGGCAACGACAACCGGGCCTTCACCTTGCTCCCTGTGGCGAGGAAAGACACGCGGGCCTCCACCTGCCACTCGTTCACCTGCTCGCCCTTGAAAAAAGGCACGCCCAGCGTCGCCACCTTGTAATACGCAAGCCCTCCTCCCAACACGATGAGCATCACGACGGCAGTGATCAATTTCCACCTCGGGCTCATGGGTTTGGTATTCGGAAAATGACAGCCATCAGCGGAGGATCTTCTGATCCGCGAGATAGGTCCGGCTGGGATCGATCCAACCGAGATCCTTGATCATGTTACGGCCTATCAGAACCGGAGCGAGCATGTTGGACCGGTTGTTGAGGGTGAACTCGCCGCGCACCTTGCGGTCACCGATGGTGAAACTCAGCATGACCACCTCGCGTGGCGATGACTCGCCACCGGGTTCCTTGATCCGGGCGATCCTGACAAGCGGCGCCTCGATCCGGGTGCGCACCGGTTTCTTCATGCTCGGGTCGGTCACGATGAAGCGGACCCACTTTTTCCCGTCGCGTTCGAAAAGTTCCTTTTCCTCGGCATGGATCGAACTGGTGAAGGCCCCGGAGTCCAGCTTGGCCTGGGTTTTCTCCACCACGCCCTTGATGAAGATGTGCTCACGCCAACCGTAAATTTGGACGAGTTCCGCTGTGACAGGCTTGGCCACCGCCGCTTGTTCCGCATCGTGGACTTCCACCGCCACCTCGTCATCAGGATCCACCACCGCAGGGACCTTTGCGGGAGTCTCGGGTGGCTTTTCAGCGCCCTTGGTCACCGGCACCTCGGCAGGAACGGCGGGTTCGGCTTGCTTGTCCCCCTTCACGGGAGCCGGGGCGGGTGGTGGAGTAGCCTTGGAAACTTCCTTGGCCGCCGGAGCCATTTCCTCAACACCGGGTGCGGCAAACGAGAGCGATGAGGTTAGAAAGCCGATGATGAACGCAACGGTACATCGGCGAAAAAACTTTGTGGAATCTGGTGCGGTCACGTGGCCGGACTATCGCCCTCGCTTCCCTCTGTTTGCAACGGAATTCCTCGTCCGCAGCCCTTGCTGGCCGTGGATTTCACCGGTATCGCGCCGATGGATCAAGCGCCCAGGAAAGACCGGAAGAGCGAGCGGTAAACAAAGCCACGTGATACCCGGATGCCTTGTGAAATTTCTTCCCACGATGAACCTTCGAGCGATTTGAGAGTCTCCACCGCGATCAATGCGGGCATGACGGTGGAAGTCCTGAGACGACGGGACTTCAGCGCGCTGGCATAAAGTTTTCCCTCATTCACGGCTGACATGGCACGCGCCGACCATGATGCATGGCAGCTCAGGATTTCCTTCCGATCCCGCGGATCCGAAACAGGAAGATAACATCGCCCGATTTCCAGATCCTTGGCCACGTCCCGCAGGATGTTGACGAGTTGAAGGCCCTTGCCATACGAAATGCCCTGTTGGATCAAGGTCGCCTCCGGAGCTTCCGAAAACCGATCTCCAAGAGTTAGAAATCCGAGTTTCGTCCAAAACTCGCCAACGCAGCCAGCCACCCTCCATGTGTAGTCGTCGAGAGACTGCTCGTCAGGAAGCGCGACCGGCTGATCGCGACTGGCGTTGCAGAACCGGTCGAGGTCGAGCAACTGGCCGCTGATGATGATTTCCACCACGTTCCGAACCAGGACCGCCTCGGCTTCGGGCAATCCTTGAAGCCATTTCACCAACTCATCGGAGCGTTCAAGAAGCTTCCTTTCGCGAACATCCGTCAAAGATTCCATGAGTTCCGCAGGCCAAACAGGAACCTCGCCATTTCCGTCCACCGCATCGCGAAATTGCTCAAGTGCCTCACGTCTCACCTCCTGCGGCACCTCCGCGCTGTCCGCCAGCGTGTCACTGGTCCGGGCGAGCAAATAGCCGAGGCTTGCCGCATTTCTCATCGGTGCGGGAAGCAACCTGAGCGACAGGTAGAACGAGCGCGACACGCCCTTGAGCACCTGTTTTCCCGGATCGTCCATCAGCGGCCTCACCCAAGATCCGTCTCCGGGCAATGTCAATCCGTGACCTGTCCCGGCCGGCAACATCAAGGGTATTTATTGAGGAAAACCGGTTGCGATTCTTGGAA
Source organism: uncultured Verrucomicrobiae bacterium (assembly GCA_963810445.1). Classification (GTDB taxonomy): domain Bacteria; phylum Verrucomicrobiota; class Verrucomicrobiia; order Verrucomicrobiales; family Akkermansiaceae; genus Luteolibacter. The sequence goes on along the minus strand of CAWENZ010000006.1, from coordinate 72,691 downwards.
ATAAGACGCAATCTGCTAGCGGCATGAGTGAAAATCCCGAGTCCCTGCGTGAGCGGAACGCCATCAAGCTGGAACGCCTCGAACTCGCCCTGCGGGCATCCAACGAAGGCATCTGGGACTGGATGACGGATGAAACGGAAATCTTCTACTCGCGCAGGATTCTCGAGTTTCTCGAATGCGGCACCCGTCGCGCGCCGAATCTGTTCATCCCGCCCTTCGACATGATCCACCAGGACGACCGGCGTGCCTTCGATATGGCGGTTTCCCAGGCGCTTCAGGAAGGCGGTCCGGAAACCCTTGCCGTGGACGCCCGGGTTCTAACGGGTGGTGGTGACTGGAGATGGTTGAGAATACGCGGAACCGTCGTCCGGGATCGCCAGGGCAAGGCGCTCCGCATCGCCGGTTCCATGATCAACATCAGCCTGCGCAAGGCGGCGGAGGCGCAGGTCGAGGAAGAACGTCACCTGCTCCGCCAACTCATCGACCACGTTCCCTTGCAGATCTATTTCAAGGACCTCAATTCGAATTTCACCATGGCCAACCAACGCATGGCCGACTGGATGGGATTCGCACATGAGAACGAACTCGTCGGCAAGCATGACCGGGATTTCTTTGACTACGATCATTGGAAACCCGCCGAGGATGACGAGAAGCGCATCATCGCCACGGGCGAGGCCATCATCGACCAACTCGAGCACGAGACCTGGCACGAAGGCAGCGAGACGTGGGTCATCACCTCCAAGTTTCCGCTACGCGGACCACACGGACACATTCGCGGAACCTTCGGCGTCTCCAGCGACGTCACCAAGCTCGTCATCGCCGAGCGCGAGGCGACCGACCTCGCGCACCAGCTCCAGTTGAAGAACGAGGCCTACGAGGAGGAACTCCTGCTCGCCCGGGAAATCCAACAGGCTCTCGCCGGCGAGGGATTTCCCAGCGGCACCGGAGACGACCGCAGCAGGATCCGCTTCGGGGCCCGCTACATCCCCATCTCCGGATTGGCGGGCGATTTCTTCGAGGTCATGACGGTCTCGGAAAACCGCTTCGGCGTCCTCATCTGTGACGTCATGGGACACGGCGTCCGCTCGGCGCTCATTGTCGCCATGTTGCGCGGCCTGCTGGAAAAACAGCGGGCACAGGCTGGCGAACCCGGACTCTTTCTCCAAGGACTCAACGACGGACTCGCCTCCATCCTGGAGAGGGCCGGCACCACCATGTTCGCCACCGCCTTCTACGGGGTGGTCGATCTCAATGCCGCAACCTTCAGGTATGCATGCGGCGGTCACCCCGGACCCATCGTCGCCGGGAAAAACGGTGTCAGCCAGATCGCCTGCGACCGATCACAGAAAGGCCCCGGCCTCGGCCTCATCAAGGGAGCCGCCTATCCAACCATCGAGCTCGATCTATCGGAAATCGAACGGATGATCCTCTTCACCGACGGCGTCCTGGAAGCGGAGAACCAGAAGGGAGAGCCTTTTTTCGAGTCCCGCCTGATGGAGATCATCGGCAGGAAATCCGACGATTCGCTGGAGAACCTGCTGGATGGCATCCTATCCAGCGTCCTCGCATTTTCCGAGGGCCAGCATTTCGACGACGACGTCTGTTTGTTAGGCATCGAGGTCAGCCGTCCGGGCTAGTCCCGTTTCGCTTGCGATGACGGGACGACATCGCTGATGCTGATCTCGATTTCCACGGACTTGCTGGTCGGAGTGCCGCTGCCGTCCGCCTGGCTGCCCACGGGAACCAGGACATTCGCCTCAGGAAAATAGGCGGCGGCGCTGCCGGATGGCATTTCGTAGGGAACGGCGGTAAAGGATTTCGCGATGCGCCGTTCCTCGCCCCAGAAGCTGGTGATGTCCACCAGTGAACATGGGGCGATGCCCCTTTCCCTGAGGTCCTCGGGATTGACGAGGATGATGCGACGGGCGTTGGAGATGCCGCGGTAGCGGTCGTCCATGCCGTAGATGGTGGTGTTGAACTGGTCGTGGCTGCGGAGCGTCTGGAGAACGAGCCTGCCACGGCCCGGCTCGAAAACATCCATCGTCGCCAGGCTGAATGACGCCTTGCCGGTGGGGGTGTCCCAGACGCGCTGCTTGGCGGAGTTGGGCAGATAGAAGCCACCGGATTCACTCGCCCGCTGGTTGAAATTTTCAAATCCGGGGACGACTCGCTCGATGAGGCTGCGGATCCGGTCGTAGTCCTCGGCGAGCCACCGCCACAATACCGGCCCCTTTCCCCCGTGCACGGCCTCCGCAAGGCGGGCGATGATCTCGACCTCGCTGAGAAGATGTTCGGACGCCGGCGCAAGCACTCCGCGCGACATTTGTACGACACCCATGGAATTCTCACAGGTGACGAACTTCCCGTCGCCATCGCGCTCGCTGCGGCCGAGGCATGGCAGGATGAGGGCGGTGCGTCCGGTAACGAGATGGCTGCGGTTGAGCTTGGTGGAAATGTGGCAGGTGAGATCACACTTCCCGAGGGCCTCGGCGGTGTAGCCGGTGTCGGGTGATGCCTGAAGGAAATTTCCACCAAGCCCGATGAAGACCTTGGCCTCGCCACGGTGCATCGCGTGGATGGAGCCGACAGTGTCGTGGCCATGATGACGTGGCGAATGGATGCCGCATTCCCGGTCGAGTGCCGAAAGGAAGGACTCGGGCATTTTCTCAAAGATCCCCATGGTGCGGTCGCCCTGCACATTGCTATGGCCACGCACCGGACAAAGCCCGGCTCCGGGACGTCCGATGGCTCCTAGCAGAAGATGGACGTTGATGACCTCGCGGATGGTGGCAACGGAATTCCGATGCTGGGTAAGCCCCATCGCCCAGCAAGTGATCACACGGCGGGCCCCGTCTAACATGGTCGCGGCCAGTTCACGGATCTCCACCTCGCCAAGCCCGCTCATGCGGGTGATGTCGGACCAGGGCGTGAAATCGACCAGCGAGCGATAGGCATCGAAATCCACCGTATGGTCACGGACGAACGTGGAGTCGATCACGCTTCCTTGTGCGAAGTATTCCTTTTCCAACAGCACCTTGGCGATGCCACGGAACAACGCGAGATCACCATTCACCCGGATCTGCATGAACCTGGATGCCAGCGGAGTCGCCTTGCCCATCATCATGGCGAACGGATGCTGCGGGTGGATGAAGCCCGTCAACCCCGCCTCACGCAGCGGGTTGATGGCGACGATGGAAGCTCCCCGTTTGGCCGCGGCCTCAAGGGTGGAAAGCATGCGCGGGTGGTTGGTCCCGGGATTCTGCCCGACACAGAGGATGGTGTCCGCCTCAAGGAAATCATCAAGGGTGACAGTCCCTTTCCCGATCCCGATGGCTTCCTTCATGGCAAGCCCGCTGGACTCGTGGCACATGTTGGAGCAATCGGGGAGATTGTTGGTGCCGAAGCTCCTTACGAACAACTGATAGAGAAACGCCGCCTCGTTGCTGGCGCGGCCGGAGGTGTAAAAGATGGCCTCGTCAGGCGAGTTGAGTTTCCTCAACTGCGTGGAAATGATCTTGAAGGCATCTTCCCAGCTAACCGGCGAGTAGTGGGTGCCTCCCTGACGCAGCAGCATGGGCATGGCGATGCGTCCCTGCTGTTCGTGCCAATGGTCATTCTGTGCGGCCAGCTCCTTGATCGAATGACTGGCGAAAAACTCCGCATCGGCGAGCTTGCGGGTGGATTCGGAAGCAAGGGCCTTGGCGCCGTTCTCGCAGAATTCGGCGAAGGACCGATGCTCATCCGGATCGGGCCAGGCACAGCTCGGACAATCGAAGCCACCGACCTGGTTCATTTCCATGAGCCCCCTGCCACCACGGAAGACGCCTGCCTCGCGCACGATGTGGCTCAACGACGAGGTGATGGCTGGCATTCCAGCCGCCCATTCCTTGGGAGAGGTTTGCTGGAGGTTCTCAGGGTCGGCCATCGAAACTCAAGGAAACCCCGCAATGGCCTGATTTCAAGGAGGAAACAAAACCCACTTGGCATTTCGTTCTGATTCCGCTCATCTGTTTTCGTAAATGAGCTGCCGACCCGCCTTGTGGATCCCCGTGACATGTCTTGTGGTCGCCACGACCTCATGCGGTCTTTTCACCCCCAAGGGACCACCCAAGGCCAAGCAGGTGATGTATGAATGGGAGGACGACCACGGCCCCGGCGAGGTAAGCGTGGAAATCGATCTGGCAAAACAGGTCGCCACCTACAAGCGGGGCGATCGAAAGATCGGCTGGTCCTACGTTTCCACCGGTAAGGTGGGTCATTCCACCTCCGCCGGCGAATACACGATCACCGAGAAGATGCCGGTGAAATACTCGGACCGCTACGGATGGATCTCCGATGATGCGGGAAACGTCACCAATGGCGACGCGACGCCGCTTTCCCCGGTGCCTCCCGGCAATCACTACTCCCCTTCCCCGATGAAATTCTGGATGCGGATCACGCATTATGGAGTGGGATTGCACGCGGGTGACATCCCCAACCCGGGTCTTGCGGAATCGCATGGATGTATCCGGCTTCCGAGGGATTTCGTGCCGAGTCTCTACGAGGTCACCAAGATCGGCACGCCAGTTAGAATCACCCGCGGGAAACCGATTTCAACAAGGAAAGGGTGACCTAACGGCTGACCCTGATCCTGCCGAATCGTCTCGCAGGACTCGGGGTGAACTGGTTGTCGATGACGGTGCACCGCTCCCAATTGGCATCGACAGGCGTGACTTGCTCCGGGCTGACCGCAGGGGTCCAGTTCAATGGCGAAAGGCTACTCGCGAACTCGGGGACATAGGTTAGGCCGCTTCCGATCCGCCGGAGATATTCGAGCTGCAATCGTGAATGCCCCTGATTGTCCACGATCATCTTGCTGATGGGCAGGCCGGAGATCGATCCAGGTCCTCCGAGATAATGCCCGGCATCCGGTGCCAGCAGGTTGAGATTGAAGGCATACTCAACCAGTGTGGGAACCCCATCCTTGTCGGCATCCGCAGTGGAGAAATCGTTGAATACCAGATCGCTGGTAAGGAGAAAATCCTCCTCCGTGGCTTCGTCGATGCCATCTCCATCCGCATCCTCGGTGCGATCATCTTCCAGGCTAATCACGAACTGCTGCTCGATGAAGTTTCCTCCCTGATCGGTCGCGTGGACGACAAACGTCAACTGGCTGTTGGTTTCGAAATCGATCCATTCGCTCGAAGCGACCTGCAACTCGTTTCCAGAGGTCACGAGACAATAGGCATCCGGCGAACCTCCGATGACCCTGACAAAGAACTGGTGGGAGTCCCCCGCATCAGGGTCTGTGGCGGACAAGGTTCCGATCACGGTGCCAGGCGAACTGGACTCCGTGAAGCCGCTGATGGCGTAAAGGTGATGGAGGTGGGAGGAGAACCGTTGATCGTGTCGAACCACAGCAGTTGGGAGAGCACGCCCTTGTCGGTTTCCACCATGATCCTGGCCGTACCGATTTCCCCGGTCGTGACGGTGCCAGCGATTTCACCCGTTAGAGGATTGATCGACAGTCCCGCCGGGAGCCCCATCGCATCATATCCGGTGGCAACGCATCCCGAGACAGCGACTTGAAGGGAAACCAACTGCCCCGGCCACGAATGAATCTCGGGAATCTGCACGATCTGGGGAAAACCGATCTCCTGTCTCACCGCCAGATTGTGAAAGTCTCCGGCCGCGATGGTCCGCACGTCCTTGGCCTCAAGCGGCACGATGGATTGGCCATGAAGATTGGAACCCCATGTCACGACGCTGCCATCGCCCTTGATTGCCACGCTGTGTTTCCATCCGGCGTCGATGCCAACCACGTCCGAAAGTCCTTGGGGAATGCTTGCCTGCCCGGCGTCGTTCTCGCCCCAAGCAACAACGGTGCCTCCACGAATGATCGCCAGGCTGTGAAATCCGCCAGCGGCAATACCAACCACATTTGCGAGCCCATCGGGAATGGTGGTGGCACCGGCCCAGTCCCTGCCCCACGCGACCACGGTTCCATCGCTTTTCAATGCCAGCGTGTGATAGGCACCGGCGGAAATCGCGATCACATGATCAAGCCCGAGGGGGATGTCGAGTTGCTCGAATTCATTGTCTCCCCACGCGACGACCGTTCCATCATGTTTCAGCGCCACGCTGTGGTAGCTGCCGGCCGAAATGGCAACCACATCCCCAAGACCCGGCGGCACATCGGCTTGTCCGAAATCATTCTCAACCACATCACATCCCCAGGACACCACCGTGCCATCTCCTAACAAAGCCAGACTGTGATAGTCCCCCGCGCTAACGGCCTTCACATCCACCAGACCCGATGGAATGGCAGTCTGGCCGTCGTCGTTCCCTCCCCATCCGATGACAGAGCCATCCGTGCGCAACGCGAGATTGTGATGCCAGCCGGATGTCACCATCACCACATCTCCGGCAACGGATGGAGGCACGGACTGGCCGAAATCGTCATTCCCCCAAGCCACGAGAATTGTCCCCCCCGGATAAGCCCCCTGGTCGGTGGGCGAAGTCCCGCGGCTCACTTCAAAGCCATCGCCAAATCCATCAAGGTCCGAATCGTAAACCGTATCGCTGGTCCCGATGGTCTCTTCCTCAGCTTCCGTCAAGCCGTCCCCGTCAGCATCCTCGCCCGGGTCATCTAGCAGTTGCAGGGTCAGGATCTCCTCGAAAGGATTCAGCGAGGCATCCCTCACCCTCACCAGGATGCTCAAGGGCTGCGGGTTCGTTTCAAAGTCCCGATCGATCTTCTGAGCCACCAGCAGCTGGTTTCCCTCGACCCGGAAAAAGTGATTCTCGGAAGATCCATCGCCGTCGATGAGTTCAAAGGTGAAACTGTCCCCTGCATCGGGATCATCCGCGCCCAAGATCCCCACCACGGTGAAGGGTGCGGCATTCTCCAACACATTGCCCGGAGTGAGGAGAATCGCCGTCGGAGCCAGACCCGTGGCGACGTTGACCCACAAGGTCTGGGTGAGCTGACCATGATCGGTATCCACCTGCACATGGACCGAGTTCCTCACCGGCGTTGTCACCGTTCCGGAGATCAGCCCGCTCGTGGCATTCAATGTTAGACCGCTTGGCAAACCCAATGCAGCGAACGAGCTGGGTATCGCGTTGGCCACGTCAATCTGGTGGGATACCGGATCTCCCGGCGCGGCCGAAATCGTCGGGATGCTGGTGATGGCCGGCGTGCCGGGAAATTCCCGGAGCGCCAGGCTGTGCTGGAGACCGGCGGAGATCGCCCGGACCTGGCCAAGTGCGGAGTCGGGCACGGTGATTTGCCCCTTGTTGTTGGCTCCCCACGCAACCACCGAACCGTCCGCCTTCAACGCCAAACTATGGAAGCCTCCCCCGGCGATCGCCACCACGTTGTTGAGTCCCGGAGGCACGGTCGCCTGACCGTCCCCATTGTAGCCCCAGCAAATCACCGACCCATCGCGCCGCAACGCGATGCAGTGATAGAATCCTGCGGAAATGGCCACCACATCCGAGAGTCCCGTCGGAGCCACCGCGCTCTGCCACGCCACGCCATCAAAATATTCTCCCCAAGCCACCACCGAACCATTGGATTTTAGCGCCAGCGAGAAGAACCCGCCGGCAGCGATCTGAATCACTCCATCCAGGCCCTGCGGCACGCTCGATTGGGCATGAAGGTCCTCCCCCCATGCCAGGACGGTTCCATCTGCTTTCAATGCCAAGCTGTGTGCGCGCCCGGCAGCCACCTGCACTGCCCCTGGCTGCCCCGGCGGCAGCTCGACCAGTTCTGGAGGCAGGCTCGTTTGCCCTTCCTCGTTGCAGCCCCAGGCAACGACGGTTCCGTCAATCCGCAACGCCAGACTGTGGGCCGAGTCCTGCCACCAGTTGTCCCCGCCGGCAGCGACGGCTACCACTTGAGTGAGACCTTGTGGGACCGTGATCTGCCCATATCCGTTGCTTCCCGCCCACGCTTCCACCGAACCGTCGGGATTGACTCCGAGACTGTGGAACTGGCCGGTTGAGAGACTGGAAAATCCCGCATTCACCGGCGCGAGAAGCTCACCCGACTTGCTGTCCCCCCATCCCACGAGCGAGTAGTCCGGCCAATCCTCTGGGTCCGTCGGTGACGAGTCCATCAGCACCTCGATGCCATCGTTGAAACCATCGTCATCCGAATCGATATCCACGTCACTGGTGCCGTGGATATCCTCCTCATCCGCTTCGCTCAGTCCATCCCCGTCGGCGTCCTCGTTGCGATCATCTCCCATTTCCAAAACGAACGCCTTCTCGAAAGAGCCGGACGAATCCGTCGCCCGCATGCGAATGTGCCATGTCAGCGGATTCGTTTCAAAATCGACGGGATTTCCCACTGAAAAAATCACGCCATATTTGACCCGTAGCTCATTCCCTGAAACGTAGAACCCTTGATTGTCCTCGCTCCCGGCCCCGGTCACCAAAGTGATGACGTGCGTGTCTCCCGGATCCGGATCCTGCACTCCGATGTAACCCACCACCCCATCCGCAGGCGTGTTCTCAATGACAAGATTCGGGTTCACGGAAATGTCCGTGGGAGCCGCCGCAAATCCTTGCCCCAACGCCACGATCAACACGAGCGCCATGACGATAACGACATGGCGCACCCTTGAACCGGGCACAACAGAGGAGGAACACATTTGCAGGGGGAGCACTGGCAGGGCGAGGCTTTGCCTAAGACGCTTCGTGAGTGAGAATTTGGATGATAAGGAAAAATTGAAAGCTTTTATAAGCAACATTCCTGCCACCCTATCGACAATTCACTGAAGTAGCGGATGGGGGAGTTCGCCGTGTTGATCACCCGACGAGAATCCGGGTAAACGCGATGTATTTACAAGCTGAAAAGCCTCCCGCAAGCGATTGTTAGCTACGATTTCGTGTGATATCAGAATACCTTGAAACCCTGCGATGGTTCATCCTAAGGCGCGCATCATCTTAATTTTAAAAAAATTCCCGCCCACGGTTCCCGGCAGAATGAGTGGATCGACGCCAGACTTCTTAGGTAAGTCGTTTGTTTCCAGATGAAGAACCGTTCGATCAAGGACCAGCTGGCTCCACAGTCGCGGCAGCACGCCTTTTTTCCAATTGGGCGCGAAGGTATTCATCCGGGCCGGCTTCCTTCCATGCCGTCAACCAGATCGCAGCCAAAGCCTGGCTCCCGCTGTAGAGCCGATCCTCGATAAATTTCTTTCCCGCATCCGAAGTGGCCGCCGCCTCGGACTTCAGGGCACCGGTCGATTCCAGTTCGTAAAGCGGTTCAACAAACTGATGCTGGGCCTTGATGTAATTCACGACCGCGGAAAACATCGCGTCCCGTCCCCCTGCCCCGGCTGTCATGGCCCACGGCGTCACGGGTTTCACTCGGGGGAGAAGATCCTCCACCTTGATCCCCGACACAGCGGCAAATCCACCGTCGATCCACGCGTGAAAGCCGGTCCAGCGGGTGTAGTTTTTCGGATTCTCCCCCACCCAGCCGTTGTGGTGGACGCTGAGATGCAGCGGTTGCGCGCAGTCGCCGACATAGTGGCCCATGACCCCCATGATGTAGATGATGTTCTCCTTCGCGTTGGCGACCTCCTCCGGCCTGCCAAGTTCCTGATAGACCTTCAGGTAGGAAAATGCCGACTTGAGCTTGGCGTAGTATTCGGTGATCGCCCAAGGTGCGAATCCGGGCCACTCGGCCGTGTGGTCGTGGTTCTTCTCGGGATTGATCGGCATGAAAGCGGAAGCGTTAGCCGCCCGCCCGGCTGCGAATTTCGCCATGAACACGTAACGCAAATCCGACATGGAATCGACATTGAGTCCCGCGCTCGCGACCTGCTCGTAGTCGAAATAGTGATCCGGACTCGCGCAATGCTTGAGGGGCAGATCGGTCATGTTCCGCCAACGGTCCGCCTCGCCTGATAGAAACGCAATCCGTTCCGCAGCAGCAGGTTCCCGAACAAACGATGGATAGTCCGCAGGCAAAGCGGCCAACGCTGCCGTGTTGACGATGCGATGCCCCTCATAGTCCCACGCCTTGGCAAACGGGGTGGAAACGACAAGGAGGAAGAAGGCCCGATAGCACGGGAAGCGGCGTGTGCATGCCGTGCTTCTACGGCATCGCCTCAAAAATGCGAGACAGGACTTGTGTCAGCGAGCACGGTCCGTGGCGGCGTTATCCAACCGCCATCCCCCGAAATTCTCGATGACGCGTGGCAGCGGTATGCTACATCGGTCCGTAAAGACGACGAAAGAAGGCATTTGCCCTGGCGATGTCGGCTGAGCCATTTGTGAATCAGCCACCTCGCCCGGTTAGCGGGACAGGATGGCTTCGAGCTTGAGCGGTTTATTACCGAAGTTTCCATCTTGCACTTCTACGATGGATTCCCGGACAAATGAGCCCTGGTGATCGTAATTCCGGATGGCACAATCCCGAAGCAAGCCGGTGGCGTTGCCTTTTTCCGCGCAGCTGAAGCTCAGGAAAAGGCGGCCGTCACCCACGGACTTGGTGCCTAACTTGTCGAGCAATGGGGTGAGATCGATGCCGATTTCCAGCGGGGTATCATCCCCTGGTCCAGCGAGAGGAACCTGGCCGACGTTGTCCTTCCGATTCTTGCCGAAGAGCGGCCACCCGTTGAGGACTTGCGGGGCGAGTTCATGTTCGGGCTTCGTGGCGTTCTTGTCGCCGGCGATGCCGATGGTCACCCGCAGGTCCGAGCGCTTGTTGCAGGCGAGCTTGAGTTTCAAGGTGCACCGGGGAACATACCGGTAAACCTCGATCCGGCCGAGGTAGTTTCCGCGTTCCCATGTGGGATCGACCATCGCGCTGTAGAGCAGATAGATCTTGCCGTCCCTCGACCAGGTTTTGCCCCATGAGTTGACCACGATGAAGGCACCGCGCTCGTGGTCAGCGAGGGTTACTTTGCCATCGCCATTGGTATCGATGTCATTGCTGACTTTGCCATCGCCATTCACATCGAATCCGACCTGGTCATCGTATCCCACACAAGTGATGCCGTGGCCGAAACCGCTGGGCCCCCAATGGATCCAAAGATCTTCGCCCGCCAGATAATCTCTTTCGGGAATCGTCTTCGTGACCTTGTTGAGCTCGCCCATCCGTCCGTCCAGTGCCAGCAATCCGCCGATGGATTCCTTGCCGGGTTTGGGTTGGTTGCGGTCGAAGAGCCAGCCGCGGGCTTCGTTGATTTGTGAGATGGTGGCGGTCGGAGTGTAGCGATAGCCAGCGACGCGATATTCCATCGCCTCGCGCCAGATGGGGTAACCGTTGGCCCACGTGCCGATCTTGTCCTTGTCCCCTTCCACGCGCCCGTAGGATTTCACGGTGGGAATTCCGATCTGCTTGGCCACCTCCCAACCATGATGCGCTTCCGATCCTTGCGCGCTATCGGCAGCATTAACCATGTTCCAGGAAAAATCGGCGGGAAATTGCGTGGCGGTGGTGCTGGCCTCGGTGCCATTCAGGACGTTCATTTCGTAGGTGAAAATCGAGGCAACCGCCGTGAACTGACCACAAGCTCCTCCCTTCTGTTTGTAAATCGGAGGGAACTGCGGGCGGGTGGAGTTATCGACGCGGGACGGCAAGCGGCTGATGTCAACAGGCGTCTCGCCGACGTCAGGGCCTGTCGCATCACGCCAGGTGTCGTAGTTTTCTCCCATCGAATGAGGCCGGGAAAACGGCTTGGGATAAGCGGCATGCGCGGGGCTGTCGGCATCGTCCGCCATGACGGGGGTGATGGAGGCTGAAATGAAAACGAACGAGGCAAGTGTGGGATACCGGAGGATGGAAGTCATGAATGTCGCATCCTGAAACAGGACATGTTGGGTGATTCTTTCCACTGGCTCAATGTTCAGCACCAGGCGTCCCCAGATGGCTGGCGAACAAAAGTGAGATGGCCAGAGGCGGGAATTCGCCCAGTCCAGCTTCACAACAAACTGACGGTGAACAATAAATCCCACCACCTCTGTGCGAAAAGCCGTAAAGTGATCGCCAACATCAAGCGAGCCGCAAAGACCCATTCAAATTTCATGGGTGGATCAACCAGCAGCCTGTCGGTTCATCTAGCCTTTGTGAAGTTTGAGAATTTCGGAAGGAATCGGCAAGGGATCGGAACTACCCCGTTCATCGCCGCTCCGTAAACGATGCAAATCGGGTCAGGTCACGTGCAAATCGGGTCACAAATCGGGTCAACAAATCGGGTCAGGTCACGCATTTCAACATTTCATCAGTTTCTTCAGTTCGCGCTGCTGCTTTTCATCCTTGCTTGCAGCGGCCACCAGACGGCTCACCGAGCCATGGTGCCCCATGCCCAATCGCCCGGCGATCCAGTCATTTCCATCAGCCATTCTTTCCCTCAGCAAGGCTGCCACCGGAATCTTCGCTCCATCTCCTTTTCGCATTCCTTCAAGCGCTTTTCTTTCGCTGGAGACACCCAAGGCCGCCAACGCCTCCACGGCAAGTCGCTCGGCCTCCGCCTGTCCGTTATGGGTGCACGCCGTTGGCGGGCCAAGTGGAGGCAACCTCGCAGAAACACATGAATGTTATCAGGCGAGGCTTGACCCGAATGGCGCCAACTTAAGGAAATTTCTCAGAAGATCAACGAGTTGCGGATTGTGTCCAAAACCGGCGAGGGGACAGCGCTAAACCTCCATTTTACATGCTTTGTGGATATCAGAACAAGCGCACCACTAAGAGCGGATGGAAACCCTGATTTCATCTGAAAAGACCGTTAAGTTAGTGCCATTCTACTCTGACCCCGTTTACCGTGAATCCTGAGACAAAGATCATGGCATCACTGTTCCCGGCGTCTTTACCGAGACACATGCCAGTCAAAACTAGAAAAGGAGTCAACCTGAATGTTTATATCCAACGACCGCCCCCGACCACTGACCCCGTTCACGTCGCAATTCGCGCCGCATTCTATTCTTTCTCTACAGCTACAGGGAATTTCACGAGTTTAAGAGAGGTGATGGTTTTATTTTTAAAATCTTCTTCCGACGAAATCCAAAGTTCCATGTCGAGTTTTTTCAAACTTCCTTTTATGTCTTCAGATTGAATATTAAAACTCCAGCTCCAATAACTTGTCACTTCTTGAAAACGATGCTCCCCCCCTCAACGTCGGCCTGGATGACATCGCCATCAATGAATTTCCCGTCAAGCACGTCGAGACTCAGCGGGTCGAGCAGCAGATGCTGGATGACCCGCTTCAAGGGACGGGCACCGTAAACGGGATCGTATCCCTTGTCGCCGATGTGCTCCTTGGCAGCTTCCGTTAGAGCGAGACCGAGTCCCTGTTTCGCAAGGCGCTTGCGGACGCGGGCAAGCTGGAGATCGACGATGGTGGTGATCTCCTCGCGCTGGAGCCGATCGAAGATGATGATCTCGTCGATGCGGTTGAGGAACTCGGGACGGAAATGGCCGCGCAGGGCTTCGGTCACCTTGGCCTCGCGCTGCTCGTCATTTTCCTCATGCAGGATGAACTGGGAGCCGATGTTCGAGGTCATGATGAGCACCGTGTTGCGGAAGTCCACCGTGCGGCCCTGGCCGTCGGTGATGCGTCCGTCGTCGAGCACCTGCAGCAGCACGTTGAAGACATCCGGATGGGCCTTCTCGATCTCGTCGAAAAGCACCACCGAATACGGCTTGCGCCGGACCTGTTCGCTAAGCTGTCCGCCTTCCTCATAACCGACATAACCGGGAGGCGCGCCGATGAGGCGGGCGACGCTGTGTTTCTCCATGTATTCCGACATGTCGATGCGGATCATCGCCGACTCATCGTCGAACAGAAACTCTGCCAGAGCCTTGGACAGCTCGGTCTTGCCGACGCCGGTGGGTCCGAGGAAAATGAAAGAGCCGATGGGACGGTTCTCGTCCTGAAATCCGGCACGCGCGCGGCGGACGGCGTTGGCCACTGCCTTGATCGCCTTTTTCTGCCCGACGACGCGCTCGCCGAGACGCTGCTCCATGCTGACGAGCTTCTGCTTTTCGCCCTTCCTGCAAGCGGTTCACGGGGATGCCGGTCCACGATGAGACGATGCGGGCGATGTCCTCCTCGGTCACCTCCTCCTTGAGCAACGCACCGTGGCCCTGAAGAGCTGTTAGCTGCTCCTTGGCGGCCTCAAGCTCGCGATGGGCTTCCGGCAAATCGCCGTAGTTGATCTGCGACGCCCTTGTCAGATCGCCGATGCGTTGGGCGCGCTCGGTCTCGCCCTTGAGGGTTTCGATCTTCTCCTGTGCGATCCGCACCTGGTCGATAATGCCCTTCTCATTCCGCCACTGCGCCATGAGTCCTGACGACTTTTCGCGAAGATTCGCCTGCTCCTCGCGGACCTTTTCGAGCCGCGCGACCGAACCCTTGTCGGTTTCCTTTTCGAGGGCCTTCTTCTCCATTTCCAACTGCAGGATCTGGCGTTCCAGAACGTCGATCTCGGTGGGCATGGAATCGAGCTCGATCTTGAGACGGGCCGCCGCCTCGTCGATGAGATCCACCGCCTTGTCGGGAAGGAAGCGGTCGGAAATATAACGGTCTGATAGAGTCGCTGCCGCCACCAACGCTCCATCCTGAATGCGCACTCCGTGGTGAACCTCGTAGCGTTCCTTGAGACCGCGCAGGATGGCGATGGTGTCCTCCACCGATGGCTCGCCGACCATCACCGGCTGGAAGCGTCGCTCAAGGGCCGCGTCCTTCTCGATGTGCTTGCGGTATTCGTCGAGCGTGGTGGCGCCGATGGTCCGCAGCTCGCCGCGGGCAAGCTGCGGTTTGAGAAGGTTTGACGCATCCACAGCCCCCTCGCTGGCTCCGGCTCCGACGATGGTGTGCAACTCGTCGATGAAGAGGATGATCTGCCCGTCGGAGTCCGTGACCTCCTTGAGAAATGCCTTCAGCCGTTCCTCGAATTCCCCGCGGAATTTCGCTCCGGCGAGCATGCCGCCGAGGTCCATGGAGATGATCTTCTTGTCCTTCATCGAGTCCGGCACGTCGCCAGACACGATCCGCCGGGCGAGCCCCTCGACGATGGCGGTCTTGCCAACTCCGGGTTCGCCGATCAGCACGGGGTTGTTCTTGGTCCGGCGGGAAAGAACCTGCAGCACACGGCGGATCTCGTGGTCGCGACCGATGACGGGATCGATTTTCCCTGCGCGGGCGCGCGCGGTTAGATCCGTGCCGTATTTTTCGAGGGTCTGATATTTCCCCTCCGGAGAATCATCGGTGACCTTTTGAGATCCACGAATGCCGGTGATCGCCTCGCGGGCGGATTTCTCGGTCAACCCCGCTTCCTTGAGAAGGGTACCGGCAGGAGAATTTCCCTTCATGGCACCGAGGATGAAATGCTCGACGCTCAGATAGTCATCGCCAAGGGATTCGCGGGCGGCATCCGCAGCATCAAGGGTCGCCCGCAGGCCCACACTGATCTGCGGTTGGGTGGTGGCTCCCTGGACACTTGGTTCGCGGGCGAGCGCGGCGGCCACGGAAAGTTTCAGTTTAGAAATATCGACACCCGCCTTTTGAAGGATGGGAGTGGCGATGCCTCCCTCCTGCTGGAGCAACGCCAGAAGGACGTGTGCGCTTTTCAATTCCGAGTGAGCGGACTTCGAAGCGATGCCCTGTGCGGACTGAAGCCCTTCCTGAAGTTTCTGCGTGATCTTTTCTAGTCCCATATCGTCAATCTGAAGCATTCCCAACAGGCTTGCAACGCATCGGTTCCGGATTTTTCCGCATGGGTTGTTTCCGTGATGGAACTCATCCCGGAGTTGGTTATTTTCAGCCCATGGAACTCCGCCAACTGAAGCATTTCCTGGCCGTGGGAGAGCTGGGAAGCATCACCGCGGCGGCCAGGAAATTGCGACTTACCCAACCTGCCCTGAGCCGGCAAATCAAGGCGCTCGAGGAGGAACTCGACACCGCGCTTCTGGAACGCGGCGCCCACTCGATTTCACTAACACCTGCCGGGGAGGTCCTGTTGGCCGAGGCGAGGAAATGGATCAAGTCAGGCGAGATGATGATCGAGAAGGTCAGGGCCACCGCCCTGGGCGAACCACTTCGGGTGGGATACGCGCCGTCACTGGCAGGGGAATTTCTATCAGTCGCGATCGGGAGATTCACCCAATTTCATCCACGGGTCAGGGTGAGCCTGCACGATTGGTCATCGGCGGAAATGCGCGCGGGTTTGGCCGCCGGCAAACTCGACCTGATCGTCGCCGCGCCGTGCACCGGAATCCAGGAGCCCATCCGTTGGATTTCATTGCGCGAATATGGCTGGCAAGTGGTGATGCCCAGCGATCATCCACTCGGGAAGAAGAAGCTCGTAGCGGCTAAGGACCTCAACGGCCAAAAGCTCCTGCTCTACGACCGCGAGAACTACCCGGACTACTGGGACCGCATCACGGGGTATTTCCGTGAGCAGGAAATGCAGGCGAAGATCGCGGGCGAGTTCGACGGCGTCAGCAGCCTGACTGCAGCGCTTGAGGGAAACCTCGGCATTGCCCTCCTTTCGGAAAGCAGCAAAATCGACCGAGGGCAAAAACAGCTCCTGATCTCACGACCCCTTGCTGTCGAGCCCGCACGAATCGAGGTGGCGGCCGGCATCTCGACCGGCTCAGAAGCTTCCGGTCAGTTACTTTCCTTCATCGAGGAACTCAAGCAAGCTGCCTCGGAAAGCTAACCGATCACTTCGCTGGCGGCAGCGGCATCGTCGCCGTAGAAGCTCTTGATGTAGCCATACTCGACGAGCGTGTCCTGCCAAGGCGCGAGCACCTCAGCGTTCTGGAACACCCGACCAGCCCTTGCCAGCCATTCCTCGGCCTTCACCAGATCTTCCTTCTCATAGGCGAGGACCGCGTTGGCGTAGTAGTAAAACGGAGAGTCGTCCTCGAAATCATATTTCTCAGCCAAGGCCTTCACGTCAGCGGTCATCCCCAGCTTGTTCTTGCAGAGCATGATCTTGAACTCCACCAAGCGCGAAAGAGCCGTCTGCTCTTTCGGGATGTCCTTGAAGATCTTCTCGAATATCTCGAGGGATTTCTTCCACTCCTTGGTGCAGAAATACACCTCGCCGATGTTAAACTCGATGCTCGGATTGTCCTTCACGTAGGTCAATGCCTTCTTGAAGTCGGCCAACGCCTTGTCAAACGCGCGCATTTCGACGTAGCAACTTCCCCGCAGGTTGAAAATTTCCGGGCTGTCCTTGAAAATCTTCATCGTCTTGTCCAACTCGTCGAGGGCTTCGAAAATCCGCTTTTGCTCGAACTTGCGGTTGGCCTCACCGAGGTGCTTGATGAAATCCTTGCGGCTTTCCTCGGGCAAATTCAGGAATGCCTTCTGGTTCGGCATCAACGAATCCGCGTTGACCGACTCACCGCCAGCGACGGGAGCCTTGTCAGGAGCTACCGCCGCATCTTGTGCGACGAGGGGCGAGGACAGAAGGCACAAGGCGAAAAATGGGGTGGCTTTCATAGGCGTCGAATTGCGCGAATCTAGTCAGCGAAATCCGGGACCGCAAGCCGTCGTTTTTCCTGATTTCGCGAAAACACGATGCGGAAATTGGATTGATGAAGGCCAAATCAAGCCGCTTGATGATCCGCATGCATGAGAAAACCGTATTGCGATTTTTAGCTCTCCATCTCCTGACTGCCTGTCCGTTGCCGGCCTCAGAGCCTCCTGATCCGCTGATATTGCCGACCGGAATCGCTGCGACCGATTCGGAAACCTGGCGGGATCAGGTGAGGCCAGCGACCTTGAAAGCCTTTCGGAATCAGGTTTACGGCGAGCGACCGGTGGGCAAGCCCGCCGATTTCAAGGCCGTGGTGTTGAGCCAGCAAACCGACGCGCTCGACGGGACCGCCACATCGAAGGATATCGAATTCAGCTACTCCGGGCCTGGCGGGAAAGGACATTTCAAAGCGGTCCTCTTCACTCCGAATGCGGCAAAGGGGCCATCGCCCGCGTTTGTTCTCATCAATTTCATCGACCCGGATCCGTCGCTTGAGCGGAACATCAAGGGCTTGTGGCCGGTTCGGGAAATCATCGCGAGGGGCTACGCCACGGTGTCGTTCAACTTCAACGAGGTGGATCCCGACCGGGTGGACGGCTTCAACGGCGGGGTCCGCGCGATTTACAGCAAGCAACCGCTGGAGAAAAACGCATGGGGAGCGCTTTCCGCGTGGGGCTGGGGGGCCAGCCGGGTGCTCGACTACCTGGAGACGGACAAGGCGATCGACGCCGCGCATGTCGCGATCATCGGCCACTCGCGGGCAGGCAAGGCCGCCGTCTGGTGTGGCGCGGAGGACGAGCGATTCGCCCTCGTGATTTCCAACAACTCGGGTTGCGGCGGAGCCTCGCTCGCCCGTGGAAAGGAAGGCGAGAAGGTCGCCGACATCACCACCCGTTTTCCTTACTGGTTCTGTGAGAACTATCGAAAATACGCCAACAACGAGGATGCGCTGCCCATCGACCAGCATCAGTTGTTAGGATTGATCGCGCCTCGTCTGCTCTACGTGGCAAGCGCAACCCAGGATCAATGGGCCGATCCGAAAAACGAATTCAAGTCCTGCATCCTCGCCGGTCCCGTTTACCGCTTGTTTGGAAAAAAGGGATTGGAAACCGACACCATGCCACCACCCGACCAAACCATCTCGGTGGGTTCCATCGGATACCACCTGAGAACGGGCAAACACGATCTCGCGCCAAGCGACTGGCAACACTACATGGATTTTGCCGACAAGAACTGGGGAAAGCCCGGGAAATAGCGGCGCGATCAGAGTAGTTTCCAATGTCGCGGCAGTTCCCACGACTGGAGTCTAGCAGATGCCGCCGATTTCAAGGCATCGAGGTTGTTCCCACCGAGCAATTCGACCTCGGCCGCGATTTCCTCGAATCGTTCCGGATCGCGACTTGGCACCGGATGGACGCGGATCCTGTTCACGAGGCCCGTGGCGCGGATCGCCGCCTCAACTTTCGCCGGACTGACCTTGCGCCCGGAAACATTGATGGCCCCGCCGATGTTTCCCGTTAGACGGATCCTGCCGGATAAATCAAGCTGTCCGAGATCGCGGGTGAGATAGACGCCATCTCCTAACACATCGTCAGGCCGGTGCTCGTCGTAGCCAGTCGCCACGCTGCTGCTGCGGATCAACAGCCGCCCCTCGTCCGTCAAACCCACCTCCACCCCGGGGAGCGGCGTTCCAACATCATCGGCGGACTCACGGGGCGTTTCGGAAGCATCGAAGGAAATCCCGCCGCACTCGCTGGCGCCGTAGAAATTGTGGATTTTCAATCCCGATGCGGCGAACACGTCGGCCTCCAACTCCAGTGACAATGGCGCACCGGCGGAAACCGCGAGCGAGACAGGAGCCCCCTTGAGAATGCCGGCACGATGCCATGCCCGCCACATGGAAGGCACCGCCGGGACGACCAGCGAGGGGTGGGCTTGAAAGATTTCCTCGATCGCCCGGGGAAATGGAACCGCTGCCAGATGCACCGGCACTCCATGCAGGACGAGCGGCAGGATGAGGTTGGAAAACCCGTAGGAATGGGATGGCGAAATCACCGCGAGATTCGGCACCGAGGGTGAAAGTCCCATCGCCGCCACGATGCGGTCGCCGTCCGCCTCGACCTGCCCGGTGCTCAGGAAAATCCCGCGCGGCACACCGCAGGCTCCCGGCGTGTATTTCACGAGGGCGGTCCCGGCCGGCGGGGGGCGATGGAGCAACGGTTCGGGCGCATCCCGCTCCACCGGAATGACCGCTTGCCCATCCCGCCAGGCGCGCAGGATCTCGACAAAAAATTCCATGCTTCCCGTCCGCGCGATGACCGGGGAAACCGCTATCGGCGTGCGATCCACCGCTTTCGCAAGCTCGCCGAACGTGACGATTCCTCCACCCTCAAAGATCGCGGGGTGGTCGGCAAAGCGGCGGGAAGTTTCTAACCAACGGGGATACGGCATTTGACAAGGTGCGCATGCCTGCCTAGCTACGTCCGACCTTGTTTGACGAGCCTTAACTGCTCCCCATTTCCCGTGGCCTATTTCTCCGATGCTCCCCTTCCCTCGTCCGCCCGCAAGGTGGTGATCACCGGGACAGGCATCATCTCGCCGATGGGGATGGATTTTGCGGAAAATATCGCGGGCTTCCGAGCGGGACGCAGCGCGTTCTCTCCGGTGACGCTTTTCGACGTTTCCCGACAGCGCGTTGGCACGGCAGGACAGGTGAACTTGCCCGATTCGCCGCCAGTTGGAGAAATTTCCGCCAAGGTCTGGTCACGCATGGACCGGGGGTCCCGCCTCGCGTGGAGGGCGGCCCGCGAGGCGCTCGCCACCGCCGGTCTGACTGGCGGCGATTTCCCGATGATGATCGGCACTTCGGCAGCCGCCATGCCGATCGGTGAGGAATATTACAAACAGGCTCTCGCCACCACCACCGGCCGCTCCCGCCAATTCCAGCGGGTGGAAATGTATCAGGCGCAGCGGCAGATGACCGACATGGCCCGCGAGCTCGGCATTTCCGGCCCCATGCGCATCATCTCGAATGCCTGCGCCTCGGGGGCAAATGCCATCGGCCACGCGTTCCACCTTGTCCGCTCCGGTCGTGCCGAGCGGGTTCTCGCCGGTGGCTACGATGCGCTTTGCCAACTTGTTTTCTGCGGCTTCGACGCGCTTCAGGCTCTCACCCCGTCCGGCATCCCCCGCCCCTTCGATGCGGCGCGCGATGGACTGGCCTTGGGAGAAGGCGCGGGGTTCGTGGTGGTGGAATCGCTTGCATCCGCAAAATCCCGGGGCGCCCGCATCGTCGCGGAAATCCTCGGCTACGGCGCGGCCACCGACATCCACCACCTGACCCAGCCGAATCCGGCGGGCGACACGGCGCTCGCCACCATGCAAGCGGCCTGTGCGATGGCGGGGATTTCGCCGGAGCAGATCGACTACCTCAATTCCCACGGCACCGGCACACCGCTCAACGACATCGCCGAGGGAAATGCCATCCAGCGCTGGGCGGGAAATGGCGTCGGCAAGATCAAGGTCAGCTCGACCAAATCCGCAACCGGCCATTTGTTAGGCGGGGCCGGCGCGGTGGAATCCGTCATCAGCCTGATGGCACTGAAGGAGCAGTTTCTCCCCGCCAGCCTCGGCGTCAGGGAGGCGGATCCTGTTTGCACCTTTGATCTCGTTAGACAACCTCGCGACGCCGTGGTCAACCGCGTGCTGACCAACTCGTTCGGCTTCGGCGGGGCCAACGCGACCTTGATTTTCGGACAGGAGGGAATCGCGTGAGAATGCCGATCCAGATCACTGGCACCGGGGCGGTTTCCGCAGCCGGTTGGGGGACGGAAGCAATGATGGACGCAATTCTATCAGGCGAGTCGTTCGAACCCACCCACCTCGAACGGTTGTCGGGGGAAACCTTGGTCCGCACGCCGGTTCTGCGGGTTCCTTCAGAAGGAGCCACCACGCCGAAATTCGCGAGATTGCGGAGAACCAGCCCGATCTCGAAATTCGCGGCGGCAGCGGCAGCCGAAGCGATTGGCGAGCATCGCCTCGCGGAAATCACCGCCGGAAATCTGCGCGTGGGTATCATCTTCACCCTCATCAACGGCTGCGTGAATTACTCGAACCGCTTCTTTGGCGAGGCGATGGCCGATCCCGCGATGGCGAGCCCCATCCTGTTTCCCGAGACCGTTTTCAACGCACCGTCCAGCCATCTATCAGCGATGATCGGGAGTTCCGCGCCCAACGACACGCTGATCGCCGACAGCACCGGATTTTTCAGCGGGATTGATCTCGCGGCGGAATGGATCGAGCGGGGCGACGTGGACGGCTGCCTCGTGATCTCCGCTGAGGAGATCGACTGGTTGAGTGCCGAGGGACTTCGCTATTATTCAGGGTCCTACCTTCCATCCGAAGGGGCCGCCGCGATCTATCTGGAACCCGGCTGCGGCCCGGCCAACATCCTACGGCTTCCCGATCCGGTCACCCTGGTCAGTCACGGACGTTGCAAAGCCGCCAGCGAGATCCGCCGGCTATTGGCAGCGCCCGATGACGGAAACACCTTGCTGATCGACGGTCGCGCGGGAGTCGCGAAATACGATTTTCCCGAAACAACGGCATGGTCGGACTGGTCGGGACCGCGTTGGTCACCGCGCATGATTCTGGGAGAAGGCATGGGCGTTTCCTCGGGACTTCAGGTGGTCGCTGCCGCACAAGCGCTGATCGACGGAAAATTTCCCCAAGTCGCCGTCACCGCGACCGGAGCCAACCAGCAGGCGGCCGGAATCCTGCTAGGAAAGAAGACCTAACCGACGGGCGGCACGCGGGTCATCGTCCGGTAATCGCCCTTTTCACAGGCGCGGACGAAGCCTTCCGCGTAGCTTTTCAACTTGTCCCAGACCTGACGGATCGCGACGGCCTCCTCATGGGTCACGGAAAGGTCGTCCGCCGCGTCCGAGATCTCGTTGAGCAAATCGGAAAACTGCCCGATGATCTCCTGCGTGGCCGGCAGGATGTGGTTGGTTTGGTGACCCGCCACATCCGGATCCCGGACGAAATGCCCGCCCTGCTGGCGGCAAAGCCATTCGACGATGCCCGTGTCGCCACTCAGTTCCACGATCTGGAGGAGCCGGTCCAGCGGGTTGCGGCTACCGGAACCGAAATCGGTTGGCTTTTCCGCCCACTTGTAAACCAGGGAAAGCGAAACCCCGAGTTCGGAAGCAACCGCCTTTGGCGTGGTCTTGCGCATCGCCTGTTTCAATACCTCGTGACTCTCCATGGCGGAAAAATGACAATAACCGCCCCGTTTGGGAAGCCCACAAATCACCCTTCTCAGGTGGGGGAAAAATCAGGCGTCCGGTTCTTCCTTCACCGGCTTTTCCTCGATGATCACTTTTGTCTTCGCCCACTCGTCGCCGAGCCGCTTGCCGCGTTCCGCCGTGTCCTCACGGGTCAGGAGAATCCAAAGCTCCACCAGTTGAAAAAACGGGATGATCAGCACACCGCTGCGGATCAGGGAAATCTCCCATTTTCCCGAGAGCGACTCCCCCTCCGAGGTCACCGCCCTGAGCTTCATCGCCTTTTTTCCGACGCCTTGGCCACCGAGAAACGGCAGCGAATCGCGGGTCACGATGTAGCCAAGCCCCAACAGGATGGCCAATTTGTGGGCAAAATCAGGCAGAATCTGAATCGCCCCCAAGTACAAGCCTGCGGCGACCACGACATCGATGAACATCGCGATGACCCGCGAGTTGAAGGGGGCCATGCCGGTTTTTGGCACATCCTCCTCGTCGCCTCCGGTGCGGACCCGCACTTTCACGGGCGATCCGCTATCCGCTGAGGATGACGCGGTTTCCCGGGGAGGATCCGGCTGCGGATTCGAGGGCTTCACGATGTCCGGAGGCCGCACATTCCATTCGGTTGGCTTGGGGAGTTCCGAGTCCGGTTTTTCTTCCATGGCTGATCCCTTCGATAGCACTCCCCGGAGAAAGGTCTAGGGAGATTGTGAGAAACGTCGTGAGCGTTTTCGCATCAAAAGTCCGAAAAAGTAACCCGAACGGGTGATGCCCATCGTTAGAAATCCGTTTGACATGCCAGCGATCGGACGAAAGTCTCGTGGTGCACTTTAACAGATTGCAGGTGCAAAAAAATGAGGCGCTTCCCGAGTGGGGAGCGCCTCGATTTTTATCAGGCAGACGCCTGTTACTTGTCCTTGATCTCCAGGCGCAGGTCCTCGGAATTGGCACGAAGCTCGGGCGCATACATGGCCTCGGCGATGGCAGGCAGCGCCTTATAGATTCCGGGTGCCTCGGCGCGAAGCTGATAGCGGACGGTCTGCGTGCCGCGTGGCAAGGCACGGATGAAGAAGTCCACGGTCTCGTCGCGAGGCTCCATGTAGGCGCTGAATCCACCACTGCCGCCGACATAGCCGCTGAGGGCGTCGATGGCTTCGAAGCCTGCGGCTTTGGCATCGGAGAAGATGAGGTATTCGTAGTCGTTCTTGCTTTCGAGCACGAGTTCGACCTCGATCCGATCGCCGGATTTCACGGAGTCGCCGTCCTTGAGTGGTTCGCGGCGGAAGCGCTCGACCTGTTGCTTGACGACGAGGCCGGTGGCATCGGGCACCTCGTTTTCCTTCTCCAGCGGGATGAGTTTGGAAACATTACGGGCGACCTTCACCTCCAGTCCCGCGGCACGGAGCTTGTCCTCCAGCGTGAAGACTTCCAGATAGGCATTCGCGTAAAGGGTCCCCTTCCCGGTGCGGCGGAGCTCGACCTCGTGCTTGCCGGTGGTGACGGCCTCGCCTGTTAGCACGACGGAGCCGTCGAAGGTGAAGAGGTTCTCGCGGTCGATGGAGATCTTGCGGAGCGATTTTCCGTCGAGCAGGATTTCCACGTCCATTTGCGGAGCGTCCTCGCCGCTGGCCTTGAAATAGCTGGCGATGGCCTCAACGGCATAGGCGGTGTCGCGGGTGGATTCCCAGTAGGTGGCGTGCTTGCGGTTGTTCACGAGGTATTTCACCAGGCCGCGCGTGTCGGGATCGTTCGGCTTCACGGCGGCGAGCAGCTTGAGATACCAGGCGTGCGCCTCGACCTCGCTGCCATACCAATTCCACCAGTAACTGCCGTTCTTGAGATCGAGGTAAGTGGTCTGGTTCTCGGGATCGCGCTTGATGAACTGGGAAATCATTTTCATGACCTCGTCGCGGCGCATCTCGTCGCCGACGCGGTGTTCCTCGAGTCCTAGCAGACATTTCGCATAGACCGGCAGACTCACGCGGTCCCGATAGAGAAACGCGAGCATCGGCTCCGAGTTCCGCTTGGCCTCGCCCAGCACGCGGCGGACGAAGGCGTCGAGGGCGTCGGCATTCGATTTCTCATAGCGGTTGTCGGATTTCACCTTCTTGCCGGCATCGCGCAATGCCTGACGCTCGACGTAAAGCTGGAGCGCGGCGACCTGCTTGCGCTCGTAGCCGAGCAGCCAGTTGATGCCGGAGTTCAACATGGCATCGGGGATTGCTCCGCCATTGTCCTTCGCGACCAGAAGGCCGTGGACGACGACTGCGGTGGTGTGGGGCCACGAGTGTTCTCCGTAGCCGGAAAACCATCCCCAACCGCCATCGGAAATCTGCATGGACATGAGTCGCTCAACTCCCTTGGCGACCATTTTCTCCATTTCCACCTCATCGAAGACTGGATTGGTTTGCCATTGTTTCCATTGGGCGGCGCGCTCCGCGGAGTCGCCGAGTTCCTGTGGGTTGAGGTTGGTGCGCTTGGCCTTCACTTGCGAGAGGTCGATCTTGAGATCGCGGAGCATTTTCTGCGCGATGACGGCGGGCACGAAACGGTTCAAGGTTTGCTCCGTGCAGCCATGGGGATAGCTTGCCAGATAGGGAATCGCGTCCACCACGGCGCCGGCGATGGTGGGCGAGAAACGAACGGTTAGCTTGCTCTGGTCCGGGCGGCGTTGTTCGGGAACCTCCATGGCGATTTTCGCGGAAGCGGCATCCGGCTCGACCGTGCGGCTCCACGCGTCCTGACGGGACATGCCGTGGACCAGCACGGGAAGCTTGCGCTCGACGGCGTCGCCATCGTCACCGGAATCGGCCCGCATGCGGATCGTGGCCTCGCCTTCGAGAATCGCCTTCACGCGCCAATCGACGCGGGCTTCCGACTTCGCGGCGATTTCCACGGTCTTCTCGCCACCGTCGATGGCTTGCAGTTTCCCGCCTTCGAGTTCGAGAGAGACTTTCACGGTCTTCGGAGCATCGTGGTCGTTCTGGACCACGGCGCTGAACACCGATTCATCGCGCTCGACGAGGAAACGCGGGGCCTGGAGCCGCACCAGCAATTCCTTGGAAGTGATGATTTCCGCGGAACCTTCGCCGACCTGCGTGCCCTTGCCGAGCACCCAGACGCGGGCCTTCCAGGTGGTGAGGTTGTCCGGGTATTCCAACGGGATCGCCGCATGGCCATTCTCGTCGGTCTCGATGGTGCCGGACCATTTCAGGAGATCGGCGAAATCCTTGCGAACGAGGATGGGATTGGGGGCGGAGCCGGCTGGCTCTCCTCCAGCCATGTCCTTGTCCGCCACCATCGCGGACTTGGCCTTTGCCATCGGCGCAGGTTCGGCATCAGCACTTAACATCATGTTATCGCTTTCCTCCATGGGCATGCCACCGCCAGCACCAAATCCCATCCCTCTCCCGGCCATTCGGAGGCTGCGGGTGTTGACGCCGCCAAATCTTCCGAGGGACTGCATGGAACTCTCCTTCGGCCGCTGGAGATTGCCCGGCGATCCCGGAATGAAGCCCCGGTTGTAGGCCGGGTAGTAGTCGTTTTTCCAACTCCAGAAATTCTCAAGGATGGGTCCGACATTCGATCCGCCGGTGATGGCTTCGAGCGACTTGTCGTAAACCGTTAGGACGGCAATCCCCTTGAACGGCTTGCCGTCCGCATCGCGCAGGGTGATCCCGAGGTCGGATGTCTCGCGGGGCTTCACCCGGTCCTTTGCAGGCTCAAGCGTGACATCGATCAACCTGCTAACAGGAGGCAGCAGGATCTGGCGCACCGCCGAGTGGATTTTCGCACCATGCACCGACACGCCCTCGATGAACATGTTGGGCATGTCCCGCGCGTCGAGCGGCACATCCACCTCGAGGCTTTTCCCATCGAGCTGGATCCGGCGGGCCTCGCGACCGGCGGAACCGGCGATGTGGAGGAAGAGCCAGACATTGGCGTTTTCCTTGTCGCTGTTGACCCGGAGCTTGAGCGTTTCCCCAGGGGCATGGGTTGCCTTGTCGGCGATCAATTCGATGGGGCCGAAATGCCATGCGGCAGGATCGACGCGACCGGGGCCGAAGACGTTGAGAATGGATGCGCCCTCCGCCGCTTCGCCATCCTTGACCGACAGGCTGGCGGCGAGACGGTATTGGCCGGTGGCCGGCGCGGCGAATTTCTGCAGCACCTTTCCTTCGGCGTCCGTCTCGATGGGAAACGACTGGATCTCCTTCTCCTCGATGCGGCCGTCGTCACCACTGGTGATTTCAAAGATCCTGAGTGTGCCCTTGGCTCCGGCAACCGGCTTGCCCGCGAGGGTGGCGGCGGAAATGTTTGCCACGACCTCATTCCCGGCGCGGGTGTAGCCACGGTCCGTCCAGACGACGACCTCGAAAGGTTTCCTGGCAGCAATGACCGATCCCGTCCCGCGCTCCTCGCGGCGGGACGCGTCAACGACGCGGGCCTCGATGGAGTATTTCGAATCCATGTCTCCCTGCACCGCTTTGGCAGGCGCGGTGTCGATCTCGATTTTGGCGGTGCCATCCGGACCGATGGGCACATTCCGCTTCATGACCAGTTCGTCCGGCGTCCAACGATCCCCCTGCCACCACGGAGGATTCGGAGGCAGGCAACCCCAGCGGCTCCATGAGGGATGCCAGGTTGCATCGCCGCAGTTCCACCATGCGCCGGGTCCGTAGAGCCAGTCCCAGCGACCTGTTGGAAACCAGCGGTCGGTGACGGTGCTGCGCTTGACGATGATCTCGACCTCGGCATTTCTAACGGGAGCACCGTGGAAATAGGTGGCCTTCACCGTGGCGGTGAACTTGTCACCGAGTTTCACCGGTTCTTCCGGTGCCTCGACCTTCACCTCGTATTCCGGTTTGCGATATTCCTCGACCCGCAAGGACACGGAAACTCCGATATTATCGCCTTGGGTAAATGTCGCCATCCACATGCCGAGCACCGCGTCCTTGGGGATGACCACATCGCATTCCACGGCACCCAGCGCATCGGTCTTCAGATTCTCGATCTTGATGGCCTCCTCGCCACGCCCGTTGCTGACGACCAGCCGGCCGGTCTTGTTCGCCCACTTGGATTCATCCGGCTCGAAGTAGCCGACATTGCGCAGATAGAACTTGAGATGGGCGGTGTCGCCCGGCTTGTAAAGGGGGCGGTCGGAAATGCCGTAGGTGAGGTCACGATTGCCGTTCTCAAGCTGTGGTTCCTGGATGTTGTAGGGCTGGAAACCGAAATAGGCCGAGGTCCGGCCATCCTTGCGGGCAATGGCGATCCATTGGTATTGATCATCCCAATCACCCGGTTTGAGAAGCGTCTTGCCATCCTCATCGGAGCTGCGGTTGAAGCCCTTGGTGCGGATGTCCATGTTTCGCTCCAGAGGTTTCTTGCGATCCAGATAGATGGTGCGGTAGCCGAAAAACTCGATCTCCGCACCGGCCACCGGAGCACCGCTGTCGGCATCCGCCACCCACCACTGCTTCTTGCCGCCGACGTCGTTCTGGACGAGCACGGTATCGACGATCCAAACGAGGGTGTGGAAAGTAGTTGCCATCGGGCATTTGTCCGGTGATCCACCATCCACCGGCCTTGTCGATAGGGACCGTTAGGTCGGTGCGGGTATCGCGGTGCTTTTCGGCCGGGGTGAGCTTTTCCTCCCAGGTGGACGTGATTTTCCCGATGTATTTGGAATCATTTTTCGAAATCAATTGAGACGCGATGCCGGAGGGATTGGCGCGCTGCCAATCAAACTTGGCTGGATTTCCCTTGAGGTAGGAAATGGTGTCGCGCAGGACGGCGTCCATATCGACCGGAGCGGCGGTTAGCTTGATGGAATTGCCATTGCGGAACACCAGTGGAAGTGCGGGCTTGGTTCCAGCCGGGAACGGTTTCCGCCATCTCGAAACGTCCCCAGTTTCCAGTGATCTGCTGGCGGAGCTTTTTGCGCGAGTCGTTATTTCCGGGACCGTGGAGGGAAATGGTTTGGTCGAGGACCTCGAGCGCCTTGTCGTACTGGCTGCGGTTCAGGAAAACCTGGACGAGGGCGTCACCGGCATTGTCGCCGACGAGCTTGTTCCCGATGATGGACCGATAGAGGGCGATGAAATGGAACTCGGCCGGAAGTTTGAAACGACGGACACCATCGGAGGTTTTTGCCAGACACTCATCCTCGGCAAGCGTGTCGGTCTCAAGAATCCCCTTGGCAGCCTCGGGATCCTGTGGGCGCCACCAGCCGTAGGATGACAGGGTCTCGACCCCGAACTGTGATTGGGAAAAACGCGCGCGCTGCAGGATCATCGTCGCATTGTAGTCCTTTTCCTTGCTCAGCCTTGCCTCCTCCGCCAGCGCGAACCGCCAACGCTCGCCGTCGTTCTTCGCCGCTTCCCAAGATGCCGGCTGGGAGTAAAGGACCGGCGCTTCACCCGCCCAGGGAGCGCCTTCGGTTCCGCCTTCCGGTCCCGGCTCGCCCCACTCCGGCAAGGTTTCCAAGGGAGTGAGCGTCTGCAATTTCCATGCCTCCCGCTGGATGAAAACCGATGCCATTTGTCGCCAGGCGAGCAGGCCTTCCGCATCGCTCGATGGCTTCACCACAGCTTGTCGCAAGAGTTGCAAGGCGCGGATGTGATCGCGGTAAGTCGTCGTCACCGCCTGCCCCGTCTCGGAGGTGGAATCATCGTCAGGACGAAATCCCCGGCCGCCGTAATAGCCGCGACTGCGCTTGAACTCCCCCGCGATGATCTGCCCCGAATGCGGTGCCCGTTGATAGACGGCGGCCGCGGAAGTCAGCAGCGAGGAATTCTCCGGGTGTGCGGCGACGGCGCGCTCGACCAGGCCGTCGAATTCCTCGATGGCATTCAACCGGCTGAGCGCCTCGGTCGCACGCTCAAGGTCCGATCCGGATCCCTGATCGGAGAGGGGCATGAGTTTCTCCACGTAGAAATTCACGACATCCCGCCACATTCCACGGTTCACGAGCTTGTCGCGTTCCGCGCGGAGGGGTTCGATTTCCTGAGCCATGAGTTGAAAGGGAAAAATGGCGGCAAACAGACTGATCAAGGCCAAGGTTTTCATATCAAGTGTGAAGACACGCTACCGGGGATTTCCTTAGAAGAAATCTTTCTATTCAGGAAAAGAAATACCCTGGACTGCGGCGACAGAGCGGCACCGCTTTGGATGTTTCATCATGCCAGGAAAAATTCGCCAGCACGAAGCATTCAACCAAGGCGGCGTGGCGCTGTCGCTTCCCGCCGCACTCCATGGGGGGATCAATCGACCGGCTTGATGGCGACTGCCTTTTCGATCATCGCCTCTGCCATGTCGAAGTCCACGGCGGTCCGTGCGTGGATGCGGCAGACGGCTTGGCCGGCGTGGATGGGCTCACCGACCTTGACGAGCTGATCGAAGCCGACCGCGAAATCCACCCCGTCCGATGCCTTCGAGCGACCGGCCCCGAGCTGGAGCGCGGCTTGGCCGACGAGTCCGGCGTCCACCTTGGAAATGATCCCTCCAGCGGTGGCGATGACCTCCCGGATCAGGGGAGCCTTGTGAATATCCGCGAGGCGGGAAAGGTCGGCGGGATTTCCACCTTGCGCTGCGACGAGCTTGTCGAACTTCCTCCGTGCGCTACCATCATCAAGAAGCCTTATCAATTCCTCACGAGTGACTCCCGCGATTTTTTCCGACAAATCCAGAACAAGGTTTCGAAGGTCATCAGGACCGCTTCCATCGAGCGTTTGAATCGACTCGATGACCTCAAGTGAGTTCCCAACGGCCCGTCCGAGAGGCTCGCTCATCGGATTGAGAACCGCGTGAACCTCGACGCCCATTTCCTTGCCAACGGCGATCATGCTGGCCGCGAGAGCCTCGGCATCCCCGCGGGTTTGCATGAAGGCTCCGCTGCCGAATTTCACGTCGAGGACGAGCCGATCCAGCGTCTCCGCCAATTTCTTGGACATGATCGAGGCGGTGATCAGCGCGATGGACGGGACAGTGCCGGTGACATCGCGGAGGGAGTAGAGTTTCTTGTCGGCGGGGCAGAAACCGGTCGGTCTGCCCCATCATGACGACACCGATTTTCTGGAGTTGGGCAACCGCCTCGTCCAGTCCGACGCCAACCTTGAAACCGGGAATCGATTCCAATTTGTCGAGAGTACCACCGGTGATCCCGAGCCCCCTGCCCGACACCATGGGCACCCAACAACCGGTGCAGGCGACGAGCGGGGCGAGGATGAGCGAGACCTTGTCGCCGATGCCGCCGGTGGAATGTTTGTCCACGATGGGCGGATGACCGGTCGGATAAGAAAAGCAATCGCCGCTTTCCATCATCGCACGGGTCAGCGCGGCGATCTCGGCGGGCGTCATCCCCTTGAAGAAAACCGCCATGGCGAAGGCGGACATCTGGTAGTCAGGCACCTCGCCGGACGTGTAGCCCTGGATCAGGCTTTCAATTTCGCGGGCGGAGAGCGCCTCGCCTTCGCGCTTGCGGGCGATCAGGGTGGGAATGTGCATGTCGATTCGATTACAACCGATGCCGCGGTTCCGCGAGTCCGCATTTCGCGATGGAGCGGGAAAATCCATCGGCGGTTGATCGCCGGGCATCGGAATTTTGATGAAGCCAAATCCGCTTTTTTCTTCCGGGTGAGCGGCGATGTGCTTCACTCCGCCCATGCATTTCCGCATCCTGACCCTCGTTTCACTGGTCATTTTCCCCCTGATGCCTGCTGCCTTGGCGGGCGGCAAGAAGGAGGGCAAGGCTGCCGTGTCGTTCCACATGGAAGCGGCAAAAACCGACAACCCAAAGATGATTTCCATCCCGCAGGTGACACCGGATGGCAAGGAACGGGTGTTTTTCCGCACCCCGGAAATCAGCACGAACGACATCGTCTCGTTTGTCCCGTTTCCGTCCGAGGCCGGTGAGGACTACGGCGTGGTTTTCAAGGTGAAGCCCAATGCCGCCGCCCGGCTGGCGGCGGTGACGAACACGAACCAGGGCAAGTGGTTGGTCGCCATCGTGAACGGACGCGCGGCGGACGGCGTGATGGTGGACAAGCAGATTGACGACGGGCGGCTCGTTGTCTGGAAGGGCTTGACCCTCGACGACATCAAGATCCTCGACGAGCAATTTCCCAGGACCGGACAGGAAGGAAAGAAGAAGAAATGAGACTGACGATGATCCGCCTGTTCGCCCTCATCCTCACCCTGACCGGACTTCTCCGCGCGGAACCGGTCGATCTTCGGCTGCCGACCGAGAACAACCACCTTTTCGAGGGACGCCCTGAGCAATTTTACATGTATGTGGACCGGACCTTCGAGGGTCAGGTGAGCAAGCCATGGGAAGGAGGTTCCTACGGATTTGTCAGGAATGCCGCGCGGATCAACGGCGAGGTGATCTTGACGAAATTCCATGAGGGCATCGACATCTGCCCGATGGAGCGCGACAAGGCCGGCAACCCGCTGGACATGGTTTCGAGCATCGCCGCAGGCCGGGTGGTGCACACCAGCATGGTCGCCGGCCACAGCAACTACGGAAAATACGTGGTCGTCGCACCCGATTGGGAAAACTCGAAGGTCGTCTCCCTTTACGCGCACCTTGCGGAAATCCAGGTCAAACCGGGTGACCCGGTGAAGCACCGGCAGCACGCTCGGTAAAATGGGATTCACCGGGGCCGGGATCGACCGGACGCGCGCCCACTGCCACGTGGAACTTGGGATGGTGATGAGTTCGCGCTATCGAGGATTGGCACAAGAAATTCAGCGGCGGCACGAACTACCACGGGATCTACAACGGCATGAACA
Source organism: uncultured Verrucomicrobiae bacterium (assembly GCA_963810445.1). Taxonomy (GTDB): domain Bacteria; phylum Verrucomicrobiota; class Verrucomicrobiia; order Verrucomicrobiales; family Akkermansiaceae; genus Luteolibacter. The sequence goes on along the minus strand of CAWENZ010000006.1, from coordinate 40,124 downwards.
TCACCGGGGCCGATGTCTCGCGCTTCTTCCTCGAACAAAAGGCAAATCCGGAGCTGCAATTCAGCCAGTTCGTCACCACGACCCCGGCTTATTTCAAGGTGGCGGTGCCGATGCATGCGACGCCGGATTTCGTGAAACGCTACCCGTGGATCTGCCAAGGCGCGCAGGACGACGCGAAATGCTGGGAAATCAGCTTCACGGCCACGGGACTGCCCGTCGCCTTCGATCCCAGCCAACGCGAGGTGACCGCACCGACCATCGTCTCGATCAAGCCATCGACCATTCCCCATCGCTATCTCACCCGCGGGTTGGTGAGCGGGGATGGCAACCGCGCCACCCTGAGCAACTCGGGAAAACAACTGGTCGCCCTGCTGACGGATGATTTTCCAGTCGCGAAGACCACTCCTTCTCTATCCGAAAAACCATGAGCATTCTCGACAAGATCAGCGCCCTCGGCCTCAGCCTTGCCCGAAGTCCCCCTCCCCGTGGCCGCCTACGTGAACTGCGTCCGCAGCGGCAACCTGCTCTTTCTATCAGGCGGACTTCCCATCGATGGAGACCGCAAGGTCATCGGCAAGGTGCCCACGGATGTCTCCATCGACGAGGCGAAAATGGGCGCGCGGATGATCGTGCTCAACCGTCTCGCGGTCATCCAGGATGAGATCGGATCGCTCGACAAGGTGAAGCAGATTGTCGCGCTGAACGGCTTTGTGAATTCCGAACCGGATTTTTACGGACACCCGCAGGTCGTCAACGGCGCTTCCGAGCTTCTCGTCGAGATCTTCGGCGACAAGGGCAAGCACTCGCGCACCGCGCTGGGAGCGGCGGCACTCCCCTTGAACGTGGCGGTGGAGATCAATCTGATCGTCGAGGTGGAATCCTGAGGAGTTTTCTCCCCATCCATGCCGCATTCGACCAACCGTATCAGGATCTTTGAAAACCCGGATTCCGCCAGCGCGCAAGTGGCAGCGGAGATCTCGCTCCTGATCCGCGACCGGGCCATGTTAGGCCGCACCGCGGTGATCGGCTTCGGAGCGGGCAACACCTCCCTCCCCCTGTTCGAGGAACTCGTCTATCTCTATCGGGAGGAAGGGCTGTCGTTCGGGAATGTCGTTAGTTTCAACGTGGGTGAGTTTCTCGGTCTGCCAACCGCCCACCCCGGCAGTGCCCGCGCGGTCATGAACCGTCACCTCTTCGACAAGATTGATATCCCCCCGGAGAACACCCACCTCCTCTCCGACGAGGTTGTGGATTCAGAGATCGCAGCGCATTGCAGGGCATACGAAATGAAAATTGCAGCGAAAGGCGGCATCGACCTGATGGTCTTCGGTATCGGAAGGAGCGGCGCGATCGGCTACAACGAGCCCGGTGCTTCCGCGGATTCCCGCACCGGCCGGGTTCTGCTGGACGAGATCACAAGGGAGGATGCGGCGGTGACTTTCGACAAGCCCGGTGAATTTCCCACCCATGCCCTGACCATGGGCTGCGCGACCATCCTCAGGTCCCGCCGCATCATCGGAATGGCTTGGGGCACCAGCAAGGCAAGGGTCGTCCGCCGCGCGATCGAGGATCCAATTTCACCCAAGACTCCTGCGTCATACCTGAGACATCACAAGTCGGCGCAGATCTTTCTCGACCAGGCCTCGGCCTCGGTCATCAGGCGGACGACATGAAAAAGCCCGTCATCCGAAGATGACGGGCCGTGAAATTCAATCGTGCGATCCTGCTGTTAGCAACCGCAGCCGCCGCCACCGCAGCAACCACCGCTTTGCTCGGCAAGATCGTCGGCGGTCGGAACGCGGCCGAGTTCGATGGTCGTGCTGACGAATTTTCCGATCTGCTTCTGGAGACCTTCAAGCTCGCGTTGGGCGGAAAGGAAATCGCGGGCGATCTCGTTCTCGAAAAGCGCGTCACGGGCACCCTCGAACTCACGGATTTCGGCAGCACCGAGCTCGATTCCGGCATGTTGCTTGTGGTGGAGCTCCTCGCCGCGCTCATGCACGCTTTGATATTGGAGGCGGGCGGCATCGTCATTGAGGAAGCGCTCGACATCGGCCTGCAGCTTGAGGAACGAAGGATCCTTGACGATCTGTGCGCACAGTTCCTTGGTTTTCGAAATCACCGCGGAGTCTTCAGCGATGAGGGATGGGATTGGTTCGGCGAGAACGGACATGTGCCCTGCTTAACGCCGCAATCCCGGACTGGCAACGCGCTTTTGCAGGAAATTTCCCCGCCCATTTTCACCCATCCCGGGAACAAAAGCGTGACAGCGGCCCTTCCGATGCCTTTCGTTTGCGGAGCACATGGGCATTGATCCACTCAAAGACGGCATCCGCTCCAACGTGCGGATCGACTTCCACGGCAACGTCCACAAGCGTTTCCGCGGCACGGACTCGGACAAGCGCTACGCCACCGAAGTCGAGGTTCTCAAGGTGCTGGAGGAACGCGGCTGCCCTTACGTGCCGCAGTTGTTGGAAGAGCATCCCGAGGAAATGTATTTCGTCTCCACCAACTGCGGCAAACCGGCGCCGCAGCTCACCAAGGCGAAGGCCGACAAGCTGTTCGCCAAGCTGGAGCAAGAATACGGTGTCCGCCATCTCGATGCGGAACCACGGAACATCACCTATTCGGACAAGTTAGGCTCCTTCTGCATCATCGACTTCGAGTTGGCGGAAATCCTGCCGGCCCCCCAGAGGGATTCCCCCTGAATCTTCCCCACTTGAAAAACCCACCCGTGAACGAAGCCGCGATTCTTCAATGGGCAGCCCTGACCCACAGCGGATCCAGGAAGCCGAGGAACGACGACTCGTTGATCTCATTTGCCTCCGGCCCCTCCGGCGCGGAAATCCTCGCGACGAACGGCGGACTTCCGTTGACCAATCACGACCTCGTGTTCGCCATTTCCGACGGCATGGGCGGTGGAAATGCCGGCGACATCGCCTCGTCCATCATTCTCGAACAAATGGCCGAGATCATTCCGGAAACCTTCAAGGCCGCCGCCTCGGGATTTTTCCCCGACTCGCTCAGCCATCTCCGCCACGCCATCCGCTCCGTCCACGAACAAATCAACGCCGTCGCCGCCGGCAGCGATGACAAGTCCGGCATGGCCGCCACCCTCGCCCTCGCCTGGTTCACCCCGGAAAACCTCTACCTCGCCAATGTCGGCGACTCGCGCATCTACCGCTCGCGCGACGGCACCCTCGAACAACTCAGCCGCGACCACACCGCCGCCTGGGGCCAGTGGAAACGCGGCGAGATTTCCGAGATCGAATACCGCAACCACCCGCGCCGCGCGGCCCTCTACGAGATCGTCGGCGGCGGCCACCCGGGCCTCAATCCCCACTTCGCCGCCGTCCCCTATCAGCCCGGCGATCGCTTCCTCCTTTGCTCGGACGGACTCATCGACGGGTTGTGGGAAAGACATCTCTCCAACGCCCTCGCTGGATGTCCGGAAGATCCCGCCGCCGTTGCTGTAAGTCTTTTAAAACGCGCTATCGACAACTCCGGAATCGACGATACAAGCCTCATCGTCATCGCGGTCAACGCACCTTCCCCGGAGCTCGGATCATGACTGGCAAAAACACAAATGGCTTGGCACGCATGATGCTTTTTCATGATTGTCAGCCACTTCCGGCGGCTGCGGGATTCCCCTCAACCTTCGGATCTCAACGACAGACAAAACGTTAATCATCGAAAACCAACCATCATCATGGCCAAATACAAACTGGAATACATCTGGCTCGACGGCTACACCCCCGTGCCAAACCTCCGCGGCAAGACCCAGATCAAGGAATTCGCCAGCTTTCCGAAGCTCGAAGAACTCCCGATCTGGGGCTTCGACGGCAGCTCGACCCAGCAGGCCGAGGGCAAAAGCTCCGACTGCGTGCTCAAGCCCGTCGCCGTCTTCCCGGACACCACCCGCAAGAACGGCGTCCTCGTCATGTGCGAAGTCATGATGCCCGACGGCACGACCCCCATCCCTCCAACGCCCGCGCCACCATCCTCGACGATCCGAAGACGCCTGGTTCGGCTTCGAGCAGGAATACTTCCTCTATCAGGACGGCCGTCCGCTCGGTTTCCCCGACGATGGCTTCCCGGCTCCGCAGGGCCCGTACTACACCGGCGTCGGCTACAAGAACGTGGGCGACATCGCCCGCGAGATCGTCGAGGAGCACCTCGACCTCTGCCTCGATGCCGGCATCAACCACGAAGGCATCAACGCCGAAGTGGCCAAGGGCCAGTGGGAATTCCAGATCTTCGGCAAGGGCTCCAAGAGCGCCGCCGACGAAATGTGGGTCGCCCGCTACATCCTCAACCGCCTCTGCGAGAAATACGGCATCGACGTCGAATACCACTGCAAACCCCTCGGTGCCACCGACTGGAACGGTTCCGGCATGCACGCCAACTTCTCCACCAAGTACCTGCGCGAAGCGGCGGCAAGGCCTACTTCGAGGCGCTCATGGCCGCCTTCGCCGACAACGTCGAGGAGCACATCGCCGTCTACGGCCCGGACAACCACATGCGCCTCACCGGCCTGCACGAGACCCAGTCGATCGACAAGTTCACCTACGGGCGTCGCCGACCGCGGTGCCTCCGATCCGCGTCCCGCACAGCTTCGTCAAGACGACAAGTACAAGGGCTACCTCGAAGACCGCCGTCCGAACTCCCAGGGCGACCCCTATCAGATCGCCTCGCGGATCCTCAAGACCATCTCGCTGGTTCCGACTCCCTGAGTCGTCAAACCTTGAGATCGTCCTGAACGATTGAAATCCTCAAGCCGCCTTCCTTCACGGGAAGGCGGCTTTTTTCACGTCGAATGACTTTGGGGGTCAGTAAATCCGTAAATTCGATCTTTCCCGAGCGGAGGATCGCCATTTTACTCCCTCCCATGTCCGCGAAAATCACCCCAAAATCCAAAGTCCAGCTTGGCGTTGTCACGACCCATTTCAAATTCGTCGGTGGCATTCTCCCGGATGAAAACGGCAGGCTGCCGCGTGATGCGGGCGGCGAGCTGATCGTCCTCACGGAAATGCGGGCGCTCGTCGAGCTTGCTCCCACAAAAATGGACATCGTCCAGGTTTCGATTTTCCCATCCACCCACGAAGGGGATCTGGACGAAATGGTCGCCGGACTGACGGCGCTCGATCTGGAGGTTCATTTCGTCATGATGGTCGGCGGTGCGAATCCCATGAAACCGGAAGACGAGGACACGGTCGTGGCGCAGCTTGTTCCGACCCTGAAGATCGCCATCCGGCATGGCATCCGCCATGTGTCCTCGACTTCCATCGAGGCATGGATGAGCGGCGACCCGACCCGCGAGGGGGCGGCCTTCGAGGCTGCTGTGGCCCAGAACGTGAAACTGCATCTCAGGATCTATCAGGAGGCCGGGATCGAGGGTTCCAGCATTGAAAACTGGCACGTCGAGTTTCTCCGCCCGGGCGAGTTCATGACATTCACCAACGTGGATCGCGGCTGGTCGTTCGTGAAGGCAGCCAACGAGAAGTTGGGAAAAAAATTCTTCAAGCTGCTGGTCGATGCCGCCCACTGCGGCGACTCCGGCCTGTCCATCGCGGAGAACCAGGAGCTCATCAAGCGCATGGCCGCGGCCGGTGAGTTCGGGATTTTCCACGCTTCCGCGAAAACCACCCGCGGCTGTCTCTCCACGGACGACGGCTGGATCAGCGCGCTTCTGGCAACCGCCGCAATGACCGGTGAACTCAAGCACGTCTTTGTCGAGGTATTCGATCATGCCGATCCCGGACTGGAAGCCCTGAGGAATCTGGAGCCCGGCCATGGAATCGACACCCGCGACGGTCGCACCTATCGGGAAGTCGTGGCGGACGGACTCGGCGATGTTGCCCGCCGTCTCAACAACCTGGTGGCTCGCGGGATGCTCAAGCCCTGACTCACGGCGATGCATACCATCCATGGCGAACCGTCCTTCCATCTCGGCACCCCCGAGCTGGATCTTTTCGTGACCGCTCGGGGTGGTCACATGGCTCCTGTCGTCTTCCATCTATCAGGCCGCGATGTGTCGCCCTACGCCCTCGCTCCTTGGGAGCCGTCGGAACATCCGGAGCTTCCGCCGCTTCTATCGGTGCTTCGCGGGGATTTCATGTGCCTTCCATTCGGCGGCCAATCCAACGGTCCTCCCCACGGGGAAACTGCGAATTTCCAGTGGACCCGGATGGAATCCGACAGCCGCTCGCTGCGCTGCCTGATAGAAACCGGCGATACCGGCGCCCGGGTGGTGAAAACCATCGCCACCCGTGAGGGCCATCACGCGCTCTACATTGCTCACGAAATTTCGAATCTGGACGGTGATTTCAATTACGGCAATCACCCTATCATCGACTTTTCAAATCTCCCGGAAGGAACCGGCCGGGTGAGCACCAGCGCATTCCACTGGGCGTCTGTTTTTCCAGGTCCGTTTGCCAATCCCGCGGACGGCGAGACGCAGGCTCTGGCCGAAGGCACGACGTTCCATGATCTCAGGGAAGTTCAGCTCGCCGCCGGTGGCACCACCGATCTCACCCGTTATCCTGCTAGATCGGGAAACGAGGACCTCGTCATGATGGCTCACCAACCGGCTACCCCTGCTCAACCCTTTGCCTGGTCCGCCGCCCTCCTGGAGGGTTATGTGTGGTTCTCGCTCAAGAATCCGGCGGACTTCCCGTGCACGCTCCTGTGGCTTTCCAATGGCGGACGATCCGCCTCCCCGTGGAATGACCGCCACGTCGGTCGCATGGGAATCGAGGATGTCTGTTCCCATTTCAGCGATGGTGTGGACAAGTCCCGGCTGGATCTATTGGCGGATCACGGCATTCCAACCACCCGTCATTTCAACAGGGATGAAACCGTCACGCTGCGAAGCATCCAGGCGGTCGCGTCAGTTCCCGCCGGGTTTGGTGCGGTCGCAAAGATTCTACCGGCTGGTCCCGGTGCCGTGAAAATCATCGGCGATTCCGGCTTGGAAACCCTAGCCGTCGTCGATTGGAATTTCTTGGCTTAAACTCCAAACCCTCTGTAATTTTCACCCCATCCCAACGTATCCCGCATTTCCAAAGCTCATTGACAATCCTCTAACCACACACTGAAAGACTCGGTCACACTCTGCACATTCTCCAATCCCAATCCATATCACCTCCATGAAACTACACAACGCCATGTGGCCCGGTCTCGTCGGCAAGGAACCCGGCACCGATCATCCTCCCATCTCACTCGAGCACATGCTGGAACTCACCACCGCCGCAGAGGTGAATGGTCGCAAGTTCGATGGCGTGGATCTCTTCGTCTTCCATCCGCACACCGATCCGGACGCATCGGATGACACCATCAAGGCCATGGCCGACCAGATTGCCGCCGCCGGCCTCAAGGTGGGATCCCTCGTCGCTCCCGTCTGGCCGGGCACGGTCGGTGGCTCTGCCTTCGGTTCCGATGAGGATCGTAAGAATTTCGTGCTCGCCGTCGAAAAGACCTGCCGTGTTGCTAAAATTTTGAATGCGCACGGTGTCCGCCAATCCGGAATCATCCGCGTCGATACCGCCGGCGGCACCGCGGATTTCGCCAAAGACATCACGGGCAACACCGCAAAAGTCGCGCAAACCTTCCGTGAGGCGGGAAAAGTCGCCGAACAACACGGCGAGCGCATCGCAGCGGAAGGAGAAATCTGCTGGGGCGGATTCCACTCGTGGAAAGCCGCAATGGACACCCTCGAAGCCACCGCGATGCCTGGCGTCGTGGGATTTCAGGCTGACCTCGCCCACACCTACCTCTACCTCATGGGCTACAACGCCCCGGAAGCCGCACTCCTCAAGGAAGGCTACAGCGACGAGGAATTCTGGGCCGCTTATCAAATCATGACCGATGCCCTCCGCCCATGGACCATCGATTTCCACGTCGCCCAAAACGACGGCTCCGTCCACGGCACAGGCTCCCATGACAAAACCGGTCGCCATTGTCCCGCCGACGACGCAAACGGTCGTCTCGACATCGCAAAATGCTCGACCTACTGGCTCCAAGGCGCCGCCGAACGCGGCATCAAGCACATCTGTTGGGATGGTTGCATGTTCGACAACTCCGTGCTCGAAAGCCCCGCCACCTGGAATGCCATCCTCAAGGCGATGATCGCCGTCGACGAGGCACTCTGAGCGCTCTTCACCACCCGCCACCCATCATCACAAAGCCCGCCGCCCCCCATGGGCCGGCGGGTATTTATTGATCCATCGCTTGACTGGACAAGTCCCTGCGAATCGGGGCCATTCAATCTTTCCACTCTCTAACTTAAATTCCAAAATCCAACGACCATGGCTGCTTCCGTTTCAATTCTCGCTGATAAACTGCACGAATACCCACAACACGATGTCATCGATGGAGGATCGGATTCGATTCTCGATGACTGCCTCAATCAGAACGACGGGGTGCTGCAGCTTGTGCACCGCTATGCCGGCCGGACATTCTGCACGCCGGGGAAGCGCCTTCGCCTGGATGCGAAATCTTACTACCCGGACTACATGAATGGGACGGGCCTCGATGAAGTTTGGATGTGCTGCACCGTGCCCATTGTGACCGGAGTCATCGATACCCGCACGGGAAAGGCACCCTTTCGTGAAGGAGAAGCACACGTCCTCACGCCGAACGGGCAATTCATCTCACTTCAGGATTTGATTGCGACCCATCCGGAAGCGGTCATGGGAGAGAAAATCACGGCTTTTTCGAAATCCTTGTTCGGCAAGGTCACCTGGCCGATTGTGTCCAAGAAGTTCGACAACCTGAACCCCATTCCCCACCATCTTCACTGGGCAAAGTGGGAAGTTTACGACATCAATTCCTTCGACAATCCGGGAGTCAGTCCGTCGCATTACCACACCACGGCCATGGGCCTTTACCCGTTCGTGACAAAGGACCAGTTCCTCGCCTGCATGAAGAGTTGGGGACAAGGCGAGTATAACGGCGTGCGGCACTCTGTCGCCGCACACCATGATGCACATTGATAACGGTTTTGTGATGCCGAACGGTGTTCTTCATTCGCCAACCGACCTTTGCACGCACGAGTTGCACGTCACGATGGATGAGCATTTCCTGGCCGAGGACCTAACACTTGATGGACGGATCGGAGCAGCCGATGCGTTTTACGCCTGCCGGGAAGAGGACTATCCGAAGGACAAGCACGAAGACTGGGAGTTCCTGGTTGAAACGTTCGACTTCGCAGCGAATCAGGATCCGGACTTCGTGAAGAAGAATTCGCGTCCGGCAATCACTGCCGAAGAATTCGCCGGCGAAGGCGTTGATGCGAAGTGGATCGTGTACGGTGATTTCCTCGGCGACCAAAAGGCATCCATTCTCCGTCTCACCGTTGCACCCGGCGCCAAGACGAATTTCTGCCCGGAGAGCCCCACGCTGTTCCACACGAACCGCGGCCGCGGCCGGGTTGGAAAGCTCGAAGTCCGATATCACCAGGACATGAAGCTTGGCGAAATCTATCCCGAGATCGGTTTTATCACTCAGGCCGCGCTCAATCGTGGCGGTGTCGAAATCGAGAACACGGGGACTGAGCCGCTCGTCCTGACCTTCGACTTCCCGCAAAACGCGCATTCCAAAACGCCTGGCATCTAGACCAATTCTCAGGAGTTTTCGGCCATTTTTGGAGGGGCGCATTTGGTGAGCTACTTTTCTCAACGGTCTCGCCCAAGGCGACTCCGATGACGAATTCCGGGCCGCCTACAAGATCGTGACTGACGCCCTGCGCCCGTGGACGCTCGATTTCCACGTCGCCCAGAGCGATGGCTCCGTCCACGGCACCAGCAGTCACGACAAGACCGGCCGCCATCCTCAGCGCGATGATTGTCGCGGACAAGACGATCTGAGGTGCGCGGGAGATTGGCCGAAATCTTGAAGATCGGCGTGTGGGACCACGTAGACCGTTTGCCAAAAGAGATTGCCGAAACGCAACCTTTCAAGGAGCGGCGGACTCCGATCCGCCGAGGTCCATGAAGTGACGATGCGAGGTGGTAAACCGCTTTTCATCGGCTTCACATGGGCTTCGGCGATTCGGAGATCGCCGCTCCTTGTTCCCGGCTACGCCACCGCGCAATCCGGATAGAGGAAACAACTTTTGGCAAACGGTCTAATCTGCCACTCTTTGCCAGAATATTCGCTCTTTGTCTGGAGTTATGACATGAAACCATTCGCCGCCTTCCTGCTCGCCGTACTCACGCTGCTGCCATTCGCCGTAGTCACGCTGCTGCCGTTCGCCGCCCTCGCGCCGGCCAAGGCGACCGCCGAGTCCCCATATTCATCTTGGCGGCACTCGGGCGCACTTGCGATCCTGACAACGCCTGACGGCGCGAACCTTCCGGAGTCGGCGACGGTCGAGCAGTTCCCGCTGTTGGTGCGGCTGCAAAGCGACTGGTTCGATTTTTCGCAAGCGATGCCTCACGGCGAGGATGTTAGATTCTCATCACAGTCCGGCGAGTCGCTGGCCTTTGAGATCGAGGACTGGGACGCGGCGAAAGGGACGGCGACCATCTGGGTGCGCGTTCCCCGCATCACGGGAAATTCGGTGCAGGCGCTCCGCATGCACTGGGGCAAACCGTACGCCACCGCCGAGTCGAACGCAAAGGCCGTCTTCAACGAATCCAACGGCTTCCTCAGCGTGTGGCACATGGGCGACGAGGTGCGCGATGTCACGGGCACGCTTGAGACGAAAGACACCGGCACGACGCCAGCCTCAGGCGTGGTGGGAGAAGCACGCCATTTCGCCGGGCAGCAGGGCATTTTCGGAGGCGAACAAATCACCACTTACCCGACAGGCGCGGACGCGAACAGTTCCGGAGCGTGGTTCCGCGCGGAACAACCGAACTCCACGATCATCGGCTGGGGCAACGAGAAGGCCCAGGGCAAGGTGGTGATGCAATTCAAGAGTCCGCCACACATGCGGGTGGACTGCTACTTTTCCGATGGCAACGTGGAGGGAAAAAGCCCTATTCCGTTAGAAACGTGGAATCATGTCGTTCACGCCTATCAGAAGGGGCAATCCGTCGTTTACGTGAACGGCGTGATGGATGCCGAAAACACGAAGGGTCCGCCGATGGCGATCACCAGTCCCGCGCGGCTTTGGATCGGCGGCTGGTACAACCGCTACGATTTTCTCGGCGACATCGACGAGGTGCGCGTGTCGAAGGTCACCCGCCCGGCGGAATGGGTGCGATTGGAATACGAAAACCAAAAGCCGCTCAACACGCTCGTCGGCCCGCTGGTCCAGCCCGGGAATGCCTTTGCGGTATCACCGGAAAAGGTCGTGGTGGAGGAGGGCGAGAGCGTCTCATTCACCGCGCAGGCAGGTGGAGCCCGGAAGATATCCTGGGTGCTCATCCGGGAAGGAAACGAGGAAGTGGCGGCAACGGACCGCTTCCATTTCACGTTCACCGCCGGGCGCGTTGCCGGCGACATGAACGCCGTGCTGCGTTTCAAGGCGGTTTGCGCGGACGGTGTGAAAACAAAAGACATTCCGATCACGGTGAGGAAGAAATTTCCACAACCGGAGTTCACCTTGCGCGCACCGACCGCTTGGGACGGACGGGCGACGATCGAGGTCGTTCCACAACTCACCAATCTCGCCGCGATGAAGGAAAAGGGCGTCGGCGATCTCAACGACAAGTTGGAGCGTCGGAGCCGTTCGCGGTGATCCAGGAAGCCACACCGGAGAAACTCATCCTCAAGCGCGCGCAAAACAGCGGCAAGCTAACGGTCACCGCGAAAATCAGCAACGGCGGTGCCCCCGTCACGCAAAACGTCGTCATCGACGTGACCGAGCCGCAGCACGACGCGTGGATCGCGCGCGTGCCGGCGAAGGACGAGAAGCCGGAGGAAGGTCAGTTCTACGCGCGCGACGACAACAATGAAGGCACGCTCCATTACAACGGAACGCTAGCGGAAGCCGCGGATTCGGTTTTCCTGAAACTTTACGCGGACGACAAACTCGTGAAGACCGAATCCACGAAACCCGGCACCGACAACTCCTACGCCCTCTCGGTAAAGCTCAAACCGGGGCTCATCAAATACCGCGTCGAGTTCGGCACGCTCACCGGCGGAAAGGAGACGTTGCTGGATAAGGTCGGCAATCTCGTCTGCGGTGACGCGTTTCTCATCGACGGGCAATCTAACGCTCTCGCCACCGACACGCATGAGGAGTCCCCGTCGGAGACGAACGAATGGATCCGCAGCTACGGCCGCCCTTCGCAAAACCCGAAGGACAACGAAGGCAATCTCTGGTGCAACCCCGTCTGGAAGGCTCGCAACGGAGAAAAGGCCGAGCTTGGCTGGTGGGGCATGGAACTCGCGAAGCGGCTGTTGGAGAGCCAGAAGATGCCGATTTTCCTCATCAACGCCGCCGTCGGTGGAACCCGCATCGACCAGCACCAGCGCAACACCGCCGATCCGACCGACCTCGACACGATTTACGGCCGGATGCTGTGGCGCTTGCAAAGAGCGAAACTAACCCACGGCATCCGCGGCATCCTTTGGCACCAGGGCGAAAACGACCAAGGCGCCGACGGCCCCACCAGCGGTTACGGATGGGAAACCTATCAGCCCCTGTTCGTGGAAATGGCCGCTGCCTGGAAACAGGATTTCCCGAACGTGCGACACTACTACGTTTTCCAGATCTGGCCGAACTCGTGCTCGATGGGAGGATCCGACGGAGCAGGTGATCGTCTGCGGGAAAAGCAACGCACGCTGCCACAGCTATTTTCCAACATGAGCCTCATGTCCACGCTCGGTGTGAGACCTCCCGGTGGCTGCCACTATCCGCTCGCCGGTTGGTCGGAATTCGCACGCATGATCCAGCCACTCATCGAGCGCGATTTCTATGGCAAAACACCCGCAGGCCCCATCACGCCACCCAACCTGCAACGCGCGTGGTATCCAGGCGCAACAAAGGACGCGATTTCACTGGAGTTTGACCAACCGGTGCTCTGGAACGATGCGCTCGCGGGGCAGTTTTATCTCGATGGGCAAAAGGACAAGATCGTCTCGGGCAGTGTTTCCGGAAACGTCCTCATCCTCAAGTTGAAGGAAGCATCTACGGCCACGAAAATCACCTATCTGAAGGAGGTCGCGTGGAACCAGGACACGTTGCTTGTCGGCACGAATGGCATCGCCGCCCTGACATTCTGCGAGGTTCCAATAGGGAGATGATCCGCAGTGCTCAATTCGGTTTCATTGACACCGTCCTCCTCTGCCAAGCTTGGCACAACGGTGTTTTTGATTGCAATCGGGGTATTAGCTCAAAAGATTCAGGCATCTCTCACATCCGCTGAGTGTCTATATCCCAAACCCCCGCACCTCTTATGAAAAAACCAATCCGCATCGGTCTCATCGGCTACGGCTTCATGGGCCGCACCCACTCGAACGCCTACTCGCAGCTCTCCCACTTCTTCGACACCGACCACGTCCCGGTCCGCCAGGCGGTCTGCGGCCGCGACGAGGCAAAGGTCGAAGGCCTTCGCCGACAAATGGGGCTACGAGTCCTACGAGACCGACTGGCGCGAGCTCGTCAAGCGCGACGACATCGACGCCATCGACATCTGCACGCCCAACGACTCCCACGCCGAGATCGCCCTCGCCGTGCATCAAGAACGGCAAGATGATCCTCTGCGAAAAGCCGCTCGCCCTCAACGGCGACGCAAGGCGAGAAGATGGTCGAGGCCGTCGAGAAATCCGGCGTGCCCAACCTCGTCTGGTACAACTACCGCTTCCTCCCCGCCGTCACCCTCGCCAAGAACATCGTCGATGCCGGCGAACTCGGCCGCATCTTCCACTACCGCGCGAATTTCCTCCAGGACTGGACCATCTCCGACGACCTCCCGCAAGGCGGTGCCGGCCTCTGGCGTCTCGATGCCGCGGCCGCCGGCTCCGGCGTGACCGGTGACCTGCTCGCCCACTGCATCGACACCGCCCGCTGGATCAACGGCGACATCGTTTCCGTCAGCGCGATGACCGAGACCTTCATCAAGGAGCGCGTCCACACCGCCACCGGCGAGAAACAAGCCGTCACCATCGACGACGCCTGCGCCTTCCTCGCCCGCTTCGAAAACGGCTCGCTCGCCATCTTCGAATCCACCCGCTACGCCCGCGGCCACAAGGCGCTCTACACCTTCGAGATCAACGGCGAGAACAAGTCGCTCGCCTGGGACCTCCACGACCTCAACTGCCTTTCGACTACTTCGACCACGGCGTTCCCGGCGACCGCCGCGGCTGGACCAACATCCACGCGACCGACGGCGACCATCCGTACTCCGGCAACTGGTGGGTCCCCGGTCTTTGCCTCGGCTACGAGCACTCGTTCACCCACGAACTGGCCGAGTTCTTCAAGTCGCTCGACGATCCGTCGGCCGAAAAGCGCTACCCGGACTTCCGTCACGCCCTCGGCACCCAATATGTCTGCGACGCGGTCCTTGAATCCGCCCGCACGAAACAGTGGGTGGACGTCAAGACGGCGTAACCCGCGGAAGATATTCCAGTCATTGTTCGGGGAGGGGTGCAAACCTCTCCCCCTCAATTTGTCAGAGTCCCAACAAATCCAATCATTTGGTCTGTGGATTTGAATCAGCCGGATGGAGCACTGAACGCGGTTGCGCGTCTCGGTGCAACGTCATACGCCCCCCCTTGTTCGTCCCGCGGAGGGGATTTGCTTCCGATGGGTGCAAACGGGCTGCTTATCTCTCCGATGATCCGCCACCGCAAACCAAACATTGCGGCGAGACGCCGCAACCACGTCCACGAACGCAGTCCATCATTTCAATTTTTACAGACCGCTGGCTGAAGTTCATCCACCAACTAACGAATGCAATCCGGTGGAGTCAGCAAGCGTATCGTTAGACATGCGGTTCCTCCTGTTCAATCTGCTCTTCCTCGCTCCGCTCGTCGCCGGGGAAACCATCCTTCCGGCGAAAGACCTGATGCTGGATCTCGACGCCGCCAAAGGCGTGACGACGGAACCTGATAAACGGGTCGTCAAATGGGTCAGCGAGGTGAACGGTAAGCGGTTCGAATTCGTGAAGCAGGATGGCGGCAGGAAGGAACCAGGATCGGGATGCCCCAAGCTGCTGAAAGACCTGAAGGCCATCGGCGGAAAGCCGGCGCTGGAATTTCTCCAACAGGAACTCGTGTGCGCAGAAGAAGATGCCTTCGACGCGTTGACCACCGGCAAGGGGCATACCTGGGCGGTGGTGATCTCGGTCCGGCCGCAGCGGGTGGGAGTGCCGGACGTGAATTCTTTTTTCGGCAACCTGAGAAACGGCGGAAAATACGAAGGGCTCTGGGGCTGCCTGACCGATGACAACCGTCCTTGGTATGGCGTGCGCAACAGCCTCACCTTCGGACGCTTCGACGCGAACAACCCGCAACTGCTCGCACCTGTGTTGGAGCCCGGGAGCTTCCACCTCCTGATGGGCCGCATGCAGGCCGGCACCGGCAAGGTGCGGCTGGATTTTTTCCGTGACTCACCCAAGCCCGTGGCAAGCGCGGAGGTTCCCGTCGTTGTCGCTGCCAATCCATCCCGCATGGCGGTGGGTCAGGAACGCGATGCGGTGGAGCATCCGGGAAAGGAATCATTTGATGGAGAAATCGCCCGTTTCCTGATCTGGGAGCGACCGCTGGATGATGCGGAACTCAAAGCGGCCACCGAGGCGTTAGAACGGGAGTATCATCTCAAGCCCTGACGACCCGCCTTCACGCCGGTTGCCTTTTGAAAGCCCGCCAGGCGAGAAACGCCGCGACAAGCGACACGACGGACGCGCCATAAAACGCCAGCCCCGGCAACTGCGGACTCCGCTCCCGTGCGATGGACCATGAGAACAACCACGTCCACAAGATCGGTGCGACAATGCCCGAGACACTGGTGATGCTGTTGAGCGCCCCCTGCACCGCACCCTGTTCATCGGCTGGAACCGATTGGGAAATGATCGATTGCGTCGCGGGTGAGCCAATGCCCGCGAGGGAACCGATCAGAATGATGAAATACACCATCCAGCCCTGCGTTGCCGTTCCATAACAGGCCATGGCCACGGACATCGCGAGGAGACCGATGTAAACGCCGCGGCGCTCGCCAATGACCTTTAGGATGCGTCCGGCCAGCCCGCCCTGCACGATGGCTGCCATCACGCCGACGAGGGCGAGCGAGAGTCCGACCTGCCTGCTGTTCCAGCCGTAGCGGTTGCCGGTGTAGAGAACCCACAGGCACTGATAGATATTCCCCGCGACCATGGTCAGGAAATGGGTGCCGGCGAGCCCCTTCACCAGCGGCCAACGGCCGAGCGCGGCGAGCGCCTTGATGGGGTGCGCGCTGGCCCAGGTGAATGGCCGGCGGTTTTCCGGTGCCAGCGATTCCGGCAGGACGAAGGCGCCGTAAAGCCAGTTGAGAAGCGTGATCGCGGCGGCGACGAGGAACGGCACGCGCAGCCCGTAGTCACCTAACAAACCACCCACCGCCGGACCGGCGATGAAGCCGAGCCCGAAGGCCGCACCGATCATCCCGAAGCCCGCCGCCCGTTTCTCCGGCGGGGTAACATCCGCGATGTAGGCACTGGCGGCCGAGAAATTCGCGGCGGTCACGCCGGAGACGATCCGCGCCAGATAGAGCCAGCCAATGGTCGGTGCCCACGCGAGCACCAGATAATCGATGCCCGAACCGAACAAGGAGGCAAGGATGACCGGCCTGCGTCCGAACCGGTCCGACAAGCTCCCAAGAACCGGGGAGAAAACGAACTGCATGAGGGCGTAGAGGGCGCTCAGCCATCCCACCGAATGCGCGGCGGCGCTGACATTTCCACCTTGCAGTTCCTCCACCAGTTTCGGCAGGACCGGAATGATCACCCCGATCCCGAAGATATCGAGAAACAGGGTGATGAAAATGAAGATGATCGCGGGCTTGGGGCGGGCCATGAATGTGGATCAATCCTGCTAGAAGCTCCTACCCTGCCGTGTTTCCATGCCATCGCCGCACGCCAAAGCCAGATTCAAATCGGGCAATCACCGCTGAAACGATCAGGCGGGAATCGCCACCGCCGTCTTTGTTAGTTCAAGCACCTTGATCGGCGGAACATTGAAGATGCATTGCTCGCTGCGTGACAAGGTGAAGAGCTCGTGCTCGGAGATCATCAGCGAGACTTGATAGGTGATCAACACGGTGTTGGGTCCCATCGAATTCGCGATACTGGCGAGCAACCTCTCCCGCAGACTCTTGTCCATGATGGTAAATGGGATCCCGGAGTAGATGTAGTCCGGATTCGAGATGCCGAGCTGTTGCAAGGTTTCCACGAGGTGAAGCACGTCGGCATTGACGACAGTCACCCGCGAGTCATGGGCGAACTGCTTGGTAAGGTGGGCCGCGAAATGCTCATCCAGTTCGATGAGGATGAGCCGTGATTCGGGATTCATCCTGCGGACGATCTGGCGCGTGTGACATCCTTCGCCGGGACCGAGCTCGACGACGACGCGTGGCTTTGAGAAATCAATGCGTCTCGCCGTCTTGCGGGTGAGAAAACCCGAACTTGGTACGATGTAGCCAACGCGGATGGGATTTGCCAGAACGCGCTTGAAGAAGAGGAGGCTCATAGGGATTTGTGGGCGCAGTTAAGCGGCTGGGCGGGCTCCCGTCTAGCACGAGATTTGTAATCAAGGTTTCTCAAGGGATTTCAGCTCGATGTTCCGGAACCAGACCGGTTGCCCCTCCGCCTGGAGCGCGATGTAGCCGAATTCGAGGATCTTGGGCGCTCCCTGTTTCATCAGCTCGTCGGATGGTGCCATCGCGGCGGCTGGATCAAGCTGAGGGCGTTGGTAGCGCAGGACTTCCACGCCGTTGATCCGGTGGATGACCTCCTCGCTGCCGTGCACCTCGACCTCCACTTTCACCCATTCTTTGGCGGGAAATGTCGGCGCGGTGGAATCGACGATGTGTTGGCTCACCAGTTTCCCCTCAAGCTCGATATTGGTCCCCGGCGTGCAGACGTTGGCGGTCTGGCGTTTCCCCTTCCCCTCGTCGGCGAGGAACTGGCATTCGAGGCTGGCGGGAAATCCCTGGTCCAGACCCATGCTCTGCGGGCTTTGGGAATGGATCATCACTCCGCTGTTGAGATTCACGTAGTTCGGCGCGTCGGCCATCATTTTCCCGGTGAACCGGTATTCCATCCGCAGGATGTAGCGGGAGTAGGCGATGTTGGTGAAGAGGTGGCCGTATTGCTTGTCGAATTTCTGATAGCCGTCATACGAAACCTTGATCATCCCGTCCTCCACCCGAAACGTGTTGGCGAAGTTCTCGCCGGATGGATGACCGGAGATCTTCGGAGTCCAGCCATCGAGGTTCGTGCCGTTGAACAAGGAAACCCAGGGATGTTCCTCGGCGAGGGCTGAAACTGAAGTGACGAGAAACAACGAGGTGGCCCGGGCGAGGGTTTTGAAAAGGATCATGGTTTTATAGGTGAAAAGTTGCTTACGGAAGATCCGCGCGGGTGAGCGCGCCGGGAAAATCTATCAGAAATAACGACCGCTCCGGGATCTCTCAACCCGGCCGCTTGTTCATGTAGTGTGCCACGGCTTCCGCGCGCGAGCGGACGTGCATTTTGGTGTAGATGTTCTTCAGGTGGCTCCGGACCGTCTCGATGCTCAATTGCAGGTGTTCGGCGATTTCCTTGTTGGCATATCCCTTGGTGAGCAGCACAAGCGTTTCCTCCTCACGGGATGTTAGAGAGATGGAGGGATCCAGTCCACTGCCCCTGCGGCGGAAAGACGCCACCACATGCCGCGCGATCTCGCTGGTCATGGGGGCACCGCCGTTCAGGACGTCCAGCATCGCGGCCCGGAGGTCCGCCGGCTTGGTCCGCTTGAGCAGGTAACCATCGGCCCCGGACTCCAGGGCGAGAAACAGGATCTCGTCCTCATCCGAGGCGGTCAGCATGACGATCGGGGTGCTTGGCAAGATGGCCTTGAGCTTCGCCGTGCATTCGATGCCCGACATTCGGGGAAGAAACACATCCATCAGGATCAAATCCGGCCCCTCCTCGGGAATCATCCGGAGGGCCTCCTCCGCTGAGGAACAGGCGCAGGTGCATTCAAAATCGGGAAACGCGGAAATCAAGCGGCTCCAGCTTTCCCGGGTGTCCCGCTGATCCTCAACCAGGGCCACCCGGATCAGTGGCTTTGCCGCCGGTTCGACCTTTCCATCCAATGATTCCTTGTTCATGGTGCGGAAGCCTCCTTGCTCCTGACTGGCGATGAACCGGCCAGTCCGCGAACGCCATCAAAGGGCAATTTGCCAACTCCCGCTGAAGAATCCGGCAATCCGGCCTGCCTTGGCAAGGGAACCTGGAATTCCACCTTACAGCCGGCCCCCTTGCTCGTGACGATCCGGCAACGGCCGCCGATTTCCTCCATTCGCTCGTTCATGTTGGTGAGACCGTTGCGTTCCGGGTCGGCAAGCTCAAGGTCAAACCCCGTTCCGTTGTCCTCGACGTTCACCAGCAAGGCACTCCCGCGACGGTGGATACGGAGAAAAATTTCGGTGGCCCCGGAATACTTGGCGGCATTGTTGATCGCCTCCTTCACGGCCAGAAGCAGGCTGCGGCGCACTGGCAGATCCAGCCGGACCTGCGGCAGGTTGGAATCCACATCCAGACGGCAGCGGATCGACGTGGCATCCAGAAACCGCTGTGCATATTTGCAAGCGTAGGTCGCGAAATCATGGAGCGTGTCCCGCCTGGAATTCACCACCCAGACGACCTCGTCCATGGCACCGGAAACCGCGCGGGCCTTTTCGCAAAGCGCCTCAAGCTTGGACCCCACCGGGGATCCCGCCGGCAACTCCGTTTGGATCACCTCTCCTTCGAGCGCGAGTTCGGTGAGGCGCGCTCCAAGTTCATCATGGATGTCGCGGGCGATCCTCGCCCGCTCCCGATGCAGCAGATCCTGCGCCTTCGATTGCACCGCCAACCTTGCCATCAGGCGGAGGCTGAACATCAATGCGAATGCCACCACCCCCCATAGAACCACCTGAAACCAGACCCCCTGCCAGAACCGCAACTGCACCGGCGGCGGAACCGCCACCTTGAGAAGCATGGTGGGGATGCGTTCCTGCTTGTATCCCGGCCTTGGCAAAAGCGCGCTCACCGGCTGCGCCCATTCCCAGTTGGACGGTGCTTCGAGACGATTTTCCCAGCCGTTTTCTCCGTTCGGCGCGACACGCCATTTCGAGTCGGACAGAAACTCGATCACCTTTCCGTCCGCCAACTCCACCTTCATCCCGAACTGCATGCCCGCCTCGCGATTGTCGTTAAAACCCTCCACTGCCACCACGTGATGGCCGGGGGACAACATTCGTCCGAGATCGTATTCGGTGATACTGCGCCAATCGCTCCCCGTTCCCACCTCACGCCCGTCGAGCATCAGACGATATCCGTTGTCCACCGAGATGCGCATCCTTGCCGTGGAAACCTTCGCCCCCGCTGGCACATCGAAGGCCCGCCACAAGCGGCACGTCTGCTTGTCATGGGTTTCCGATCCCCAAATCCATTCGCCGACTCCCCAGGTCGCATAAAACGATGCGGTCGTGTATTCATTCGTTGGCGGCTCCAGGAACGAGCCGCCTTCCTCGGTCTGCGCCAATCCAGGCGTCATCAATACCAAGCACAACAATCCCACGAAAAGAGCCATGCGATGACGCAGTCCGCTCGCATCCGGCAGGTAAAATCCCGGCATGGCTTGAAATGCGCCGCTTACGGCGACAGCGGAGGAATGACAAATCGCATTCGACATGGGTTGCCTCCCACTCAACACCCTCCATCGGAGCCTGCAAGCCTATTGACCCGATTTGTCCGCGCGGCTTGGGATCAATCGTCATGCACGGAAGAGGGGGCAGGGGGCAGGGGGCAGGGTTGAGAGTTGAGAGAAAGAATCTGCGACGACGCTTGCCTCCAGTCTCCTCCAGTCTCCTCCGTTCCCCCTCCTGTTCAAAAACTCTTCACCGCCAAGACGCCAAGAAAGACAAGTTACGAAAACAGGACTTCAAATCCTTCCCCCTTGGCTTGCGCCGGCATCGTGCAACGACGACGTGCGCTCTTCCAAACTTGGCGTTTCAGCCCCTCCCAATCCCTAACGAAAGAATCCGCAGCCGGACTCAGAGACGGTCTGAAGAATGGACCACGGATCTTCCGTCCGCCTGTTAGTGGGTCGTTTTTTCCGGAAAACACGGATTTTCCGGCACCACGAATCCGACGAATCTTACGAATCCCTGATGATTCAGATCGCCTCTCAGGCGTTTGGATCACACCGGGATGCTTGCGGAAATCCTGTCTGGTTTCGCACCCTGACAACGGTTCCCATGCGTTAATCCGTGAGCAATGACCCCATGCATGCTGACAATTCGTTGTTTTTGTTCCGTTGGTGACACGTTTTTCCAGGGATGCGCCCAGATAAATGTTTAACCGATGTTCCCGGTCAGTTTGTTACCGATGTCCTCGGTTCATACCCTTCTTGTTTCGGCAAAGGGTCTAACTCAACCTATCTCCCTTCAATCATTCACGTGAATCTGTGTCCATCTGCGGTTGAATATTTCTTCCTTACTCAAGCATGAGACATCCGGGCGAGACGCGCGGACGACAATCTGTGTCGAGACGCCACAGCCACGTTCAGAGGCCACGTTCAGAAGCGAAGGTCGCAGACCGACGGTACAGGTTCACCCACCCTATCTGAGAGGCTGTCTGAAAAATACCCGAAGGCAGGGATCGACCTCCGGGCGGTCCTGCGAATGGAAAGTGAATGTCCGACCATGGATGGATTCAAGAGCTTTTCATGGGCGGATCCATTCGCCTTACATTCGCAGGACCGTTGCGGAGAACGGTCCCTGCCATTTTTAAGACAGCCTCTGAACTTCAAAAGGCGATCAGTGCGTCAGGTATTCCCCATTCCGGAGAAACAAGGGACAGCCGAGTCTGCTGGATTCCAAACAGGCATCCTGGACGATCTGTGTCTTGAGGGCATACTCCGCCCAATGGCGTTCCCGAGCTTTTGCCGCAGTGGCGAAGTTAGAGAACATCCGCGCCACGTTGAAGATCTCCTCGCAGTTCGTCCGTGGTTGTCGAGTGAAGCCGATTTCCCAATCGGTATCATTCACCGCCACGGGGATGATGAAATCGGGAATCCGCAGGCTGCCCTCCGTCCCACCGATCACCAGCCATCGTTGATCGGGTGCAACAAAGGAGCAGTAGTAGGACGCGGTGGCACCGCCGGGGAAATCCAGTTCGCCCGAAAACCCCATGATCGCGGTGGCTCCGGCGGCATCTGAAACCAAATCCAGCACCCGTCCCGTGACGCGATCCGGCATTTGCCAGCTCATCGCCCACAGCGTGGCCCGGAGGCAATACCATCCGAGATCGCCCAGGCAACCGGCGGGCTCGAGACCGGAGGTGCCACGGATGTCCCGGCCCGCGAATTCCTCATCGGCCCGGAAACTGAAGGCGGAGCTGATCCGCTTCAACTTTCCGATCGTCGTCCCGTCATCGACGATTCCGCGCAAGGTCTCAAACCTCGGATCATGCATGAAAACGACGCCATCCATGAAAAGGACGCCGTTTTCCTCGCAGCAGTCGATCATCTCCCTCAGGTCGGCGGCATTCACCGCACAGGGTTTCTCACAGAGCACATGCTTGCCCGCGGTCGCGGCTCGCAGGACCCACTCCTTGCGGATCGCGGTGGGAAGCGGGATGTAAACCGCGTCGATCTCGGGAGATTCCAGGAGGGATTCGTAGCTTCCATGGGCAACGGGTTTCACGGGCCATGGAGCAATGGCCTGCATCTCGTCGATGAAACCCTCCGCCTTCGTTAGATCGCGGCTGGCCACTCCCGTCAGGACAGCGGCGCCACTGTCAAGCATGCCCCGCCAGTTGCGGCGCGAGATCCGGGCGGTGCTGAGGATTCCCCAGCGGAGTGGTGTGTCGGCGGCGTTCATCTCTACTGATTGAAGCCGCGAAACGCATGGAATTCCAAGTCCCGTTAGTCGGGCTGGAAATGAGATCCGCAGATCTCGTTAGAGATGGCAGGGAACGTTCTCCGCAACGGTCCGGCGAATGAGAGGAGAATGAACGAGCCGATGTGTGGCCGAAGTGTCGTTCCATCGGCTGACGTTCGCGACTCATTCTCCCGGACCGCCCGGAGGGCAATTCCTGCCTTTGCCGAGATCGTGTCGGGGACATCTTTGGCAGGCGGACAGAATGTCCGCCAGACCCAGCGTTCAGCATGAACGCGCTCCTTTTCTGATTTATCAGACAGCCTCCTAGATCCGCACCGCCTTGAGCGCGATGAACAGCGGAAACTCCTCCGCAGCGGCGTGTTCCGCCTTGCTGAAGGGGCCGGAGGCTTGGGAACGGCGGTGGCTGTGGAGCTCCTCACAGGCGGTCACGGCAAGTCCGCCTTTGCCCATGGCGGTGAGGACATCGGCCAACGGGCGGTGATGGAAATGCGTTTGCTCGCCAGTCCCCTTCCCGGATGGGTGGTGATGGGGATTTCCAGTGGCGTGGAATAGCTGTCGAGACGACGGTATTGGATTTTTTGATCGGCATCCCAGCCCCAATGCGTCTTGCGCGGGATGCGGAAACACGGATGCATGAAAACGACCACCGCGCGGCCGCCGGGCTTGAGACAGTTCGCGACGTTAGAGAAAAGCCCGTTGATGTCCGGGACGTCGTGAACCGCCATGATGCAGGTGGCGGCATCGTTTTTCCCGTCGGCCCAGGGTCCCGGTTTGCAGGCGTCGGCGATGATGAGGGAAACACGCGGATCACCGGCATGGCGGGATTTCGCGGACTCTATCAGGCGTGGGCTGGCATCGACGCCGGTGAACTTACCGATTCCCGCATCCAGCAAGGGTTTCACGAGAACGCCTTGGCCGCAGCAGACGTCGATGACGGATTCGCCGGGTTTCGGATCGAGAATCCGCAAGGCCGCGGGTAGGATGACGTTCTTGTGATAGTCCGATCCCGACTCGCCGACGAGCTTGTCATACCAGGCAGCCACGGGATCCCAGCCCCGATCATTTTTCGGACCGGAGGGTGCGGGTTTCCGTCCCTTCTGGGGTTGGAACGGACGACGTTGAGGCGCTGGCATGGGCGAGATTAGCGGCAGATCCGCCGGTCCAGCAAGTCCGGGATATTCGCGGTTGTGGCACCCGGTCCGGTGGATAGAATGACGCACGATGAGCGGTCGAGTTGTAGTCCCGGAAATCCTCGATCACCTGCCAGCCGGGGATCCCGAGGCGATTCGAAGCCGCAGGGACTTGCGACGCATCAATTTCCTGATGGGAAACGAAAGCTGGATTTGCAAGACCATCCTCCGATTCCCGGACGAAGCGAAGCGGGGCATCGTGGAGATCGGTGCGGGAAATGGCGAGCTGATCCACCGGCTCGCCAAGCTTTTTCCTGATAGCAGGGTCTCGGCCTACGATCTCTCCCCCGCCCCGAAAACTTCCGGATCGCCGGTGATTTGGCATCAGGGAGACTTGTTTCAGGCGGATCCACCGACAGGCGGCGTGTTGGTCGCCAACCTTTTTGTCCACCATTTCGAAGGTGACGCGCTCGGCATGTTAGGAAGATGGATGCGTGCCTTCGAGGTCATCATCATCAACGAGCCGGACCGAAGCGGCTTTCCCCATTTCCTCGGCGGGATCATGCATCCGTTCATCAACCGGGTGACGCGGCATGACATGCACGTGAGCATCCGCGCGGGATTCCGGCAGGGGGAAATCCAGGAATGGCTCGGCTTGGAACCGGCGTCATGGCACGTCACTGAAACTTCAACGTGGCGCGGGGCGAGACGCGTGGTAGCTTCGCGGACTTGAATCGCGAAATCACCATCCACGGCGGAGGCCTTGCCGGGCTTTCCCTTGCGTCGGCGCTGAAATTGCGCGAGGTGCCCGTGACCGTGATGGAGGCGGGAAACTATCCGCGGCACCGGGTTTGCGGCGAGTTCATCTCGGGCGTGAGCGACTCAACCCTGGCAGCGCTTGGCATTGACCATCTTTTCTCGGATGCGTTGCGGCACCGGACGATCCGCTGGTATGACCGGGGGAAATCCATCCATGAAGACCGGTTGGACGAACCGGCCCTTGGCATCTCGCGACACCTCCTCGACGAACGGCTTTTCCATCATGCGGAGTCGATTGGTGTTAGAGTGATGACCGGCACACGGTCATTGCCCGGGGGGTCCGAGGGATCCGTCTGGACCGCCGGACGCAGGCCGACGAACGGACCGTGGATCGGTCTCAAGCTCCACGTCCGTGGAATGGATCGATCCGCCGATCTTGAAATGCACTCGGGCACCAATGGTTATGTCGGTCTGGCAGGTGTCGAGGACGGCTGGACGAATGTTTGCGGTCTTTTCAAGATGGATCGTTCGATCAAAAGCCCGCCTGCCAGCCTGTTGGCCAGTTACTCTGGGAGCAGGCGGAAACATCGAGCTGTCCACGAGGCTGAGAAATGCCGAAGTCCGGGAGGATTCCGTCAGTGCCGTTGCCGGGTTCAAGCTGGGCAGGCAAGCTGCTATTCCGGGAGTCCTCTCCGTCGGCGATGCCGAGAGCATGATTCCGCCCTTCACCGGAAACGGCATGTCGATGGCATTCCAGGCCGCCGAAATCGCCGTTGAACCACTGGTGCGATGGTCAAACGGCACCATTTCATGGCAGCATGCGGCAAACGTCGTGAGAGCCTTGTTGGCCCGGCGTTTCAAGCGCAGGCTTTTCGTGGCCAGCGCCATCCATCCGCTCCTGTTGAACGAGGGTGGCAGGAATCTTGTCTGCGGCCTTTCCTCCGCCGGCTTGCTTCCGTTCCGTTCCATGCTCGCCACCGTCCGTTAGAAATCATTCATGTATCTCCGCTCCATCGCAACCGCCGTCCCGCCCCATTCATTCACCCAGGAGTCCTGTTGGGAAACCATGCGTGACCATCCCTTGCTCGAACGGCTCAAGCCCCGGTCCGCTTCCTTGCTGGAAAAAATCCTCACCGGGGGAAATTCGGGAATCGAGCGCAGGAACCTGGCCTTGGAAACCATCGACGTCGCCTTCGGGGATGAGGCGGAGGCACTGAACCGGAATTTCGAACGCGAAGCACCCCCTCTCGCCAGCAAGGCATTGGCAGCGGCACTGGCAAAGGCCGGCATCGTGGCGGCGGACCTCGATGCCTTGTTCGTCTGCACGTGCACAGGCTATCTTTGTCCCGGCGTTTCCAGTTACATCGCCGAACAGGCTGGCATGCGCGAGGACATCTATCTGGCAGATCTGGTGGGCCTCGGCTGCGGCGCGGCGATTCCAACGATGAGGGCGGCGCATGGATTTCTGGCAGCCAATCCCAAGGCGATGGTCGCCACGGTGGCGGTGGAAATCTGTTCCGCGGCGTTCTTCGCGGACAACGATCCGGGCGTGCTCATCAGCCTCTGTTTGTTCGGTGATGGTGCCGCCGCAGCCATCTGGTCAGGTGAAGGACGCGATGGCGATTGGCAAGCCGGGCATTTCACCACGACCCACCAGCCGGAACACCGGGAAAAGATCCGCTTCGTCAATTCCGGGGGGAAACTGAAGAACCAGTTAGAGCGCTCGGTGCCGGAACTTGCCGGAAAAGCCGTGGCCGAACTTTATTCAAGACGTCAGGGAAATCCGGACCAAGTTCTCGCCCACTCCGGCGGGCGGGACGTGGTGGACGCGCTTCAGGCGGTGCTTCCATTCGAACTAACGGAAACCCGCGAGGTGCTGAGAGATCACGGAAACATGAGCAGCCCGTCGGTGCTGTTCGCGCTTGAGAAAAGGCTGACGGCAAACCCGCCCGATGACCGCCGGTTGTGGCTCACGGCATTTGGCGCGGGATTCGCCGCCCACGCGTGCGAACTCTGGCGCTGAATCACTTCTTGCGGATGCGCCAGATCTCACAGAGCTGGTTGCGCTCCGGGACGCGGCTGCTGAAACGTGCGGTCTGACCCAGATAGACCGCCTGCACCAACTGGCCGGGGCGTTTTGATCCGGAATAGAATTCGGCGACGGCGGTGGCGCGGTCCGAGGAAAGCGTCTGGTTGCTTTCCGCGTTTCCGGTCCTTGATGCGTAACCGACAACGAACAGAAGGTCTCCGTCCGGCATGTCGGCGATGAGGTTGCGGATCATTTCCTGATTCTCGGGTGTTAGTTCCGATGAACCGGTGGCGAAGGTGACGGTCTTGAGAACGTTCGCTCCGAGGTCCAGGCCGAAGCTGCTGTAGGCGGTCGTTAGATCGGAGTCGGGACGGTCCTCAAGTTTCCGCAAGGTGCGGAACAGGGCGACCGCAGCCGGCAGCAGATCATCCTCGGACTTGGCAAACAATTTGGCCTTCGAAAGCTCGCCCTCGAGTTCCTTGACGCGGGACTCGAAGAACTCCTTGGCGCGCAGGGTTTCCTCATAGCGGCGCTGCAGATCCGCATAGTCATCGGCCGAGGCACCTGCGGTCATCGTTTTCATCTGCGCCTTCGTGGCATCCAGCTCCGCGAGCAACGAATCGCGCTGTGCCCTGAGGCTGCTGAGATCCGCCCTGAGCCGCTCGGCATCCGAGCCGTTGATCAAGGCGCGGTTCAACTCGCCATTGAGACGGTTGTTTTCATCATAGAGACTCTTGCGGAGCTTTTCGGAATCGAGCAACTGCGAGCTCTTGGCGGTGAGCTCGTTGTCCTTTTCAGCAATCATTTCCTGAAACCGGGCGGCAAGCGCGACGAGAGAGTCGGCATCCTTCTTGAGACGTTCCGCGATGTCGCCGATGGGTTCAGCACTACCACCGAGGGGAGAAAGTCCCATGGCGATCCGTTGGCGGTTGAGCTCGGCGCGGCGCGCGTCCACCTCGGCTTGCAAGGAGGTGAGATCCGCCTTGGAGCCTCCTCCGGTGACGAGATTCCCGTTTCTCAGGACCATCACGATGAGCACTCCGAGCAGCGCGATGATGATGAAGGCAAGCGGCACGGCAGGCGGCAGCCCGGATTTTCCGGTAGAATTGCCATTTCCCGGAAGTTGGGGTTCGGCGTTCGCGTCTCCAGAACCGTCCACGTGTAAGTTGTCATCCGACATGGCCGGAGGTTGGTCGCCGCAGCCCGCCCGTGTCAACACGTCGATTCGTCAGTGCGTCGAAAGGAGGCGGAGGAAATCCTCCGGCTTGTCGAAAATGTAGTCCGGCTTCGAGGCGGCAAGGGATTGGCGGGAATTGAACCCCCACGTGACGGCCGCGACGGGAACTCCCGCCTTTTGCGAAGCCTTCACGTCGCGGAGTTCGTCG
The DNA here is from genome assembly GCA_963810445.1 of uncultured Verrucomicrobiae bacterium. Taxonomy (GTDB): domain Bacteria; phylum Verrucomicrobiota; class Verrucomicrobiia; order Verrucomicrobiales; family Akkermansiaceae; genus Luteolibacter. The sequence continues at coordinate 11,801 of CAWENZ010000006.1, read as the reverse complement.
CCGATGTAGAGCATTTCACCCGGGCGCATCGAGAAGGTCTTGCGGATCGCCTTGAGGTGTTTCGCCTTGCCGGTGAGCTTGGAGGTGGAGGAAATGAAATCGAACTGGTCGCGGAGGCCGTGGGTTCGGAGGAACAGATCCACGTTGGCGGTGGCGTTCGAGGTCAGGATCCCGAAGCTCCCGACATGGCGGCGAAGTTCGACGAGCACTTCCGGCATGCCGTCGATGAGCTTCAGTTGCGTGATGTTGCCCCGCATCATGCCGGTGCCGCGGGAAATGAGCGCCGGAACTCGGCGCTTCGGGATCCTCAGGTGACTGAGCAATTCCTTGAGCGAGAGATGCCGCAAATGATCCAGCTCGTGCTCGGCCACCTCACGGATCCCGTAGTCCGGGGCGATCTGGTTGAAGATGCGCCGCGTTTCACCCAAGGTGTCGGCGATGGTGCCGTCGAAGTCGAAAACCAGCGTTTGATAAATCATGGGAGGACCGATTTTAAAACATGCGGGAGGGTGCTAGACCAGCGGCAAATTCGGATGGATGTCGCCGTCGAGCGGGGATGATTCGCCAGCCAGGTGCCGGAGCAGTGCGGCAAAAGCGATCATCGCGGCGTTGTCCGTGCAAAAAGCGGGCGGGGCGACGTGGATCTCGATCCCGGCGCTTTTTCCCGCTTCGAAAAATGCCGCGCGCAACGCCTGGTTCAGGCTAACACCTCCGGAAAGCGCGATTTTCTTGCGTCCGGTTTGGGCGGCGGCGCGGAGGGTTTTCCGGACCAGGATGTCGATGACCGCCTGTTGGAAGGATGCGGCGAGATCCGCAACTGGCAGTTCGCCATTTTCCTTTTGAAGCGTGTAAAGCACCGCCGTCTTCAAGCCGGAGAACGAGAAATCGAGATGCGGTTCGTGCATCATCGATCGTGGAAAATCGTAGGCCGACGGGTTTCCCCCGAGGGCCGCCTTCTCGATTTCAGGGCCGCCCGGATAGCGGAGCCCGAGCATTTTCCCCACCTTGTCATAGGCCTCGCCCGCGGCATCGTCACGCGTGCTACCGAGTTTCCGATAGATTCCCGGGCCTTCGACATCGAGCAAAAGGGTGTGTCCGCCCGAGACGATCAATCCGACATGTGGCGGGACCGATGTCTGGTCGAGAAAGGGCGAAAGCAGGTGTCCTTCGAGATGGTTGATGCCGAGAAACGGCCGCTTCGCCGCACATGCCATGCCTTTGGCGGCCGTGCTTCCGATCAAAAGCGATGACGCGAGCCCCGGCCCCGTGGTGGCGGCGAAAGCATCCACCTGCGCCATGGATACACCGGCATCGGCAAGCGCCTTTTCCACCAAGCCTCTGAGGTGCAGGGAATGGTTGCGTGACGCCAATTCCGGGACCACTCCCCCATGCTCGCGATGCAGCGGGATCTGCGAGGAAATCTCCGATGCGAGGACCTCGGTGGTTTCTCCCGCCAGGCCACGGACAATCGCCACCGCGGTTTCATCGCAGGAGGATTCGATTGCCAGGAGAAGCGCCACGCGCGGGTTCATAGCGGATGCCCCTCGCATAAACCCAACAAAAAAGCGGGCGGCGGCGAGGTTTTCCAGATTGCGCGATCAGTCGGGCGATCCATGATCCGTGCGAAATGATGAATTTCATCAAGGAACTGCGCTGGGAGCCGACCATCGGCGATCCCACCCCCATGGGATGGTTCACCGTCTTCGCCTACGCGGTGGCAGCTCTTCTCGCGGCTCGCGTGTGGTGGATGAAACGTGAGTCCATGTGGCTTTGGGTGGCCATCGGCATGACGGGGCTGTGCATCAACAAGCAACTCGACCTGCAGTCCCTCTTCACCGCCATCGGTCGTGTCGCGGCCTGGCATGAAGGCTGGTACGAGCAGCGGCGGGCGTTTCAAAAATGGTTCGTGCTCGGGGCGATCGGCATCGCGGGCGTCATTGGGGGGCTGATCCTTTGGCGATTCCACAAGTTCTGGATCAATCACAAACTGCTGTTCGCCGGCGGATTGTTTCTCATGACCTTCATCCTCGTGAGGGCCATCTCATTTCACCATGTGGACATGATTCTCAACTCATCGGTCGGCGGATTGAGGATCAACTGGATCCTCGAGCTGGGCGGGATCTTTCTCGTCGGGCTCGCGGCGGTTAGAGACTTGCGGACATCCGGCAAACGCGCCTGATCATCCCATCGTGTCTCCGACGACCTCCTCGGGATCGATGTCGGCGCGCTGATAGGAGGAAATCGCGGCCCTGACCATGGCCACCGCGCTTTCACGCTCGTCGTGGATCACCTGCACACCGATCCCGCGCAGGATCCGAACCTCGTCGGGAAACTTCGCCCGCGCGAAGATGAAGATCCCGCTATTCCGCTCTCTAACCAACGGCACGGCGATGGTCGTCGTCCTTACCGAGGGAAAGGTGAATGCCACCAACCGCGCCCGCTTGATCCCCGCAAGGTCAAGCGCCTCGGGGTGGGTGGCATCGGCAAACAAGACGGGCTGCCCCTCGCCCTTGAGCATGCGGACCGTGTCGGAGTTCAGTTCCATCACGAGCGTGCTGACACCGCACCGCTTGAGTGCCTCGTTGAGGGATCGACCCACCGGGCCATAGCCGCAGATGATCGCATGGTCGGAAATATCCTTGAGGGTCTTGACCGGTGTCATCGACTCGGGAACCATCTTGCGCACGCTGAGAAAACCCTTGTTTTCCAGCCATTTCGCGAAAGGTCCGGAAAGCTTCATCAGCGAGGGAACCGCCGCCATGGTGATCGCCGTGCAAACCAGGAGCATCTGCTCGGTGCTCGCGTCGAAGGGCCGGTAGCCGCCCGCCTTGCCGATGAGCACCAGCGAGAACTCCCCGGTGCTCGCAAGGCTTCCGGCGGCCAACAGCGAAGGACGCGAGGGTAGCTTGATCCATTTCAACACCATGAAGAGGATACTTCCCTTGATCACGATGATCAGGAAGCTTCCTAACAAAACCCTCTGCCAGTCGGCGGCAACCACCGATAGATCGATCAACAGCCCCACGGAGATGAAGAAGATCGCGAGGAACAAGTCCTTGAACGGCAGGATATCGGACAGGATGCGGTGGCTGTAGATCGACTCGCTCACGACCAAGCCGGCGGCGAAGGCTCCAAGCGCCAATGACAGGTCGAGGGCACCGCCCGCGAATGCCACTCCCGCACACAGTCCGATCACCGTGAGCGTGAACAATTCCCGGCTGCGGGTGCGGGCGACGGCATGGAGAAGTGGTGTTAGCCCGTAGCGCCCCAACAGCCAGGCCCCTACCAGAAAGACACCACCTTTCAGAAGCGCCATCCCGATTTGCGCGGCGACCGCGCCCTCGCCCTTGCCGTAGAGCGCGGGCATCACGAGGAAGAAAACGATGACAAGGATATCCTGGAACAATGCAATGCCGAGACTCGCGCGGGCACCGGGATTGTTCTGCTGTCCCAGATCCTGAAAGGACATCATGGAAACCGCGGTGGAACTCAGCGCCACCGCCACCCCCAGCACGATGCTGTCCGCCGTGGGAAATCCCAGCACCTTGGCGAGGATGCCCACGATTCCGGCGGTGATTCCCACCTGAAGTCCGCCTCCGGCGAGCGCGGTGCGCCAAAGGTGCTTGAACTCACTGAGAGAGAATTCGATCCCGAGCGTGAACATCAGGAGAATCACGCCGATCTCCGCGAAATGGGAGATCACCGGGTCTCCCTTGTCCAAACCGGCGATCCAGAGGAGACCGAAATTGCCGATCAACACGCCGCTCAGCAGGTAACCAACGAGCAGGCTTTGCTTGAATTTCACCAATACCAGCGAGACGAGAACCGCAAGCACCAGCACCAGGGTCAGCAGCGCGAACAAGGGCGAAACATTCGCCATACCGCTTGCCAGAAGATAACACCCTTGAATCATCTCCGGGTATCATCCCGCCTGACCAGGATTTGGCAAATGGCAAATCGGTCAAGCCACGCTAACAGGGACCGTTTCCCCAGCGGGAGTCGTAAGGAAAAGTTCGGTCGCGCCCCGTTTCACATAACCGAGGGCATGCCGGACACCGCCCACCACCTCGGGAGCAACACTGGTGATCTCGCCCGCGCCATTTTCCAGCGGGCCAGGGACCACGCGAACGGCCGGGTCGAACACGAAACGTGTCGAGCCGCTTGTTCACCTTCCCCGCCGACTTGATCCGGGAAATCACCTCCTGGCCGATGTAGCATCCCTTGTTGTAGGAAATGTCGGTTAGATCGAGCCCTGCCTCGGGCGGCAGCATTCCCTCCACCAGCTCGTTCCCCCAGCCGGGTATTCCGTTTGAAATGCGGAGGGCTTCCAGTTCCTCACCCTCAAGAATAGTTCCCGATGGCATTTCCATCCCGGATGGAATCCACCAATCGACTCCTTCCACACCGTAGCGGTTCGACTTCCGGACGATCACTCCGTCAGGAGGGACGGGCACATCACCCATCAGATGCCACAAGGTGAAACCACCCGTTAGATCGGAGACCTCGACATCGTCCGCAATCAGGTAACGGGTGAGCCTTGCTTCGAGATCCGCTGCCGCATGCGGGATGCCCGATACCCAAAGCACGCCGCCATCCGCCTCGGTGAGGTTCACCCGGAACTGAAGCTTGCCCTTTGCGTCGGTCACGCAGGAAGGCAGGGAGACTTCCCCACCGGCCAAGCGCCGCACGTCCTGGGTGAGTTGGCCATTGAGAAACCTGACCGCGTCTGGCCCGCGGAACTCCAGCAGCGCGGGCTGTCCGAGATCGATGATCCTGAATCCGCTCACGCCTGGTCCAGATAGGGTTGCGCGACCGCGGAATAATCCAGATCGCCGAGTCCATCGGCTGACAATTGTTCCATCCTCCTCGACACCGCCGCGATCGCCGGGGTTTCCAGTCCCGCGGACTCGGCCAACGCAAGCATGTAGCGACTGTCCTTGCCCATGTTGGAAAGCGAGAAATGGGTTTCAAAATTTCCCGCAGCCATCATCGGCAATTTCATGCCGGTCAGCACCGAGGCGCAGGCATTTTCGGACACTGCACTGGCCAGGCACTCCGCGGACACGCCATGGCTGGCGGAGATGGCGAGCGACTCCGCCATGGCTTGCACGGTGCACGCGGAAATCAGGTTGGTGGCGAGTTTCACCACGGTGGCCGATCCAACCTTGCCGCAATAGAGTTGTCCCCTGCTGGTGACGGACAAGTAGGGCTTCAGATCCGCCGCCAATTCGGCATCGCCCCCCATGTAATAGAAGAGCTGGCCATTTGCCGAGGCGACCTTGCTGCCGGTGAATGGCGCGTCGAGGAACGAACAACCGTGCTCACGACAGACATTGGAAAGCCATCGGGTCGTCTCCAGGTCAAGAGTGGCATGATTGAGGACGATCTGGCCGGACTTGAGCGAACTGGCGACCCTGCCAACGACCTCCCGTAACCGCCGGCGAATCCTTCAGATAGATCGAAATCAGCGATGCTCCGTCGATGGCCTCTTCCGGCGTTCCGCTTTCCCCAACCAGCCCCTTGGGGGTGCGGTTCCAACAGGTGACCTCCCAGCCCGCCCCTGCCAGACGGGCACAAGCCCGCGATCCGATGATGCCAAGCCCGAGGACAGCGACCCTTTTTCCGATTGGCAGACTCATTGTTGGCGTTGCAATGCGAGTTCCACGAGCTTTGCCGCCTGCTTGCGGATTTCCGCCATCATTTCATGGGTTGGCTCATCGCCATCGGGCAGGGTCATTTCCGTCCTTAGCCCGGCCAGCAGGTCACGCATTGTGAGAAATCTGGGACGCTCGGAGATCTTCGGCTCCAGTCCGGTGATCGATTCCGTATAGTAGTCGGCGATGTCCTCGCGCAGGACTTTCCGCGCGCGCTCGACGGAAAACTGGTTGTCCACCGCAACGGTGGAAACCTCCAGGGCACGGATCCATCCACCTAACGAAATCAAGTGGGCAAGATCGGCATCCCTCAGACTCACCAGCTCGACCTCGACGTCGCGTTGGGTGGCGGCCAGTTCCTTTTTCAGCTCGACGACATTCTTGTTCTTCGCGCTTTCTAACAAACCGGCGGCATGGCGGTTCACCCGGTCGCCCGCGCCAAGGGCCTTTCCATAACGGGTGAGATCGTTCGCGAGCTCCTCGCACCTTGTTCAATTGCTCGGCCTGGACGATGAGGAATCCATCGGCAATGAGGAAACCAAGCTCGATGGCAAGGTCCGCACGATCAATCGGCATCCTGGGAGGCATCTTCCGATCCACTTCCGCGATGGGCAAGGGCATGAGGAACTGGAGCGTGTCAAACAGCTTGGAAATGGATGGTGCGGTGAACTCATTGACCGCAAGTTCCTCGAGCACGTGCTCATCCGCGAGCAGATCCTTCGGGACTTCACGCTTTCCCTCTGCTTGTTCCTCCTGGGCGGACAGTGGAAGCAACAACGCGGCGAAGCCTCCTAACAGGCATGTTCGGGTAAAGTTCACGACAGGAACCTGACATCTCCCCACCCGTTCGGCAACCGGCAAAATCGGTCCCGATCAACCCGGAATCGTGACTTTAGCGCGGTTTGAAGCCTCATTTCCTGCCTGAAAAATTGAATTGCCAAGTCCCCGGACGTGCCGCAGTCTTTGCCCATCGGAACGACGGAGCGGTGTTTCTTGTCGATATTCCGACACACCTCAAGGGGTGACGCCCACCTGCCCGACCGGGCTTTGGAAGCTTTTCTCAAGCACAACCAACCGGTCCACCCACAGGTTCGTTAATTCCCCACCTTTCCGCAGCCATGCGGGTGATTTCACCCCCATTTCCTGCCCCGATTGCCTCACCCCAACCCCTATTTCCACCCCTAATGGCCGGTCACAACAAGTGGTCCAAGGTCAAACATATCAAAGCCAGAGTCGATGCCATCAAGGGCAGGGTCTTCAGCAAGTGCGCGCACGAAATCGCACTGGCCGCCCGTGCCGGAGGCGGAGACCCGGCGGCAAATTCCCGTCTCCGCACCGCCATTGACAATGCCAAGGCAGTCTCAATGCCCAAGGACAACATCGAGCGCGCCATCAGGAAAGGCACCGGTGAGTTGGGCGGCGAAATGATCCAGGAAATCACTTACGAAGGCTATGGCCCCGCCGGCACCGCCTTCATCATCGAAATGGCCACTGACAATCTCAACCGCGTCGCCGCCGACCTTCGTCGCATTTTCTCGAAGTGCGGTGGCAGCGTCGCCACGCCGGGCAGCGTGACCTATCAGTTCGAACGCAAGGGCGAGATCAGGATCCATGCGGAAATTGTCGCGGAGGACGAGATCATGAATGCCGCGATCGACGCCGGAGCAGACGACGTCCAAAGCGATCCCGAGGAACATCTCATCCTCACCGCGGCCAACGAACTTGGCACCATCGCGAACCGTCTGCGCGAATCCGGGCTGGAATTGGTTTCCGAGAAACTCGTCTCCATTCCCCAAACACCCTGTGTGGTCGATGACATCACCGTCGCCCGCCAGGTTCTCAAGCTTTACGACCAACTGGATGACTATCCAGACACCCTGAACGTTTTCACCAATTTCGAGGTCGCTGACGACCTCATCGACCAACTCGCGTCCTGACCCAATACAAAGGCGACACGCATATCAATTTCCAACAGATTCCGGATGAGCAACCATACCAACGAGGACACCATGTCCGACCAAATCGCAGGCACCGACGGTGAAACACCAACGGCGCGCAAGCGGGCAGCGAAAAAGACAGCCACCAAGACCGCTGCTAAATCCGTCCCGGCAAAGAAGGCACCAACCAAGAAAGTCGCCGCGAAAAAAGTGGCGGCCAAGAAGGTCGCCGGCAAGTCCGCTGCCAATCCTGAATCGAACTCGCCGGAGCTTCCCTTCTCAGAGCCAATCACGCCGAAGGCCATCCCCGCACCGGAACCGGCCGGCGAAAAGCCCGCCAAAATTTCACGTGCTAGGAAGACCGCGAAATCTCCCGTCGATCAGGCCTCCGAACATCAGGCTGAATCCGCTTCCACTCCATCCGACGAATCTCCCCGCCGCTTCGGCCGGGTTCCCGGTGGTGGGCCGGTTGCGCCACGTGAGCCCGCACCCCAGCGCGAGCAAGGACCGCAGGATTCGACCCCATTTCCACAACCACCCTCACCGCCTAACCGCGAGGGAAATCCACCCGCCGAATCGAGACAGGAGCACGAGCGTCAACCACAAGGCCACCACGGCCAGAATCCCCAACAGCGCGATGGCCAGGGACCGCCGCGCGAGAGCCGCAGCAAACGCCGGCGGGAAAAACGCAAGCGCCGCAAGAACGAGCGTGGCGACCAAGGCGGCCAGCAGAATCCGCAACACCGTCATCGCAACGAAGGCGGCGACACGTGGCGACCGTGGCGACCGGCAGCCAGCTCCACACGACATGGATGATCGCCGCGGCGTCCAGCTAAGCGGTCCGAAGATCGAGGCGGACGGCATGTTGGAACTCGCGCCAAAGGGCTTCGGCTTCCTGCGCATCCCCGGCAAGAATTTCGAACAGGCCCGCGACGATGTCTTTGTCACTCCGGAAACCATCCGCAAATACAACCTGCGCCTTGGCCAATGGATCCACGGGCTCTATCAGGAAGGACCGCGCGGACCCCAGCTCGTCGAGATTTCAAAGGTCAACGACATGACACCCGAGGAGGCCTCCAAGCTTCCCCACTTCGACGAGCTCAAGGCCATCAATCCTAACAAGCGGATCAGCTTCGAGACCACGCCGGAGCGATTCACCACCCGCGTCGTCGACATCATGGCCCCCGTCGGTCGTGGCCAGCGCGGCCTCATCGTCTCCCCTCCCCGTTCGGGAAAGACCACCCTGCTGCTCCACATGGCGGAGGCGATCCGCGAGAAATACGACGAGGCGATCCACCTCATGGTCGTGCTGGTGGACGAGCGCCCGGAGGAAGTCACCGAGTTCCGCCGCGCCCTTCCGGGCGCGGAAATTTACGCCAGCTCCAATGACGAGCAGGCCCGCAACCACACGCCGCATCGCCGAACTCGCCATCGAGCGCGCCAAGCGCCTGGTGGAGGCCGGTCGCGATGTCTTCCTGATCATGGATTCCATCACCCGTCTCGCCCGTGCTTATAACGGCAACATGAACAACCGCGGCCGTGGCACCGGATCCGGTGGCATCACCATCGGCGCGCTTGAAGTTCCGCGCCGCCTGTTCGCCGCTGCCCGCAACACCCGTGGCGGCGGATCCCTAACCATCATGGCCACCGCCCTGATCCAGACCAACTCCCGTGCCGACGAGGCCATCTACATGGAGTTCAAGGGCACCGGCAACATGGAACTCGTCCTCGATCGCAAGATCGCGGAAAACTATATCTATCCGGCCGTGGACATCTTCAAGTCCGGCACCCGCCGCGAGGAGATCCTGCTGGCGGACCACATGCTGCACAAGATCCACCTCATCCGCCGCGGCCTCTCCGGCCACCGCCCTGCCGAGGCGATGGAGCGCCTGCTTTTCTTCCTGAAGAAATTCCCGAACAACCCGCAGATGCTGCTGGAGATCAAGGGCTGATCGAATGGTGCGCTGGCTTCAGCCGCATATCTTCTTCGCAAACTCGAATTACCGAACCCGCCGGCTGAAGCCGGTGCTCCAAGGCGCAGTCCGCCTTACTTTTCAGTTGATCAGTAAGGTGAGCTGGATTACTTCTCCTGTATGCCGAGTATCAAGCTCACCACCAAACGACAGGCGACCTTTCCACAGGAGGCTTGTGATGCGCTTCGGGTTGGACCTGGCGACGTCATCGAAATGGAACCTGGAATTGTCGATGGGCAGAACGTTTATATCCTCAGACCCAAGGCGTTGGAGCGACCTTGGCTTGGTATTCTGCGGGATAAGGCCAAACCGGTGACAGACTACTCGATGGATGCGGTGAGAGCCAGTATCGCAGAAGGCCGGAAGCGGACGGGAGAATGAATTTCTCATTGGACACATCGGTGGTAATCCGCCTGCTCACAGGCAAACCTGATGAGCACCTTGCGGCCACGGAGGAATTCCTGGACAACGCACGGCGGTTGAAAGCCAAGGTGTTTGTAGGCGACCTGGTGGTAGCGGAGGCGTATCACGCGCTTCAACACCATTTCGGCATTTCAAAGTCCGACGCCCTTTGGGGGCTTCGCGAGCTCTTCTCGACCGGCGAAATTGTTCCCGCCGGGCAAGCATTGAAAATTCTTTCTCATCCCGGTCTGGCGAGCGCCAAGCCGGGCTTCGTGGATCGGTTGATTCATGCGGATTCCATTCACTCCGGATGCAAGTGGGTTACCTTTGAAAAAGCCGCCGGGAAGTTACCGGAAGTGGCGGTCTTGAAAGCAAGGTAGCCTAACGGAGCACTGGCTTCAGCCGGCCTGTCTTCTTCGCAAACTCGAATTACCGAACCCGCCGGCTGAAGCCGGTGCTCCCTATTTCCAACACCGCTCCCAGCGCGACGCCCAACGCATACGACGGCAGGTCCGGCCAGTTGAAGGTGGAGCCGAGCACGAGATGACCGAGACGGTACGACCTGATCGCCTCGATCCACGGTGCCTGATAGAGCTGGAGGAACTCGATGCCCCAGGCGAAGCCCAGCGAGATCATGGCCAGCCGGAAGGTTGTGACTTTTGGAAAGAGGATACCGAATCCGAAAAACACCATCATCGCCCAGATCGCGTCGCCACCGTATTTGAAAAGAAATGGTGTTAGAGGGACGAGGCGGGATCTCCACAACAGGCCGGCGGCCATGGACAGAACGAGCCAGATCAGGTAGAGCCACCACTTGCGTGACATGGAAACGTTGCGGGTCATCATCCGGTTGATGGACTCAGTTTTTCTTGTGATGCTTATGGTATTCGTGCCACTCGGTGAGCGAGATGCTCCTGTCGCCATTGGCGTCGATCAGGGCGAACCGGTTGCGCGGACCGGATGATTTACGGGCCATTTTCGACTTCTGGAATTCCTCGTAGGTGATCCTGCCATCCGTGTTCAAGTCGAGGGTATCGAACTGCTGATGCGGGACATTGCGGCGACCGGGTGAGGGCGCGCATGAAGCAAGGAAAGCCACACCCGCCAGGGCAAGTGTTGAAACAGCGGTCGATACGACATGCTTTGTCATGGATCGCAGTTAACACCAGCTTCCAACCTTGTCGCGATGGATTTTTTCGGAGAAATGGAGCTGGTGATGGAATCAAAACGCCGCGGCATCAACCCGGACGGACGGATTCCGCCGCTCCTTGGAGCGACAGGAGTGAGGCTGCCGCCTAACAACAACCCGCCGTCGAGCAGCAGGGGCTGGCGGGGCGAGCCTGATCGGTTTCCGGGGCTTCGAGGGACGGATTCGGTTCGAGGGTTTCGAGGCCAGGTTCTTGAGGAGCTCGCGGTCTTTTCCGGCTTCCGGATTGGAGGCGGTGAGGAGCTTGTCGCCGTAGAAGATGGAGTTGGCTCCGGCATAGAAGCAGAGGGCCTGCGTCTCGTCGGAAAGGCGCGTGCGGCCGGCGGAAAGACGGATCTTGGCACCGGGGACGGCGATGCGCGCGCAGGCGATCATGCGGACGAGGTCAAAGGGATCGACCTGCGGCAGTCCCGGACATCCACAAAAAAAGATTTTTATACAAGAGCAGCAAAAATTGGCGATTTACCAAAACCAGGTTTTATCGAAAAAACCTGAAAATTACAAAATCGGTATAAACAGCGATAAACTGATTGGAAAACTGGGTTACACATTCGAATACCCAAATCCGATGAATTATTCCAAAGAACTTGAAGAAAGCAATACGTGGAGTTGAGCAAGCTATACATAA
>CAWENZ010000005.1:0-16147 GCA_963810445.1 uncultured Verrucomicrobiae bacterium | reverse complement strand
GTATAACTCGCTGATGCCGCTTTGGCTGAAGACGACACCGGGAGATCCAAGCTACAACTACGGTATTTCACAGCTCGCGAAGGTTTATGAGGGAATCGGCCAGGCCCGGAAGTTCTCGCCTGCGCTCCGCAGCTCGAATCGCTATTTCATCAACCTCAACGACAGCAATCCGCACAGCCAGATTTTCTCGGTGGCAAAATTCGAGAACCGCAATGCCTCGCCCAATCAATCCGACGTGGTGCTGGCGTTCGTCAACCTGGATCGCAATGCCTCACCCACCACCGTTGGCACCAACAAGTTCAACGTGAACATCGATGCCGATTCCAGCGGGACGAACGACTTCGGCATCAAGACTGCCCGGCAGTATAACTTGAAAAACATCGCCGCCTATCTGGGAGTGGATCCCACGCGCAGGGACGTGTTCCTGATTCCCGGAGGAGTTTCCGGAAGCGACCTTCTCTCGCAAGGGCTCTATGTGGCGATGAACAAGGTGCCCTTGTCGGATGCGGAGTGGTCAGCGGCTCCCTATGAGGCCCAGTATCTCAAACTCTATGACGTCACCCCTCCGCCCGCGCCCGGGCAGGCGGTGGCGGATCTCGTTCTATTCGGCACCGTGATTGGCAACGACGTCGCCTTCCAATGGACCGCCGCCAGCGATCCGGAAGGCGGCGTTTCCGGATTCCATGTGCAAGTCGGAACGACTCCCGGAGGAACCGACATTTTTGACGGGGCCGTCACCTCGACGAGCAAGTCCGTGAACGTGCCATTCGGGACGACGCTCTACGCCCGGGTCCAACAGATCAACCTCGCGGGGATCGCCGGCGCTTACGGGACCTCATCGGCAGCGGTCGTGGCCTTGAATCCCGCGACCGATGACGACGGCGACGGACAATCCAACGCGGCCGAGCATGCCGCCGGCACCGATCCGCGATCCGCTGCTTCAGCTCTCAGGACGACTGCCAGCTCCATCGTCGGAAATGACATCCAGCTCACCGTCGCCACCGTGGCGGGAAAATCCTATCAACTCGAGACCAGCACCTTGCTTTCCTCCCAGACGTGGACGGAAATCGGAGCCCCGGTCATGGCCTCCGGCCCATCCACTCCCTTCACCCACACGGACGGGGCAGGGGACCCGAGGCGCTTCTACCGGGTGCGCGTGGTGCCTTGAGCATGAACGTCTCCGGGCTTGCCCTGCGGGATTTCCCCGCCATTCTACCCCGCGTTGTGAGTTCCATACCGGTTGAGCCATCGTTGGAAATCTTCGCCGGGCTGGCGAAACAGGGGAATGTCGTCCCCGTTTACACCCAGCTCGCCGCGGATTTCGAGACCCCATTGTCCGCTTATCTCAAGTTGCGGGACAATCGCCATTCATTCTTGCTGGAGAGTGCGGAGAGCACGGAAAAAGGCGGGCGCTGGTCCATCGTGGGAAGCGGGCCGAAGATGGTTTTCGAAGCCCGCGAGAAGGAGATCACGATCCGCGAGGGATCGAAATCGCGGACCTTCACGGTGGAGGATGACGTGCTCGCGGCATTGGAGCGGGAAATGGCTCCTTACAAGCCGGTCACCCACGGAGCGCTTCCACAGTTTTCCGGCGGCATGGTCGGCTACCTTTCCTATGACGCGGTCCGGCAATTCGAGCCGACGCTCGGTAGCCCTCCGCCCGACGCGCTGGGGATACCCGATGCGATGTTCATGCTCGCTGACACGTTGCTGGTGTTCGATCACCGCTTGCGTCGTCTGCAAGTGGTGGCAAATGCGTTCATCGATGAGTTTCCAACACCGGAGCAAGCCTATCAGGCCGCCATCGGCAGGATCGCGGCGATGGTGGAAATCCTCAACCGCCCGTTCCACGTGCCCGCGCTCAACGGCCTGGCGAAAGTGCAACCCGCCGAGGCCGCGGAGCAACACCACCCAGGCGGAATACGAGGCCATCGTCGTCGCCGGAAAGGAATTCATCAACGCAGGCGACATCTTCCAGTTCGTGCCGAGCCAGCGCTTCGAGGCAGACTTCGACCAGCCTCCGGTGGATCTCTATCGGGCGCTGCGTTTTGTCAATCCGTCGCCCTACATGTTCATTCTGGAGCTGGGCGATTTCGCATTGGTCGGAAGCTCGCCCGAAGTCCACGTGCGCTCGATCAACGGCCGCATCGACATCCGTCCGATCGCCGGCACACGGCCGCGGGGCAAGACTCCGGAAGAGGACGATGCGCTGGCCGAGGATCTGATGAGCCGATCCCAAGGAACGCGCCGAGCACCTGATGCTCGTCGATCTAGCACGGAACGACGTCGGCCGGATCGCGAAGCACGGCAAGGTGAACGTGGACGACTTCATGATCGTCGAGCGCTACAGCCACGTCATGCACATCGTTTCCAATGTCTCCGGTGAGCTCGATCCCTCGCACAGCGCCTACGACGTGTTGCGCGCGACCTTTCCCGCTGGAACTGTCAGCGGCGCCCCGAAGATCCGGGCGATGCAGATCATCAACTCGATGGAGAAAAACAAGCGCTGCGCCTACGCGGGTGCGGTCGGTTATTTCGGCTTCGACGGATCGCATGATTCCTGCATCACGCTCCGGACCTGCCTGTTGAAGGACGGCAAAGCCTACGTCCAGGCCGGAGCCGGAGTCGTCGCCGATTCCGATCCCACCTACGAGTATGTGGAAACCGTCAACAAGGCGAAGGCCCTTCTCAGCGCCATCGCCCTGGCAAGAACCCTGGGGCCTGGAAATCCCTGAAGAAGGATAATTCGGCGAATTTCCATCATTCAGTCCACCCTCGCGCTGGCCGGGATTGAGGCGGCTTCGTGGAGTTCCTCGGCTTGCTTCGAGTTCGGCGCGTTCCTTGGCGATGACTCGGACGAGCTTGCGCTGGGTTTCTCCCCAGTTTGCGAGGAGCTTCTCGGCTTGTTTGCTGCCGGTTTTCGTGAGGTGGAGTTCGATGAGTTTCCTGACCTCGGCAAAATCCTGCGGGCGTCTAACCGGCAGTGCGACGACCATCTCCGAGTTGACGCGGGAGAAGAATTTCCCGTCCACGTCGTAAACAAAGGCCGTGCCGCCGGACATGCCGGCACCGAAATTCTTGCCGGTTTTTCCGAGGATGACGACAGTGCCGTTGGTCATGTATTCGCACCCGTGGTCGCCCACGCCCTCGACGACGGCGGTGGAGCCGGAATTTCTAACAGCGAATCGCTCGCCCGCGCGACCGGTGGCGAAAAGTGAACCGCCCGTGGCTCCGTAGAGACAGGTGTTGCCGCAAATGGTGTTGAGGGCGGCCTCGAATTTCGCGTCGTCCGAGACGCGGATGACGATTTCGCCGGAGGCCATGCCCTTGCCGACGTAGTCGTTGGCCTCGCCGATGAGTTCGAGTTTCACGCCGGCGACGAGGAAGCAGCCGAAGGATTGGCCCGCGCTGCCGCGGCAGGTGATGTGGATGGAGCCGGCGGCCAAGCCACGATCGCCATGGATCTCCGCGATGCGCCCTGATAGACGGGTGCCGATGTTGCGGTTGGTGTTGATGACGTCGTAGCTGAGCGCGACCGGAGGGCGGTCGGGGAGCAGCTGGATGGCGTCGAGAACCTCGGGGGAGACGGAGTTCGCGCCGTATTCCGGAGTTTCGGGGGCTGCGCGGTCGGAAACCGCCGCCACGAGATCGGCAAGGATCCGGAGATCGAGTTCCGGCTTCGTCAGACCGTCGTTGCGATCCTTGGAGCAGATGCGCGAGATCGATGCTGCCGGTTTGTCGCCGTGATGCGTGGCGAGGTCGGGCACCACATCCTTGAGCAGGGCGTCGAGTGTCGAGGGTGTTTGCCTTCGGGATGATCCGGGATGTGGCGTTGCTTGAGGAACTCCGGGCGACCGATGAGTTCGTCGAGCGATGCGGACGCCGAGGCGGGCCATGTGATCTCGCGGGCTTCCTCGGCGACGGCGGTGAAGATAGTTGATGACCATTTCCGGGCGTGCCCTTGAACTTGGCGCGGAATTTCGGATCGGTGGTGGCGATGCCGACCGGGCAGGTGTTGAGGTGGCACTTGCGGACATAGACGCAGCCCATGGCGATCATGGCGATGGTGCCGAAGTTGAATTGCTCGGCGCCGAGGATGGCGGCGATGACGACGTCGCGGCCGTTGCGGATGCCGCCGTCGGTGCGGAGGATGACGCGGTCGCGGAGGTTGTTGATGAGCAGCGTTTGCTGGGCCTCGGCCAGACCGAGTTCCCATGGCGAGCCGGCGTGCTTGGTGGAGGAAAGCGGGGATGCGCCGGTGCCGCCGTCGTGACCGGAGATGAGGATGTTGTCCGCCGAGGCCTTGGCGACAGCCGGCGGCGACGGTGCCGACCCCGGATTCCGGCGACGAGCTTCACGGTGACCCGGGCGCGCGGATTCACTTCCTTGAGGTCGTGGATGAGCTGCGCGAGATCCTCGATGGAGTAAATGTCGTGGTGCGGCGGCGGCGAGATGAGCTGCACGCCGGGCTGGGTGTTGCGCAGGCGGGCGATGAGCGCGTTGACCTTGTGACCGGGAAGCTGGCCGCCTTCGCCGGGTTTCGCGCCCTGCGCCATCTTGATTTCCAACTCGTCGGCATTGACGAGATAGTAGGCGGAAACTCCGAAGCGCCCGGAAGCGATTTGCTTGATGTAGGAACGGGCGGAATCGCCGTTCGGGTATGGCTTGAAGCGTGCCGGATCCTCGCCGCCTTCGCCGGAGTCCGACTTGCCGCCGATGCGGTTCATGGCGATGGCGAGCGTCTCGTGGGCCTCCGGTGAAAGGGCTCCCAGGACATGGCGGCAGTGGTGAAGCGCTTGCGGATCGACTCCATCGGCTCGACCTCATCGATCGGGATTGCTCCACTGGCAGCAGGCACGAATTCGATGAGGTCCTTGATCGCTACCGGATTGGTTTCCAATGCAACACGCACATATTCATCGTAATCCTCGGCCTTGCCGGATTTCACGAATGTGTGGAAATTCTTGATGACCTCGGTGGTGTAAACGTGGCGTTCGCCGGACTTCCGGTAGCGGTTGTAGCCAGGGTCGCCGAGGTTGAGGGTCTCACCTTCTGGAACGATCGTTTCGAACGCGGCACTGTGACGAATGATTGACTCCTCGGCAATCTCCGCGAAGCCGACGCCGCCGATTTTCGAAGGGACTCCGGTGAAGGCAAAATCGACGACTTCGCGACCGACTCCGATGGCCTCGAAGGTCTGCGCGCCTTGGTAGGAATTGAGGACGGAGATCCCCATTTTCGACATGATCTTGAGAATGCCTTTCTCGAGAGCCTTGCGGTAGTTGGTCATCGCCTTTTCGGCGGTGATGTCGCCGAGCTTGCTTTTGCCGGCATCGGCCGCGACGAGTTGGCGGACGGATGCGTAGCCGAGGTACGGGCAGACGGCAGTGGCTCCGAAACCGAAGCAACAGGCGATCTGGTGGACGTCACGGATCTCGCCGGACTCGACCACGATCGAGGCGCGCATGCGCTTGCGGATCCGGGTGAGGTGATGGTGGACGGTTCCGATCGCGAGGAGCGATGGGAGGGGGATCCGGTCGGCGGAAGCGGCGCGGTCCGATAAGGATCAGGATGTTCCGGTCCGCCTGGATGTTCGTTTCCACCTCGGCGCAAAGTTCGTCGAGCCGAGCCTTCATGCCTGCGGCTCCCTCGGCCGCCGGCCAGGTGCAATCGAGGATGAAGGACGGGAATCCCTGCTCATCGAGATGCTTGATTTTCTCAAGCTGGTGTTCGAACAGGATCGCGCTGTCGAGACTGACGGTGTTGCAATGCTCCGGAGTCTCGTCGAGCAGGTTGCGCTCCGGACCGAGTCCGGCCCCCAGCGACATGACGGCCCACTCGCGAATCGGATCGATGGGCGGATTCGTGACCTGCGCGAAGAGTTGTTTGAAATAGGTGAACAGCAGACGCGGGTAAGTCAGAAAGGACCGCCAGCGGAATGTCGTCGCCCATCGAGAACACGGCTTCCTGGGCCCCCTTGATCATCGGCGGGAAGACCATGTCGAGTTCCTCAAGCGAAATGCCGTGGGTGACCTGCTGGCGTGATAGATCCAGCGGCGCGAAGTCGATTTCCGGGACGTGGGCGGATGGTGAGACGAACTTGCGGAGCTCGATCTGTTGCTCGTCGATCCAGCGCCGGTAGGGTTTCTGTTGGGCGAGCTCCTCCTTGATCTGGCGATCGCAGCTTGAACTCGCCGGTGGAGGTGTTTGCCGAAAGCATTTGCCCGGGTCCGAGTCGTCCCTTGCGGATGATGGTGGAGTCATCGAGGATCACGGCACCCGCTTCGGATCCGATGTAAAGAATTCCGTCGTCGGTGATCTTGTAACGCGAGGGACGCAGGCCATTGCGATCAAGCGATGCACAAAGTTTGGTGCCGTCGGTGAAGACCAGTCCGGCGGGTCCGTCCCATGGTTCGGAGAACGAGCGGATGTATTGATAGAAGGCGCGGAGTTCGTTGGAAATCTCCTCGTCGTTGCGGTAGGCGGGCGGAACCAGCATGCACATGGCGTGCTCCGGCGATCTGCCTGATAGAATGAGCAACTCCAGCGCATGGTCCAGCGAGGCGGAGTCCGACTCGCCATGGCGGATCAGGTTTTTCACCAGCTCGATGTCGTCCCCCCAGACTCGGTGACGCGAAGAACTCCTCGCGGGAGGTCATCCAGTTGCGGTTGCCCTCGACCGTGTTGATTTCGCCGTTATGGCACATCATCCGGAAGGGCTGCCCGAGCGGCCAGGCCGGGAAGGTGTTGGTCGAGAAACGTTGGTGATAGAGCGCGATGGCGACCTGATAGTCCGGATCCGCGAAATCCAGATAGAAAGCACGCAAGGCGGCGGGCATCGCAAGCGCCTTGTAGGAAATCAGGCGGCTGGAGAACGAAGGCATGTAGAAACCCTTGATGTCCTTGGTCCGGTGCTCGATCTCACGACGGCAGAGGTAAAGCTGGCGCTCGAATGTCTCGGCATCCATGCCTTCCGGACGGGTCATCAGCAGGTGCTCGATCTGTGGCTTGCTGGTCTTGGCGATCTTTCCAAGAGCCTCGACATCCACCGGCACCTCGCGCCAGCCGATGCGTTCGATACCGCGCTTGTCGGTGACCTCCGCGGTGAGCGACTTGATGCTTTCCGTTTGGACCGCGTCCCCGGCGGGAAAGAAGAAAACCGCGACCGCGAGATCCGCGTCGTTCTTCACCTCATGGCCCAGTTTGGCGGCCGCCTTGCGGAACAACGGGTAGGGAATCTGCGTGAGAACTCCGGAGCCGTCGCCTGTTTTCATGTCCGCATCCACGGCACCGCGGTGGGTCATGCAGCAAACGGAGGTCAGCGCGTAATCGAGGATCCTGTGGCTTCTTTCGCCTTGAAGATGGGCGATGGCACCCATCCCGCAGTTGTCGTGTTCCTCGGTGAGCCGGTGGAGGGAGCCGGAAACAAGGGGTGCGCTTGAGTGGTAAAATGGATTCATCTGGAAATTTCGAAAGTTGGACAAAAATTTCGGCCCGTTGATGGGCGACGGAACAGGCGGTCGCCCTGGAACACCGCCAAGCAGGAATTGTGCCTGATCCCCTCACCCCGAGGGTCTAACAAAGACAGCGGGGGAGTATCCCGGGTCACATCGCCGGATCGCCTTCTCCGGGCGGCAATAGCCCCCGTTCGACGAGGAAATGATCCAATGCGTTGATGGACATTTCGAAATTCTTGTGGCTGACGTTGAAGTTGAAAAAACTGTGATCCGCGCGGATGAAATCGACGATTTCACAGGAATTTCCGCGCCAGCGCATGCGGCGGCGGAATTTCTCGACCTCGTCAAACGGCGTGATCCGGTCGGCCTTGCCGTGGAAGAAGATCATCGGCGGGAGCTTGCGACGGATGAGGTTGGTCGGGCTCAAACGCTTGGCGGTCTTGAAGTCCGGAAACTTGTCCGCCGCCGTGCCCTTGGTCGCGGTGTTGATCAACGCGCTGAAAAGGGCGAGCGCCTGGGGATAACAATCCAATCCATCAACCGGAGGCAGGTCCTTCGGCTTCGGCATGGCGGTCAGCAGGGCGAGATACGCACCGCCCGCCGCACCACCGACGGTGATCTTGTTAGGGTCGAGATTGAAGGTGTCCGCGTTGTGGCGGATCCAGCGGATCAGGTCCCGAGCATCCTCGATCGCCTGCAAGGGGCCCGTGCCATGACGAGCGGTCGTGCGGGTTTCCGCAGCCACCGTCACGGCTCCCCGGGTTGCGAAATGAAGGCAGTGGGGGACGAACTGGGTGGGAGTCGGCGCGTCCCAGAATCCGCCATGGAAAAACACGATCACGGGGCGAGGCTCGGCGGTTTCCTTGTTGGGGAAAAACAAATGCGCCAGCACGTCGCCTTCGGGCCTTTGTTCGTAAACGTAGGTCGCCGCATCCTTGAGGATCTCGCGGTCGCGCGCCTCGCCGATCGGCGCCACTTTCTGCAAAATACTGCTCATCGCTGAATACCCGCCGCCCACAAACGAATCGGCCTGCAATTTGTTTGTTGTGGGAACGGGCGTCTTGTCCAATCGTTTCGCCAATGAATCGACTAATTTTTGCGATTTCGCTGCTCGCTGCCTCTCTATCAGCAGCCCAGGAGAATCTGCGCCCATCCCTTGAAACCACCTACAACGCCTGGCGTGAGTCGATGATCCGCCGGGATGCCTCGATGTGGCAACGCATCACCGCCGAGCATCGCCGCGTGGAAGTGAAGAACCGGATCATCTCCGAAAAACTCCCGTTTCCCGCGGCGATGTTCAACCTGCCCGCGCCACCACCGTCGCTTCAGGGACTCAAGTTCCTGGAAGCGAAACAAAACGGCGCGACCGCCAAGGCATCGTATTTCGGCAAGGTCGATTTTGGCGGCGAACCCACTGAGAACCTGCTCGTCCTTTCCTACATCCGTGGCAACGGGGGCTGGCTCTATGATCGCGCGGATTTCGTCAACCTCACGGGACTGCCCGAGGTGAGGAAGGAATTGGCGGCAGGGGACCTCAAGTATCTCAAGGAGACGCCCGAGGCCCAGCCTTCAGGAGTCGTCCCGCCGGTTCCAGTGGCCGCGCGTCCGGCAAAGTATGTGGCCAAGGTTTACGTTTTCTGCCCGGGTCGCGAGGTTCAGGTGCAGATCAACAAGATCAGCCATCATCGGTTCGCCAACGCAAAGGAAGCGGAAGTCGTCATCGGCGGAGCTCTGGACGGGCCGAACGAGGTCCAATATTCGGTGAAGAAGCTGGAAGGCGGCACCGGCAAGGAAGCGATGACGATCCGGGTTTATTTGAAGTCGGAGGTCGCTGGCGGCAGCCCGCTCAAGGTCTTCCAATACCAACTCGCGGAGGGCGAGGCCACAAAGCCGTTTGGAACCGGCACATTCAATCTCGACGCCGCCACGGTCGCAAAAATCAACGGACGGTAATCCAGCGGTGCTTGTCTGTCCGGCGCCATACCGAATCGGATGTGTCCCGGGCGATCAATAAGGCTCTAGATTGGTGATGTGGATGGAATCCTGAACGTGGTTGCTGCGTCTCGCAGCAACGTGACACGCTCACGCTGAAGCCTGAAAGGAGACGGGAACCCTCAGTCAACCGGGGGGCGTAAGGTCTCATATTTAATTCCGCATTACATATATTGTAACAAGTAAGGTTTGGGAAAGCTGGGTGCCGAGGCATGCCCCGAACCCCGATCCGCCGAAGCCCATGAAATGACGATGATAGGAGGTAAACCGCTTCAAAATCAGCGAACCATGGACCACGACGAATCAGAGTTCGCCGCTCCTTGTTTCGGAGACGCGCCACCGACTCATGAAGCATCGCGGCAACTCCAATTGGCAAATGGCCTAGACTTCACTCCATCGGGATCCTCCGGATCTGGATTGAAATCGGTTGAAATTTGCGTGCTGAAATCCCTTTGTCTGAGAATTCGAGTTGCGATTCCAGGTGGATGAATCACATCAGAATGGCTCTCCGTGAATCGAACTCTTCACGGTCCATTGGGCGCGGTTTGAAAAATTAGAACTTGAGCCCGAGATCAGCAGCGACCTTTCAGGCAGTTATCGTTGAGTCTCTGTCCGCGGTAATCGCAATGATCCAACATCTGTTTGATTCACTTGTTTCCGATTTGAGTTCTGATTGCTCAATCTCATGGTGAGATTTGCAAAATTCACTCGCTCGACTCCATCGCTATGCATTGGTATTTAGTGCTCTCTGTCTATATTTCTTTGCGTTTCAAATTCAATAATCGAGGTGATGATTGGCTGGATCATTCTCGTTCGAAGCGATTCTTCATCAATTCTTGGGCCCGATTGTGCAGTGGCTCTGGGATCACACTCTCGATCTTAAAGAGCTATTCAAGCATTTGTCTGCAACAGGCGTTTGCCGATCCTGATTTACCAATCACCTCATTAAAACAATTGTTTCACCGGCTCCGCAAAATCAGCGCAACAGGACGAATTGAGAATATGGACAAACCCGGTTTCGCAACCTAGCGTCCGCCTCATGCGCAAATTGCTGCCCCTTGCATTGTTGTTTACCGTCGGCTTTCAGCTCCCGCATTCCATCGCGGCGGAGGAAAATCCAGCCAAGGAAAAGGAAGAAAAAGCTCCGGAAAAGCCTGAGAAGGCCACCGAGCCGGTGGTGAAGGAATCCAGCGTGACCATCAACGGGGCCAAGGTCCCTTACAAGGTCACGACGGGAAAACTCGTCCTCAAACAGGAGGACGGCAAACCCCGCGCCTCGATTTTCCATGTGAGTTACGAGCGCACGGACACCAAGGATTTCACCAAGCGTCCGGTCATGTTCGCCTTCAATGGTGGTCCCGGGTCATCCGCCGTGTGGCTGCACATCGGCCTGCTGGGACCGAAAACCCTCAAGCTGCCGGGAGACGGGACGCAGCCCCCCTTTCCTCCGGTCCGTGTTCAGGAGAATCCCCTGAGCATGCTCGACGAGTGCGATCTGGTGTTCGTGGATCCCGTTTCCACCGGTTACAGCCGTGCGGAAAAGGACGCGAAGCCGGGTGATTTCCATGGCGTGAACGAGGACATCGAGTCGGTCGGCGACTTTGTCCGGCGTTGGATCAGCGAGCACGACCGCTGGGGGTCCCCGAAATTCATTCTCGGCGAATCCTACGGTGGCATCCGCGTGGCCGGGCTTTCCAGCCATTTGCAGTCGCGCTACGGAATGAGCCTCAACGGCGTCGTCCTCCTCTCGTCGCTGCTCGACTTCGGCACCCTTCAATCATCGCAAGGCAGCGATCTCTCCAGCATCGTGTATTTGCCGTCCTTCACCGGCGTGGCTCATTTCCACAAGAAAATCCAGGGCGACCGCGAAAAGCTGATCAAGGAAAGCACCGATTTCGCGTTCGGCGATTATGCGTCCGCGTTGCTGAAGGGCTCGGATCTTGACTCGACGACCAAGGGCAAGATCGCCGACAAGCTGGCATCGCTGACCGGGATTGAGGCCGCCACGTGGATCACCCATGATCTGCGTTTGGAACCAACCTTCTTCCGCGGAGAATTGCTGCGAAAGGAAGGCAAGGTCCTCGGCCGCTTCGACGGACGGGTCGCCTGGGAGACCACCAACCAAGCTTCGCCCTATCCTGAATATGACCCGTCCTACTCGTTGGCCTTGGGTGCCTTCTCGACGGCCATGTTGGACTACATGGGCCGCGAGCTCGGCTACAAGGAGGATCAGCCCTACGAGATCCTGACCGGAAAGGTTCAGCCGTGGAAATGGAATTCCACCAACGAGGTCGTCAATCTCAGCGATCGCCTCGCCAGCGCCATGAGGGACAATCCGAATCTGCACGTGCTCGTGCAGGGCGGGAAAACCGACCTGGCAACTCCTCCGGCCGGCGTGGCCTATTCCATCAGCCACATGTTCAATCTTCCCGCGGAAGCCAGGAAGAACTTCACCACGCAATTTTACGACGGTGGCCACATGTTCTATCTGAATCCTCCCGACATGGTGAAATGCAGGAAAGACCTGCTGGATTTTATCCATGGCGCGATGCGCTGAAGCCTGATTTTCAGAACTTCACCTCGTTCCTGGTGAAATAGGCCACACCTCCTGACGATGGCCAATCGTCGGAGTTCTTCAACGGGCGGGTTGTTTCGGACGACGGAATGGCCCGCTCTTTTTCATTCGGACGACGCGGTCTGCATCGCGGCGAATGCCATCTCGCAAAGACCGATGAACGTCTCCTCCACCAGACTTGGCTCTCGCTTCGGCGAATGGAAAACACCCCATTCGCGTTCGATGCCCGGCTCGTCGATCTTCACCACCTTCAGACTGCCATCCTCGATCTCGCGTGAGGCAACCCAAGGTGCGACGATGCCGACGCCGATGCCGAGCTTGGCCATTTCCTTGATCGCCTGCATGTCGCCGAGAACCAGCGGCTTCCTGCCACGTCCTCCCTTTTGCTCGATCCACTCCTCGATCTAGCCGGTGCGTCTCGGTCGCCTTGGCATAGATGATGAACTGGTGATCGTTGATGGTCTCGATCACCTTCGAGCTGTCGGATGCCCACGGATGAAACGGGGAAACCACAAAGGCCAACCGGTCACGGAACATCGGGCGATAACCCGTCTTCCCCCCTGCCCCGCGGCTTGAGTCCCACGACCAGGTCAAGATCCGCTCCGGCCAAGCCGATCGAGCAACACCGTCGTGTCGTTCGCCTCGATCACGGGTTCGCACCTTGGAAAGCAATCCCGGAACTCACGAAGGACGGAAGGAATCAGGAAGTGACAAAGGCTGTGCGGTGCTCCAATCCGGATCCGCGTCTGGCCCCACCGCCGCAATCCGTCCGAGATCGCGGCCTGCCTGCTCCAGCTCGAAGATGATCCGCTTGCATCGCCTGAGAAGCAGTTCTCCCTCCGCAGTCACGGCCACCCGCTTCCCGGTGCGGTCAAGCAGTCGGCAGGAGAGTTGCTCCTCAAGGATTCTGCAGCGAATGGCTCACCGCCGACTGGGTGACGAAGATGCGCCGGGCGGCAAGTGTGAAACTCCCCTCCTCCACCACGGCCACAAACGCCCTCAATTGTCTCAAGTCCGGAACCCAGTCCATAAATGAATCACTCTCATTGAAAGCCAATTATCAATGAGCATGGCTTGTACCAATTTGCCATCTTTGGCATTGGACGCGCTAGTAGGGATGGCAATGAAAGTCTCAAGTGAACCGGAGCGGAGACAATTCCCAGATTCGTTTGGGATTTGTGCCGTTGAGTGACTGCGCACCCATCGCCGTAGCCAGGGAGTTGGGAATTTTCGAGCGCTACGGGCTCAATGTGAAACTATCCCGCGAGCTCGGCTGGGCGACTGTTAGAGATAAGATGTTCTATGGCGACCTCGACGCCGCCGAATCCATCGCCGGTATCGCGTTCTCACTCGGCATGGGCTTCACGGAATCCCGTTACGAGGTCGCCGTTCCGCTGATCCTGAACCTTCACGGCAACGCGATCACCCTATCGACCTCGCTCAAGCCATCGGACATCGGCAAGGGAGAAGGACTGCAATCCTATCTCACCCACTCGTGGAAAAAGGACAGACCCTTCACCCTGGCCGCCACCCACCGCTACTCATCCCATCACATCCTGCTCTATCAGTGGCTCAGGCGTTATGGGCTGACAGCTCCCACGGACGTGGAAATCATTTTCCTTCCCCCTCCGCTCATGCCGAGACACCTCAAGGCTGGACACATCGACGGCTACTGTGTCGGCGAGCCGTGGAACTCCGCCGCCGTGATGGCAGGCACCGGTTGGTGTCCCGCCATTTCATCCGATCTCTCCCACGGTCACCCGGAGAAGGTCCTGCTCATGGCGGGTCGCTTCCTCCGCGAGCGGAAGGACGACGCCATCGCCTTGGCCGCCGCGTTGCTTGATTCCTGCAAGAAATGCCAGGACCCCGCATTTCATGATGAGATGGTCTCGATCCTCGCGATGAAGGAATACACCGGTGCTCCGGAGGAGGTCCTGAGAAACAGCCTGGGCACGAATTTCGACACCGGCGCCGGCTTCACCAGCGCCTCTAACTTTTATATCTTCCATGGGGATTCCGTCAACTGCCCCACCGTCGAGAAGGCCTCCTGGGTGCTCGCGGGCCTCCGAAGCATCGGCATCCTCCCCGATGTCACATGCGGATCCTTGTCCCGGATCTATCGGGAAGACCTCTATCGCGCGGTCCAGCTCTGCTCGGCCGGAGCATAGCCCGTTTGCCAAAAGAGATTGCCGAAACGCAACCTTTCAAGGAGCGGCGGACTCCGATCCGCCGAGGTCCATGAAGTGACGATGCGAGGTGGTAAACCGCTTTTCATCGGCTTCACATGGGCTTCGGCGATTCGGAGATCGCCGCTCCTTGTTCCCGGCTACGCCACCGCGCAATCCGGATAGAGGAAACAACTTTTGGCAAACGGGCTAGACAGCCTCCCCACCGCAAGGAAACCGCATCGCCGCCAGCGAGCCCCAAGGAGCGGCGGAATCCGTCCGCCGACGCCCATGAAATGACGATGGCCGGTGGGAAACCACTTTTCACCGCCCACCCATGGCCCAAGGCGGATCGGAGTCCGCCATTCCTTGTTCCGGAAATGCGTCGGGAGGCCCAGAGAGAATTAGGGGGCATTCTCCACCCGCCACCAAAGTAGGGTTATGCCCCATGGTCCCTCCAGTTCGCCCACCCTATCTTGGAACTGTAGTCAGGAAGAGGCCGGTCATTTCGACAGGCGGACCGATGACACGGAAGGAACCACATCATGCTCAGGAACATCAGCGACATCTACGGCAGCCAGCTTGCCGCCACGGACGGAATCATCGGCCATGTGAAGGACTTCTACTTCGACGACGAGACCTGGATGGTCCGCTATCTCATCGTCGATACCGGTTCCTGGCTAACTGGTCGACAGGTCCTGCTTTCACCCCATGCATTCGACGGCTTCGGCCCGGACGGCGAGGCGCTCAAGGTGAACCTGTCGAAGGACCAGATTGAAAACAGTCCCTACATCGAATCCCAACGCCCGGTTACCCGCCAGCAGGAGCGGGAATACTATCAGCATTACAACTGGCCCGCCTATTGGGAAACATCCGGCATCTTGGGAATCGGCGCGATGCCGATCCTCACTCCGGCGGTGGAGACCCGCTCCGACGCCGATCCCATCGACGACATCCATCTCCGCAGCACCCGGGCCGTGACGGGATACGACATCAAGGCCACCGATGGCACGCTCGGCACGGTGTCCGGATTCATGGTGGACCACAAAAGCTGGACAATCGCTGACCTCGTGGTCGAGACCGGCCACTGGTATTCCGGAAAACAAATCCTCATCTCGCCGTTGTCGGTGCTGGGAATCAGTTATGCCAATTCCGAGGTATCGGTGAAACTCACTCGCGCCGAGATCGAACTCACCCGCGAGGACGAGGTCGCGAAGCTGGCTTTGGCCACTCCTTGAACGACCGCAAGAACCGACCTCATGGAAAACATCGATACATCCCCCGGAACAGGAAGCGGTTTGGTCGTCGTCACCCGCTCGGTCACGCGCCAGATGGTGCACGACCGGACGCTGGAACTGGCCTTGATCGACGGACGGAGCAGCCACCAGATCAAGCAGGTGGACTACGAACGGGCAAAGCGCGAACTCACCGGCGAGACCAACTTCGACCGCCAGCAGGAAATCCTCGATTTCCCGGAATACTGATCGCGGAAATGCCGGATCACCTCCCCTGACGATGACCGGAGAGACACCCCCCTGTAGCGTCGGTCTGCGACCGTCG
Organism: uncultured Verrucomicrobiae bacterium; assembly: GCA_963810445.1. Lineage (GTDB taxonomy): Bacteria > Verrucomicrobiota > Verrucomicrobiia > Verrucomicrobiales > Akkermansiaceae > Luteolibacter. The sequence goes on along the minus strand of CAWENZ010000005.1, from coordinate 398 downwards.
CTAACTGAAAATAGAAGCAGGAACACCCCACTCCTCCCGCGACGCCCCACGCCCTCTTCACCCTCACCAAGCCCATCTAACACACCATCCGAAAAATCAGGAACTCACAAAATTCACCTGATCCACGGTGCCAGACGGTCGGTGCGTCCCGGAAAAAGCCACCCCCAACAGGCGGACTGAAGATCCGCGCTCCAATTTCCAGACAGCCCCTCACGTGTGCTGGTGCCATGCCCCGGTAAACCTCGTTGTGAATCCGTGAGCCACGTCCCAATCGTCCCGACGGGACGCCTCATCCAGGCCCGGGATGAAATCCCGGAATCCGGATTCAAATCCATTTCCGGGTCCTGCAAGGACCTTTCATGCTCTCGGCAGATGGACTCTCATCCAACCCGCGTAAA
>CAWENZ010000004.1:0-161614 GCA_963810445.1 uncultured Verrucomicrobiae bacterium | reverse complement strand
GGCGTTCATTCCTGGAATGGCAAGACGGTGATCCTCGGTCACAGCGCCGCAACCCACAAGGTGACTGTTACGAACCCGATCAACACTTCCAATGCCACCCGACCTATCCAGGTTGACGATGGCGCGGCCGCTGTGGACGGCGAATTGAGCGGCGTGATCCAGAACAGTGCCCCTGGTGGTGGCATCAACAAGTCCGGCAACGGCACGTTGCTCTTGTCCAACGACAACACTTACACAGGAAGCACGCTCGTCACGGCCGGAACCGTGACAGTTTCAGGTTCGCTCGCCAGCGCCAAGGTGACCATTTCCAGCGGTGCCACGTTCAATGGAACCGGCACACTGACCTTCAACATCGACGGAACCACGGCCGATCAAGTCGTCAATGGTGGCACGATCAACATTTCCGGATTAACCGTCGCCGCCAATCCGACTGGCTCAGGCCTTACCGAGTCCGAATATGTGCTCGTTGATGCCACCGGTGGTGGAACAATCTCGGGGACATTCGCCGGTCTCACTGGCGCAACCGGCTATGAGCTGAACTACGGCACGCCAAACCAAGTGAAACTCGTTCAGACCACTGGCGGATCGGCCTATGACACCTGGAAAGCCGCCAACGCCCCCACTGGAAATCCGGACGACGATTTCGATGGCGACGGTGTTAGCAACGCGGTGGAATTCGTCCTCGGCGGTGACAAGGACACCAATGACCTCGGCAAGCTGCCAGTCGTTGCCACCAACGGCACGGACATGACCTTCACCTTCGTGCGTGACCAGACCTCCATCGAAGCCTCCACGGTGGCGACCATCGAAGTGGGCACCGATCTGGCCACCTGGCCGGACAGCTACACCGTGCCTGATGCCGCCACGGGTGTCGTCAATCCCGGCGTCACCGTCGCATCGGGTGCCGGCACCGACTCGGTCACCCTAACGGTGCCGCAGTCGGCGGGCAAGAAATTCGCCCGTCTCAAGGTGGTGATCACGCCGTAATCGCGCCTGGGATATCGCATTCGTAAACCATACCAACCCTCCGGCCCGGTGGCTCACGCCCCGGGCCGGATGTCGCATACCCCGCCTAACAAGATAATGTTCCGCGAGCTTCCATCCTTTTTCAAAAGACAAAAACCGATCCAGCCATAACCTTCCGCCATGATTCGCACTTCGCCTCGCCCATGTCATTTCACTGCATCCATGTTTGCCGCGTTCACACTCCTGTTGGTTCTTCTCGCCTCATCCCAGATCTCCTCTGCCACCAGCCCGGTCAAGATCTTCATCATGGCCGGCCAGTCGAATACCCAGGGCCATGGGGAAATCTCCCCCTCCACGACACAGGGAACGCTCAGCTACATCACGACCCCCGCCAATGACCCGAGCGGAAAATACCAGTTTCTTAAAGACGGTGCGAACTGGAAGGTCCGTGACGACGTCTTCATTCACTACCAGCGCAACGTCCCCCTCGGAAGTGGCGTGCGCGAGGGTGGCCTCACGGTGGGTTATGGCGCCAACTCCGGCAACGTGACCATCGGCCCCGAGCTCGGCTTCGGCAATCTCCTCGGCGACCTCCACGAAAGCAGGATCCTCCTGATCAAGACCTGCTGGGGTGGCAAGAGCCTTGGTTTCGATTTCCTCCCACCCAGTTCGGAAAGCTATCCCACTCCGCTGGTCGAGGGGGACAAGGGATTCTTCTATCAGAAAATTCTCGAGATCGTCAACGATGTCACCAGCCACATTTCCGATCACGTTCCAGGTTACAGCGGCGAAGGCTACGAGATCGCGGGATTTGCCTGGCACCAGGGTTACAACGACCGCGTGACCGCGGCATACAGCGCCACCTATCAGACCAACATGGCGAATTTCATCAAGGACATCCGCAGCAGCACGAAAGGCCTCGGAGTTCCTAACATGCCCTTCGTCATCGCCACCACCGGCATGGACGGCGGCCCCGCCTACACCACGGTCGAGCAGGCCCAGTTGAAAATGACCGACGCCATCGCCTATCCCGAATTCGTCGGAAACGTCCGCGTGGTGGATGTGCGCGGGATCTACGACGGGCTCGATTTCTGGCAGCCGGTCGCACTCTCGCCGGCGGACCAGGGCTATCACTGGAACCGGAACGCGAAGACCTATCTCCACATCGGCCAGGCCATGGGCGACGCGATGTCCCTGCTCGTGAAACCCCGCGGACCCTATCGTCTGCGCGCCACCGGAGGAGCTCCGGGGGTCACCTTGAACTGGCAGAACGGAACCGAAATCCCGACCAATGTCCAGGTCCTGCGGGACAGCCTGGAAATTGCCGCGTCCACGCCTGCCGATCCGCCTTCATTCACCGATGCGACGGCCACACCCGGCGCCCACGACTATCAACTCGTCTTCACCATGCCCGTGGCACCGAGCCCTCCGCTCAATGTGAACTTCGACAGTGGCGTCACCGGCCTTTCCGCGTTTCGGATCCCGGGCGGAGTCTATCTCACATGGACGAACAACCTTGGTTATCCCGCGATCGAGGTGCGGCGCGACAACGTGCTGATCGAACCGTCCCTTTCCGGCAGCGCGACGACCTATGTCGATGGCTCCCCTCCTGCCAGCGGTCTGGTCACCTACTCCGTCGTGCCCACCACCGGGAGCAGCGCCCCGGCCACGGTGCAGATCAACCTCAGCGCGGCACCATCGGGTAACGCCGTGATCTACGAACCCTTCGACTACCCGGTCGGAGGATTGAGTGGAAACGGCGGATCCGAGGTCGGTTTGACCGGAACGTGGACGGCGACTTCCAGCAACGTTCAGATGATCTCCGGATCCTTGGCCTATGGTTCGCTTCCCACCTTTGGAAACTCGGTCGGCAGCCTGGTCGGTCAAAATACGTTCGGCGGCTCACGCGGCGTGACTGCCACCGCCCTTTCCGGCAGCGGGCTTCTCAACGACGGAGCCACCCTTTGGTTCAGCGTGGTCATGGGCTATGGAACCGGCGGAAATCTCACCAACGCCCGGCTGGCCTTCGCGCTTGCCAACAGCGCCTTCAGTGGGGGCAACGGTCAGTACCATATCGTCAACGAAGGCTCGCAGCCCGGCTCCGGCCTCGGCGTGACCCTCGGCAGGTTCGGCTCCAACGGCTGGACCGTCGCCACCCGGTTCCGCGACTCTTCTTTTGGAACCTCGCTCTTCGCTGGCAATGTCACCGGTACCGTCGGCGGCGCAACCATCGGCGCGGGACAACAGCGGCTGATCGTTGGCAAGATCACGTGGGGTGAAAGCGGCGACACCATCGAACTCTATCAGCCGGATACCAGCCTGAACCTCGGAACCGCCATCTCCACCCTGACGGTGGACGTGGACCAGTCCACCTTTGACACCATCACCTTCACCCGAGGTGATGTCGTCACCCTCGACGAAATCCGCTTCGGCGCGAACCTCGAGGATGTCATCGGCGCAAGCACTCCCGCAGCCTACTGGGATCTCGACGGCACGACGCCGGGATCCGGGGGAGTGGATGGCAACAAACCCACCGGAACCTGGGACAATGGAAACCAATGGAATCCGGTGTTCATCGGTTCCGCAAACACCGCGGCATGGCCCTCGGGAAACAAGGCCGTTTTCTCGGCCGGCACCAACGCCACGGGTGCCTACACGGTCACCATCGCCGGCACGCAGGACATCGGCGGCCTCGCCGTCGAGGAAGGCACCGCCACCCTCAGCGGAGGCACCGCGCTCCGCCTCACCAAGGGTGCCACGATGGATGTAAAACCCGGCCTCACCACCACGATCGCGACCCCGCTGACCGAGGATGTCGCCGGTCGCAGCTTGACCAAGGAAGGAGCCGGAACGCTCGTGCTCTCCGCTGGCAGCGGTTATTCGGGACCGACGAATCTATTCAACGGCATCCTCCAGGCGAGCGCCCCCGAGTCGATTCCCGGCTACAACTCGGCAGCCAAGGTGGTGTTCAAGGGCGGAACGCTCGGGATACCCGTCGGCGGAGACTGGACCACCGCACAGGTCGACACCCTTCTTTCCAATGCCACCAAGAGCAGCGGTGCGCTGGGAATCGACACCACGGCCGGAAACCTTGCCCAGTGGACGCCCTTCACCAGCGTGCTCGGCCTGACAAAGCTCGGGAGCAATTCCTTCACCTTGAACCAAGCGAACACTTTCACCGGCGTCACCACCGTGAAGGGCGGCACGCTGGCCCTTGCCCACAACCTCGCCCTGCAAAACAGCACCCTCAATACGGATCTCGGTGGTCCCGTCACCTTGACCGGGATGGCCACCCCGACGTTTGGCGGCTTCAGTGGCAGCGGAGATCTCTCGTTCGTGATCGGCGGCTACGGCGGCGTGAGTTCCCTGACGCTCAATCCCCCATCCGGCAAGCTGGCGATCTATAAGGGAATCATCGGCAACGGCGTGGCATCCATGCCCCTCTCCAAGACAGGAGCGGGAACCCAAGTCCTGCTGGGAACCAATACTTACGGCGGAAAAACCACCGTCAGCGCGGGAACGCTGACCGTCGGTGGCAGCGACGGCGGCATCAGCAACTCCTCCAGCATCGACCTCGATGGCGGGATCCTGTTGCTGGACAGCGCGCTTGGCGCCAACGCAAACCGCATCAAGGACACCGCCAACGTGACCCTCAGTCTCGGCGGCGAGCTGAGCCTGACCGGAGGCACCACCAGCCTCACCGAAACCGTCGCGAACCTGAAGATCATCGGCAATTCAACGCTCACGGTGAAACAAGGAACCGCCGGAGCCGTGGCCACCATGGCAGGCGCTTCGTTCACGCGCACCGCCAAGGCCACGGCGCTCGTTCGCGGCACCGCGCTCGGCCAGAACATCACCCAAATGGGCAAGCTGACCTTCGCCGATCCCGGCGGTCTCAGTTTCGTCGGCACCTCAGTTCTCAACAACTCGGCGAATAGCGATGCGACCAAAACCGTCAGGATCATTCCCTATTTCCTCGGCGGCAGCACCGACATGGAAGCCGGTAGCACCTTCGTCACCTATGACACCACGCTGGGACTGCGCGCGCTGAACACGACCAACCATTTCACCACGCTTGCCGCGACCTACGTCACGCCCGGAACCCGCGAGAACGTCAAGGGATTCAGCGGCACCATCACCGCCGCCAGCCCCTCGATCAATTCCCTGCTCTTCAGTTCCGCCAACCAGACCCTCGCGGGCAGCGGAACCCTGACCATCGACAGCGGCACCATCGCTTCGGTCGCGAACAACGAAATCATCAGCGGCTTCTCGGGTGTCACCCTTGGCAACGGCACTTGGAACGAAGGCGTGATCCACGTGGCCGGTAGCCAACTGACCATCAACCCTCCGGTGACCGTCACAGGAGGCGGCGGCCTCACCAAGGGCGGATCGAGTTTGCTGCTGCTCGCTGCTCCCGTTTACGCCGGCGACACCACCGTCAACGCCGGCACGCTGCAGATCAATGCCATCAATCCGAACGATGAAGCGTCCTCGGTCGCGATCATGACGGGTGCCAAAATGCAGCTCAACTTCACCGGCAACGACACCATCCACAAACTTTACATCGGCGGCACCCGCATGCCTAACGGAACCTATGGCAGAACGACCACCGGGGCGACCAACGGCGGGCTCGGCGTCGGAGCTCTCGACGCGTATTTCGGCACCACCGGCAGCGGCAAGCTCACGGTTCTCGACAACGTCGCGCCCACCCTGGCACCGGGCGACATCGTGGACGACAAGGGCGGAGCGCCGGTTACCGCGAACACCCTCGTCACCTACACGGTGACCTTCGGCGAGGAGATGGATGCCTCCACCGTCACCGCCACGGACTTCGGTAACGCGGGCACCTCGGCCATCAACATCGGCAGCGTCACCCAGACCTCGCCGGGAGTCTTCACCGTGCAGATTACCCCGACCACTTCCGGAACCCTTCAGCTCGAGGTCATTGCCGGTGCCGACCTGCGGGACTTCGTGGGAATTGCCTTGATCACCACCTCTGCGATTCTCGATGACACCACCATCACGGTCAACAGTGCCGGCTCCCCCTACCTCACCTGGTCCGGCGGCGCGGCGGCCAATGCCGACACCAACGGCGACAGTGTGTCCAACGGCGTGGCTTGGGTGCTCGGCGCGACCGATCCGGGCACCAATGCGATCGGACTTCTGCCGACATTGGACAACACCACCGATCCCGACTTCTTCATCTTCACCTACCGTCGCAGCGATGCCGCCAATACCGACGCCAACACCACCATCGCGGTGGAATACGGCTCCGCCCTGAACGGCTGGACCACGGCAATTGCGGGTCCGGATATCATCATCACCCCAACCAACGACATCGAGCCCGGCATCGACTCGGTCCAGGTGAAGATCCAGCGCACCCTTGCAGCCGGCGGCAAACTCTTCACCCGCCTCAACGTGACCATCGCCACCCCTTGAAGGATGCTTGGACCCCCTGTCTCCTGCCTCCTGCCTCCTGCCTCCTGCCTCCTGCCTCCTGTCTCCTGTCTCCTGTCTCCTGTCTCCTGCCTCCTGCCTCCTGCCTCCTAACTCCTAACTCCTGCCCCCCCTCTAGCCGGGCCGATCGTGCCACCGGTCACGAAACGCGCCGGTGTCAGCGTCTGGCGGACATCCTTTTTGCCAACACTCACATTGGAAGCCCATCGAACAATCCGCCGAACGAGCGGGCGGCTGTCCCAACTGATATGGGCCACCGAAGGCTTGCACCACGCAAAGGCAGGGTCCCCATCGGTACACACCAGCGATACATCCTTTGGCACCCGCAGCCCTTGGTTCGTGCAAAACTGAAGGGCCGCCACAAAAAATGGGGCTTCCTCGACAATGAGTGCGGTCGGCGGAGTGAACCGGAACAGGGATTCCAACCGCTCATAGAATCCATCGATCGTCACCTCCCAGTCCGGCAGGTGATAGGGTGTCGGTTTGATCCCATGTGCCGCCAGTTCATCCAGGAACTTCTGTTCGCTGGCCCCCGGAACCGGCAGCCGCCGACGACGTCTCGCCAACAGGACAATCCGCCGGTGCCCCTGTTCAACGAGCGTGCGCGTGACCTCCGCATATGCCGGCGGCATGTTCGGCCCTCCCCCTGCGATTGAAAATCCACGCCGGCGCCCGAATAGAGCAAACACCGGTATTTCGCGTTCCGAGAACCATTCCAGCACATCAACCGAACCCGAGATGACCACCCAGGCATCCGCCTCCGTCTTTTCCACCATCCATGCGATCCGCTTCACATCCATCCCAAGCTCCCTCATGGACCTTGCCGCGTACTCGGCGTGATGCCCGTCCCTGTTCAACTTGTGTCGCAGGTCAACCAGGTAGTCCAATTTCGTCTCGGCAAACTCACCGGTCAGGATCGCCACCCGCAACCGCTTGCTTTTGCCTGCAACCGGTGGACGGATGAGACGTCGTTTCCCTTTTCCCTGCGGAAGAAGCAGTCCCTCCGCCTCCAGCAGCCGCAACGCGGTTTCCACCGTCTTGCGGTTCACCCCCAATTCACCCTCGAGACGCAGAACTCCGGGCATGACCCCGTGCAGTTTCCCGGATGTCACCTTCTCTCGCAGGTGCGTCGCAACCTGCTCGGCACAACTCAGCGACATGAACCCGGACATGTGGAAATCCTGCCCGAAACATGGGATAGTTGTCGAGCTTCAAACATCTCGACGCGCTGACTTCAGGCCGCTTGGATGAATCAAGTCATACGTTCCTCGTCCCGATTTCCCTCTATCAAATCGATCGGGCTCAAGAACCGTTTTGATCCATCCGACTGCTGGGTGGCACAACCCGCGCAGCAGACAGACGATAAAAAAACCAGCAAACCAACCAAATGATGAACCCGAAATACGACCTACCCCCTAATCTGCCCGGCAGCGCCAAGCTGCTGCCGCCGGTTCCTGCCTCCCGAACCAGAGGCAGCCATTTCAAACGCATTGCCCTTGCTCTGGCACTCGGCGTGACAAGCGTGCAGGCCCAGACCATCATTGAGGTCGGCGGTGCCGGTACCATTGCCGACGAAGTCCTGGCCACCTCCAAGGTACCCGCTGGCGGAGTGAACTGGACGGTAACCGGAAACGCCGGCGCTGGCATCAAATACTCCGGTCTCGTCAGCCCTGCCGTCGTGGTCGGAGCCACCGGTGCGGTGACCCTCACCTTCAACCATCGCTACAACTTCGAGGAAACCGGTGACCCGTGGGACGGTGGCGCAGTCTTCGTCAGCGTGAACGGTGGCGCCTTCACCTACGTGCCGCTGGCATCCTTCTCCTCAAACGGCTACGTCGGCCCGACGACCGCCAATGCGGGCTCTGCCTGGGAAGCAAATGGAGAGGACGTCTTCTACGGCCAGTCGGCCGGTTATGGCACCCCCGCCTTGATTACGAGCGTGGCCAATCTAGGCACCCTCAATGCAACGGATACGGTTGCGGTTGAGTTCCGCGGCGGTTGGGACGGAGCCGTCGTCAACGGCCCACCCGCCTGGGAAATCGGAACGGTAATGCTCACGGACGCGGGGGCTACCGACATCCTCAACGCCGATTTCACGACCAACGGGCCCTCCGGCTTCACCGTGGCGAATATCGGAACCGTGACCGGCCCATGGACCTACCTTCAGCCCGTCTCAAGATTTGAAATCAATGCCACCACCGTCACCGCCGACCGATATGCGCCCGTGACCGTAGGCACGGCGATTGATCTCAACGGCGCCAACATTGAGGTCGTGAAGCTCTCCGGCACCCTGGCTGATGGCCAGGTTTACACCCTCTTCGACCTGTCAGGCGGGACCACCCTGACCGGAACGCTAGGCAGCATCAGCCTGCCTGCGGGAACTTGGGATACCTCAAACCTCGCGACGAATGGAACGATCACCCTGGTGACTGCACCTCCTGTGGGAATTTATGAACCCTTCGACTACCCGCGGGGGACTTGACGGCAAGGGCGGAACTTCCGAATACGGCCTCACCGGAGCCTGGGAACGCCATCGCGAAACCACACCAAGGTGGCCTCCGGCTCCCTCTTCGAGCGCCACCGCGCGTATCGGCGGATCGATCGGAGACCTTGCTACCGGCGTCAACCGCTACGGCGGTGCCCGTTCGGTGAGCCCCTCCGCACTGGCCGAGAACGGTCTGCTCAACGATGGCGCAACCCTCTGGTTCAGCGTGGACCTCGGCTACGGCACCGGGTGGCAACCTGACCAACACCACCTTGGCGATGGTCCTCGCGAACAGCTCGTTTAGCGGGACCAATTTCGACTACAACGATCAATGACGAGCTTCCCCAGAACGGTGCGGGCCTTGGCGTCTGACTTCGGCCGCGTTCAGCTCCAGTCAACGGCAGGACAGTCGCCGCCCAATACCGTTCCGCCGGACGACTTCGCCGCCGGATTCGCCTCGGTCCTCTATGGAACATGGACCGGAACGCGATCTGTCTCACGGCACCGGACAACACGGGGTGATCGTCGGCAAGATCGACCTGGGGTGCCACCTCAGGCGATCCTGGAACTATCACGCTCTACAACCGGGCCCCGATTTGGCGCTGCCTGCATTGCCTATCTCCGTCTTGACCACCGACGCACCGATCGACCAATCAACCTTCGACACGATCACCTTCGACGGGGAGACATTGTTGTCTGGATGAGATCCGTTTCGGCGCGTCCTACGCCGCCGTGACCCCAGGCGACGTCACTGCCCCGCAGATTGCGACAACCGATCCTGTGGACAACGAACTGGACGGACTTACCACCCAACAGACGGCCTTTTTCGACGAACCGGTGGTGCTGGGAACCGGCGACATCAGGATCGTCAACGACTCGGACACCGTGACGACGACGATCACTCTCCCTGATTCCCAAGTGGTCGTGTCCGGCAACACGCTCACTATCACTCCGTCGGTGCCGTTGATCGGTGGCAAGAACTACCACATCGAGATGGATGCGGGAGTCGTGCAGGACGCGTCGGGAAATCCGTTCGGCGGAATCGCCGGTTCGACAATCTGGAACTTCACGGCTGATAGCATTCCGCCGACCTTGGTCTCCATCGTCGATGACGTGAACGGCCTTTATCCATTCCTCGGCTATCCGGTGGGTGGCCCGATCTATGCGATTGGCGACACGGTGACCTACACGGTGACCTTCGATGAGGCAATGGACGCAGCGACGGTCAACCCCGCCGATTTCGACAACGCCGGCTCTCCTGCCGCCACCATCAATAGCGTGACCCCGACTGCCAATCCTGCTGTCTTTCTGGTTGCGGCCTCACCTGGCGGTGCCGGAACCCTCCAATTGCGGATCGCGGCCGGAGCCACATTGAACGACGCCTCCGGTAACGCGCTGAATGCGGGCTCGGCGACTCCCGATGACACGGTCATCGCGGTCACTGCCGGTGCCAATCCGGTGATCGCGTTTGATGGCTTCGAAGGCGACGTCTGACCAACTCCATCAGTCGAGTGGAAAACGAGCCGCTTACCAACTGGGAGGATGTGACGAGCCGCTACAAGCCGACTTACCTCGGCGGCACGCCCCTCGCATCTGAAACTGCCTCACCGACCAGACGGGTAGCGATGGCGCGGCGGCACAACTCTCAAGGCGGTAAGGGTCCGTTCCACCACCGGTGCGATGTGCCTCAAGCGGCCAATGCCACTCAGCCACCATCAATGCCGGAACGGTAACCATCGAGTTCGATTTGAAGGAGGTCACCGTGAACTACAATCTTCAGTTGCAGTACTCGGCGAATGGGCACCTTCTCCGACGCCGTTGCCGATTGCCTCGTACACGGGTGCCGGAACACTGGACAGCATGGGTCCACCAATCCTACACCCTCACCGATGGAGTGGGCGGGATCGTATTCACGGACACCGCCCAGTTCATGATCCGAAGATTCCCACTGACCGGTGTCGGCGCGAACAGCACCTACCACATCTTCGACAACATCAACATCACTTGGACTGAGGCCACCGCTGGCAACGACTTCGCCACCTGGGTCGGCGGCTTCGGTGTGACGGACACCACCTTCGGCGGTGACGACGACGCGGACAAACTCGGCAACGGGATCGAAGCATTCTTCGGCACCAACCCGAGCATATCGAGCACCGGGATTGCCCAGGTCAGCAAGAGCGGCAATACGGTGACCTTCACCCACCCCGATCCCGACGCGATCGATGTTGTCACCGACGTGACCGGCTCCTACGAGTGGTCGCCCGACCTGGTGACCTGGTATCAGGACAACGGCGTCGAAGGCCCGGGAGCCACAACGGTCACGACCGTGGCAACTGCCGACAGTCCGGTAGCCAACACCACCACGGTGGTGGCCACCATCGGCGGCACCGTTCCGGAGAAACTCTTCCTCCGCGCGGTGGCGACCCAGAACTAAGAGAACGACTGATCAGATCATCCAACCAACGGCGGTCTCCCATCCGGGAGGCCGCCGTTTTTCGTGACAAGACCCGGTGCGTGGCGATCCCTGGCGGAAGGCCGCAATGGCCCGGCAATTGCCGCACCCTCGCTATTTCCGTTCCCGTTTGCCAATCCCAATTTCATGACGCCCGTCCAGATCATCCGCCTGGGCAGCAGCGTCGCAACCTGACCGTGTGGTCGCCGGATGAGATGAACCCGGAGATATGGAATTCACGCCCGAAAAACGGGATGGCCGACGAGGCAAAATAAAACTCGACTCTTTGCGCGATATACATTCAATCGGTGTTGATTTGAACAATCGGTCTTCTGTGGTAGTCCTCCAATCGGCCAGTCTCAGAGTCCCAATCGAGCATCCAGACAGCGAAAATCATAAGAATCCACCAACTTTGAGTTACGGCAACAACCGATCTGCAACATGAAAACCATAAGCAAAAACTCCACGCTGGCCCTTCGCGGCCCTCGCCTTGGCCACCTCCCTGTCATGGGTCACCACGGCCTGCGCCTCGTCACCCGTCACTGTTCTCAACCCTGGATTTGAGTCGCCCGCCGCTGCGGACGGGGCCCTTAGCTCGGTGACCAGCTGGTCGGTCGTCGGCAGCGCCAGTGCGGGCGGTTGGAATCCCACGGTCGCCGACTACACGGCGGAGGCACCGGAGGGCTCAAACGTCGGCTATGTCTTTGGACTGGCAGACTCCGGGCTTTCGCAGGTTCTCTCCACCAATTTCCAGGACGGTGCCAGCTACACACTGACTGTTAAGGTCGGCTATTCAAAAACCTACCCCTACGACGGCTACAAGGTGCAGTTGCTCGCGGGTGGCGTCCTACTCACCGGGGCCGACGACGACAACAGCAATCCACCTGCGGTCGACACCTTCTCGACCTCCACGATCAACTATACCTACAACGTTGCGGATGCTGCCCAAATAGGGCAGCCGTTGGAAATCCGCCTTCTTTCCAAGGGACTCGCCTGCGGAGAGACTGACTTCGACGATGTCCAACTCACCGTCACCCTCGCTAATCCGGTCGCGATCACCGGCGGGCCTTACAATGTTACGACGACAAGCCCATTGTCTCTCAATGGCAGCGCCTCGCTACCTTCGGACGGCCAGACGCTCACCACCTACGAATGGGACCTCGATAACGACGGGGACTACGACGAGATGATTACCGGGGCCACTCCGGCTTCCATCACTTACGCCACTCTTCAGTCCACTTACGGCATGGTGGACGGTGCCAATACGATCCATCTGCGCGTCACCGACGACTCGTCGCCGACACCCAAGACGAACGTGGCGACGGCAACCGTCATCCTCGTGGGCCCGCCCGCCAATGACAATTTTGCCAATGCCATTGATTTGACCGGCGCCGGAGCCGGCCAAACGGGTGGCGTCACCAGTGGCACCCAAACCGGCACCACTTCCATCTCGGCCTCCTCGGAAGTTGGCGAGCCTGCTCTCGGGGAGCGGTGGCACCAAGACGGTCTGGTTCAAATGGACCAGCCCGGGAAACGGCGATTTCACCTACAGCACTCTGGGATCCACGACTTCCACTTCAACGGAATGGGATTCAGTCATCGGCATCTACTCCGGCGCCTCGCTGAACGCGCTCACACCGCTTGGCACGACTCCGAAAGATACGGGCCTCGCCGAAAACATGACCATTCCTGTAGCCACAGGCACCACTTATTACATTCAGTTGGCGGGATTCAATGGTCAAGATGCAGCCAACATCCTGCTAACTTGGAGTTATACTTCGCAAGCGAATATCCTGAGCTTCGGTCCGGGTGGCACCATTGGCACGGTGGTTTCCAACGCGGCCAACATCGCTTGGACCGTGCCCTTTGATTCCGATCTATCGACTCTTGCACCGACCTTCACGCTATCCACTGGAGCGACCTGCACCGTTGATGGCAACCCGGCTGTTTCCGGCGCGACGTTGGACTTCAGCAGTCCCAGGAATTTCGTCGTCACCTCGTCGGATTCGGCCATTGTCAACACCTACACCGTGACAGCCACGCTCGCCCCGCCCCCTGCGGATGGCACGTGGATCACCGATGGCAACGGCAACTGGAACGATACCGCGAACTGGCAGGACGGCACGATCGCTGACGGTCGCGGCAAAACCGCCTTTTTCACCAAGAACATCACCGCGAACCGGACCGTCACCTTGGACACCGCCCGCACCATCGGCAACATCACCTTCACCATCTTCACCACCAGCTCAAACGATCTTACCATCTCGGGCGCCAATATCCTGACACTCGACGTCACCACCGGCACGCCTGAGATCAACGTCACCCAGACCGGCAACCGCCAGCTCACCATCAGCTCCGTGATCTCCGGCAGTGACGGCCTGAAAAAGGTCGGCCCGGGCATCCTCAACCTGACGGGAGCGAACACCTACACCGGCACGACCAGCATCACCGACGGCATCCTGAACTTCGCAGGCGCCAACATCAATGGCATGGGTGGAGGGGCAGGTTCTCGCGACATCTCGGTGGCCGCGAACAAGATCGTTCAAAGGGCGGGTAACAACCTCGACGACGCCTTCATGAAACGCCTGGTCGAAACCAGCGACGAATTCGTAGTGTGCCTGAATGCCTCCGGAGCCAGCGATGTGGGCACTGGCAAAACCGTGGACTTCAGCAGTAGCGCCAACGGTGCCAACCTTCCCAATGCTTTCCTTGCATCCTTCGCCACCAACGGAGGCCAGTGCCGCTACAACGGCACCATCATTCCCGCCAGCGACAACTACCGGATCGGGTATCCCGGAACCAACGGTGCTCTTTCCATAATCCAGCCACTCGTGGATGTCGGCACTCCGAGGGGACTCATCGTCGGCGGTGCAAGCCCGGTACTTGTGGCTGACAACACCTTCAGCGGCGATACCGTGCTCAAGGCCGGCGGCTGTTCCTCGGCAGACAACTCGCCCTCCAGAACAGCGCCCTCAATGTCGGCAACGGCGTCGATGGAAACACCGGTCTGCTCTGCTTCCTCGCAAGCAACTCCGGTGGAGCCACACAGGGACAACTCACGGATGCACCGACCTTGGGCGGTCTGATCGGCAGCCGGAATCTCCTGACCATTTACAATAACGGCAACCAGAACAACACCACCCGCCTTGCCGCCACTGCCGTTCTTGGGTTGACCCTCGACGTGGATACCGGCAAGACCCACACTTACAGTGGTAACGTGAAATTGGCCACCGGCATGTATCTCACCAAGACCGGTCCAGGCACTCAGGTCCTCTCCGGAGCCAACGACTACACCGGCGCGACCAACGTCAACGAGGGCACCCTTCAACTGGTGGGCGGTAGCCACAAGTCGCCGATCACCGTCGCCTCCGGTGCCTCGCTTGGCTTCACGCTCGGCTCGCCGACGACATCGACCACCTCCGTCAACCTGACCAACGGCACGGTGAAGATCACCGGGTCGGTTGACAATGTGTCGAGCTACACCCTGTTGACGACGAGTTCCACCATCTCCCGGCACGCCGACTCTGGCGAGTCCGATCACGAACTACACTCTCCAAAAAACAACCGGAGACACGAGACTGGAGCGGCTAGTCTACACCCCCAGCGGCACAGCCTACGACATCTGGGCCGGCCCCGGTGTGCTGTTCAATGACGATGCCAACGGAGACGGCGTGAAGAACGGCTTGGCGTTTTTGCTTGGCGCGGCCAATCCGTCCGAAAACGCCATCAGCAGGCTGCCCGGCGTCACTCAGAGCGGCGGCGATCTGATTCTGACCTTCAACTGCCTGCCGATCTCCGCCCGTGGGAGCGCGATGCTTAGGGTGGCGCACGGAACCAACCTCGCGACCTGAACCTCGACCGCCCGTGGTGCCGGATACCACCGTCGGCACTGCTGACAACAACGTGACCTTCGTGGTCGGCTCGGGTCCCGTCGGTCCTCCGGCGCTCAACAGCGTCACGGCAACGATCGAACTTGGCCGCGGCGGCGGGCGGCGGCAAGCTCTTCGGCCGTTCTTCGAGGCAACTCAACCGTAATTCCGCATAGTCGAGCACCTTCGTCATCAACCTAACCCTCCGGCCCGGTGGCGCATGCCCCGGGCCGGTTTTTTTTGAATTCGCCGCGCTGATCAGGCGAGGTATGGCTGATCCAGGAGAGGGAAAACAGAAACCTCGAATCGATGCAAATCGACGCCAATAAAATACTGAATACCAATGAGTTACCAAGATCAATTGACTCACCCTTAGGTTGAAGAACTCGATGCTCCAAGTTACCGGGAGTTCGCGTTTATTGGCGTCCATTCGCGGTTCGCATTTTCCCATTCAGGTTGATTCCATTTCCATGTCGTGCGGACACACGGGAATCCGGGTGATCGTGAAGGATTCCCCCTTCATCCGACGTTTAGGGCGAATCCTCAGGAAACAAACAAGATCACCGATGCGACATTTTCCCATTTTCCTTTCCCTATTTCTAACCGCCACCCTCGCTCCGGTCCACGCGGAAACCCCGCAAGCAATCCGCGAGATCACCGCCCCACCCGCCGCGCTCGGCGCACCGGCATTCTACAAGAAATACATCGACGCCACCGGCTACCCGGTCGTGGCTTCGGGAACGGTCAACGACTACGCCCTGCGGGAGGCCGCCCACCTCATCGACATGATGCTTGCGAGGCGGCCGGATGTCCGCGAGGCGATGATCAAGAGTGGATCGCGGATGTGCATCATCGCGTGGAACGAGTTCACGACCGATCTGCCGGAGTTTTCGAAGATGAAGCCCAAGGATTTCTGGGACGCCCGTGCGCGCGGCACCGGTGGCAGCGAGGACGATCCCTACTGCTCATGCGGCGAGGAAAACCTCCTCTGCTATCAGGGCGATCCGTATTCCACCGAGAACATCCTCATCCACGAATTCGCCCACAACATCCACCTGCGCGGCATGCTCAAGGTGGACCCGACCTTCGACGGCCGCCTGCAAAAAACCTACGACGCCGCGATGAAGGCCGGTCTCTGGAAGGGAAAATACGCGGCGGTGAACAGCCGCGAGTATTTCGCGGAAGGCGTGCAATCGTGGTTCGACAACAACCGCGAGGACGACCACGACCACAACCACGTCAACACCCGCGTCGAGCTCCTCGAATACGATCCCGGCCTCGCCGCCCTCTGCCGCGAGGTGTTCGGAGAAACCGAGCTGAAATACACCAAGCCGGTCACCCGCCTGACCGGACACATGGCGGGCTACGATCCTTCGAAAGCTCCCACCTTCGTCTGGCCGGAGCGCTTGAAAAAAGCGAAGACCGAGATCCATGACTCCGCGGTGGCCCGGGGCAAGGCAGCCGAGGGAGGCATCGAGCGCGACACTCGCGAGATCGAGGGCTGGACACTGCACATCAGCAAGGTCCTGCTGACCCCAGAGAAACTTCCAGCCATGGACAAGGCGCTGGAGTTGCTGAAAATCCAGTTGGACGAGATCATCCGGGTCGTTCCGGCTCCGGCGGTGGCGGAACTGAAGAAAGTCCCCCTGTATTTTTCCCCGCCCTATCCAAAGACCGGATCAAGGGCCGAGTATCATCCCGGCGCGGATTGGCTGAAGGCGAACGGTCGCGATCCGGTCATGGCCAAGGGCGTGGAATTCACCAACGTGGACAACTTCGAGGAGGAAACCCACCGCATGCCAAATTTCACCCTGCATGAACTCGCCCACGCCTATCACGACCGCTTCCTGCCACGCGGCTTCTCGAATCCGGATCTTCGAAAAGCTTACGAAAACGCCAAGGCCAGCGGTGGTTACGACCGCGTCGAGCGTCAGGATGCCAAGGGCAACAAACGGATGGACCGCGCCTACGCGATGACCAACCCGCAGGAATACTTCGCCGAGAGCACCGAGGCCTATTTCACACGGAACGACTTCTTCCCCTACAACCGTGCCGAACTCGAAAAGCACGACCCGGAGATGGCCAAGCTCGTGGGAACCCTCTGGGGCATGACGGATGCCGTGCCGAAATAAATCAAGGCGACAGGCATGACCGGTTTTCTGGAAGAAATTTCGGGCAATCGTCGTTTAACGGGACTCCGCGGAGCA
The DNA here is from genome assembly GCA_963810445.1 of uncultured Verrucomicrobiae bacterium. Classification (GTDB taxonomy): domain Bacteria; phylum Verrucomicrobiota; class Verrucomicrobiia; order Verrucomicrobiales; family Akkermansiaceae; genus Luteolibacter. The sequence goes on along the minus strand of CAWENZ010000004.1, from coordinate 144,178 downwards.
GCTTTGGAGGCCCCTTCCCCCATGAAAACCGGGAATCGCCACCGACGCAAAAACTCCGCAGTGTCCAGCCCGTCCGCTCGGGCGGAATTTCCATAGATTTCAAAAACATGAGCAAACTAACAAGCATCTTGATCATCCCCGTCCTCGCGACCGCAACGGCATGGGGCCAGGAAGAATTTGACGCGGTGGAACGCGGAAAACAGGTCTTCGAGGCGATGAACTGCATCGTCTGCCACTCGACGGTCAAGGACGACCCATCCGTGAAAACCGGCCCGAATCTCTACGGGATTTTCCTCACCGAGCCCCGCGAGGTCGAGACGGTCCACGCGGAAACCGGCAAGAAGAACAAGGTCAAGGCGGACAAGACCTATTTCCTCAACTCGGTGCGCAAGTCGTGGGACGAGCTGACCGTGGCCGAGGAAGGCCCGACCAAGGGCACGGCCTACGCGGCGATCATGCCCAGCTTCTCCACGGAAGTGCTGACGGATGCGGATCTTGAATCGGTCTGGCACTACGTCCGGACCATGGCAGCCAAGGATCAGGCAGGCCCTGCCACCGTCATGCTCAAGGAGCAGAAGGCGGCGGTCGCGAAGTCCCTGCTGGAAATCCCTGGTGAAATCCCGGTCACCACGCGCCCGCGCGTCATGCGCGCGCCTTTGTTAGGATCGAGCGGTCGGGCCCTCTACGTCGGCCTCCCTAACGGCATGAGCTATAGCTTCGACCCCCGGATGCTCTCGGTGCGGCGGGTCTGGAGCGGCGGATTCCTCAACCTGAACGAGGAAAGAACCGGTCGCGCCGGCAAGCCCTCCACGCTCGGACAAGGCGCAAGCGTGATCCTCGAAAAGGAGCCGGTTCTCGCACCACTCACCTCCGGCGGCGAGGTCGTGGACTTCGAATTCAAGGAACCCGACGTCGCCGATGAGGCAGCGGAGGAGAAATACCTCTGGGACAAGGTGGATTTCATCGACCGCCTCGCGGCGCTCGATGCGGAATACCTCGGTCATCACCTCGCGGCCAAGACCGGCATCCCGAGCTTCCGCTTCCGCGTCGGCAAGAACACTCTATCAGAAATTATCAACCTGACCGACGACGGCCAGATCGAGATCACGCTGGAAGGCAAGGTGGCGGAGCCCCAGCGGTTCAAGCTGCGTGCGAGCGGTTTGTCGGACGCGAAAGTCGATGGCGGGGAAATCAAGGACGGCGTGTGGAGCCTCTCCCCTTCCCCAGCTTCGAAGGTTTACCGTTTGACGGCACGCCTCGCTGGCGGCCTGGCAGCCCGACTCAAGGTGGATCACCAGGAGGACTGGGCACCGCAGCCCCTCGTCATCGCCCCATCGGCTGCTGCTAGAAAGCCCCTCGAGATTCCTGCCGGCTATTCGGTCAACACCTGGCAGCCGCCGCTCGATCTCTACGGCCGCAAGCAACTCTTCGAACCCACCGGCATCGCGATCGCCAAGGACGGCACCATCGTCCTGGGAACCCGCACCGCCGGAGTCTGGCGCATCCGGGACGGGAAATGGTCGCTCTTTGCCGAAGGGATCTATGAATGCCTCGGCGTCTGGATCGAGGACGACAAGGGCGATCGCATCGTCATCACCCAAAAGCCCGAACTCACCCGCCTGATCGACAACGACGGCGATGGCCGGGCCGATGTCTTCGACACGGTTTGCGACGACTACGGATTCCACGGCAACTATCACGAATACACCCACGGCCCGGTCCGCGACAAGGAAGGGTACTATTACTTCAACCTGAACCTCGCCCACGACCAGAAGAACGAGAAGACCTCATGGCGCGCCGGTGGTCCTTTCATGGGATCCATGGAAGGCTATCGCGGCTGGTCCTGCCGCGTGACTCCGGAAGGAAAATTCGAACTGTTCGCGAACGGCCTCCGCAGCCCCGCAGGCATCGCCTTCGATCCGGACGGCCGCTTGTGGTATGCGGAAAACCAAGGCGAATACGTGGGCTCGTCAAAAATGGTGCCACTCGAAAAAGGCAAGTTCTACGGACACATTTCAGGACTCGTCAGCCTGCCGGGAATGAATCCCGGCTCGAAGGAACTGAACTTCGACCTGTGGAAGGACAAGATCCGCAAAGGCGCAGTCTGGCTTCCCCACGGAAAACTCGCCAACTCACCCGGCAACCCCGCATGGGACCTGACCGGCGGAAAATTCGGAGCCTATCAGAAACAGATGTTCATCGGCGACCAGACACTCTCCACCCTGCTCCGCGTACAAACCGAGCAGGTGAATGGCGTGGATCAGGGCTCAGTCGTCCAATTCGCACGCGGCCTTGCCTCTGGAGTCATGCGGCCCTGCTTCCTTCCGGACGGTAGCCTCCTCCTCGGCCAGACCGGTCGCGGCTGGGTCGCCAACGGCGGATACCAGGATGCCCTCCAACAGATCGTGTGGGACGGCAAGACCGTGGCTGCCGACATTCTCGGCGTGAGCGGCGATCATGATGGTTTCAAAATGCGTTTCACCGTGCCCCTCGATGCGGGCGTCACCGGCGACGCGCTGGCGAAAAACCTGAAGGTGAGATCGTGGTTCTACACCAACACCCCGAGATATGGCTCGGACGAGAACGACCGCCGCGACGACGTCGTGTCAGCGGTGGAAATCTCCCCCGACCGTCTCTCCGCGAAGATGAAGATCGCGGACTTCGGCAAGGACGACAAGTGGATCGACCGGATCTATCAGATCAACATCGTGGACACGACGGGCGTGTTCGGCGACGCACCTGTCTGGAAAAAGCTCGAAGCCTACTTCACGCTCCGTTCGATTTCCAAATAACCACCTCGACCGGCTCGCCTCATGCCATGCATGGGGCTCCCGCTAACAAACGCCAAGCTCCGCCCTGTGGTGCTTGGCGTTTTTCGAATGGATCGGTAAACCTACAAAGAAAAATGGATCCACAGGAGGAAGCAGAGGAAACGGAGAATGAATGAGTGATAAACATCCGTCGATTCTCTCAAAAGGTGTTGGAGAGCAGGCTTGAATTTCCAATACAAGCCTCTGATCCTCGGTTTCCTCCCTTACCTCCTGTTCAATCTCATTTCGGTTCTTAGAGGCTGTCTTAAAATGGCAGGGACCGTTCTCCGCAACGGTCCTGCGAATGTGAGGCGAATGGATCCGCCCATGAAAAGCTCTTGAATCCATCCATGGTCGGACATTCACTTTCCATTCGCAGGACCGCCCGGAGGTCGATCCCTGCCTTCGGGTATTTTTCAGACAGCCTCTTAGAGTAAAACACCCACGGAACCGGGCCATCGAACATCAACAAAATCCGCACATGCCATCCATCTCCACATTGAAGGGCAGGTTGAATGCCCGCAAGCAGTTGCGCCGCCCCACGGGATTCCGGTTCGCGATCGCCGAAACCATCGGACAACTGAATCCGGCGCAATGGGATGCCGTGGTCGCCGGCCAGTCCTGGTTCTTCAGCCGCGATTACCTGCAAATGTTGGAGGACGTGCCGCCAAGCTGCCTGAAGCCGCTCTACGGATTGATCAGCGACGAAAAGGGACCGGTGGCTGCGGTGGTGATGCAATGGGCCGGGCTGGAAACGGAACGGATGCGACCGACGGCTGGCTCCGAACCAGCGCCGGTCAAGGGCAAGCGGGCGCAGCTCAAAAAACTGTTGGACAAGGCCGCGGCGGACAGCGGGGCCGCGCTGATCGGGAAACTCAGCGAACGCGTGCTCGTGTGCGGCAACCTGCTCAGCTACGGCATGCATGCGGTGGCCATGTCTCCGGAGGTCCTGCCCGACACGGTGTGGCCGGCCGTGGCCGAACTCCTCTATCGGGTCCGCCGCGCCGACAAGCTCGGCGGCCAGACGGGCTTCATCATGATCAAGGACGTGACGGACGGCGAGACCCGGGCCGTGGCATCCTTACAGGGACTCTCCTACCGTAGCGTGGAGACGGAACCTAACATGATTCTCGCCCTCGCACCGGGATGGAAATGCCATGAAGACTATCTCGCGAGCCTGGCCTCCAAATATCGCAGTTCCGTGCGCAAACAGATCATGGAACCCCTCACGGAGGCAGGGCTCACCTTGCGATCGTTCGAACCGGACTCGGAACATGCCTCGCGCATGCACGGGCTCTATCTGCAGGTCCACGAGAACGCCAGCTTTCGTCCCTTCACGCTGCATGCCAATTATTTCGGCGCATTCGCCCGCTCGGCCGGCTCCCGCGTGCGGCACAAGGGTGTGTTCGATTCCGACGGAAGACTGCTAGGTTTCATCGTCACCCTGCTGGATGGGGAAACCGCGATTGCCTATCACATCGGATTTGACCGCGAGGCATCGGCCCACCACCCGCTGTATCTTGGATTGCTCCATGCCAGCATCGGCGATGCCATCGAAATGGGAGCGAGTTCACTATCACTTGGCCGCACGGCGCTGGAACCCAAGGCCCGCCTCGGAGCGAAACCACAACGGATGGAAGTCTGGATGCGCCACCGCCAGCCGGTGCTGAATCAACTGACCCGCCGCTTGCTGGGACTCGTGCCCCATGACAAGGCCCCGGACCGGAATCCGTTCAAGGGTGGCTAGGCCAGGGAACTGGGATGACCTTGGATTCATCGGCTTGAAATCCCCGTCAAATGCGCTTCCGGGGCCGACGCACCTGAACCATCAAGCCAACTCTAACCGCAAAGAGGCGCAATAAGGGCTCAAAAACCGATTCCTTCCATATGCCCTTCCTGACGAGAGTGTCATTGGGAACTCATTCTTCTCGCAGCATGTCTCCATCCCAGCTTTCCAAACCTCCATCTTCTTCGATCTTTGCGTTCTATTGATCCTTTTTGCGGCTGAAATCCTCTGCACGATTTTAATGCTTCAGCCCTGAATGGACTTCCTGACGGCTGGGGATTTCCTTAACTTCCGTCCGCTACCTTACAAAAATTCCCATGCGCTCCCTATCCACTCCACCTTCCGTTCGCTGGTTCATGCTCGTGTTTGCCATGGTCTGCGCCATCACCCGACTTTCCGCAGCGGACGAGGAACTGGTCCTGCCGCTACGCGTTCACCTGGGCCGAGACATGACCGCCACCGTGAAGGGCGAAGTCCTCGACGTCTGGGTCAAGCCCAAGGATGTCACCGAAGCGCTTCTGCCGGAGATCAACCGGATCTGGAAACAGGCGAACATCCGCTTCGTGATCGAGAGCGTGGTGGAGGAGAAGGCCTTGGAGGTGCCGGATCGACTGAAGCTTCTGGCCCAGATCTCCGGTCGCAAACGAACCGACGATGGCAACAGCGGCGACAATCCGTTTGCGGTGATCAAGAAGCTCTTCGATCCCGCGAAGATCCATCCCTCCGCCATCAACATCTACTGCATGCCCTACATCGGGGAAACCTTTCAAGGAGTGGCGAAGCTGGGTGGAAACCTGGTCCTCGTCGGGGTCTGGTCGGACAAGGCAAGCAAGGGCAGGAAACCACCCCGCAAAACGCTCCTCACGGAGCCCGAGCCAATGGTCATCGGCTCGCTGGCGCGCACCATGTCCCACGAACTCGGCCACGCCCTGACATTGAATCACCCCGGCAAGGAAGACGAGCCGAAGGGCCGGCTGATGGGCGGTGCCAAACAAGGCTACCTGCTAACACCCGAGGAAATTTCCCAAGCCCGCAAGTCCGCGCGAGTTCACCTCAAGGCGGAGAAGAAACCAAGCTCGATCAGATAGACCGCCGCGCATCACGACTTGTGGGGAAATCTCTTGATTGTGGCTGTGGCGTCTCGCCGCAGATTGTCGTTAGGGCGTCCCGCCCTGACTTGGAATGATGGAGGCGAGACGCCTCCGCGACGGTCTGGAGCGAGACGCTCCAGCTACTATCGGCATCAAGCAACTTTCCCCAAAACTTCGCGCGCGCCAGCATGGATCCATCCTGGTGCAGCCGTCCAACACGACCGGCCACCCTCCTCAATTGCCCCCTTGATCCGGCCGTGGTGGAATGACATCCTTGAGACCGCCGAACCCATCCATCATGCTCTTGATGCCGGTGGTGATCTTGCGGGCGGATTCGACCGACTGGTCGATTTTCTCAAGTTCCATCTTCGGAAGGCTCGCGATGTTTCCTTCCTCCACGCCGGGAATGACGGACGGATCCGACTGGGCTTCCGTCTGACGCTGCGCGATGGTGGCATCCAGTTTTTCGGTTTGTGTAGGATCGAGAATGCCACGCATGGAGGAGACGAACTCCGGATCCCTGAGTGGCGATCCACCGCCAAAATTCTTCCGATCCAGAGGATTGAGCACTCCCATGAGCTGCTTGCCGGTCTCGGCTTGCAGGCTCTTGTATTCATCGTCCTGCATTTCCCCTCTGGAAACCGCGTCGCTGGCCAGCATCAGTTGCATGAGCGGGGTGGGATCCTTGCGGAGTTGTTCGATGGCGTTCTTCTGGTTCGCCATCTGCCTGCGCTGATACTCGGTGAAGATTTCCTTGGTTTTCTGGTTCTGCTCGGGGGTGAGCTGGAGTTCTCCATTGAGCCGGCCCAGTGCCATGCCAACTCCTCCGCCGAAGCCGCCCATTTGACCCGAGGTCATCATTTCGCCCATCTGCACCGCGTCCTCGAGGATACCGATGACGTTGCCGGTGACGTGCTTCGACAGGTTGGTACGGGATTCACCATACTTGGCGACGAGTTCGGAGTTCGCTTCCGCCCTGCGATTCTTCGTGCGATCCGCCGCGGTGACGGAGCCATCGTCCGTCTGCACGGTCGGGTTCTTGCCCGGGGTGCCGTTGGCAGTCTCGGTCGGACTGCTTCCGGCGGTTTTCCCTCCGGTCGATTTCGAAATGATCAGGATGCCGGTGGCGACAGCCGCCAGCAGGAGGACAACGGCAACAGGCATGAGCGATTTGTTGGATTTCATGGCGAGAGGTAAGATGGGCGGGAGACAAACTCCCGGTTCAGGAAATGGACTGGATGGAGGATGGCAGTTAAGCCGCGAAGAACCTCATGGCAAGTGGATTCCGCGAGGAGCCATGACACTTGTTTTAAAGGCCATGAACCAACCCCTGAAGTGATTCGATATCAGGGACGAGCCTTGCGTATCGCCTTCATGGACCACTTCGCTTCCGAATGACGGGAACCAGCTTCTTATCTCCGAAGGGTTTCGCGAGGTGATCCCCGACCTTCACGCTTTGCCAGAGATCCTCTTGACCGGGGAGATCGAGGGAGATCGACCGGCCATCCTCGGTGCGGAGCTGCATCGCGGGGTAATGGTGATTCGATGACCGATATTTCTTGAGCACCTCAACATACTCAAAAGAAGACGAGTGCAGGGGCTCGACAAAGGACCTCACGAAAAAGCAGAGAAAAGCAGTAAGAAGGGGGAAGGTTAGAAGGAAAATCGAACCTGCTCCACGGAATGACAATGGATCGGGAGTGAATTTCTTTACGCTGCATCGGATGAATAACCCGAGACCTATGGTTCCGAAAAGGCTTCCGTAAACCACCCATGTGTAGGGCCAGTTCTCGATGTAGGGCAATCGAATGGCCGCCTGCGCTGACACGAAGACAGCGATCAACCAGAGAGGGAGAAGCGTGAGAAATCCCCTTATGGTCATCTGTGGCTTTCCAACGTTATTGCCTTCCGATGGATTGTTCACGACGCAACTTTTATCACTTGCCGTTCGCACCCGCAACACGTGCGTGTCAAAGTTCCGCCAGTTATTCGACGCTTTTTGTTATTTCAGACGCCACTTGGCTTGGTTGCCTTCCAATTGCAGAACCGCCATCCTGTAGGTTTCAAATGGACTGTGGATCTTGTCCTCCAGTTTTTGATTCCCTTCCACGCTATAGAACGACTCCCAGGTGGAGTCCTTCACAAACAGGCGATGGTCTTTCCACATCAGAGGGCTGGTGCTTTCTGAATGGAATTTACTTCTGAGCTGATCCAGCTCTTGCTGCGTCAGATGATTCAACGGGTTATCTTCTGCGATCATGAAGCGTCGATTATCCGGAAATTCCGGAATCTTCAATTGCTTGAGTTGATGGTTGTGATGTCGAAAGAGGAAAAACTTATATTCCCTCGGTAAACAGATGCCGGAAAGCGCCAGGTATTCTCCATCGGCTGACCAATGCGCCTCAGGGTAATATAAAGTTCGGTTCAACTTTTCGTCGAGATCGTCCAAGACATTCTGGTAACCCAGTGAGCTGATGACCTTATGCGTTCTGCGGGACACAAGTTTCAAAAACTTGTCGCCATTCCCATCGGAGGCGCCATAGCTGAAAAGCACAAGGGTCACATCGCCCTTCGGAGAAGGGAAACAATCCACGATTTTCGATTCATCCTGACCACGTCCACTCGCCGGCATGAGGGAAATGATGGCAGCGATCAAGGCTGCGATTCTTTTCATACGATGAGGTGATAGAACAAGGCGACAAGCAAGGATTCCCACCGTCTGGCTAACAGCGAAGCAACTGGTTCACTTCCTGCCCATGAGCTTGAGCATGGCGCTCGCGCATTCGTCGCCGAAGCGGATGAAGAAGCGGCCGCTGCCGTCGTAGTGATAGCCCTGGTTGCTGCCATACAAGGGCCACTGCTGTTCCGCGCGTTCGATCTCGGCCGCGTCTCCATTGCTGCGCGCGGCGTCCTTTTTCATGCGCCAGATCGCGACTTCCGGAGTGGTGAGAGGCCAGCTTTCGACGGCCGCCACGGTTCCTGCCAACTCCGGGGCACGGGAGGCCTCGCGCTGTGCGTTGGCGACGTTGTTTGCGAGAGCTTCCTCGCGGAAGGCAGGTGTTCCAAGCACGCCGATCACGAAGGGCATCTTCGGTTGCTTGACCTCTTTCCGCAGATCCTGGATGAAATGCACCATGTTGCTGCTGTAGTTCCCGTAGAACTCGGGATCGAACTGGTCGTTGAATCCCTGGAACCATAATCCGCCGGCAACCTCGAAGCCGGCCTGCGGATCATATTCCGGGTGATAGGCTTTCGGGTCTGCCAAAACCTTGCGGACGAAGCCGATCATCTCGTTCCAGTAGAAGCTGGCTTGGTCGTGAGCAGGCATGGTGCCGGGAGGGGAGATGAGCTTGTCCCGGAGCTCCTTGCTTTTCGCATTCATGGCCGCGACTTTCTCCTGCCCGGCGGCTTGCTCGTCCTTGGGCAATTTGGCGAGCGATGCTTGCAAGCTCCGCTTCTGGTTTTCGAGATTCTTGATGTCCTTTTCCAACTGCACCATGGTCTTTTCGGTGCCTCCGTCGGCGATGTATTTGTCCCAGAGCGCCTTTTTGGCCTTCCAGCGTTCCACCTGACCCTTCTCATTCTCGGTTAGCTGATAGGAACCAGCGGAAGGCGGGCGAAAATCGTAGTGGATCGACTTGCCGCCCCAGGCGGTCTTGATGATCAGAACCGGCTGGTCGAGGTTCTTCTCCAGCATCATCCCGAACGCGTATTCGGGTCCGATGTCGTTCGGGTTCGCACCATATCCCACGCTCAGCGGGCCGGTGGCGAGGCCGGGTTCGGCACCCCGATTGACGCCACCATAGGCCGCGATGTAGGTGTGCTTGCCGACGGGTAGGGCCAGCTTCTTCTCCCATTCGGTCGCGATATCGTGCGAGTCTTTCATGGGCTTGATGAGGGCGGCGGTATCGAGGACCTTTTGATCCGTTAGATTGGGTGTGAAAATCGCGGCCAGTTCCTTGTCGCGGGCCACGCGGGCCGGATCGGCCTGGCGTTTCTTGAATTCCTCGTAGCCTGCGTTGCGAGCCTTCTCCACTTCAACGGCCAAGGCTTTCTGAACCAGCTCTCCAAGCTCCTTTTTGGCGAGCTTCGCATTGGCCGGGTTCTTGAGAAGTTCCTCGCGGATGGAGTTTTCCGATTTCTGCCGGATCTGGCGGTCGAGCCCGCTGGTCATCATGGCCCACTCTTCCTTGGTTGGCACATACGCTGGCTTTGGCAGGTAGGCCAAGGTGGACGCCGAGGCGTGCCCTTGCATGTTCGACTGCCCGGCGAGGACATAGATCAGCAGTTTCTTCCCGCCCTTGTCCGCTGCGATGCCCCTCCCGCTGGTGACCACAAGCAAGGCGGCCATGGTGGCAGCCGATAACAGGTTCAAGGTATTTTGATGGAGTTTCATGATGGAGCAGGAATTGAAATGGGTGGATTCGGGGGAGATGCATGATTACAGGCCCATGATCACGGACCTGTCGTTTTGGGGTGAATCGGCGGCAACAATCCGTTCGGAGCGACGGAAACGTCCTGGTTGGTTTCCCGGAGGGTCAGGAGAAGCTCGTCAATCCGTGTGTCATAATACCGACGGCACTGAACAGATCGTCTGGGCCGCATCGTGGTGAAGAGGCATTTCGGTTTCTATCAGACAGAGGCAGTCCCAATTGGTGGGTGGTTATACCATCTGTATCGAATAATGTGACGCTCGCGGAGTAGTGAACTGGAGCGCGGAATTCATTCCGCCTGAACCGGTATGGAGATCTCGCGCGGAATAAATTCCAATGCCTTTAAGGATTGAAATTTCATGGAGGGGCGGAATCTGTCCGCCCAGCCCATGAAAAACCCAATGAAAGGAGGCAATCCGCGATTCATTGTCATTTCATGGGCTACGGCGGTCGGATACCGCCGCTCCTTGTTAGGATTTCGCGGGCTCATCAGGAACGGGAAAAAGCCTGAACGGACGATTTGAATCCTTAAAGGCATTGGGATGAATTGCGCGCTCCAGTTGGTCGCTCCGCTGGCGGGCCGGCTCACTCCTCAAGGTAGCCGGCGAGGGCGTCGCGGAGGCTGGTTCTCGCGCGGAACAGGAGGCTCTTGACGGCGGATACTGAAAGGTTGAGGACGACGCCGATTTCCTCGTAGGAAAGTTGTTCGTAACGGCGGAGGACGACAGCCATGCGCTGGGACTCGGGAAGCGAGGCGATGGCATCATCGACCGCTTTCTGGAGCTCGGCCTGGAGCAGTTCGGAATCCGGCTGGCGGTCCGGGCTGGCCTCGACGGTTAGATTGGAGTTTTCCTCACGCTCGTCGGAGGAGACCTCCTTCTTGCGGCTCCTGCGGCGGGTCTCGTTGAAGACGAGGTTGCGGGTGATCGTGAAGAGATAGGTGGTGAACTTGGCGTCCGGCCGATAGCGTTTCGCGTTTTTCCAGATGCGGATGAATGCCTGCTGGGCGATGTCCTCGGCGTCGGAGGCAGTTTCCGAGCATCTTGGCGACGGTGCCGATGACCGCGTTCTGGTGGCGCTCGACGAGTTGCCGGAAGGCCCCGTGATCGCCGTCGGCGATGCGCTTCATGAGGGCGAAATCAATGTCGCGGCCGTCGTCGGTATCTGGAGTGGGTTGGGCCTCCATTTTCAGGAAAAAGGGTGTTTCTGCGGCGAGGGCGCTGAACATGGAGGGAACAACCTCATTTCGGAGTCGAAGTTGCGTGGAAATATCGTCGTTCGGACTGCCGTCTGTTCAATTCCATTCAAAGTTCCGCCGATTTTGCCCATTGCTCCACCTCCTCATCCAGGAAGACCCCGTCCAGAACCTCGCGCGCCCAGTCCTCGCGCTTCGCCAGTTCATGGAGCATCCGCCATGCCACGACCTGGACGGCGGGAAGCTCGCTCCAGACCATTTCGCCGAGGCATTGCCACTCGCGGCCGGAAAGGCGCTTCGGGTGTTCGAGCACCTGATGGCAGGCCTCGCTGATGAGGATGGTCCGGTCGAGTTCGGGATCCGCGCCGACGGGCGGCACCTCGTAGGGGCGCAAGGGCACGCCGGCGGCACCGGTTAGCTCGCACTTTGATTTCGCCCGGCGGGCCAGATCCTTGCCGATACCCTGCAGGGCCATCATCCGGAGTTGATGGATTTCGTAACCTTTTCCCATGCGGTTGATCATAACGGAAATTTTGTAATCGGGAATCCTGAAATTCTCAGCAGGCAGCGCGCGCCGGGAGGCGGAATTTGTCCGGAGGTAAGGATATGTTCTTCACACCCGGTGGCGGGAATGCACGATCTGGCGCCAGATGAGTTTCGAAGTCCCCCCGCCCTGGCAACCGGATCCGCCACCCCCCAACGCCTTGGAAAAGGCGATGAAGAAGGGGGCCGCGAACCCGGCATTTCATGGCGAGATGTTCCGGGTGATGCTGAAGTCGGAGCTGTTCATCCTGCTCCCGGGCGAGGGAATGGAGGAAGGCATGCACGAGGTGGGCGAGGATTTCGAGTGGCGCAGTTACCACGACAGCGACGGGGATTTCGTCCCGGTTTTCACCAGCGAGTCGGTGGCGGCGAGAATGCTGGAAAGGCTGCCATCCGGCCAGGCGAGCGTCGTTGCCGGGATGGAGGCCAGGCAGTTGCTGGGGCTTTTGCAGACGTCGGAAAATCCCATCCGCGTGTATGCCAGCCCGCAGGTCCGGGTCATCATCCGACCGGAAGGCATTTCCCGCCTGCTGGAAGGCGACCTCACCGAAGCCCGTCCATCGTCAGGTGAACCGAGGACGCTTACCTTGCATACCGTGCTTCCGGAAGGAATGCCGCAGGAATTGCTCGTCGGGATTCGCGACTTTTGCACGAAGCGGCGGGTTCCGCTGGGAGTTTACGCGTTTCATGCCCAAGACCCGGACAGCGGGGAAATTTCCGAAACGGACCTCCACCTGATCCTGTGGCTGCGGGGCACGGACAACCATTTCTACAACGATTTCATGTTGATGACGCAGAGCCTCGCCCCCGAGGAGTTGAACACGATGGTCGGGGTGGTCACCCCGGATCAGACGGAGCAGGTCAAGTTCCTCTCGTCCCGCCCGCCGATCTGGCCGGTGCTGGAGCCGGTGGCATGAACCGCACCGACCTTGGAGCTTTCCAATCCGGGGATGCATGCTAGATTTCCCGCCGTGGACCTGACCCAGTATCATCCCCCGATCCGGCGCTTGCAGGAGGACTTCGCCGTCGCGCATCGCCCGGCGGAAATACATGGCCGCCCGTGGACCGCGCCCGCCGAAAAGCAAGATCGACATGGACAACAGCGTGCCGTGGCTGACGAATCCGGATTCGGTTTCGGACTATCTCGAGATTTCCGAAAAAGTGAAGGCAAGTGAAACATTATGGCTGGAACGGTTCAAACTTTCATCGACCACCTGACGGAAAGCCACCGGGTGGTGATTCTCGGTGGTATCGCGGTGATCGCTCACGGTTACACGCGCCACACGCAGGATGCGGACATTTGGCTGGACCCGATGGCCACGGCGGAAGAATGGGCCAGCGTCATCAGGGCGGTCTGTGAGAAAATGGAAACCGCGACGGTTCACCGCCTTCCAGGATGGGTCAAAATCTCCGAAGCTGAAATCGGCGAGGCGGTTCTCGAAACCGGAATGGTTAGAGTCCTGGGACTCGATTGCCCGCTCGATATCTTTCGCAAGCCCAACGAATTCGAGATCGATGATTTCGACGAAGTGGTATCACGAACATCCCGCAGTGGAGACGGAACCTTGATACCCGACCCTCTGGACTTGATCCAAAGCAAATTGGAGACGGGCCGGGACAAGGACTTGAAAGACATCGAACATCTCGAATCCGTGGTCCGCGCGGATTACAAGAAACGTCTTCCGGTCGCGTCCCTGGAAGAGGCGAGGGCGATGCTGGGGCGCTATTCCGAATGGCAGGTGCTGGTTCCGGCGCTCGAAAACCCTTCACCGGATGTTAGAGAGCTGGCAATGATCCACCTGCGGGAATTCGCAGCGGCAGGTGATCCATTTTCGCAAGCGATCCTCGAAGGCCGCGAGCTACCTTGAGAGCCAGCCCACGGCCGAGGTGGCGGCGCGGGTGGCGGTGGCGTAGCAGTCTTGCATGAGGTAGCCGCCGGTCGGCGCCTCCCAGTCGATCATTTCTCCGGCGACGATCAGTGGTGTTATCTGTGGGGTCAATGCTCTCCGGTTCACAAAAGTTGTTAATCCGTGTACTCTGATGGCCATTTACGGAGGCAAACTAACAGAATTTGACATTAAAATCCAAGGACTGACCCCGTTCATGTTGACCGCTTACGCTTGAACCCTTAATCGAAAACTATTGAATTCTCACCTACTTTAAATTTAACATCCGACTTGCGACTTAAGTATAGTAAAATTTCCAGAATCGAAATATTATCAAACTTCGCCGTGACGAGAGATTTTGAAATTTTTTCGCTCAAGGATTTATCAATAACCACCTGTATAACTTCGTGATTGGATTGAATACATACATCTTTGATTCGACCTTCTAGAAATTTTAATGCGTCCGCCAGTGGCTCCTTAGCGAAGTTTATCCGAGGTAGTTGTGCAAGATGCAATAATTCGTATATTTCAAAATTAGATAATCGATTTGACGCCCTTAGGTTGTCATCGGCAAGTGCTTGTGGTCTTATCGCAACAAGCGATGAGCAAAAGAGAAAAGCCAACATATATGTTATTTTTTTCATCTATTAATTTGATAAAATTTGATAGTTTGTTGATTATTATCCAACTTATACTAAAATAGTTGCTCGTGTGAATTAAAATCTAGTTAGGGGCTTATCAAAGTCCTCTACCTTTTTACCGCCTTTACCAGGATCACCATAAGTTTCAAGCAAATCCAATTTCAGTGCTTTTCTAGCAATATTTTGAGTTCGAACTGCTCGCTCTTCTGAACACCAATTTCCAGTTTTCGGATTAGGCGCTCTGTTGATGAGTCCTTTGTCGAGATCCCAAGCATGTTGCAACTCATGAGCCAATACGTCTGTAGGCGTTAGTCGCTGTCCATTCGAATATGTATTAATCACCTTGGCGCCATTAACATAGGTGTCAGTTCCTACTCCGTTTGTTTCATTCTTCTCTTCCTCAGTGTTCCCCACTATTGACTGGGTAATTGCTTTCCACAAAGGATTTTTTGGATCAGTATCACACTTAACATAATGCTTATGCCCTGAACTTTCTAGATCTTCAATCATTTTTTTGAGATCTGGATCGGCCAACTTTAGCCACGCAATTATTTTTTTAGACATATCATCGATGATAATTACTTCCAATCCAAGTGGATCCATCAACATTATTGGATTACCTTGTGCATACTCATATAAATTCAACCCACCCATTTCCCTAATTGGGTCTGTGGAGAGCCATCTCCCCAACTCCGGATTATACGCTCGGAAGAATGTCAGCAAAAGTTCCCCTTGTCCGATCACCGCACTCTGCTGGGTGATGTGACCAGTGAAGCCGAGGTCGCAGCCACCGGAGTAGGTGGCGGATTGGTATTGGGTCTGGCGTTTGCCGTAGGGGTCGTAGTCGTATCTCGCGGCGAGGGTGCCGTCGGCCTTTACGACCTCGCGGATGCTGCCGAGATGGTCGCGGGTGTAGTAGTAGCTATCCCAGTTGCTGCCGTTCTTGCGTTGCTCGCCTTGGGAGAAGTAGCGGCGGTCGATGGTGGCACTGACCGGATTTGAACTGCCGCTGCGGCGGTCGAGCAGGTGGATGCCGTCGTAAAGGTAGTAGTAATAGGCCGTGCCATAGCCGCTGGCAGTCTGGGTGATTTCACTGCGCTGGCCGTGAATGGGGTCTGGCCGTGAATGGGGTCGGTCCTCGCGGATTCACATTGGAGAATATCATTAGCGGTGTGTTTCTTCGGCGAACAAGATCTCAGCCAGTTCATTCCCCTTCCTTGCCACATTCTTGTACGTGCGACCAGCCGAAATCATCCGGCTCACAGATCAGGGTCCCATGGTCCGAGCTACCTTGAGAGATGAACTTGAAAGCGGAGCGCGGATCTTCAGTCCGCCTGTTTGAAATCGCTAATCCATGAAGGTTCGGGAACCAGGAATCTTGCGAATCGCACGAATCCGAGGTTTTCAGAATCGTCGTCTGAACGTGGTTGTGGCGTCTCGCCGCAACGACACCTGCTTTCGCCGATCTTTCGGAAAGGATTTCAGATCTGATGGAAGCAAGACGTTGCGGCGAGACGCCGCAACCACGTTTACCTTGAGAGCCACTCGACGGCCGAGGTCGCGGCGCGGGTGGCGGTGGCGAAGCAGCCTTGCATGAGGTAGCCGCCGGTTGGTGCTTCCCAATCGATCATTTCCCCGGCGACGAAGATGCCGGGTGCTTGTCGCAGCATCATGGATTCGTCGAGTTCCTTCCAACAGACACCTCCGGCGGAGGAAATCGCCTCGTCGATGGGGCGCGGACGGGCGAGCGGGATGACACAGTGTTTCACCTCGCGGGCGAGATCGTCGGCATTGGTCCAGGTTTGTCGGGACAGGATGGCGTGCGCGGGTTCGCTCAATTTCCAACGGATCCTTGCCTCTGATAGAAAGTCCCGGCGGACGGATTCCATCTTCGCGACAAGTTGGTCGCGGGTGAAGGTGGGTTTGAAGTCGATGGCGATGGCGGGCTCAGGCATCGCGCGGAGGACGGCTCCGAGTTGATAGATGGTGCCGCCCTCGAGGCCGTAGCGGGTGACCATGAGCTCGCCGGTGGCGGTTTGGTCGCCGGCGGTGACATGGATGTTTTTCAAGGGCTTGCCCTCGGCGGCTTCGAGGATTGCGGGCGACCATTCGTGCTCCCAGCCGCAGTTCGCCGGGGCGAGCGGATGGCAGGCGATGCCGAGTTGTTGGAAAATTTCCGTCCATTTGCCGTCGGACCCGGTTTTCGCCCACGAGCCGCCGCCGAGGGCGAGGATGACGGCGTCGGCGGCGAAGGTCGTGCCGTTGGAAAAGCCAAGTTGATGGGGATTTCCCGGCGAGACCGAGGTGAGGCGGTGGTTCATTTCAAAGCGGACACCGAGTCCCCGCAGGCGTTCGATCCAGCGCCGGAGGAGTGGGGCGGCCTTGAGCGCCTTGGGGTAAACGCGGCCGCTGGTGGCTTGGAAGGTTTCCACCCCGAGGCCCGCCGCCCACTCGCGAAGGGAGGCGGGATCGAATCCGGCAATGAGCTTTTCCCAGATTTCCGCAGGCTGGTCCGGGCCGGAGTAGCGGGTGGCAAACCGGTCCAGCGGCTCGCCGTGGGTGAGGTTGAGCCCGCCTTTTCCGGCGACGAGGAATTTCCTGCCGACCGAGGGTTTGCCATCGAAAAGCGTGACTTCCAGTCCGCCCGCCGCAGCGACTTCGGCGGCGCGCAGGCCGGCGGGGCCACCGCCGACGACGGCAAGTTGGGGATGGGTGGACAAGGCGGCGAGCCTAGTGCCCCGCGTTTTCGCGTCAAGCGGGTGGGTTGACATGACCTCGCGGGACCACCATGGTCCGCCTGCTTTCCAGCTTTATCATGATTTTCAAAAGTCTCTGTCGCCACGCCGGTATCGGCGCGAATTCGTATTTGCTCAAATCCGGCAAGGCCAAGGTCGTCCTCGACGCCGGCATGCATCCGAAACACGAAGGCTCGGAGGCCATCCCCCATTATGAGTTTCTCGCGGCGGGATCGGCGGATTCCATCATCATCACCCACTCGCACCTCGACCACGTGGGGACCTTGCCGGTTTTCCTCCAGGGCCAGCCCCAGGCGAAGGTTTTTCTATCAGCGGAAACCGCCGAACTCGCGGGCGCGATGCTCCACAACTCGGTGAACGTGATGCAGGCGAAGCGCATCGAGCACGGCATCGCGGAGTATCCGCTTTTCGAGCATCGCGAGCTGGATGACATCGAGGAAGCGTTCGAAGTCCGCGGCATCGAACGGCCCTTCGACATGGATCCAAAGGGTGTTTTCCGCGGGACCTTTCACGATGCGGGGCACATCCTGGGCTCCGTGGGCGTGACCATCGAGGCGGAGGGCAAACGGATTTTCTACACCGGTGATGTGAATTTCGAACACAGCACGCTGCAGAAGGGTGCGTTGTTTCCCGAGGAAAAGGTGGATGTCCTGATTGTGGAAACCACCCGCGGCGAGCAGGCGCGCGATCCGGGATACAACCGCCAGGATGAGGAGAACGCGTTGGCGGACGCGATCCGCAAGGTGCTCGAAGAGAAAGGGTTCGGTACTGATTCCGGTGTTCGCGATGGGCAAGACGCAGGAGGTGTTAGGAATGCTGCACCGTTTCAAGGCGGAGGGTCTGGTGCCCAAGAGCACGCCGGTCTATATCGGCGGGTTGAGCACGAAGATGACGCAGGTTTACGATCGCTTCAGCACGACATCGCGACGCCATCTTCCAAATTTCCGGTTTCTCAAGGACATGGAACTGGAGGCCGGAAGCAAAAAGCGCAAGGGGCCGATCCCCTTCCATCCCGGCTGCATTTATGCTCTATCAAGCGGGATGATGTCGGAGAAAACCGTTTCTAACAATTTTGCCCGGCAGGGCGTTCTGGAGAATCCGAAGCACGGGCTTTTCTTCGTCGGCTATGCGGATCCCGAGACGCCCGGAGGGAAAATCCGAGCGGCACAACCGGGCGACCAGGTCGTGCTGGATCCGGCCTTTCCCGCTGTCCCGCTGAATTGCGAGGTCCGTATTTTCGATTTCAGCGGGCACTCCACCCGTGACGCCATCGCCGACTACATCGTGAAGGTGGCCCCCAAGAAGACCTTCCTTGTTCACGGCGACGATGGCGCGGTCGAGTGGTTCCGTCAGGAAATCCAGCGGCGCATGCCAAACACGGAGATCATCGTTCCGGAGCCGGGAGTCGAATACGAGATCTAACCGGATACCGTGGGATTCCGGAGTTCGTCGGATTGATCAGGCCTTTTCACCCGGGCGGAATGAATTCCAATGCCTTTAAGGATTGAAAACTCATGGAGGGGCGGAATCTGTCCGCCCAGCCCATGAAAAAGCCAATGAAAGGAGGCAATCCGCGATTCATTGCCATCTCATGGGCTACGGCGGTCGGATACCGCCGCTCCTTGTTAGGATTCCGTGCTCTATTTCGAGAAAATCTCTAACCGGCCGACGAACCGGTCGGGAAGACCAGGCTCAGCGCCATGGTGAGGAAAAAGTTCACGATGATGATGGCCAGCGACGAATAGACCATCGCCCGGGTGGTGCCGCGACCGACGCCGACCGCTCCCTGGTCCGCATTGAGTCCCTGGTGGCAGGAAAGCGTGACGATCAGCATGCCGAAGACGAGGCCCTTGACCATGGCGATGATCACGTCCGTGCCGTCGGTGTGCTTGTTCATCTGGTTCATCCAGTAGGCGCCGTTCACATTGAAGGGCCCGGTCCCGACCACGAGCGAGGCGAGAATCCCGAAGGCGGCGGATTCCGCGATGAGCAGGGGCATGGAAACCAGCATCGCGAGGAAGCGCGGCGTCACGAGGTAGTCGGTCGGATGGACATCCATCGAACGCAACGCGTCGATTTGTTCGGTCACTTTCATGGTTCCAATCTCCGCCGCCATCGCCGCACCGACGCGACCGGCAAGCATGATGGCGGTGACGGATGGCCCGAGTTCGCGGAGCATTGCCACGCTGACCAAGGCACCGCCGCCGGTTTCGAGGCCCAGCGGCTTGAACTGGAAAAGCGCCTGCGCCGCAAGCACCGCGCCGGTGAAGGCCCCGGTGACGATGACCACGGGTTGCGAGCGGAAGCCGGTTTCCGCGATTTGCTCGGCGACCATCCGGTAGCGGATTTTCCCGTGCAGGAGCGAATCCCACACAGAGGCAAGAAGCCGGCCGATTTCCCCGAGGTAGTTCAGGAAATCCAGCGTGGCGCGACCGAGGAAGGCAAACACATGAACATCATGCCTCGGAAACTCGTGATGGCAATGAAGTTGACCACCGCCCGCATCCCGCGATAGTTCGCGCCACGCGAATTTCCGCGTCGATTCCTCCAATCCATCATGAACGAGATTCTCACCAACCTTTCCAAGGTCCTTCCCCAACTTGCTGTCCTCGCCGTCGTATTCGGTTTCATCGGCTGGTCATTGCGCGGATTGGGCAACAAACCCGCACCCGCCAAGCCCACGACCGCAAAGCCACCGAGCGAAAAGGGCCAATCCCAGGAACGCGTGCGCAACCTGGAAACCGCCTTGGAAAAATCCCGCTCGGCCCACAAGGCGCTCAAGACGGAGTTCGACCAGTTGAAGGCCGGCACCGTTTCCGCCGAGAGTTTTCAAAACACCACCGCCGAGCTTGAGGCGGCCCGCAAGGCTCTCGAAGCCGAGACCAAGCGAATTTCCTCCATCGAGGCCGATCTGAAGAAATCCCAGGAAACCGTCAAGAACCTCAACGCCCGCGCCAACGAGGTGGACAAGTCACAAAAGGACCGCAGTTTCGCCCTCGAAAACGAGCTTTCCAAGGCCCGAGAGCAGCTCGCCCTCTTGCAAAACCGCCCGGACGATTCGGCGGAACTTCAGACGGAAATCGAGCGTCTCCGCGAGTCCGTCGCCACGACGACACGTTTCGCCGGCGAGCTGAGGAAGCGCGAGGCCGCCGCTGTCGAGGCCCTGGAAAAAGCCGAGGCCCGGCTTGCCAACGCGCTTGAGACCGGCAAGGACATCCCTGTCACTTCAAAGAAAATCGGCCCTGTTGTCGAATCCGGCCGCATCGCCGCCGCGAAGGCCGAGGTCCTCCGGCTGGTGGAACTCAACAAGCAGAAAGCCGCCGAAGCGGTGGAAATCCCCGCCGCCCCTGTTGAGGTTCCAGCCGCAGCCGTTGAAATTCCCGCCCCACCTGTCGAGGTTGTGCCGGAAGTGGTCGAGTCGGCTCCGGAACCCGTCGAGGAAGTTCCAGTTGTCGCAGAAATCGAACCGACTCCCGAACCGCTCCCGAACCGGTCGCTGCCGAAGAGCCAGAGCCAGAGCAAGGACCAGAGCAAGAACCAGAGCCGGAACCCGAGGTCGTCGTTGCCGAGGAAGCGCAGCCTGAACCCGAGCCCGAGGCACCCGCTCCTCCAACAGATAAAAAGCCGGTGACGGGTGATCTTTTCGCGATGGATTGATTCTAACATCGAGCTGCGGCGTGAAAGGACCCCTTCATCGCGGTTCGTAATTCCCGGCCCATGCCAAAGCTCCTGCCACTCCTTGTCATTTCCTCCCTGAGCGCGGCTGTCGCTGCGCCGCTGCGGAAAGACCTCATCGCCGAAGGATTCCATGACCCCATGTCGATCGCGCTTGCCGCGGACGGCGACGTCTATGTGGTCGAACGGGAAGGCCGGTTGCTGCGCGTGAGGCCATCCACCGGCGGGCTTTTTGAAATCGGCCTTCTCCCGGTTTCCGCCCTTCGTGCTGACAATCCCAAGAGCCAATCCGGGAGGGAGGACGGCCTGCAAGGCATCGCGCTCGATCCGGATTTCGCGAAAAACCAGCGGATCTATCTCTTCTACTCGACACCCGTCGAAAAGCTCGACCGGCTTTCCCGCTTCCAGCTCAAGGACGGCAAGCTCGACCTCTCCAGCGAGTTGAAACTCATCGATATCCCGATCGAAAGGGATGACACCGTCTGTCACCACGGCGGCTCGGTTCAGTTCGGCCCCGACGGACTGCTCTACCTCAGCCTCGGCGACAACACCAACCCCTTCGCCAGCAATGGGACCGCACCGATCGACAACCGCCCGGACCGCACGCCGTGGGACGCCCAGCGCAGCGCCGGAAATACCAACGATCTGCGCGGCAAGATCCTCCGTATCCGCCCCACCGAGACCGGTTACGAAATTCCTAACGGAAACCTCTTTCCCAAGGGCACCGACAAGACCCGGCCGGAAATCTATGTCATGGGATGCCGCAACCCGTTCCGCATTTCCATCGATCCGAAAAACAGCACCCTCTATTGGGGCGAGGTCGGTCCCGATGCAGGAAACCCGTCCGACAAAGGCCCCGCCGGCCATGACGAGGTGAACCAGGCAAAGGCCGCCGGAAATTTCGGCTGGCCCTTCCTCGTCGCCGATAACAAGCCCTATCCGATCGTCGATTTCACCAACAACAAGCCGGGCCGCATGACCGATCCCGCCAAGCCGCTGAACACCGGCATCCGCAACACCGGCCTAACCGAACTGCCTCCGGCGCAGCCCGCCTTCATCTGGTATCCCTACGCCGATAGCCAGGAGTTCCCCGCCATGGGCAAGGGCGGCCGCAACGCGATGGCCGGCCCTGTTTTCTATCACGACCCTAACCGGAAATTCAATCTCCTGTCGCAGGAAGACGACCACACGCTGATCACCTACGACTGGGCCCGCGCCAAAATCTGGAAAGCCAAGCTCGGTGCTGGCGAGAAGTTTGAAAAACTTGAGGTGCTCGACGAGGGCCTGCGCCATCCGATGGACATGGAAATGGCCGCCGATGGCTCCATCTGGCTGCTGGAATACGGCTCGGACTGGTACTTCAACAAGAACGGCTCCCTGAAACACATCCTGCCCGCGTCCGCCAAAGCCTCGCCACAGATCGCCATCCAGCCCGTCGCGGGAGTTGGAAGGAAGCTACACGGTCAAATCCGCGACATCGCCCGACCAACAACCTGTTACCGTCACCTGGTGGCTCACCACCGGAGCCACCGAGCGCAAGCTGGGCAGCGGATCGACCATCAAGGTGCCTGCCAACGAGGGTAGCGAACTCCGCGCCGTCGCCTCCGACGGTCAAGGCCCGACTAACGGATTCGCGCGGATTTCACTGGTCAACGAAACGTCCGCTCCCGAACTCACCCTCAAGCTCAAGGGAAAGGCCAAGTCCTTTGGATTCGGCGAAGACGTTGGCTTCACCGTGGAGAGCGCGGCACTTCCCGCTGCCGCGACCGTGTCGGTCAAGGCGAGATACATTCCGGAAACCGGTCACGACGCAGGCGGCCCGCAGTTTTCTCCGGACATCACGAAACTTGTCACCGCCAACCAGTGCCTCGCCTGCCATCAGGTCGATGTCACGTCCGCCGGACCTTCCTATCTGAACGTCTCCTTGAAATACCGCGACCAGCCGGATGCGGTCTCGGTCCTCAAGGCCAAGCTGAAATCCGGCGGTGCCGGCGTCTGGGGCGAGCTGCCCATGCCGCCCCAGGTCGCCCTCAAGGAGGCCGATGCGGACACGATCCTGAAAGCCATCCTCGGTCTATCCGAAGGTGTTAGTGAAACCAAGGGCACCCTGGCAGGGAAACTGACACTCGCCCCAAAACCATCGGTGCCAACAACTGGTGGCGCATGGGAGTTCAGCGCCGAGGCCCCCGGCTTCACCACCGCGAAGTTCCGCATCCCCGCGAAGTAACCACGATCCGTCCCAAAGGGACGGAAGAGTCGTGGATTCTGGAAGTTCCATCGATTGCGTTCCGGGACAAGAAGTGGCCTTGGGATGAATTGATCCTATCTTCCTGTCCCGCCTGCCCGAGACTCTGATAGATAATGTGCGGTTAGACCGTTTGCCAAAACTCTTCTCCTTTATTCTGTATGCCCCGGTGAGGCGACCTGGGAACAAGATAGAGGTAGGAACGGGGCTTTCGCCCCGCTCCCCCCTCCGAACCGGACGTGCGGATCTCCCGCATCCGGCTCTCCAGTCAGTAGTTTGCTCCGTTACGGAGGCTCGCGAATTCTGTTTCTCGGGCGTCCAGCAGGCAAAAGAGCCCGAGCTTCTTGAAGTAGCGGTTGGGCCAGCGTTGGTGATCTTTGCCACGGCCACGGCCTTCCAGACCGCGCCGCTTTCTCAGGATGGAGCGCAGTCTCATGCGAATCCATCCGTCGATTTCTCCCAGTTGGCTGGCTTTGGCGTATTTGAAGTAGCCGAACCAGCCGGGCAATGTCCGGTTGAGGTCCGCCACGATCGCTTCCATGCTCTTGCCATTGTTCCGGCGCGTCCGGGGTTTGATGGTTTCGCGCAGCTTGCACAGGCTTTTGGGCCGAACCAATCGCATCATCTTTCCCTGGCGGCTTCGTTTGAACCGATAGCCGAGGAAGTCGAAATGACTGTCTGCTAGATTCATGTCCACCGTGCGGGTTTTGTCGGGATGCAGTGTGAGTCCGGCCCCGGCCATCCATTCCCGGAGCTTTTCCAGCGCGGAGTTGGCTTCTTCTTCCGTGTGGCAGAGGACGACCATGTCGTCGGCATACCGCACCATTTCAAAACCATGTCCGGCCATCAACCAGTCCAACGGATCGAGGTAAATATTCGCTAACAATGGACTTATGACCCCGCCCTGCGGCGTGCCTTGTGACTCTTCTTGCGATTCGTCTTCGGGCATTTCTTCCATTGCTTTGGCGGATTCGGTGCCTTCCATTACGCCTTGTTTGAGGAACCCCTCGATAAGCCCCAGAACCCGTCCATCGGCAATGTGCTCGCGCACGAGTGCCATGAGCCGATCATGGGGAATCGCATCGAAGTAGCCCTTGATGTCCACTTCCACGACGTGTGATCTCCCTGCTTTCAACAGTTCTTCCACGCGCCGCAGTGCGTCTTTACAACCGCGTCCGGGGCGGAACCCATAGCTGTGTTTGGCGAAGCGGTTTTCGAAAATGGGTTCTATGCCCATTCTCAACGCTGCCTGCACCACGCGGTCGGTGACCGTGGGTATCCCCAATGGTCGCTTTTCCGCGCTGCCCGGTTTTTCAATCCACACCCGTTTGACCGGCTTGGGTTGATAGGTGCCCTTGTTGAGGTGCTCTCTAACGGCGAGCAGCCGGCTTTGGCTGTCTTGTTCAAAGCGCCCTATCGTGATGCCGTCAACGCCACAGGCCCCGGCGTTTCTTCGCACCTTTTCCCATGCCAGTTGAAGGGTTCTTTCTGTGCTGACCTTGTCGATCAGGCTGAACCACTTCTTTCCTTTCAACCCCCTTGCGAGGGCCGCAAGCATCGGCTTGGTCCACACTCCGCGTTCGGCCTTGTGACGCTGCCACAGGTCTTCTTCCGCTTGTTTATCCCCCATCATTTCTGATAGAGGAACTGGCACGGATGGTTCTTCGCGATTCATGGCCCTTGCCTTTCCACCTTCCTGCCGTCCCTCGCTCCACGGGCGTTACCCCGCTTCATCACTACTATGACGGCTCTGACTTCTGCCCGGCTCCGCTCGCGCGGATTCCTGCCCGGACAGATCTCGACGCGTCCACATGATACCTTCCCTGCGTTCTCACCCCAACCATCCCCAACAACCCGTTTCTCCCCCGTTAACGAGGGATGTGGGAGGAAACGGTTACCGCTCATGCGGCAGGCTTCGCCAATCGCTCGAAGGCTCGCCATCGTTGTAAATCGAATCGGGTTCACTTGTGTTTGGGACCGCAGGTCCGCCTCGGGCTGCTCTCCACCCCGTCTCGCGACGACGCAGTTGCCTCCGGCTGCTCTCCCGTTGCTCGTCTCGGGATGACTCAGACTTTCACTGGTTGATTTCATGTATGTGCGCACGCACGAGTGGCGAACTCCGATTCGCCATGGTCCATGGATAGCCGATTCAAAGCGGTTTACCTCGTCACATCGTCATTTCATGGGCTACGGCGGACGGATTCCGCCGCTCCTTGCGGACGTCTTGTTTCGGCAATTTATTTTGGCAACCGATCTAATCGTGAAGATAGGATTTCGGCCGATAGAAGAACGCGAAGGGAATATAGAACACCGTGGTCGCCAGAACCAGCCAGGTGAAGAAGCGGAAATAGGCGGCGCCCTCCAGCTTGCTTTGACCACCGCTGAACTCGCTGCGCGAGAAGCCGGACTCGCTTGGCTTTTCGGTGATGCCGAGTTCAGCCTTCCGACGTCCCAGCCAGGTGTCCATGCCCGGAGGCGGCTCACCGCTGTTTCGCGTGATGATCATCCCGACATCCCACTGGGTCCGGATCTTGCGATCGGGCCCGGCACTTGAAATCCTGGCATGCGTCGAATCGATGAGGTCGTAAATGATCGGATTTCCCCATGGGTCCTTCGCATCGCCGATCATCGCGCGACCGTCTTCCTTCGAGGGAAATTTCTCCACTCCGGCCTTCTCGATGAGATCGGCGACCGCGTTGAAAGCAGGACGTCCGGGAATCTCCAAGGACTCCAGGCGACCTTCCTTGCAACGCGCGATCACGTCGTCATCGGCGCTCTTCGCGTCATATCCCGGCAGAACGATGTTCCGCGGTGATGTCTGCCAATCGGCGGGCAGTTTGGCGGTGGCCTGTTCGAACTGGATTTCCCCGCTGGATGGGATGGCGATGAAGTGGTTGACCTGCGCGGTGAACTGGTTTCCAAGCCACACGGAAAGCAGGAACAGCGACATGATCCAGGATTTCATCGCCTTGGGTGACTGGGTGTAGGCGAACTCCAAACCGACGATGGACACCAGGATCTCGGACGCGGTGATGATCGCAAAGGCACCGATCTGCCAGCCGACGGAGGGGCGTTGTCCCGCGTCGATCCACGTCTGGATCAATGTCGTTAGACCGAAGGAGCAAGTCATCAGGATCATGCCGAGCCCGATCTTGCGCAAGGGGGTGAGCGGATAGATCCGGTTGATCCATGGATAGATGATGAAGGTGAAGAGCGGGATGTAAACAAGGACGAGAACCGGGTTGACACCCTGGATCTGGGACTGAAGCCAGGTGATGCCGAGGAATTTCAGGTTCATCTGCTCCGCCTGGAGAACCCATGAGGAGCTCGTCTGATCGAAGAGCGCCCAGAACACCGCGATGAAGGTGAAGAGCGGGATCAGCTTGCAAAGAGCGACGATTCCATCCCGCGAGAAGGCCTCCTTCAGGAAGCCGAAACCCGATGGAGGAATGTGGACGAAGCGGTGCCTGCCCAGCCAGAACATGAAGGTGGCGAGGGCCATCAGCACGCCCGGGACGCCGAATGCCCAGTGCGGTCCCCAACGCTCCAGAAGCCACGGCGTCGCGAGGGTGGAAAAGGTGGAGCCGAAGTTGATGGAGAAATAAAACCAGTTGTAGATTTTCGAAAGGAGGTGATGATTCCTGGTCCCGAACTGGTCGCCAACGTGGGCGGACACGCAGGGCTTGATGCCACCGGAACCGATGCAAATCAGGAACAGTCCGGCATACAGCCATTGCTGCGAGTGCCCGAAGATTCCCATGCAGGCGAGTGCCGCATGCCCGAGGCAATAGACCAGCGAAAGCAGGAGAATGGTCCGGTATTTCCCGAGGAAGACATCCGCGAGGATCGCACCAAACAAGGGCGTGAAATAGACCCAGCTCGCGAACTGGTGGAAATTCTCCACCGCCTGGTTGTCGGACATGGGAAGGCCCCCGCTGCCGTCCAACAGGTGCAGGTATTTCACCATGAACACGACGAGGATCGTGCGCATGCCGTAGAAGGAGAAACGCTCCGCGGCCTCGTTGCCGATGATGTAGGGGATGCCCGGCGGCATTTTCTCGGTCTCAAGCGGAGTGGTGCGGTGCGACATGGTGTTCTATCGGTTGATGACTTCGCGGAAGATGGCTTCCAGTTGACGGATGATCGATGGCCAGCCGAGCGATTCGGCGGTTAGACGGGCTTCTTTGCCGAGCCGGGTCCGCAGGTCGGGATCCAACAGGGACGCGGCGGCATCGAGGAAAGCGGCATCGTCGCCTTTCGCGACCTTGAGGAGATTCTCCTCGTTCCTGCCGTGCCAGCCTGCGGCGGCGTAGTCGTAGGCGAGCACGGCAAGACCGCTCGACATCCCCTCGATGAGGACGTTGCCGAAAGTCTCGGTCTCGCTTGGGAAAAGCATGATGTCGCAGGACGCGCAGCAATCGGCCAGCGCCTCGCCGGTTAGATAGCCGGGAAACAGGACGTCGGGATGCGCCCGCATGAGCTTGCCGCGGGCCGGGCCGTCGCCGACAACCATGCAGATCATTTCCGGACAAGCCTGCCGCATCCGTTCGAACGCGCGGATCGCCAGGACGATGTTCTTCTCCGTGGAGACGCGTCCGACGACGAGCGCGATGGGTGTCTTGTCATCGGCACCATACTCGCGGCGAAGTTTCGCGCTCCGGCGGGAGGGTGAGAACAATTCCGTGTCCACTCCCCGGCCTAACACGGACACTTTCGAAAATCCGGCAGCCAGCAACTTCTCACGGGCATCGGGCGACGGGACCAGCGTGCGGCTGAGCCGGCCGTGGAACCATTTCTGATAGCGCCACACCTGCTTGCCCACCCAGTTGACGCCGTAGTTCTGAAGGTACTCGCGGAAATTCGTGTGGAATCCTCCGACCACCGGGATGCCAAGCTTGAGGGCCGCGGACGCCGCGGAAAAACCTAACGGAGTTTCGATGGCGACGTAGATGACATCCGGGCGATTCCTTTTCCAACGCCGATAGAGTTCGCCCGGCCATGGAGCGCCGACCTTGACTTCCCAATAGCCGGGCAGCGGCCACGAGAGGACGGTGGATTCGTTCTCGCCATGGGATTTGCCCGAGCGGATGATTTCCACGCGGTGACCCAGTCCTCGCAGCCCGTTGCACAAGCGCCCGAGAGAGAAGGAGACGCCGTTGATGTCCGGGACATAGGTATCGGTCACGACCTCGATCCAGAGGGCTCCGGCTTCCGGTGTTGTCGTTTCCTCGCTCAAGATTGTCCGGATTTTCTAGCAGACTCGACCCAGACCTTCTTGAGGAGCGAGACGGTCCTGAGATGCAGGGCCCGCTTGTCACCGGCGACGTCGCCGGAAGTCAGGAGGCGGGTGACCTTGAGGGCGGTGGTGAATTCCCCGGTCGCGGGGTTCAGGTAGCGCGGGTATTTCATCAGGGCTCCGCAGACGAGTTCATCCAGCGTGAGCTTGCGTTGGCGGCGGGGACATTCGAGGCGGTCCGTCGTCAAGCCCCACGCGGCGTAGAAGGGCAGGCCGTAGGTGACCACCGGTTTGTTGCGGATCAATGCCTCGAAGCCAACGGTGGAGGTCATGGTGTGGACCTCGTCGCAGAGATCGAGCCAATCCAGCACATTTCCCTCGGTGACCGCGAGGTCGCATGCCTCGGCAAAGCCGGACGGGAGGACATTTCCATGTCGTGCCCCCGCGACGAGGTCGGGATGGGCCTTGAAAAGCAGGAACGCGTCGGGCTCTGCCTCGCGCACGCGGTGGAGAAGCTCGATGTTAGATCGGACGACGGGACTGCCGAAGGCGATGGACGCGTCCGCCTCCACCTGTCCGGGAACGAGGATGATCTTGCGGCCGAGCGTGACCCGCTTGTCGAGGGACACCCCATCGCCCGTTAGATTGTATTTCGTCAGCCGCTTCTCGCGCAGGATCTCTATCAACTCGCGGGCCTCGGCGAGATCGGGATCGCTGAAGCCATGGTTGAGCAACTCCTCAAGGTCCGACGGGGCACCGGGATCGAAGTAGATGCCCCGGCTGTCGAGAACCCAGGAGTAGGGGAAATTGAAGGAAGCGCCGAGGCCCTTGGAGCGGATGAACCCGTCCTCGACACGCACGGCATTCGGGCGGTCGATCTCCGCCTT
Source organism: uncultured Verrucomicrobiae bacterium (assembly GCA_963810445.1). Taxonomy (GTDB): domain Bacteria; phylum Verrucomicrobiota; class Verrucomicrobiia; order Verrucomicrobiales; family Akkermansiaceae; genus Luteolibacter. The sequence goes on along the minus strand of CAWENZ010000004.1, from coordinate 114,994 downwards.
GCGACCCCAGACGAAGAGGCGTGCGTCGGGAGGAGCGTCTGAAAGCTCGTTGGTTTGCGTGACTTCACCGGCCGGGCTGCGGAGATAACTGGTAACGATTTTCCGCTTCCATGGGGAGAAACCGACGGTCACGGATTTGCCGCGATTCCACAGGAAACATTCCTTCTGGAGGGCGAGGTGGTCGAGGATTTCCCCAAGCCCGCAAGGTTCGCGGGTGTCGGGATCGAAGTAGTGGCCGTAGCGGAGATAGGCTGCGTCGAACAATTCCGTTAGGGAGACGGGATCGCGCGGGACGACATCGCCGCGATCTTCCGTTAGGCCGCGGCCCGCGAAGAACGGGCGACCGTAGGTGATGACCTTTTTCCCATGGATCAATGCCTCCATCCCCATCAGCGAGCTACCGACCATCACGGTGGGGCAGAACGAAAAACATTGGGCGGGCGAGAGGTCGGGAGAAAGCAACCTGACCCGCGAATCAGATAGAAGGTCGGGTGAAAAGCACGAGTGCTTTTTCCTGAAAAGGTGATCCGGATGCGCCCTGACATAGACGGGGGCTCCAGCGGATTGGTCGAGCGCGTCACGGAGCATGCGGTCGAAGTCGCGGACGACGAGCCCTCCGTGGCGGATCGCGGCATCACCGCGCGATTGATCCACCACGAGGATGCCCTCCTTGTGGGGAAGCGGCTCGTCGCGATATTCGCCGGGAAACCAATTGTATTTCGAGGCACCGATTTCGCGGAAGCGGGCCATCAATTGCGCGGGATTTCCTCCCTCGCCGCGCATCCAGCCGCTAGACTTCCCGGTGTCCAAAGCGGTCACCAGGTCGGAATTGCCGGATGCGTCGTAATGGATCCCCGTTGAGTCCGCGATGATGCCATAGACCGCGCCGCCGTTTCCCGTGCGGAGCGAGCGGACAAAGGAATCTTCCAAAATCAACAACCTGCCACCCGTCCGCCGCGAGGCCTGCACCGCCGCCCGTCCGCTGGGCCGGTATCCCCAACCGACGTGGATGGGCTTTCCGTCCGGCTGGTGATTTTCGAGAAAGGCGGAAAGCAGCGGATGGCTCAATACCTTGCGATAGATCCACGCCGCCTCGCCCTGCAACTGCTGCTTCATCCGCGGTGAGAATCCTCAGGCACCGGGCAAATTGTCAACCCCGCCCCTCGGCGAGCGATGGTTCGTCGAGAAAATCGGCCAGGGTGTTGAAATGCATTTCCCAGGTGGGTGGATGGTATTTTTTCAAGCGTTCGATCTGCGCGAGGCGAACGGGAGAGTCCTCATGGGAATATTCGAGCACCGCCTTGCGCCAGCCGTTTCCGTCCAGCGGCGAGAGCAAGGTGGGAATCCCCTGGCCGGCTTCCTGAAATGGAGCGATGTCCGAACCGATGACGGGCACCCCCATGGCAAGCGCCTCGACCATCGGCATCCCCCACCCCTCGACGAAGGAGGGGAAAAGCATCGCACGGGCACCCCGGAGCAACGGCCAAAGCTCGTCGTCGAGCACGCCGTTCATCTCCCGGACATGGCCGCGGATGGCCTCGCAGCGGTCGAGGAGGCGGAACAAGGCTTCGTTGTCCCACCCGCGGCGGCCAACGATCAGCAGCTCCGGAATTTCCTCCGGAGGAAGCGTCTCCGTGAAATCCCGCCAGAGGTGGACGAGGAGCGCATGATTCTTGCGCGGCTCGATGGTCCCTAACATGACAAAATACGGACGTCGCGGAGACTTCGGCTTCGAGGTCTCGTTCGCATGATCGAGAACCCCCTGCTCGACGCCGATGGGGATCACGGCGACCGGAAGCTCGGGTGCGCCCATGACTTCCCGCCAATGGCTCATGCGCCTGGCGGTGTATTCCGAATTCACCACCAGATGGGTGGCGTAGCGGAAGGCATTTCGAAGCCGTAGCAAATGCTTCTGTGCCTCGAGCTCGCGACAATACTCCGGGAAATCACAGGGGATCGTGTCGTGGATGAACATCACGCGCCGGAGTTCCGGGTGCCGGGCCAGGGCTGCCAGATACGCGCTGCGCCCTAACATCGAATGGGAAATGCCGAAAAAGCAGCCTTTTTTGCCCTTGGAACGCCATCCGTTGTCCACCCGATAGGCCCCCTCGCCGGCGGAGGCATCGAACAGGTCGAGCACGTCGATTCCGGATTCGCAAATTTCATGGAGGCTCGGATTCCCCTTGATGACCGCGTGGCCACGGCGGCGGGCCTGCCATTTTCCCACCATCCTGACCCGTTGCGAGCCGTCGCAAAGGGGCGCGAGTTGTTTGGCGGTGAATCCTTCCTGCTCGCCCCGCCAAACCGCGTCCAGCTTGTCGGCGAAGGCGTCACCCAAACGGTGGTCGATGATCGAGAAGCCTGCGACGCCGTTGACGAGGTATTCCACCGGCCCGACGGCCCGGAGCCGCTTGAGGTAGGCGAGATCCACCCGGTCGATCCCGCTGGGCCCCGGATAATTCGCGCGCTTGCACAACCTGGTGATGTCAAAAAATCTCATATCCCTGCGGAAACCATCCTTTTACGCCCGAATCGCGTTGAGTTCCAAGCCGATACTCCGGCAATCGGGCATTGCATGAATTCGGTGAATGATTCACCCGCAACCGCTAGCGGGCTTGACACAAGGCCTTGAAAATCATCTTCCTTTCCCCGGCCGTCAGCGGCCGTCGGTTCGCTTTAAAGTCGAAACCATCGCATCCCTGCTATCTCATGTCTCACGTCCGGCTTTCCCTTCGCCTAGTTTCGTTGACCAGCCTTTTTCTTTCCGCCTCGTGCACTTACATGTCCCAGATGGGTCCTCAGAAAAGGGCCATCGAAGGCAAGGAACAGGCGTTCGAGTTGATCGAGGTCAAGTCCCGCGCCGACCTTCCAGGTCCCGGACGCACCTACGGGAGTGGTGAAATCCCCGCATCCGTGAAAGGAAGCAGTTACTCCGACAAGATCCGCAGCAGGGACTCGCTGCATTTCGTGATCATCGATCCCGTGGAAACCAGCCCGTTCCACACCAAGAACGAGCCCTACGATCTCGGTCCGGTTGAAGTTCCCGAGGATGGCACCGTCAGCATTCCCTATGTCGGCGAAATCCAGGTCATTGGACGTAGCCTTTCCCAAGTCTCCACGGAGCTGAACGAAAAGCTGACTCCTGTCTCCAACACGGCCCGGGCATCGATCAGCCGCTCCAACCGCATCCCCCGCACGGCCAACGTCATCGGCGAGGTGAAGACTCCGGGACCTGTTCCACTCGAGAAGAACGGCATCACCTCGCTGGACCTTCTGGCGGCATCCGGCGGACCGACCAACTCGGAACATCTTTTCAAATACACCTTCCGGCGCAACGGGAGGGATTACCAGTTCGACTACCAAGGTTTCCGCCAGCACGCTTTTCCCGTGGAGGAGGGCGATCTGCTCAGCGTCTCCACCGACATGTCCAACCGGTTCTATGTGATGGGCGCGATCAACAAGCCGACCACGGTCCCTTTCCCGGTATCGGCCCCAACCCTGGCGGACGCGCTGGGCGCGGCGACCGGCCTCGACGTCCGCATCTCGGATCCCTCCGGTGTTTTCGTTTTCCGGAAGGGAAATCCCGATCAGGTTTTCACGGTGAATCTCAAGGACCCTGCCACGATGTTCCTGGCCCAGCGATTTCCGATCCGGGGGGAAGACCTGGTTTATGTGACCGAGGCTCCGCTGGCCCGCTGGAACAGGTTGATCAGCCAGCTCCTGCCATTCTCCCAGATCACGCAGGCGGCCTACAATGTTGACCGCATCAGCCGCTAACAACGCCCTGTCCACGATCTTGAAAATTCAAGCGAGCCTTGCCCTGATCCCCTGCATTCTCCTTTGCGGATGCGCTCCCATGGGCCCCGTCCGGGGAGGGAGGCAAACGACCCAGGTTTCGCATCCGGGACGAAACCACCCGAATCCGCCCCAGCTCAAGCGTCTGGAAAACGGCCACTACCGGGTCACCAAACCCTGGACGGTGGAACTGAACGGCCGCAAATGGCAGATTCAGAAGGGATACACCTCCAACGGCATCACGGGACCCTCCTCCGTCAGGAAATCCATTGGAGACGGGGTGCAGTTCAAGGAAACCTGGGCAGCCGTGTTTCATGACTGGCTTTTCACCCAGCCCGGCGTCACCCGCGCGCAGGCGGACCAGACCTTTTACGACTTGTTGATCGCTTACGGTGTGCCTGAAACCAAGGCCCGGCTCATGTTCACCACCGTGTCAGCCTATTCGCTGACAAAGTCCGTACGGTAGCCCATCATGTCGAAGCCGGTTCCGATTCCCATTCCCAAACGCAATGTTTGGGTAAGCCAGTTTCTGGTGATCCGCGCCTTGCTGCACCGGGAGGTGGCGACCCGTTTCGGCGAATACCGGCTGGGACTTTTCTGGATGTTGTTCGAGCCGCTCCTCGGCGTGATCGTCGTCGGCTTCGTCATCGGCACGCTGGCCGCACGGAGCGTGCCTGAAATTCCTTATCCCTACTTCCTGCTCAACGGGATGCTGATGCTCAAGTTGTTCACCGGTCCGCTGAATTCCGCGGTGAATGCCATCGGATCCAACCAAGGCCTCCTGGTCTATCCGAACGTGAAGCCGCTGGACCCGTTCATCGCCCGCTTCGTCTTCGATCTGATAACGACGGTATTCTCTTTCGTCCTCTTCTGCGTGATCGGCATGTGGCTGGGGGTGGAGGTGTCGCTCGGCAGCATCCACATCATCGCGGCCTCCCTCCTGATCACCTGGTTGCTGGGTTGCGGACTGGGCCTGATTTTCGGGGTGGCCGCGGCCTATTACAAGGAAATCGACAAGGTGGTTCCCGTGCTCCAGCGCCCGCTGTTGTTTGTCTCGGCGGTCCTGTTTCCGACAGCCCAGTTGCCCACGACGACGAAGGAATACCTGTTCATGAATCCCCTTGTGAACACCATCGAGATGGCGAGGAAAGCGATGTTTCCCAACTATGCCGTGGATGGAGCGAACCTTTTCTATCCTTCCGTCTGCGCCATCGTCGTCCTCGCGGCGGGACTCACGCTCTTCTACAACCACCGCAATTATCTAACCCAGCGATAGATCCGCCCGGCTTATGATAGAACTCCGCAACGTCTCCAAAACCTACCCCATCAAGTCCGGGGTACGCCATGTCTTGCGCGACGTCTCACTCATCATTCCGAGTCGTTCCAACATCGCCGTCCTTGGACCTAACGGAGCTGGGAAATCGACATTCCTCCGGCTGATCGGCGGCGCCGAGCCGGCGGACAGCGGAACCATCATCACCGACTCCGACATCTCATGGCCACTCGGATTGACCACGGGATTCCAGGGCTCGCTCACCGGCCGCCAGAACGTCCTTTTCGTCTGCCGGATCAACGGCCTGGAGCCGGCGCAAATCAAGGAGGTCATCCGGCAGGTGACGGACTTCGCCGAGATCGGTGAATATTTCGACATGCCGGTTTACACCTATTCCTCGGGCATGCGCGCACGCCTCAGCTTCGGGCTTTCGATGGCCTTTGAATTCGATGTTTACCTCGTTGACGAGCTCACCTCGGTGGGAGACGCGATTTTCCGGGAAAAGGCCAAGGCAGCGTTCGAGAACATCCGCAAACGCGCTTCCCTGATCTTCGTTTCACACAACATGAAGACTCTCCGTGAGTCTTGCCAATCCGCGCTGTTCCTGCGCGACGGCCAAGCGGACTTCTATCCGGTGATCACCGAAGGCATCGACGCCTATAACGAGTACATCCAGGAGCACCGCAATCACGGCAAAATAAAAAATGCAGGCAAGGCCGGAACCGGCAAGAGAGCCACCAAACGGGCCCGCCGCAAGGCACGCCGCGAAAAACTGAACAAACCGGAGCAAGCTCCGGACTGAAACCACCACCACCTCGATGACCGCCACCTACATTCATACCAAGAAGTCCGCCGGATTCACCGGACTGCTTCTCAAGTTTCTTGCCGTCGTTTATTTCGCGGCCATTGCCGCTTCCATCTTCTATATCTGGTCGTTCGCCCAGGACCGCTATGCCACCTCGGCGGCATTCAAGATCTCAAGGCAGGACGGGTCCAGCGTCAGCTCCGGCCTGGTGCAGCTCGCGCTCCCGGGCATGACGGATTCCGGCTCCGAGGACTCGCAGATCTCCATCGGTTTCATCACATCCACCGACCTGCTGATGGATCTTGAGAAGCAATTCAACCTCATCGAGCACTACAGCGCACCCAAGAGCGATTTCGTCTTCCGCATGAATCCGAAGTGGCCGCTGGAAAAACGCCTCGATTTCTATCGGGCGCGCATCTACGCGCACTTTGACAAGGACACGGGACTCACCGCGGTGGCCGTGGACACCTTTGATCCCAAGCTCTCCCACGACATCGCGGAATCCCTGCTCAGCAAGGCCGAGGACTTCATCAACAAGCTCGACCAACAGATCGCCGACAAGCAGCTCGCCTTCATCCGCAGCGAGGTCGATCGAACCGACCAACGCGTCGTCGAGTTGAATCGTGAACTCGTCGCATTCCAGAACGAGCATCGATTCATCAATCCGGACGAGATCATCACCTCAAGCCTCGCGGCCGTGCAGGAATTGCAAATGGAGCACCTGCGGCTGGAAGCCACCCTAACCTCAACGCTGCGGGACTCTCCGGACTCGCCACAAATCGACCCGATGCGTAGCCGTCTCCGTTCGCTTCAGGAATTGATCGACCAGCAAAATGCCAAACTTTCCGGCCCGGAACGGGACCGGATGAACGAGTTGCTGATCCGCTTCAAGGACCTCCAGGGGAAGATTGAATTCGCCACCCGCATCCGCGCGGGAGCCGTGACGATGCTCGAAAACAACCGGGTGGAAGCCGCCAAGCGCTCGCGTTTCTTTTCGGTCATCCAGAAACCCTACGTTCCCGAGGATGTCTCGGAACCGCAGCGCTGGTATGCCACCATCAGCATCATCGTTTTGGGGCTGCTGGTATTCCTGATCTTCCGCGCGTTGACACATTCCGTTTTCGAAGCATCCTGACGCCTCCGCGATCAGGATTTTCCCATTCGGTCCGGCCACCCAGATCTCACGCCATGCAGTTGAGCATTCGCCATAAATTCGCCTTCCTGTGCATTCCAAAATGCGGTTCCACCTCGGTGGAGCGTGCCATCGCGCCTTTCTGCGAGACCAAGCTCGGGGGCGACGCCTCATTGAAGCATCTCGGCGCGGCCAAGTTCGAACGCCATATCCGTCCGCTGCTGCAACGGGTGGATCCGAATCACGAAATCGAGACCTTCTGCATCATGCGCGAACCTCTCGACCGGGTGCGGAGTTGGTATCAATACCGTTCCCGGCCTGCCTTGGCGGACAAGAAAAACCCCCGCCATAACAAGTTCACGGGCACCATCACCTTCGCGCAATTCGTGGAAGGTTATCTCGATGACAACCGCAAGGAATCCGTGGGCGTCGGCAGCCAGGCCGGTTTCGTGTCCTTGGGAGGCGGCACCATCGGTGTGAACCGCATTTTCCGCCTCGACCAGATGGATGCCGTCTCCGATTACCTGAGCGAGAAGGTGGGCAGCAAGATCGAGATCCCGGTGGCTAACAAGTCGGCATCCGGTGGCAAGAAATCCAAGCCCGCTGAATTCGATCTCCCCGCTGAACTGATGGACCGGCTGATGGCTCGCCTGGCAAAGGACTATGCCCTCTACGACAAACTTCCCTGGAACGCCCCGGTCCCGCGAAAGCGTCCGCCGGAGTCCCGTTAGATCCATTCTCCGGGAAAACCGCCGCTAGATAGCCCCCGTTTTGCGATCTCGTCCAGCCCGAGAAACCGAATCATCCCCATGCCCAGCAAGATCATCGTCCATCTCGGACTCCACAAGACCGCCACCACCTCGCTCCAACAGTTCCTCCAGGCGAACAACGCGAGGTTCCTCCAGCACGGAGCCCGCTACATCCCCCTGCAAAGGATGCGCACCGATGTGACACCACTCTTTTGGTCCTTCGAAAAGCACAAGCGGGCCAAGCTGACCCAATTCATCCAGGGCCTGGAACAACAAACCATCCTGCTGTCCGACGAAAACATCATCGGCTCACCCGGCGAACTTCCACAAGGCGGACTCTATTCCTACGCCCGCAACCGCATCCAAACCTTCTGCGAGGACCTGAAGGATACGCAGATCACGATTTTTCTAACCCTTCGCGATCCGCATCTCTTCCTCACCTCGATGTACAGCGAATACCTGCGGCACAACGAGTTCGTTCCCTTCGACGAGTTCATCGCCGGCTACAACGTCCCCGGATTCTCCTATTGGAAAACCTTCGGCTGGTTGCACAAGCTTCCGTCAAACGCAACCGTCCGGGTCATCCCCTTTGAAATCGACCGGGGCGGCGGGGTCGTTAGAATCGCCCGGGAAATCGTCGAGGCCGCCTGCGGTCCGGATTCCGGCATCGATATCGCGACCTTTCCCACCCAGAGATCGCGGTCGTCCTACACCGCCGAGGAAATTGATCTGGCCGCCGATATCGCCCGTCGTGCCGAGCCAAAGTTGTCGCAGATTTTCCTCAACGCGCTCGACGCCCGTGACAAGCGCTTCGGCACCACGCGCTTCGACCCACTCTCTCCCGATCTGGTGAAAACCCTCACGGAACGCTACGATTCCGACCTTCTGTTATTCCGCTCCAGGTGACGGGCGGTCACTTGATGGCTTCGAGAAACCCGGCTCCAAACCGTTCCGCCAGATAGGCATACTGCGGCTCCACCATCCGCCTGACCTTCTCCAGAATGTCATCGCCGATCACCTTGCCTTCCTTGAGGGTCTGGTTGACGGATTTTCCGAGCTTCGGGTATTTGCCAAAAGCGGGCAGGCCGAGATGGCGTTCAATGTCACGAAGCACCGCATCCGGGTCGTTCTTGATCCTCCCGAACGGGATGTAGAGGATCTGGCTGGGGTTGAAAGCCTTCTCCCAGCGCGTGATATTTTCGCGATAATCGCCCCTCCGGACGAACAGCTCCTGATCCAGCACCTTTTTCAGATCCGATCCGATCAAGGTGTTCTTGATATCCATTTCCATCCGGAATGAGGACATCGCCCGGTCGAACGGATCGCGGATCATGTAAATCAGCCTGACATCCGGCATGAGTCGCTTCACGTGGGCCACCCCGTCATCGTCGATGGCGCAGTAAAGCGGGGTGCATTCCCCCTTGGTCGCGCGTTTCGGAGCCACGGAAAACACGTGGCGATACCAATCGTCGGTGAACACGAAGTCGGGATCCACCACCTTCTCGAAATAGGCCGCGCGTTCCGGAAATCTCTCGATCATCCGCCGGCCACGGTTCTGATAGCGGTGCATCAGCCGGCTCCTGCTGTTGCCCAGATGGACCACGTCGAAATAATGGAGCTCCTTGATGAACTGGGGCGTCCACACCTTGGGATGCGTCTTCAGGTTCGCGATGAGCCAGGTCGTTCCGGCCTTTTGGGCACCGATGCAGAGGAAATCGACCGGAGATTTGGATGATGACATGGATTGAGCCGTTTCAGCTTGGAGGAAACCTGCTTCAGCTCCTCAACGGGCGGTTTTGTCACGAATTGCGCCTGCCGTGTCAAGCAGGGCCTCCCCGCGATTGATCATGGTTTCCAGCCCCGGTTCGCCGCGGTCACGAGGGAATATTCTCTTGTCATTTGGGCACCTCCCGATCACTCATCGGCCGAAGAACACGCCGTTGCGGTGACCGACTCTCCCCACCCATGAAGATTCCCTATGACGTAGCGATTTCGAATTCGACGAAGAACCGTTTGTCAAAATATCCGACCCGCGCGGACGACCGGTTGGAGCCGGTTGCCAGCCCTTCGTTCGATTCGGGAATCCATCTGGAAACGGGTGCCAAAATCGTCACGATGGGGAGTTGCTTCGCCAGAAACATCGAGGAATACCTCGGCACCATCGGCTTCGACGTGCCCGTCCTCGGATACACGGGTCCGCTGGAAGAGTCCGGGACCAGGGGACGCCTCCAGGGCATCCTCAACAAATACACGGTGGCGTCCATCTGCCAGGAAATCGAATGGGTCAAGTCGATCCGTGACGCCGGCGGAAAGGTGACCTGGGAACAGGTTTCTGCGATGGTTTACGAGACCGCCCCGGACTCCTTCCTGGATCTGCATCTATCCACCACCCTTCCCGTTTCGCGGCAGCGCATCATCGAGCGGAGGCAGTCGATCTACGACATCCACGTGCAGATGTTCGAGAGCGATCTGGTGGTGATCACTCCCGGCCTCACCGAGGCCTGGTATGACATGGAGGCCGGTCTCTACATCCAACAGGCTCCGACCCGGGCGATGGCGAATGCCCACAAGGACCGGTTTTTCCTTGAGGTTCTCGATTTCTATCAATGTTACGAAATGCTCGAGCGGTCCATCGCCATTCTCCAGCAGGCGGGCACCCGCCAGATCGCCTTCACCGTCTCGCCGGTGCCCCTTGCCAGGACCATGACGACGCAGGACGTCATCATCGCGAACCTTTATTCAAAATCCACCCTCCGCTCGGTCGTCGGGCTGTTAGCCGACAAGCATGAAAGCGTCCACTACGTCCCGAGCTACGAGCGGGTGATGCTGACCAAGCAAAAGGAGGTCTGGAGCGACGACCTCCGCCACGTGACGGACGCCTTCGTCGGCGGGATTGTCTCCACCTTCGCGTCATCCGCCAGCAATCGGGTCGATGACGTCGCCGACCTCACCCTCGCCTTCAACGCGGCCGTCAAGGCGGAGGACAACAAGGAAGCCTCCCGACTGTACGGCGAGATCGAACGCTCGCTAACAACTGCTGGCGACGGGTTTGAAAAAATCCCGATGTTCGAGTTTCACAAGAACGCCTGCACCCTTTTGGCGACGAAAGGACGCACTGAAGAGGCGATCCGTTTCGCCGGGATCATGAGAACGATCCGTCCCCACAAGGCGGTCGGTTACATCAGGGAGATCAGCTTCCGCGTCAAACGCGGCGAGAAGGACATCGCCAAACAGATCGCCATCGACGGTTTGAAAAACTGCGACGCGATGACCCAGGAGTGGCTGCGGAAAAGCATCGACAAGTCATTCGATGCGAAAACACGGAACCTGATCTACGCGAGCATTGAATAGCATCCTCATTTGCCGGGTCACCTCCCGGTCAAATGCCCGTCCGGGGGAGAAAGATCATCCGTCCGCGACTCGCGCCGCCACTCACATCTAACATGAAAATCGTCATCCACGCCGGAATCCACCGGACAGGAACCACCAGTCTCCAGCTTTTCCTGGCGGAAAACCGGGCAGCCCTGCTGAACCTCGGCATCTCCTATCCCGGAGACAAGGGAAACCACCAACCGATCGCATGGGCCCTCAAGCGAGGCGAGGGCATCGGCAACATCCGGTCCATCATCAAGTCAAACACCGACGTGGACACGGTGATCCTGAGCGCGGAGGACTTCTGCATCCATACCGACCTGCATTGGCTGAAGGAAATTTCCAAGGAGCATGACACCCGGGTGATCTTCTATCTGCGGCGGCAGGACCACTGGCTGATGTCATGGTACAACCAGCATGTAAAATGGCCCTTTGACCGGAACAAGTCACAGATGGACAAGACGGAGTTCCTCAACGCGATCGGGGATTTCCACTGGCTCGATTACAAGAACCTGTTGGATCGCTGGGCAGCCGTGCTTGGTGCATCGAAAGTCTCCGCCGCCGTGCTGGAAGCCGGCCAGGTCGAGGACGTCATCGGTGATTTTGTGACCCGCCTGGAGATTCCCCGCGAAGGCCTCAACTTCGAGGTGAAGCGGGTGAACGACAGCTTGCCCGTTCACATGCTTGAGGTCGCCCGCAACCTCGGGATGTTCGACCTGCATGCGAAAGCCCGGATCCGGTTGATCCGGGCCCTGCGCGTGGGCCTCGCCGACAAGGCACAACCTCTGAAGACGGTCTATTCACCCCAGGAGCGCAGGGATGTTCTCGAACGCTTCCGTTCGTCGAACCAGGCGGCGGCGAATCTCTATTTCGGACGTGATTCGCTTTTCATGGAACCGCTGCCGCAGCCGGACGAACCCTTCTTCACCTTTCCCGAGATGTCGCAGCAGGAACTCATGCGTGATTGGATTGCCCCGGTGATCAAACATTTCCTGCCGCCTCCTTGATTCCGTCTCAATCATGCCTGTCTTGAATTTGTTCCGCATCTTCCACCGGTTTCAGGTTGATAGAGATTTGACCACAGCACGAATGATCTCCGTTCACAGCTTTCCCATTTCAAAATAGATATCCAACATGCTATCTCCAGACTGCTACATCCTTGGGCCAGATCAAACCTATGTCTTCGCATTCATCCCCAAGTCCGCCTGCACGAACTGGAAGTGCCTGATGCGTCACGAATATGGATTCGAGAACTATCTGAATCCCGCGCTCGCCCACGACAGGAAGAACGGGGGACTTCGTTTTGTCTCCGATCTGGAGAACCCCTGGAGCGTGCTGCTGGACCGGAACTGTCCGAAATACACCTGTGTGCGCAATCCCTATTCGCGTTTGCTATCCGCTTATCTCAACAAGGTGGAACCCTTCGTCAAGGGATCGGCTCCCGACCAACTTCGCAAAGGACATCTCAAGATATTCACCGCCATGGACGAGTTTCGTTCCATGGTTTTGCCAGATAAGGAATCCGTGGATTTTGAATGCTTTGTCACCTGGCTGGACCTGGCCCTCACCAAGGACCCGTTTGTCAAGAATCCGCATTGGATTCCACAAACGCAGATCATCGGCACCGGACAGATCCACTTCGACTTCATCGCGCGGTTTGAAAATCTTGAGGATGATGCGGCCGAACTCCTCTCACGAATCGGATGCAAGGCGGCGTTTCCAAGTCAGAAAGCCGTGAAATTCCCTCCCACGGAGGCATCACGGAAGACGCAGCAATATTACACCCCCGCATCCGTCGAGATGGTTCGCAGGATCTATGCGGACGATTTCGCTTATCTCGGTTATGACCCAGATAAGCATCCTCTGGCGGAATGAGGATTGTCCGGCGGCAACGCCATGGAGTCGTACGACAAGCTCAGGATCTCACAGATGCCAAAGATCCAGCCCCGAGAGCACCTTGACCTTTTCAGCACAGGTTTTTCCTGATAGAGGATGCGCCACCATCACTTCCGGAGACATCTCCTCCAGCAATCTCGGAAAATGGTGATAAGGCAAAACCGAAACGCTCGGCCCGTCGCGTGACTCGCCAAGCATCACCGTCCGGGAGGCGATGAAACGCTTGTCATTGAAATCAACCTCATACGTCTCGCCAGTCACCCACCGGATCAGGTCCTTGTCGATCAGGCGGTTGATCGACACCTGATCATCCAGGTGCTTGTTCACTTCCAGATCCTTCCTCACCTGATCCTGGGCCTTCATCATGAACTCCCGGACCGCAGGGGTGCTTTTCATATAAAACAAACCGCAGCAAAGAACGACCCCTCGCCGCTCATGCACATCCGGCGGCCACACCGTGCCTTGGGAAAACACCATTTCGGTTCCGCAGGCTTCCATCATTGGAAGCGGATTTTGAACCCACACGGCATCCGCGTCGGAATGAATGACGCCCGATCCCTGATCGAGCAACTTCCGGAGAACCGCCGTGCGATGCACCCACAGCTCGGCCATCCCTCCGGCGACCTGGGGATGATAGAGAACCGAAGACTCGGGAAACGCATCTCTCGTCGCCTCATCAAGCGCGATGATCCTGATATCAGCTCCCGTTTCCAGGGCAGTGATCGCTTTCAACCAGTTCAGCCCCACCGGGATATACGGTTCACTGACGAATGTGACAACAATGGGATTCATATCCTGGAAATGTAACAGGTGTAGTCGATCTTGGTGCCCTCGAAGGCACCGCCCCTCTCGACGAAGAACTTGTCCACCGCGTCCTTGCAACCCTTCCAGTGTCCATAGTCATCCACGATCAGGATTCCACCCGGCTGGACGAGGTCATACAATGTCTTGAGCGCGTCGTAGGTCGGGTCGAACAAATCCGCATCCAACCGCAGGATGGCGATGGAAGAGGGATGGAGGCGGTTGACCGTCGATTCCACCAGTCCCTCGATCAGGACGAGACGGTCATCTGCCATTCCGGCGCCCAGCATCCGGTCGCGGATGACGGCCCGACCACATTCCTCAACGTTGTATTTCGCGAGATCGTATTCCCTGATGGACACGTTCTGAAGGTCGCGCTCGTCAGGCAGATCCTCAGGAAATCCCTTGAAGGTATCATACAGGAAGAAATCGCGTGGGATGAAATTCGATGATGCGATGGCGGCGATGACGCTAGAGTGTCCTGCCGCGACCCCCACCTCGACGAACGCTCCATCCAGGCCGAGGTTCTCGACCTCGCGGATGGCGCTGATCAACGAGTCGGCGCGGGCCTTGCCAAGGATGTTCCCTTTCGCGTCACGCTCCAGATAGATCGACTTGTGCCCACTTCCCTGATAGATCTCCCGCATCCGCCCGAGGATGGACTCGTGATCCACTTCGGCTCTAACGAACCTGGCGATGCGGTGCGTCCATTTCGCGCGTTTGGAAATTTCATTCATGCCATCGAATGGCGCGGTCTCGATGTCTCCCCTGTCTTGCCATGCCGTGACCACCTCGTTCAGGCCCGGGTTTTGTGTGTCGTCAATCACCAGGACATGCCCCGGCGCCACCAGCCTGCGGACGGCGGCGAGATCGCTGTCGATGGTCTTGTCCTTTCCGCCATCAATATGGATCAGGTCAAACGACTGTCCCGTGATCGTCGGCAGGACGGCGTCCGAGTATCCGGTCAGAAGGGTCAGACGCCCCGGGAAGACCGAGGACAGGTAATTGAAGCAGGAACGTGCGTATCCCATCTCCAGCGGATCGATGATCGTGATCCTGGACCGCGGATTGGCCAGCAGGAAGATCAGTGCGGAATGACCTCCGGCGAATCCTATTTCCAGGATTTCCCTCGCGTGTGTCCCCAATGTGAGGAGGTTTTGCCGTTTCCAGACGAGAGAGTGCTCGGGCATCCCGCCACGCGCACCTGTCAGATCCACATAAAACAAGTTGCCCGTTAGATTCTTCCCGGACGCCTGGACGATCGAGAGCAAGTCCGCCAGATAGGGGCGGGCTTGAAGTTCGAGCGCCTCAAGTTCCGGGCTTCTGGAGGGAGCGCGGAACACCTGGATGTTCTGCCGGTGGTTGATGTTCTTCTCATCGCTCATGGTGCGGACCAGCGCCGACAGACGGGGATCGAAAACGCATCCCCTGCGGGTGAATTCCGAACGCCAGTCCAGCTCCGGGCGTTCCGCCACATGACCATGGCCGCCCTGCCCCGGCCGCGCACCGGAAAACACGATCCAGCGGCCGGACCTGGCCACCAGGAAATCAAACAGAGCCTCATGCTTTTCCAAGGGAACATGCTCCGCGACCTCGATGCTCATGACGAGATCGAAGCGCCGATCAAGGACACGCGGAGCCACCTGCTCGAAAATATCAATGTTCAGGAGATTCAGGTTGCCTCCGACATCAACGACGATCTCCGGCTCGATGCAGTAGGATTCACCGAGCGGTATCGCCCCGGCGATCAGCTTGGCGAGATCACACAACCCGCTGCCGAACTCCAGCATGTCCCGGGGCTTGAGGTGCTCGCAGATGAATTGACCGAGGCCGTGGTTGAGAGTGGCCGGGTAGAGTTGATGATGTGTTTCAGCCGTCCAGGCTCCGCCGTCTTTTCCGATCATGTTGGGATATTGTTCAGTCGGAGTCTTGTCCGCAAGCACCGGATCCATCCAACCTGATTGCCGCGAGAGCGGCTTCGGCGGCTTCCGCCCGGCTCTTGTATTCCAGCGCGAGATCCCTTTGCACAACGCAGCGTTCCTCCGCCTTCTCCGCCCATTGTTTCAGGACCCTCGTTAGTTCACCACCCTTTGCCAGCTTCTCGCGGTTTGCGCCAACCTCGCGTTGGAACCGGTGGATGGCCTCCGCCAGCATCTGGCGGATCCGCGAGTCGTCCGGCGGTGAGTCATGCGGCGCGTAGTGCAGGGACTCCATCCATCCGCCATAGAGCAGGTCGATCAGGCAGGCATGCGATGGATCCAGCCCGTTGGAATCGGTTGACCCTTGGACAAAGAACTCGGGCATGATTCCCTGCAAGCGGTCAAACGGGTTCACCCAGTCCCTCAAGCGCACCTTTCCGAGGAAGCTCTCAAGCGCCCTAACAACCACTTCGGGATCCCGGACGATGTCCTCGTATTTCAACAAGAGGGTATCCGGACGCGCGAGCGGATTCCATGTGTCCAGATGCGCCCCCCAGCTTGGGAAAGGCAGGTCGTCACCACAAATCGCGCGCTCCATGCCAACATCCAATCCCGCGATCTTGCCGAGGTACCCACGAAACGAGCTGATCGCCCGGTAGGGATGCCTCGCGATGAAGATCGCCTTCGCCGAATCGAGGGGCGCTTCATGAGTCTTGATGAAAAAGCGGTCCGGTGAAGCGGTCGCGTGGGCGAGGAAATCCTTCCACTCACCCTCGTATTCCCGGTGACCCACGGCCTCGCGAACCTCCGGATTGCTCGCGATGTCCGCGACGTCGTTGTAGATCGAGTAAGACGGCTCGGCGAAGCAGAGGTTGAGCATCTGCCGCAACAACGTGTTCCCCGAGCGCGGATATGAGGCGAGCCAGATGATCATGATTCGGTTGTCGGTGCGGGGTTCAGGCCGGAGCCGCTATTGGTCGAGCATCGAGCTCCACCGGGTGTTTTCCAAAGCGACATGCACCTCGTCGTAGTTTTCTATCAGATCAGACAACGGAAGATCCCCTGTCTTCAGAAGGGGCGAGGTCGCCTCGATGTGTGGAAGCCCGAGATGATCGAAGATCCGCTCCGCTCCGGCGAGAGGATGCCGCTCGAAATCCTCATATTCCTGATAGAGATGGCCGTGCGCCAGGGCGAACTCACGGACGGCCTGCCGCCTTGTTTCGGAAATCTCCAGAAACTCCGGAAGCGAGGGATGAGTTCTGGTGAAATCATAGGACCAGTCACGCATGGTGGTGCCGTCCACCCTGACCTTGTCGAAATTCACATCCGTGATGTTCTTCGCGTGGGACACCTCCTTGAACAGGCACCGGAGGGTGGAGACGTGTCGCCTGAGGATGTTGCGCCGTGTCAGGAACATGAACTTGACCCCATCCAATCCCGCTGAGATTTCCCGCACCAGCGAGGGCACATCAACGTCCTTACCCAGCGAGGGAAATTGGTTCAGCTTGATCTCGAAACCGATGAAGCGCCGCTCAAGCTTTCCCGCTGCCTTCCGCATGCCGGCAAGACTCGAAACATAGTCGGTCAGGTCGGGCAGCTTGATCTCGTGCGAGTCCCGTCTCCTTTCCAGTTCCGTGCCAACGAAGTCCGGGGAGATCCACGAGCCTTTGGTTAGAATCTCGTTGAAATGAACCATCTGCGGGTGCTGGTTGATGAGCGAGGCGAGGACCGTGCTGCCGCAGCGGCCCTCGTGGATCATGCAGAAATATTGGGGATCGGGCATCTCGTTTTCAATGGGATCAGGCATCCTGATGGCGCGCGTGAAGGTCCCACCAGTCGTAGCCTCGCTCGGGTCTGGCGGCGAGATCCTTGTGATGCTTTTCCAACCGCTCCCTCATCTCAGGAACTGTTAGCCAGCCGCCATCGAGGTCCTTGCCGAACGGGCCACTCGCTCCCGAGGGGAAATCGTGGGTGATGCTGTTTCCTTCCGCTGACGGCTGCGGCAGTTTCACCTGCGGGACAATCGATTGCTCGACGAGCTGGAAGGCCGTGTATCCCGCGGCGACCAAAACCTCGAAGTCGCGCAGGACGCCATTTTCGAACGAGACATAACGTGGTTTCACCGGAAGCCGTGAGATCGCGTCCACCACCAGCCGGTCGAATCCCTCGATGTCGATCTTGCAATAGTAGGGCACCCCGAAGGCTTTGAAAAAATCCTCAGGACGGACCGTTCTAACCTTCACCTCGGCGACCGGATGGCCGCGCGACGCGATGTCACGGTCGAACGAACTCCATTCGCTGATGCCCTTGTTGACATAAAATGCCAACTCACCGCGCGTTGGAGCGACCCCGAGGTTGCAGATCCTCAACCGATCTTCCTCGATCGACTTCTGGAAGCGGGTCGCGGCGATCGCGCAAAGCGTGGGATTCGCATCCACGGAAACGGTCCGGAAACCCTTCTTGAGATAGTAGTCGGTATCGTCGCCATTGTGCATCCCGAAATCGAAGATCAGATCATCCTGATGGCTGTCGGTTAGATCGATTTCCGCGGGAAGGTCGGGAAGGACGGACTCCGGCATGGCGAGATCGGCATCCGTGGAATCCGCGGATTCCAAAACCCAAATGCCGGAGGCCTGGACGGTCGCCACCTCCGCGTAGAAAATTTCCAGCGGCCAATCGAGCGTCCGATGACCGTCGATCTCCACCGTGATGGTGCCGGGACGGATGGTGAGGCAAACCCGCGTTCTTGCCGGGTTGAGGGAAACATGGCGGGTCATCTTGTCCAGCCACTCGCCGCTTATGCATTTGGAAAAGGTAACCTCACCGTTCGTCCAGCCGATTCCGAGATAGAGGACGATGTCATTGCTCCGCGAATAGAGCGCCACGTAGGTATCCGGCCCCGCGTCGCTTGCGGCGGTGTCCAACTGGATGGAAAGCCCTTCCGGACCGAAGACCGGAATCTGGAGAAGCGTGCGATGGCCTGTTTCAGAGGCTAACGGTTCGTCGGTTGGTGAACTCATTGGCTCGGGAATGATCGTCAGGATTGCGTGGCGTTGGCCTCCATCAATTCAATGATGGAGTTGATTCGGGAAGAGAACATGTGGTTTTCAAGCGCGTGGCGATGCCGTGCAAGCGCGCCGGCGGCACCCATCCGGGCGAAAGCCTCGCTCGCCTGGCGATGCGCCGCCACGGCGGACGCGGGATCCTTCATGCGAAATCTAACGATCGGCAGGGATTCCTGAAGCTCGGGTGGGATGACGAGATCGAGGTCCTTGATTTCCTCCGGCACGAGCGGGATCAAGCCGGCAAGCAGCGCGTCGAAAACCCTTTGGGAAAGGTCGTTGCGCAACGGCAGGATGAGCGAGGTCTGGTAGCGGCACCATTCGGCGAAACGGTCCTTTTCCGATCTGCCGAAATACGCGTGGAGATTCGCCTCGGACAGGATGGTGAGCGAGTGCTTGGGAAGCAGGTCCATGACCTTGTGCAGGAACTCGGTCCGGGCCGGCTCGAAGGTGTATTCCACAAAACCACCGTATAGGTCCGGGCTTCGTTGACCCGCACCGAACTCACCGAACCACTCGGTGACGTCCTGCCTGGCCCATTGCGTGATGCAGAGCGGGACATGGCCGCCATGGATCGACTGGTCATTGCGGAGGTATTCCCCATACAACGCGTGACCGGGGAGCACGATGTCCACGACGTCGGCAAGCTTCTGGTTCTCGAAAAGGTGATGGTGGTTGTCCCAGAACCAGGCGACGATCAGGCGATCCTTGTTCGCCGCCCGCAGCGAGGCAACGGTCTTGGTGTCCTCCTGGACATGGGCCAGGAGAATAACGGCGTCCGCCCCGGCGATCCGGGTATCCCGCTCGTCGTCGCTCAGGAAATAACGGAATCCCTGGTCGCAGAATCGGTCGAGCTCGGCCTGCATGGAGGCGGAGAAGATCTTGTTCAGGCGTTTTGTTAGAATCCCGATGGTCGCGCCTTGCTTGCGTTTCAGCAGGTCGAGATTGCGACGGATGCGATAGCCACGCTCCTCGTCCGGAACCAGCGGATGGTGGCGGGTGCGCACCCTTGCCTGTTCCTCGATGCAGTCCACCAGGTTGGAGGTTTTCTGGGCGGCGTGCTTGCGGAAAAACGCGAACGGCCAATCGACCGTCTCCATGGTGGCCCCGGCCTTGGCGAAGCGCATCCACAGGTCGTAGTCCATGGAATAGTAGAGCGATTCATTCAGCAGGCCGACGGTGTCGAGGATGCGCTTGCTGAAGAAAACCTCCGGCTGATAGAAATAGAATCCCTTGAGCCAGTATTTGAAAATCCGCGCAAGCTGGGAGGGATTGAAATCCGCGTTCGTCGCCGCCGGCTTGTTGAACAGCAGCATGTGCCGACCGATGTGCTCGATGCAGATACCGGCGATGACATCCGCCCGGTTATCCAACCATTTCAACGCCGCCTGATGGAGCGTGCCGGGCGCATACATGTCGTCGCTGTTGATCCACGCGACGAGGTCGCCATCGGCGAGGCGCAGGCCCTTGTTGATGGCCTCGGTCTGGCCATTGTCGGACTCGATGATGAGGTGGTCGAGCCTGCCGCGATAACGTTCCAACACCTCGCGTGTCTCGTCGGTGGAATTCCCATCCACCACGATGTACTGGAGATTCGGATAGCCCTGGTTAAGAACTGATAGAAGGGTTTCCTCGATGTAACATCCCTGGTTGTAGGAGGGAGTGACGACGGTGATCCTTGGCCACGACTGAATGCCATCAGGCAGGGTGAAACCCTCCGTACCCATGGCAGCGAGCGGCCATGGGAGGTCGTTCACATGCGGCCAGCGGGTGGAAAGCGAATGCTGGGTGTAGTGGCGGGTGACCTTTCCGAATAGCTCGTTCGCCTTGGCGACGTCGCCAGCGATGGCGCAGTGCCAGCCCGCGTTCCACGCCACGCTCTGGGCCTGCGGGTCGATCTTGAGTCCTGCCTCGAAACTCAGCATGGCAAGCGATGGCATGCCCTGCGTGGAAGCTGCGGTGCCGGCGCAGTTCAGCGCGTCGGCGGCTTGTTCGACGCCGAGTTCCTCCTCATCCAGTGCGTGGTGAAGCCACCATTGCGAATTCTGCGGGAAACAGGGACGCAGGCATACGGCCATTTCCTCACGATCGAATTCCAGCGTGTTGATGACGCGCAGCGCGAAATCGCAGGCGAGTTCGGAGTCGATTCTCGCCAACTGGCGGATCGCATCCTGCACGAGCTGGCGATCCTTTTCCTCGATGCGGAGTTGCTCGACCAGCCCGATGAACTTGGCGCGCAGCTCGGTGGGCAGATAGCCCACATCCATGTTGAAGATGCAGAGGCATTGGAAATCGAGATTCTCGCGCAAGGCATCAGGCCCGCCGGATTCTGCTAGAATTTTTCCAACTCCGGCGTCGAGCGTCTGCCAGCCGACGCGATCGAGCGCCACCTTGAAGAAACCTAACCGGTGATCCACGCCACAGCGCTTGATCATTTCCCAAACGATGCGGTTCGTCCAGACCTCGCGGTTTCCGATGGCCTCGAGCGCTTCCAGAAATGGCTCGTATTCGTGGTGCCAGAACTCGTGCAGCGAGACGGGATGGGCCAGCGGCTGACCCGCCGGGTTGTGGAGCGAGAGGCGGACCGGTTGGTCCGCGCTGGCGACCAGCTTGTAGCCGTCGTTGACCCAGAACAATTGGACAAAACGGATCCTGCCATTTTCCATGTCCCGGACATAGGTGAACTCGGGCTTTGATGCCGCATCGCAACCCGCGAAGCGATAGAGGGCACCGGGGAGTTCATCCGCCGCCCCGTCATACCAGCCGTGGGCCAGGAAGTAGTTGCCGAAGCGCCCTATCGAGGTGACTCCCATGTCCATGAGGGCCGGTGGTTCGGAGGTGGTTCGTCGGAATTTCATGGAAGGCGGTGGAACGGGCAGGAGTGGCTGGAAAAATGGCCCGGTCGGAGGATTGAAGTGGCTTGGAGGTGTCGTTCGCGGGTGTTTTTTTGTCAAGCCGGATCGGGCTTTTCCGTTAGATCGGGGAGTGGGATTTCAGAGGTCGGGATCGTTGGCGATATCGCAAAGAACTGAGGGAATTCCGGCGAGTGAAATCTGGATCGATCTCGCCTGAAGACCGGGGCTGCCGACGTGAAGCCTGCCCGCGATGAGCGCCTGCTGGTGGGGCTTGGGCGGTGGATCGGCAACGATGATGGCGATGGCTCCGTGCAGGTTCTCGAGTTCCTTGAGAAACGCCGAGTCGTCGCGGACCAGCAGCGCGGCCACCGGGATTTTTTGATCCGGAGCCGCTGTGACGAGCCGGTGAAGAAAGGTCGGGACGAAATCATCGCGCAGCCTGGAACTGTTCGCGCCCATGCCGATGCGGTCGAGCGCCTCGGAAGGCATTTCCAACCAACCGGGGGCAAAGGGCCGTCCCAGCCAGAAAAAGCCGGGATTTGCGCGGGTGATCGACTCAACTCCGGCAAGATGGCCCGCATCGGTGAGAAGAAATAGCACGATGATGCCATTTTCCACCACCACGGGTGGCTCTGCCAGAATCGGGCAATATCCGGGGACGTCTCCCTCGAACAGATGGTTGCGGTCGATCCGCTCCCGGACCAGGTCGCGGGCGCGGACGAGGTGCTTGATTTTCGGGATCGGCCGCTTGGGTCGAGTCGGCAGGTCGGGCAGGGCGAGGAGCTCCGATGCCTCACCGGACACCTTGCGGATGAAGAAATGCGGCAATTTCCGGACCACGGGCAGGTGGTCGTTGTAGAAACAATAGGGCCGTCCCGATGGCCCGAGATGGTGGAACATCAACTGGAGATCCGCGATCTCCTGACGCGGGACGATCTTCGCGATGACTGTCTGGAAGAACGACTCGTCGGGAATCCAGGTGGACTTGAAAAACTTCGGGACCTGTGGGTGCTTGCGGATGAAATCGAGCACGCCGGCGCAGGTGCTCCAGCGCAGCGTCCACCATTGGGATCCCATGTGAGGCGTTAGATCCAGCGGCATCCGGCGGCGGATCTTTAGCTTTCGCTGCCAGCGGACCATGCGGTCGAAGGCATTCCGGCTCGTCCGGAAATTGAACGGAAAGTAAAAACGCAGGCGCTCACGGCCAAGTCCACCCTTGACCCATGGGCGCTGGGTGACGTCGCAACACTCGATGAAGTCGCGGTCCGGATTTCGCCGGAGAAATTCCTTCAGGTCCGACATCGGGCGGATGGGAAGTTCCGCGCCACTCATGAGATGGATGTAGTCCGGCGGCTCCGGCATTTTCGAGAACTCCGCTAGAGCCAGCAGCACCGCCTCCACCAGACTCCACTCGCCCCACACGCAACGGACCTTGGAAATGACCTGGACCCTGTCCGGAATCGCTTCCGCGATCCGCGACACCGCCTGCTTGTCCGCCGCTGATGCACTGGAATCGAAATGGACAACCACGCGGTTGCCATCAGTCGCTAGCAGATCGGTCAGGCGGCGGATGGAGTCCGGTTGGCTGTGAGCGAGGATGATAAACCCGAGATTCATGGCAGGCGGAGGACGACCGGTTATTTCCAACAACCCGCCGACATGATGCCGGCCTGGATGAGGGATTCGGGTCCGGCGTATTTCGCGGAAATGGCGGAGTGAAGGGAGTAATTCTCGGACTGTCTCAGGTGATGCTGGTATTTCTCATACTCGCTGGAATCGCTGTAGTGGTTGCGCAGCCGGATCGCCATGTCGATCTTCTCGCGAAACGACGAGACGAACTTGAAGTGGAG
Source organism: uncultured Verrucomicrobiae bacterium (assembly GCA_963810445.1). Classification (GTDB taxonomy): domain Bacteria; phylum Verrucomicrobiota; class Verrucomicrobiia; order Verrucomicrobiales; family Akkermansiaceae; genus Luteolibacter. Next base: position 91,485 of record CAWENZ010000004.1, on the reverse strand, counting down.
CAGCGCGCCCGTCGGCTCGTGGAATTTCCGGTGCGCGTGATTGAGCATCGCCGGATAGGCGACGTGGGTGCTCAGGTAGTAGGCGAAGCGTGATTGCCACTTGATGAGCGGCGTCTTGTTCAGCGCCGGCGCGGCGGTGTAATTGCCGGAATTGAAGGCCCTGAGCCGTGGTCCGCCGCGGACGAAGGTGTTCTGGTGCCCGCCCGACGTCGCGAAATAGCCGCTGCGATCGAAGAACGGCGCGTATTTCAACGGATCCTCACCGGTCGGGACATGCGCGTCGCCGATCGGACCTTCCGGATACATGTCCACCAGCAGCGTGTAGAAACTCTGCCGTTCAGAATCGGATAGAAATGCGAGCAGCTCGCCATAGGTTCGACTCTCCATGAACGGATAGACGAAGAACTCGTCGAGGTCCACGGTCAGCGTCCAATGCCCCACCGCATGGGCGGCGAGCAGGACGTTCATCCAGTCCACACCGAAACGGGACTCTGCATAGCCCTGCGAAGTGTGCCACAGGGAAACGTCCTTTTCATTCGCTAGAAGGTCCGCCATCGGGGATTCCGACTGGTTGTCCACGAAGAGGAAATGGTCGATCCCGAGCTTGCGGTAGTAATCGAGGAAAAACGGGATCCGCGTGTTCTCATCGCGGCCCATCGTCATCAGGAGCCTGTCACCGGGCTTGATGAGGGCGGTCCTGTCGTGGACCGGCTTGAGTTGCCTCGACGCCCTCTCCGCCCGCCGTTTCATCTCCTTGACGGTCGCGTGCCAGAACAACTTCCGTCGCCTTTCATGGAGCTGGTCAATGAGTTTAATGACCGGTGACATCGCTGCTGGGCATGGGTGATTCGGGGGCCGCGGAAGGGTGGGAAAGGCTGGATGAATCCGCAGGTGAGTCGAGCCTTAATTGCCGCACAACCTCGTGGAGATACTGGATTTGCAGCTCGTGGCAGAGGTGATCGTGAACGTCGGTCTGGCAACTGTCCCACGCGATTTTCTCCAGATCGAGAAGCACCCTTTCCCACAGGCAGGATTCGATTTCCCCAGTCGGAAATGTCGATTTCCCGAATTTCCCGATGAAATGGATCTGGCTGCGGATGATGACCGCCCGGTTTCCCACCTCCATCGCCGGTGTCCGCGAAAGATTGGCACCCAAGCGATGAAGCACCGTGCTGGCGGGGGTGACCCGGCATTGGAAACCGGCCTTGATCAGCCGCCAAACGACGTCGGTTTCCTCGAGAAAATACTGATAGAACGGATCGAACCCGCCGATCAGGTCGAGCGCGGAGCGGCGGAAGGCCATGTTGCAGCCTGTCGCAGTGAGGAAGGACCGCTGTTCGCCCAGTTCGCGGATTTTCGCCATGGCGGCGGATTCGTCCTCCAGCCAGAACGCACGCCCCAGGGTGTCCGCGACGACATGGCGGTTCAGAAAACGATTCCCCGCCCCGTCGAGGACATAGCCGGCGGAAATTCCCACCTTCGCGTCCTTCTCCAGCGGCTCGATCAGGGCCTTCAGCCAACCCGGTGAAGGCGATGCGTCGTCGTCGATGTAAACGATGAATTCCCCCTCCGCCGCCTGAAGGCCGAGGTTTCGCGAAAGCGCCAGGTTGCGCTCCGGACAAAGCACGAGCCGGTTCGGGATCGCGGCGCGCTCGATCACCTCCCGGCTGTCGTCCTCCGTGGGTCCGAGGACGATGATGAGCTCATCGAGATCGTCATCCCACTCCTTCTCAAGCGTCTTGAGGGTGATCCCGAGATCTTGGGACCTATCCACCGTGTTGATGATCACCGAGCAGCGCCGTGTCACTTTTCCTGGAGAAACAGCCGGCGGCGTCACCGGAGCAGAAGCCCTGCCCGACCATCCCTCGATCGCCTTCTGCAGATCGCGACCGCTTTCATGCTGCTGGATTTCCCTGATGAGCAAATCGCGACCACTCCCCTTGATGCCGTTGATGAAACGTTTCCGGTCCACCCTGAGCATCTTGGAAAACCACCGTCCCGCCCATGGAAACGACTGGCATCGCCCAAACAAGCGCCCAACGGATTTGCGACGGGGAATGCCCAAGAGATCGATACCTGCCACGGGGAAGCAGCTAACCGCCACGGCCCTTCCGACACAACCACGGATTTCCAAGGCCAACTCTTCAAAATGATGCAAAGGATCTCTGAGGCCGCAAAAGCGCTCAAGAAAACGCAATACCCGAAATAGGTGAAAATTTGGAAAGCTGGAATGCAACCATTCTGCGACAAGCTTCGGTTTCCAATGACCCTCTCGTCAGGAAGGACATTTGTCAGGAGTAGATTCTTGCGCCCTCATCGCGCCTTGTTGCAGCTGGAGTCAGCTTGATCATTTAGATCCTAAACTCCCGGATGCGTCGGGACCGAACGGATTCCCCACGCGCCCGCCGGATCAGGATCCCATATCCATGGCGACAATCAGCATTCCAGTTCCTCGCCCGAAATCCGAATCCCACCTCACCCCCTCACCCCCTCACCCCCTCACCCCACTCCGCATTTCCCACCCTTCTCTCCTCGCAACCTGCCCTCCCACCCTTTCCCCTTGCCGGGCAATCATTCATATCTCAAATATACGATATGCCTCTCGCCAAACTTGAAGCCTTCCCCTCCCAACTGGTCGAACTCTCCGCCTTTGCCCGCGCGCTCTCCCACCCCGCCCGCATCTCCATCCTCCAATACCTCGCCCCCCTCAAGGAAGCTGCCAGCCTCGACATCGTCGCCCACCTCCCCCTGTCCCAACCCGCCTGCTCCCGCCACCTCTCCGAACTCGTGAAAGTCGGCCTCCTCCACTCCCGCCCCTCAGGCAGCAACGTCTTTTACCGACTCGAGCAAAATGCCCTGAACCAATTCTGCCGCTCCATGTCCGCAGCCCTCCACTCCTGATCCGTCACCATGAAAACAAAACACATCCTCATCGTCGGCGGCGTCGCTGGCGGAGCCTCGGCCGCCGCACGCGCCCGACGCCACAGCGAAACCGCCCGCATCACCATCATCGAACGCGGCCCCGACGTCTCCTTCGCCAACTGCGGCCTCCCCTACCACATCGGCGGCGAAATCACCGACCGCTCCGAACTCGCCCTGCAAACCCCCGACTCCCTCCGCGCCCTCCTCAACCTCGAAGTGCTCACCCTCACCGAGGCCACCGCCATCGATCCCGCCACCCGCCACCTCCACATCCGCTCCCTAACGGACGGCACCGAATCCACCCTCCCCTACGACGAACTCATCCTCTCTCCCGGCGCCAGCCCTCTCCGGCCGCCCCTCCCCGGCATCGACCACCCGCGCATCCTCACCCTCCGCAACCTTGAGGACATGGACCGCATCAAACACCAACTCGCCGAAGTCGAATCCGCCGCCATCATCGGTGCCGGCTTCATCGGTCTGGAAATGGCCGAACAACTCGCCCATCTCGGCAAACACGTCTCCCTCGTCGAACTCCAACCCCACGTCCTCCCCCAGCTCGACCCCGAACTCGCCCTCCCCCTCGAACGCAGCCTCCGGAAAAACGGCATCGACCTCATCCTCGGCGACGGCATCGAAAGCTTCTCCGGCTCCGGGAAATCCGTCTCCGCCCATCTCAAAAGCGGCCGCATCCTCGAAGTCGGCCTCGTCATCCTCTCCATCGGCGTTCGCCCCGAAAGCACCCTCGCCAAAAACGCCGGCCTCACCCTCGGCCCCCGCGGCCACATCACCGTCGATTCCTACCAACGCACCAGCGCCCCGCACATCTACGCCGTAGGCGATGTCTGCGAATCCCCCGACCCCATCCTCGGTGGCCACACCGCCATCGCCCTCGGCGGCCCCGCCAACCGCCAGGGCCGCACCGTCGCCGACCACATCTTCCTCGGCGAAAAAGCCCTTCCCTACCCCGGTTCCATCGGCACCTCCATCGTCCGCGTCTTCGAACTCTCCGCCGGCATCACCGGTGTTAGCGAACGCCGCCTCGCCGCCACCCACACTCCCTACCAGACCGTCACCGTCAACGGCCCCTCCCACGCCTCCTATTTCCCCGGCGCGGAAACCATCACCCTCAAACTACTATGGTCACCCGAGAACGGACGCATCCTCGGTGCCGAAGCCGTCGGCCATGATGGCGTGGACAAGCGCCTCGACATCATCGCCACCGCCATCCGCGGCCGCATGACCATCGACGACCTCGTCCACCTCGAACTCTCCTACGCCCCGCCCTTCGGCAGCGCCAAGGACGTCGTCAACACCGCCGGTTTCGCCGCCACCAACATCCGCGACGGCCTACTCGTCCCCGTCCAAACCCTCGCCGAAGCCGCCGGACACCAGATCATCGACGTCCGCCCGCCCGCCTCCGCCGCCGCGCTCCCCGTCCCCGGCGCGAAAAACATCCCCCTTTCCACCCTCCGCAGCCGCCTAACCGAAATCGACCGCTCCCGCCCCGTCTTCACCATCTGCCAGATGGGGAAAACCAGCTACTTCGCCGCCCGTATCCTCGCCAACCACGGCTACGATGCCCGTAGTATTCTTGGCGGAGCCTTCCATCAGGCCCCGCGCCCCGGAGACTGACCACCCCCGGCTTCGCCGATCCCATCATTCACCAACCGTATCCTCTTCATTCCGAATAGAGCGACCCTCCCGCGGGTCGAAACCGCGCAACCCAATCCCAACATCAATTGGAATCCCATGAAACCACTCCTCATCATCGCCCTCGCCCTGCCTTCCCTGCTCCACGCCGACACGAACGACAAGCTCGTCCGCCTCTACGAGGAGGAAGTCCTCGCCCACGACCTCTACGTCGAACTCGGCAAGGCCCATCCCGGCATCATGCCCTTTCAAAACATCCCCGGCTCCGAAGCCAGCCACCGCGAGGTCATGGCCGACATCCTCAAACAGGCCAAGGTCCCCATGCCCGTGCCTCCCGAGGGGCGCCGCTTCGCAAGCACCGGCCTCGACGCCACATATGAGAAATGGCTAACCGAAGGAAAACAATCACCCGTCGATGCCTGCCGCGTCGGTGTCCGTCTTGAGGAATTCGACATCGCCGACCTCCGGCTGGCCCAGAAGGAATTCCCCCTGCACAAGGACTCCCTCGCCAACCTCGAAATGGCCTCCAACAACCACCTCCGCGCCTTCCACCGCAACCTTGTAAACCGTGGCGGCACCTACACCCCCGCAGCCCTAACACCCACCGAACTCGACAGCATCCTCAAGGACTCCAACTCATGCGGACCTAACGGAAAAACGGATGGCTGCGGCTGTATTCCCGCCACCAACACCCCGCAGGGACCAGGCAAAGGCAGGGGCGGCCCACCACGAGGCAAGGGCCCCGGCCCCCACCACGGCCAAGGCAACGGACCCGGCCCCCAAGGTCGTTAGATTCCATTACCGCTCGGGAGTCGGCAAAGCCTGTCCTGCGGTGATACTCCTGAAACTTGGTTGACCGTTTTCCAACGCCTCTCCCACATCGCCCCCTTGGCTCCCGATATCCGCTAGAGCGATATCGCCTGCAATAGCCTTTCCTAATCCTGCCCGATCTACCCGCACGAAACCTGGACAATCCTTGTCAAATCAGCAAATTCAGGCCATTCCTTCGAAAGCTGCCACCTCAGATAACACATCCGGAGACGCTGTGAACAAAGACGTTCGACAAGATAATGAAGACCTTATTTTTGTTCGCGTGCTGCTGCCTTCTGGGCTGCAACGGCAAATCGTCGCATGCTAACCGAGAACCGATCTCAGAGCAATCGGATCGAAAGTTGCAGTTCGAGATACGTAAAACCGATTTAGAACACATCGAACAAATCAGTGGGAGCATTCTTGTAGATACACTCATTCAGCGGGATGAGAGAGTTGATGTTCCCAAAGGGGCTGAGTTCCGTCGGATGGGTGTATGCGTCGATAAGGAATCGAATCATTCGCGCTGCAATGGTTTTGTGTCGCTCTCTGGAACCGACGGTTCAAGACAGGCGTCGGAATCCAGTTCAGAGAGTCAAATGAACGACGGGAAGCCGATTACCGCTTCGTTCTGGTTGAAGAATGAAGGAAACGAGCCACGAAGGGTCATCGTGTATACCACCAATGTCGAAGGCGCGGAAGACCCCTACTAACCTTTTTTCTCCACGTTTCAGCCTAGCTACAAACTCAACTCCTCGTTCAACGTTGGCTCTCGCGAGCGGGGTTATCTTCGCCTTTACGATGATTTTACCCACATTTAACCTTGGCCTCCATGACCACATAAGCACTTCATGAGAACCATCATCACATTCCTGGGGGATACGTTGGCGGCAGCGGGACTGCTGATCGGCGGTTTCGGTTTGCACTCCGTATTGGGTGCACCCGGTTGGTTGATGGCCGTATTCGTTCTGCCGTTCCTGATTTACCTGCACTACCGGCTTGAGGTGAGTTTTCGATACATCATCTGGTTCATGGTGCTGTTCACGGTGGTCTCCCTGGCGACTTCCCTGTTCCTGCCGGCCGAGTATCGGATTTTCAGTGGAGGTCTTGTCGTGATCCTTCTCGCTCCTTTGGCGAGCAGGCTTCGCCGCTCCAAACCCCGGCCCCATCATGACCCTGTGGCCTAACCAACCGCTGTGGCAAACCGCCACCCCGCTTCGATGAATTTCCACAACGCCAACATCAACGCCACGTTCACGGCGCAACTTCACGGGGAGGGCTTCCGCGGTCCGGGCGATAGGTAAAGGAATGAAGCTCCCACAAAAGAAATCTGAACGCGCCGCAGCCCTGATCCTGATAGGGCTGTTTCTGGGAGTGCCTGTTGTCGGCGGAATTGGGGTTTATCTCGCGCATCGAAAACCAAGTGTGATTCCACTCAGCGAGGCGTTGTGGGTGACCGACCAGAATGTTGAAAAAATCTACGGTCCCGGTTCGCCCGAACAAAAGCGAATCCTGATTCAGATGACTGGATCGGATTGGACCGCGCTGAAGCTTACGGCCCCGGTTCTTTACCGCGTTCCCGAGGGAGCGCCCCATCCATCGGATGGATTGCTGATCTACGGATTCGATCCCGATCACCCAGAAACGGCACAAGCTTTGAAGCGTGAACGATCACCACCGAAGTGATCACCATCCATGCCTGATTCGATTTTACAGACCACTGAAAAGACTCCGAAAAGCCAGGAATCCATGATGATCCGATGAAGCTTGATCTCCCGCCTCAGGGCACCGGGGCCACGATGTAGAAGCGTTTGCTGGTGGTGGAGACCAGCGGATCGAAACTGCGGGTGACGACGCCGCCGGTGCCGGGGACGGTTTCCAGAAGCACGAAGTCCTCGAGATTCTCCGAGTAGAAGATGCCGTAGTTCTGGGAGTTGGCGGTTTCAAAGCTGAGGGATTGGGCGGTGGCCGGACCCAGCGTGTAGGCGGTGAGCTTGATCTGGGGAAGCGGGCTGATGGAACTGGCAGCCGGCCCCGTGGCAATGAAGCCGGGGGGCACGGGAAGAGGTTGGGCGGAGCCTGCAACTGGAGAGTAGGTGCCCTGCGGTGCGGGAATCGCGGCCTGCAGCCCGATGACCGGCCCGTAATATCCCGCTGGCACCGTGCTCGGGAGCGCCTGCCCGGCCGCGGCCACAAATTGGCCAAGGGGCGCGGGCTGCTGGGTCGCTGAGCCGGCGACATTCACAAAATATCCCGGGCTGGCCGGGATGGAGGCCGCCATGCCGGCGATTGGTGCGTAGGTGCCGGCCGCCGCGGGAACAGGGGAACTCATGGCCGCCGCTGGAGCATAGGTCCCTGCTGCAGCGGGTGTTGGCGCGGCGGCTCCCGGGAGGTTCACGTAATATCCCGGTGCGCTGGGAATCGCCGCGGACATGCCGGTGACCGGGGCGTAAAATCCCAAACCGGCGTTGACCGCAGTGGAGGCACCCGCAACCGGCACGAATTTACCGAGTGGCGCCGGGGTTTGTTCGGAGGCTCCCGCAACGTCAACGAAATAGCCGGGGCTGGCCGGAATGGCGTCAGTCATCTGGGAAACGGGTGCATATTTGCCAATCGGGGCGGCGGTGGGCAGCGTCATACCCGCCGACGCGGCAAAGGTGCCCGGAGGCGCGGGCGTCGGGGCAGCGGCTCCGGCGGAGCTGGAAAAGGTGCCAGGCGGGCAAGGGATGGCAGCGTGCATCCCGACAACGGGTGCGTAAAATCCTGGCGGGGCGGGCTTCGCTTGCGTGAGGTTCGCCAGATCCGCATAGGTGCCGAGGGGCGCGGGCAACACCTGCTCCGTCACGAGATCCACGTAGTAGCCGGGCAGCGAGGTGAGTGCCACGGAGCGGTAAATTTTCGCATTGCTGGATTGCCCGTTGGCCGTCACGACAACGGCCAGGTTGCCTCCGGCATCGACGGGCTTGTTGGCGGTGATGAGAGTCGGCGAGCTGGAAGTGACCGTCGCCAACTGGCTACCCACCGTCACGATGGAATTGACGGAGAAATTCTGCCCGGTGATGACGATCGAGGAATTCTCCGAAGCAAGTCCCCGATCCGGGGTGATCGTGAGGATCACCGGCGCAGGTGGGGGCGGCGGATCATAGGTGAAAATGGCCTGAGCACTTTGTCCGGCGCTGGTGACGGCGAGGATCACGGTGCCCGATCCTGCGGGGAGGGTGAATTGGATCTGTGTATCGCTGGAGGAAATGGGAATGATGGGATTGCCCGCTAAGGTGACGATGGGCGAAGGAGTGATTCCAAATCCCGAACCATCGACCGAAATCGTGATGCCTCCTGTTTCGGGGCCATTGGCGGGAGACACGGCGAAGATCACAGGCGCTGCCAGGGCCACAACCGATGAGACCAAGGCGAGTGCAACGATTCGAAGGAACGGGATCATGACGAGGAGGAGTTGGGGATGATTGCCGGGATTTTCATAACTCCCGATATCCGAGCGAAATGCTTTTATTGAGCGGCGTTTGTCAAGTCGCCATGCGCTCTGGCTTAGGGACGAAATCATCCAAACCATCAAGCCGACTCCAACCGCAAAAAGGCGCGATGAAGGCGCAAGAATCCACTCCTGACAAATATCCTTCCTGACGAGGGAGTCATTGGAAACTGAAGCTTGTCGCAGAATGGTTACTCCCAGCTTTCCAAACCTTCACTATCTTCGGTTTTCGCGTTTCCTTGATCCCGGCGATTCGAACACACAGCGCGGTCATGGATTGGGTGAGCCGTCTTATAGCCCCTCTATTTTGTTCGATACTTTCCGAGCACCGCTTCTAGGCTCTCAAAATCAGCTTCCAAATAGCCTTCTCCAGAAATTGAGTATGCTCCGGCCCTCAGAGCCGCGAGGTGTGCATCAATTAGATCCTGAAGAGAACGGTAGGTATCCGCGTCGCTCACGTCGGCATGCCAAAACAATCCGATCCAACCAAAATGTTTTGAACGAGGAGATACATCCATAACCACATTATTCCCGAGGTCATCAGCGAGAAAAGGCAACATATCTCGATCATGAAATGCATGATTTACACCAGCCATGAATGGAAATTCCTCAATAATTCCATCGATTGTTTGTTTTTCTCTCGCCGATTCCTCCAAACTCATCAGGCAAAATCCGGGGATGAACTGCCTATGACCTAATAATATTCCTTCTCGAAATTCAGTCCCGTCGTAGGATGCGTAAAGTTCCTTCAATTCAGGCGGCAGCTTCAAATTTAACTTACGCTCAAAGTCTGAAATCGCAGTATGACTCGCGCCAAGTCGGAGGTGCTCCGCCACCGGGTGACCAAACTCGGTCAATGCTTCGACATAATCGATTAGGTTTGTCATCTACTGGGGGGAACAGACTCTATTCGCAGTGCCGCCGGACGTGATACTGAAGGCCAGCACGTTTGAAGGAATGGCCAAAGTCCCCTGATCTGACAAAGGATTTTTTGAGGGACAAAATCTAGCAGAAAACGCACGGGCCAATGATGCGACGAGGAGATTGGTTGGTCAAAACTTCTGAAATCGATCGGCTCGGTTGGTGGATTTTGGAGGCTGGGTTTGGTTCAGGAAAAAGGACGAGACCTGGCCAGTCGGCATGGCCATCCGGCTTTTTTGGCCGGAATCTTGAATTGGGAATCGTCATGGCCTGCTGAGATTCGATAAAAAGCGGTGCGATTGAACATGAAAACCAGGAAACGATTCGGAAACCGGTTGACCGCGGTGGGACGCGTGGTCGTATTTCTAACTGGCCTCGCGATGTTGACTGCCTTGCATGCGGCGGAGCCGACGCTACGGTTGGATCTCGGGGGCGGCGCGGATCTGGAGCTCGTGTTGATCCGGGGCGGGGATTTCACCCAAGGTTCGCCTGCGGATGAAACGGGCAGGGGGACGGATGAGGATCAGCGGCGGGTGACGATCACGCGGGATTACTACATGGGCCGTAGTTCCGTGACGCGGGCGCAATGGGAACGTTTTGTCGCGGAGACGGGCTACCGGAGCGAGGCGGAGACTGGCACGAGCGGTGGATATGGATGGGATGGCTCCGCATTGGTGCAGAAGAAATCATTCACGTGGCGCAATCCGGGTTTCGCCCAGACCGGCGCTCACCCCGCTTGCCTGCTGACGTTTCCGGACGCGGAGGCGTTTTGCAAATGGGTCGAGAGGAAAACCAGACGCAAGACCACGCTGCCGACCGAGGCGCAATGGGAATATGCCTGCCGCGCGGGGACGACGACGCCGTGGCGTTCCGGCGCCTCCGCGGACGAGGCGGCCTGGCATAAGGGGAACGCGCAGCATGCCACGCATCCCATGGATTCGAAGCCCGCGAACGCGTGGGGACTCTTCATTGGCGGCAATGTCTCCGAATGGTGCCTCGACTGGCATGCTCCCTATCAGGCGGGCCCTGTCACCGATCCGCTCCAGGAGAATCCGAACCTGAGTGACAAACCCCGGCGCGTCCTGCGGGGTGGCTCGTGGAACCGCGATGCGAAGAACACCCGCAGTGCGGCGCGTTACCGGGCGGATCCCCGCAGCCGGAACGCGGACATCGGTTTCCGGATTGTTTGTGCGACCGAGGTCATCGCGACGCCGCCGGCTCCGCCGAAACCCGAGCCGCCGATGCCCCAGGTGGAGCTGGAACCCGGAGCAACGCCTCCGATGCCCGCACCGGTGTCGCATCAGGAAATGCCGATGGAGCCGAAGGTCACTCCCCGCGGGTTGGGATCGGCTGTGGGAGGCCTGCTCAGCATCCTGTTAGGTCTTTTGATTCCCATCGGGCTCATCATTCTTTTCGTCCGGCTCATCGCGGGACATGGCAAGAAGCAGACGGCCAATCCTTTCGTCGCTCCACCACCCCGGCCCATGCCGCCCGCACTCCGGCAACAGGTGCGCATCGTGAAAGACGGATTCTGGATCCATGGTGACTGGCAGCCCGGCACGCCGCTCACGGTACGCCATGTGACGGGCGGCGTGGCGACCGCGCTGGACCTTGTCTATCAGCCCGGGCCGCAGGGGCAGTTCATTTTCACCGGCTCGGCTCCGGAATCCGCAAGCGTCGTTACGGGTGGTGAGGACATGCCGCCGGATCCGATCCACGTGGAGCCGCCGTCCTTGCGGGATTTCCAGGAAACCCGGCGTCCTTCGAATCCGCAGCCACCGATTTTCCCATCGGCTTACTGATCGTCCGCGTGATGTTGCAGGCAATCATCCTGAAGGCGGACACGGCCGAGCCATGGCTGGCAGCCCGCACGGCGCGGAGTCTTGCAACGGCGGGATTCATTAGGGTGACGGCTGACGGACTAACGGATGGTCCTTGCCTGCTGATCGAGGCGGGAAGGGTCCTTCGGAATCCGTCGGCTTTCCGCAGGCCGCCGGAACTATCAGGAAGTGATCTCGTCGCGGTCGGGTTGCCGACAGCAGGGAAGTGGGTGGACTTCCACTCGATCCATGGCGGCGACTATCCGGCGGGCGAGGATCTGCCCGCGCCGGTGTGCGAGTGGCATTCGTGCGCGGGCACGGCGGAGCGACGTTTGGCGGGACTTGATCTAACGGACTCAACAAGGCTCGTGCACTGGGCTCCACTGGATCTCGCCATGACGGACCAACGGGTGTCCGTTTTTCAAGTCGTCACGAGTCTTCAGCACGGCGGGGCGGAGACCATCGCACGGGATCTGGCAGTGGCGCTTCCGGCGTATGGGATCGTGTCGAGGCTGGTGGTGCTCGGAAAACCCCATCGGGCGGTGCTTGAAGCGCCACCCGGAGTGATTGATTTGTCCCACCTGCCGCGTGGAGATCGTGCGGATTTTCTAGCAGCGATGGCGGTGGCCGCCGGAGCCGACGTGTTTCACGTCCACCTAACGGATGTTGGCGAGACTCGTCGGCTCGCGGCGTCCGGGATTCCCGTGGTGGCCACGATTCACAACTCGCGCAGCGGCTGGCCGAGTGATTGGGAGACACTGGAGCCGGACGATGTCAGACTGATGATCGCGTGTTCCCAGGCAGCGGAGGCGGAGCTTCGTGAGTTCCTGCCACGCATTCCGGTGCGCACGGTCTGGAACGGCATAAACCCGAATGCTTTTCCGGAAAGTCCGCTGCCCTCCTCTGACGAGGCTTTCACGCTGGCCTGCGTTGCGAATCCGCGACCGCAGAAACGGCTGGAGCGGCTTCCCGAAATCCTCGTGGCCACCCGGGCGGAGTTGGTTTCCCGTGGCTTCGCCGATCGGCCGGTGAAACTCGTCATCGCGGGAGAAACGGCCTCGAGTTTCGCGGATGCGGTGGCGAGCCGCGAGGCATTGGACGCGGAGGCTGCCAGATACGGTGTCGTCCATGACATCACCTGGACGAATGGCATTGTCCCGGTCCGCGAGGTGCTGGCGCGGGCGCACGCGCTGGTGTCCTGCAGCGCGCATGAAGGTCTGAGCCTGGCCCATCTTGAAGCGCTCTCGTCGGGCCGACCTGTGGTTGCCTGCGATACCGGCGGCACGCGGGAACTCGCATGGCGAAATCCCGCGCTGCGGTTGATCGATGCCGATGCGGCTTCGTCCGAATTCGCCAACGCGATTGCCGATGTCCTGCTGTCCCCTCCCCCGTCCGCGCACCGGCTGGTTTGGCGGGACTTCACGACCGACCGGATGGCGGAACGCGTGGCACGCCTAACACGTCAGGTGGCATGCAAGCCCGAGGCTCCGGGTTCCACCCTGTGGTTCGTGGCGAACAACCTTTCCACCGGTGGCGCGCAGTCGTCGTTGCGTCGGCTCGCGAAGGCGCTGCATGGGAGTGGCCGCAGGGTGAGGGTGGCCTTGTTGCAGGAATACCTGGAACATCCCACGCCGGGGCGGATTGACCTGATAGAGAACGGGATCGAGGTGTTCGTTCCTCCTCCATCCGGGCTGATCGAGCCAGCGGAGGCGGTCGATCTGATCCTCGCGGAGATGGCTGCCGATCCGCCCGCGATGGTGATGTTTTGGAATGCGATCACCGTTCACAAGATGCTGCTGGCGGACGCGCTGCCATTCACCCCGGTGCATGACGTGTCACCCGGTGAGATGTGGTTTTCCTCGCTGGAGAAGTGTTTGGAGAATCCGCCGCCGGGATTGCCATGCCGGACGGCTGCGGACTACGGACGATTGTTAGAGACACTGGTGGTGAAATACCATGCCGAGGCTCCGCGCGCGGAGGCGCTCGGATGTTCCGTCCGGGTGATTCCGAATGGAGTCTTGATTCCCGAGTTGTCATCACGGCGGGTGAAGGCGGGCGGTCCTCTGGTTTTCGGAACCGCGGCGCGGATCAGCCCGCAGAAGCACTTGGACGAATTGATCGAGGCCTTCCGGATGGCATTGCCGGAGTTGCCTGACGCGGTGCTGAGGATCGCCGGTGGTGTGGAAACGGGTGCCGAGACATGCGGGGAGGACCTGCGCCAACTTGCCGAGGGCTTGCCGGTCGAGTGGCTCGGTGAAACGAGTGACATCGCCGGGTTTCATGCGTCATGCGACGTGTTCGTGATGATCTCCGATCCGGCCGGTTGTCCGAACGCCTCACTGGAGGCGCTCGCCGCCGGGCTTCCCGTGATCGCCACCGATGTGGGTGGCGCGTCCGAACAGGTGATCGATGGCGTGAACGGTTTGTTAGTCCGGTCCCGCGATGTGAGTGGTTTCGCAAGGGCGATGTTAGATCTGGCCGCTGCCCCGGAAATCCGCGGGCGCATGGGGATCGCTGCGCGGGATCACATTTGCCACCATTTCACGCTGGAACGGATGATGGAGCGATATCTCTCGCTGCTTTCCAATGACTGCGGGTGAGGTTGATGGTGAGCTTGGCAGCGCCCCCCAAACCTGCCATTCGGAACGGCGTGTCAGGCTTCCTTGTCCACGGTGACCGACGCCTTTGGGTAATCCGGGAAAAACTCGGCGCGGAACGGCTCGGGCCACTGGATCTTGCAGCGCCCGGGCACATCGAAGCAGCGCTGGGAAAGCGTTCCCCGCCCCTGGCTGGTGGTGAGAAGCAGGTTGATGAAATTCCTCACGTCGTGCCCCTTCGGTCCCTCCGCCTGGGTCCAGAACGCGTCGAGGCCCTTCTGATAGGTCAGATCGACGAGATCATAGACGGCGGTTCCGAGGGTGATGACGGGCACGTGATGGACGAGTCCGGAAATGCCGACCGAGCTGTTGATGTTCACCACGCCGCGCGCGTGTCCCAGCAATGACGGGAGCTGGACGCGGTCCACGTAGAAAATCCGGCCGCCGCCGAGGCGATGGTCGAGACCGGCGATGAGGTCCGTGTAGTCCTTGTAGCCGCGGTCCATGGGGTGGACCTTGAAGACCAGCTTGGTGTCGGCCGGGGCGAATTTCTCGAAGGAACGCACCACCTGTTTGATGAATTGCTCGATGGATTTGAAATCCGAGCATCTGGTGATCTGCGTGTCGCTGTGGACCTGCAGGGGCACCGCATAATAGTTGCCCGCCAATTCACCGGCGAAGATGGGGTCCATCTCGCAATCCCGGCTGCGCTCGATGAAGCGCCAAAGGTGGATCAAGCCGTGCTTGAAGTGGCACCACAGTTTCATATCCCGTTGATCCACAAAGTTCGGGAACAAGGGCGACGTCACCCGACTGAGGAAGAAATTGGTGCAAAAGGAAACCAGCTTGGCCGGGGTGCTGACGGTGCAAAGCTCGCGCGGGGTCTCGATATTGGCGGGCGGTTCTCCACCGGCGAGAAGCTTTTTCCAGGCATTCGACATCGCCAGGAGCGGCGGGGTTTTCCTGCTGAACACGGTCACGCAGTTCGGGCGGATCAGGCCCAGCTCGAAAACGAAGCATCCCATGTCCAGTTCCTCCGCCAGATTCCAGGCGACCTGGTTGTAGGGGCGGTAGTGGTTGTAGAGGAAAAAGGTGTCGTATTTCTCCGTCTTGACCAACTCACGCAGCCACAACTCGAACTCCTCCAGCGGCTTGCGAAACATGTGGGTGCGGATGCCCTTGACCTTGTAAATGACATCCGGCGCACAGAAAAAGACTTTGCCCACCTCGTGACCGGCGTCCTTGAGGTCCAGCGCCAGCAATGACATTCCCGCTTCCCAGTCGCCTTGGACGATCAGAACTTTGCGGTGCGTCGTCACAACGGGACCGCCGACCTGATCGATTTGCTCGACGGAGGGCAGCGTGACGGAACCCAGTTCGGCAGCGTTTGAATCCAAACGGAAGGTTCCAAGGGAGAGAGAGGGCAACATAGCAATGATTCGTCAAACCATGGGGTTTTGTGCTGATCAATTCTCAAGTTTTCTCATCGCTTGGACAATGTAGGGCGGCGAATTTTTGAGATGAAAAACCCTAGGAACTGTCACTACCCCGTCAACTCTCAAAAGTTTGAAAAGGTGCGATTTCGACGAGCTTCCTATCAAAAAATTCAATTGCCTTCGTCCAATCCCCGTTCTGATGGAACCTGTTGCCTGCAAACCGCTTCCGGCAGGCATTTTGCACCCTCCACTGCCTACCAGCGAATGGCCGCCGCCGCCCACGTCAGTCCGGCCCCGAAGACCACGAGGACGATGTGTTCGCCGCGCTTGAAAGCCCCGCTCCGGTTGGCCTCGTCCAGCGCGATGGCGACCGCCGCCGCGGACGTGTTTCCATACTTGTCGAGATTCACGAAAACGCGGTCGTTCGGCACGGCGAGGCGGTCGGCAATGGCGTCGATGATCCGCAGGTTCGCCTGGTGGGGAATCACGCAGGCGATGTCCTCGGGTTCCAGGCCGGCACGTTCGATGACCTTTTCCGCCGCTTCCTTCATCCGGTTGACGGCGTGCTTGAAGACTTCCTTGCCCATCATGGTGAGGGCGAAAAGGTGGTCGCCGACGTTGCTACTGGTGATCGGGCAGGCGGATCCGCCGCCGGGAATGTTGAGAAGATGGGTGAGGCTGCCGTCTGTTCCCATTTCGGTGGCGAGGATCGAGCCCTCCTCGGGAGCGGCCTGGCGGAGCACGGCGGCGCCCGCGCCGTCGCCGAAGAGCACGCAGGTCGCGCGGTCCTCCCAGTTCGTCACGGCGGACAATTTCTCGGCTCCGATGATCAACGCATTCTTGAAAGCGCCGTCGGAAATCAGGCGCTTCGAGATTTTCATCGCGTAGAGGAATCCCGAACAGGCGGCGGAAATGTCGAAGGCGACGGCCCCGAACGCGCCGAGGTTGTTCTGCACGTAGCAGGCGGTGGCGGGCGTGAGCGTGTCCGGCGTGATGGTGGCCACGATGATCAGCTCGATGTCCTTGGGATCGAGCCCGGCCTGGTCGAGGGCGCGCCGGGCGGCCTCTGTCGCCATGTGGGAGGTGAATTCGCCCTCCGCGGCGATCCGGCGCTCGCGGATGCCGGTGCGCGTGACGATCCACTCGTCGCTGGTCTCCACCCGCTCGGCCAGTTCGGCATTGGTCAGGATTCTTTCGGGCAGATAGCTGCCGGTCCCTGCGATGCAGACCTGGATGGCGGACGTCAATTCACTCATGCGGCGGGACATTGGAATCCACGATCGTCCGCCACAAGCGCGAATTGCGAATTGCAGGGGCCTGGACTTTTCCCGCCATTCCCGGCGTCCTTCCCATCAGGAAATGTCGGCGAGCGTCGCCCGGCCACGAGCCTTGGTCTCGGGGTCGTCCTTGTCCTTGTTAGGCATCGCCAGGCCGAGCTTCAGGTACTTGGCCGCGTCCGCCTTGCGACCCATCATGGCGTAGGTCCGGCCCAGTTCGACGACGTGGACCAGCCGCTTTGAGTTGAGGGCCATCGCCTTCTGGAAACATTTCACCGCCTCCTCGTTAGACGCCGCCGGCAGTCCGCCATAGATCACCTTGGCGAGCGCGCGGGTGGTGAATCCGATGTTGGCCAGGGACTGGTGCCAGCGGCCGAGAACCTGCCACGCGAGGTCGTTCTTGGGATCGGATTTCACGGCCTTGTCCACGGCATCCTTGATTTTTCTCGATGCCTCGACGCCTTCCCGCGCTCCCAGATAGGGCGTCAGTTTCCCCCAGCAAATCGCCACGCTGAGATTGGCGTCGCAATCGGATGGGGATGAGGCCACCGCGCGCTCCGCATAGGAAAGCGCCTTGCGGCCGGAAGCGATCTTGTCCGCCTCTTTCGGCAGATCATTCATCTTCAGGGCATACTGGCGGGAAATTTTCACCAGCAGCGCGGTGTTTTTCGGCTCCAGCTTTTCGGCGGGCAAATAGGATTCCAGCGCCTTGTCGAACTCGAACCGCGCGTCATGTTCATCGCCGGTTTTCATCAGGCCCGCGAAATCGGCGAAGACGGGAATCGCTGAAAGCAAAAGGAGGATCAATGGGACGACGTTCTTCATGGGTCGATAGACTAGTCGATTTCCGCCCTTGTGCCAGCGGGACTCTTTTCGAATTTCGCATGGCCCCATCGCCGCTCGCGCCCCGAGGCGACAACAGGCGGATTTGCCTTTTCCATGGCGAAAAGTCCCGCCATCTTCAGACGCAATGACAGAAGCACCAAAGCTTGTTCGGGACGATCCATGGCTCGAGCCACAACGGGGCGCCATCGAGCGGCGGATGAACCAATTTACCGAGGCGCTTGCTCAAATCGAAGGCACCTCGAAGTCGCTCGCGGCCTACGCGACCGGCCACAAATACGTGGGAATCCATTTTCACCCGACCGCCAACACGTGGACCGTCCGCGAGTGGGCACCCGCCGCGCAGGCCGTTTCCCTGATCGGGGATTTCAACAACTGGAACCGCGAATCCCATCCCCTCGCCTCTTCTGACAGCGGAGTCTGGAAACTCGAACTTCCGGGCGACACGCTCGTCCATGGCCAGAAAGTGAAGCTCCACATCGTCGGTGCCGACGGCTCGCGGCGCGACCGCATCCCCGCGTGCATCCGCCGCGCGGTGCAGGATCCCACCACGCACGACTATTGCGGGCAGGTGTGGAACACGCCGATGCCCTACGTTTGGAAAAACGAGTTCGATCCCTCGGTGATCACCGCGCCGTTGATTTATGAATCCCACGTCGGGATGGGTGGCGAGGAACCGCGGGTGCATACGTATCGCGAGTTTGCGGATACCGTTTTGCCGCGCGTGGCGAAGGCTGGCTACAACACGCTCCAGTTGATGGCCGTGCAGGAGCATCCTTACTACGGGTCCTTCGGATACCACGTATCCTCGTTCTTCGCACCGTGCTCGCGCTTCGGCACGCCGGAGGATTTGAAATACCTGATCGACGCCGCCCACGGCCTCGGCATCGCTGTTCTGCTAGACGTGGTCCACTCGCATGCCGTGAAGAACATGGCGGAGGGCCTGAACAATTTCGACGGCTCGGGTCATCAGTATTTCCACGACGGCCCGCTGGGAGACCATCCCGGCTGGGACTCGAAATGCTTCGACTACGGACGTCCGGAGGTCCGGCAATTCCTGCTATCCAACATCCGCTACTGGCTGGAGGAATTCCGTTTCGACGGCTTCCGCTTCGATGGTGTCACGTCCATGCTTTACTATTCCCGCGGGATGAAGGCATTCGGCAGTTATGACGATTACTTCGGTGCCGATGCCGACGAGAACGCGATTCTCTATCTGAAACTGGCGACGACGCTCATTCAGGAAATCAAGCCGGGTGCCATCGCCATCGCCGAGGACATGTCCGGCATGCCCGGCCTCTGCCGGCCCATCGAAGAGGGCGGACTCGGCTTCTCCTTCCGCCTCGCCATGGGCATTCCCGACTACTGGATCAAGCTGCTCAAGCACAGCCGCGACGAGGACTGGGACATGGGCGAGCTCTGGGGCATGCTGGCTAACAGACGCCACGGCGAGGCGACCATTGCCTACGCGGAAAGCCATGACCAGGCACTGGTGGGCGACAAGACCCTGGCCTTCTGGCTGATGGACAAGGACATGTACTGGCACATGGGCAAGAACGACCCGAATCCGGTCATCGAGCGCGGCATCGCGATGCACAAGCTCATCCGCATCGTCACCCTGGCGCTGGGCGGCGAGGGTTGGCTGAATTTCATGGGCAACGAGTTCGGCCATCCGGAATGGCTGGACTTCCCCCGCGAGGGAAATGGCTGGTCCTACCATTACTGCCGCCGCCAGTGGTCGCTCGTGGACAATCCGGATTTGAAATATGGCTGGCTCGCCGATTTCGACCGCCAGTTGATGGAGTTCTCGAAAAAATACAACCTCCTCGCCACGCCGCCCGCACAAAGCCTCCACATCGACCATGCCCAGAAGATCATCGTCGCCGAACGCGCGAACCTGATCTTCGTTTTCAATTTCTCGGTCGGGAATTCCGTCTTCGGTTATCCCATCCACGTTCCGGGAAATGAGACGCGCGAATTGGTGCTGGACACGGATCTGGCGGAGACGGGCGGCCACGGGCGCGTGGATCATTCCTTCGACTATCCAGTGGACGAGCACGGCGTGATGAGAATCTACACGCCGTCACGAAGTGCCCTGGTGTTCGCGAGGAAGAGCTGATAGAACTGATATCATGACAGGAAGTTCCGGCGGCGGTGGAACTTTTCCGAAGATTCACAATCGCCATCGCGGGCGTTGTTGACCTAGATTCGTGTCATCCGAAATGAAAATCAACAAAGTCTGCTGCCAAGGCTGCGGGGCCGATCTGGATGTGGACGAGTCCATCCGCTACGTCACCTGCAACTATTGCAGCGCACGGCTCGAGGTCGTGCATGACTCGACCGTCACGCACACGCGACAGCTCGACAAGATCGAGAAGACCACCGACCAGCTTGCCAACAAGATCAAGGTCCTCGAGCTCCAGAACGATCTCGAACGCCTCGACCGCGAGTGGGAAAACCGCCGCCAGACGCTTCTCGTTAGAAGCAAGCACGGCCGTGTTTCCGAACCATCCTCCGCCGGATCAATGATCGGCGGCATGATCGCTGTAGCCTTCGGCATCTTCTGGATGGGCACGGCGGCGTCGATGGGCGCGCCCGCGTTTTTCCCGCTCTTCGGACTGGTTTTCATCGGTGCCGCCATCTTCGGAATGGTGAACGGAACCGCCAAGGCGGGGACCTACAAAACCCAGTTGGGTGAATACGAAAGCCAGCGCCAGCAGATGATCCGCCGGATCGAGAACGAGCGCGGTTCCTGAACGCAACCGGCTGGAGCGTGATCGATTTCCAGATTGCAACTCCCCGCCGGGCATGGGATGGTTTAGGTGAATCAATCCCTCGTGATGAAAGAAGTATTCGACGCATGGAAACAAGTGGACCGCAACAAGGTCGCGGCCCTGCTCAGTGTGGTTCCCGGACTGGGCCATCTCTACAAGCATCACTACCTGTCCGGCATCGGGATCATGACCGCCGGGAACGTGCTCATGGTGTTCATCACGCTCTGGCTCAGCATCGCAACGCTCGGCCTCGCACTCATCGTCGTCCCCGCCCTTTGGGTCGCGTTGATCGCCGCATCGGCCTACCATGCCACGGATGAACATGGGAATCATCCGTGGTTGCACGCGTGGAGATAAGGAGGGTTGATCTCCGGTCAACCCGGTTCGCGCGGAGAGTCCCAGGATATTTCCCGAATTCCAACTTGGTGCCGCGCATGCATCCGCTAGGTTGTTGGCAAATCCATGACACCCGGGGCCACGCACAAGCATCTTTTCTATTCCGAAATGGCGAAGCTGCTGGAGGCGGGCTTCGATATCCGGAAAGCCGCCGCCGTCCTGCGGGACACCCGGCTGCCCGCCGCGCAGGCCTTGCTGCTCAGGAATCTCGACCAAGGGCTGGAATCCGGCGAATCGATCGCCACGGCATTCGGCAATGACTCGCGAACCATCACCGATCTCGAACGCAGCATCATCGGCGCCGGTGAACGCGGTGGCAAGCTGGCTCCGGCGTTCCAGCACCTGGCCGACTACTTCGGCATGCTCGCCTCCGCCCGAAATGAGATGATCAAGGGCATGATCTATCCGCTCATCGTCCTGCACCTGGGAGTGGTGATCAGCACGGTGCCCACGGCCCTGATGCAAGGCGACCAGACTCCCTCACAAATTCTCGGTGGCCTGGTCGTCAACCTGCTGGTCTGTTATGTCGTCGCGTTGGTGATCTTCCTCGCGATTCGCGCCGTTCTGAAAATGACGCCGGATCATCCCGGCATCGACGGCATGATCAACCGCATTCCATGGATTGGGAAAACACGGAGCAATCTGGCGATGGCACGGTTCTGCCGCGTCTATCACTCCTGCCTGTTAGCCGGCATTCCCATGAGTGAAACCGTCAAGGTCTCGTCGGACGCATCCCACAGCGGCTTGATCCGCAAGGCCGGGAAAAATCTTGAACAGGTGGCGAAGGAAGGAAACTCCCTCGGTCCCGCTTTCGTCGCGGCGGATGCGTTTCCCAAGGCATTCGCAAGGTCCTACATGACCGGCGAGGAAGCAGGCACCCTCGACAAGGATCTCGCGAGGTGGTCCAAGGTCTTTCAGGACAACTCCGAGTCTGCCGCGAGGACCATGGCGGTGATGGTTCCCAAGCTCCTCTATCTGATGATCATGTTGTTCGTCGGCTGGAAGATCGTCAGTTTTTTCAACAGCCTCTACAGCGGACTCGACAGCATCGGGGAATGAACCACCGATGGATCAAGGTGTGAAAGAAAACGCCCGATCCCCTGTGAGGAGGATCGGGCGCTTTTGAAATTTCGCGTTATGCGGGAGACACTGGCTTACCAGCGTCCGCCACCGCCGCCGCCGCCACGGCGATCACCGCCGCCACCGCCGCCGCCTTTGTAGCCGCCGCCACCGCCGCCGCCACGACGATCACCGCCGCCGCCGCCACCGTAGCCGCCGCCACCACCACCGCCGCCGTAGCCGCCACCACCGCCGCCACCTGGACGGGATTCCTTGGGCTCGGAAGCATTCACGCGGAGAGCACGACCGTTGTAGTCGTATTCGTTGAGAGCCTCGATGGCTGCGTTCAACTGGGATTGATCACCAAGCGTCACGAAAGCAAATCCCTTGGATTGCCCGGTTTCGCGGTCGGTGATGATTTTGACCCGTTCAACAGGTCCAAAAGCGGCGAAGAGGCCGGAGACGTCTCCTTCAGTAGCAGTGTAGGGCAAGTTGCCCACGTAAATATCCATTTGATTCAATTCTAATGACGCCATGCTGATTCAACACTTCACAGGACCATGGCGTCACGGATCAAACAAAGAGCGAGAAAACTGACTTTCGCCGTTCGATCGACGTGTTGATAGGCTCCATGGAAACGGAAAGGCAAGATTTCATTTTATTTATATTTTATCATGAGCCCACCGGATACCCGGGGATTTTAAAAAAATCACGGGGTTTCGAATTGACTTCCATCACCGGTAAAGTCACTGAATACGAACTGTAATGGAACGTGGATTTTAGCCAGCCACAAGACTCCGCACCCATTTCAGTTTCACCAATCGGAAACAAAGCTCATGCCTCGCCGAAAGGACAGCGACGCACGACATGAGCGATTCGTTTGACCGATCATCGAATCCTTTCGAAGGCAACTCAACCGTCCCAGCCCATGTCCATTCCACTTCAGCCGTCCGGTGTCGCACCGGGGCCAATCGCCACCGCGTTCCTCGCCGCCACGTCGTTTCTTCTGACCGGCCTTGCGTCTCCGGCGAGCGGACAAATCGACAGCGAAATCAACCGCCAGGTCTGGAAACAGAAATTCGGCGTGCTCGATGCGCAGATGAGCGAGCTGCCGCCCTATTCCGCTTGGCTCTCCCAAGATGCCGACGGCGATGGTGTGAAAAATGGCGATGAATTCGTTGCCGGCACCAATCCGTTCAAGAAGCTCCCGGGTGAAGCCCATTTCCGTCCCCCTTCGGTCACCGCCAGCCCTTCGTCGCTTTCGCTCACGTTCCCCACGGTGCCGGGGAAACTCTATGGCCTCGAAAGCAACGATACCTTGGTGGGTGCCTGGTCACGAGGCTCGCTTCCCGGCGTCGCTGGCGATGGCACGGACAAGACCCTCGTGGCCCCGAAATCCGCCGGCAAATTCTTCCATCTATCGGTCACCGACCAAGCGACCCAAGGCGACATGGTCAGCGATTGGGCAAAAATCGTCCTCGGACTTTCCGCCGGATCTCCCATCGGCTCACAAACGAGTTTCGACCATACCTCCCTTGCCAGCAACCTCCAGGAGCAGAACGTCGTCTCGTTGGAAGCACTCGATACGGCCGGAACCCAGCCCACCGATGCCTCGACACCCGCTGGTGACTACGGACTCATTCGTATCGCCCGTTCCGGCTTCCTGGCGTTGGGAAATGTCACCGTTCCCATTTCAAAAAGCGGCACTGCCGTGGAGGGCGTCGATTTCGAATCGATCCCCTCGTCCGTCACCTTCCCTGCGGGAGTGAGCTCGCTCGACATGCGGGTGATCCCATTGTTCAACGCGGGCAGAACCACCCCTGCCACCGTTTTCCTGACCGCAGGCGCGCCTGGCTCCGCCGGAGCATCGGGGAATTACGCCTTGGGCAGCCCGGCTTCGGCCGGGGTGACCCTTTATCCATCCGGAAATCCCAACGGAACAGGACTAACAGGAACCTATTTCGACGGATCAAGCACCACCTATGAGAACATCCTGAACTTCGGTGCCTTCGCCGCGACCTACAGCTACTCCAAGACCACCGCGCTCGTCACCGTCACCTTTTCCGGCGCACCGGACACCCCTTACAGTGTCGGTAGCCATGCCGACCTCATGTTCACGTCGGGAAATCTCAACACGGCTCCCTACAACACGTTGGTGACCTATGACGTCATCGCCCCCGTTACCGCGAACTCCTTCACCATCAGCCTGGCAGGCGGCACCCTGCCGAACACGAGCTCCGGCAACGTCAGCATCAGCGGCTTCAAGGCACCCGTGACCCGTCTCGATCCGGTGGTCGATTTCAACTGGCTCTACGGCACTCCTAACGGAAACACCTTCGTGCCTGCCGACAACTACTCGGTCACTTGGGACGGCTGGCTATCTCCATCGGCAGCAGGAGACTACGTCTTCAGGCTGGATGCGGATGACAAGGCCCGCGTCCTCATCGATACCGGCGGCGGTCTCCAGCAGATCCTGGAAAACGGCTGGGATTCTTCCGCAAGCGGTGACTACAAGACAAGCTCCGCCGTCACTCTCGTCATTCCCGCATCCGCAGCGGCCCGCTATCCGATCCGGGTCGAGTTCGTGGAAACCACCGGAAACGCGAAATGCAAACTCCAATGGTCGAGAAACGGTGGCAGCTTTTCCAACATCCCTTCCACCAACGTGTTCACCAACAACACCGGGACGACCGCCGGATGGAGCGCCGTTTACTATGCCAATCCCACCTTCACTCCACCCGTCGCACGCACCCAGACGGATTCCGCCGTCACGAATGGAAACAACGGTGACTGGGGCAGCGGATCTCCCGACCCGTCGATCTTCCATAACAACTTCACGGTCCGCTGGACCGGACAGGTTCTTCCGCAATACACCCAGGATTACTATTTTGTCCTGAATGCCGATGACGGAGTGAAGCTGTGGATCAACAACGAGCCACAAATACTGCGCAGGCTCACGAACGACAACCCGAGTGTTACCTACAACTACACCCGGGATTCATCCACCAACGGTACGGTTGTCCTGACCTATAACAGCGCGCCCATCGCCATTGGCGACGTGATCCCGCTGAGCTTCACCTCCGGCGCATTGAGCACCGACTTCGGAAGCCGCGGTCTCTACATGGTCACCGCCGTTAGTTCCACCACATTCACGGTGGCCCTGACCGGCACCAACCTTCCCGCCTCGGACCTGGACAACACCAGCAAATGCAGGATCGACACCACCAACCTCATCATCGACTGGGGAATCTTCATTGGCGTGGACCGCTACTGCATGGTCCCCTTGCAAGCTGGTGTCCCCTACGACATCCGGTTGGAATACTACGAGGGCACCGGCAACTCCAAGGTCAACCTGTCATGGTACAGCGAGGACCAGCCAAAGCAGATCATCCCCACCGGACGACTCTTTCCAACAAGCGGCGGATCCCCGCCCTCGATCACCAGCGCCACCAGCGCGGTGACCGTCCTCGGGTCCGGGGACCCGTTCACCATGGACGTCACCTCCAGCAACGGAGGAACCGTCAGCTCCCCCGATTTGCCATCCTGGCTCACACTCGTGAACGGCGTCCTGAGCGGAACACCCGTCACCGCCGGAATCTATCAATTCACCCTCACCACAACAAGCGGTTCCGGCGCGAGCAGCGTGGTGATGACCATCGAGGTGCACGCCACTCCCAACCAACTGACCCGGGAACTGTGGACGTCCGGTGTCACCGGCACAGGCATTTCAAATGTTCCCTGGACTTCCCCGCCGTCGTCCACCTCGTCAGTGAACACCACGGAAAGCGCAAGTGCCCTGGGCAACAACACCGGCGAACGCCTTCGCGGTTATTTCACCGCACCTTTCACTGGAAACTATTACTTCTGGATCGCCGCCAGCAATGCCGCCGAGTTATGGATTTCCAACAACTCCGAGCCCGTCAACAAGGTCCTCCGCTCAACAGTCAGCGGCGGCACTCCTCCGAAAACATGGAACTCCCAGCCCTCACAGAAAACCCAATGGCTCTCCCTCGTCGCCGGACAGAAATACTACATCGAGGCTCGCCACAACACCGGTGCCAACGGTGCCTCCAGCCATCTATCGGTCGCATGGTTCCTTGATCCCACCGGCAACACCGCATCCCCTGTCGCCAACGGCTGCCTGCCTGCCGGGCCAGCGATCGGTGGCCTCATCCCGGGCAACGTCCTTTCGCCATGGGACAATCCGCCGACCACCACCATCCCCGGCACCCTGTATGTCACCAACCTCCAGGGCGCGCCAGGCCTGGGCGGCATCACCGGAACCGGCGGCGCGTTCCTCCGCGTCAACGGCAGTTCCGCCGTGCTGCAGCTCGACCACTCGGGCCTTTCATCCGGCATGGTTTCCAGAAAACTCCTCAATGCGGCGGATGAGGTGATCTTCGACATCGGTGCCCAGGACAGGAACTTTCCCGCATTGAAAACGTCCGACGGCGGCTACTCACTCGACCTCCAGCCCGCCGCTCTAACCGCACTCAACCAGGGCGAGGTCCGCGTGGTCATCTCGACCGTCAACCATCCCGACGGAGAACTCACCGGAACCTTCGGCATCACCGCCGGTTCGCAGACCGCGCCCGCCACCCCGGCCTATCCGGTATGGACCGACCAGCATTCCACCAGCGACGCCGCGAACTCCCGGTTCCTGACCCAGGCGACCTTCGGCCCGTCGCCCGATGACATGGCCTACGTTAAGACGAATGGCTACCGGGCCTGGATCAACAACCAGTTCACGCTGCCTTCGACACATAACCTCCCCTACATCCTCGCGAATCTCAGCAACGATCCGCAGAACCCGTACGGCAGTTCCCTCTTCTTCAATTCATGGTGGAAAAACTCCGTCACCGCCCCGGACCAACTCCGCCAGCGAATGGCTTTCGCGCTGAGCGAAATCCTCGTCGTTTCCAACACCGGCCCCCTCAACAACAACGGCCGGACCCTGGCGGATTACTACGACACCCTGCTCGACCACGGACTCGGAAACTTCCGCAACATTCTCAAACAGGTCACCCTCAGCTCGGCGATGGGTGTCTATCTCGACATGCGGGGAAATGCCGCCGGCAACATCCAGACCGGCCTCCATCCTAACGAAAACTACGCCCGCGAGATCCTCCAGCTCTTCTCCGCGGGACTCTATCGGGTCTGGCCGGATGGCACGCTGGTGCTCGATTCAAATGGCAATGCGGTTCCGACCTATGATCAGTCCGTCATCACCGGCATGGCCCGTGTCTTCACCGGTTGGACCTGGGGCCAGCCGATGTCGGGTGGACGACTCCCCACCGGTTTCTCCCCGTCCTCCAACTATCTCGACCCGATGGTTCTCGTGCCGACCAAACACGAGCTCGGCACCAAGATCCTTCTCGACAATGTCGTGCTGCCGGCCGCCACCGTGACCGATCAGTCGGACACCTCCACCGACCCGTCATCAAGCTATCTCGTCCAGTCCACCGACCCGGTGTTAGGCGCTGGCAATCTTGTCACCACCACCATCACCAATCGATACGATCTCAACGGGGTGAAGGACCTCGAAGTCACTCTCGACAACATTCTCAGGAACTCCGCGACCGGCCCCTACATCTGCCGTCAGCTCATCCAGCGGCTGGTGACCAGCAGCCCCAAGCCGGAATACGTGCACCGGGTCGTTCGTGCGTTCAATGGCGAGCAGAATGTCGACGGCATCGCAACCGGAGTCCGCGGTGAAATGAAGGATGTCCTTCTCTCCATCCTGCTGGACCCCGAGGCCCGCTCGGCCACTGCCGCGGCTGACGTGCAGTTCGGCAAACAGCGCGAGCCGCTTCTCCGCCTGACCGCACCCGCACGATCCTTTCCGCCACCGTCGTTCCCGGGAAGCACCTATCGTGAAAGCGGGTTCCAGCCGATGCTCATCACCACGCCTTCCCCCCATCGCCTGATCAATGGGGAAACCATCCTGCTCAGCTCGTTCGAGGATTCGACTTCAAATGCCGACCGTGCACCAACCGTCCAGTCCTACTCCATCGCCAACACCACACCTTCCTACAGCCTCAACGGTCCCACCGGCATCGCCACCATCACCGCCCCGGGCTATCAGCCGGGAGACACGGTGGCCTTGCAATTCACCTCCGGCACCCTTGGGTCCAATTCACCCTACAACACGCTTCAAAACTACATTGTCCAGTCCGCCACCACGACGAACTTCACCATCGACATCGGCAGCACCTCGTTCGCCGGCACCCTGACCGGCAGCACCATCACTCCTAACAATTTCACGGTGAACAACAACTCGCTCGCATCCTCAAGCTATAACAGCTCCGGAAGCACCGTGACGATTTCCTCCTCCGGCTATGTCGCGGGCCAGAAGTTATACGTGAAATTCTCCTCCGGCGGCCTGCTCGGCGCCGGATTCGACGGTGTCTATCCCATCGCCACCGCCAGCAGCAACAGCTTCACCATCTCGCTGGGTTCCAGCCCGGCCGCCACCAGCGGCAGCGTGTTGATCCCGCGCCTGACCGGCGGCTACAAGGTGACCACCGCCGCCGGAGAATCCACCATCCTCTTCCAGACCACCGGAAACCACAATCTATCAGTCGGCGACCAGGTCCAGATCAACATCCTCGTCGCGAATTTGGGAACACCCGTTGAGGAAATCGTCTATACCGTCGTGAGCGTCCCGGGCCCGAATTCGTTCACGGTCACCGCGCCCACCGTCATCACCAGCGGATCCCAGGGAAGCAACGGCATGATCGCCTATCCGCTTTCCGCCGCCCCGTTGAACCGCAGCGGAACCGTGACCGTCGGGCTCAGCACCTGGAACGTCGGCACCCGCACCGACAACGATCTCCAGCAGACACCGCTCGATCCGCCCACGGTCTTCAACTTTTTCTATCCGGACTACCGCTACCCCGGGGACATGGCGCAGGCGGGCATGACCACGCCGGAATTCCAACTCACCAACGATTCCAACACCATGAACCTGACCAACGCCGTCACCCGCAGCATCCTCAGCGCGGGTAACCCTAACGGCTACACCAGCTATCAAAGCGGTGGCGGGGCCATCACCATGGACCTCGGCCCCTACATGACACCGGGATTCACCGCCGATGAGCATATCCCCACGCTCGTCGATACCCTTGGCACCCTCCTCACCGGAGGAAATCTCAGCCAAGATGCAAAAGACATCATCTCCAACTACGCCCTCACGCTTTCCTACACCACGCCCACCAACACGCAGATGCGGGACCGGGTTCGGGCCATTGTCCACCTCATCCTGACCTCCGCCGAGTTCGCCATCCAGAAGTAGTCCCGCCATGAAACACGAGTTCCACCTGCCCTACATTTCCCGCCGCGGATTCCTGCGCCGGACGGTCCCCGCCCTGGGAGCCACCGTTCTCGCGAATACAATCCGCGAGCTCGGTTTCCTGAATTCCGCCATGGCTCAGGAACCCACCCTCACCGACTACAAGGCCCTGGTCTGCATTTTCCTCAACGGCGGAAACGATTCCAACAACATGATCATCCCGACCATCCAGTCGGAGTGGGAAAACTACGCGGCCATCCGTACCGCCGCCCTTGCCATCCCCAACGCCGACGGAAGTCCCGCCGCCGCTCTCCAGCTCAATTCGCACAATGGCGAAACAGGATTTCCCGGCAACGACGGACACACCTACGGCTTCCACCCCGCGATGCCCGAGTTGCGCGACCTGTTCAACCAGGGTTTCGTCGCTCCCGTCTTCAATGTCGGCACGCTCAGCTTTCCGCTCACCAAGACCCAGTATTCATCCGGTTCCGTGCCTCGGCCGCCGCAGTTGTTCTCCCACAGCGATCAACAAACCCAATGGCAGACCTCTCTATCGGATCAACCCTACGTCAGCGGCTGGGGCGGTCGTCTGGCGGACTTGCTCAGCACTCCCGTGGACGTGAATTCCGGCGGTCAGGTATCGATGGCCGTCACCCTAGCAGGCTCTAACATCTTCGAGGTCGGCAATGTGAACGCCGCACCGCAATATGCCATCACCACCGGCGGCGCGGTGACTCTCAGCAGCGTCACCGGCGGCCGCCAGACGGCTCTCCAGGCATTTCTCAACACCGACAAGGCATCCAACGACCTCCAGACGCGAGCGTATGCCCAGGTCCTCGACCACGCGATCACCGAGGCGGCCATCCTCAGCGCCGCCCTGTCCGGCCAGGGAAATCCGGATTGGTTCGGACGCTTCCATCCGAACGATCCCGTCAACCGCACCAATTTCAACCTCACCACGCCTAACGGAGGCGCTACCTTCAGTTCGAGCCTCATGAACCAGATGAAAATGGTCGCACGGCTCATCGAGCTCGGCAGCAAGTCCGTCGCCTCGGGCGGACTCGGCATGAGACGCCAGATCTTCTTCATCCAGGTCGGCGGCTATGACACCCACACCAACCAGACGGGCAACGCCGGCCAGACCACCACCGACAATCCCAAGGTCGTCATCGGCAAACAGGCGGAACTCCTCACCGAGCTGAGCCAGTCGATCAACGCCCTCCATCAGGCCATGAGCGACATCGGCGTTCTCCGTGGCGATGCCAACAGCATGCGTGACGCGGTCACCTCCTTCACTGTTAGCGATTTCGCCCGCACCTTCCCCTGCAACGGATCCGGAAGCGACCACGGCTGGGGCGGACATCACCTCGTCGTCGGCGGCGCGGTCAAGGGCGGCGCGACCTACGGCAAATTCCCCACCCTCGCGGTCAACGGCCCGGACGACACGAGCACCGGACGCTGGATTCCCACCACCTCGGTGGACCAGTACGCGGCGACCTTGGCCACCTGGTTCGGCGTGGATTCGAACAAGCTCGACGTCGTCTTCCCGAACCTCGGCCGGTTCTCGTCGTCCAACCTCGGGTTCATCTAGCAGCTCCCATGAAACTCCGGCTCACCCTGCTTGCCGTCGCCATCCTGCTGGCTTTCGGCATCCGGGAAATCATGATTCACCCGCAGCGATCGGAAAAATCGCCGGTGGCCCCCGTCACCGAGAAGCCTCCGCAGGCCGCGATCCCGTTAGATCCACCCGTTGAGCCTGCGGTTGCGCCGCCACCCGCCCCGGTTCCGCCAGCTCCCCCGGCTCCGGACCGCACCTCCACGCGTCGGGATTTCTCCAACCCGCTCGTCCCTTCGGAAATTCCCGGCGTCACTCCCGCTCCGCCCACGAACACGGATGCCGACACGGAAATCGAGTTCGACAAGATTTCCCTCATGTTCCGCGACTACCGCACGCTCACCGGTGAAAACCCGGTGGGAACCAACTCCGAGATCATGAAATCCATCATGGGCGGAAATCCCAAGGGATCCATGTTAGGTCCGCCCGAGGGCATCCGCGTGAATGAACGTGGCGAACTCATCGACCGCTGGGGAAGCCCCTACTTCTTCCACCAGCTCACCAGGGACCTGATGGAAGTCCGTTCCGCCGGACCCGATGGGAAATTGTGGACCGACGACGATCTTCTCGGCAAGTGATCCCGCCATCAGCGGGTCCGGCGCGCACGCCGCAGCATCGCACCGGTTAGACCCGCGGCCACCAGCAACGATGTCCCCGGCTCCGGAACCGTGAAGGTCACGATGAGCTGCGCCGAGGGAATGTCCCCGCCCGGAGCCTCCCTGGAGGCGAAGCGCCTCGCGCTGCCGGGGCTTCCCTCGCTTTCGTTCACGAGGATGAATCCGAAATTCATGGATGGATCGGCAACCCACGACTGGACGTCAGCGATGAGTTCCGGCGAAGATCCCCAGACATAGGAACCCACATCACCGATGGACGTGGTGGCGCTTGCCGTGTCGGCGTAATCCGTGCCGATCAGTCCGCCCGGATTTCCCCAGGCGATCGCCTGAAAGTGCCTGTCATTCCATGTCGCGTCGCCGGCCATCGCCCCCGAACCGGTATTCGACGCACCGCTCCCCTCCCCCCAACTGACAAACATCCGGTGGAGGCTGAAGTCCGAGGCCACCGGACCACCATGCTGGTCCGGATCGGGCTGGCGGGTGACATAAAGCTGGACCTGGACTCCCGTCACCACCGCCCCGGCCGGCAAGGTGCCCAGATCAAACCGGAACATCGCCCGCGAACGCGAGAACTGATGGTTCGTGCCTGATAGAAGGGTCGTCGCCCCCAGATTCGAATCCGCCTTGTTCTCATAAATCGACGTGTCCGACACCGATCCGAAGACGAGCGACGCTCCGAACACCGGCGCGCCCCACCCTAGACCAAGCCATGCGATGACGATTCCGAACCGCCGGAGGGACAAGCATTTCACCGGTCCAGAGTGCCCGGAAATCCCCCGCTTTCAAGTGGCGAATCCGGGCGTCGGATCGATAAACGGAATGCAACCGGTTTTTCATCCCCCTATTGGCTTGATGGTCCGGAACACCTCTCGGATCCCGCATTCCTCACCGCGTCCCCCCTCTCGCCTCTCGCCTCTCGCCTCTCGCCTCTCGCCTCTCGCCTCTCGCCTCTCGCCTCTCGCCTCTCCACTCCCCCCCTCTCCCCCTCACCCCCTCTCCACTCACTCCCGCCACTTTCCGCTTCCCCTCTATCAGTCAAACCGCTTTTCTGGCGGAGTGCTGTTGGAAACCGCCATCGAACGCCTCTACTCCCTCAACGTCGGCGTCATCGGCGTGGCGGGCGAGCGCCACGAGCGGCCCCACAAACCGCTGCTCCTCCTCGCCGCTTTCGATCTCATCGACGAGGGTCTCGCCACTCCCGGCCATATTCCGTGGTGCCAGGCGCTGCGCGATCGCTTCACCGCGCGCTTCAATCTCGTCCGCAAGCACGACGACCAGAACAACCCCGAGCTTCCGTTCCGCCACCTCGCCAGCGACGGCTTCTGGCTTCCGTTGGAACAGGACGGCAGCACCCTCGTCCGCCGCGACCTCCGCGTGTCCGATCTCGGCCACGTCTTCGCCCGCTTCACCGATGGCTTCGAAAACCTCGTCGCTCTCCCCGCCACCCGCCAACTCCTGCGCGAGGCCCTCATCTCGCGTTATTTTCCTCATCTGTCCCAAATCAAAAACTTGTCCCGGCATAGCGAAGCGACGACGGATCAACCCGCGCTCGTCGCCGACGAGCCCCTCGAATACGGCCGCAGTCCCGCCTTCCGTCGGCTCATCCTCTCCATCTACGACCACCAATGCGCCGCCTGCGGCCTCCGCATCAAGCTCCCCGCCGGCAACGACGTCAGCTTCATCGACGCCGCCCACCTCATCCCGTTTTCCGATAGGCACAACGACCACCCCACCAACGGCCTCGCCCTCTGCAAGAACCACCACTGGGCGATGGACCGCGATATCATCGCACCTGGTCCCGATCATCACTGGCACGTTTCCAAGGTTCTCGACCCCCGCCGCTCCAACGGGGAAAAGGAACTCATCGAACTATCCGGGAAATCCCTCCTCCTGCCGCAGGATGAAGCTTTCCACCCGGACAGCGAAGGGTTGCGCTGGAGACTCGAAAGGCTAATCGCATGATCTCAGACCTCTCCGGGCCCTCTTCCGCTGCGCCTACATTACAAACCCTTGGATCCAAATTTAGAAACCATCACCATGCCCAACCACACTTGGATACCTATTCATCGCGAGGCCGCCGCCAAGCTGCTCACTTTCAATGAACGCCAAAGCGAACTGATCGACCTGCTTCGGAAAATGGAGAGCGAGGGTTTGAAGGTCATCAGCCTGAAAGATCAGAATCCAAAAGAACATGTGATTCCGCTGGCCGAGATCGACCCATTCACCTTCTTCGCGAGTTTCAACCGGGGAATCACTGATACCAATCGGCAGGCAAACTGGCGCTTTCTGAAGACGGCATGGAATTTGGAATCCGAAGTCCCGTCAGACTTCGCGGGTATTCCGATTGCGAACAACCAAAAATCCTGGTGGTTCCCCTATGCCTATCTCCGGGCCCCTGAACATATTGGTTTACTCTGGCGAATCGCCGACATGGCCTATCGCTTCCCTCCAGAGGAACTCAGTGCTGACCTCTTTGACCAATGCCTGAAACTGCGTGGAATTGCTTGGGCCTACCTAACCATGGGCCTTTTCTGGTTGAACCCCAACGAATATCTGTCCTTCGATAGCGTGAATAACGACTACCTCGAACATTTGGGGCTGGATGATGAAGTGAACGACTACGTCGAGTATCTCGACTACCTCGAAAAATTTCGGGAACGCATCAAAATTCCCA
This sequence comes from uncultured Verrucomicrobiae bacterium, assembly GCA_963810445.1. Taxonomy (GTDB): domain Bacteria; phylum Verrucomicrobiota; class Verrucomicrobiia; order Verrucomicrobiales; family Akkermansiaceae; genus Luteolibacter. The sequence continues at coordinate 57,293 of CAWENZ010000004.1, read as the reverse complement.
TCCCCGAATTCTCCTACAAGGCGTGGAAATGGGCTTGGGAAGATGAGACGGACGACGGTGTTTCACCTAATGCGAGTCGCTGGGTCATTTCACCCGGGCAACAGGCAATTTACTGGCCGCAGTTTCTGGGCGAGAGCAATATTACGGTTGGCTGGGAAGATGTGGGAGACCTTTCAAAGTATGACGACCGGGCAGCACTACAGCAGGCCATGGCGGATGCTTATGGTGATGAAAGCAGCCATAGAAACAGCAGTCTGACATTGTGGGAATTTGCTCATTCCATTCAGGTTGGAGACGTGATCTATGCGAAACAGGGCATGAGCCGCGTCTTGGGCTGGGGTGTGATCAAGTCCGCCTACCGTTTCGAGCCGGAGCGTGGGGAACATGGCAATGTGATCGATGTAGAATGGAAAGACATCCGCGAATTGACGCTGCCAGAACAGTGCCGAGTGCCTTTAAAGACCCTCACCAATGTGGACGGACACCAGCGGTTCATTGAATTTGTCGATTCCTACTACGGAGATGGAGAGCCCGTCACTCCCGTTGTGCCGATAGTTGATCCAGTTGATTCTTACTCCCGCGAGCAGGCTCTGGAAGATCTGTTCATGAACGAGAAGGAGTTTGATCAGATTCTTGCGCTCCTGCGGCGCAAGAAGAACATCGTGCTTCAAGGTCCGCCAGGAGTCGGCAAGACCTTTGTCGCCCGGCGGCTCGCCTACGCGCTGATGAAACAGAAGGACCAGAGCCGCGCACCGATGATACAGTTTCACCAGTCCTATGCGTATGAGGACTTCATCCAGGGCTATCGTCCGGATGGCAAAGGCGGGTTCTTCCTCAAGAACGGCACCTTCCACGCCCTTTGCCGTCAGGCCCAGCGGGACAAGGATCGAGACTATTTTCTGGTAATCGACGAAATCAATCGGGGCAACTTGAGCAAGATCTTCGGCGAATTGATGATGCTGATGGAAGCGGACAAGCGCGGCCCCGAACACGCGCTCCAATTGACCTACGCGGAGACCATCGATGATACATTCTACATACCCACGAACCTTCACATCATCGGCACAATGAACACGGCGGACCGCTCGCTGGCGATGGTGGACTATGCGCTACGGCGGAGGTTCGCTTTTATCACCTTGAAGCCGGAGTTTTCCAACGGCCGGTTTGAGGCACACATGCTCAAGCTGGGAGCGGATGCTGCATTGATCCAAAAGATCATCAACCGGGTGGGGGCTCTCAATGATTTGATCCGCGAGGACTCTCACAACCTCGGCTGGGGCTACACCATCGGCCACAGCTTTTTCTGTCCGGATGGCGATGTTCCGGATCAGGATTGGTTTGAGCAGATCATCGAGTTCGAGATCGCGCCGCTGTTGCGGGAATATTGGGTGGACGACGATAGGAAAGCCGAAGCCGAGTTGGAGAAACTTCTTTCCTGATCCGGTTCATGGCAAAGGAAATCCCCATCCAGAACCTGTATTACCTGCTCTGCTACGCGTGGGATCAGCTCGCCGAAGGTGCGCTCATTGACATAAAAGCTTCCGACTCAAAATCGCTGAGTGAATTGTTCGCGCGGGTGTTGGCCCGTGGCACTCAACATCTCGTGAAGCGTGGATTTGACCGAGGCTATCTGGTTCGCAGCGAGGAGACGCCACGGCTACGTGGGCGTTTCAATCTGTCCGAAAGCATGCAACGCCTGAGTTGGAGGCAAGGACGGATGGTTTGTGAGTTTGACGAATTGGACCACAACATCATCCACAACCGGATACTCAAGACCACGATTCTGGATGTGCTGCAAGCTGGAGGACTCGAAAAAGAAACCCGCGACTTACTAAGGGAACAAGCCGCCACGCTCCGGCACATTGATCGTGTCCACATCACATCCAGTATCTTCAGGCGGGTGCACCTGCATCGGAACAACCGCTTTTACCGGTTTCTACTTAACGTCTGCGAGCTGATTCACGACTCCAGGCTGCCGGAGCAGCAAGACGGAAAAACCCGCTTTCGTGATTTCATTCGTGACCCCAAACGGATGCCCTATCTATTCGAGAGTTTCGTAAAGAATTTCTACGCGAGGGAGCAACGCAAATTCCGAGTCGGCCGGGTCCAGTTCAAGTGGGTGGCGATCGGCGCGGAAGAATCGCTTGCCGTGCTACCTGTCATGAAAACAGATGTGTCGCTGTGGTCGAAGGAGCGCAGCATCATTCTTGACTGCAAATTCTATTCGGAGGCCATGAGCGGCTGGTTAGGACAACAGAAAATCCATGCTAGTAATCTCTATCAACTATACGCCTATTTGAGGAATGCGGAACACAGCACGGACTGGCAGGGTTCCGACGGGATATTACTTTACCCAGCGGTCTCTCATCAATTCGATCACATCTTTACCGTGGACGGTCACAAAATCCGGGTGATAAGCTTGGACTTGGAGCAAGCATGGACCGAAATCCATCGAGATATGTTGGCGATAATCGGTCAATAGCTGGGATGATCGGTCACGATTTCATATTGCGGCCGAACGGCCTGCGACATGGAGAAGATGAAGTTTCAATCTAGGCCACGGCACACTCCGTAGTGGTCATCGTTCCCAACCTCTCCGTAAATTCATTCCTCCCCGAAGCCGTGATCATCAGTCGTTCCTTCGCCCGGGTCATGCCGACGTAGAGGAGTTTCATGTTCTGGGCGGCCTGGGTTTCCGAGGTTTCGATTTGGCCGAGGCCGATGAAGATCACGGAGCGGAATTCAAGGCCCTTGCTGCTTTGCACGGAGAGGATGTTGACCTGGGGTTTCCGGGGATCGTAGGCCCGCTTGCCGCTGCGCTGGGCCATGAGCAGATGGGGGATGCCGAGGGCCTGGAGCTGATGGGCGATGCGTTTTCCGTGGTCCGGCTTCATGCAGATCACGGCGATGTCGCCGAGGAAGTCCCCGCGCTCGTGCCAGGCCTTGAGGCAGCGCGTGGCGTAGGCGATCTCGTCGCCGATGCTGGCAAACTGCCGGAAGGCGGGGCCGGGGCCGGAGGCGCCGCCGGTTTCGGGTTGGATCATCGGGATGTGGTCGTCGTCCGCCGCTTTCGCGCCCATGAACTTGCTGGCGAACTCGCAGGCGAACTGGAGGATCTCGCGGGTGTTGCGGTAGTTGAGCCGGAGGATGGAGGTTCTTCCGGCGGCCTTGATGCCCACGCTCGACAGGCTGAAATCGAGCCCCCGGGATTTCCGGTAGATCGACTGGGCATCGTCGTAGAGCAGCAGCAGCGAATCCGTGGCGGGATCGACCATCTGGGTGACGAGCTTCAGCCACTCGGGTTCGAAGTCGTGGCCTTCGTCGATCATGATCGCGCCATACTGGGCGCGCGGGATGCGGCCGGCATCGACGCCCTGGATCACCGCCTCGACTTGGCGGGCCCATGGCTGGCCGCCGGTGTCGGTTAGTTCGACATGATAGGTCCGGAGTTGTTCGCCGCACCATTCGTGGAAGTGATGGACATTGACCCGGCCTTCGAGACCGCGCTCGGCGATGAAGGATCGCAGCCGTGCGGCCAGCGAGATGTTGAAGACACAGGACGAGGATCGGCTTGCGGAGCATCTCGGCGAGGTGGACGCAGCGGTAGCCGAGGATCAGCGTTTTCCCCGAGCCTGCCACGCCGTGGATCACGCGGTGGCCGCTGCCGAGGTTCCGGGCGAGTGTTTCCTGTTCGAGATCGAGCACCCGCATCAGATCGGGAATCGTTTCCGGCACCGCCTGGCCGCCGCCCTTTTCCTCGAAGTCCGAGAACAAGGTCGTCTGCCGGTCGCCGATCCGGATCTCCGGAAACAGATGCCAGCGGATGCGCTCGATCTGCGGCAGGGTGAGCCGCCTTCTGAAATCATACTGGAACATCCCCCACAGCCGCTCCTGGAACGTCCATGGCATCGACCGACTCGGTCATCTCGTCCTTGCAGATCACCAGTCGGCCGGGGAGGACGAGGCCCTGCTCCTCCTCCGAAAGCGCGCCATCGAGCTGCTTGCGGGTGATGTTCGTCAGCACCACCCCGTAGCCGTAGGGGAAGGAGAGCTTGCCCTGATAGGGCCCGTCCCCATCGCGGAGCTGGGGATCCTCGGCCAGCTTGTTCACGACAGTCATCGTGTATTGCGCGTGCCTGTTCGAGCGGGTTCGCCACCGTTTTCACCGCGCCATACACCAGGATCTGGGTGTCTATCTTGTTGAATTTGAGGATCGTATCGAGCTTCCAGTCCTTCACTTCCAGCAGGAGCAGGCCGCGGGACGGATGGAGGATGATGAAGTCCGGATAGTGCCGCTTGGGGCCGATCGGGACGTCGAACCAGCAGAGGTAGTCGTCCTCCAGCAGGGTTTCCAGGCGCTTTCCGAATCGCCTCTCACCCGTCGTCACATTGCGCCGTCCTTGATTCAGTGAATTGATCAGCTTTGCCATGATGTTTCTTCCCCCAAATTGATCGCCGCCAGGAATGGCCGGAAAACATTTAAGAGATAGAGAATATCAGGAGGCTGATCAAGGTTATGCGATGGAATCGAGTCACGCGATCGCGTAGGAAGTTATCTATGGGGCTTTGAACTCCAGATGTTGTCTGAACGTTTCCAGCTCCTTTTCAGTAACGATTTTGAGATCCACAAGGTCCTCAGGTTTGCGAAGAGGCGCCTTTTTCCGGGCGGCAATGATGCGATCAGCACGCTTATCCCCAATCTGATCGAGATCCATTAATTCCTTTTTTGTCGCCACGTTGGGATCGATTTTGAAATTGGGATCCGGGGCATTCTGCTTTTTGGCAATCTTCTCTTCGGCTTTCTCCTTGCGGAGTTGCTGTCGCTCCTCCGATAGCTTTTCCCAGTTCGTTTTTGCCCAGATGCCTTTACCTTTTCTGAGGGCTTCGATTTCCAGATCCTGAAGCATCCCTCTTGCCTCATTCGCGGAGGTTCCATCGGGTAGGGATGATATATCGCCTTGGGATCGAGCGAGGCCCTCTTTGACCAGTAATCCTCCCAAGTCTCGACCATCGGCCAAAGTGATAAAGCCCAGTATGCGTTTGAAGTCGGTATCGCCTCCACCTGGGGTGAATCGTGTATGAACTGTGAATGGTGCTTCAAGGCTTTTGGCTGTCAGGACGGCAGCATCCTTGGCATACGATTCGGCAATCTTCATGGACTCCTGTCGGTTCTTGCCGACGTCGGTTATACCAAAGAATCGGCGCTGTTCCTGAAAGCGCTTCAGATTCCGATCACCCTTCAAATGCAATTCAAGGCAATCCACTCCATAAAGGCGGATGGTCTCTTTGCCACGGCCCGGAATTTGAACATCGAAACTATCGCCATCGGCCCAGTCGGTCGGAATGAACTTGCAACCTTTGAACGTCTCCATCGGCTTGGGTGCGGCGAGAGCGAGCGAGAAAGGCAAGCAGAGGAAAAAGATGGAGAGACGGATCATTGGGGCGGATGGAACGCCTTCAGAGTAGGAACTTTTCCTGGCAGTGCCATGCCAAATGTTCGTGTGCGGGGCGGAGTCTGGAATGATCGTGGAAATGAATGGGCTGCTTGTGGAATTGGGCAAGTAAGCGCCCGTAAGGCGAAGTTTCTGAGAAACGCCCGATGGCGACTTTTATGAGCAGGTGATTGCCGTTGGGAACAACAGTCCAGAGTCCGGCATCGAACAGTCCAATGGGCGTCGGGCGTGAGGGCGAGGCCGTTCCGGGGATCGTCGTTGCCGCTTTGGGCGTGCTGGTGAATGTGGGCGGCTTGGACGATGGAGGTGGATTCGGTGTCGAGCCGATAGCCGGTGAGGGCGCAGGTGAAATAGTAGCCGCCAAGGACGTCGCTCTTGAATCGGCTATCGCGGCCTTTTTTCTGGCGGGCTTTGAAGGCGGCGGCATCGGCCCGCAAGGCTGCGACGGCTTCGGTCTTGGGGGCTGGTAGTCCGAGCCGGGCGCAGAGCATGACCTGTTCGGTGGGGGTGAAGTAGATGGCGACGAGGGTTGTACGAGCCTCTCGACGGAAACCGACGTCTTGCAAACAGGTGAAGAGATCGGGATCGAGATGGCAGAGGCGAGTGGTGAGCTTGGATTTGGACGGTTGCCCGTCGGTGGTGAAACATTGCCAGATTTGATCCTTGTCGCTGCCGAGGGCGTTGAAAGGCATCGGGATGTCCGGAGAGTTGCGCTGGCGGTCCTGGACGAGTTCCCAGTAGTCGCGGAAGCGGGAGACGAGCCGCACGTCGTATTTCACCCAGCCGTCCGGGATGTCACCGGATTCGATCAGGTCGATGACGGTGAGCAACATCAGTGGCTTGTGAGGTGCCGCGCCGCGAGCCGCCGTGCGGGCGACGTTGAGATTGGCGAGTTTGCCGAGCCAGGTTTGAGCGGGAGTTTGCAAGTTTTCAGTGTTCAGTTTTCAGGGAAGAGGTTGAGACGATGAACTATCCATCGCCTGCCGGAATCTCCGAAATTGGGCAATCGCTTCTTCATGGGAGCTTAGCGGGTGATTGGCGCGGGATTCGCGCAATTGGTCGGAGGACCATCGCCGAGAGGCTTCGGCCTGTCGGAGCACACGTTCGAGTGGTGCGGGTGGCAGGGCTGCGAGCGCCTTTCTCGCCGCGACATCGCGTGGATCGGGCAAGCGCTGTCTCATGCGGTGATGATGCGCAAATTCAAATGATCGCCAAGATGGAATCTGAGAAAGGAAGAGGTCTTCGCCGATTCTTGGCGTCCTTTGCGCCTTGGCGGTGAACGATTCTTCAGCGCGAGGTAGCCTCCGGCGGAATCGGATGAAGTGCGACGGTCACAGACGCGCCGCTACAAGGAATTGATCAAGGCGATGGGATTCAGCGACGACGAAGCGAACGAGGCGATCCGGCTGAGTTGGTGCCATCTCACGCCGGAGGTGGATTGGGATGAGGTGGCGGGGCGGGTGAAGGGGTTGCGGTGAGGGCGGGGAAGACGGAAGACTGGAAGACACAAGACGCAAGAGGAGAAGGGGAAGAAGTGATCAGTGAGCCTGAGAGCGGGAGAGGGAAGACGCGAGACGCGTGCAGGGAGTCGCGAGAGGAGAAGTGGGTGATCGGTGATCGGGAAGGAAAGAGAGCTTCGCGCGGGGCTTTGGCGGTTCCGTTTGCGATTCATGCGCGCCGCCATTCGGCGGACAAGTGGGCGGATCGAGCCGAGTCCGCCCTACCGGGATGGGCATCCACGATCTGCTATCTCCGATCTCTTCCACGAACGGAGCGATCAAGCCATGACGAGTTTTGGAGCAGGAAGGATTTCTCGTTTGATCTGAGGTCCCTTGTCGGCGACCGCCTTGCTGAGGTCATACTCCGCCTGGAGGCGGATCAAAAGCGCTGCGGAAATGCCGAGGTAGCGCTCGAACCGCAGGGCCGTATCGGCGGAGACGCCTTTTCGCCCGGCGAAAATATCGCTGAGGCGGCTGCGTGGGATCGCCATGTCCCGGGCGGCCTTGGCGGCGGGAATGGAGCGTGCTTCCAGCTCATCGTGGATCAGGCCGGCGGCGGGGTTGGTGCGGAGTTTCATGGGATCAGTGGGTGTCTTCGATTTTAACGAGGGAAACATCGGTGAGTTCTTGGTTGGCCCATGCGAAGGTGATGCGCCATTTCGAGGCGCGGGCATTGGCGTCGATGGAATATTTCTTCGTGCCGTGGAGTTTGTGATAATGAAGCGAGTGAAGGGTTAGAAGATCTTTTTCGGATGAATGATGAAGGATCACGAGGCGTTCCTGTGCTTTATCAATGCGGATGTCGCCCAATAGTTTGGCTTGTTTCCTCGTCAGGTTCTCGCCGCGGAAGATCTTTTCCGTGAGTGGATCGGCGAAGCTTTTAATCATCGCGGGAAACTGTAATCCAAAAAGAGAACACAGCAAGAGGAATCCTACTCAGGCGGGATGAATCCCGCGCTCCAATTTCAGAAACTCCTCCCACTTTTCCTTCGATGGCCCGTAGCCGATGGTTTCCTCGCGGAGGCCGAGCTTGCGGAGCTTGGCGCTGAAGCGGTCCATCTTGGGGCGGTCGGGGTGGTCTTGGGGGAGGAAGCGTTCCTTGAAGAAGAGGAGCTGGTGTTCCTGACCGGTGGTGTGGTCGATGACGGTGACGAAGAGGCGGCGGAGGTCGATCTTGATGCGGGTGAGTAGCTCTGGGAGGGGGGATTTTTCGAAGTCGCGGTAGTAGTGGAAGGTGAGCTTGCGGGAGTGGAGATGGATCTTGATGAGGTCGGCTTCGCGGGGATTTCCGTAGAGGCGGGCGGCGCATTCGACATAGACACGGAGGATGACGGGGAGTTCGTCGAGCAGGCTGCGGTGGAGGGTGTAGTGGCCTTCCTTGGGATCGAGGTGACCGAAAGGGAGTTGGGCGGCGGCGATTTCCAACTCGTCCTCGTCACCGGCGGCAAACATGAGTTCGCGGGCTTTTTCCTCGGCATGGGCGTAGCTGCCGAAGAAGGAGCGGAGGTCGCGTTGGAGACGGAGGGAGAGTTGGCTGAATGGAATCTTCCGCCGGAGCTGGGCGGCGGCGATGAAGACGAGCAGATCCTCCTTCCGCCGTTGTCGGGCGGCGTTGAAGGTGGGTTCTCCGAAGCGGTCGATGAAGAGCTGGAGGGCTCGGGGCAGGGAACCGCAGGCCTGGCGGACATCGGCGAGGCGGTCGAACTCCTCGTCGCGTGGGATGCGGCCGAGGATGAGCACGGATTCCCAGAATTCATCGAGCAGCTCGCGGTGGGTGTCGTAGGGGTCGCGTTTGGCCTTGAGCGCGCGGAGCAGGCCGAGCTTTCGGGAAAGCGATTCCCAGTCGATGAAGCGGCGGGAGCGCTGGGCGAGGAAATCGTGGAGGTCTGCGGTGTCGCGAAAGACCAGATAGATGCCGAGTCCCACGGGCACGGCCTCGGTGTGCAGGGTGTCTTCTAGCAGGGCTTGGATTTCCGCGGGTTCGAAGAATTTCTGAAAGGTGTCGCGGCTGGTGATTACGCCGTCGCCAAAAGTCTGGATGTCATCGTAGGCTTCCTGTCCGGCGATGAGGGTGGAGACGAGCAGCGCGCGCCGACTGTGCTTCCATGCGTCAAGCAGGGCCTCAACACGCTCGGCGGGATCCTCGATGACATTGAGAACAAAACCGAGGTTGACCACGTCGGCCGACGGTTTGGCACGATCCGGCGCATGGACCGGATCCCAGCCGGAGGATTCGTGGCCGAGTTTTCCGATGGCTTCCACGTCACCACCGTGCCCGCAGCCGTAGTCGAAGAACGATTCTCCTCTCCGGAGCTGGCCGAGTTCCAACAGCGTCTTGACTGGTTTGGAAATTTCACGACGGACGATTGCGGTCTTGTGGCGCTGGATCTTTTTCTGCGGAGCTATCGTGGGCGGAGATGCGGAGAGGTTCCCGGTTTCGATCAGCTTGTGTCCTTTGAAACCGAGACCCTTTTCGGCGAGCGCGCGTTCCCAGTTCAGGCGGAAGCCAATCCGTGAAGTGTCCTCCAACAGACCTGCGGCCTCCTCCTGGCGCGTAAGCTTTGCGAATTTTCCATGCAGCGGATGGTCTGGAGGCAAAAAGGTTTCCTTGCGGTGGAGGATCGGCGGATTGGCGCGGGTGCGGTAATTGTCGCGGCGGGTCTTGCCCGTGACCAGATCCACGATGACGGCCTCCGCCAAAGCCGGATGCGGGTGCTTTTCGAATTCCGGATAGGCAAGAAATGAGATCTTCGGCGAGATGGTGTGGAATTTCAGCAGGTTGAACTGTTGATCGATCTCCAAACGTTTCCGCAGTTCCGCAACCGTAATCCGCAGGATTGAGGGGATGCGGGGATCGTCCTTGAAATCGATCAGATACACCGCGCCCGGAAGACGCTTGCCGAATGGCAAGGCATCGAGAGCATCGCGGTATTCGGCGGCGTTCACGTTTGGTTAGGGAAGCCATTTGGTGCCGTTTCGGAGCCAGGCGTCGGCACTGGTGACGGCACCTTTAAGAACGGGACTGTCGGCTACAAGAAAGACGGTTCTCATTTTCTCCTTCCCGTCCCGTGGGTCGGGATAAGAGCGCCGTTCGCGGTCGAGAATGATTCCGGCCTTGAACGAAGGCTCCAGCTTCTGCTGGTGAAGGTGAATTGCCGCCCCCTTCATGAGGTTGGCGCGGGTTTCCGAGATATACCAATAGCCGGTTTCCCACCTGCCGTTTCCTAACGACTTTGGCTGGGGAAGAGTTTTGTCAGCCTTGTTATGGAGATGGAGCGTGCCCATGAATTGCAGGTTGGCCGCAAGGTGCCCGCGAGGTCAATGCAAGAGGCGGAGTGGGATTCGAGGAATGGGTCGGGGAGGATTCGGAGTTTGAGGTAACCTGATTCTCCGCAGCAGGGGCCTATCGGCGGACTTGGCCTGAGCTCGTCCGTTCGCGGATGGTCTTCCAGGAATCGGGGTCGTTCTGAAGCTCCAGCTTCGTGAGATCGCAGGAAAAATCATGCCATTCCTCCGGGGAGAGGGTATCCACCGAGGTTTTCAATGATTCGGCGATCACAGGAGAGAACATGGCGGATTGGCGGCAGGGATCAAAATCCTTCTGCCAATTTCTCCAACCTCAACGTCCTCAGTTGCTGGAATAGGTGATCGCGCCGGTAAGTTCCGCAGTGGGGATGGAAAGCGAGCGACAGGGGGGAGGATCGGGCGGATAGAAGGTCTGTTCTCCGTTTTCAAGACGCCCTGAAGCTGGACGACGAACGGAGAGAATGGTGGTTGGAAGGACGCTATTACGGCGATGACTTGTGACGACAGGAGTGTCGCCACTCCTTATACCAAATCTCGGAAATAAGGTAACCCTTCCATTGGAGCGCGGAATTGATTCCGCGCGAAATCTCCATACCGGTTCAGGCGGAATAAATTCCGAGCTCCAGTTCGCTACTCCGCGAGCGACACCTTATTTGAGGTAGATCGTATTAGTCCTTCGCGGGCATTGGATCGAGGGCGACATGGAGACTGCGCCCGAAAAATTCATGATTCCGCGAGATTGCCAAACTCCGGTGACAAGGTAGTCCGTGGGTCGTGAGCATTCAGGAAATCAGATCGGAACTTGAAGCACTTCCGGCTGAAGAGAGGAAGGAGCTTGCGGCGTTTTTGATTTCATTGCGGCACAAGGACCTGGCGGGCTACCGGGCCAGAATGGCTGGCAAGATCGATGAAAAAAGCCCTGAGAGTTGGCTGACACTTGAAGAACTCGATCAGCGCCTGGAATCCTGAATTTCCCGATCCTTCGCGAATTTGAAGTCGATGAGGTTAAGGAGAGATACCATCAGTTGTTCCTGATGTCGCTTCGATCGTTGACAAGGAGCTCCTCGATCAAGCCGGGCGGATCCGGACTCGCTCGGGGTCCACGGTAACGATCGCTCCAACCGTTAGTTCCAGCTCGTAGGTGGAAACAACATGGTGGATTGCGATTGCCATCCGGGTAGCCCGAAAACCCGACAGGCGAATGATTCCCGAGTGAGGCAATCCTTTCAGGATGGCGAGTTCGCCAAAATCCTTATCGAGGGTCACAAGGATGCGCCGTCCGGAATACGCAGCATCCAAGATGGCGACGTCTCCCGGATCCTTGGCCCAGGAACCCGTCCAAACGACATCATGTCCGAGATCTGAGAGTGCTTGCAACGCCCCACCCCAAACGCAGGAATCGAGCAGGATCGAGGCCATCAGGATGCGAGTGCCGTTGGAAAAATCTCAATCCGCTCGTGCCGGGCAAGAAGTGACGCATAAACGAGACACGCTTGGATGTCGGCAGTTTCCAGCCACGGATAACCACCCAAAATGGTGGCGGCATCATCTCCGGCGGCCAGCATGTCGAGGACATGCTCCACGGCAAGACGACGGCCCCGGATGATGGGTTTTCCACCGAAAATGTCCGGATTGCAAGTGATGCGTTCGATGAGCTCCTTGTTTCTCATGCTCACAAGATAAAGGCGGGCGGAAGCTGGATCAAGTATGAAGGATGCCAGTTCGCTGACTTGTGGCGACAGGAATGTCGCCACTCCCTAATCCTTCGCGGACTTCGGATCGAGGGCGTCGCGGAGGCCGTCGCCGAGGAAGTTGAGGGCGAAGAGCGTGGTGGCGAAGAAGAGCGTGGGGAAGAAGAGCAGCCAGGGATTGGAGAGCATGCGGTTGGCGCCCTCGTCGATGAGGATGCCCCAGGAGCTGTAGGGAGGTTTCACGCCGAGACCGAGGAAGGAGAGCGTGGCTTCGAGGAGCATGATCCCCGGAATCGTTAGAGTGGTGTAAACGATGATGGGACCGAGCGAGTTCGGCAGGATGTGGCGGAAGAGGATGCGGAAATGCCCAAGTCCGAGCGAGCGGGCGGCCTCGACGAATTCCTGTTTCGCGATGCTCTGGACCTGCGCGCGGACGATGCGGGAAACGGTGAGCCACGAGAGCGTGCCGATGGCGATGAACAGCGGGACCAGCGTGGTGATGGGCTCGACCCATGCGGTGGTCTTGTTGATGGCCGCGCTGCCGCTGCCCGGAGGACTGAACAAGCCGACCACCATCCGGGTAAGCTCGGCGGTCAGAGGCTCGAGGGTTTTTCCCAGCAGGATGACGACGATGAGGAAAGGCAGGGCGTAGAGGATATCGACGATGCGCATCATGAGGGCATCGGTCTTGCCGCCTGCATAGCCGGAGAGGGCGCCCCAGCAGACACCGATGGTCACGGAGACGAGGGTGGTGATGAGACCCACGGCGATGGAAATGCGGCCACCGGACAGGACCCGCGAGAGGATGTCGCGACCCAGGTGGTCGGTGCCGAACCAATGGGCGGCGCAGGGGCCGACATTTTTGTTAGGCAGCTCCTGGAGATCGGGATTCAGGACGAGTCCGGGGATGGCCGGCAGGATGAGGCATGCGCTGATGATGAGGAAAAGCGCGAAGACGCTGATCATGGCGGCGCGGTTGCGGGAGAGCCGGAGGCCCGCGTCTTTCCAGAGCGAGCTGCTGGGTTCGTGTGAGATTTCGGACATGGAAGGGCGTGTGGTATTTTCAGCGGCTGGCGCGCAGCCGGGGATTCAGCCAGAGGCCGAGAAGGTCGGTTAGGAAATTCGCGATGATGATCAACGTGCCGTAGAGCATGACGATGCCGAGGATGACAGGTGCGTCGCCGACCTCGATGGACTTGACGAAATGCGTGCCGAGACCGGGCATCGCGAACACGCTCTCGATGACGACGGAGCCGGAAATGATGCCCGCGAAAGCTGGGCCGATGAAGGCGACGGCCGGGATGATCCCGCCCCGCAGGCAGTGGCGGACGAGCATGCGGAAAGTGCCGACGCCCTTGGCCTTGGCGGTGCGGATGTAGTCCTGGGTGAGGATTTCCAACATCCCGGCACGGGTGAGGCGCGAGAGATAGGCGGCGGTGGCCAGGCCCAGCGTGATCGCAGGAAGCACCCACGTGGAGGGGTCGGTGGGATCCCACCCCATGGCGGGCAGGAGATTCAGGCGGCGACCGAACAAGTCCGCCAACAGCGGCCCGATGACGAAGGCCGGGACACAGATGCCGATCATCGCCAGCGCCATGGCGGAATAGTCGAACAGCGTGTTTTTCTTCCATGCGGCGATGACACCTAACGGAATCCCGATGGAAATGGCGATGCACATGGCGGCCAGCCCCAGCCGGAGTGAGACGGGGAATGCCTGCGAGATGATTTCCTGCACCTCGCGTCCCTCAAGACGCAGGCTCAGGCCGAAGTCGCCCTGCACGAGATTCTTGAGTGAACGGTAATACTGAACATAAACCGGCTTATCGAGTCCGTAGTAGGCCTCGATCTTCAAACGGATGTGTTCGGGGATCGCCTTTTCACCTGACTTGAAGGGGCCGCCGGGCAGGGCCTTGATCAGGAAGAAGGTGACCGTGAAAAGAACAAAAAGGACAAGGATGCCCTGCAACAGGCGGCCGGTTAGATTCGCGAGCATGAAAATGAAAGGTGGGGTTCAGCGTTCGAGGCGGATCGAGTCCCATGGGTGGTTGTCCAGCAGCAGCGGGTGCCAGCCCTTGACCTCGGGGCACAGCAGGTAGTTGCGGGTGTAGAAGGCGATCGGCAGGATGGGCTGTTCATCCATGAGCAGGGCTTCCGCCTTTTTGAAAATGGCGAGACGTTCGGCGGGATCGGACTTGAGGGCCGCCTCACGGAGGAGCGCCTCATATTGCGGGCTGCTCCAGCCGGAGTTGTTGTTGCCATTTCCCTTGGTCCACATGTTGAGGAAGGTGGTCGGGTCGAGATAGTCGCCAACCCAGCCTGCGGAGGAGAGGTCGAAATTGAGGGACTGTTGGGCGCTGTTGTACGATCCCCAGTCCATGTTCTGGATGTTGACGCGGATGTTCAGGTGCTTGAGCCACATCGCCTGCACGGCCTCGGCACCGGCGCGGGCGGCGGGGCGGGAGATGAGCATGGAGTAAACCGGAAAGCCCTCGCCATTGGGATATCCCGCCTCGGCAAGCAGGGCGCGGGCCTTTTCGGGATTGAGGCTGAGCTTCGGCTCGGGCTCGTAAGCCCCCATTTTCGGAGTTAACGAGTTGGCGGGGAAAAATCCTTCGAGGATGTATTTGCAAAGCTGCTCGCGGTCGAGGGTGAGCGACAATGCCTGACGCACGCGCGGATCGGAGAGCCCGGGACGCGTGGTGTTCAGACGGATGAAGGTGGTGCCGACGTAGGGTTCCTGGCGGAGGAACTCGGGCTTGGTTTCCTTCATCGTCTTGATCAGGTCGGAAGGGAGCTGATAGGTCGTGTGGAGCTGGCCGGAAAGGAAGGCGCGCGTCTCGGTGTAGGGATTTTCAATCGGATAGAAACGGACTCCGTTCAGCCCGACGTTCGCGGCATTCCAGTAGTGCGGATTCCGCCGCACTTCGATGAAATCATGGAACCGCCACTCGGTGAGCTTGAAGGCGCCATTGCCGACCATGTTCGGGAGGACGCTCCATTTCGTGAAACGGTCGGTCATTTTTCCGAACTGCAGGACGACGTGCCGCGGCACTGGAAACCACGTGTAATGCCGGGTGAGCGCCGGCAGGTAGGGCACCGGCTCGCGCAACTTGACCTGGAGCGTGAAGTCGTCCAACGCCTTGACGCCGACCTGTGTAGAAATCGGTGATTTGCCCCTTGTTGTAGGCCTCCGCGTTTTCGAGGAAATAAAGCATCTCGGCGTAAGGACCGGCAAAGTCCGGATGAAGCAGGCGATTGTAGGCGAAGACGAAATCATGCGCGGTCACCGGCGCGCCGTCCGACCATTTCCCCTCGGGCTGGAGATGGAAGATCCAGCCGGTCATGTCCTCGTTGTGTTCCCATGACGCCGCCGCACCGGGCGGGTAGGCGTCGTCCTGTGTCGCATCGTCCGCGACGAGTCCTTCGAAGATGGCGGTGATGACCTTGCTCTCGGGCACTCCGGTGACGAGTTGGTGGTCCAATGCCTTGGGCTCTGCGGAGTTACCCACGAGCATGATGCCCTCGCGATTCGCCCGCGCGACCTGGGTTTCCTTTTGGCAGGATAGAATGAACAGGCTCAACAGGGCTGGAAGCATCAACAGGCAGCGGGGCATCACGCGGGCGAACATGACGGGACGAACGGAAAATGCAGGCGAATTTTCAGAAAATCGCTTTCCCTGTCAGGGAAATCGGGGAAGCTCTGCTTGCATGACGCCATCAGCCGAGTAGAAACGCCCGAGAATTTTTCGTGAAAAGCTACTTTCTGAGACGCCTGCTGCTGATTCCCCCGACATTGCTGGGGATCACGCTGCTTGTCTTCACGATCACGAGGTTCGTGCCGGGAGGTTCCATGGACCGGATGCTTCAGCAGGCATCGCGCGGGGCCGATCAGGGAGGCAAAAAGGCATCGACCAGCCAGTCGCAGGGCGGCATGGACGAGGAACAGCTTGAGGAACTGGAAGAGCAGTATGGATTGGATAAACCGATCCTTTTCGGCTATCTCCAGTGGCTCGGAGTGACCCCGAGGGAAACCCGGATTTCCAAGGGCGAGTTCGGTGACAAGGGCAACGAGACAATCGGCACCGAGATCGATCCGAACACCACCGCGCTGGTGGTGCTGAAAGGCGACGGGCGGGCGGTTCTCGTCACCCGCAAGAACGGGGCAGTCGAATCCGCCATTTTTCAGGAATCCGGGAAGCCCGTCGAATCCGAAGGCTGGAAAGTCCGCTACGAAGACGAGAAGGTCCGCCAGGCCCGCTTCAAGCGCAGGAATTCCGGAGGAGAAAAGCCTCCCTCCTACCACGCGAGGGCGGTGATCTATCAGACTCGCTTCGCGGGATTGCTGGAAGGCGAGCTGGGACGTTCACAGGTCTATAACGAACCGGTGGTGGACATGATCCTCCGGCGCATCCCGATCGCCGCCTACTTCGGGCTTCTGACCGCCATCATCACCTACGGGATCTGCCTGCCGCTCGGGGTGCTCAAGGCCTTGAAACACCGGACTTTCATCGACAGCTCCAGTTCGGTGCTCATTTTCCTCGGCTATTCCATCCCCGGATTTGCCCTCGGGGCGATCCTGCTGGTCCATCTCGGCGCCCGCATGAACCTTTTTCCGCTCTTCGGTCTGACGAGTCCTGAATTCGACCAGATGAACGATTGGGAGAAGGTGAAGGACATCGCCCACCACACGGTGCTTCCGCTGACCTGTTATGTCGTCGGGTCGTTCGCGATGTTGACGATGCTCACCAAGAACAGCCTGATGGACAACCTTGCGGCGGACTACGTGCGCACCGCGATGGCCAAGGGCGTTAGTTTCCCGAGGGCGGTCTTCGGTCATGCCTTCCGGAACTCCATGATCCCCATCGCCACCAGCCTCGGCAGTTTGGTGGAAATCTTCATCGGCGGCTCGATGTTGATCGAGACCGTTTTCGACATCCAGGGCTTCGGGCTTCTTCAATACCATTCCGTGCTGGAGCGCGACGTACCGGTGATCATGGGGACCGTGGCGATGGCGGCCTTCCTCATGCTGTTAGGTCAGGTGATCTCCGACCTCGCGGTGGCCATGGTGGACCCGAGAATCAAATTCGAGTAATGACACGACTCATCGGACTATTCCTCCTGATCCTCGGATCGCTCGCCATCACCGGCGAGATGATGAACCTCGCGTTTCCCACGGCACGCTGGTTCTTCGAGGTGAGCCGCGATAGCCCGTGGCTCAATTTCCCAGTCAAAAACTCAACTCCATTCCTTTGGTTTGGTTGGTTGAGTTCCACCGTCATCATTGTCGGCGGACTCTGGATTCTGGTGCGCTCCTTCATTTCAGGTCCACCGAATCCGATCACCCTGCGGAAGATCCGCCGCTTCCGCGAAATCAAGCGCGGCCAGTATTCCCTGATCATCTTGTTAGGCCTGGCAGGACTGGCGACGCTCGACCAGGTGGTCGTCGGCAAGCGCGCTCTCGCCATCTGCTACAAGGGCGAGTGGAAATATCCCGCGTTTTTGCCGACGGATCTCAAGAACAAGGATTTCGGCGTGAATGACGAAACCGCGGAAGCGCCTGCCGATTACCGCAAGCTGAAACGGAGCTGGAAAGACTCCAAGGAAAACCGGGTGATCATGCCACCCATTCCCTACGATCCCACGGGTGACACGCTACCGCCGCGATCGCGCGAACTCTTGCAGCGCGAGGGCATCTACACGGAAGGTGGCACCCGCAAGCCTTACTACGGACTGGTTGGAAAGTATTTCGACATCGCCGAATCGAGGATGCACCTCCGCTACACCATGCGAAACGGCGTGCTCAGCGGCCCCGTGGACGGCTGGGACGAGGCGGGCACGCCGGTTTATACGGCGGACTACAAGGACGGCACATTGGTTTCCGACCGCTACAATGGAACTGGCACCAAGGAGGATTTCCTCGCCCTGAAATCCAGTGACTTTCGCGCGGTGAAATATCATCCGGCGCCTCCGATTCCCGAGGTCGGGAACTGGCTGGGAACGACATCGGAAGGCTACGACGTGGTCGCCTATTTATACGGTGGCTTGCAGGTGAATTTCAAGGCCGCGCTCATCTACGTTCCGATCGTCTATCTGATCGGCATCACCTACGGGATGATGATGGGCTACTTCGGCGGTTGGTTCGATCTGTTGTCGCAACGCCTGATCGAGGTATTTTCCAACATGCCGTTTCTTTTTGTCGTCATCATTTGCTCCAGCATGGTTCCGGAACGCTTCAAGGGCCTGCCGGTCATCCTGACCATCCTCATCGTATTCGGCTGGATGGGCCTGACCCATCTGATGCGGACCGCCGCCTATCGCGACAAGGAAAGGGACTACATCGCGGCCGCCAAGGTTCTCGGCGCCAGCACGCCGCGTATCCTTTTCAGACACCTTCTTCCCAACACCGTCGCGATCCTCGTGACCATCGTCCCGTTCACCATGTCCGGGCTCGTTTTCTCGCTGACCGCGCTGGATTACCTCGGCTTCGGACTTCCTCCGGAATACGCCACCTGGGGACGCCTGCTCAACGACGGGCTGTCCAATCTATCAGCCCCGTGGCTGGTCACCTCCACCTTCGTGGTCCTTGTCGGCATGCTCGTCCTGATCACCTTCGTCGGCGAGGCCATCCGTGAGGCATTCGATCCGAAAAAATTCACCTACTACCGCTGATGGGACGAAAGCTGACATCGCTGATTTCACTGGCACTGGGAGCATGTGCGCTCCTTGTGGCGGGCTGTCGTCAGAAGGATCAGGAGGTCGGGAGGACACTCGGTTTCGACGCGTTCGTGCCCATTTACAACCGCTACATCGAGAAGTGGCTTCAAGACCAGCAGGCAGTTAGCGAGAAGGAAATCGCACGGATCACCACCGAACTCGCCACTGCTGAAGGTGATGCCAAGACCATCAAGGAAAGCCATCTTCAGGCCCTCAAGCTGGATCAGGAAAAATGGAGATTTCGCCTCGGCCTGGGTGACTACCTGAAAGTCGGCAAACCCAGCGACGTTCCCACCAACCTCGTTTGGGCCAATGGAATGGATCAACCGGAGATCGGCGATCCCGCATCGAAAAAAGGAGGGGTCTTCCGCCGCTTCATCCCTTCGTTTCCACCGACGATCCGTCCCATCGGAGAGAACGCTAACAACTCCTTTCGCGGTGATCTCTACGACTACATCGACTTGCCCCTGGTGGGCCTGCACCCGGAAACCATGGAGATGATCCCCGGACTCGCGAGGGAGTGGGCGACCTCGGAGGACGGTCGCACGATCTATTTCCACCTCGATCCCGAAGCGACCTATTCGGATGGCGAAAAGGTTAGAGCCAGGGACTTTCTCGTCACCGCTTACATCCGGGTCTCCGACAACATCGTCAATCCGTTTTCCAAACAGTACTTCCGCGAGAACATCGCGCAAATCGCGATGTATGACGACCTGACCGTGTCGATCTCGCTGCCGGAGGCGAAGATCTACGCACCCGCGATCGCCGGTGCGCTCACGCCCTACTCACCCGCCTTTTATGCGGAGTATGGCCCGGACTACTCGGAACGTTACCAGTGGCGTTTCCCGCCCACCACGGGGGCCTACGAGGTCAAGCCCGGGGGCATCGTCAACGGCGTATCCATCACCCAGGAGCGGGTGAAGAACTGGTGGGCCAAGGATCGCAAGTACTACAAATACCGTTTCAACCCCGACAAGCTGATCCACACGGTGGTTAGGGATGATTCAAAGGCCTTCGAGCTTTTCCGGGCCGGAGAACTCGACACCGCGTTCCTGACACTTCCCCAGTATTGGTATGAGAAATCCGAGATTGATCCGGTTTACAAGGGCTACATCGAGAGATACACGTTCTACACGAGATACCCGAAGGTCCCCCGCGGCCTCTATCTGAATGTCGCGAAGCCCCCGCTCGACAATCTGGACGTCCGCATCGGCATCCAGCACGCGATGAACTGGCAGAAGGTGATCGACGTCATGTTCCGTGGGGATTTCCAAAGGCTGAATGCCTTCAACGAGGGATATGGCAAGTTCAGCGATGCTTCCATCGTGGCCCGTCCATTTTCCATCAGCAAGGCGAGGGAGGAATTCGCCAAGGCGGGATACACCCAGGAAGGGCGCGACGGGATCTTGTCCAAGCCGGACGGCACGAAGCTATCGATATCCGTCACGTATCCGGCGATGGCACAGTATGACCGGATGTTCGCGATCCTGCGGGAAGAGGCGAAAGCGTGCGGTTTCGAGCTACGACTGGATGGTTTGGAAGCAAACGTTTCCTACAAGAAGGAGATGCAGAAACAGCACGAGATGGCCATGGGCTCCTGGTTGATCACTCCTCCGGTTCCGGATTTTTACGAGTTCCTCCACTCATCCACCGCCATCGACGAGAAGGGCAACCTCAAGCCCCAGACGAACAACACCTTCTCCTGGCACCGTCCCGATACCGACGCTCTCTGCGAGAAGGTCCGTTCGGCCACCTCCGCCGACGATCTCAAGGAAGCCGCATGGAAACTCCAGCACATCATGCATGACGAGGCGATTTTCGTGCCGGCCTATTCGGTCGATTTCAGCCGGATCGGCTCCTGGCGTTGGGTGAGATGGCCGGACTGTGAGAACACCCGCTTCAGTCCTCCCGTCGTTTACGATCCCCATGAGGTTTTCGTCTTCTGGGTGGATGACAGGATGAAGGAGGAAACGCTGGCAGCCCGCCGCTCCGGCAAGGTTTTCCCCGAGGTGACCAAGACCATCGATGCCTACCGGGTGAGGCCCGCGACCGTTGAAACACCCGCGCCCGTTCCAATCCCACCCGATCCGGTGCGAACGGAGCCCATCATCGACGACAGCGACGAACCATGATCGACGAACCGGAAAACATTCTGGAGGTGGACAAGCTGATCACCTCGTTTGAGACGGATCGCGGGCTGCTTCGCGCGGTGGACCAGGTGTCCTTCAATGTCCCGCGGGGAAAGACCGTCGGCATCGTCGGGGAGAGTGGTTGCGGGAAAAGTGTCACCGCCATGTCGATCGTGCGGTTGCTGCCACAGCCTGCCGGAAAGATTCTCGGCGGCCATGTCCATTTCCAAGGTCGTGATCTCGTCCGTGCGAGCGATGCGGAAATGCGGAGGATACGTGGTGGTGAAATCGGCGTGATTTTCCAGGAACCCATGGCGGCGTTGAACCCGGTGCACCGAATCGGACGACAGGTTTCAGAGGTTTTCAGGATCCACAAGAAACTCTCGAAAAAGGACGCGTGGGACGCCGCCACCATCATGTTGGACACCGTCCGCATCCCCGCCCCGGAGAAGCGGATGATGGACTATCCGCACCAGCTATCAGGCGGCATGCGCCAGCGGGTGGTCATCGCCCTCGCTCTTGCCTGCAAGCCTTCGCTGGTGATCGCCGACGAACCGACCACCGCCCTCGACGTCACCGTGCAAGCCCAGATCCTCGACCTGATGGGACGGCTGCAGGATGAAATGGGCATGTCCACCATTCTCATCACGCACGATCTCGGCGTCATCGCGGAAACCTGCGACGACGTGATCGTCATGTATGCCGGCCGCATCGTCGAGCGGGCGAGCGCCGAGGAACTGTTTGAGAATCCGCTCCACGCCTACACCAAGGGGCTGTTAGCATCGATCCCGACCCTCGACACTCCTTCCAAATCCGTCCTCAACACCATCCCCGGCATGGTCGCCTCGCTGGCGGACCACTCGCACGGCTGCCGCTTCTGCCAACGCATGGGCCGCACCGCGCCGATCTCCCGCGAACGCCCGAAATTCATCCAGGCCTTACCGGGACATTGGGTGGAAAATTGTCCCGAATGTTTTCAACCGTGAGCACTTCCCCACTGCTATCCGTCCAGGATCTGAAAGTCCACTATCCGGTCCGCTCCGGAGTGATGCTCCGCCAGACCGGGGCCGTGCGTGCGGTTGACGGGGTTTCCATCGACATCGCACCGCGGTGAGACGCTCGGGCTCGTCGGCGAGTCGGGCTGCGGGAAATCAACTCTCGGCAAGGCGATCGTCCGCCTGATCAAGCCCACCGCTGGCAGCATCCATTTTGAGAAAACGGATATCACCCGAATCAGCCAAAGGGCGTTGCGACCACTTCGGCGCGATTTCCAGATGATTTTCCAGGATCCCGCCGAGTCGCTCGACCCGCGCATGAGTGTTAGATCGATCATCGAGGAACCCTTTGTCATCCACGGCAGGTCCCGTGGGGACCGTTACCGGCGGGTGAACGAGCTGCTGGAGCGGGTCGGCCTGCCCTCGTCCGCGGCGGACCGTTATTCATTCGAGTTTTCCGGCGGACAACGCCAACGGATCGGGATCGCGCGCGCGCTTGCCCTGAAGCCGAAGCTCATCGTTTGCGACGAGCCGGTTTCGGCTCTCGACGTGTCGGTGCAATCGCAGATTCTCAACCTGCTGGTGGAGCTGCAGAAGGAGTTCGGCCTGTCCTATCTTTTCATCGCCCACGACCTCTCGGTCGTGAAACACGTGAGCGACCGGGTCGCGGTCATGTATCTCGGAAAGATCGTCGAGCTGGCCACGGCCGAGGACATCTATCGGAATCCGCGGCACGCCTACACCAAGGCGCTTGTTGTCCGCGATCCCGTCGCACGACCCGAAAATGCGAAGGGAAAAGATCCTGTTGGAAGGCGACGTCCCCTCCCCCATCGATCCGCCGCCGGGAAG
The DNA here is from genome assembly GCA_963810445.1 of uncultured Verrucomicrobiae bacterium. Classification (GTDB taxonomy): domain Bacteria; phylum Verrucomicrobiota; class Verrucomicrobiia; order Verrucomicrobiales; family Akkermansiaceae; genus Luteolibacter. The sequence continues at coordinate 34,657 of CAWENZ010000004.1, read as the reverse complement.
CGCGTTCGGGCACCGGATCCATCATCCGCTCTACCCGGAAACCATCGGCGCGGACCTTTCGCTACGTGAAATTTCCCCCAAACACTGGGTCGCGGCCGATCCGTGCTGCTTGACTGAGGAGGATTGGAAAAAACTTCGCCCGGAAGCGGCCAAGGTCTGAAAATCGCATCAAGGAGAGGTCAAGATCCCAGCCCGGATTTTCCGGCTGTGCTGTGGCGATGACGCTCGTTTCTCAATTCCATGTCCAAATGCCCCGCGCTCACGGGCATTTCATTCTGAAACGCGTCCGATTTCAAAAAGGCTTACAGTCAAGTTTCAAAACAGTGCCGACAATTGCGACTTTTTTTCCTTGGGGGATTGCCCATAGCACTTAGATTTCGAAATTGTTTCCATGAATCACTCTTCCTCTTGGCCCACCTTCATCCTTTGGATGATCCTCGCCACGATGCTAACTCCTGAGCGGCTATTTGCTGCTGATGAGGCAGGCCAGCTCGAGACGGCTTTCAAGTCGCGTCACGACGCGGTGAATGCCCAGCGCGACGAGCAGTTGGCCAAGCTCAAAACCGGTTATCTGGCCGCACTCAACCGCCAATTCGAAAAGGTCAAGGCCAGCGGGAAACTGGAAGATGCTCTTTCGGTCCGAGATGAAATCGATGCCGTGAAGAGCGGCACAGATCCCCTCCCCGCGCTCGCGGCCAACGCCACCTATGATTTGAAACAGCTCCGCAAGACCTATGACGAGGCGCAGGCACCCATCCTCAAGACCCATGCGAGTGCCTTGTCAGACATCGCGGGCAAGATGACCGAGGCACTCAAGGCCGAGGAAGCCCGGCTCACCAGGGCCGGCAAGATCGACCAAGCCCTCGCGGCCAAGAAACTTCGCGAGTCGATCGAGCAGGATGAGGGGATCAATGCTGCCAGGAAAAACTTCCCAACGGAGATCCAGGGCAAAGACCAGTGGGTCTCTCTACTGAAATCGAAGTGGGAAGTTGAACTTTCCGAAGGCTGGTATGTCGGCGATGCCTTGGGACTGAAAGGCAAGGGGCCTTATTTGCCTGAGGAAAAGGCGAAGATGGCTGCTGTTCCTGACGAAGGATTCCCGCATTTCCTGGCGGTGCCCAGAGCCCGTGTCCTGTTCAAGATGCCAACCAAAGTCACACGCTTTGAGGCGAAGGTCGCTATGATCTCGCATGGGGACGCATCGCTGATCCTTTACGCGGGGGACAAGAAAGTGGCGAAGTCCGTGTGGATGGTCAGAAGAACAAGGAAGAAGTAATGAAAGTGGAATTTGAGGGAACAGGACCGGCTGACACTGGAGTTTGATCCTCAGGGAAGCAGTAACGGAGACTGGGTCGGCGTCTTTTCCCCAAAGGTCCGCTAAGCAGATTGCTGTTCCGTCTCCTACTCACGATGGAGTGGCGGGGGTTGGTGTGAAAAACTCTCATGCTGACAGTTCCGGACGTGACGGTCTAACCTTTGGTTCTTCCTCACCACGTCGCGGCTGGTCACGTGTCGTTCTTGTCAGTTCTTTGGAAATGTTCCGATCCGCAGTTTCAGGCCAGTTGGTTGATCCAGGCGCTTGAGCAGGATCGCGTTCTCATCGGCGGCGGCGATCAGGGCATTGATATGATCGATGTGGGAACCGGGCCTTGGTCCGGCTCCGGGGGTGCCGGTTATGATCATCCAGAGGTGTGGCACGCCGTCGAGAAGCAGGAAGGCGGGTGTTCCGGAGTCGCCGTCCCAGACGCGGTAATTCCATGGCGCGAACGGGCCTTTTTTACCAAGGGCTTGGTTTTCATCGTTCCGGTCCTTGATATAACACATGCGCTGGTGCTTTCGCGGATAGTCGGCCATCGGTTCGGGTGGCTCCACGTGGGTGGGGCGTGTAGTGCCCTGGCTGATACCGATGAAGGCGAAGGGCTGTTCCTCCTTCCGCGCCCATTCGACCGCGTCGGAGACATCGGCATCGCTAACAGTTGGAAAAATTGGAACCACCTTCAGTCCTTCCGCTTCCATGTCCCGATCGATCAGGGCGACGCATAGGTCCACCGAGCCCAAGCCTGGCAAGAGGGATGCCCCGAAGCTCTTTGCTTGATGGAGTTGCAAGCTTTCCACCAGCCTACCATCGGTCGTTAGAAAGCGGTGGACGGCTCCCGGGCGATCGGGGTTGGGTCCCCAGGTTTGGTGGGCATGAGGATGGGCATGAGCGCAGAAAAGCAGGTGGCGGGGTGTGATCAGCACGCCGCCGTAGGATTCCTGACAGAACTCATTGTAGATCACGACACCGGTCAGATCGCGGACCAGGTCCTGCGCCCACAGGTCCGGATTGCGGGTGTAGTTCTTCAACGGATGGTCGTATGTCGCAAGGAGGTTCATCCCGGCCGCACCGGAAGGCATGGTTTCGTTTTTCCAAACTCCCTTCACCAACCGGTGGCCAAGGCGGTATTGGATTGCATTGTTCTGCTTCTTGAGTGTGGCGATCAGGGCGAGAGCCTCGGCAGACGGCGTCTTTTTCTCCGGAATCGGTATCGCCTTTGGCCTTGGCGGAGGTGCGGGTGTCCGCGGGGAAGTTCCAGGCACGTCCTGCGGGGGAGGCACCACCCTGGGCCTGGGGAGCCGTTGGGCATGCGCGGGGACGGACAAAAGGGTGAACAGGACGAAGGATGCTCCGGCGAGGGCGACAGTCCGGGAGCGGCAGGGGTTCAGGATATCCGGAATCACGCGTGAACAAGGTCGGTTAGAATGCCGCCAACTTGAAAGGATGCGCTGCCAATTCAATGACTTCGGATCGCTTTCTGACGAGGCCTTCATGATAGGGGCCAAACAAAACGATTTCCAGAGGTATCGGGCATCAATCATCTCCTGACCTCAAGATCAGCGGCTTTTCCTCAGCGAAAAACTTTTATTGCCTCCCCCCAGGCAAGGTGGAGCGCTTCCAAAAAATGCTACGGACAATCGATCCATCATCCCCTTGGTCAGTAAACCGTCGGTACGTTTGATTCGTGCTGCCTAAACAAAGCGGACGGGAACCCGATCGATGAAAGGATTTCCAAAAGCCGCCAACCGCCAGAAATCTGTTAGCGTGAGTTCTCGTTGGAAACCGTCATCCGTGTTGGCACGGCTTTCGGTTTGACCAGCACGGGCGCATTGCTGACGGCCAGGGGCCTTGCGGCGGTTTTCCGAAGCTCAAGCGGTGGCGCGTGCGAAATCAGTTTCACCCCGAAAAGCAGAGATGCGAAGCAGGCCATCGAACAAATGGCAAGCATGCCGGAATTCCATCCCACCATGATCCAACGCTTCGGCAGGATGAAGCGCAGGGAAACCACGGTCACCACTGCGGCGATCCCGCAAACGATGGCGGCAATTGGCACCATCGCCGCGAACCGTTCGGGCAAGGCCCCACCTAACAAACGCCCGAGCGAGCCCACGCATCCAGCGGCTCCGATTCCAAGGGTCATGAGGGAGATCAGGGAAAGCCTCGGCTTGACCAGATTCAATTGTTTCCCGGGATTGGTCCGCTGAAGGAGATCCTGAACGGTCTTCACACCGAAACAGTGGTTCACCCTCCGGAAATCGAAGGATTCCACGCGGGCATGGGTGCGGCGGCGGCGGGTTCCCAACTGCTGGATCCGGAGACGGGCATAGACCGCGAGCGCGTCCTGGCGCTTGCCGCCGCTGGCGGAAAGCGCGGTCGCCCACGTTGCGGGATCCAGCCGGTTTTCGAGGACTTCCTGTCCCACGCGTCTGGCGACGTCCGGGTCGATCGCGGGTTCGCTGGTCGAGAGCTTGATGACTGAAGGTTGTGTGACAGCTTTCATGGCAGTGGTGCTGGGAAGATCAGTTGCGGCGGCGAAGCAGGAGGGTAAAGCCGAGCCCTGTGATCAGGCCCAACGCCACGTCCGGCTCAGGAACGGCTGTGGCTCCGACAAAAACCGCGTTGTTGATTTCGCTCGTCAACGCGGCGGTCAGGGCGTTGTTGATGTCCGAGGTCCCCGCGGTGGCAGTGACTCCGGGCAGCGTGCTGCCGACCACATTCGCAGTGAAATAGGATGCGATGGCAGGCGCCTTGTTACCCAGGGCGATCGCGTTGATCAGATCCACACCGGAAGCCAATGCCGCATTGCTGGCGGCTTGACCATTCGTGCCGGGCGTCGTGGCGGCGGCGATGTCGATGATTTGCACCGAACTCTCAAAGCCGTTCGACGATCCCCCGGTTTCCGTGCCGAAGGACAATGCCGCAGCCGTGATCGCCGGGGCGATGTCCGGAGCAGCACCGGTGGAGTTGGCCCGGTTGACGAGACTCACCGCCGATGCGAATTGCGCAGCATCGGTCGCGTTGCCGATCGACATCCACGGGATCCCCACCGTTTGGTTGCTTCCATAGAACATCATCGAAACGGCGATACGTCCGTAGGTTCCGGACTGGATCGAGTTCAGGACCTGGGAGCTCGTGAAGGCGGCTGCGTAACTGTTTAAAAGGGAATCGAAGTCATTCTTGTTGAGTCCTGACTTCGTGACATCGACGAGCAAGACGAGCTCACTGTCGACCATGACGGCGGAGGCCTGCCCTTGAAGGCCGAGCGTTGCGATGCCAAGGGACAACATCGCAGGAGCGGCAAACAATCGGGACAGCAGGCCACTTGGTGGTGATGCTGGTTTCATAGGGTGTGGGAACAACGCGAATATTTAAATTTAAGATTGCTTAATTGTCAATATTTTTATAAATTACGGCATGTTTAATCCTTTGAACGACTCGAACAGCCCCTTGTCATCACGGATCGCCTTGTCCGGAGCCCTTCTTCTTGCAGGGATTTTCGGCCTTGGAGCGGCATTGATCCTCCCGGTGAAAAAATTTACAAATGACACGGTTTCCCAAGATCCGCTGCCGGCGACTTTGAAAACCCCGGCTCAAGGCCTTCCCGAAGAACCAGCTCAGGTGGTCCTCCCTGCCGCCTCAACCGACGATCTCATCCGCTTCTGTTCCAGCAATGTCACCGAGACGCGCAGTTTCGTGATCTTTCACACCGGAACCGCCGTGATCGTGAACGAGCCATGTCAGGATCCACTCGAAGAAGCCAAGAAGAAGCTCGCCGCCTGCGTGGCTCCGGATGTGCGGTTCATTTCCGAGCCGACGCGCGAGGGAGATCTGATCGTGACCTTCAACCAGCCGGTTTTCCACCACTTCAGTGGCAAGGAAATCTCGGAAACGAGCCTTTGGCTGTCAAATGCCGCCACCTCGCTGCTGACGCCGGAGGAAAGGGCATCCGTCAGCGAGGACTGGTCGCCGAACCGCAACGCGAGATTCGGCCTGCTCGCCCGCCGCAGGATGCTGGAGGATGCGGCAAACCCGGTTCCCGTGCGGATCGTCCGTGCGAAATACCGGGCGATGGCCGCCAACTGACGAGCCCGGATTCCCCTCTCGGGAATCACGCGATTGACGACCAGCCTCCCTTCTCTCCGCGCTTGCAGTCGGGCGTTTCCCCCGTGAGACTGCCGCCATGTTTTCGCCGAAGTGGAAAAAGGACGCGCTGCACCTCGTCAAGGGCGCGAAGAAATTCATCGATTACAAGCGCGACCTTCTGAAGCCCGAGCGGGTGGCGGAAATCCATTCCAGGCGCGATGATCTCCTCGCGGCCATCAAGTCCGGGGATCGCACCAAAGTGGACGAGGCCTCCAAGCAGATCCGCGTGGTCTGCGAGAATTCCCTTCCCAACGAAAGGCCGCTGACCTGGCTGGAGGAGAACGTCGAGGTGATGTTTGTCGCCATCGTCATCGCCCTTGGATTGCGGGCCTATTACCTGCAGCCTTTCCGGATCCCCACCGGGTCCATGCAGCCCACGCTCAACGGCATCATCGGCACCCCGATGGCGGAAAAAGACTGGCCAAGTTTCCCTCAGCGCATGCTTGAGAAGGCCCTCCGTGGCAGAACCTACGTCCACGAAGTGGCGAGCGAGGATCTCAGGGTCAAGGATCTCAAGGACACCCAGTTCCTGCACTTTTTCAGCCGTTCGGAGCTCATTTTTTCCAACGCCCCACCACTCCGCTTGCCTGCTCCGTCGAATCCATTGCTCGAGCTCGGACTTCGGAGCGCCATTGACTACGCCCGCGTTCATGATGGGTTGATTCCAAAAGGCACCGTGCTCTGCGAGGGCTATATCGACTCCGGAGACCTCGTGCTGGTGGACAAGTTTTCCTATCATTTCCGCAATCCCAAGCGCGGGGAGGTCTTCGTCTTCGACACCATCGACATCAAGGGCATCCAAATGCGCAGCCGCAACGGCGAGGCGGCCGGCTCCCACTACATCAAGCGACTCGTCGGGGTTCCCGGCGACGTGCTTTCCGTGGATACCCCGAACCTTCTTGTGAACGGCAAGATCGCCCAAGAGCCGGGAATCCAGCGGGTCATCCAGGGCAAGGGCCCCTACAGCATCAATTCCGAGGGCTACGGCTATGCCAAGCCGGAAGGCCTCACGGCAAGCGGCCGAACCAATCCACAGTTCATCACCGGGCCGGCCGACAAGCTCGCCCTCAAGTCCGAAGCACGCCCCGGCATGCGTGAGTATGCCGCATTCGGCGACAACACCGGCAACTCGCAGGACTCGCGATACTGGGGCACGGTAAAGGAATTCAACCTCGTCGGACCCGCACTGTTCTCGCTTTGGCCCATCACCACCGGCCACTGGGGATTCATCCGTTGACGCTGTGTCCGTCGCCTCGGAAATCACCCGCAAGGCGAAGTCGAACCTGGCTTTTGCACTGAACATCCTGCCGCGCGAGCGCCGGGATGACATGGTGATCTTCTACGCGTTCTGCCGGACCATGGACGACCTGGCGGACGAAAACACGATGCCAGTGGACGAGAGGGCACGATTCCCTCGAGTCATGGAAATCCGGCCTGATCCGGGGATTTCAAGATCCCAACGAATTTCAGCGCGAGATCATCGGGCTTCGCGATCGCCAGCACATTCCCAACGAACTCCTTGTCGCCATCATCGAGGGCTGTGAAATGGACCTGCAGCCGCGGCGATTCCCGACCCAGGAAGCCCTTGCCGCCTACATCTGGAAAGTCGCCTGCGCGGTGGGGCTGGTTTCCATCCGCATCTTCGGCTGCCAGGATCCCGGTTCGGAAAAATATGCCGTGGCCCTCGGAAATGCCCTGCAATTGACCAACATCCTCCGCGACGTCGGCGAGGACCTTTCCAACGATCAACGCATCTATCTCCCGCTCGAGGACCTCGCCCGCTTCGGCTACAGCGAGCAGGATCTGGTCGGAAAAGTCCGGGACCAGCGCTTCCTCGCCCTGATGGACTACGAGGCGGACCGCGCCGACCGGTATTTCCACCAAGCCGAGGCCGCCATGCCTGCCGCCGACAGGAAATCGCTCGTTCCCGCCCGGATCATGGGCGAGATCTATCATACCCTGCTCGACAAGATGCGCGCCGACCGCTTCAAGGTCTTTGAAAATCGCTATCGCATCTCTCGCGCGCGCAAGCTCACCATCCTCTCAAAGCATCTGATTGCGCGATCCCTCTGATTCGAATAGCCTTCTGCCAATCCCGTCCCAAGCCCATGTCAAAACACGCGCTCCTTCTCGCCCTCGCCTCGTTCGCGAGCTTGGCCTCCTGTATCCAACCGGAACAGGTTCCACCGCCGAAATTCACGCCAAATCCCCCCTACCCGCCCAATCCCGTTCCTCCCTACGGCGGTGAAATCAATCCTCAGCCGCCGGCTCCCGATCCAAATCCGGAACCACCTGCCCCCCTGCCACCGGGCAGCTATCCGGTCGCACAGGCCACGGCAAATCCCGACGAGGTCCTCAGTCCCTATCCGCCCTACAACGTCATCGACATCTCCGGCCCACCGCGTTTCAAATCCGGACAACTCGCCAGGGATCCATCGAACCAGAAGATCTTCCGCGTGCCTTGAGCCTCTTGCCGGATCTTCACTCTTGTGAGGGGCTCAGCCAGGAGATATCCAGAGTCCACATCATGAGAAACATCCTCCTCTGCCTGGCGGTTTGCATCGCTTCCATCCTGTCCATTGCCAAGGCTGCCGATCCGGTCAGTTATTTGATCCCAACTCGGTCCCCAAGATGAAGGTCACCAACGTCACCTCGACCAAAGACGAGGATTCGAAAAAACCATCCCGATTGCCAAGAGGATTCCGGTTTTCAAGAAGAACAGCAAGGTGAAGTTCACCATCGTTGCGAACAGCGAGCTTACCGGTCCGGGGTTCTCGTTTGATTTCCTCTTCGATGAAGGTGACCGGAACGACTACCTCAGGTCCGGATCATCCAACGACGGGGCAACTGTCTTCAAGGACTCCAATGGCAAGCCCACCACCGCCACCATTTTCTTCAAAAAGACGAGGATCAAGAACGGCAAGACAGTTGTCGTCAATTCGGTGATCTACTATCTGAAGAAGCAGAATACCTAACACATCCTTGAAGCTCTTCTGATAAGATCAGGGCCATCATCTCGACGCTCTAACCCGAGATCAGTAAAACCATTTGGAAATCAGGCTCTTTGTGCAAATTGCAATCTGATTTTTTCTTGTTTCCCTTCGCCAAGCCTGCCATGGTCATTGCGCACTCTGACTCGCAAAATACATGAAAACACTACTTATCGCAATCGTCCTCGGCTGCGGAGCCATGCTCCCGGTTGTCCACGCACAATCCTCCACGGATGCCCAAACCGAACTCTTCGCGAAGAAGAAGTACCCGATCACCGGAAGCTTCAAACTGAGGTTCGACACCAGCAGCATCACCAAGACGGTCGGGACCAAGATCACCAAGGTCAAGAAAGTGGCTGGATTTCCCAGCTACAAGAAAGGCAAGAAAGGATCCTTCAAGATCTCCGCTTCAGGGGCGCTACTCATCAATGGCACCAACATTTCCATTCCCTACAACAGCGTCAATGGCAACGTGGTCAAGTACCTGAAGACGGATACAAGCGGCTTCAAAACCACCCTTTACACCGCGGACATCGAAACGAATGCAAAAGGCAAGCCGAAGCGCGGTGTCATCTCCCTCACGGTGAACGACTACTCGCCATCCGGCCAGAGCACGATTTTCGCCACCTACGAGTTCAACTGATTCCACCCGTTTTATAACCATTCCAAGGGAGAGCCCCGTGCTCTCCCTTTTTGTTTCCCGCCTCAAGCCCTCGGATGCGCGCCATCGTAAGCCTCCTTCAACCGCTCCTTGGTCACATGCGTGTAGATCTGCGTGGTGGACAACGAGGCATGGCCTAACAAGGCCTGCACGCTCCGCAGGTCCGCGCCGGCATCGAGCAAATGGGTCGCGAAACTATGCCGCAACTTGTGCGGGCTGATCGCGAAGGGAATGCTGCTGCGCTTCAGATATTTCTTCAGAAGCTGGTCCACCGCCTGTTGCGTGATCCGGCTGCGGCGGATGCTCAGGAACAAGGGGCCCGAGGTCACCGCCGCCTCCTGACGGTAGCGCTGGATCGCGTTGAGCGCGGGACCACCGACCGGCACGATGCGCTCCTTGCTCCCCTTTCCCGTCACCTTCACGGCTTCGCCGATGAAATCCACATGCCTCACATCCAGTGCGAGCAATTCGGAGATCCGCAACCCGCACGAGTAGAACAATTCCAGGATCGCCACATCCCTCAACTTCAGCCACGGAGGCGACTTCTTGTCGGACTCGCCATGCAACGGCATGGAAAGCAGCTCATCGATCTGTGAGACCGTCAGCACCACCGGCAGGCTCCGTTCGGGCTTTGGCAACAGCACCTCCGCCACCGGACTGCGGGACAGCCCCTTGCGCAGGACGAGAAACTTGTAAAACGACCGCAACGCCGCGAACCGAAGGCGGATCGTCGCCCGCTTGAATCCCTGCTTCATCAGCGCGTACAGGTAATCGCGGAAATCATCCGCCTCCTCGCTTCGCCACCCCGCGAACTTCTCCCCGCGCCATTTCTGATAGGCCGCCAGCGCGTCCCGATAGTTCGCCAGCGTCCTCGGGGAACCACTCTTCTCCGTGGCCTGGAACTCAAAAAAGGCGATCTCGTCGCAGTCCGTCATCTGCCTCCAGATTAGCCCCGATCCATTCCGCCACCAAGCTGATAGAAAACGAGATGAATTGCGCACCGGTTGAACATTTCGGTCGATCCTAAAGATCTGTCTTTGCGGCAGATGGCTTGACGATCACCGGGACATTTCCACACCGCATGGCGAGTTCCTTGGCTCGCGCCCTTGCTTCGGCTCGTGACTTCATGTGTTGGCATTTCTTTCGCCCCTACGAGTAAACAACGTCGTGAATCATGGGCAAATAGGATTCGAGCGGCTTGGTATGCCTTGGGATTGGATTGAAGACGAGAAAGACGACGTCGTGAAAGCCCATCGATAGCGTGCCGATCTCGACCCTCAGCTTGGTGAGTTCGCGACAGAGCACGTCGAACCGTTCGTAAATCGCCGGAATCTCGGCGCGATCCACCCCAGTGACCCTGCCGTCGAAATCAACACCCAGCAGCACGAGCCCGCCATTGGACCATCTCATCTCGCAAAATGCCTTTGCAACGCTCAACGCGTTCGGAACCGACTCGGCAAATGCGACGGAGTGTTCATACCGCTCGATCAGCGCGGCGAGCGTCGGACTTTCGGTGATGGTCATCGGGTCATTCCTTTGGCGACTCTTCCTTTTCGAACCTGAGAAAATTGTCAAATCTCCCCGGACATGGCGAGGGGATTCTGTTGGAAAATGCAGGCAGGATGGACGAAGGCCTGGCCTGCCATCTTGTCACTATCTGTCACGGCCGCGGAGTCCCGCCGCCTCCAGCACTCCCTCCAAGCTTGCCGCCCCGGTCCCTGCTGCTAGTTTCGCGCCATGACCGCGCCGCGTTCCCGCCGTTCCAAGCCCGCATGGCAGAGCACTTGGCTGTGGGAAACCCTCCAGAAGCGCGCCATCGCCCGCGGAAACTCCCATGCCTCCGAGTTCATGCCGTCCCTTACGGAGTGGATGCGCCACCTCGATGGAATCCTCGCCAAGGGCGGCACCTCCCCGCTCGACTTTACCTTGCACGATGCCGACCACGCTCTCCGCGTCGCCAACCGGATGGAGCAGCTCCTCACCCCCACCGTCCGCCGGAATCTATCCGACTACGAACTCGCCCTCCTGCTCCTCGCCGCCTACGGCCATGACATCGGCATGACTCCGGAGCGCGGGAAAGTCCGGGATCACCACCGCCACCTCTTCGGCCACCCCACCTCTCTCAGCGCCGAGGAAAAGCAGCTCTACCAGACCTTCCTCGACGAATACCCCGAGCGCCCCATCATCCTCCCCCTCGGCTCCAGCCCGGCCGATCTCGACCTCGCCGACGAACTCACCGCCTACTACGTCCGCGAGCGTCACAACGACTGGAGCGCCGAGTGGCTGCGGGAAAACCTCAAGCCCGCGAACTTCGGCCACCTCCCCGATGTCGTGAACCTGCTCGTCCGCCTCTGCTCCAGCCACCATTGGGACTTCAAGCGCCTGCGCCGGGACGACTTCGAGCCCATCCTCACCACCGGCCCGCAGCCGCAGCTCGTCCACCTCCGCTTCCTCGCCTGCATCTTGCGCCTTGCCGACATCCTGGAAAACGACCCCGAGCGCACCCCGCACGTCCTCTACGAACACCGCGCCATCGAGGACCGGAAAAAAAGCCTCCTCCACTGGCGCAAGGACCGCTTCCTCACCATCGACATCCGCAAGGGCCAACTCCACTTCCAAGCCCGCCCGCCCGACGCCCATGTCCACAAAGCCGCCGTCCAGCTTGCCGACTGGATCGACCACGAACTCCACGGCATCGCATCCCTCGGCGAGGGAATGCCCGTCCACAACCCAGCCGGAAAAACGGACATCCTTCGCGAGTGGCACCTTCCCGCCGCCCTCACCCGCGACATCCGGCCCGCCGACGACTCCTACGAATACATCGAAGGTGCCTTCCGCCCCAACACCGCCCGCCTCCTCCAACTCCTCTCCAACGAACAACTCTACGGCAGCCCCCTCGTCGCCGTCCGCGAACTCCTCCAAAACGCCTTCGACGCCGTCCGCGAAAAAATCGCCCGCCTCCGTCTCGACAGCCACGACGACGACATCGCCGACCGCAAGCACGAGAAAACCTACGGCGACCGTGAAAAAGTCACCCTCACCCTCCGCCCCGGCGAAAACGGCGGCTGGCTCCTCGTCTGCGAGGACAGCGGCGTCGGCCTCAGCAAAGCCCTCATCACCGGCCACCTCCTCGTCAGCGGCAACTCCCGCCGCCACGCCATCCTCGATCTCGAACGCCGCTGCACCGCCGCCGGCTTCCCCCTCGGCCGTACCGGCCAATTCGGCATTGGCGTCCTCAGCTACTTCATGCTCGCCGACCAGGTCGAGCTCACCACCACCCGTTCCCAACTCTGTGAGGACAACGACGCCCCCGGCTGGACCTTCACCACCCGCGGCGTCGGCAGCTTTGGCGAGCTCCGCCAACTCAGAACCGCCGCCGGCACCCGCATCACCTGCCAACTCAAGCCCGACCAAATCCCCGACCCCGCCAAGTTCGCCACCGATTTGCTAGACTATCTCAAGGAAACTCTCATCCGCATCCCCTGCCGCTTCGAGTTCAAGACCGGAGGATTCACAGGTAGCGACGTATCTTGGCAGCGAGCCTCTGGCTGGGTCAAAACTGAAGAGGATTGGCTAGCACTTTTACGTTCCAGCTGGAAAGATCCGTTAGATGCATTCAGAGACCCAGAAAATTATATTACAAAGGAAAGGCTCAAGGAGCTTAGCAAAGAAAAGAAACGTTACCCATCGGACCTAAAACGGGCTAGCGAGACACTGCACTGCAAATTCAAAGAAATAGAACTTCCAAATGGAGCCGGTTTTGCACGGCTCGTACTCGCCTACTTTGAACTGGAGAGAGGGCGATCGCTTATTTCGAATCCTGAACATGGCAAGGACAATCATTTTTTGATTAAAACCGTGAATTTATTCGGATGGGAGGGCATCGCCTGCGATGTCAATTTGCCTAAAGAAAGAGATCTCTTTGGTTTTGAAGAAAATGCGTTTAATTTGGGTCTTGTTTCCAGCGAAATCGACCTGGTGACTTCTGATTCAGCGCAACTTAATGTAAGCCGTCTAAGAATCATCACACCAAACGGCACAATTGAAGGGTGGTCCAAACTTTTGGTCGAGCAAGCACATCATTGGATCGACGAAGTTTTGGCAGGTGGGCGAGGTGATTTCTACAGCGAAGTAAACCTATTCACTCTCCGCCGCCCTCTCGATTTTCAAGAAAATCGCGGATGGCACCATTTTGGCGAAAACGGAGTTGAGTTCAAGCCACTTGCCCGACCATTCGCGCATCCACTGAGCGAAACTTATGGCAACGAGCTCAAAACAAAATCAAATGAACCCGTTTCGGTGATTCAAGCAGGGCCGGTCATTTATGCATACGGATCGTCCACCTTTTCCAAACTCTCATCTTGCAAAATCTGTGCAATTGAAGATCCGTTTGATCCTCTTTGTTCGGTGCCTTGTCTATATTGGCCTTCAAAAAATCATACGAAAGACTTCAGCATTCAATTTCCAGCCGAATGGCGAAGCATCGCATTTCTGAAATTTCATTACTCGGAATTCGTAGCTAACATGGATCATTGCCTTATCCAGTTATTAGGAGAAGGAGAATTGGATACCTTACGAAAATGGGAGGGACGATCAATTCCATGGTCGATTCTTGAGAACGCCACAACGCCGGGTGAGTCAGCACTTGCCTTCTGTCACTCAGCACTTGCATGTCACAATGATCTAGCTTCCAGAGATGAATGGAATTCTTACGCAAGAGAGCGCAAGGGCCATCTTACAAAGCTTTGGACGGAGATCGCCCACGCAGTCAAATTACCTTTCGAACAGCTGCGATTGATGATTGCCGGCAACGGTAGCGTGTCCTGCCTAGGCCCAAATGAATTTGAACACTCAGACGCCGAAATGGGCGACATCCTCGTATTTCCGAAGGTGATAGATCCAAACTTTCTGCTCTTTGAGACGGTAGGGAGACAATAAGTCACTTTAAACACGGCCAAGCCTGCCATTCCGCGCGGGCTTTAATCCCGGAGGGATCCGGGAAATTATCCCCGGGTCGAGGAGTGGTAGCGACGACCACCCGGGGTTGGGGAATCCAGAGGCATTCGACTCCGGCAGCGGGTCGCGGAAGGGTTGGGTGGCGGTTGGCGCAGCGGGCGATTCCGGCACCGCCTGCCGGGGTGCGGATTGATTCCGGGCGGAGCCCTGGGGTAGTCGTCGTTGGCACTCCTCGACCCCGGGCCAATTTCCGCAGTCCCTCCGGGACAGCAGAGGCTTCTTGAATGGTAGCAAGAGAAGAACCAGAAGAGGGTGAGTGTGATTGAAAACTTGCCCGAATGCATCGTTCCGGATAGAAGCGGGTTCATGAAAAAGTTCATTCTGTTTCTGGTGGCGACCCTTCTCCCCTTCCTTGCTCGGGCGGAGGAGGAGCGGCCGCTTTTCCTGCCCTTCGATGTGACACTCGCCGGGCAGAAGGCGGAGATGAAAGGGAAGGACGACCTGTTCGCCGTCATCAAGGATCCGGTGAAACCCGACGCGCTGCTCACCATCGGGAAACAGGCCCCCATGCTCATCGTCAACGCCTTCGCCTGCAAGGAGGACGGCACGGTCGAGCAAACCGCCACCGCCGCCGTGATTTTTGCCCAGAACACGGATCGCACTCCGATGAACGCGACCATGGACAAGAAGCCGCTTCCGCCCGGCACCTATCTGATGAACATCGTCGCCCACCAGGCCACCGCGCGGGTCGTTTTCACCGTCGAGGATCCGTCGGGAAAATTGAAGATCCCGTCGCTCGAATCGATCATCGGATTTCTGAAGAAGAAAGCGCAGTGATTCACCGCAGGAAGCCGGAGTAGGGCGGCGATTCCGGACAGAGTCGCATTTTCGGGAATTTCCCTTTGATATTACGGTATCCGGGGGTCCGTTACCTTGCGAACCGAACACCCTCCGAATCCATCATGCGCCCTACCCTATTTGCTTCCCTGCTTGCCGGCATTTTTTGCTGCGCCCAAGCCGCCGAATCCACCCGTCGGCTGCCCGTGCCGTCTGCCGATAAAAAATCCGGCATCACGCTCGACCTGCAGGAAGGATGGAAAACCGATCCGTCGAAGGACGGCGGAACCACGATCGAGGTCCCCAGATCCGGCGTGCACATCCAGGTCTGGGCGCTCGCCGACGCGACCGTGGATGATGCCGTGAAGGAGGTGCCGGAACTGATCAAGGGACAGGTGACCGGCTTCAAGCTCACCCGCACCCAACCCGTCACCGTGGCCGGATCCACTGGAAAGCAACTCACCGGAACGGGCGAGGAGGCGGACGACGGCGACCCCGCCAACGCGGAGGTCTATCTGTTCGCCGTGGAGGACAAGGTTTACATGATCTGCTCCCATGGGGAAGGTGACATCGCGACCAAAGGCAAGACGCTTCTTCCCGCGCTGCTCGCGTCGGTCAAGAAGGCCGAGGGCACGGCCAAGCACGAGTGAACGACACTGCCACTAACGGATTTCATCCGCATCGTCCACGCGCAATCCGGCTAGACCGTTAGACCGTTTGCCAAAAGAGATTGCCGAAACGCAACCTTTCAAGGAGCGGCGGACTCCGATCCGCCGAGGTCCATGAAGTGACGATGCGAGGTGGTAAACCGCTTTTCATCGGCTTCACATGGGCTTCGGCGATTCGGAGATCGCCGCTCCTTGTTCCCGGCTACGCCACCGCGCAATCCGGCTAGACCGTTAGATGGCCACACTGAGGAAGGCGTCCATGAAAAGGCCCTGCTGGAACAGATCCGGCAGGGCCTTTTGAGAAATCAGAACGCGTCAGCCGGTTCAGTTGGCGCGAAGTTTCATGACATTCTTGTAAAGACGGGCAACGCCGCTGTCCACCTTGTCGCGCACCTTGATCCAAGGGGTCTTCGCGGTGAAGTTCCGCTTGTCGCCCTCGCGGTGATCGATGTTGGCCAGCAGGCGTTCGCCGGTCACGGAGTCAACGATTTCGCCTTCGAAGGAGACTTTGGAAACAAACGCGGCCACGGAGTCCGAGCCAAGGTCTCCGGTCAAGGCCGCGCGGGCATCGGAGTGGATCCTGGTCATGGCGGCACCGGATTTCTCACCCTCGATCACGTCGGTCAGCGCCGCGCGGACCCGCAGGGTGGTCGGGCCGGGCATGCCGACGATCTTCAGGTTCGCGGAGCTCTCGGAACGCAGCGCCCTGACGAGATAGGCCGCGAGCTGGTCGGTCACCTTGGGGTCAATCCCCGGAGTCGAGATGATGGTGGTCACGGGATCGATGATGACGCTGTCGTATTTCTTCAGATCGGCGCCGGGCTTGACGTAGGCGGATACCGCGTTGGCGGTGCCGTAGCCTCCGTCCAACTGTTTGTAGTTGGAAAGGAAGCCCGATGGCGAGACGCCACCTGTGGAGCATGAGGTGAGCGCGAGGGCGGCTCCGGCCGCGGAAATGATGCCAATTCGTGTGATGAGGTTCATGGGATGAATGGTTGGATTTCAAACCAGCACCCCAGCGGGTGGTCGGTTTCGTGTTTCCTTCTGTCATGCAAAGCCGCCGAGGTCAAGGATGCCGGATGTTTCCGGAACGGGTAAGTTCATTTCCGGGATTTTCATTCACCGGGATCCGGTCATGCTGCCCTTGCCGATGAACATCCTCGCGAAAAACCTCCTCATCCTCGCGTCCGCCGGGTCCGGCAAGACGTTCCAGTTGGGAAACCGCGTCATCGGCCTGGTGGCGATGGGCGTGGCTCCGGAAAAGATCGTCGCCCTAACATTCACGCGCAAGGCGGCGGGCGAGTTCGCCGACTCGGTGCTGACCAAGCTGGCGGACGCTGCCAGCGACGAGGGGGTCGCGACCCGGTTGCGCGACGACCTTGCGGTCACGGACGCGGATTTCAGCGAGGCGTTGGAAAAGGTGGTCCGCTCCCTGCCGCGTTTCACCCTCGGGACCATGGACAGCTTTTTCTCGAAGGTCGTCCGGGGGTTCCAATACGAGCTCGGGCTAACAGGAGGCCGGTTCGATCTTCTCGAAGGTTCCCGTGCCGCCGCGGCGACGGACGAGATCATGACGTCGATCCTCGGCGAGACCCTCGATAAAGAGGGCGGTGACGGGTTCCTGCACGCGTTCCGCCGCGCGACGATCGGCAAGGAGGAACAAGGGGTCATCGAGGGCTTGCGCGGGTTCGTGAGAAGTTGGCAAGGCCGCTACCGCAGCACGCAAGGGACGGTCTGGGGACCGGAAACCCTGGCGGGTGTTAGAATCGAGGACTGGGAGGAGCACAAGCATGACCTGGCGGCCAGGGTTCTGCGCGGTCTCGACGGTGTCGAATACAACGACAAGCGACAGCGGGCCGCCTTGGAGAAGGTGATCGGCTCATTTTCTGAACACACGATCGGAAGCGGCAGCCTCGGGAGTTCCTCGGGTCTCATGGAAAGCGTGATGAAAGCCGCCAACAGTTCCAACGGACCGATGGCCCTGAAGCATTACAAGGAATTCCTCATCGGTGGCCCGGCTGGGGACGCGCTCAGGGAGCTGGTCAATCTGGCGGCGCGTTGCGAGATGGCGGCGGCGCTCCAGAGGACCCGCGCGGTGCGTGAGGTGGTGGCCGTCCACGATGCCCGCTGCGAGAAGCAACTGCGGCGGCGTGGATTGTTAGGTTTTGACGACGTGAAAATCCTGATGGGCGAGTGGGTCACGGGGGAAGATGCGCGGCTGAGGCGCGAGGCCGTGGATTTCCGGCTCGATTCAAGGCACGAGCATTGGTTGCTGGATGAATTCCAGGACACCAGCCGTGCGGACTGGACCGGCCTGCTGCCACTCATCGACGAGGCCGCGGGCGATGGCGACGGCTCGATGTTCATCGTGGGTGACAACAAGCAGGCGATCTACGCCTGGCGCGGAGGTGAGGTCGGCTTGTTCGACGAAGTCACCGAACGCTATCGTGGCGGGCTTGAGATCGAGGAGATGGCGGAGTCATGGCGATCCTGCCCCGAGGTGCTTTCACTTGTGAACCTCGTTTGCCGCGACACGGCGACGATGAATGAACTTTTCGGCGACGCGGCGGAGAAATGGAATTGCCCGGAGCATTTTCCGGCAGCCCCGCTGATGAAGGAATCCAAACGCGGCGAAGCACGGGTGGAGGTGGTGGAAGGAAAATGGGAGGAAAGGTTGGAACGGCTTGGATCGCTGTTAGACGAACTAAGGATTGGCGAGCGCCCCCTGACCTGCGGCATCCTTGTCCGCAGCAACTCGCAGGTCCGCAAGATCGCGGACGATCTCCGCGCAAAGGGTTTTGACGTGATCGAGGAAGGAAAGCGCGAGCCATCCAAGGACAATCCGGTGGGGATCGCCATCGGGCATTTGCTGAAATGGCTTGCGAATCCCGCGGACTCGTTCGCCCGTGAGGTGGTGGAAATGTCGCCGTTCCGGGAGAGTTTGCGGAAACGCTTTGGCGATCATTGGCAGCAGGCGTGGGAGTCATTGTTAGAAATTGTGTCGAACAAGGGATTCGCGGCGATGGTCGAGGAAATCGTCGAGGACTTGTGGGCGGGATGGTCGGATTTCGGCCGCCGCCGCGCGGGTGACATCATCTCGGCGCTCGGCGGTCTCGACGAACGGGGTGGTGCCACCCCGAGGGAAGCCGCCGAGTGGATCGAGCGGCTTGAGGTTTCCCAAAGTCCGGGCGTGGCCGCCGTGCAGGTGATGACGATCCACAAGGCGAAGGGCCTGGGCTTCGACATCGTGGTTTTGCCGGACATCCCTAACGACAGCATTCCCTCGGCGCAATATTTCGACGTGGCGGAAGGCGACGGATGGATCACGGAAACCCCGCCGAAGTGGGCGCGCGACCTGATTCCCGAAATGCGCGAGGCCGAGGCGAAATGGGCCGCGGCCCAACGCTACGAATCCTTTTGCATGCTCTACGTGGCGCTGACGCGATCGAAACGTGGCTTGTATGTCCTGTTGGAGCCTCCGTCCGGTTCCCAACCGGCTGACAAACCGTCGCTGGCCAACTGGCTGATGCGGTCCACCGGAGCCGAAGGCAGGACCGGCACCGTCTATCAGTCCGGAAGCGCTGACTGGCTGGAGGAGATTCCCGCATCACCCGTAGCCCGGACAAGCTCCGCAATCCCGGCACTTCCTCCGGCCTCTCCCGGAAGGGAACGCAGCACGCCAAGCGGCGGCAAGACGCGCGATGGAATTTCCGGTGGCCACCATCCTTCGGGCATGCGATTCGGGAGCGAGGTTCACGCGGCCTTTGAAAAAGTCGGTTGGGTGGATGAAACGGCTCCAGACCTACCTGCCGGAGATGCGGCCAGGATGGTGGCGGAACTCCTAACAAATCCCGGACTGCGGACCATTTTCGAACGCAAGTCCCGCCCGATCCAGTGCCTCAGGGAGCAACCGGTCGATGCGTTGATCGATGGAAAATGGCTCAGCGGAGTGATCGATCGCATCCATCTTCATCATGATGATTCCGGGAAAGTCGGATTCGTCGAGGTGATCGATTTCAAGACCGACCGTGTGGATGACATTGCCATCCTGGGGCAACGGTATTTCGACCAGATGAACTGTTACCGCGAGGTCATGAAGCTTGCCTATCCGGATGCGAACATCGACTGCATCCTGATTTCGACAGCCTGCCGCCAATCCATATCCGTTTGATTTCCGCACCGGACCGGAAATGAAAAGGGTCGGCATCCGGATGGATGCCGACCCGTGGAATCACCTCACATGAGGTCAAGGATTTCAATCGTTGTCAAAGATCCCAACCGTGGTCTCGACTTTGCTTCCGAGCACGGTTCCCTTCTTGGGACTCTTGAGGATCACTGTGAATTTCCGATAGCCATCCTTCTCCGCGTTGTCGAGGATCGGGACGGTGATGACCTTGTTGGTCTCGTTGTTGGCGAAGGTGATCTTTCCGCTGGTCGTGGTGTAGTCGTCGCCGTTGGCCGTGCCATCCACCGTTTCATAAAAGGCGGTGGCGACACCCCGCTTGTTGCCGAATCTCGTCACCTGAATGTCGATCGAGTCTTGTCCTTCGGTGACCGATTGTCCCTTGGCCTTGAATTGGATTTCGGGAGCAGCGCTGATGACAAACTTGGCACCGCTGTCGAACTTGATGGTCCCCGGTTTCGCAGCATTCGCCGAATCGATCGTAACTTCCGTCACGTCGAAATAAACCTCACCCGAAGCCAAGGTCCCCGCCGTGATTTTCGCTGACAAGGTAACCGCCCCGAGGGACGGAACTGTCCTTGTTCCGGTGAAGGTCTTGTCGATGGCCGCGATTTCGCGATCAAGACCGGAGTTGTCATAGAAGCCGGAAATGAACTTGGATTTGCCCGGTGAGAGGAAGTTGATGAACTTGGAGATCGGCGTTCCGGGCGGCACCAGATTCACAAGTGATCCTGTTCCCGAGCAGGTTCCCTCGATGTCGTAGGAGTAGCCCTTGGAGAGTGGAAGCTTCTTGCTGCCACTGGTGACGTGAATTTCGAGCCCTTCTCCAAACTCTTCGCCGTTGATGGGCAGCTTGAGGATCGGGCTGGCAGCAAATGCGCCGACGACTCCGAACCCGAGGGTGGAGATGATGATGGCACCCGTGCGGGTGAAATGAGACATGCAGGATGGTGTGGTTTTCATGGAAACAATGGGATTGATGTGAAAAGCCGATTTCAAGGGAGGATTTGAAGTTACCCTTTCAAGCGGACCAAATTGATACCGAACGCCCTCTGTTTCGAGCATTCAGTGACACTGAATGTTTGAGATTCCGAAGCTTCTCGTCAATGCATTATGTGCAGCGAATGACCCACGTTCCGTTGCAAATCATGGCTTTCTCCCGCGTGGCCAGGAGCTAGAAATGGCTATTTGCTGCCGAGGGAGGAATCGAGTTCCACGGCGGTGCCGGGCGCGGGCTTGAGGTCGATGGATTTTCCGCCATAGACGATCTTGCAGGACGATCCGCTGATGTTGCGGACGGTGGCGGCGGTGAGCTTGCCGGCTTTCCAGGTCAGATCGACCTCGAAGCCGCCACGGGCGCGCAAGCCTTTGGCGGAGCCGTCCGGCCATGCGGCGGGAAGGGCGGGCAGGAGGACGATGTCGCCGGATTGTGATTGGAGAAGCATTTCGGCAATGCCGGCGGTCGCGCCGAAGTTGCCGTCGATCTGGAAGGGCGGATGGGCGTCGAACAGGTTCGGATAGATGCCGCCGCCGTTGGTCATGTCGGTGCCGACGGTGTTCACGGCGGTCATGAGGTTGCGCAGCATCAGGTAGGCGTGGTCGCCATCGCCGAAGCGGGCCCAGAAATTGATCTTCCAGGCGCGGCTCCAACCGGTGCCGCCGTCGCCACGGGCCTTGAGCGAGACTTTGGCGGCCTCGAAGAGCTCCGGCGTGTTCGTGGTGATCTGGCGGCCGGGATGCAGGGCGAAAAGGTGGGAAACGTGGCGGTGCTGGTCCGTCGGATCGTCGCGGTCGGTCTCCCATTCCTGGAGCTGGCCCCATTTGCCGATCTTGGGTGTTAGGAGCTTGTCCCGCATTGCGGCGATCTTGTCGCGGTAGGGTTTGTCGATCTTGAGGGTGTCGGCGGCTTCGACGTAGTTGGTGAAGAGGTTGTGGATGATTTCCTGATCATAGGAAACGCCGGGTTCGGTGGGGCCGTGCTCGGGAGACCAGCCTTTCGGTGCGACGAGTGTGCCGTCGGGACGCGTGACGAGCAGGTCCTCCCAGAATTCACAGACTTCCTTCATCACCGGATAGGCGACCTTCGCGAGGTATTCGCGATCCATCGAGAACGCATAGTGCTCCCAGAAATGCAGGGCATACCAGGCGCTGCCGGGGACATTCCAGACGAAGCTGCCGCCGCCGAAAATCCCGTTCTCGGTGCGGACGGTCCAACCACGCGTCTTGTCCCCGTATTCCTCTTTCGACCGTTGGCGGGCGATGGGAATCTGTGAGACGACGTAGTCGATGAAGGGCCGGTGCAACTCGCCGAGGCCGGTGGGCTCCACGGGCCAGTAGTTCATCTGGATGTTGATGTTAGAGTGATAGTCGCTGCGCCATGGGGGCTTGTTGCTGTCGTTCCAGAGCCCCTGGAGGTTGGCGGGAAGGCCACCGGGACGTGAGCAGGAAATCATCAGGTAGCGGCCGTATTGGGCGAAGAGTTCCTCAAGGTCCGGATCGCGGGTTTTATCCTTGGTGTAGGCCATCAACCGCTCGTCGGTGGGCTTCGCGGAAAGTGTGGGATCGGTGGTTCCGAGGTCGAGACTGAAGCGGTAGAACCATTTCAGATAGTCGGCGACATGATCCGAGGTGACTTCTGCCAGATTGTCAGGCGTCACCGCATTGACGCGCTTCGTGACAACCGCATGGGGAGGATCACCGCGCCATTTTTTCGCCGAATCCGGGACGTAGTTGGTGGCTGCGGCGAGGACGAGCGTGAGGCTGTCACAACCTTCGAAGACGAGGCAGGTGTCGGGCAGTTTCAATTTGTCACCACCGGGCACGCCGGCGAGCGGCGCGTCATCGGCGGCGAGGGGTTTGGTTTCCACGCGGACTTTTCCGCCGGCATGATGGACGACGAGCTGGGATTCGTAGTCGAGGCCGTCGTCCGGCAGCTTGCCGGTGGCGGTGAGGCGGTTTCCGTCGGCGGTGATCTTTGCGCCGTGCATGTCGGTCAGCCAGATGCGGCCGGTGTGACCGCCCGGTTTGTTGGCGGAGAATTCCATGACCATCGCCTGCGCCGGATGACTGGCGAAGGCGGTGCGTTCGTAGCGGATCCCATTGCAGGTGTAGTTCGTTTTCTGAATGGCCAGGGCGATGTCGAGCTGGCGGCGATAGTCCGTGGGGGCCTTGTGGCCGAGCTGGATGATCACATCGCCAAACGCCTGATAGTGACCGGTGTCCTTTTCATGGCCGGTCCAGAGCGTATTCTGGTTGAACTGGATCCGCTCGGTTTCCGTCAGACCGAAAAACATGCCGCCAAGCGATCCATTGCCCAGCGGAAGGGCTTCGGTCATCCAGGTCCGGGCCGGCTGTTGATACCAGAGCATGGACTCCGCCGGGTTTGCAGCCGCCGACGAACCCGTGGTTAGAACGAGTGACAACAAAGGAATGAGATTCTGGATTTTCATGAGAGTGCCGGTTTTGAAAGCTGCGATGATGCTTCAGGAGAACGACGAAAAATGGAAGCGCCCTTCAAAAATAATCGCCCGCCTCTTTGGTGGGAAACGGGCGTGGTGAATTTTGAAACCGAAGCTTGGCTCGAGGAGGAGATCAGGCTGGCTTGGCTGGCTCCATTTTTGATCTTGGACTGCTTGATCCAGCGCATGCCGATAGGGTCAGTAGGCATGAATGGCCAATTACCGGGTCGCTTTCACGGATAGCCCACTCCCTCACGTGATCGCCCTGCTCACGGAAGCGCGTTGGAAACAGATAAAACGAGTCATGCGCGAACCGAAAGCCATCCCTCCCCAACTCGTCCTCTTCCGTGCAGCATGGCCTTTGACGCAAGTTCACTCCAGCCCGACGCGTAGCTGAGCGGTCTCATGTCCGCCCGCTTCATCACCCGTTTTCTTCCATTCCTCCTAGGCCTGGCTGGCAGTTCTGGGGCGGAGGAGCCATCGTTCAGTCGCGATGTCCGCCCGATCCTCTCGGACGCGTGCTTCAAGTGCCACGGACCGGATGACAAGGAGCGCAAGGGTGAACTCCTTCTCAGCGAGTTCGAGGGTGCTCTGAAAGGCGGAAAATCCGGCGAGGCGGCGATCGTTCCGGGAATGCCTGCCTCGAGTGAAATGATCAAACGCCTGCACTCCGATGATCCGGACGAGCAGATGCCGCCACCCTCCACGAAGAAGGCCCTCACCCCGGAGCAAATCATCGTGCTGGAGAAGTGGATCGCGTCCGGAGCGAAATACGAAAAGCACTGGGCCTTTCAAGCTCCCGTCGCCGCACCTGTTCCCAAGTCAGAAGCCTCCAATCCGATCGATGCCTTCGTGCGCTCGACCCTCGAGCAGAGCGGACTGAAGCCTTCCCCGGAAACCGACAAGGCGGTTCTTTACCGTCGTGTCAGTTTCGATCTCATCGGCCTGCCTCCGACTCCTAAAGACTTGGCCGCGTATCTCGCCGACAGCACACCGGATGCCTATGAAAAGGCCGTGGACCGCTTGCTCGCCTCTCCGCAGTATGGCGAGCGCTGGGCCCGCAAATGGCTTGATCTCGCCCGTTATGCCGACACCAACGGCTACGAAAAGGACCGCGGGCGCACGATCTGGCCCTATCGCGACTGGGTGATCAAGGCGCTCAACGAGGACATGCCCTTCGATCGGTTCACCATCGAGCAGATCGCCGGCGACCTGCTCCCTGGAGCCACCGCGGACCAGCGGATCGCCACCGGGTTTCATCGCAACACCATGCTCAACGAGGAAGGTGGAATCGATCCCTTGGAATACCGCTTCAAGGCGATGGTGGATCGCGTGGCCACCACCGGTGCCACCTGGCTGGGACTGACACTTCAATGCTGCCAGTGCCACACCCACAAATACGATCCGATCCCGCACCGTGAGTATTACTCGATGATGGCGTTCCTCGACAATGCAGACGAGCCGACCCTCGAATTGCCCAGTCCGGATCAGGAGCGAGGAGCCGCAGCAAGGATTGCCAAGGCAGACGAACTGGTTGCCGCACTGCCGCTCAAGTGGCCGGTTCACGATTCATCGATGGTCTGGTCCACTCCAGTCCCCGCTGTGACCACGGAACCCACCGAAGCCACCCGGGCCCTCGACGACAGCTCGGTTCTGTTCACGGCCCCCGGACCGCCTGCAAGCACCGCCACCCTGCAGTTTCCCGGACTCAAGGGGAAGTTCACCCAGCTCCGCATCGAAGCCCTAACCGATGACTCGCTTCCAGGAAAAGGACCCGGCAGAACACCACACGGAAACTTTGTCCTCAGTGAGCTGGAAGTCCGCGTGGGCGGCCAGCTTGTGAAACTCACGCAGCCGACCGCCAACGTCGAACAACCCGGCTACCCCATCACCGCCGCCATCGACGGCAAGAACGATACCGGCTGGGCCGTGCAGGTTCCGGGTCAGGACATCCATGGAAACAAATCCGCGACCTTCACGATTGAAACTCCCTTCGATGCGAATGGCGACACGACGGTGATTGTTAGACAGCAGCACGGCACTTTGCACACCCTCGGACGGATGAAGGTCAGCTTCGGTGCGGCCGCCCCGTCCACTGGTGACCCGGAATCACTTCGCAAGGAATCGCTGGCGAAGGCGTTCTCCACCTGGCTCGACCAACAGAAATCCCTCACCGCGAACTGGCAGGTCGTCACACCGGTCAAGGCCACCTCGAATCTACCGCTTCTCACCATCCAACCGGATTCCACGGTCTTCGTCTCTGGCGACATCACCAAGGCGGACACCTATCAGGTCGATCTCGGCAAACCGCCGGAAGCCGTCACCGCGATCCGTTTGGAAGCACTTCCTGACCCGCGCCTGCCTGCCCGAGGCCCCGGCATGGCCTACTACGAGGGACCCCAAGGCGACTTCCTTCTGGGAGAATTCCAGCTCACCGCCGACGGCCAGCCGGTCAAGATCGCCAAGGCCAGTCAGAGCTATGCCAAGAACCATTTCGGCTCGCAGGCCGAGGCCAGTTTCGCGATCGATGGAAATCCGGAGACCGGTTGGAGCTGTGCGGAAGGCCAGGGCCGTGCCCACGAGGCTGTCTTCCAGTTGGAGAAACCTCTCACCGCCTCCAGCCTCAATCTCACGATGATGTTCGGACGGCACTATGCCTGTTCGTTAGGGAAATTCCGTATTTCCCTAACGACCCAGTCGGGCGAGGTAGTGGCCAGCCAGGTTTCCTCCGATGTGCAGCCCTTGATCCACAAACCGGATCGGACCGAAGCGGAGACCCAGTTGCTGATGAACGAATTTCTTCTCAACGCACCGGAGCTTGTCGCCTCGCGCAAGGAGATCGACGAGCTGCGACGCCCGCAATCATTCCTGACCTCACTGGTTCTTCAGGAACGACCCGCCGAAAACCCGCGCCGCACCTTCATTCACAATCGAGGTGAATGGACCCAACCCACCGAGCCGGTCGAGCCCGCAGTTCTATCGATTCTCAATCCGCTGCCTAACGGCGCTCCCAAAAACCGCCTCGGCTTTGCCCGCTGGCTCGTCAGCCGCGAAAATCCCCTCACCGCACGCGTCGTCGTCAATCGCGCCTGGGCCACCTTCTTCGGTCGCGGCATCGTCAAGACCCAGGAGGACTTCGGCTTCCAAAGCAGCCCGCCTTCCCATCCGCAGCTCCTCGACTGGCTGGCCATCCGCTTCATGGATGATGGCTGGTCGTTCAAGAAACTCCACCGCCTCATCGTCACCAGCCAGACCTACAAGCAATCGAGCTCATCCACGTCCGCTGGCGAGGAGAAGGATCCGGAAAACATCCTGCTTTGGCGAGGACCGCGTCTGCGACTCGACGCCGAGGAGGTTCGCGATTCGGCGCTGCGATCCGCCGGCATCCTTTCCAACAAAATGTTAGGCCCCAGTGTCTTTCCGCCGCAGCCCGCCAGCGTCACCACCGAGGGGACCTATGGAGCCCTCGCTTGGAACACCAGCACCGGCGAGGATCGCTATCGCCGAAGCCTCTACACCTTTGCCAAACGCACCGCGCCATTTGCCTTTGCCAACACCTTCGATGCGCCAACCGGCGAGGCCTGCATCGTCCGCCGGGACAAGTCGAACACGCCGCTCCAGGCACTCTCGCTGCTCAACGATGTCACGATCATCGAAGCCGCCCAGGCGCTTGGAAAACACCTGGTGGAAACCCCGGGCACTCCCGAGCAACTGGCAACCGAGGCCTTCGTGCGCTGCTTCTCGCGTCCTCCGGCTCCGGAGGAACTCGCTGAAGTCATCGCTTTCTATCAGAAGCAGCAACAGCGCTTCACCGCCGCTCCCGAGTCGGCCAAGGCCCTCGCTGGAAGCGGTCCTGCCGAAACCATCGTCACGCGCGCTACCTGGACCGCCGTGGCCCGCGCCTTGATGAACATGGATGAGTTCGTCACCAAAAGCTGATCACCCGCATGAACCCCTTTCAACACCGCTGTCTCGACATCACCCGCCGCCACTTCCTGCGCGACTGCGGCGTCGGCGTCGGAAAAATGGCGCTCGCCGGATTGTTAGCCGACAGGCTCGGAGCACAAACCGCTCCTGCTTTTGTCAACCCCATGGCCCCGCATCCTCCCCACTTCGCGGGCAAGGCCAAGGCAGTCATCCATCTCTTCATGGCGGGTGCCCCGAGCCATCTCGATCTCTTCGATTTCAAGCCGGACCTCACCAAGATGGATGGCAAGCCGCTCCCGGCTTCGGTCACGGAAGGTCAGCGGCTCGCTTTCATCCGCGCCGATGCCGCCGTCATGGGACCGCAGTTCAAGTTCGCCCGTTACGGCCAGTCCGGCATGGAGATTTCCGAGGCCCTGCCCTATCTATCAAAAATCGTCGATGACATCTGCCTGATCCGCTCCTGCCATACCGATCAATTCAACCACGCTCCCGCCCAGACCTTTTTCCAAACCGGCTTCGCCGTCCCCGGTCGCCCGAGCATCGGCTCATGGGCCACCTATGGACTCGGCTGCGTCACCAGCGATCTGCCAGCCTTCGTGGTTCTCAGCACCGGCAGCGGCATCAGCGGTGGCAGCGGCCTGTGGTCGAGCGGATTTCTTCCCAGCATCTACACCGGCGTGCGATTCCGCAATCAAGGCGACCCGATCCTCAATGTTACCAATCCGGCCGGCATCGACCCCGCGCTCCAGCGCGACACCATCGACCTCGTCAGCACCCTGAACCACAAACGTCTCGACGCGACCGGTGATCCCGAGATCGCCACCCGTCTGGCCAACTACGAAATGGCATTCCGCATGCAGACCTCCGCACCGGAACTCATGGATCTGCGCAGCGAGACCAAGGAAACCCTCGACCTCTATGGCTGCGATCCCGCCGTCCCCTCGTTTGCCCGCGCCTGCCTGCTAGCCCGCCGCATGATCGAGCGCGGGGTGCGCTTCGTGAACATCTTCCACGAAGGCTGGGACGCCCACAGCGATGTCGTCGGAAATCATCGCAAGAACTGCAAGGAAACCGATCAGGCCAGCGCCGCGCTCGTCATCGACCTCAAGCGCCGCGGCCTGCTCGACGAAACCCTCGTCGTCTGGGGCGGCGAATTCGGCCGCACCCCGATGGTCGAGAGCAACGCCGCACTGGGCCGCTCGCGAGGCCGCGACCACCACCCGAAGGCCTACACCATGTGGATGGCCGGCGGCGGCATCAAACCCGGCGTCATCCACGGTGCCACCGACGAACTCGGCTACAACATCGTCAAGGACCCCGTCCACGTCCACGACCTCCAGGCCACCATGCTGCACTGCCTCGGCTTCGACCACGAGCGCCTCACCTACCGCGCCCAAGGCCGCGATTTCCGCCTCACCGACGTGCATGGCAATGTCGTGAAGCAGATTCTCGCGTGATCTTGTTGGATGACTTTGTCCAAGTGCCTGGACGGATGAATCGGAGGTTGCTGGCGTGAGCTCCTTTCCAAACCCCTATCGACTCCCAGTCCCGGTTGATCTAGCAGAACGCCTTGAGGTTCTCTTACCGGCGAATGAACTGGAAATAGGGGTCGAACCCGAATGGCGCTAACTTAAGCAGTAACTTGGTAGTATGAGATAAGGAGCGGCGGACATGTTATCCGCTGGGTGAAGGGGACATTTTGTCCCCCGGCGGACAGGATGTCCGCGGCACACAGCCGTCAAAATGACGGCGCTCCGTATGATGTCCTCAATCATCCCAAAATCTCCTTAAGTTAGATTCCACCCTGACCCCAGTTCGAGATTTTCACCCTGACCCGGATGGCACTAACTTAAGGAAATTTCTCAGAAGATCGACGAGTTGCGGATCGTGTCAAAAACCGGCGATGGGACAGCGCTAAACCTCCATTTTACATGCTTTGTGGACATCAGAACAAGCGCACCACTAAGAGCGGATGGAAACCCTGATTTCATCCGAAAAGACCGCTAAGTTAGTGCCATTCGGGTTGAACCACGCGTCCCGGATCTTGGCCCCAGGTGATGACGCTCAGTTCCCTTTCTTTTTCTTGTTCTTCTTGCCGCCTTCGGGATCGCGGGCGCTTGCGGGGGCCTGCTCGGCGCTCCACTTGTCCCAAATCGCCTGCAGTTCCTTCACCTTGTCGGATTGGGCGGCGGCGAGGTCCTTGGATTCACCGATGTCGTCGGCGAGGTTGTAGAGTTCGGGTTTGCCGCTACCGCCTTTGGAGACGACGAGTTTCATGTCGCCATCGCGGATCGCCCATTGTGGACCTAGCACTGCGGGCCGACTTGCCAAGATCGCTTTTGGCAGCGAGCCGAGGACATCGTTTCATCCTCTCCAGATTACCGACCGAAAAAAACGCCCGCCTCCCTTGCGGGAAACGGGCGTGATGAATTTCGAGAACGAAGCTTAGTTCGAGGAGGAAATCAGGCTGGCCTGGCTGGCACCTTTCTTGATCTTGGACTGCTTGATCCAGCTCATCGTGGAACGGAGCTTCTCACCGACCTTCTCGATCTGGTGCGCGGCGCCTTCCTTGAGGAGCTTGTTGAAGCGCTTGTAGCCGCCTTCGTATTCCTTGATCCACTCCTTGGCGAATTTGCCGGTCTGGATGTCCTTGAGCGCTTGACTTCATGCGCTTCTTGACGGAGGCGTCGATGATCTTCGGTCCGACGGAGACGTCGCCCCACTTGGCGGTTTCGGAGATCGAGAAACGCATGCCGGCGATGCCTTGCTCGTTCATCAGGTCGACGATGAGCTTGAGCTCGTGGAGGCACTCGAAATAGGCCATTTCCGGTTGGAATCCGGCTTCGACGAGGGTTTCGAATCCGGCTTTGACGAGCGCGGTGGCGCCGCCGCAAAGGACGATCTGTTCGCCGAAGAGGTCGGTCTCGGTTTCCTCCTGGAAGTTGGTTTCGAAGACACCGGCACGGGTGCCGCCGATGCCCTTGGCCCAGGCGAGCGCGGTTTTCTTGGCCTTGCCGGAGCGTTCTGATAGATGGCGATCAGGCCGGGAACGCCTTTGCCTTCGATGAACTGGCGACGCACGATGTGGCCAGGGCCTTTCGGGGCGACGAGGATGACGTCGATGTCCTTCGGCGGGACGATGGTCTTGAAGTGAATGGCGAAGCCGTGGGAGAAGAGGAGCGTTTTGCCCTTGGTGAGGTTCGGGGCGATGTCCTTGTTGTAAACGGCGGGAATCTTGGTGTCCGGCACGGCGACGAAGATGACGTCGGCCTTCTTCACGGCTTCGGCGGTGTCAAAGACCTCGAAGCCGAGTTTCTTGGCGACCTCGCGGGATTTCGATTTCGGGTAGAGGCCGATGATGACCTTGACGCCGCTGTCCTTGAGGTTGAGCGCGTGGGCGTGGCCCTGGGAGCCGAAGCCGATCACGGCGAGGGTTTTCTTCTTGAGAGGAGCGATCGGGGCGTCCTTGGTGGTATAGATCTTCGCGGCCATGGCTGCTCGGTAGGTTGGTTCGATTAGGGCACACCGCTGCCATCGGGGCAAACGGCGGGGCGGCAACTTGGAGAGATGGCGGGACAGGGTCAAGCAACAACCGGGAAAATGCCGGGTGCACAGGTCGTCGCCAATGCAGGCAATGGATTTGGAAAGATCGCGGGCAGACTCAGGGCAATCGAAGTCCGGCCAGTTCAGGCACTTTTCCGCTGCCGTCGATGAACGGATCAAGATTCCGATAGTCGGCGACCTCCGTGCTGCCCAGCAGCGTGGCATCCTTTTCCAAGCGCAGGGTGACATGGCTTTTGATCTGGATCGTGCCGGTGAGGTAGCCGCCCGGTGGAAAGGAAATCGTCCCGCTTCCGGATACGCTGCAATCGTCGATCACCTTTTGCAATGCGACAGTGTTCAGCGTCGTGCCGTCGCCGAGCACGCCGGCCTTGGTGGCATCACGAAGCTCCGCAGCAACCGACATGGCCGGGAGAGCGGTGAAGAAGAGACAAAAGGCGAGGGCAGTGGAAAACGGACGGACAGGCATCGGACAGAGACTACCTGAACATCGGGCCGGAACTCTCTACCCCAATCGCATTAGCCTTGATCCGAAATCTCGTCGGCATTGAGGACACCCGGCGTTGAAAGTCAGCAACCCTCGATCTCAGGCGGCGGATCTCCCCTCTCTTTCCGGAGCGCTAATTTCATCCGGCCCGCGAAGCGTGAGGTGGATTGGATGACCATGGGACGAGGAGGAATGGAATGTTTGGATCACAAAAATATGCGTTAATCCGCGAGGCCTGACCCGATTCAATCCTTGATGCTTGTTAGTCGGGACCCCGACGATGTCATTTCTAGTGCCGCCTCTTCGGTTTTGACTTTCAAATCAAAATTTAAGTAAAATGCTATAATTCGGACCGCATTGCAAGCAACTGGTCAAACCAGTTTCTGAGCTCATCAAGTTGTTGAGTATTAACTCCCCAAGTGGCAGCATCGTCCTTGATAATTGCCATCCGCGACTTTGATAGAAGATCGCCTATTTTGTTAGTTGGCCACGCCGACCATTCAATAGAACCTTGCAGCCACACAGTATTCACCGGTTGCCCTCTCCAAGCCCAAAGTAACGGCCCAAGTACTCGCTTGTTGGCATTCGAAATCAAGTGCTTACGCTCACGCGATTCAAACAACATTCCAATCAGCAAGAATGGAACCCACTCACGGCCAAACGGAAACGCCCCGGTCCATACATTTAATAATTCTGAAAGCCAGATCTCTTCAAATTTGGTCGTCTTCTCAATCTCCAATGACAAGCAATAAAGAGCAAGTTCGTTCGTGGATATGTTTTTTGCATTCTCCAAAAGATTTTCAAACAAGGATCGACCGAATTTATGCAAAGACAAAACTAATGCGATTGTCAATTCGTCCCTTTGATCTCTTCCTACGACTTTCATATCACTGGCATTCAAAACACCCCTTGAAATCATATTGCGCAAGACATCAACATTGGACGCGCGGGTGAGCCCCCGAAGGTCGCGATATTTAGCACTAAATGTTTTATGAACAGCGGTTGGGGTAGTGCCCGTGTGCAAAAGATACCTGCCATCTTCATCTTGGTTGCCCCATGGTTTCTTAATAAGGTGGAGTAAGATACCTCGTTGAATTTCGTGAGATAGCCGGTCACCTTGATCGTTGAGCAAAGCAAGCGCAAGCGCAAGTCCATTATCTCCAACAAGATCCTCTATAAACTCTTCCAACTCGCGCGGCGAAGTTTTCCCCGCCCAGAAGAACAAAACAGCTGTCCAAGCATCCTTGTCCCGATGCTCCCATAATTCTTTCCGGTCCAAACGATGTCCGTTGGGCAGGTGGCTAGTTCCGTCACAAATCAATTCAGCTACTAGGAATTCACCGATTGTCTTATGCATAAATGACCATGCACCCGGCCCTTGCAGCAATCCAGTGCGCTCGCATAAAGCGGCCAGCAACCGATCTACATTTTCGTCAAGCTTGAATTTCTCCAATGCATCCTTTACTAGTGTGCGCATTGCTTGATCGCTAGCCTCATTTTCTCCACTAAGGTGAAAATGGAGTGCAATGTGAGAAAGAATACGACGCTTTTCCTTGTCGGAAAGTTTTGTTGCCCGAGCTTCAATTCCCAACCCAGAATCTCGCAGCCCTAGCATTGCCGCAATGTACCTCTCATAGAGGTCAACTCGTCCGCTCGGTAACTTCTTATCACGATGATGCACAAACAGCAGCGTTCCTAGCATAAGTGGAGTGTCCGCTAGAGGTTTGAGGCTGGGATCACTGAAAAAAGTCCGTGCTAATGCCGCAGCATCCACCTTGCGCTCAGCAGCAGACAGCTCGCCATCCGGCAAATATCGGTGCCATCGCTCAATAAACTCGACGATTCTCGCCTCATCAAAAGGCAGAAGATTCCACTGCTGCCACGGACTTTCAAGGTGTTCCAAGTGCCCACTTTGAAGCGGTCGTGACGTAACAATTAATGCCGTCCTTTTCACTAAGACAGCAAGACTCTTGATCCAAAATTCGACTGCATCACGCCGATGTTCCGGAACTTCGTCAAATCCATCTAGAATCACTACCAGCCTTCCTGTCTCCTGCCAACTACGGAGAAGTTTATCAGAAATAGAACCCCGGAGATGAGCCCCTGCTCGCTCTCGAAGCAATTCAAGCAGAGATTGTTGCTCGATGTTGACCACCTCTCTCAATCGAAATACCACGGCCAACCTACTCGGGTCAGATTGCAGAAGGCGCGATTGCAACCATAGAGCACATGTTGTTTTCCCAACTCCCGCACCACCATGCAATATTCTTCGTGCTCCCGGAGCAGCTAAAATTTCGACAATATCTTTTCCATCTACCATGAGTTGAGGAAGCATTCCCCACTCTCGAATTGATGGAATAACAAAATGTTCTCCCATCGAACCGTGTAGTGCGCGCTCTGCACGGAGAGGAGAAAGATCAAGCCGGAGAAGAAGTCCATTGAGTAACATCTGCGAAAACTCTCGAAGTATTACTTCCGCCTCCTGTCCCGCTCGACCATCCAATACGCCTGCAACAGCACCAGGCATATCGGCAACCTTGGCATTCATTGCGCGAATTTCTTCTGCCAGCTGACTTAATCGCTTAAATTCCTCGCGGAGCCCTTCGGCTTGCCATTCGGCAAGTGCGATACGCGAACCAGCCAGGAAATGTGCAATCTGTGGAAACAGGACAGTGTAAAACTGGCCCAGCTGTTCTTCACGTATTTCCTCTGGAAGTTTTCCATCGGGATGGCATTGTTTAAAAATAATTGATCCATCGAGATCACCTACAAAAAAACGCTGCGGATCATCCGCGAGGGGTTTTAACTTCTCGCACAATGATTTAACTAATATTACTTTTCTCTCGTCGCTGACTTTTTCCGATTTCAAATACTCTTCTGTTTGTTCAACAATACGATCAACCGCATCATCGACTAGACGCGACATCCGCCGCTGCGTTTTCACATCTTTAATTCGATCTCCAAGCGACTTGGCGCCAATTGATATTACGAGTTTCCCAATAAGGCCTGCCGCAGTAATAAAAAAGCTCATATGATTATTTTGTATATCCGCATGCTTCAGGCGCTAGGGCCAGCGCCAAATAACAGAAATTGGCCATGAATGGTGTCGGACCTCGGGGATCAACGGATGCGCCGGGGTCTGCGCCGGGGTCAGTCCCAAATAACAGACATTGGCGATGGGTAAGGGGAGGAAGGGTCGGTTGTTATAGGATATTTTCATGAAGGATTAACCGTCATCTTCGAGATAGAGCTCGATCGCTTCCTTGAGCATCCGCAGGGCTTCTTCTTTGGTTTCTACAAAACTGGAGACGTCAAAATCCAGACACTGCGCGACGTAATCCGATTCCTCGCGATAGAGGATGTAGTGGATCTTGCTCATGTCTGGAAGAATAGGGTTGGAGACCGTGAGGGCAAGCTTTGAAGGGTGGAGGAAGAGGGGACAGGAATGTCCCCACTCCTTATGGGAGA
>CAWENZ010000003.1:0-97666 GCA_963810445.1 uncultured Verrucomicrobiae bacterium | reverse complement strand
GAACCACTGGTGACTGCCGTGGCCGCGCGGGATGCGGCGGCGGCCAAGTCAGCCCTGGCGGACGTCAACATGCTCAACGAGCCATTCCTAACAGAAGTCGCCACCCGTTATGCCAACACGATGGACCCACGGTTGAAGTCTTCCGTCGGACCGGAGAGCAACACCGTGCTCCTGTCGGACCTGGTCGCTGCGGACGAGCGGACCGGCTACGGCCCCGCCATTCGCGACCGCCTGCCGGATCGCGAGGGAATCCTTGTCAGCGGAGGCCGGGTGTTTTCCAGCGGATTCTACGCCCATGCCCCGGCCCGCCATGTGTGGGATATCGACGGGTCATGGAAGTCCCTCCATGGCCATGTCGGCATCGCGCAAGGGCATCAAGGCAGCGTGAAATTCATCATCGAGGGAGACGGAAAGAAGCTCTGGGAATCATCCATCGTGAAGGCCGGAAAATTGACATCATTCACGATCGAAATGGCAGGAGTGAAACAACTCACCCTTCGCACCGAAGACGGTGGGGACGGCCCCAGAGGAGATTGGGGACTCTGGCTCTCCCCCGCCCTTTCGCGATAGGTCGAGGACACCTTTCGTGGCGGCAAACCCGGCGATTCGCCAAGCGAACGGGAGTCAATGATCAACGTCCCATCCAGCCACCATCGACGACGAGGATTTCGCCGTGGACATAGCGCGAGGCCTCGCTTGCTAGAAAAACGACCGGCCCTTTGAAATCCGCGGGATCGCCCCAGCGGCCGGCGGGGATGCGGGCAAGGATTTGCTGGCTGCGCACGGGGTCCTCGCGGAGGGCCTCGGTGTTGTCCGTGGAAATGTAACCGGGGGCGATGGCGTTGACATTGACACCCTTTCCGGCCCACTCGTTAGAGAGTGCCTTGGTGAGCTGGCCGATGCCGCCTTTCGACGCCGCGTAACCGGGAACCGTGACACCGCCCTGGAAGGTTAGAAGCGAGGCGGTGAAGATGATTTTTCCGCTGCCGCGTGCGATCATTCTCGCACCGATGTCGCGACTGAGGATGAATTGCGCGTTGAGGTTCACGTCGATGACCTCGAACCACATCTCATCCGGATGCTCGGCAGCGGGCTTGCGCTTGATGGTGCCGGCGTTGTTGACGAGGATGTCGGGGGTTCCATGGTCGGCCATGACCTGGTCGGCAAAGGACTTCACGGCCTCGCGATCGGCAAAATCGCACTGATAGGCGGAAAACTTGCGACCGAGGGCGGTGACCGCCTTTTCGATGGCGCTGCCGGATGCTTCAAGGCTGGCGCTGACGCCGATGATGTCGGCACCCGCTTCAGCGAGGCCTTCCGCCATGGCGAATCCGATGCCACGCTTGCAGCCGGTGACGATGGCGGTTTTTCCAGTTAGATCGAAGGAGTTCATGTGGGGTTGAGAGTTTGGAGTTGAGAGTTGAGAGAAAGAGAGGAGGCGGAGTTGAGTGATCCAAATCTTTCCCTCAACTCTCAACCCTAAACTCTCAACTTCCTCACCGCAGATCCGCGATTTCAACGCGGTCCATGTCGGTGAAGGCCTGATTCTCCCCCCCATCGCCCAACAGAAGCGATAGCTGGCGGTGCCGCAACCGCAATGGATGGACCATGGCGGAGAAAGCACGACCTGACGGTCGGCGACCCAGAGCGGGCGGGTTTCCTGAGGCTGGCCCATCATGTGCAGGACGCGGTGGGCGGCAGGGACATCGAAGTAGCAATAGACCTCGCTGCGGCGGTCGTGGGTGTGGCAGGGCATGGTGTTCCAGATGCTGCCGGGTTGAAATTCGGTGAAGCCCATGACGAGCTGGCAGCTCTTGATGCCATTTTCGTGGATGTATTGGAAGATGGTGCGCTCGTTGCACTCGTCCTTGCTGCCGAGCTCGACCCGGTTCGCGTCGGCACGGCTGGCCTTCACCGTCGGGTGGGTGGAGTGCGCTGGATAGCTGATCAGATAGAAAACGGCGGGACTGTCCGCTGATTTGCTGGCAAAGGTGATTTCCTTGCTGCCACGGCCGATGTAGAGGCAGTCGTGGGCACCCATTTCGTGGGCGCTGCCATCGACCATGACGGTGCCGGAATTTCCCAGGTTGAGGATGCCGAGCTCGCGGCGCTGGCAGAAGTAGTCGGCCTTGAGCGCATCGTCATTGGGAAGCGCGAGTGAGGAATCCGTGGGGATGGCGCTGCCGACGACAGCGCGGTCGAGGTCGGTGTAAACGAGTTCGATTTCGCCGGTGGTAAAAAGCTCGTCGAGAAGAAAGGACGCGCGGAGTTCGTCGGTATCGAGCACCGCGGTTTCGCGGGGTGATGGCATCAGTCGGGTTTCCATGTTGATTCGTGGTGGTTGGGTGAAGCGAAGGACATTCGGCGATGCCAAAGTCATTCCCCCAATTAAAGTTGGCCGATTTTGCTTTGATCGGGCGGAGCGGCATTCTTCATTCGACCCGTCCGGTGGCAATCGGAATCTCAGTCACCCAGTCCAGCAACCCTCAGGAAAAACAAATGCACCATTCTTCAATCTCCCGCTTCGGGTCACTTTTTCAGTCCCTTCTGGTGACCGTTTGCATCGCGAGCCCGCTTCACGCTGCCGACCCGACTCCGGACTCGATCATCAAGGACATGAAACGGGTGGCGGATTGGCAAATTGAGAATCCCTCGAAGCACAAGATCCACGATTGGACGCAGGCTCCGTTTTTCCTCGGGCTTTCCAACCTGAACCAGGTGACGGGGGACGCGAAGTATCTTGAGGCCCTGGATGGTTTCGGAAAGCAACTTGCCTACGGTCCCGGTCCCCGCGTGACCCATGCGGATGATCATGCCGTGCTCCAAGCCTGGCTGGAGGAATACCGCCTGGACAAGGATCCCGCGAAACTCAATCCGAGCATCGCCCATTTCGACAAGGTGACGGGAGCCTTGGCGGCCGAGACGCCGAAGTCGATCTCCGGCGGCAGCTTCACGTGGTGCTGGTGCGACGCGCTTTTCATGTCACCGGCGGTCTGGGTGCACCTTTCCCAACTCACGGGCGATCCCAAATATCTCGAATGGGCGGACAAGGAGTGGTGGACAACGACCGACGTGCTCTACAATCCGACCCACCATCTTTACTATCGCGACAACAATTTCTTCACCAGGAAAACCCCTAGCGGGAAGAGCGTCTTCTGGGCGCGTGGAAACGGTTGGGTCGTCGGCGGCCTGGTCCACGTGCTTGATCACCTTCCCGCCGATCATCCGTCGCGGGAGAAATACCTCGGGCTCTATCATGACATGATGTACGCCCTTTTGAAGCTGCAGAATCCCGACGGTTTGTGGCGCACCAGCTTGCTCGATCCGGATGGTCCGCAGGGCGAGTCCTCTGGATCGGCGTTCTTTGTCTATGGCATGGCCTGGGGCATCAATCGCGGGCTTTTGCCTGCCGATCTCTTCAGGCCGGAGGTGATGAAGGGTTATCAGGCACTGGCCAAAAACATCCAGCCGACCGGCATGATGGGCTTTGTCCAGAAAATCGGTGACGCGCCCGACAAGCAGGACACCACGGCGGAATCGACCGAAGTCTATGGTTCGGGAGCCTTCCTGCTGGCGGGGTCCGAGATCGTCCGATTGTTAGACCCATCCAAACGAAAAGCCGATGTCGCCAAGTTCGACGGGGTGAAACTTCCGGAGCATTTCATGCCGTACGCGCCGCGCACGTTCGCCCGATACGTCCCCGAGCGATCCGATGACTTCGCCTGGGAAAATGACCTGGTCGCGTTCCGCACCTACGGTCCGAAGCTTCGGCCCGGTGCCGAGAACAGCGGGATCGACTGCTGGTTCAAGCGGGTCCCCTACCCGATCATCGACAAGTGGTACATGGAGGACCGGCTGAAACTTCCCTACGGCAAGGTTGCGAAGCCCTACCATCAGGATCAGGGCGAGGGCTACGACGTCTATCACGTGGGAGACAGTCGCGGTTGCGGCGGGATCTCGGCGTGGGCCGATGGAAAACTTTACAACTCCGACACCTACGTCGCGCAACGGGTCATCGAGAACACGCCCGAAAAGGTGGTTTTCGAGCTCGATTACGTCAGCGACTTCAAGGGCAAGCTGCTCCGCGAGACCAAGCGGATCACCCTGATCATGGGAGAGCGGATGTACCAGTGTGATTCAAAATTCACCCTCGATGGCAAACCGGCGGCGGGTTTCGATGTGGCCATCGGCCTGAGTCCGCAGGTCAAAGGCACCCAGTCGGTCAATTCGCCGAAATCGGGAACGATGATGCTTTGGGAAAAATTTGACGGCCATGGGCTTGGCACCGCCATGGTGATCGCCCCTTCGAGGGTCCTGAAAATGGTTCCTTTCACCGATGAAGCCGGGCACACCCAGGCGCTTTGCCTTTCCAAGACCGACGACAAGGGCGCAATCCGCTGGTTTGCGGGGTTTGGCTGGGAAGGTCAGGGACAAATCACCACGAACGAGAAGTGGGTTGCCTATTTGAAGGATTTTTCCACGAAATACCTACAGAAGCCTTACGCGGACCACTCGGCGGACCCGAGTTTCAAGGTCCACACGCTGGAATTGCCTGCGGCCCCCTAGGAAACAAGCCTCCGGAGAAACGCCTTTTCTCCCAGTCTTGACAGCTTCCACGGTGAAAAGCAGATTGCCCCCCCGTTTCGGCTGAAGCCTTTGAAGATCCGGCATTGTCCGGGTCCAGGAGGTGGACTCCCCAAGACGAGCGGGTCCAATCGCACCACCTTGCGCCGGGAAAAGGCGCACCTATTTTCGAGAAATCTCATCCATGAAGTCCACGTCCACTCCGCAGAAGTCACCATTCGGCTGGCCTGAACCCCAGGGTCTTTGGCATCCATCACGCGAAAAAGACGCCTGCGGTGTCGGGTTCATCGCCCATCTCAAGGGCAAACGCTCGCATGACATCGTTCTCAAGACGCTGACCATGAACGAGCACATGGACCATCGCGGCGCGAGTGGATCGGATCCCGCGACGGGTGACGGTGCCGGAATGTTGATCCAGATGCCGGACAAGTTCCTGCGTCGGGAGATGGCGGCGAAAGACGTCGAGCTCCCACCGGAAGGTGACTACGGCTCGGGGTTGGTTTTCTTCTCCCCCGAGGCCGCCGTGCGCGAGGTGGCGATGCAGGTTTTCGAACATGTCATCCGCGAGCAGGGACAACGTTTCCTCGGCTGGCGGACCGTCCCGGTGAAAAGCGAAATCCTCGGCAAGACCTCCGGTCGCTATGAACCGGTCATCAAGCAGGTCTTCATCGGCAAAAGCGA
The DNA here is from genome assembly GCA_963810445.1 of uncultured Verrucomicrobiae bacterium. Lineage (GTDB taxonomy): Bacteria > Verrucomicrobiota > Verrucomicrobiia > Verrucomicrobiales > Akkermansiaceae > Luteolibacter. The sequence goes on along the minus strand of CAWENZ010000003.1, from coordinate 92,401 downwards.
TGACATCACCGACGCGATGGCCTTCGAGCGCAAGCTCTACGTGATCCGCAAGCAGGTCGCGAGGTGGATCCGTGACAACGAGGTGCCCAACCAGTTCCGCGATGTCCACGGCAACAAGGGCAACTCCTTCCCCGGCGCCGACTACCACTACGTCACCGGTCTATCAGCCCGGACGATGATCTACAAGGGCATGCTCACGCCTTGCCAGCTCTCCGAGTATTTCCCGGATTTCCTGGATCCGGATTTCGAATCGGCGCTCGCGCTGATGCACACCCGTTTCTCGACCAACACCTTCCCAAGCTGGTCCCGTGCCCACCCGAACCGTTTCATCGCCCACAACGGCGAGATCAACACGGTCATGGGCAACGCGAACTTCATGAAGGCGCGTCAGGCCCTCTGCCAGACCGACATCTTCGGCACGGACATCGAGGACATTTTCCCGGTCATCAACGAGGATGGCTCCGATTCCGCTAGATTCGACAACGCGCTCGAATTCGTCCATTTCGGCGGCTACGACCTTGTCCACGCCATGATGATGATGATTCCCGAGCCTTGGGAACGCCACACCATGATGGATGAGGAAAAGAAGGCATTTTACGAGTTCCACGCCTGCCTGATGGAGCCTTGGGATGGTCCCGCCTCCATCACGTTCTCGGACGGACAACAGATCGGCGCGGTTCTCGATCGCAACGGTCTCCGTCCCAGCCGCTACTATGTCACCGATGATGATCTCGTGATCATGGCGTCTGAGGTTGGCGTGGTTCCGGATCTCGACCCGCTTAGCATCGTTGAGAAAGGCCGTCTGCGCCCCGGCCGGATGTTCCTCGTGGACATGAAGGAAGGAAGAATCGTTCCCGACGAGGAGGTCAAGAAGCGCGTTTATGGTGCCAAGCCCTACGCGAAATGGCTTCAGGAAAACCGCATCACGCTCAACGATCTCCCGACGGCCAAGGCCCCCAAAACCGTCGAGGAAGACCGCATCGTCGCGCGCCAGATCGCCTTCGGCTACACCTACGAGGATCTCCGGATGTTGTTAGGACCCACGGCGTCCACCGGTGTCCAACCGATCTCGTCGATGGGAAATGACACGCCGCTTGCCGTGCTTTCCTCGAAGCCGAAGCATCTCTATCAGTATTTCAAACAGATCTTCGCACAGGTCACCAACCCCGCGCTCGACTGCATCCGCGAGGAACTGGTGACGTCCACCGAGACCTTCCTCGGTTCGGAAGGCAACCTGCTTGCACCCGGTCCGAAGAGCTGCCGGATGATCCGCCTCGACAGCCCGCTCATCGACAACGAATCGCTTGCCCGCCTCCGCGAGGTGGAGCTGGACGGCTTCAAGGCGACCACCATCGACGCGCTTTTCCCAGCCGCTTCGGGCGGTGACGGACTTGAGGCTGCTTTCGACAACATTTGTGCCCAGGCAGACAAGGCCATCGCCGCTGGCTACAACCTGCTGATCCTTTCCGATAGAAACATCGACAAGGAAAACGCCGCCATCCCCACCCTTCTCCTGATGGGCGGCCTCCACCATTACCTGGTGGGCATGGGAACGCGGACACTCGTCAGCATCATCCTGGAAACCGGCGAGGCCCGCGAGGTCCACCATTTCTCCACCCTCATCGGCTACGGTGCGGACGCGATCAATCCCTACATGGCCTTCGAGTCCATCCACAAGATGATCAAGGATGACATGCTCGCCATCGACTTCGACAAGGCGGTTTACAACTTCCTCAAGGGATCCATCAAGGGCGTGGTCAAGACCATGGCCAAGATGGGAATCTCCACGGTGGCCTCCTATCGGGGCGCGCAGATTTTTGAAACCATCGGCCTGAGCACCGATCTGGTGAACAAGTTCTTCCACGGCACCTCCAGCCGCTGCGAAGGCTCGGACATCGACAAGATCGCCGAAGAGGCGCTCATCCGCCATCGCGAGGCATTTCCTGACCGCCACATCGAGGCCGAGGAAGCCGCGCTCGACGCCGGTGGCGTCTATCAGTGGCGGAAGGACGGCGAGTTCCATCTCTTCAATCCGGAAACCATCCACCTTCTCCAGAAGGCAACCCGAACCGGCAGCTACGAGGTTTTCAAGCAGTATGCCAAGAAGGTGAACGACCAGAGCGAGAACATCTCGACCCTTCGCGGCCTGATGAAGTTCAAGAGCAACCGCAAACCGGTGCCTATCGAGGAAGTGGATTCCGTGGAGTCGATCACCAAGCGCTTCAAGACCGGAGCCATGTCCTACGGATCGATCTCACAGGAAGCCCACGAGACCTTGGCCATCGCGATGAACCGCATCGGCGGAAAATCCAACACCGGCGAAGGTGGCGAGGATCCAGAACGTTTTGTCACCATGCCTAACGGCGACAGCAAGCGCTCCGCCATCAAGCAGGTCGCGTCCGGCCGCTTCGGTGTCACGGGCGAGTATCTCGTCAATGCCGACGAGATCCAGATCAAGATCTCCCAAGGCGCAAAGCCCGGTGAAGGCGGCGAACTTCCGGGTTCCAAGGTTTATCCATGGATCGCCAAGGTTCGTTATTCAACGCCCGGAGTCGGACTCGTTTCCCCACCACCTCACCACGACATCTACTCCATCGAGGACCTCGCGGAATTGATCCACGACCTGAAGAACTCGAATCCACGCGCGCGCATCAACGTGAAGCTGGTGGCCGAGGTCGGGGTCGGAACCATCGCCGCCGGGGTCGCCAAGGCCCATGCCGACGTCATCCTGATCGCCGGTCACGACGGCGGGACCGGAGCATCGCCCTCATCGTCCATCTTCAATGCCGGTGCCCCATGGGAACTCGGCCTGGCGGAAACCAACCAGATCCTCCTCCTCAACGACCTTCGCAGCCGTGTCGTCCTCGAAACGGACGGCCAGCTCAAGACCGGTCGCGATGTCGCCATCGCCGCTTTGTTAGGAGCCGAGGAATTCGGATTCGCCACCGCTCCCCTCGTCACCGTCGGCTGCCTGATGATGCGGGTCTGTCAGAAGAACACCTGCCCGGTCGGCATCGCCACCCAGGATCCGGTCCTGCGGAAAAATTTCGAAGGCAAGCCGGAGCACGTCGTCAACTTCATGACCTTCATCGCCATGGAGCTTCGCGAGATCATGGCAGAGCTCGGGTTCCGCACCATCAACGAGATGGTGGGCCGCGCGGAATGCCTCGACACCAACGAGGCCACCGAACACTGGAAGGCCAACGGCGTCGATCTAACCACCATTTTCCACAAGCCCGACGTGGGCGACAAGGTGGGCACCTTCAAGACGATCGAACAGGACCACGGACTCAAGCAGGCGCTCGACAACACCCACCTCCTCACCCTCTGCAAGCCAGCCATCGAGCGCGGCGAAAAGGTCCGGGTCGAGCTGCCGATCATCAACGTCAACCGCGTCGTCGGCACCATCACCGGAAGCGAGATCTCGCGCAAATACGGTGGCAAGGGATTGCCCGAGGACACCATCGAACTGAAGTTCACCGGCAGCGCGGGCCAATCGCTCGGAGCCTTCACACCTCCCGGGCATGACCTTCCGCCTCGAAGGCGATGCCAACGACTACGTCGGCAAGGGTCTATCAGGAGCGAAGATCATCATCTATCCACCAAGCGGTTCGCACTTCAAGCCTGAGGAACAACATCATCATCGGCAACGTCGCGCTCTACGGGGCAACCAGCGGCGAGGCCTTCTTCAACGGCATCGCCGGCGAACGTTTCTGCGTCCGCAACTCCGGCGCGAAGGCCGTTGTCGAGGGAGTTGGCGATCACGGTTGCGAATACATGACCGGCGGTCAGGTGATCGTGCTGGGCGCGACCGGCCGCAACTTTGCCGCAGGCATGTCCGGTGGAGTCGCCTACGTCTATGACATCGACGGGCTTTTCGAGAAGCGGCTCAACAAGGAGATGGTGAATCTCTACCGCCTCATCGAGTGCAACGATGCGGACATCTCGCTGGTGAAATCCACCATCGGGAAACACGTCGAATACACCGGTTCACCACGCGGCAAGTTCCTGATGGAAAACTGGGAAGCCGAGCTTCCGAAATTCTTCAAGGTGCTGCCCCGCGACTATGAGCGCATGCTCGAGGCCTTCAAGAGGGTCGAGGAGCAGGGACTCACCGGAGACGAGGCCGCCATGGCCGCCTTCGAGGAAAACCTCAAGGACCTCGCCCGCGTCGGCGGCAACTGATTCTATCAATTTCAAATTTCAGATCTCAAATCGATATGGGCAAGCCAACAGGATTCATGGAAGTGGAGCGGGTGACCGATTCCGAAACCGCACCACTTGAGCGCATCAAGAACTGGCGCGAGTTCAAGATTCATTCCGACGAGAAGCAACAACGGGCACAAGGATCACGCTGCATGGATTGTGGCACGCCATTCTGCCACACCGGTCACATGGTTTCCGGCATGGCCAGCGGTTGTCCTGTCAACAACCTGATCCCCGAATGGAATGACCTGATCTTCCGCGGACGCTGGAAGGAAGCGCTTCAACGCCTCCACAAGACCAACAATTTTCCGGAATTCACCGGCCGCGTCTGTCCGGCACCATGCGAGGGCTCCTGCGTGCTCAGCGTCATCGAGCCCGCCGTCACCATCAAGAACAACGAGTGCGCCATCATCGACCGCGGCTGGGAAGAAGGCTGGGTCACCGCCCGGATTCCTGAAATCCGCACCGGCAAGAAGATTGCGATCGTCGGTTCGGGCCCCGCGGGTCTCGCGTGCGCCGACCAGCTCAACCAGGCCGGACACAGCGTCACCGTTTTCGAACGTGAGGACCGCATCGGCGGCTTGCTCATGTATGGCATTCCTAACATGAAGCTGGACAAGGAACTCGTCGTCCAGCGCCGGGTCGATCTGATGGCCTCGGAAGGCATCGTTTTCAAAACCGGCATCTTCATCGGCAAGGACAGCGAGTGGACTGCTGAGAAGCTCCGCAAGGACTTCGATGCCATCGTCCTCTGCTGCGGTGCGACCCTGGGACGCGACCTTCCGATCGAGAACCGCGATGCCAAGGGCGTCCATCTCGCGATGGAGTTTCTAACCACCAACACCCGCTATCAGCTCGACCACAAGTTCGACGGCACCAATCCGGATCTCAATGCCACCGGCAAGGACGTCGTCGTGATCGGTGGTGGCGACACCGGAACCGACTGCGTGGGCACCAGCCTCCGGCACGGATGCAAGAGCGTGATCCAGTTGGAGATCATGCCGCAGCCGCCGGAGAAACGTGCCGCCAACAACCCATGGCCCGAGTGGCCCAAGGTTTACAAGATGGACTATGGTCAGGAGGAAGCCGCCGCGCTCCAAGGTCGCGATCCACGCCACTATCTCGTCCAGACCAAGCGCTTCATCAAGGACGACGCGGGAAATCTAACCGGCCTTGAGATCGTCGAGATCGAATGGGCCAAGGATGATCAGGGCCGTTTCATCCCGAAGGATGTCGAGGGAACCCTGCGGACCATCCCGTGCCAGCTCGCGCTGCTCGCGATGGGATTCACCGGCCCCGAATCCGAAGTCGTGGAGAAGTTCGCCCTCGAAACCGACGCACGCTCGAACATCAAGGCCGAACACGGCACTTTCACCACGAACCTCCCCGGCGTCTTCGCGGCAGGCGATGTCCGCCGTGGACAATCACTCGTCGTCTGGGCGATCAACGAGGGTCGCGGTGCTGCCCGCGAGTGCGACCGCTTCCTCATGGGAGTGACCAATCTGCCGTGAACCTTCGTGATTAGCGTTCCCGCGTTTTCGTTGACACACGAAACGCGGTGTCGTTCTTTCGCAGCGTCAAAGCGATTCATCGGTTCCTGAGGAAATTCATTTTCGCCGCCGTGTGGACCGGAGGCGTTGAGTCATCGGCGGCGCGGCCCACGATTGTCGGCTGGGACGATTCCCTGGTTTTCGTCAGGCAATCCGTCGGCATGAGTTTCGACAGAACCCCAGGGAACCTGGAGGTCACGGATGCGGGATTCCATGCATTGCTGTCGGATGAATGTCCCTTGACCGGCAATTTCAGCATCCAGCCTGCGATTGATTTCCGCAGCACGATTCTTCGATTCAACGACGTTCCGAACTCGATTCCCGTAAGCAAAAACAATCTCCAGTCGTTCGGAGTGTATCCCTCCACGTTTGAGCTGAGCGCGTTGGCCTGTTGGTCCAGCACGGATTCGCCATGGACGTTTGGGACGTGGTCGAGGTCCGGACTCGCAACCGATTTCAGGGATGTGGATCGTGATGATCTAACACTCGATCTCGCTGCCGGGGGCGCATTCAAGGTTCGCGAGAACCTCACCGTTGGCTTGGGAATAGGCGCGTTCAATCTGCTGGATGACAAGGATCTGCTTCCCGGTGTGGGTTTTGATTGGGAGGTTTCAAGAAGACTGCGTATCAGCCTTTGCGGTGAGAATTGGGCAGCCACCTGGTCGGATGGGGGGAACTGGCGATTCGGCTTTCGTGGCGAGTCAGGATCGGAAATTTGGAACATCAGGGACGATGCGGGAAAGTCCCGTTACATCGACTACCGGACCTACCGCATCGGCCTCTTCGCCAATCGTCTTCTCGGCCACGGGATCTATTTCAGCGCCGGGGCAGGACTCACCGTTTCCAACGAGATGGGCCTCACTCGTCGTGACGGAACCACGCTCCTCCGCCAAGGGCTGGACAGCGGACTCTACGGCGAGCTTGGCATCACTGTCGTCTCATGGTGACAGCCGGGAACCTCAAACTTTATTGGTCTTGATATTCAACAGAAATCTCCCTATCAGAATCACACTGCCAATCCCACATCATGAAAAACATCATCATCCGGCTCTTCGCCATCCTCGGAATGCTTGTCATCGCAACCAACGTCCACGCGGCCGGGGTGGCCGGTAGGAATTTCGGTGGTTTCAAACCGGGAAAGAGTATCACCCTCACCGTGAAACAGGTTGTTTCCAGCCAGTCCACGGGGGCCAAGGTGAAATCCAAGGTGCCCGTGCCGGATGGAATTCCCAAGTTCAAGAAGGGCCAAAAGGTCGATTTCAAGATTGGCAAGTCGGGCGAGCTGAAGGGATCCGGATTTTCAATCGCATTTGTGAAATCGACCGACACCACGAATTCCTACGCCAAGCAACCCACTTCAAAGACCCCCTCTCCGAATTGCGCGACCATCTTCAAGGATTCCAAGGGCAAGCCGGTGGCAGCCACGATGACTTTCTATCTCTACCGGCTCAACGGACTCACCCTGAGCGGGCTTTCAGTCAACCTGGTGGCATACGTTCTTGAGTAGAGGTGGATCGCCCACTCCACCTCCGAATGCTTCTGAAGCTTTTTGTTCCTTGCCTGGTGCTTGTCGGATGCGCCTCAACACCGAAGGACCTGCAGCCGGTATGGACGCGGCATGCGCCACCACCAGCCGATTTGCCGTCGCCTTCTGGTTTCACGATCACTCCCGCGCAGGCCATTTCGATGGCGCGAAGCTCCGGTGCCCTCTCGCTCAAGCACATCTGGCACATCTACTCGGACGCGAATTTTTACTACGTCCATGACACGTTTCTCGGCGATCGCCCCCGCCGCGCGTATCTTCAGGGGCTGCGGATCGACGGTCGGACAGGAGAGATCGTTCGCCGACCGGATCCACTTCCTGACCCTTCGTGAAATCAGGATGTCCAGCCCCGGGAGCGATCCTTTGAATTTTTCCGCAGGCGATTGCTTGTGAATCCCGAGATCCGGAGCAAGCTGCCTTCATGAGTGCGTCACGTTTCATCATCGTTTTCGGGATATTCTTCGCCTCCCGGCTTGTCGCTCAAATGGACATCCCGGCAAACCCGATGGTGCATCCGAAGAAATTCGCAACCCGACCGATCGGCGGCGGAGTGAGTCCCGGAGCGATTGTCGAACCGGAGAAGGATGCCAAGCCAAGCGTGCGCTATGTCACCCACATCGTCATTCATGATTACCGGATGTGGAGCAACACCGAGGGCAAGCCGCTGGAAGCCAAGTTGATCGCCTTCGAGGACCTGGTGGCGGAAGCTCCGAAGGGAGCGGAGGAACCGAAATTTCCAGCCCCGCCTGCCAAGCCCACTGTGACGCGCAACGGCAAAATCCGGCTTTTGGTCGGCAAGAAGCCGGTTGAGGTCGCGCTTGAAAAACTGAGTCTCGCCGATCGCGAGTTCGTCGCCCTGCTGGAGGCGGCGATCGCGAAGAAGGCGGCAGGAGAGCATTGAGCAATCCCGATCTAACGACTTTGAGAGCCGGAGGGAACCGGCAGCAGACTGATGTTAGAAGTGACAGCACTCGCGCGCGGACGCCGCAACCGATTCCGAAAGCACCGGAAACCGGTTTGTGAAGCACATTCTTTTTAATGTTTTCGGTTGCGGGAAAGGCCGCTCAAGCTAGTCTCTTCGTGACTGCTGTGTGCGCCTATTTTGGTAGCTGGCCCGAACCGATATATTTGAATCGGGGTCATCTTCCGGTGTAATATGTCATGCCTTTTCAGGAAGACGGAAAATCGCCGGACGACCCCACTTGTTGAGTTTACGGAACGTGGCTCACAGCGCCAAGGACGGCACAGCGGTTTTTCATTTTTCCCGTGGCATTGCACGGATGTCGTCCTTGCCTGAATATGGCGGGTCCTTCATCGTTGACCGCGTGATGCGATTTTCGGTATTGGGAAGCGGGAGCGCCGGAAATGCGGCGGTGGTCGAGTGCGGTGGATTGCGATTGATGATCGATGCCGGATTGAGCGCGAAGCAACTGACGGTCCGGCTGCTTCAGGTTGGCATCGAACCCGGGTCGCTGGATGGTATCCTGCTCACCCATGAGCACGGCGACCACGTCCGCGGACTGAAGGTGTTTCTGAAACAGAATCCCATCCCGGTTTTCACCACCCAGGCGACGGCAAGGGTGGTTCGCGAGTCGGGAATCGAGGGCGGAACCTGGAAATATTTCGAAGCGGGACAGGTTTTTCCGATCAGCGGAATCGCGGTGGAGACTTTCGCGATCCAGCACGACGCGGTGGACCCCGTCGGGTTCGTGATCGGACACGGTTCGAGGCGGCTTGGATTTCTATCAGACGCAGGTTTTGTCACCCGCAGCATGACCGAACGGCTGCGCGGGCTCGACGGCCTGTTCGTCGAGGCGAATTACGACGAGGGATTGCTGGAGTCCGATACCAAGCGCCCATGGTCGATCAAGCAGCGGATCAGCTCGCGGCACGGCCACTTGTCGAACAGCCAGGTCACCGAACTGATCCGTGACATCGCCCACCCCACGCTAGGGCGGGTGGTGCTGGGACATCTCAGTTCGGATTGCAACACGCCCGAGATCATTCTCACACGACTGCGTGCATGCCTTGCGGAAATGGGCCACGGGCATGTGGGTCTGCACTGCGCCTGCCAGCACGAGCCTACCGAATGGTTCGAGCTTTGAGAGGATCAAGGTTCCTCGCCACCCGTCTGGATGGTTAGACCACCCACCGCGAGGGCGGCGCTCGATGAGGCACCGAGACGAATCGCATCAAATGACAGACCCGCGGGCAATTTTCCCGAACAGAATGCGATGGTCAGCGGCATTCCTCCCTCATGGAGCGTGACGTCGCCCGACCGGCTGTCATATCGAAGCGTCACGGTGCGTGCGCCCAACACCGGATTGGCCGGAATCACCACGGGCATGCGTTGTTTGACATCCAGCGACCAGGTTCTTTCGGGACCGAACGAGTCGCCGAAAAACAGCAGTTCCTTGCCCTCGCTGAAAAAGCTCAAGCCGGCCCATCCGTCGGTGTGAAACTCCCCCGAGGCCGGGCGATCCACCTTCAGGGTGGCGATCAAAACGGGATTCCCGGTCGAAGGCGCGGCCTTGGGCAGCTTGAGAAATATCGAGTAGTTTTCCCCGTCGATCCGGCTTTCCGAAATGGAGGGCGTCCCGTATTCCAACGACCAGTCCGCTCTCACGAATCGACCGGTAACGAGGGGCTTGAACACCATGAGATGCCTGAGAAAACGGGCCTCGTCGGTGGAAATCCTCGCGATCTCGCGATCACCCGAAACCCGCCCCGCCTCTCCGGTTGTTAGAACCTCGCCATCGCTGTTGCCATTGATGCGCATCCTCACCTTGCCGTCGAAGACATGCATCTCGTCCGGCTGCCCGGCGCGCACCTCCACCCCGAACTCCGTCCCGAGATCGACAGCGGAAATCGATGGAGTGGTCACCTCAAGTTTCGCATCCGGGTTCTCCATCCGGAAACGCCCCCGCCCTGCTGATAGACCGAACACCGTTTCGGAGACCACGGTCAGCGTGGCTGGACCGTCGATCAGCGCGGACATCGTCCCGCCCGTCAGGATATCCGCCTGCCCTTGTCTCAGCCGCAGGGTCGAACCCTTGACCAGTCCCACTCCCCCGTCGAGCTGCTTGAATTCCTTGTCGAGCTGCCAAACGGCATCCGCGGAAAAGCGGACGTTTGCCATCACAGGGATGTTAGAAATTCCGGGACGGAGACCGCGATAGGCCAGCCAACCTATCAGAACGACCGCCGCGGCCGCGGCCAACCATGCGAAGCGGTTGAAGGATCTCCACTCGTGGACGATCTCCGGCGTATCCTGAATCGGCAGATCCTCGAATTCCTCGCTGAGTCCGTTCTGGAGGTTCGCGTATTCCGAATACAATTTCACGAGTTCCGGCTCGCCCCGCAGGCGTTCCTGGAAGCGGTCGAACACTTCCTTCGAAACCTCGCCATCGAGGACCTGTTGGACGATTTGATGGTCGGTTCGCTTCATCACGAATTGCCGGGATTGGCCAGGAGTTGACGCTCGATGCAGCGTTTGAGCGCGGCGCGCAAATTGAAGAGAATGGCCTTGAGCGTGCCGGAGCTGCGATTGGTGGCGCTCGCGTATTCCTGCAGCGAGGAGGTGGTCGCGTAGCGGTGGTGGAGAAGGTCCCGATCCTGCGGACGCAGGCGCTGAAGGCAGGCGCGCAACGCCAGATGCCTTTCCTCCATGTCGTCCGGCTCGATCTCGAATTCCGGCGAGAGCCGCTCTAGCAGATCGTCGTCGAAGACCAGCCAACCCTGGGAGATCAGGCGGCGGCGCTGGTTGAGGATGTGGTAGCGGATCGTTTGAAATGCCCACGCCTTGAAATTGGTACCCAGCTCGAAGGTATCCCGCTTTTTCCAAAGCGTGATGTTCACCTCCTGCAGCAGATCCCTCGCGCCGGAGCTTCCCGGGGTGAGCGAGCGGATGTAGCCCAGCATGGCGGACTGGTGGTTGGTCAGTTCTCCGACAAACTCGTCAGATCCCGCCTGTTCTTGGGTTTCCTCGTTCATGCATCTCCAGCATCTGGAAATGTCGGAAAGCTGCAAGCGGTTTAGATGGAATCAGGCGCGGCCCCCGATTCCTTGGTTCAATTTCGGATAAAATGGTGGTCGAGATTTCCACGTTGCTATGCGAGAAGTCGGGTCGTGACACGTTGAAGCCATTTAATCCGCAGTTCCCGAATCTCCCATGAAATACCTAACAGCCTTGCTCGTCGCCTTGCTGGCGGCCGGATCGTTCTATTACTGGCGAACCTCGCATCAGGAGGAGAAACCTGCCATTTCGCCTCCACCGCTAGCAGTCCCACAAGCACCGGCTGCGGTCCCGCCTCCACCGGTCGCCGAGCCGGTTCCGCCACCTTCTCCTTACAAGTTCGCGCCCGCCTCACCCGACGGGATTGGCAAGTTTTTCCATGGCCGCGAGATCTCACAAGTGATGGGCCATCCCGGCATCGGATGGCTGGAACGCGAGAACCGTGAGGATGAGGAAGCCCCGAGCAAGGCGATCAACGCATTGGAACTCGCGCCCTCGGCGATCATCGCGGACATCGGGGCAGGTTCGGGATATTATTCCTTCAGGATCGCGCCGAAGGTTCCCCTCGGCAAGGTGGTCGCGGTGGATATCCAGCCGGAGATGCTGGAATTTCTGAAGAAGCGGTCGGCCGAGCTGGGAATCACCAACGTGGAGCCTCACCTTGGAAAATTGGACGGGCTCGACCTGCCGGCCAACTCACTCGACGCGGCCCTGATGGTGGATGCCTACCACGAATTTTCCGAACCAGCGGAGATGCTCGCTTCCTTGTTCAAGTCCTTGAAACCGGGCGGCAAAATTTTCCTCCTCGAATATCGGGCGGAAGACAAGGAGGTGCCGATCAAGAAGCTCCACAAGATGACCGAGGCGCAAGCCAGGCTGGAATACGAGGAGGCCGGATTCCGCTTCGTGAAAAACATCAACGTGCTGCCATGGCAACATCTGCTCGTTTTCGAGCGGCCCTAGTCCTTGATCAGCGGAAATCCCGCCTCGGGCCGAAGCTCGGCCGGCGGCTCGATCATCACCGATCCTGCGGTTCCGATCTGATACTTCTCGTAAAGGATGGGGATGGCCGTCAGCAGGATGGCGGGTTGGTCGTCGTTGACGATTTTTGAAACGTGGACGACAACCGCGCAGTTGGGGCTTTTCTTGACCTCAAGGATATCCCCGGACTTGAAGGCGGAGACCGCGTTGTCCTGCGGAGTTGGAAATATGTATTCGATGAAGACCGGAAACGGCATCGGCTTGGTGAAATCGTCCGGTTTCACGAGCGCCTGGGCCCGGACCACGATCCCGGGACTGAGGAAATCCTTCTTTCCCAATTTCCTCGCCTTCCGGACCTCATAGTCACCCTCGACATAATTGATCAGCAGGGGGCGGTCGAAGTTGGTGAGGTAATTTCGAAGCAGGAGTGAGTTCAAATCCCCGAGCCCCTTCTCGTCGAAGGAAAAGTAGTGGGAATAAAGCTCCTTCGGCGAGAGCGCGTTCCCGTTAGGAATCTCGTTGACCGTGTATTTCTTGAGCACGGGAGCGCGTCCCAGCTTCCTGAGGATCTTGTAATTCCGCGGCAATTCGGGATTTCCGAAAATACTGAGACACGCGATCCAGCTCACGACCGCGAAGCAAAGCGCGAGGGCATTGGCCAGAAGCCACCAGAAATAGGCAGGCCGTTTTGGCGGCGGTTCTTCGATGTTGCGGGGCACGGCAGCTCTTGATTTCAGTTGGAGCCGCAAGCCTCGCCGTCCGCCACCACCGGAGCGGCCTGCGGATCACCATCCTCCTCGAACGAGGTGCCACAGCCACAGGATCTGGCGGCCTTGGGATTGTGGATCTTGAAACCGGCATCCGTGAGGTCATCGGAATAGTCGATCTCACAGCCAGCGAGGCGCTCCACGCTGTCGGCGGCGACGATCACGCGCGCGGCACCGGACTCCACGATTTCATCGCCATCCTCGGGTTCCGCAACCTGCATTTCATACTGCCAGCCGGCACAGCCGCCGCGGCGGACGGCAAGACGCAAGCCGGCCTGTGGGGAATTCGCCTTGCTGGCGAGGAGCTTGCCGAGGTGATTGGCAGCATTGGGAGTAAGGGTGATCATGGGCGCGGACGAACGATAAGTGCTTTCCCGCTGATTTGAAACTGGAAATCTGAAGAAGGCCATCCATCCTCCGCCGATGCGGGCCAAGCTGCCGAATTCCCGCCAAACCCTTCAAAAGAAAGCTCTTGACCTGACATCCCATCACCTCTTCATTCCGCCCCGCCCGCGAATTTCCGCGAGCCCCTAGAATAGGTGGGGTGTATCCTATTTTTTGACTCATATCGATTTCCACTCCATGTCTTCATCAAAATCTTCTTCCAAGAAACCCGCCGCAAAACCTGTTGTGAAGGTTCCGAAGGTTGCGACCAAGGAAGATTCCAAGGCGAAGAAGAAAGAGGAGCCCGCCAAGGCGGAGAAGGCGAAAAAACCGAAGGTGGTCGTCCCCGCTCCCAAGGCGAGCGCCGCACCCGCTCCCAAGGCAAAGCCGGTCGTCGAGGCCAAGGTGAAAGCACCAGCCAAGACTCCAACGCCAAAGGCCAAGACCGACGTCAAGGAGACGAAGGAGTCAAAATCGAAGGTCGCTCCCAAGGAGACGAAAGAGGTCAAGGAAAAGCCGGTGGCAGAGGCGAAACCCGCAGGCAAGGCCGGCGACACGAGCAAGCGCCGCATCGACACTCCGGAGATTCAGGAGAAGATCCGCGAACTCATCAAGCTCGCCAAGGAGCAGGACTACCTCACCTACGACGACATCAACGAGATCCTGCCCAACGACCTGGTCGATCCGGACGACGTCGAGGCCATCATGGAGCGGCTCCGCAACATGGAGTTCGACATCATCGACGCCTCCGAGGTCGACCGCTACAAGGACAAGAAGCGCGACGAGGGCGATGGCGACGAGGAAGACGCCAAGGCCGACCAGAAGCTCGACATCCTCGACGACCCGGTCCGGATGTATCTCAAGCAGATGGGCCAGGTCCCGCTGCTCACCCGCGAGCAGGAAGTCGAAATCTCCAAGCGCATCGAGGACGCGGAAATCGAGGTCGCCAAGCACCTCCACCTCTTCGGCTTCACCGACCGAGTGCCTACCTCGAACTCGCCGACAAGCTGATCAAGGGCAAGGAGCGCTTCGACCGCGTGATCCTCGACAAGAAGATCGAGAGCCGCGAGCGCTACATGAAGACGCCTGCCGAAGCTCTGCGAACAGCTCAAGCAGCTCCATCGAGGAGAACGACGACCTCTTCCGCCAGCTCTCCGCCAAGAACCCGCGCGGCAAGAAGAAGCTTGAGGAGGAATTCGACAAGAACCTCCAGACGCTCAACCGCGTCTTCACCCGCTTCTACTTCAAGCAGAAGGTCATCGAGGACTTCTGCGAGCAGGTCGACGACTACCATGCAGAAGTTCTGGAAATACGGCCGCAAGCTCGCAGGCCGATCCCGAGGACAAGGAGTTCGTCACCAAGCTGCGCGAGATCCAGCAGCGCTCGCTGGCACACGCTCGAGACCTTCGAGGAGGCCAACAAGCAACTCCGCCACTGGCTCAAGGAAGCGCTCAAGGCCAAGACCGAGATGGTCGAGGCCAACCTGCGCCTCGTCATCTCGATCGCCAAGAAATACACCAACCGCGGCCTCTCCTTCCTCGACCTCATCCAGGAAGGCAACATGGGCCTGATGAAGGCCGTCGAGAAATTCGAATACCGCCGCGGCTACAAGTTCTCCACCTACGCCACGTGGTGGATCCGCCAGGCCATCACCCGCTCCATCGCCGACCAGGCCCGCACCATCCGCATCCCGGTCCACATGATCGAGACGATCAACAAGCTGATGCGGGTGCAGAAGCAGCTCGTCCAGGAATACGGCCGCGAGCCGACGCCCGGAGGAGATCGCCGAGGAAATCCACCTGCCCGTCGAGCGCGTCCGCGCCGTCCTGAAGATGGCCCAGCAGCCCATCTCGCTGCAGGCCCCGGTCGGCGACGGCGACGACACCAGCTTCGGTGACTTCATCGAGGACAAGGCCGCCGAGAATCCGATGGAGATGACCGGCTTCTCGCTGCTCAAGGACAAGATCAAGGACGTGCTCGACACCCTCACCGAGCGCGAACGCGAGGTGCTCGAACAGCGCTTCGGCCTCGTGGACGGCTACAGCCGCACGCTCGAGGAAGTCGGCAAGCAGTTCCAGGTCACCCGCGAGCGCATCCGCCAGATCGAGGCCAAGGCCCTCCGCAAGATGCGTCACCCGACCCGCATCCGGCAGCTCGAAGGCTTCCTCGAGCTGCCGGGAGCGTAAGCCCCCTTCGGATTTGCCGCTTCCCAGCGCATCGTTTTCCCTTTTATAACAAGGAAGCGAAGCGCCCAATGAACCCGCTTTTCGGTGTCGTGATTCCGGTGCTATTGGCGCTACCGGTCCCCTTGTCGGCACAGGTGATCAAGCAGGAGCCTCAGGAGGGCATATTCTCCACCACTTCTGAAGTGAGCGGACCCAGGCCGTTGTTCGAACTCCCTGCGGATGTTCCCTCGGAACCGGGAGTCGCCACTTGCCACGCCCACGTCCCGGGTATTTCCAAAGGAGCAATCCCAATCTATCTCATCAATCGGACCGCGACGAAAAACTCGATTGTTCTTATCGGTTCGGATACTAACCTCAAGGCCTACCGCAAACTCGACAATAGCAAATGGGAACGCGTCCAACCGGCGAACGGCTTTGTGATGTGCGCGGACAGCATCATCGAACTCGCCATTCCTCCGGGCATGTTCATCTGCGTTTCCGTCGCCTGCCCATCGTCCGGAACCACCGCGACACTGCGCTATCAAGTTGCCGATCAGTGGGTATCCAATGAGTTCCAAGGTTTTTCGATCCCAAAGCACGTGATCAAGCCCAGCGGGATCTTAAAAGCCATAAAGACTGCCCAGCTTGGGCCAACATCCTCAAATGTCCTCTTTCGACGTCAGCCCCCTCCTATCGAGAGACGGATCTCGACATCGGAACCGGCCTCCTCATCGATCAACGTCTCGCTTGGCAAGCCGCCTCGATCGACCTTCTCCAGCAGATATGCCGATTTCCACGCAGCCCGTCTGGCATGCGACGATGCGCTTGCCGCCATCGACCAACTTCCCGAACCGTTAGCTGAGGCCGCCTCCGAGCGCTTCTCCCTGCTTCGTTCCCGGCCCGCTGTCGCCGCCGCCACCGATCTGGAATTCGCCTCCCGCTGCCTCGGTTACCTCCGGACAAAGCCCGACGATTCTTCCTATGGCCATCCGTCGCAATACCCCGGCATGTGTTGGGAAGCATTGGCATGGCTCGCCGGAACCTCCCGCGAAACCGCAGCCATACCGTGGACGGAAGTCTTCGCCCTCTGGATAGAGCGTCTTCCCGACGCCAACTTGGGGGAAATCGTCGGTATGGCCAAGCTTCTGGGAAATTCTCGCCTGACTAACGAGCACCTTCCCTCACAGATCCTGATTTCCCTTCTCAAAAGCAGCGCTCCAGCGATGCGCGAAAATGCGGTGAACCGCCTTCTCGAACGGAATCTGGACAAGGACTTGGCCGAAGCCGCCGCCGGTTTGGACGAGGCAGGAAAAGCCATTGTGATTCGTAATGTGGCGGCCGATCCAAAACGCTTTGGCCGGAGATATGGTCCGTTGAACGACTTCCTGATCGCATGCGCCAAGGCGAATCCCGATGCCACCTTTGAAGCCATCGACAAATCCACCACTTGGGATCAAGCGGTCTATCTGGAACCCGGTCTCTCCCTGGCCTTCGGAAATTTCTTCGTGAACATCGTTTCCGTGGGATTGTACGGACCAGTGAAGATCGAGGATTATCTGATAGAGATCCGGGTCAGGCGCTGCATGCGCTACATCAACCGCTCCTCCCTGCTGAATAAGCTGGCCGACAGCGAGGCCTATATCGCGAAAAAGGGAGAAACCCCGATATCGGAACGACGCTATTTCGTTGCGCGGGAAGCCCGGCGGCAATTGCTACGCTTGGGTTTCGCGCCATGACTCCACACACGGAGGAAGATGGATACAAGCGCATGACATTTTCCAAGTAGCGTATATCCGGCCGGTGTGATTCGTTGTGGCGTGCCAGCGGAACAAGCTTCCGCCCCGACCTTTACTGATTCCCGATCAATGCAAGACGTCTCCGATTTCACCACCATCGAATCGATATTCGTCCGTCATCGCAACGCGCTTCTGTTGCGTGGCCAGTTCACGCCGATTTACACGGATTACTACCTGCATCTCATGCAGCACTCCATCCGTCCACCTGCCGAGCTCGACCAGATGCTCAAGGACACGCTCGCCGTGCTCACCCTGCATCTCGTCGCCCGGCCATGGGCGGAAACGATTGCCTGGACCGCGAATCTCCGCGCGCCGCGCATCAACCTTTTCGCCACCGGTGGGTCCTTCGACGAATCCGTCACCGGTCGTGTTTTCACCGAGGACGTGCGCGAGCCGGATCGGAATTTCTTCTACGTCCAGACCACCACGGAGGAGTCGAATGAACCCCGGCTCTCGACACTTGAAATCGAGGGCAAGGATCCCGTCGAATGGATTTCCCAATACTACAAGCAGTCTGAACAGCGTCCGGCACGTGCCTTCCGTCTTGAGGACGAGAATTTCGCACTCGTGGCTGCCCAACCGGATTGCGACATCCAATGGCTCGATGGCCTCGACGAGGAGGCCGTCGCCAAGATCACGGAAACAGAGGAAACGACGATTCTCGAAACCCGGAGATTCCGGTTCCACTGCGGCTGCACGCTTGAGAAAATCCTTCCCATCCTCGGTGGTTGGCGGGAACGGCTGGACGATCTTTTCGAGGCCGCGGATTTCATCAATCTCCAGTGCCCGCGCTGCGCCGCGAAATACCGGGTCACCCGGGACATGATCGTTTGAACCGGTTGCCATCGCATCTCCCGCCTGCTACGCTCGCGCCATGACCGCTTTGGAACGCACCCGTTTCATCACCATCGAGGACTATCTCGCGGGTGAGGAAATCAGCGACATCAAGCACGAATACATCGGAGGAACCGTCCACGCGATGGCCGGCGCGAGCAACCGGCACAACACCATCGCCGGAAATCGCTTCGCATCGTTGCACGGTCTCACTTCGCGGAAAATCCTGCCAGCCCTTCAACAGCGATACCAAGGTGCGCATCGAGTTTCCTGACCACACCCGGTTCTATTACCCGGACGCCATGGTCGTTTGTGATTCCAGATCCGGCAACGACCACTTTCAGGACCGCCCTGTCGTCATCGTCGAGGTGCTGAGTGATTCCACCCGCCGCGCCGATCTTGGTGAGAAGCGCGATGCCTACCTGACCATCTCCTCATTGAAGGTCCTGCTATTTGTCGAGCCGGATTCCGCATCGGTAACGCTTCACCGCCGCAAACCTGATGGAGGATTCGCCATCGAACACCATTCCGGACTGGACTCCATGATTCCTCTATCGGAAATCGAAGCTTCGTTACCTCTTGCCGAGCTTTATGAGCGTGTAGAGTTGCAAGCCTGAGATGCAGCGATTTCACCACAGGCAATTCGCCGATGTGAACGCATTGGCAGCGCTGAAGAATTCAAAACGCATCTCCGTCTGCATCCCTACCCTCGACGAGGCGGAAACCATCGGGGCCATCGTCACCATCATCCGGAGTGAACTGGTCGAAGAAGCCCATCTCGTCGATGAGATCCTCGTCATCGACTCAGGCTCCAGCGACGACACCGTGGAAATTGCAAGGGCGGCGGGAGCCATCGTTCATCACTCGTCGGAATTGTTTCCCGAACTAGGATCCTATCAGGGAAAGGGCGAGAATCTTTGGAAGGCCCTCCAGGTTTCCACCGGCGGCATCATCTGTTATGTCGATGGCGACATCGCGAATTTCCACTCCGGATTCGTCACCGGACTCGTCGGCCCGCTTCTCGCCGATCCCGACATCGACTTCGTGAAGGCCTACTACGAACGCCCGCTCGTCGGTGGTGACGGGTTCCGCTCGACCGGCGGTGGCAGGGTTTCCGAAATCCTCATCCGCCCGCTCATCTCCCTATTCTACCCTGAGCTCAAGGGCATCCTGCAGCCCCTTTCTGGTGAATACGCCGCCCGCCGGGAAGTCTTGGAATCCCTTTCGTTCCCCGTAGGCTATGGGGTTGAGATCGCCCACCTCATCGACCTCGCGCGGGACGGTAATCTCTCCCGCGTCGCCCAGACCGACCTCGTCACCCGGATCCACCGGAACCGCGACGACGATGAACTCGGCAGCATGGCATTTGCCCTGCTCAAGGTTGTCATGCGCAGGCTTGAGCGCGACGGCAAACTCACCCTCGCCAATCCCCTCCCCGATCTCTATCAAACATGGACGACCGAGGGCGAGCGGGTGAACATGATTTCCAAGTCCATCCCCGAACCCGAACGTCCTCCGATCCGGATATCTGTTGCCCTCGAATGAAGGAAATCGATCCAGACGAGATCAAGAACAACATCACGATCTTCCAGATCTTCATGGTGGTGCTGTCGATCTACGTGCTGATCGCCCTCTACGTCGATGTTATGTTCAAGCTGGATCCGAAGATGCAGGTATTGATCGACAATATCGACTTCATCATCTGCATGATTTTTCAAGGAGACTTTTTCTACCGCTTGTATCATGCGCCGTCGAAGCGTGAGTTCCTGCGATGGGGTTGGATCGACTTTGTCTCCAGCATTCCTTGGCTAAGCTCGTTCCGGGGCGGCAAGATGATCCGGGCCGTCCGGATCCTCCGCCTCCTGCGCGCTTTTCGTTCGATCAAGATCCTCTATCAGTATCTGTTCAAGAACCGTTCGCAGAACACCTTCGTCACCGTCGCCGCCATCTCCTGCCTGCTGGTTCTGGCCGGGTCCATGGGCATCCTCAAATTTGAGGAAAAAGCGGAAGGCGGCAACATCAAGAACGCTTCGGACGCGCTCTGGTGGGCCGTCGTCACCGTGACCACCGTCGGTTACGGCGATCGGTTTCCCGTTACTGATGAGGGCCGTGTCATCGCCGCAGTCCTCATGACCGCCGGAGTCGGACTGTTCGGCACCTTCACCGGTTTCGTCGCCAGCATGTTCGTCGAACCGGACATCAAGCGTGAGGAGAATCAGGTCCACGCCCTCGCCAAGGAAATCCGCGCCCTGCGTGATGAAATCCGCAATGTTGACGATAAGATCTCGCGCACCCAACGGACGCTTCACCGGCAGCATAAGAAAAAGAAAAAGCGGGGTTCCCGAAGCAGGTCCGCCCCTCCAACCGAGGAGACCGGTGAGTGAGAATCCGCCACTTGATTTGAAACAGATGACCAGGGAATCCTTTCTTCGCGAACTGCTTGGCCGAATGTCCCTTGAGGAAAAGGTGGGACAACTCAACCTGCTAACGGGTGCCATGGATGCCACCGGCATGCAGGACTCAGCGAACCTCGAGGCAAAGGTCCGTGACGGACGTTGTGGAGCGGTCTTCAACGTCTTCACTCCCGCAGCCACCCGGGCCCTTCAGGAACTCGCCCTCGAAAGTCCTAACAAAATACCGCTGCTCTTTGGATACGATGTCATCCACGGCCACCGCACCATCTTCCCCATACCGTTGGCCATGTCGTGTTCATGGAATCCCGGGTTGCTGGAGCGATGCGCCCGCGCCGCAGCCACGGAGGCCGCAGCCGATGGCCTGCACTGGGTCTATTCCCCCATGGTCGATATTTCCCAAGACCCGCGCTGGGGACGCGTCGCGGAAGGCTCGGGCGAGGACCCGTGGCTTGGCAGCAGGATCGCCGCCGCCATGGTAAAAGGCTATCAGGGCGACGACCTTGCGGATCCCTCGGCGGTGCTCGCCTGCGTGAAACATTTCGCCCTCTACGGGGCACCGTCCGGAGGGAGGGACTATCACACCGTGGACATGAGCCGTCGTGAAATGGAGGAAACCTACTTCCCGCCCTACCGTGCCGCCGTCGATGCAGGAGCGCGGACCGTCATGACTTCCTTCAATGTCATCGACGGCATCCCTGCCAGCGGCAACGGCTGGCTACTAACGGAAATCCTCCGCGACTCCTGGGGCTTCGACGGGTGGATCGTCACCGACTACACCGCCGTCTCGGAAATGAAAAACCACGGCACCGCCGCTTCCGATGCCGACGCCGCCCGTCAGTCACTCCTCGCCGGCGTCGATATGGACATGGTTTCCGAGGCGTTTTTGCTAGAGCTTCCCGGTCTTGTGGAATCCGGAGCGGTCAATGAATCCATCATCGACGCCGCCGTCCTGCGCATCCTGCAAACCAAGTGGGACCTGGGCCTGTTTCGTGATCCCTTTGCCCGTTGCGATGCGGCGCGGGCCGAAGCCATCCACCTCAACCCGGAATTCCGCCATCTCGCCCGACAGGCGGCTCGCGAATCCATCGTCCTCCTGAAAAATGACGAAGGACAACTGCCCCTGGCGCGGAATGGCACAATCGCTCTCATCGGACCTCTCGCCGACAGCCACCGTGATATGTTAGGATGTTGGATCGCTGCCGGAGAAGCGGTCCAAGCCATCTCCCCCCTTGAGGGTATCCGCGAGGCGATGGACAAATCGGGCAATGTTCTTCACGCCCGTGGTTGCGGGATCGACTCGGAAGACAAAGGGCTCGTCGAAGAAGCCGAAGCCGTCGCGCGGCAGTCAGACATCGTCTTGCTTTTACTCGGCGAAAGCCACGAAATGAATGGCGAGGCCGCCAGCCGCACCGACATCCGGCTACCCAAGGCACAACGCCGGCTCGCGAAGCGCATCCTTCTAACCGGAAAGCCGGTCATCCTGATCACCTTCAGCGGGCGACCCCTCCAGCTCAGTTGGGAAGACGGTAAATTCAGCACCATTCTCCATGCGTGGTCGCCCGGCATAGAAGGAGGACGGGCTCTCGCGGACATTCTGTTCGGCGTCGCCGCCCCGGTAGGAAAGCTCACCATGGGCTTTCCCCGGAGCGTCGGCCAACTTCCCATGACCTATCGGGAAAAGCCCACGGGTCGCCCCTTCGATCCTGCCGTTCACTATTCCAGCAAGTATCTCGACTGCCCGAACGATGCGCTTTTCCCCTTCGGCCACGGTCTAACTTACGGCTCCTTCGAGATCGGTGAAATCCACGCTAACCCAACCGAGATGTCGCCCGGAGCCACGGTGAATATCTCAGTTCAAATCACAAACCCGCACCCTCACCCCGTCACCGACACCCTCCAGCTCTATCTGCGGGATCCGGTCGCCAGCTTCAGCCGCCCCGTCAAGGAACTGCGCGGCTACCAACGGGTCACCCTCGCTCCCGATTCTTCGGAACGGATCACCTTCCGGATCACCGATGCCGACCTCGCCTACCCGGGTTCAGATTTCTTGCCCATCATTGAGGCCGGAGAATTCCAAGCCATGATCGGCACCAGCTCCGCCAACCTAACAGCCACCGGCTTCCTTCGCCTCGCGTGACAGGCCCATCCTAGATGAGCCGCGAAAAGCAACCACGCAGTCCGGTCCGCCATTTTTCGAGAAAGGCGAGGTTTCTAGCAGCGGTCGATGCCGCCACCCAGTCCGGTTCCGGAGCGCTTTCAAATTCCACGAACTTCAGACATTCCTGCCGGATCATGGATTCCACCTTGGAAATCCCCTGCTCCACGGACTCGCGGCAAACCTGCGTGTCGCTCTCCATCATCGCACGAACGAGAGCGGATTTCGCCTCGTCGCGCTTGCGGATAATTTCCTCCGCCCGTTGCGTGATCGCGCCGACCTCGGAGAAGAAGTCCATCAGCGATGAATCAACCGCGCCGCGGATGTCTCCGGGTGTTCCTCGCAACTCCAGCCAATGCATCAACCGACGCGACGGGCTGGAAACAACAGCGAAAGCCTCCCGCAGCGCGGCGAACTCACCTTCACCGCCACCCGCATCCGGATGGACGGCTTTGCCCGCCTCGCGGAAAGCCTCACGAACCGCCTCCTCGGAAATCACAAGGCAGGGATCCATTCCCAGGAGTTGAAAAGCGTTGGTCACAGGTGGAAGAAACTGGTCACAGATGCCCGACACGGTAAAGCTCCGAGCACCTGCCATGTCAGACGCGCGAAAAATCGGACTCTTCGGCGGCACCTTCGATCCCGTGCACCTGGGCCACATCCATCTCGCTACCTTGGCGAAAGATGCGCTCTCGCTCGACGAGGTGCGCTTCCTGCCGTGCCGGATTTCCCCACACAAGTCGGGCAATACCCCAGCCACTGGCAGCGACCGGTGCGAGATGCTTCGGCTCGCCACGCGGCAACTGCCATGGGCGGTGACCGATGATTTCGAACTCCGCCAGCCATCGCCTTCATTCTCCTATCTCACCGCCGGGGCGATGGCGGCGGAATTTCCAACAGCGCGACTCTTCTGGATCATGGGCGGGGATCAATGGGCGGCCTTGCCAAATTGGAAACATCCAGAACGCCTGGCGGATTGTGTGGAATTCATCGTTCTCGCCCGCGGGGAAACAATCTCACCACGTGATGGATACCGGCTTCACGTCGTTCACGGGCAGCATCCCGCGTCCGCGACATCCATCAGGAATGCGATTTCAAACGGCCACCACCAGCCGGAGTGGCTTGACGCGGAGGTCGCCCGATGGATCGCCGGTCACGGTCTCTATCAGGAGTGACTCGCGGCCCGAGGTCGCGCTCAGTCGATGATCTTGCGCATCGGGATCATGTTGGAGTAGTCGAAGCCCTGCTTCTTGAAAAACTCCTGCGACTCCGCGCTGATCCTGTCGGTTAGAATCGTGATGCGCTTGAACTGCTTCTTTCTCGCGAAATCCGTCACGTAATCCGCCAACATCGTTCCATATCCCTGGCCACGATGATCGGGGTGGATGACCACGTCCTCCATCAGGATGACAAATCCGCCTCGCGCGGTGGAGATGGTGAAAAGCAGGTTCACCATGCCGAAAATCTGGTCGTTGTTCCTAACGACAAAGATGCGTCCCCGGCTCGGTTGTTCGAGGATCAGTTGCAGACCACGCGTTTGCAGGACCTCGTCCGGGGTGAAATCGCCGGATGCGCCGAAGAGGGTCATCACGAGCTCCGTCAATGCTGGCAAATCCTCAAGGGTTGCCGGCTCCACGCGAGGACGGTCGTCCTCCACATTTTTCCTGGCCGAATCCGCAGCGGTTTTCACGGACGAAAGCGTGGCACGATTTCCAGAGTGGAACACGAATTTTTCCAATTCGCCCGAATTAATTCCACCCCGTTGAATATGAGGGACTTCAGGCCCGCCGCAACTTAGGAAGGGACGCGGACACCAGTTGATAGGAATGATCAACCAGTTCCCTCACAAGCGCGGAAGGAAGCGAGCCATCGAGGATCACCGTGTTCCAGTGCCGCTTGTTCATGTGGTAGCCGGGGATGATGGCCTCGTGCTCCTCCCTCAAAACCACCGCGCGGTCCGGATCGCACTTCAAGTTGATTCTCGCGGGAAATTCGTCGGGCACCGCAAGCGCGAACATCTTGCCTCCCACCTTGTAAACCAGAACGTCCGGCCCGAATGGAGTGGTCTCCTCCGCCCCGGGTTTCGAGAGGAAGCAGGTGATGGCATCGGGAAGGTCCATGACGGAACCTGACTTTTCCGATGGCGATCGACAAGCCTGCCATCGGGCGGCGATTGCAAATTCCCAAGCCCTGTTTGGGTGGCCCATCCGGAGGTGAGTCCGCCGGGCCACGCTTCCAGGGCTTGGGAAAGTTTGCAATCCACGTCCCGGACCACCCGGGACTTGGATCTGACGTGCAAGCCTGCAAAACTTGCGAAATTATTTTCATGAATTTGAGATAATGGTCTCAGCCCGCCACGGGCCATTGAGCGGATGGCGGAAGGCCGACCAGAACCACGCGGAGACATCCGTCCAAACCGCACCGTTCAACTCGCTGACGATTCGTTCCGAAACGGTCCGCCGCACCCCGTCGCGGGTCGCATGAAATCTTGCCCATCGGGTCCCGTCGCCGAGCTGGATGGTGATCGCTTCCGTCGTTTCAAATCCTGCCGCCCGCAGGCAATCGCGGGATGCATGCAACCTTCGGGTCGCCATGTTCACCTGCCTCAGGATCACTTGGCTTCCGCCCCATTCGTAACTCGCCAAGGTCCCTGGAAAACTCCGGGCGAACGCATCCTCGGTCGCCGAGGGAGGTAAAGGGGCCAGAGGAAGCGTCAGGCCGTCGAAGGTGAAAAACTCGGGGCCACGCCCGATTTCCGGAGGTCCCGGATTTCGTGGAGTCGCCAACATCAGCATCGGCGCCATCACGGCGCAGGCCGCCAGCACCACTTTCCCCGCCCTCCCGACCGTCGATGACGCCACGTCGGGAGACGACGGTCTCGCCTTGCTGGAAATCGCCAGCCACAACGGCACCAGCAATACCGCGAATGCCACCAACCCGATTCCCTCGTGGTCGATCAGGAACCCTGGCAGGTAACCACACTCCCTAACAACCAGCATTGCCGCACGCGCGATGTTCGCCGGAATCACCAGCGCAACGGCGAACAAAGCTCCCACCAGGGTGGCGCGCCAGGTGAGACGATGGATAGCGGATAGAGCCATGGCCGCGGCCAAGGCATGCCACAACATCCTCACTCCTCCACACGCAGGATCCACGCCGACGACATGCCCACCCAACTCGACCTGGGTGCCAGTGCGCGACACCACGAGCCCTCCGAGTTCGAGAAGTTTCACGGTCCCCTCGGCAGCCGCCAATCTGAGCGGATAGCCGAGATAGAACTGCATGGACGCCACCAATGGGAGTGACAGAACAAACAACCCGAAGAGCCCGCCACGCCGGTGGATGCCATACCAGAATGAGATGCCCGAGATCGCAAGTCCGGCCCGCAGCATGGGCGGAAGCCAGTGGATGCCGATGACCGATAACAGGATGAGCACCGCACCTGCCAGCTGGTTGGCCGTGCTCGCTCGCAATGATTTTCTCTCCCGCCATGCGAGACAGACGCCGAACACGAGGGCAAGCAATCCAAGTGGTTCGTCGCTGCCATCGTTGAGCCGCTTCAGATACCAAACGATCACAGGCACAAGCGCCGCGACCTGAAGAATGGCGGGATGAATTCCGGTCCAACGAAGGAGTGATGCGTGACCGCCGAATCGCGGGCGGTGAATTGCCAAAGTCGTCATATTTCGTTAGAGAGTCAGGCTTTTGAATCCCGCTGACGCTGAAGAGCCAGCAACACGACGAGGAACGCGATGAGCCCGATGCTTCCCGGCTCCGGAACC
Source organism: uncultured Verrucomicrobiae bacterium (assembly GCA_963810445.1). GTDB lineage: Bacteria > Verrucomicrobiota > Verrucomicrobiia > Verrucomicrobiales > Akkermansiaceae > Luteolibacter. The sequence goes on along the minus strand of CAWENZ010000003.1, from coordinate 65,809 downwards.
GAGGCATTCTGGACGATCGCGGGGCCGCCACCGATCGCCGCCTCGCTGACGCCTTGCGGCATGGGCGAGGGTTGTTTCACCGTTTGCGCAACCTCCTTCATCTCGCGTGGTGTCTCGTCGATCGCGACAAAAGACGTGTAGGGCGTCAACAGTGAATGATTGAGACCCAACGCCGTGATCTCGGCAATGGTCGCGCCGTCCCGCCTGGCGATATCCGTTAGACGGCGGACCCGTTCGCGGGCCCACAGGACCGGAAGCGCCGGATGATCCAGTCCGGTCGCGGCCGCAGCTTCGGCAAGGTCGATGGATTTCTCAAATGGAGCACCATTGCCTCCGATCCCACGAACGATGATCCTGCCGCGCGGTTCACCCTTCCAGGTTCCGGACACGATGAGGGGCCGGGAGGCGAAGACATCCGGATAGGGATCAGGCTCCACTCCATCCAGCTCCACGCCTTCCGCCGTGATGTTCACCTTGGCGAGCACCGGATTCGACACCGCCTCGCGGAATTTCAATGCGGCAGGACCAGCTTCACCGCCCGTCGTCACGACCACGGGTTCGCCGCCACCGGCCCGCGCCACCCGCTCCAGCAGCTCGCGATTGACCGAGCTGCCGATGCCGAACGTGAAGAGGTTCGCCTTGCCGATATTCGACCTAACAAGATCGGCGGTTTCGGCCTCGACATTCACATAGCCGTCAGTGACCAGAATGAAGGATCGGGAATGACCCTCGCCGCCGGGAAGAGCCAGTGAACGCTTGAGTGCCGCCTGAAGCTCGGTCCCGCCACTCGAATGCTGCCCGTCGATGAATTGAATGGCGCGCGAGATGTTGGATTCGTTGGCAGGCAGGGCGGTTTCGGAAAGCACACCACTTCCCGAGGCGAAACTAACGACATTGAAGGTGTCATCGGGCCGCAGTCCCTTGACGAGATCGCGAAGCAAGGCTTTTGCCGTATCGAGAGGGAACCCCTGCATCGAACCGGAAACATCGACGATCATCACATAGTCACGCGGCGGGATCTGGTCGAGGTTCACGCGAGGCGGAGGCGCAATCTGGAGCAGGAAATGATTGGCGCTTGTCCCACGGTTGAGGAGCAGGCCGGCATCGACCTGATTGTTGCCCAATTTCCATCGGAGGATGAAATCCCGGTTCGCCATTTCAGCCCCCGACCCGTTGTCGATCTTCACCAGGGCTTGGTCCTTCGCCTTGAAGTCCACCACGGCCGGATGACTCGGGCATTTCACCTCGGCAAGCGGCAAGGTCGTGGTTAGCGAGACATCCAGCGCGAAGCTGGCGGGACTCGGTGCGCCTGGAGCAAGATGCGGATTCGCGCTCCATGTCTCTCCCTTCGCCGCTCCTGATCCGCCGGTGTAGCGCGGTCCCACCACGGTTGGAAAAACAAACTCGTAGGTGGAATCGATCGCCGGAATGGTCTCCGTCCAATCGATTTCCACGTCGATGTCGTCACCGGGGAGCAGGTTGGCCACCGACATCTGGAAGACATTGGCGCGGTGCTCCTCCAGCAGGGCGGCAGTCTTCTTCTCCGCCTTCGCGGTTTCATACTCGGACTTCGCCATCGCGGATTCCCTGATCCTGGCAGAGATCACCTTCCCACCTGTGACCAGCGTCATTCCGTGGACGGCGGCGCGGGTGGAGGCGGGAAAGACATAGATCGCCTCGATTGGGACGCTGCCGGAGTTCGCGTAGCGTTGTTTGAGATGCACCCGTGCAATGGTCCCGTCGATGACCACCTTGACGGCGGACGATTTCAACGGGAGCTGGACGCCTGAGGCCTCGTCACGATTCCCGATGACCTGGAAATACGGAGCCGACCGCTCATCGGCACGAGCGAATGTTAGAAGGAGAGTTGCAATCAGGAGCAAGTAGGCAAGGCGATAATGGAGTTTCATGGCGCGTGGTGGAGTTGACCCCGCCATCAAGTCTCCGCTCCGTGAAACGGTGATGCGGCTTCTGTGAAATTTCCGGGAAGAAACAGGTCAAGCCAGAGGCAATACCAGTCTCGCGGTGGTTCCATCACCATCCGCCGGTTCCAGGCTGATGGATCCGCAGTGGAGTTCGGCGGCTTCCTTGACAAGCGTCAGGCCGAGGCCCGTCCCCTTCCGCTTGGAGGTGTGGTGGCGCAGCGAATAGAAACGGTCGAATATTTTTTCCCTCGCGTAGTCCGGAATCCCCGGGCCATGATCACGGATTGTTAGAACAACATTCGTCCCGATCATCTCAAGGCTGATCCGGACCGAGGATCCGAGGGGAGAGAAATCCACCGCATTCTCAAGAAGGTTGGTCACCGCCGCCCGGAGGATGAACGCATCTCCGTGGATCATCACGGGAGAGGAGACCTCCTGATAGGAAAGCTCAACACCGGCGACCTCCGCAAGCGGTCTCGCCTGGTCGATGGCACGGGCCACGATACTTCGAAAATCGGCTTCCTCGGGGGTGTCCAGACTGGCCCGCCCCTCGATGGCGGAAAGTTCCAACAGACGGTTGATCAGGCGCTCGCTGCGGGCGGTCTCGGCCCGGATGTTCTCAAGGAAACGCTTGCGCACTGCGACAGGCATCTCTTCGTCCAGCAACTCGGCAGCGCCACGGATGGCGGCAAGCGGGCTTTTCATCTCATGGGTGAGCGTCTGGATATAACGCTCGGCGTAGCGTCGCCCCTCGAGAACATCGCGCATCGAGTCGAGCGCATGGGCGAGTGTGTTCACCTCGCGTCCGATGCCGATCTTCGGCTTTGGAGGTCGCTCGCCTCGCTCGATGGCTCGGGCATAATCAGTGATCTTGCCGATGGGGTGAAATAGCCAGAGGAAAACGGCGGCGATGAGGAAAAGAATTCCGCCGCCGATCAGGCCGCAGGCGGTGTAGATGATCCGGCGACGTTGATAGACGAGCGGAAGAACGTCCGCCTGCGCCTTGAACACCGTTAGAACTCCATCCGGTTTCGCAGGATCTCCCACGGGCGCGGCAACATAGAGAACCGAGGAAGTGGAGTCCTTCTTATGATCCCGGCTGCTTCTGGCACCATACTGCCCATTCATCGTCTTGGAGACATCCAGCATCGATGAGAGGTCCTGTCCTTCCCGACGACCTCCTTGGGAGTCGAATATCACGATGCCCTTCGAATCCGTGAGATAGACATTGATTCCGATCCTGCGCTTTGTGTGCTCGAAGATCCGGGCCTCGATCACCCGGCGATGCGCGCCTTCGAATGCCTTGCGCAGGTCGTCCGACCTGAAGTGATGTTCCTGAACATCAGCCGTGACCCCTTCCGCGAGAACATTCGCCACGTCCACCATGACTTCCTCGGTCGCCTGGAAGGTCTGCGGCTCGACCTCCGCGAGGAAATGCCGGGCTAGCTGATAGAAACCGAGCGTGATGATGAACGCGATGAAGAACAGGGTGACACGGGTGAAACGCATGACGGTGTCACAGGGAAAGCAAATAGCCCAATCCGCGGCGTGTCTCGATCAGATCCTCCGCCCCCACCCTTACGGCGCGCATCTTGGCCCGGATCGATTTCACGTGGGCGTCGATGGTGCGGTCGGTAACAGCGCCGGGATCTTCCCACGCGTATTCGAGCAACTGGTCGCGGGTGAAGACGCGCCCGGGCTTCCCTAGCAGGACAAGCAGCAGCTTGTATTCATGGGCGGTCAGATCCAAAGCCTGTCCATGGCAGTGAATGCGCATCGCCGAGGTGTCATGATGCAACGTCCCTGCAGGAACGCTGGCGGTCGCGGCCGGTGATTGGGAATTTCCCGATTGTGAGCGTCGCAGGATGGCGCGAACACGGGCAACAATCTCGCGTGGAGAGAATGGCTTGGTCACGTAATCGTCACCACCCAGCTCCAGTCCGAGGATGCGGTCCACTTCGCCGTCACGGGCAGTTAGAAAGAGGACCGGAATGGAAGAGGTTTCCCGGAGCTTGCGGCAGACGTCGAGTCCGGTCATGTCCGGCAGTCCGATGTCAAGGATCGCGAAGTCGAACGTCTCCCTTTCCGCCGCCGCCAGCGCGTCGGCACCGGTCAAGGCGTGGGTGACCTCGAAGCACTCGGTTCCTAGCGCATACACGAGGGTGTCGGCGATCGCGGGTTCATCTTCAACAAGCAGGAGACGTGGCATCCATGGATTTCAACCGCTCACCGTGAAATGCCAATGAAGAAAACATGAAATTCCCGGCAATTCGCATCGCACATCATCGTCCGGGATCAGGGCAATCATTTCGCGGCTTGCGGGGGCATTCAAACCCATCAATCTCCCTGCACGCACATGCCGGTATTTCTCCTCATCATCGCTTGCGCATTGTGGGGGCTGAGCTTCCCGCTGGTGAAGGCCCTGCATCTGGAGCAGTCCTCGCGCTTGCCGGGGGCTTCCAGCCTTTTCCTTGCTTCATGGATGCAAACCGCGAGGTTCGGCATCGGCGCACTGATGCTTGTCCCATTGGTCGTTGGACGAAAGCCTCCGACTCCGCGCGAATGGCGACAAGGACTGGTCATCGCCTTCTGGGGCGGCACCGGCATGTGGATCCAGGCCGACGGATTGGCCCATGCCAGCGCATCGACATCCGCCTTCCTCACGCAGGCCTACTGCATATTCCTGCCTCTCTGGGCCAGCATCCGCCTGCGGAAAATGCCCGCTTCAAAGGTGATGATCGCAACCCTGATGGTGCTTGCCGGAGGTGCCATCCTGTCCGGAGTGAGTCCTGGACACCTTCAGTTAGGCCGGGGGGAAATCGAAACGCTCGCAGCCACCGTGCTTTTCACATTCCAGATCCTCGCATTGGAGAATCCCCGCTATCGGGGCAATCGTGGAATCCCCGTGAGCTTCGTCATGTTTCTCGGGATCGCTGTCCTGTTCGTGCCGATCTCGATGGTGGCTGCCCCTGATTTGAAATCCTGCTACATGGCGGGGGCGTCGGTGGCCTCGGCGGTCATTGTCTGTTCGCTCGCCTTGTTTTGCTCGGTTGGAGCTTACGTGCTCATGAATGTCTGGCAGCCACACGTCTCGGCGACCGAAGCGGGATTGATCTACACGATCGAACCGGTATTCACCGCGATCTTCGTCCTGTTCCTTCCCGCCATGTTGGGTGAGCTGATCGGCAGCAGCTATCCCAATGAATCGCTATCCGTCCAACTCATCGCCGGAGGGACCCTGATCCTTGCCGCGAACCTCCTGATGCAATGGAAACGGCCACCGCACCTGCCGCCCGCCGGTCCGGTTTCCTCACTCGAAGTCGAATGACTTGCGGCGGGTCGGGAGAAGCTTGAATCGCCCGCCATTGGCGCGACGGATGGGATCGAACACCGAGTCCATGCCCACCGACTTGATCTCGCAGACCTGCGCCATCAGCTCGCCGAGCCGACCTTTTGGAAATCCTCTTTCAAGAAACCAACAAAGGTATTCCATGGGCAGATCCATGATCGGGACACCCGCCGGAGGGTAAGCCTTGATGCCGAATTTTCCGAAGGGAATCCTCGTCTTCCCGATCTCGATGAGGAGGTTGCGGAAATCCTCGCGATCGATCTCGGTGATGTCCGCCATCGGATGTTTCTAACGTTGCTGCACCTGGGCCGTGACCGGCTCTTTCGGGCTATTCGCCTTCAGCGCGCTTTCCGTCTGGGTCTTGAACCACGAGTCATACTGATCCTTTGGAATCACTTCCATGGAACCGACCATGTTGCCATGCCCTTCGCCGCAAAGCTGAGCACAGACGACGTAGGTTTCCAAGGTCCTGACCGGGGTGAACCACATCGGGATCTCACGACCGGGAATCGCGTCCTGCTGGATCCGCATCGGGACGATGCAATAGTTGTGAATCACGTCCTTGGTGCCGATGTTGAGCACCGCCGGTTGGTCCACCGGAAGTTTCAAGATGGGACTGGTGAAATCATCTAGCGCGTTGGGATCCGAGTAGTCGATCCCGAGATCGTTGGTTCCGGAAATGAGATTCGGGTCCACGCGACCGAACTTGTTGTCCGCACCGGGATAGTGATAGGTCCAGCCGAATTGCCAGCCAACGACACGGACGCGGTTAGGATTCAGGTTCTGGACGGCTTTCCAGCTATCCACCCGCTCGGCCCAGAGCGGGAACGCGAATCCAAGAAGAAGAACGGCTTCCACGATCATCACGCCAACCTCCAGGTGGCTGGAAAGATGGCTTTTCACACCGTCATAGGATGCCTTGGGGTGGTTCTTGTGCCAGAATCGGAAGATGCAATAGAAGAAAAAGAGCGTCCAACCGACGAACAAGGCGATCATGAACCAATGGACAACGTCGATCATGTGGTCCACCTGACCACCGTGGGCGGAAAAATTCTCCGGGATGCCTAGAAACTTGGAAGGACTCATAGTTGTGAAAATCTTGAACTGGAAACGAAATCAAATGCGCCCGCCCTATTGGTGCGACTTGGCGGGAACGTAGTCGTCGGAAAGCGAGGGATCGAAATTCTCCTTCTCCCGGCGGGCGAGACGGAACATGGAATACCCCAAAACGGCCAAAACCGCAAGGATGACGCCAAGCAGGAAGAAGATCGACCAACTCGCGGCTTCACCTCCGGCGGCGATCATTGTTTCGCGGCAGGAGGAGCAGGATAGAAGATTGGGAATCGAAATCATGAGGGTCAATTGGTTGAATGGATCAGACGTGGATCCGGGTGATCTTGCGATAGAAATAGACTCCGTAAATGGGCAATGAAACCGCCCCGAGAACACCCACCAGGCCGATGGCAAAGGTCACACCACCCGAATCCGCAGCCAGCAGGAATGCCCACAACGCCAGGAAAACGCAGAGCAAGGTGCTCACGGTGACGAAGACGATATGGAATCCTTTGAGTGACATGGTTCGGTGGGGTTGGGATCAGTGGCCGGAGTAGAAGAAATTGTCGAAGATGGGATCCCCGATGGCGAGTGCCGTCAGGCCGGCCAGGCTGCAAACCATGCACAAGCCGGATGCGAAGAGCCAGTAAACCGCCTTCTTCTCATGGTTAAGGTGCATGAAGATGAAATGCAACAAGACATGCCTTGATGGTCGCGATGGTTAGACCGAGGATACAGTCCCACTTGTCGAATCCGTGCTTGCCGACATCCAATGCTGGCACGGTCGCCACCATGACGGTGAGGATGGTTCCAAGGAAGAGAACACCGCCCACGAAGAGGTAGGTCCGGACGGATTTCTTGATCGCCTCTGGGGTATCTGCCATATGATTTCGAATTTAGAATTGAAGGTGAAAGCGCTTACATCAAATAGAGGATCGGGAAAACGAAGATCCAGACCAAGTCAACAAAGTGCCAGAAAAGGCCGCCGATCTCAACCCGGTTGGCGAGCCACTCGGGATTGGTGAGATACATCTTGCGACCGAAGAAGAGGTAATAGGCGAGGACGAGCGCGCCACCGATGACGTGGAGACCGTGAAGTCCGGTGATCGTGAAGTAGATGGCGTAGTAGGTGTTCCACGCGGGCGTGAACTTGGAGGCGAAACGAACCTGCTCCCGAGGAACCGAAAGTTCGGCAAATGTCTCCTTCGCCTCGCGGGTATGGTAATCCGGTCCGAAAAACTCCTCGTTGAGGAAGATCTTCTCATTATCCCGATCCACTCCATCGGCCTTTGCCACAAAATCTTTCCAACCCACGCGGTAACGCTCCTTGTGGGTGGGCTCGCGGTTCGGCTTGCCGGTTTTCTTGTCGATGCCGTATTTTTCGAGCAACTCCTTCTCGATCTTGGCAACCTGAATCTTGTTCCAATCCCAAGCTTCCTTGGCGAACACGTTGTTCTTGATCAACCATGAGTTCTCGATGGCCACTTCCGGATCAATCCCCTTCTCCTCCGCCTTCATGGCGAGAGCTTGGAAATCGATGGCGTCAACATAGTGGAACACCATGGGACTTTCCAACAACTTGCCTTCAACCACCGTATCGTCGCGAAGGACCGACTGGCTCTCCGCTTCCTTGATGTCGCGTGGTGCAAAATCAAATTTGGCAGGGGGATCGACGTTGAAGGAAACACTCGAAATTTCCGTGAGGAGCAGCGGCTCAAGCGCCTTCATGTCGATGTTGACCTCGGAAGCATACTTCCAGTCGCTCTCGCCCTTGTGGAGCTTCTTGGCCTTTTTCCACTCTTCCCGAAGCGCTTCGGTGCGATAGGCGCTGTTGTGTGCCGCGGCATCGAGGTGGACCTTCTGGATCTTCTCAAGCAATGAAATGGAGAGTGGCTCTCCAGCCTTGGCGATCACTTCCGGAGCACCCTTTTCCTTGGTGACTGCGCTCACGTCGGCGGCCAGGACGATCTTCGACTTGTGGTGCTCGGCTTGGGTGAGCAATTCCTCGATCCAAGGCTTGTAGAAGCGACGGGTGTTGTAAGTCAGCTTCGAGGTCTCCACATAGATGAGGTTCTCCTCGACTTCGCTTGCCATGGTGATTGAGCACGGGCTTGCTTCATTCTCATCCATCTCCTTGCCAAGGTGACCTTCGATGACGGTGTAATCCTTGAGGCTGAGCGCCTGGTGATGGAACTTCACGTTGTATTCGATGCCCTTGAGAACCATGAAGATCAGGGCGCAGAACACGGTGATGCCCATGAAGAATCTGGAATTTCCGCCACTCACGCATTTTCAGAGAAGCCCACGCGAACACCACGGTGACCGAGGAACCGATCAGGACGAAGGTATTGATCAGGCCGGGAAGCACGGGCAGAGTCCGCTCGGGCCACGGATAGTCCGCTCCGAGCCGGAGGAACACATAGGCCGAGAAGAATCCGCCGAAGAGCATGACTTCGGAGGCGAGGAACAACCAGATGGCGATCTTCGAGTTGAAGAGGCCGGTGTCCTTTCGGGGAGTGACGACGTAGGGAATTTCCATTTGATAGATAGGAAGGCTGGTGGGGTGACCGGAGCGAGAATCGGTTAGTGCTTCGGCACCGGTTTGGCGGCTGGTTCGGCATGCTTTGGTTCGATCCACTGGGGAAGGAAATCCTCGTCACAATCCGGACGGCTGTATTCGTAAGGACCACGATAGGTGACCGGATCCTTGAGGAAATTGCCATGGCCCGGAGGTGTCGGTGTCGCCCACTCCAGGGTGGTCGCGTTCCATGGATTGTCACTGGTCACCTTCTTGCCGAACTTCCAGGAAATCACGAGGTTGATGAAGAAGAAGATCTGGAAGAACGCCATGGTCCATGCACCCATGGACATCAAGATGTTCATGTCGATGTGTTCGGCAACGGTATTTCCGAAGACGTTCACGCTATCCGCGGCACGCGAAAGGTAGGCATCGCCACCGTTGTACCAACGGCGGTGGAATCCGGCCATCCCCTGGACAAGCATCGGGAAGAAGATGATGTTCATGCAGATCAGGCTGGGCCAGAAATGGAGATGATTGAGCGTCTTGCTCATGAAGCGTCCGGTGATCTTGGGATACCAGTGGAGGATCCCCGCGAAGAAGCCGAACAGGATACCCGGTGCCACCACGTAGTGGAAGTGACCGATGACATAGTAGGTGTCGTGCAGGTGTAGGTCGGCGAGGTTGAAGGCCAGCGGCAGTCCGGTTAAACCACCGATCCCGAACATCGGAATGAAGGCGCAAGCCCACATCATGGGTGGAGTGAACTTGATCGATCCACCCCAGAGCGAGATCAACATCGAGGTGATGATGACGACGGACGGGACGGAAATGAGGACCGTCGTGGTTTGGAAGAACGTGGAAACCGCAGCACCCATCCCGGTCATGTACATGTGGTGGGCCCACACGATGAAGGACAGGAAGCCGAGCACGAGAACCGAATAGACCATCGACTTGTAACCCCAGAGCGGCTTGCGGGTGTTGGCGGGAATGATTTCGCTCACACAGGCGAATGCTGGCAAGAGCAGCACGTAAACCTCAGGGTGGCCGAGGAACCAGAAAAGGTGCTGGAACAGCAATGGCGAACCGCCACCTGAGAGATCGGCGAGCCCCTCGCTCTTGGTGAAGAGGCCGGAAGGCATGAAGAATGACGAGTACCCCACCCGGTCCATCAACTGCATGATGCCCGCGGCCTCAAGCGGAGGGAACGCGAGAAGGAGAAGGAAGCCTGTCACCAGCATCGACCACACGAAGAAGGGCATGCGCATCCACGTCATGCCACGGACCCGCAGGTTGATGATGGTGGTGATGAAATTGACCGATCCCAGGAGCGAGGAAGTGATCAGGCAGACAAGGCCGATCAACCACTGGGACTGGCCCGCGAGGAACTGGTTGACCACCTGGCCGTCGGCAAAGCCCGCGAGAGGCGAGTAGTTCGTCCAACCGGATTTGGCGGAGCCGGACTCCATAAAGAACGAGCCGCACATGATCAGGCCGCCGATCAGATAGATCCAGTAGCTCGCCATGTTGAGGCGGGGGAACGCCATGTCCACCGCACCGATCTGCAAGGGAGTGACGTAGTTTCCGAACGCACCGAAGCCGAGTGGAACGATGCCGAGGAACACCATGATGGTCCCGTGCATGGCACCGAACATGTTGTAGGTTTCACCGGTCACCTTGCCATCCTGCAACCAACGTGCCTTCCAGCCGTCGGTGAAGATCCAGCTCATCCACTCGGGAAGCGGCTGGTGCGGATAGGCGATGCTCCAGCGCATCACCATCATCAGGTAGAAACCGAACGCCAGGAAACACATGGCGGTGATTCCGTACTGGATTCCGATCATCTTGTGGTCGGTCGAGAAGACATACTTCGACCAGAAACCCTGCTCATGGTGATGATCGTCGTGGTGGGCATCGTGCCCGGCGTGTGGGGTGGCGTGAGAGCTCATAATTCCGTCTTGCGGCGTTGGTAGTTCCAGTTGGGAAGAGGCGGCGAACCGTCTCGTCTGTGTTGGATCAATGAAAGGATTGGATTGCTTGTTTGAGTCGAAAATCGGGATCAGGGAGCCTTGGCAGGCTCAAGGGTGATGGGATCAAGAAGGGTCTTCGGATCGAGAACCTCACCCGGCAGATTCTTGAGATGATCCGCCTCCAGTTCCGCAGCGGTGACGGCCTTGCCGACGTTCTTGCGATTGGCTGAAATCTCAAGGGCGGCCTTCGCCATTTCCACGGTCACCACATCGCCTGTGGAATTCCCGAAATTGTTGCGGACGTAAGTCATGATTCCCGCGAGATCCTCAGCGGTCATGCCAATCCCTTGCGGGGGCATGACACCATAGGTCTTGCCATCGTCAATAGGACCTTCGAGCCCGTTGAGGATGATCATCGCGAAACGTTCGGTTTCACCGATAGGCCAGGGAGTCCCGGCAAGTGAAGGGAAGGTTGAGCCGTTGCCCTTCGCATCCGCGCCGTGGCAACCGTTGCACTTCGCGGAATAGATCTTCGCACCCTTGGCCATGTAGGCAGCGAGCGCCTCCTTGGGGACAGGACCGGTATCCTCAGTCCCGCCAGCGGGAGTGCGGACATATCCCTCGCGGAAGGTGGAACCATAGGCGAACAAGCTTCCGCCTGTGCCGAGGATGCCACCGGCAACGATCATGACCACCGCGCAGGCCACGAATGCCCACAAGGACACGGGCGCGATCCCGTTGTCGGCGATCCGGTTTTCCCGGGCGCAGGCTGCGGCCTCGCGGACCACACGACCATGAGCCTCGGTCACGTTGATGGATTCATCAAGGTCCGGCTTTTGGTTAGATTGTGACATGTTGGAAGGTAGGTGAAATGGAAATTCATTCAAGGGATCAACCCTTCTTTTTCGCAGGGGCGAAATCAAGGACAGCAGGGACCTTCTGGTCTTTCTTGAGGGAGAGCAAATAGGAGACAAGCGCCCTGGCATCGGAATTTGGAACGAGCTCCATGCCATCCTTCCGTCCGAATGGAAGCGCATCATCATTCACATCGCCCTTGACCGCACGCTTTTCGAACATGAAGCGATAGGACGGGCAGGTGGACTTCCAGCGCTGGGGCTCGTTGCGTGGATTGTAGAGGTGCGCGTAAAGCCACTTTTCAGGATCGCCCCCCTTGGCATACTCCGCCTCGACGCGGCGTCCGAGATTGGAAAGATCCGGCCCCATGCGGGAAACACCGATTTGCGCGAAGTCCTCGCCGAAGAAGTCGTAGGCGTTTGTTTCGCGGCGTGTGTCGCCACGATCAGGATCCGACTTCAGGCCACCCCAGTCGGGACGGTAGAGATCATTGCCCGCATAGGTCGGGCGAACCAACTGCGTGTGGCAAAGGTAGCAACCATTCTCGCCATAGATCTTGGAACCATCGGCCACGCGTCCCGTGCGTTTTGGGAAAAAGATGCCGGTCGCCCCGTCAGTCGCCTCGTTGAGCTCGATGGGAGCGAGGTTCCTCATCTTGATGAAGGGCACCACGATGATCGCGAGCCACGCGATGCCGAAGCTGGTTGATAGACCGAGGATGAATGTGCGGAAACTCATTTGAAAATTTGCTGGAGATTGAAACCTGGATTCCGATGTCAGTGGGCGGCGATGCTGCCGGGACCCGCGTTGTCGATGTCACCTTCCTCACCGTGCGGGCTCACGTGACCGTGAGCGGTAACGAGCAAGGTCGGGTGCGAACTGCGGCGTCCGAGACGCAACCACATCAGCGCGAGATGGATGAAGAAGAAGACGTTGGAAAAGAGAATGAAGCACCATGCGATCGTGGTTCCCACCGCATAGGGATAGGCACGTGTCGCGGCACCCTGCCATGGCTGAGTCCAGTCTTCCTGGCCGATTCCCTGCTGAAGTCCACCGAGGATGGAGAACATCACCACCGAGATGACGCCGTAGGCCGAGAAAAGGAAATGGATCTTGATCAAGCGACGTGACAACCACTCGCGGCGGGTGATGCGGGGCACGATGAAATAGACCGCGCCGAACATCACGAAGCTGAAGAATCCGTAGAGGGCGAGAATATCAAAGCCATAACCGGAGAGCGAGAACTGGGTGAGTGGCAATGTCGTGTTCGGAAGATTCAGGAACACACCCGCGCAAGCCAGAACCAACAAACCAACGATTCCCGCGACCGTGAAACGGAGCGAAGGACTTCCCGCCATGACCGACTCGGAGGACGTCGCTGTCCGGAGGAGGTTGATCGCGGCGGCGACGGACGGAACAAAAATCAATGCGGTTGCGGCAGCGCCCACATAGGGGAGGAAATAGGGAATCGGCGCACCCGTGAGTTTCTGCATGCCGGCCCACGGAGCGATGACCGCGAGCGACCAGAACCCGAGCTTGGCGAGCGAGTAACTGTGGACCGGTTTGCCCGTGACCTTGGGTGCCAGGTAGTAAGCGGTGCCAAGTGCCACCGGCGTGAAGAACAGGAAGATCAGCGCGGATTTATACCATGCGTTGATTCCCGCGGCCATGACCGGATGTCCTGGAATGCAATGGAGCAAGGTGTTCGCCGTGATGAAGATCCATGGGAACCAAACCAACGCTGCTAGCAGATACCATTGGGAGATATAGACATGACCCTCGGGACGGACGCGGAACTGGACGAAGGACCAGATCAGGATCGCGAAGTAGGTGAAAAGCAAGACCGGCCAAGTAAAGGCGGGGAACTCCATCCATGGCATTTTGGTACCATTTCCGGAAAGGATGCCGACGATTCCGGCCATCACGGTAAGGTTCCAGACGTGCCCTGCGGTTAGAATGATGCCTGAAGCGGTGCACTCCTTGCGGGAGAGACGCGCCATCATCCAGATGATCACGGCAAAGGCCGCCTGGAATCCCCAGCCAAAGACGAAAGCGTTCACGTGGGCAGGAAAAACCCGGCCGTAGGTGAGCCAAGGACAACCCGCCAGGAACTCGGGGCTGTGCACCTTGGCCGAGGAGATGATTCCAAGAACGATGGACACCGCGAGCCATGCAGCGCCGCTGGTCAGGAAGAACATCACCGGGTGACGAAGCGAACGGTCAATCCCGGCGCGCAAGAGGGCGTCCTGGTCTGAGGTATTTGAGCTGGATGAGGACATCGGCTTTGGGAAATGGGAAGGAAAATGGGGTTACGGCTTGGTGAGTTCCTCGACGGTGACCTGAGGCTTGCCCACCTCGCTGCGAAGCGCGGCGACCTGCTCGGGTTTCACGCCGGACGCCTTGTTTCCAAAGCTGTTCCTGACGTAAGTGAGAACCCCAGCGATCTGCTCGTCGGTCTGATAGAAAAGCGGAGCCATTCCACCGGGCTGGTTGTATTCCTTGCCGGCAACGGTGATCGGTCCCTGAAGACCGCGAAGCTGGATCTTGATGAGGTTCGAAATCGGACCTGTCACCCACTCTGAGCCGGCGAGCGGCGGTGCGATTGGGGTGCCCTCGCCGTTCTGGCCGTGGCACGCACCGCAAACAAGGTACTGTGCCTTGCCGATCTCCATCAGCTTCTCGTCCACCGGTTCATCGGTTGCGGGAGCCTTGTCCATCGCGGCGGTGTCCACCGGAGGAGCTGCGGCCAGTTTCCTGGAGGTCTCCGAACCGGGAACCACCTGCTCGGGCTTCTCGACGGCGATCGGCTTGGAACCCACCAGCTTCTTTGCTTCGGTAACGATCGCGGCGCTGATCGCCTCTTGGGAAATGTTGGCAGCCTGCGCGGCATCGATTTTCGCCTTCGTCGCATAGCGTGGAACGGAAGCGGCCTCCTCCATGGTCGGTGCCTCGGAGTCGTTGAACATCCAGATCACGGCCAGAAGCAGGGCAAAGATGAAGAACGTGGCGATGCCCCACCAGAAGGTGGCGAAGCGGATCAGCGGATTGTCGCGGGTGGGGTCCATGTGCGGGAAAGGAAAATCAGTTGGAAACGTTCGCGGATTCGAGAATGCGCGGGTCGCGGTTCGGATAGAGCGAGTGTTGGCCGAGGGCGCGGATCAGGAAGAACACGAACCCGGCACCGATGGTCACGAAGGCGAGGATGTCGCCCCAGAAGGCGTGGGGGATGGAGGGAATGATATCTCCAAAGACTTTATGATCGATGTTGCCCAACGACACCCCACGCTCGGGGATGATGATGAGGTAGTGATCCAACACGTGCATGCAGAGCGTGTAAACGGCGACGATGGAGAGGAGCTTCGGGTTCTTCTTGAGCCAAGCCTGAAGCAGGACAATGAAGGGGATGACGAAGTGGCCGAAGACCAGGCAGATCATCGCGGTGTTCCAGAGTCCGGTGTTGCGGGTGAGGAAGTAGGACGTTTCCTCGGTGATGTTCGCATACCAGATCAGGAAGAACTGCGAGAAAGAGATGTAGGCCCAGAAGGTCGTGAAGGCGAACATCAGCTTGCCCATGATGTGGAAATGCTCGGGACCCGTGACGTTCTTGAGGTGACCCATGCTTTTCAGCCAGGTGCAGACGATCACGCCGACCGCCATCGAGTTGAGCGCGGCTCCAGCGAACAGATAGACGCCCCACATGGTGGAGAACCATTTGTAGTCGAGGCCCATCGCGAAATCGAAACCGGTGAAGGTGATGGTCAGCGCGAAGATGATGAGCGGGTAGTTCGAGTGATAGCGGGCCTTGAGCAACCGCCAGGTTCCGGGAGTCGGGTCAGTGTCCTGATCGGTCGAAAGTTTGCGCAGGCCGATGATGACGGCGCTGAACACGATGGCATAGAACGCCACGCGGCCATACCAGAAAGGAATGTTCATGAACCAAAACTTGTTGGCCATCAGGTGATCATGGTGATGCAGCCACTCCTTCACCGGTCCCTTGATGTCGGATTCCGCTGAATGTTCATCCACTCGTAGAGATAGTGCTGAACACGTGGAACCAGAAGAGGAATGCTGAAAAGCATCATCCAAGGGAATGTCGAACCGAGGTTCTCGAAGACGCGGCGTACCGAAGTTCCCCAGCTCGCGTTTGAGACATTGTGAAGGAGCATCCAGAAGACGCCACCAATGGACAAGGTCAGGAAGAAGTAGAACGCGAACAGCCAAGAGTAAGCATAGGTGCCCTGGAACCGGTCGGAGCAAAAAACAACAGGTAGAGACTGATGACCGTACCGACGACGGCGATGAGCCCGGCAGCACCTTTCACTTTGGAAACCTTTGAGGCGTCGAGGTGATCGCCGTTGATCGCAATGTCCGCGGATGTGACGTGGTGAGACATGTGGAATTCGGAAAAGGAGTTATTGAGCCTTGGTTTGCGCTTCCTTGGCGGTCTGCAGGGTGCGGACGTAGGAAATGATCGCCCAGCGGTCGCGGACAGGGATGTTGTAGCCGTAAGCGCCCATCATGCCCTTACCGTTGGTGATCGTCTCGAACATCCGGCCGTCCGGATAAGCGGCGGACTTGAAGTTATCGAGGTGGAAATTGGCGATCGCGGGAACGCCATATTGGCTGGTGATCCCTTGTCCGTCGCCGGATTTGCCGTGGCAGACGGAACAATAGATTTCGAAGCGCTCCTTGCCGCGATGAATGAAGGCCTCGGCATTCTCGGCCGTCAGCCCGAGTTCCTCAGGCATTCCAGTGCCGAAGTAGTCGCCAACGTGTCCGGTGTAATAATAGCCGGTTTGGCCGCCGAACTCGTATTCAGGAATTCCGCCGATGGAAAGCTTGCCGTCCTCGTTGAAACCACGGGGCTGGGTCTGGCCAACCGGGAGACGGCTGCCATGGTCATCCGCGAAGAAGGCGTCCGGCTTCTGGGCCTTCAGCTTGTCCTGGTCGTCCATGTCCGGGAAGATCCGGACGGGCGGCTTCGAGAATTTCTGCCCGCGGACTCCGAAGAGTCCGACGACGAGCAGCGCGATGAGCGCGTAGGCGAGGAAGAAGTAGCGCATCGGTACTAGAGATTTGAAATTTGAAATTTGAAATTGGAGATCACGATTCAGTCCTCTTCCTCGACGAGTTCGATGTTGGCCCCGCCGATTTCAGCGAGCAGGTCGTGGGTGCCGTTCAGGGCTGAATTTCGGATCGCGGGCCTCGATGGCGATGAAGAAGCCGTCGTCGGTAGCGCGGTGGAACTGGCGGCTGGCGAACAGCGGGTGGTTGAGTCGTGGGAGCTGGATCAGCGCGAGCAGGCCGAACAGTGTGGTGAAGCCGGAGAACAGGATCGTCAGCTCGAACATGATCGGGAAGAAGGCCGGCACCGTGAAGATGTTGGCGGGCTTGGCCTGCACCACCGTCGGGTAGATCACGACCTGGGTGGTGTAGGCCAGCGCGAAGGCGGTGGCGGTGCCAGTGATGCCGCCGAAGAAGACGAACCAGGGAAGGATCGAGCGCTTCATGCCCATCGCCGCGTCGAGGCCGTGGATCGGATAGGGCGAATAGCAATCCCATTTCCTGAATCCGGCGTCGCGGATCTTTTCCGCTGCCTTGTAAAGAGCGGATGCGCTCTTGAACTCGGCCAGGTAGCCGTAAACGCGTTTGCGGGTGGTGCTCACAGTGAGGATTTCAGATTTGAGATTTGCAGATTTCAGATTTTCTCGCCGACCAGCTCCTTCTGATAGGCGGCTTCCTTGACGACGCCGTGGTCCGGATGGTCGTGGTGGTCGTCGAAATGCGGATCGGACTCCAGAAGTGTCCATTTCACCTCGGCGATGTTGATGCAGGGCAGGAAGCGCAGGAAGAGGAGGAACAGCGCGAGGAAAAGGCCGATGGTGCCGACGAAGGTCATGATCTCGACCCAGCTCGGGCGAGTAGGTCTTCCAGTCGCCGGGCAGGAACATCCGGGCGAGCGTGGTGACGATGATGACGAAGCGCTCGAACCACATGCCGACGTTCACGCACATCGCGACGATCATGACGACCCAGAGGTTCTCGCGGCAGGCCTTGAACCAGAAGATCTGCGGCGAGAGCACGTTGCAGGACATCATGCCGCGTAGGCCCACCAGTAAGGACCGGCGATGCGGAACTTGAAGGCGTCCATTTCGTAGATGCGCGCCCGAGTAGCAGGCGACGAAGAGCTCCATCAGGTAGGCGTAGCCGACGATCGTGCCGGTCAGCAGGATGATCTTCGCCATGTTGTCGATGTGCTTCATGGTGATCAGGTCCTGCAGGCCGTAGATGAAGCGGGCGGGAACCATGAGGGTGAGCACCATCGCGAAGCCGCCGAAGATGGCGCCGGCGACGAAGTAGGGCGGGAAGATGGTGGTGTGCCAGCCGGGAACGATCGAGGTGGCGAAGTCGAAGGAAACGACCGAGTGCACCGAGAGCACCAGCGGGGTGGAAAGCGCGGCCAGGAGGAGGTAGGCCATTTCGTAGTGGCGCCACTGGCGGTTGCCGCCGCGCCAGCCGAGGGCGAAGATGCCGTAGAGGATCTTGCGGATGCCGGGCTTGCAGCGGTCGCGGATGGTCGCGAGATCGGGGACCAGGCCGAGATACCAGAAGATCAGCGAGACGGTGAAGTAGGTCGAGACCGCGAACACGTCCCACAGCAGCGGCGACTTGAAGTTCTGCCAGATCGCGTTGGCGTTCGGGACCGGCGCGAGGAACCAGGCCATCCAGACGCGGCCGACGTGGAAGGCCGGGAAGATACCGGCGCAGATCACGGCGAAGATGCGTCATGGCTTCCGCCGCGCGGTTGATCGACGTCCGCCACTTCTGCCGG
This sequence comes from uncultured Verrucomicrobiae bacterium, assembly GCA_963810445.1. Classification (GTDB taxonomy): domain Bacteria; phylum Verrucomicrobiota; class Verrucomicrobiia; order Verrucomicrobiales; family Akkermansiaceae; genus Luteolibacter. Next base: position 47,307 of record CAWENZ010000003.1, on the reverse strand, counting down.
GTCAGGAAAAGAATCGCGGAGATCAGGGTTCCGGCGTGGCCGATACCGATCCAGAACACGAAGTTCGTGATGTCCCAGCCCCAGAACACGCGGTTTGACATGCCCCAGACACCGACGCCGGTGGAAACGAGGTAGGTCAGGCCGCCGCCGACGCCGATCAGGGCGATCAGCGCGGACGGGATGAACAGCAGCCACCAGAGGAAGGGCTGCCGGTTTTCCACGATGCCGCAGATGCGGTCGGTGATCCAGTGGTAGGAGCGGTCGTTGAGGATGAGCTTTTCACGCTCGAGCACCGGGAGTTTCACTCCGGTGTGCGTGGTCTGCAGGCGCGGTCTGTGTGGTGGAAGCCATGGTTTGAGAAAATGGTTAGCTCGGATTGATGGACGATCAGGCCATGTGTGATGGTGGCCTTGCCGATGAACTTGGCATCCGGCATCGTCTGGATTCGGGTTCTTGACGCGGGCCAGATAACTGGTGCGCGGGCGGGTGCCGATGTAGTTGAGCAGGTCGTAGTTGCGCGCGATCTTCCTTCGAGACTGCGGCCTATGCGCGGACCTTCTGCTGTCCTTATCGAGCAGGTTGCCGAAGGCGATGGCATCGGCCGGGCAGGCGTCCTGACAGGCGGTCTTCACCGAATCGACCGGGATGCGGAGCGTTTCCGTGGTGACCTGCACCTCGGTGGATGGCTTGCCGGCGGCGAGCACCTCCTGCTTCTGACCGCGCTTCTGGCGGATCTCGGAATCCTTCAGGCGCTGCACGCAGTAGGTGCACTTTTCCATCACACCGCGCATGCGGACCGTGACGTTCGGGTTCTTCTGAAGGTGCGGCGGCCTCGCCGACCTGTCTTCTCGCCGAGGGGCCCTTGTAGAGGTTGTGGGCGATGAGCGGGTTGCGCTTGTTGTAGTCGAAGAAGTTGAAGCGACGGGCCTTGTAGGGGCAGTTGTTCGCGCAGTAGCGGGTGCCGATGCAGCGGTTGTAGGCCATCGCGTTGAGGCCGTCCTCGGTGTGGACGGTGGCGTTGACCGGGCAAACGGTTTCGCAGGGAGCGGACTCGCACTGCACGCAGGCCACCGGTTGCGGGACCAGCGCCGGGTTGTCCGTGACCCATTCCGGCGTCTCCTGCTCGTTGCCTTCCTCGTCGATGTACTTGTCCTGCTTCGCGAAATAGCGATCCATGCGGATCCAGTGCATCTCGCGGCCGCGTGGCGACCTGGTCCTTGCCGACGATCGGAATGTTGTTCTCCGCCTGGCAGGCGACGAGTGCAGGCGTTGCAGCCGATGCAGGAGGAAAGGTCGATCGACATGCCCCACTGGTGGAGCGGATCGTTGAGGAACGTATCGGCCTTGCCCTCGGCGTTGGGGTGGAAAGTCGCGGAGGTCTGGGGCTTGTAGAGGGAAATGTTCGGAGGCGCGTGGGAGTCGTTGCCCTGCTTCGGAACATTCGCGAGCTGCTCCTTGAAGGCGCCCTTGTGCTCGTCGGTCTGCGTCGAAACCTCGCGGGCGAGCGCGCGGCCATACATCGCGCTGTGCTCTTGGGTGATCGCCACCGGGTAGCGCTTGCCGGCGATCAATTTGACGGTTGCACCGGTAGCGAAATAGGAATCGGTGGATGTGCGGAGCGGATAGGCATTGAAGCCGCGGTTCACGCCGACGAGTCCGACATGCGAACTGTTTTTCGGACCACGCTCAAGAACGTCGTCTTTATCAAATCCCTGACCGTAGCCGAGCGGGATGACGATGGTGTTCTCGGCTTGGCCGAAGGAAACGAGAACCGGGATATCGAGTGGAACGCCATTCACCGTGATGGTGATCATCGGCGACTTGCGGTTCTCACCTTCATCGTCGGGAGAACGCGAGGCGGTGCTCGTTTCCGTGGCGATGATCTGGTTATAAATTCCAAGATCCTTGGCGGTCTTCGGAGCGATCAGCGCGACGTTATCCCAGGTCAGCTTGGAGATCGGATCCGGGGACTTCCTGCAGCCAGCCGTTGTCGATCCAGCGACCGTCGAAGATCGAGGCGTCAGTGGCGAAAATCACTTCCAGCGAGTCCTTGCTGGCCACCGTGGAAACAAATGGGGCCGACATGTCGCCTTTCGGAGAAACCGTCGCCGCCGCGTAGGTGGAACCGGCGAAAAATCCGTCACGGAGAAGCTTCTTCCATGAGGCATCCCCTGCCCCGCCGATGCCTTCGAAGGTGGAGCGCACCGCATCGTATGCCGGAGAAGCGGCACCCTTTTCGCCCTCGCCGTTGAGCAGTTTTCCGTCGTCCGGCAGAAAGGCGAACAAAAGTTCCAGTTCCGAAACGCAGTCCTTGTAGAGAGGAAGGATCATCGGTTGGACGACCGTGTAAACTCCCTTGGCGCTGCGCGCGTCCGACCATGATTCAAGATAATGTGCCGCAGGAACATGCCAGGTGGAGGCATGCGCGGTGGCGTCGGTGCGGGTGCCGCAGTGAATGCTCGTCTTGAGCTTGGCGAACGACTCGCCGAATCTTGAGATCGGCGGGTGCGTCGAAGACGGGATTCGAGGGAGTCATCATCACCAGCACCTCGACGGCACCGGAGTCGATGTCGGCCTTGAGCTTGCCGATGTTGCCAAGACCCTTTGTTTCCTTTTGCAAGGCGACCAAGGGTTTCCCCTCGCCGATGTTCTGGAGGAACAGGTTGATCTCGTTCGCGATGAGATGAACGGAGAGCGATTGACGGGAACCGGCGAGAACCACCGACTTTCCACCGCTTTCCTTCAGATCCTTGACGAGACCCGCGACCCATTCAATCTGGTTAGGATCTGTTAGCGGGGGAACAACGGCGGCCACGGCGGCACTCACTCCGAGGCCACGTGCGATCTGCGCGGCAACCGCGTTCACCTGGCTCGGTGTGACGCGCAACCGGTGATCCGCCATGCCACCGGTCAGGGTGAATGCGGCTTCCACCGAGTAGAGCCGGTTCATGTCGTTCTTGTCCGGCGCGGACTCATACGCCTTGCCCTCTGGCTTGCGGCGGTCGAAGAAGGGAGTCACCGGGCCTTGGGAATCGGTTCCGACGAAATCGCAATCCAGTGAAACAATGCGGTCCGCCTTCGCGAAATCGGCCACCAGTTTCACGCCATCACCGAGGACGGTGTTGGAGGCTTCGCCCGTCAGTGCCTCGTATTGATAGAATTTCGCGGCGGCGAACTTGGTGGCCAGCACCTTGGTCAGGCTGTTGCGGGTCGGTGAATCGTCTGCTCCGAAAAGGAAGCCGATCTTCGACGCCTTGTCGCCGGCGAGTGCCGGTGAGCACGGCCTGAAATTCCGCGCGGGTTGCCTTTTTCCCCGACTTGAGAAATCCGCGGGAGCGCGACGGCGAATAAAGGTCGAGAACGGAAGCCTGGGCGAACGCATCGGTGCCCTCGGCATCCGGATGGAGCTTGTTAGGAGCGAGCTTGGTCGGACGTCCCTCGAAGGTGGTCACCACCAGCGGCGTCGCTCCGGTCGCGCGCGGCATCGAGGACGCATAGTAAGTCGCCTTGCCGGGGATCACCCATTCCGGGGCCTTGGTGTAGGGGACGATGTAGCTTTCCGGGCGGCGGCAGGCAGCCATTCCGAATCCGGCCAGCGCCGTGGACGCACCCATCAACTTGAGGAACGAGCGACGCGAGGTTTCGACCTCCTCCTCGTTTTCCAACTCGGCAGCGCCTTGCGGAAACTCGCGATCCATCCATTGGCGGAATTCGGCGGTGTCTTCAAGCTGACCCGCACTTCGCCAGGCGACGGTGGTTTCGCCGGCGGGAACCTCGGGGTGATGCAAGATGCGTTTGCTCATGTTGGACTGCGAGAATGATGGAATTGGAAAAGCGGACGGTCGGGGATCAACGGTGACAGGTGGTGCAGCTTTGCCTTCGGATTCACCAGTACTCCTCCTTGAGCTTCAGGCCGAGGTCCTCGGTCGTCTTCACTCCCAGCTGAGGATTGTCGGAAATGTAGGTTTCCGCGTCGTAGTTGAAATTGTAGACCTCCTCGAGCGGGCGGAGGTTTTTCTCCGGCGCGTGGTGGCAGTCGAGGCACCAGCCCATCGAAAGCGAGTTCGCCTGGTAGACGACTTCCATCTTGTCGACGTCGCCGTGGCAGCTTTGGCAGGAAATCCCGCGGTTCACGTGGGCCGAGTGGTTGAAATAGACGTAGTCGGGAGCCTTGTGGATGCGCACCCACTCGATCGGCTTGCCGTCGTAGCCGGGGTACTTCAGCGTCCATCGACCGGTGCAGCGGTGCCAGTTTCGGGCTGTCACGCTGGACGTGCTGGTGGCAGTTCCAGCAGGTGCTGCCGGTCGGCACGTTCGAGTGGCCGGTCGACATCCACGAACGAGTGGCAGTAGCGGCAATCGAGACCGACCTGGTCGACGTGGATCTTGTGGGAGAACGGGATCGGCTGCGAGGGCTGGTAGCCGGCTCCAAGGGCTTCGGCGTCGCGTAGTAGGAGAAGGCAAGTGCCACTCCGGCGGCTGCGGCCCCTGCGCAGACAGCGATTTTGAGAGGCAGTAGATTGGACCAGCGAGGAAAAATGTTTGCCATGAGAAGCGCGGTGCAGTGCAGGGAGGGTGGAGCTTGTGAAATTTTTCACAAGCGAAAATCCGAAACCTTTCCAAAGAATTTCCGGACGGGCGGAGGATGCAAACGAGCCGACGGGATGCAATGCCAAAAAGGAAAATCTGTCACATTTTGTAACAGCGGGAGGAGACATCAGGTATTGGACCAGTTCATGCCCTTTTCGTGCCTCCATTGCCGGTAGGCGCTGAACTGCTCGGACTTGGACAAATTGCGGCGCTCCGGATCCTCCCTGAGAAACATCTCGAATGCCCCGCCCGGTGAGGTTTCAGCAACGGTGGGAGCCTCGTCCGCAGCGCTGGAATGGCTGATATTCTGGCCGAGCAAGCTTTCAATCCTGGCAACCCGCGAGGCCATCCGGAAAATCAGCAGCAACGCCAACACCAGCAGCCCCACACAGGATCCCAGCAGGATGAGCACGGTATTCGCTTCGAGTTCGGGCATGGCGAAATCAAGGCGATCCGGCGCGAATTGAGAAGCCGGAAAATCAAGCAACCCGCGAAACTCCAAACCGCCACAACCACACGAAGGTCAGCAGGATCGCCGCTAGTCCAACGTGCAGCACCTGCACCCACGAGTAGATGTGGACCTGTGCCATCACCAGTCCGAGCACCATTTGCGCGAGGACGATGCCCAACACGACCTTCTCCACGCGGCCCGGACCACCTTGGCGATGCATCTTGGAAATCACCCACGCGTAGCCTGCCACGCCGAGCACGGCCCAAGAGAAACTGCGGTGCGCAAGGTATTTCCAAGATCCCTCAAGCTCACTCGCCCACGTCTCGCGGGCGGCGTTCACATGAGATTTCGCAAGCTGATCCGTCATTTCACGAACCTGGGCGCCCAAAATCCCCTCCGCCACCACCACTAACAGCAGCAAGGTCACCGCCATCCTCAGTTTCGCCAGAGGCACCGCATCCATCCCGATCTGCCACGGCTCGTCGGTTCCCCGCCACGCGCAATAGGCCAGCATTCCGAGCAGCGCCATGGCCAGCGCGAGATGGGTAGTTATGATTCCCGAAGCCAATCCGCTATAGACAAGCTTCGCTCCCATCCAGGCATTGATCAGCACCGCGACGAGTGAGGCAAATGCTACCCAGAAAACGAGAGGCCGCCGTTCTCTCTCCCAAAACCAGCAATAAACGTGGCGAGCGTAGAACAAGCCCACCGGCAAGCTCGTCAGACGGTTTAGGAACTCCGTCCAGACGTGTCGTCGGATTAAATTCCGCGCGCAAGCTTTCCTCCGTGATCTCGCTCGGATCGCTGCCCATTCGCTCCGCCTTTCTCCTGAATTTCTCGATCGTAAGTTTGGAAAAATCCACCTGCTCCACCTTCGTCGGCGGGATCAGGCAGCCCCAGCAGGTCGGCCAATCCGGACATCCCATCCCCGCCCCAGTCACCCGCACGATCGCTCCCACGAACATCAGCACCAGCACCGAAACCAAGGCCGCCGTGGCCAGCTTTTGAAAGCGAGTCATCCCCATGCGCGGACCATGGTCGGGCGCATCGGGAATTCCAGTGAAATTCCTCGGCCACCCCGCGACAAACGAACCAGCACCACAGATGCAAGTTTCTTGCAATTTCATCCAACCAGCGACAGCCTTCCGCCGTGCGCGGTTCACCGTTCCTGAGATTCATCCTGCTTGCCATCGCCCTCGCGGCAACGGCGGTGGGATTGCAGCGCGTGACCTCCACGCGGGTGAAAACGCCTCCGCCTCTCCATGAGGAAATCAGGACGACATCCTCCCTAACCGTTCCCTACCGCCTGATGCTCTCCGCACCGGCATCTTCCATTGAAATCGAAACCGGCAGGACATCCCACCCTGAGCCGACCGACATGCCCATCTCCGGAACCCTGGAAATCGATCCGGAAAATCCCCACCTCGCCCTCGTCGTCCATTGGAAGAACCCTGTTTCCTCCGGCGAACATCGCTTCGCCAAGCTCACGCTCGAACCTCCCGGCCTTGAGACCTACATCCACGTCTTCGATGCGGATGGCGACATCGACGATTTCATCGAACTCCCCTTCCCTGCGGCGAAATGAGTGAAACCCACCACGATTGCTGCGCCCACCACGGGCATCATCACGAGCTGGTCATCGAGAACCTGACCGTGAGCTACCGCCGTGTCCTTGCCCTGGAAAACATTTCCATGGCGACCTCCTGCGGCAACCGCGTGGCCCTGATAGGACCTAACGGAGCAGGCAAAAGCACCTTGCTCAAGGCGATCGCCGGGCTGGTGCCACGAGACAGCGGAACCATCCGCTGGCGGGGCACGGCGGTGAAAAAGTGGTCGCGCGAATTCGCCTATCTTCCCCAGCGCGAGGAAGTGGACTGGGCATTTCCCATCACGGTGCGCGGACTTGGTCGAGATGGGCCGCTACCCGCAGACCGGCTGGTGGCGGAAATTTTCCGATGCCGACACCACGGCCGTGGAATCCGCACTGGAGGCCCTGGCCCTGAACGATCTCCAGCACCGCCAGATCCGCGAGCTTTCCGGCGGCCAGCAACAGCGCGCTTTCCTTGCTCGCGCTCTCGCCCAGGAGGCCCACGTCCTTCTGCTGGACGAACCCTTCACCGGCCTCGACCGCAATGCCTCCCAACTGCTCGGCGACCTCCTCGCACGACTCGTCCCACGAAGGACGGCTCGTGATCGCGTCCCATCACGACATGAACACCGTGAGCCGCTTGTTCGACGAGGCACTGATTCTCGCCACCGGCCAACTCGCCTTCGGCCCTGTTAGCGAGGTGCTGACCACCGAGATGGTCGAGAAAACCTTCGCCACCGCATGAAATGACCATCGATCTCGATCTCCTCGGCAACCCCTTCTATCAGCGCGCCCTCGCCACCGCCGGTTTCATCGGCTTTTCCAACGGCTTCTTCAGCGGCTTCGTCGTCCTGCGGAGAAATGCGCTGTCGGTGTCCGCCCTCTCGCACACCATGCTTCCCGGCATCGCGCTCGGCATCTTCCTAACCGGCGCCTTGAGCCAGTGGAACGCCTTTCTCGGCGCGCTCTTCGCCGCGCTGCTGGTCGGGCTCGGCTCGGTCGCGGTGGCTCGCGGAAACCGCGTCAACCAAGGCACCGCGCTTGCCGTGCTCTACACCACCGCCTTCGCCGCCGGGATCGCCCTGCTGCCGAAACTCGACACCCGCCAGGAACTCGAGCACTGGCTCTTCGGCGACATCATCGCGGTGGGCAACACCGACATCTGGATCGCCTTCGGGATCGGCGCTGCCACCCTGCTCATCACCAATCTCCTGATGCGCCCGATTCTGCTCACCCTCTTCGAACCGAACGTCGCCGCCGCGCAAGGCGTGCCCGTCCGCTTCATCCAATATTTAATCTTCACCCTCCTCGTGCTCGCACTCGTTTCCTCGCTGCAAGCCGTCGGCTGCGTTCTATCGGTGGGACTGCTCGTCACTCCGGCCGCCACCGTTTCCCTCCTGACCGACCGCACCTCCGCCTTGTTCTGGGGCGGCGGGCTGATCGGCGGAATCGGCTCCCTTCTCGCCGTCCTGCTTTCGGGAACCTTCGGAATCGCCCCGGGACCGGCCATCGTCATCGTCCTCGGCCTGCTCTTCGTCGCCGCCTATCTCTTCAGCCCGAAATACGGCTTGTTCACCCCCCGCCGGAGCTGATCCCGCCAATTGGAGTGAAGAATTCATTCCGCCTGCCCCGGCTTGCCGAGGTCCAAAGCCTCGAAGATACAGGAACGCCGAATCTTCCTACTCCCATCTGGCGGAATCATTTCCGCGCTCCGTTCAAGACAACCCTTCACTTCACATCATATCCTGTTAGATCTGGTCTGAACAGGGACTCATCCAGTTTCACATTGAAGCGCGGCTTCTCAAAAACCGTCCGCAACCGGGACTTGTCCTGCAACTCCATCTCCAGCGCGCGGAGCTCATTTCTCTCCGGGTCGATGTCGAGAAAGATCCATGGGATCTGCGATCTCACGCGACGGTCCTTGGCCTTCAGCGTGTACTGGTGGATGCCGGCGGTGACACGCGATTCGATCACCTCGAAGGTCTGATAGAATTTCTCGGCCGTTTCGAATGCCTTTCCCGACAACAGCGAGAACCTTGCCGCCTGTGGCGAGTCCACTCCGGTCCGCCGTGCGGTCTTTGCACCCGCATCGATCAAGGTGAGGGTCTCCCCGTCCGACACGGCAAGCGTCTCGAATGGATCCCCCAACTGCCAGCGAACCTTGTCGGGCTTCACGAAACAGAGCCGGCCTTTGGTGGTCGTCGGCTCCTTCAGGGCGGGCAGCTTGCGTTCCTGGGTGAAGCTTGCATCCAGCGACGTGATCGACGACTGGCGCTTGAGCCAAGTCTCCAGTTCAGCGTTCTGGGCGATGGCGTTCGATAGAAAAAGAACGGGAATCAGTAGGGCGAATCGCATGGTCAACTGTCGGCAGTGTCGCGGCGGATGGGGAACTTGCAAGTTCAAGCAGGCAAGTCCCGAAGCCTTGTTTAAAGAATGATTCATCAAAAACTATCCGGGCCTGCCGCCCTTCGGAGAACGAAACGCCCGTGGCCGGAACATCAACCAACTGCCGACAACCGCCAGTCCGAACAACGTGTAGCATGCCACGAAAACCCACCAAGGTGCCTCGTAATAGAGGAACTTCCGCAGCCAATGGGCGACAAAGGTGCCGTCGTAGGTCGGATCACCCGCCTTGTCGCGGAGGAACATTTCCAGCGTCGTGAGCGGACAAACCACCCCAAGCCATGACTGCACCGTCACGATCCCGATCGCGACGAGATGCATGGCCCGGAACCACGGATTGCGCACCCAACTCCAACCGGAGAATCCACCGATCAGGATCAACAGCAAGCCCACGACCACGAACACGACAAACCCGACGTGCGTGATCAGCACCAGGTCCGCAAGTTTCCGATAGATGCCCGCAGTCATGCTTTCTCGCTAATTGCCCTTCAAGAGTTCGGGATAATGCTTCCGGATCAGGGCGCGGTCGTCATCGGTGAGTTCCTCGATCGGCACGGGCTTGTCCTGCGGACGGATACCCTTCTGGTTGATCCGGTTGATCAGGCTCCAATTGCGAGAGTGGCTACCGGGCTCGGGATCGGCGGGCTCCTTGGCAGGCAGGTCGTAGCGGGTGAAATCGATGACCGTTGAGGGCGACTCTTCCTTCCAGTTGCGCAGGATCGCGAGCCGGAAATCCTTGTTCATGAACCAGCGGACCTCGAGATCGGCCTCCGAGGCGCGGATGCCGCAGCCGCGTTGGACGAAGCGGTAGTTGATCGCGTCGTTGTCCTTGTAATGGGCACGCCAAAGCTCGCCGAACTCCCCCTGGGTGATGAGCTTGGCATCCGGCCAGCGCTTGCGGATTTCCGTTAGCCAGATATGCAGGCCTTCCATCCCGTTGCGCCCGCCGTAGCCATAAATCTTGCGGGCTTCCACCAGACTCATTTCCCAACCGCAGGTCACCCATGCGAAACCATTGCGGGCGAAACCATCGTCGAAGTGCGTTGCTGTCGTCGCTAGCATGGCCTGCGTCCCCCGCTCGGTGCCCATGTCGAGCAAGGTCTCGATCGGTCCCACGCCCTGACGGCTGCGCCAGCGTTCGCCGTTCATCGTCCGGGCGCCGGGAATGCGGGCGCACAGGAAGTCCACGGTCCAGCCGTCGAGGTTCACACAATCGATGAAGTCATCTTTTCCACGAGCCGGTTTGCAGAAATGCTCCCGCGACGGATAGTAGGGGTAACTCACCGATCCCTCGCCGTCACCATTGTCCACCGCGTATTGGCTCCAGATGTTTCCCTGGCAAACGTGGATTCCCTCCTTCTCCGCGAGATAACGGAGGCTGTCGGACGAGAGGAATCCCGCGACCACGCTCCTCGGCCGATAGCCGTTTCCCACGATTTCCGACACCCGCTTCAGTCCGTCGTGCAGGTCTAGGTTCACCTGTTCGCGGGTGTTGTACATGTTCGCGAAATAGGCACCGGGAATGAAGGTGATCTCGTCGCCAAACTTCTTGTGGTAACTGACCACAAGCTCGCGGAGGTCGCGATAGTCCTCCCGCTCGTCATGCAGGGCGAGCCAACTGAAGGCCCACGTGATTCGTCCACCCGGCCAAGCTTTCTCGATCGCCTCGCGAAACGTCCGTGCTTCGGCCGGAGTGTGAACGCTCGATTCGTCGGGTCCGTGGGACACGTCGCGGGAAACCTCGATCTGCCTGACGCGAACGATGGTGTTCAATGTCAGGAATCGATGACCCATCAGTGACAATGGAACTCCGGCTTCTTGCGTGGCCGCTTCCTCCGCGGCCATGACTTGGACGGCCATCAGCAGGGCGACCGCACTTTTGAGCCAACGATTCATGGTTTTCCTTTTCGATAAATTCATCATTACTGTTAGCTATCGGGATTGCTTGGGGAAATCGGAGTGCCGCGGCACGCTCTCACAGAACTTGTCCAGCACCAAGCACGACCGATCCTTGCAGGGTCGTTCCTTCGGTCCAACATTTTCTCCCTGAAGTTCCCCCTCCGCCATTCTGATCAATGTTTCCTTCACTCGGTTTTCAACTCCTTCACTTCGATCACCACGGTTTCCTCCTTCTGGTTGCGGATGACTTTCAAGGACAAGGTTCCGTCCTTGATGCTGCCCACCTGTTTGATGAGATCGGCGATGGAAGTGATCGTGCCCCCGTTCAGACCTTGGATCAAGTCTCCTTCCCGAAGCCCTCCCGTTCCGGCGAGAGGTGAGTTGGTGCTGATCCTCACGATGGCCACGCCACCACTGTCGAAGGCAACTCCGTAGGAAGAAAGGGTATCCCCCTTCGGCTCGCCGAGCGTGGCACCTAACCAAACCTTTGTAGCGTCCCCTCCAACAGGTGGCTTGAGCGGGGCGAGGGCGGGCTTGACGACGGCATCCGGCATGACGGGAGTTTTGGCAATGGCCTTGAGCGCGTCCTTTTGCACACCGAATCGATCCATCGGAAAGTTCCTGAAGCCGATGGCCTTGGAAGCAGTCTCGTTGCGCACGGTGAAATCCCCCTTGGCCGGATTGGCGAATTGCGGGTCACCGACCACCGAGTGGGCGTCCGCACCCTGCGCGGCGAATTTCAACCGGTCCTGTTCGTTGGTGAAGAGGTTGAAGTCCAGATCCCCATCCCAGTCTTTCATGAGCGCCGGCCGGTAGGCTCCCATCACGATGTTGTGTTGGAAAACGTCGCCGCAATCGGGAAACCAGACATGCGGATGAAGGGAATTTTCGACAATGATATTGTTAGTGGCGACACGGCGGTAACCCTCGCGGAATTTCAGACCACCATGGAGCAGCAGATTGTCATGGATCTCATAGTTGCTGGAGCCGTCGTCGAGATCGATGTCCCAGCCGTGGTCACAACGCCAGCGGCTGTTGCGGATGATGTTCTTCTCCATCGCGTCGAGGAAGGGCAACCCGGGATTGGCCGTGACCGCCTTCACGACCTCCTGCTTGCCCGGCACCCAGTAGCGGTCACGTCCCCATGAGTTGAAGGATCCGTGATCGCCGGTTTCCTGGACGGTGTTGAAGACATCGCAGCCTTCTATCAGATGACCGCCCCAGCACCCGTCGCCGATGTTGATGCCGGCGCGTGAGGTGTCGTAGATCGAGCACTGGCGCACCGTGATCCGGCGGGACATCGAGATTTCGACCCCGGCCCCCTGTTTCTCGACCATGCCGATTTCATGAAAAAGGGAATCCTCGACGACGCAATCCATCGGATAATTGTCGGTCTGTGGCCCGGGCGTTAGATCGATTGCGGAAACGTCGTGCTTGTCGCCATAGCGGAACACCGGATTGCGCACCGCCGCCGGGTCACCGACGAAGGCGATGCCGCTGGCTCCCGCTCCAAAGACGTGAAGACCGGCGACCCGCAGACGGCGCTGATAGTTGCTGGCGAAAACGCCGGTGCTTCCCGGTTGGTCGATGAAGCAGTTCAGAAGCTGGCAATCCTCGGTTCCTTCCAACAGGACCGCGCCACCACGGTGAATCGTCCAGTCGGAGCGGAGCAGCGGCTCCTTGTTTTCCATGAAAGTGCGAATCGTGTGGCGAAACACGAAGCCATCGAACGTGACAAAACCGACCGGCTTCTCCTGCGATCCCCGCAGCTCGACCAGGGTGGCCAGCCTGACTCCCTCCACGGTGGCATCCGCTAGATCCAGACCTGCCGGAGCTTGGAAATAGAGCGTGTCCGTCTTGCGGTCATGGTACCACTCACCGGGAGCGTCGAGTTCCTCAAAAATATTTTCCACCATGCGGGCGGTCTTGTGCATGCCCGAGGGCCGGTTGTTCTGCCAACCACCTTCGTAGGTCACCTCCCCCTGCTCATTCTTGCCCGTGATCCGGTAGTGATAGCCGCCCCAACTTGCGGAATGCAGGGCGTGGATGTAGCCGCCCGTCGGATCCGCCCACCTGGCCGCACGCTCGGGAGAAAAGGCATCCGCGGCGGAGCCACGATAGGGCACGGCGGTCTTTGAGGGATCGTAGTTCGGGTAGCGGGCCATGTTCTGGCGCGTGCCATTCACAAAGAGCTGGTCCAGCTCCAGCCCGGCGGGTGTCGCGGCCTTGAAAATGCCATCCTTGTAAGGCATCCATTGAAGCTTGAGCGGAATGCCTCCGCTGATCACCGCCTTGCCCTCATGGGCGGCTCGATAGACGACCGGCGCGGATTTGCTGCCGTCATCAGTTTCAGTTAGAATCAAGGTGCGGTCGAGGTAATAGACTCCATCCGCGAAAATGATGGTGACGGGCTCGCGGCCTGCATGCCTGCGAGCCAGATCCCGCGCGGCCTCGGGAGTTCTCACCGGAGCCTCCACGGTTCCAGCCTGGGTATCGACGCCGTCAGGGGAAACATGAATCTCCATTCCACTGGCTGCGGAAAGATGGGAGATGGTGAAAATCAGCGAGAACCGCGCCAGAAGGTGGTAGGGCTTCAAGGTATTCAAAATTCGTTAGAAGGTTGTGGATTTGAGTCGTGGGCCAAGGAATGAATGCACCAAGTCATGGATGAGCCATTTGAAGGATCGGAAACATCGACCTATCAAGGCTTCACGAAACGCAGCGCGTAATTTTCCTTCAAGCCGGGAACCGCAAGCTCCGCATCGAAACGGAATCCAGCATCCTCGATCTCCTTGCGGAAGACTTCCTGCCCGGCACGCACGTGGTCGAGAACCCAATCGCTCGACTCACCCTTCGATCCTCTTGAAGTCGATCACGATGACGCTCCCGCCAGGTTTCATCGCTTTCAGCAGGGATGCCAACGTGGACCTGGGATATTCGAAGTGATGATAGACGTCGCAGATGAAGGCCAGGTCGATGGACGCGGGAGGCAGCGATACGGAATCCTGCGGGCAAAGCACCGTGGTGATGTTGGTCTGCTTTTCCTGACCGGCCCGCGCCTGGATGTGTTCGAGAAAACGGGCGTTGATGTCCACCGCGGTGACCCAGCCCGTGTCACCGACCGCACCGGAGAAAAGCCGGGTATAGAGCCCGGTCCCGGCACCGATGTCGGCCACCCTCATGCCGGTGGCAATCCCGCATGCCTTCAGGATCTCCTGCCGATTATGGAAAACCTCGCGACTTTCAACCTCGAAGCGTTTGAGCCAATCGTCCACCTTTAACTCGGGATCAAGATATCCCGCGTTGATGCCCGGCTTGACACTTTGCTCACCAGATGGCGCGGACTCCTCGGCGACAAGCGGGAGGATCGGAAGGAAAACGAGGAAAAGCAGCATTCTCATGCCGCCAAACTGCATGAACCATGCCCCCTTGGCAATCAACTCCGTGCCCCACCGACCAACGCGATTCCCCCACATGCGGCCAACGAAGTCCCAACCTCACACCGCGTGGAATGGAATGTTGTCGCCTTGAACCATTCTGCTGCAATTGCGTGGGGGATTCGCACTGTGCCCCCTGGCGACTCAACTGCTAGACCGTTGAATCTTCCAGTTGATCATGGCGATGGTTGTCCGAGGCCCAGACGTGTTCGGCCCGGGAGTCGTCAAAAATATCCTTCGCCCGGTAAGTGTCGCCGTAGCTGCCGGTGGGAACGGAGAGAAGGATTTCCCCTTTCATGATCTCTCCCTCATAGCGCTTGGCTTCAATTGCGGGAATCCCCATCCCGATCAGACCGCCGCAGACACCACCCATGGCGGCCCCGATGGCCACTCCGCTCATCGCGCAGATCACCGGCCCCACGGCGAGGAACAACCCCACTCCGGGAATGGTCAATGCTCCGATCCCCGCGATCCATCCCCAGGTTCCGCCGATGATGGCTCCGGTACTGGCGCCGGCGATCACACCTTCCGAGGTCCTGCCATTTTTTTCCTGGAGGAAGGGCCAGCCCGTGCTCGGATCGGTTAGAAGGGCCGAAATCGACTGTGCCGGGAAATTCGCGGTCTTGAGGCGATCGACAATCCGCGTCGCCTGGAACGGGGATTTCACCATGCACGTCACCGAGTGCCGGTACATGGGTTCGGTCTTCATTGGGGGGGAAGCGGGTTGTCTGGTGGGGTTCATGTCTCTCGCGGTTGGTTGATTGTGCCGGGATTTCGCCGGCAGTCCTTTTGATCTGTTATGGCAGGAAACTGGTGCTTTCAGCGCCGGGGAAATCTCATTCGATGGGCATCACTTTCTGACATGTCCCAAACTATCCAGAAACCCCGGAATTCCGCCATGGGGTGTTCACCCACCGGTCGCCGACCGAAATCGGAAGAGAGGGAATGACCGGGACAATCGCGTTTCTTGTCACGCTGCGACTGTCCCGGCCCAGTCGGCTCCCACATGGCCGAATTGTTTGATTAGCGTGGGTTGGCGTCTCTCGGAAATGACTTCGAGCGCGCTGGTATCCTGCTGGAATCACGGACCCTGCGCCATGGGGTAAACACCTGCTTTTCACGCCATCCCATGGCACATGTCTCGACCGGATCTCGCAATTCCCGGATTTCACGTCCATGATCCTTCCCTTTGATGGCTTGTGCCCGCAGCTATTTTGGCAACTTCGACTTTTGATCTTGCAAGATCCGCCACAACAACCGCCCTGTGTAAGTCTGAACCATCCGTCATGAGTCACGCACCCGAAAGGTTGCGGTAATTCGCACAGCGCCTCATCGCCTTTGAGTCGAAAGGCAGGTCAACGCCTCACGATGAAATGCCAACGTCCATCCCTGCGATTGACAAGCTGCGCCCCCATCTGGCCACCCTGACTGGAAATGCCGGATTCCAGGCGCTGTTATCCCGCGCGCTTGCGCTCGCCTCCCGGCAGGCTCCTTGGATGGTCGATTTGCAGGTGAATGCGGATGGGTCCTTGGACGGACTCGGGCAAGTGGGGAAAAAGATGCATCCCGCGGAAATCGCAAGCGGGTGTGAGACGCTGCTCGCCCTTTTGCTCGGGCTGCTGGTGGAGTTCATCGGTGAAGCTCTAACACTCAGACTGGTGCGAGAGGTTTGGCCACGATTGCCCCTCGACGACTATTTCAAAGAACGAGACGACCATGAAGAAACCAACTGAAGCGGCCAAACGCACATTGACGAAAAAAGCCACGGCCCGTCCGGCGAAAGTCGCGATCCGCAAGCTGCCGACCGGCGTGCGCGGACTCGACGACATTCTTGGCGGCGGCATCCCGGAGTTCTCGTTCAATGTCATCGCCGCCTCTCCCGGTTGCGGCAAGACGACCATGGCCCATCAGATTGTTTTCGCGAATGCCACGATCGAGAAGCCGGCGCTCTATTTCACCGTCCTGGGCGAGCCCGCCATCAAGATGCTTCGCTACCAACAGCAGTTCTCATTCTTCGACGAGTCGATGTTGGGGAAGGCCGTCCGATTCATCAACTTGAGTGAAGTCGTGCTGGAGCAGGATCTGGCGGCAGTTCTCGCCGAGATCATCAAACAGGTGAAGGCGGCCAATCCCGGCGTGGTGGTGGTGGACTCGTTCCGCACCGTGATGCGCAAGGCCGTGGCCAGCAGCAACGAGTTGGAAATGCAGCGGTTCATCCAGGGACTCACCCAGTTTCTAACAAGCTGGCAGGCCACGACCTTTCTCGTCGGTGAATACAGCGAGGACGAGATGCGGGGCGATCCGCTGTTCACCATCGCGGACGGGCTGTTCTGGCTATCGCAGGTGGCGCAGCGGAATTCCGTCGCGCGGAAACTCCAGATCATCAAGTTGCGCGGGCAGGAATCCGTCCCTGGACTGCACACCATCCGGATCAGCGGCCATGGATTGCAGGCGTTCTCCCGCACGCTGGGTTTCGTGAGGGAGCAGGTTCTCGGGAAACGCACGCGGCGCTTGTCCACCGGAGTTCCGGAACTGGACGCCATGATGGGCGGCGGCATTATCGAGGGCGACAGTTGCCTCGTCGCAGGCCCCTCGGGAACGGGCAAGTCGGCGCTGGCCACGCAATTCATCGCCGAGGGGATCCGCCAGCGGGAAGCGGGGATCATCGCGATCTTCGAAGAGCGCCCACAAGGCTACACCGACCGCGCCGCGAGTTTCGAACTCGATCTGAAAACGCCGCAGGAAAAGGGAAAACTCGAGATTCTCTATCTTCGCCCGCTCGACCTTTCGGTGGATGAAACCATGCAGGAAATCCTCGATGCGGTGGAACGCACCGGGGCGAAGCGGCTGGTGATCGATTCACTGGTCGGATTTGAAATGGCGCTCGCCCCGGGTTTCCGTGAAGACTTCCGCGAGTCGCTCTATCGGATGATCGTTGCGTTGACCGGTGCCGGGGTCACAATTCTCAGCACGGTCGAGGTCGAGGATGATTTTTCCTCCATGCCGTTCAGCCGCTATGCCATTTCCTTCCTCACCGACGAAATGGTTCGGCTGCGTTACGTGGAAATCGACGGCCAACTCCGCAAGGTGATGGTCGTGATCAAGATGCGCGGTGGAAACCACAGCAAGGACATCCGCGAGTATGTCATCTCAAACAAGGGCATTGTGGTCATCGGTCCGCGCCAGACCGACTACACCGGGCTGACGACCGGAATCCCGAAACGCGTCGGCCAAACGGAAGAAGCGCCCCCCGAACCCAAGGCGAGAAAATGAATGGGTGAACGGATGGGTGGCCCGTCGAGCACACGACCCAGGCGGGGATTCGAACCAAAGCATCAGTTAGATCAAGATCGGCACCTTCCGTTGAAAGCATGGTATGTTTCCTTCCAAAGACTCCCCCGCCTCATCAGCCGTGATCACGCATTTTCCCATCCAGAGCCTGAACATGAAGGAAACCTGAGCCATGGCTTCGAAACTCACATCCGTGGCAATGAACGAGGCCTTGATGCTCGGCGTGCTCAGGCAGCACGAGATGACCGAAGTGGCGGAAGCATTGAATGTCCAACTGCGATCGGAGATAAGCGATCGAATCCGGGCGGAGGATGCCTTGAGGATCTCCGAAACCCGCTACCGCCGCTTGTTTGAAACCGCCCACGACGGCGTCCTCATCCTCGACCCTGAAAGTCGCTCGATTACCGATGCCAATCCGTTCGTGACAACGCTTTTTGGCTGCTCACACGAAGACCTGGTCGGCAAGAGGCTTTATGAAATCGGTCTCCTCAAGGACGAGGCCACTAGCCGGGAGATGTTCAGGAAACTTCAGATCCGCGGTGAGATCCGCTATCGGAATTTGCAACTCGAAAGTTCCGACGACCGACATCAGCAGGTGGAAGTGGTGGTCACCCGCTATCAGGAAAATGGATGCCCCGTCATCCAGTGCAACATCCGCGACATCACCGAGCGGATGCGGGCCGAAGACATGCTCCGCCGCAACGAGGCGCTCTTCTCGGCACTCATCGGGCAAGCCCCGGTCGGTGTGTATGTGGTCGATGCCGGGTTCCGGCTTCAGCAGGCCAATCCCACCGCGATGGAACTCTTCAGCGAGATCCACCCTCTGATCGGCCGGAGTTTCTCGCAGATTGTTCATATACTCTGGTCGAAGCGGGTCGCCTCCGCAGCGGTCGCGCGTTTCCGCCACACCTTGGAAACCGGGGAGCCCTATCAATCGCCCGATTTCGCCGAGCAACGCCGGGACACCGGTGAGGAGGAGGTCTATGAGTGGCAGATCCAGCGCGTCACGCTGCCTGCCGGTGAATACGGAGTGGTTTGCTTTTTCAACAACGTCACCAAGCGGAACCTGGCCGAAAGCGCGCGACGCGAGCTCGATATCATGACCGCCACGAACCAGAAGTTGAGCCGGGAAATCGTCACCCGCCACGCCGTCGAGGAATCCCTCCTCAAGACCGAGCATGAACAAGCCCGTCTGCTCGAACAGTCGCGCCGCCAGCAGGAACAGCTTCGCGACATGTCCCATCAGATCCTCCATGCGCAGGAAGAGGAGCGGAAGCGCATCAGCCGCGAGCTGCACGACGTGATCGCGCAGACCCTTGTCGGCATCAACGTCCAGCTCGTCGCACTGATCGAGGGAAATCCCGACACACCGCGCGCCCTGCGGCGGAAGGTCGCCCGGATTCATCGGCTGCTTGAGGAATCCGTGGAGATCGTCCATCGCTTCGCCCGCGAGTTGCGACCGACCATGCTCGATGACCTCGGCCTCATTCCCGCCCTCCACGCCTATCTGAAGAAATTCATGGATGACACCGGCATCCGCGCCAGCCTCAAGGTATTCGCCGGAATCGAGAACGCCCCGGGTCCCATCCGCACCACCCTCTATCGAGTCGCCCAGGAAGCGCTCACGAATGTTGCCCGCCATGCCCGGAGCACACAGGTTTCCGTTAGCATCGAGGAGATCGGAAACTCCATTTGCATGGAGATTGCCGACGACGGCTGCGGATTCAAGGTGAACAAACCTTCCCGCCCCGGAGACAGCGGTCGCCTCGGGCTGCTAGGCATGAGGGAACGCGTCGAGATGATCGGCGGAACTTTCCATGTGGATTCCTCGCCCGGCAAGTCCACCACCATCCGCGTGAAAGTTCCGAATGCCGACACAGGCACCGGAAGACCTCTTGCCAAAATGTCGCCCAAACCGATCCCGCCATCATGAAACCCGTCACTGTCCTGTTAGCTGAAGACCACCTCATCCTCCGTGAAGGCTTGCGGGCCTTGCTGAAGATGGAAACCGACATCGAGGTCGTCGGCGAGGCTGATGATGGCCGCCAAGCCGTCAAGCTCGTCCGCAGCCTCCGGCCCGATGTCGTTGTCATGGACATCGCCATGCCCTTGCTCAACGGTCTCGAGGCCACCCGCCAGATCCACGCTGACGCTCCTGCCACCAAGGTTCTCATCCTTTCCGCGCATAGTGACGACGCCTATGTCGAACACGTCATGGCGCTCGGCGCGTCCGGCTATCTGATCAAGCAATCCGCTGCCCGGGATCTGGCGGGTGCGATCCGGAAAGTCCACAAGGGCATTCCCTGCTTCAGCCCCACGATTTCCAATCATCTCCGGCAGCGGCAGGAGAGATCATTCGCGGGCAATCGTGAAACCCGTTCCCTCACCTCGCGCGAACAGGAAGTCCTGCAGCTCGTCGCCGAAGGCAAGGCCAACAAGGAAACGGCTTCAGAACTGAATATCAGCATCAAGACCGTTGAGAAGCATCGCCAAAGCCTGATGGAGAAACTCAGCATCCACGACACCGCCGGCCTCACCCGTTATGCCATCGCGGCGGGCATCATCGAAAGCAGCATCCAGGTCACGATCATCGAATGACAATGGGGTGTTCACCCCATGCCCTGACAGGATCTATCAGCATACGGATCGTGGTGGGCTTGTGAAGGCAGGGATCGACCTCCGGGCGGTCCAGCGAATGGAAAGCGAATGTCTGACCATGGAACGATTCACAAGCTTTTCTTGGGCAGATTCATTCGCCTGACATTCGCAAGACCGTTGCGGAGAACGGTCCCTGCCATTTTTAAGACATCCATTGAGACTAACGGATCATCGGATACGAAGTTGCGTGTTGCTATCCGGCCGGGTGAATGTCTATTGAGGGATGCTTCTGCCATTGAAAGGGAACTTTTGAGTCCTTCCCCGTTTTCCAAGCGCATCGCCTTCCTGGGTGATTATTTGCCGCGGCTCTGCGGGATTGCGACGTTCACCCACGATCTTTGTGAAGCGGTTTCGCAGGCCGCTCCCGACACCGACTGCTTCGTGGGAGCCGTCAATGATCGTGCCGAGGGCTACGACTATCCTCCAAGGGTGAGGTTCGAGCTTCAGGAGAAGGAACTGGATTCCTACCGGAGAGCGGCGGATTTCCTCAACTTCAACAATGCGGACGTGCTCTGCGTCCAACATGAGTTCGGGATTTACGGAGGTCCTGCCGGAAGCCATATCCTCGCGCTCTTGAAGGAAGTGCGGATGCCGGTGGTCACCATCCTGCACACGGTCCTGCAAAAGCCGGACCCGGCGCAACGCAAGGTGATGGACCTGCTAACAGTCCGCAGTGACCGCCTCGTGGTCATGGCGAACAAGGGTGCGGAGATCCTGCACGAGACTTATGGCGTCCCGCTTTCCAAGGTGGACATCATCCCTCACGGAATTCCGGACTGGGAATTTGGCGAATCCGGTTCCTACAAGGCACAGTTTGGCGTGGAGGGGCGGCGGGTGTTGCTAACCTTCGGGCTGATAGGACCCGGGAAGGGAATCGAGCATGTCATCGAGGCACTTCCGGAGATTGTCCGCCAGCATCCGAACGTGGTCTATATCGTTCTGGGGGCAACCCATCCCCAGCTTCTCGCCCGCGAGGGGGAACGTTATCGCCTGGGTCTCAAGCGCCTTGCGGAGGAGCACGGCGTGAAACAGCATGTGATCTTTCACAACCAGTTCGTGTCGCAGGATGACCTGAAGGAATTCGTCGGTGCCACAGACATCTACATCACTCCCTATCTCAATGAGGCGCAAGTCACGTCCGGCACCTTGGCTTACGTGTTTGGCTCCGGCAAGGCGGTGGTCTCGACTCCCTACTGGCATGCCCAGGAACTGCTAGACGACGGACGGGGTGTGCTGGTCTCCTTCCGCGATCCACAGGCAATCGCCCGTGGTGTATGCGAGCTGCTGGATGATGAGCCCCGCATGGAGAAGATCCGGAGAGACGCCTATGCCATGGGGCGGGACATGACGTGGCCAATGGTGGCGAACCGCTACCTGGAATCGTTCAAGCACGCCAGCGTGGACCGACGGGCGAAGCCCCGGACGGTCTTTGCGGAATGGACGCTCGAAAGCCGGCCACAGGCATTGCCTCCGCGTCGGCTTGATCATGTCGTCCGCATGAGTGATTCCACCGGAATTTTCCAACACGCGATCTTCACGGTTCCCAACTTCCACGAGGGTTATTGCACCGATGACAACGCGCGGGCCTTCATCCTTTGCAACCTTCTTGAGGAACTCGGGGACCAATCGAAACCCGGCAGCCTGAACAAACTCCCCGCCACCAGCTACCTCGCCTTTCTGGCGGCGGCGCTCGACTATGGAAGCGGAAGGTTCCGCAACTTCATGAGCCACGGAAAACAATGGCTGGAAGTCGTTGGCAGCGAGGATAGCCACGGACGTGCCTTGTGGGCGGTGGGCACCGGTGCGGGTCGTTCATGGGACGGAGGTCACAAAAGACTATCAGCGCAGCTTTTCGAAGTCGGGCTGCCCGTGGTCGAAACGTTCACCTCGCCGCGTTCGTGGGCGTTTGCCCTGCTGGGAATCCACGAATACCTCCGGAGCTTCCCCGGCAGCGCGAAGATCGACGCGATCCGGGCCAGTCTAACCAACAAGCTTCTCCACATTTGGGACGCTTCCTCTTCGGAGGAGTGGCCATGGTTCGAAGCGAGCCTCACCTATGACAACGCGCGCCTCTGCCAGGCGCTCATCCTCAGCGGACAATGGATGCCTCACCCGCGGGCGCTGGAGATCGGCCTGGGATCGCTGCGTTGGCTGGTTTCGATTCAAACGGCAAAGTCCGGATGCTTCCGGGCAATCGGCAGCAATGGTTTCTACAAGAAGGATGGTGACCGCGCGATCTTCGACCAGCAACCGGTGGAGGCGCAGGCGACGGTTTCCGCATGCCACGAGGCATTCCGGGCGTCCAAGGATCCGTTCTGGACCGTGGAAGCGGAACGCGCGTTCCAATGGTTCCTCGGTCGCAACGATCTCAACGCGCCACTCTATGATTTCGCCTCAGGAGGATGCGGCGACGGATTGCACTCTAACCGAGTGAGCGAGAACCAGGGCGCCGAATCCACCCTCGCCTTCCATCTCGCTCTGGCAGAAATGGACGCGGCCCAACAGCTCATCACCGATTCAATCGAAGTCTTACCCAGCATTTCCACCCCATGAAAACCATCCGCATTCACCGCCATGAGATGACGCTGCTCCCGGAGAGTGCCCGTGTCATCATTCGACCGTTCATTCCCAGCGAGAGTCACTTTGTGACCACCATCATCGGCCGCGCGCTCGCGCTCACCCAGGAAGAGGTCGCTTGTCATTTGCTGCATGTCCTGCAGGAGTTCGATGGTCGGCATTTCGACATCGAAGGGGTATTGCAGGCAAACTTTGAAAAAGTGCGCGGTCGGGTATTCACCCAGCAACCTCTATCAAGGGAGCGCGAGTTGCTGATCGGAGCTCTTTTCTCGGGCGAATACGCTCTGGAGTCCGCCGCGATCTTCAACCCGTCGATTGTACCTCATCCCGATCAGAGCGATGCTCCGGAAGGCGGGTTGCGCTTCATCATGAGCCTGCGCGCGACAGGTGAAGGGCATATCTCCTCCATCGAGTTCCGCGCGGGGACCATCGCCAAGGATGGTGAGATCGCGCTCGATCCCGTTTCCCGTTTTGTCACCGAGCCGAAGATCATTCCGGATCCCAACTATGACAAGAGGAGCTTCCTGATCAAACTTCGTGAAATGGGGGTGGATGATCAGCACGCCGGAGCGGTTCTGGATCGCCTCGCGGATCGCTTCCCCCGCAGCGAACTGAAGAGGAGTGTGGGAACCGTCCGTCACGAAGGCCAGCCGGCCACCCACGAGCTGAGTCACACGTTGGAATCCATCCAATGGTTGGCGGATTCGAATTACGAATTGCAATTCTCCAATGAACTCGCCATCAGCGAACGCATCATCTTTCCGGTTTCGCCTAACGAAAGCAACGGAATCGAGGACGCCCGATTTGTCCGCTTCGTGGATGATGATGGATCCATCACCTACTTCGCGACCTACACCGCTTACAACGGTCGTGATATCCTTCCCCAATTGATACGAACGGAGGACTTCCTTCATTTCCGCGTCCTCACGCTGAACGGATCGGCGGTGCAGAACAAGGGGATGGCCCTCTTCCCGCGGCGCGTCGGCGGTCGCTATGCCATGCTGTCCCGGCAGGATAACGAGAATCTTTACATCATGTTTTCCGACGATCCCCATCACTGGACGGATCCGCGGCTGATCCTGCGTCCGTCGGCGATCTGGGAGTCCGTGAAGTTGGGCAATTGCGGCTCACCGATCGAGACGGAGTCCGGTTGGCTGGTGATCACCC
This sequence comes from uncultured Verrucomicrobiae bacterium, assembly GCA_963810445.1. GTDB lineage: Bacteria > Verrucomicrobiota > Verrucomicrobiia > Verrucomicrobiales > Akkermansiaceae > Luteolibacter. Next base: position 23,246 of record CAWENZ010000003.1, on the reverse strand, counting down.
ATGGGGTCGGGCCGATGCGCAAGTATTGCATCGGTGCCGTCCTGCTAGACCTCGAGGATCCTACCAAGGTGATCGGCCGACTTCACCAACCGCTGCTCAGCCCGGAAGGTGTCGAGCGCGAGGGCTACGTGCCAAATGTTGTTTACAGTTGCGGGTCGCTGATCCACGGGAAAAAGCTGATTCTCCCGTTTGCCGTGAGCGACCGGGCGTCCGCGATTGCCAGCATTTCGCTGGATGACCTGCTGGCGGAACTTCTATCAGGCGCGGAGCCGGTTCCTTGTTCGAAACAATGAATGGGCGACTTCCTGCCGATGATAATGGATATTGCAGTTCCCCGGTGAGGGTGGTTTCTAGTCAGGCAGACATTCAAGCCTGACCCTAGAAATGAACTTCCATTCACCGACACTCCGGTTTCGTGCCGTCTTGACCCTCTTCATCGCCGGACTGGTGATCAGTGGCGTAACGGCCTTTCCATTGCTGATGGAGTTGAGACTCCTCTCCCGGATCCTGGGAGTTGGTTCAGCAACATCGCCCGAGGGACATGAAGGTCTAGCCTTCTGGATCCTCACCGTTCGCGAGGGATTGGAAACAACCTATGGAAAATACCCATGGATCGCTTACGGGACGGACTGGCTCGCGTTCGGACACCTCATCATTGCAGGATTCTTTGTCGGCCCGCTGATCCATCCGTTATCCGGTAGAGCAACAATCTGGACCGGCATCGTGGCATGCGTGGCGGTGATTCCGCTCGCCCTGATTTGTGGTCCGATCCGCGGGATTCCGTTCTATTGGCGGCTGATCGATTGTTCCTTCGGAGTGATCGGAATTTTCCCGCTGATCTATTGCCTCAGGTTGATCCCCCGCATCGAGGCGGAGCTTCAATGAGCGACAAATTCTGTTAGCGTAGGAACGCCTCGTGCAGTCCGCCGTCCACGGTGATGACCTGGCCGGTGGTCTTGCTGAGGCGCTTCGTGACAAGCAGGAAATACGCCTCCGCCTGATCGGCCGGGGTGATCGGGGTCTTGGTGAGCGTGCGATCCGCGTAGAACTGCGCGAGCTTGTTCACCAGCGAATCCGTCTCCTCGTCGTCCGTGTAAGGGATGTCGTACTTCGCCAGCGAGCCGATGACGCGGTCGCGCGGGAACATCGCGGATCCCTGGACCACGGTCGCCGGGGCCACGCCGTTCACGCGGACGAGCGGCGCGAGCTCGATGGCCAGTTCGCGGACCAGGTGGTTGGCGGCGGCCTTGGACGTGTCGTAGGCGAGCGATCCCTTCTTGGCGACGGCGGCGTTGGCGCGGGTGGTGAGCACGAGATTGCCGCGCAGGCCCTGCTCCTTCCAGGTCTTGGCGGCCTCGTCGGCGACGAAGTAGCTGCCGGTGACGTTGATGTCGAAGGTGAGCGCCCACTTGTCGTCGGGGATGTGGCCGGTGGTGTCGCTCGGCACGAAGATGCCGGCGGTGACGCAGATGCGAATCGAAGCCGCCGTAGGCCAGCGCGACCTGGTCGAGCATCGCGCGGATGCTGGCGCGGTCGGTGATGTTCGCGGCGAGGCCGATGGCCGGACCGCAGTTGGAGATGCCGGTGCCGGCGACGCCGATGCCGACGCCGTACTTGTCGGTGATCTCCTTGGCGGTGGCCTGGGCGGCCGCCTCGTTCAGGTCGACGCACACGATGTGCGCGCCTTCCTTGACGAGGCGGTGGGCGGTTTCCTTGCCGATGCCGGAGCCGGCGCCGATGACGATGATGACCTGGCGGGCGAGTTCCTTCTCGGCGGGCATGCGCTTGAGCTTCGCTTCCTCCAGCAGCCAGTATTCGATGTCGAAGGCTTCCTGCTGCGGCAGCGCGATGTATTCGTCGATCGCCTCGGCGCCGCGCATGACCTCGACGGCGCAGTTGTAGAATTCGGCGGTGACGCGGCGACTCGGACTTGTCCTTGCCCCAGGCGATCATGCCGAGGCCGGGGATGAGGACGACGGTCGGGTTCGGGTCGCGCATGCGCCGGCGAGTTGGCGTGTTTGCAGTGCGCGTAATAGGCCGCGTAGTCCTTGCGGTAGTGCTTCGAGCCCGGCGGCGAGCTTGTTCTTGAGCGCGGCGGCGTCCTCGGTCTGCGGATTCCAGTCGACGTAGAGCGGCTTGATCTTGGTGCGCAGGAAATGATCGGGGCAGCTCGTGCCGAGCTCGGCGAGACGCGGCGGCGTCCTTCGAGTTGACGAAGCGCAGGATCTTCTCGTCGTCCTGCACGGTGCCGATGAAGCGCTTCTGCTGGCGAGACCTGGCCGCGGAGCCAGGGCAGGATGGCGGCGAAGGTGTCCTTGCGCGTTTGCCTCGTCAAGCGTCTGCGTATTTCGGTCCGCCGAAGGCCGTCGCGTCGCCGCCCTTGGCGGCGTACTTCGCCTCGATGTAGGTCGGCGGCCTTCTCGATGAAATCGAGCGTGTGGGTGTAGCAGATCTTCTCGTCGTCGTCCCACGAGATGAAGCCGTGCTGGCCCATCATGATGGCCTGCACGTCGGGTTGATCCTCGGCGATCTCCTGCATGGCGAGACCGAGCTCGAAGCCCGGGACGCATCCACGGCACGTAGGCCATTTCGCCGCCGAAGATCTCCTGGGTCAGCTTCTCGCAGTTCTCCGAAGCGGCGATGGCGATGATCGCGTTGGGGTGCATGTGATCGACGTGCTTGCCGGGAAGGAAGCTGTGCAGCGGGGTGTCGATCGAGGAGGCGCGCGGATTGAGATTGAAGGTGGTGTGCGAGAACATGCCGACCATGTCGTCCTCGGCCTGCGACTTGAGGCCCTTGTCGGGGCGGGCGGCGTAGATTGCTCTGCAGGCCGAGCAGCTTCTCCTGGTAGAGCGAGGAGAAATTCTCCCGGGTGCTGGTGCGGAGGTCGCCGCCGGAGCCCTTGACCCACAGCACCTCGACGAGCTCGCCGGTGAGCGGATCCGTTCTCCGTGATCTTGGCGGAGGTGTTGCCACCGCCGGTGTTGGTGATGCGCTGGTCGCTGCCGAGAAGGTTGGAGCGGTAGATCAGACGGCCGACGGGATCGAGGGAGGCGGCTTTCGCGTCGTCCCAGAGAAAGTTGACGTGGTGGTATTTTGTCATGAGTGGGTGGTGGATCGATGATTCGAGCTGGAATCTCGTGGCTTTGTTTCGCTTGAATCAAAGAATAAGTCAAATCTTTTCCCAATTAAAACCAATAAAACCCAAATTTCCCCAACTTGCAATCCCACTGATCTGCGAGACCTCCGAATTCCCTCCCACCCATTTCCTGCAAGAAGGAGTCCTTGGAGCGGGCACCGGGGAGCAATCAGCGGGAAATGGCGTCGAGTGGCGCGAGGATTTCGAGCAACTCCGACTTCATCTGCTGGATGACCTCCCACTCGTAACGGGTGGCCGCCGGATGCTCGGGATCGGCACGGAGCACCGTATCACGCTTCACCCAGAATTTTTCCTCGGCCCGATGAAGCGGTAGGGTTGCGCAGACAATGGCAAAGGCCCAGATCATCGTTCGAGCCATGAGTCGCGAAAGGATATGACGGCGAAGGGCATGCTCCGGTTTGCCCAAGAGGAATCGGATGGCCAGGGTGATCAGCCAGATCGACAGGAGTCCCATCACCAGAAGGCTTGGATAGATCATCGAGTTGAGGTTGAAAAACTGCTCCCGTTCAATCCGAATGCAGCACCCGAGCAGCGGGAGGATTGCGAAGCCAGCAATCGTCAGAATCAGTCCGATCCGTCCTCTCCGGCCGTCCAATTCAAAGAAGTTCATCCTGGCGCTCAATCTGCGCCGCAAGACCAGCAGCGAGCAGGAAATGATGAGCAGAAAAAGCAGCACGAATCTCGCGCGTTCGAGATGATGACCCGCCGAACCCTCGAACCAATCCAGTCCGCCGAGTGGTGTGAAATACCGGATGACGCCGAAGTAAAGCACCGGCAACAGGACTCCGAAGCCAATGCAGTGGAGCCAGTCCGATCGGTCGAAGAGACTTGCTAGCCTGCCGGCAAGCACCCGGCAAAGTCTGCCATTACGATATCGGAAAAAGAAAAAACAGGTTGAGACGGACAGCAGCAGCAAGCCCAGAGGCAGGATCAACAATTGGGCAACAAAGGCGCCCTCGGATCGGCGGTTCGGTCCCAGCCTCACCTTCGACATCGGTGGATATCGCCCATGAAAATAATCACCTGAGGGCCCGCAGGAGTGACATTAACGTGGTAAAACCGTTCGTCAGCTGACTCCCATGGCGTCGGAATGCTTGTTGGTTGTCCTTGCTGGTGGGATATTGCCGGTATTGTTGATCCAAAATCGCGATGGATTCTTCGAGTGCCCTAACCTCTTCATGGAGTTCTAACTGTCGTGAATCCTTGAGACAGCGTGAGAGGGCATACCCAAGGGAACTCGTCCTCCAGTATAGGTCGTCCATCTGATAGCAATCATTCACTTTTGCCCTCTCCAGCTTGATCCACTCGTAGAGCAGGATCTTGAAACCCGGAATGTCTTTTTGATCAGCAAGCTTTTGTGCCTGAGTCGCCACAATCTCATTGAGAAAAGAAGGCCTGTTCTCCGTATGGACGGTGAAGCCTGACATGTAGATAAGATTCGAGATGCAATCCTGCACGGTGTCAGCAGAGGGTATAAGAGCAATTCTCTGTGAGTTGATCGCCGTTTCATAGGATTCAAATCGTGGCGCGGCGGAAGCCTGACGAAAAAGCCGAAGTGACAGATCCACTCTTTCTTGCTCCTCGGGTTCCCATTCCAAGAGCTCTTCATTGGCTGGAGTATCGACTAAATCAAGGCTCCCGCAAACGGTAGTTGCCGCGATGTAGGGCCACCAGCCGTTGTCGGGATCGATTTTGGAAACCCTGTCGAGCAAGGCCAACGGAACCTTTATGGAATAAGCAGCATCGTAACATCCATATTGGAACCTTGGGGCGAAATACAGAGGGTCGGATGGGCAGAGGTCCTGCAGTTTGTTGAATTCATCCTTGATGAACAACTGATCCTTAACAGGACGGCCAAGCGCGATGAGCCTAGTCATCTCAGCCCTCTTCTCGATCCTCTCCTCATTGGTCATAGGGAATTGATCGATTCCCAGCATGAATTTTGCGATCTGGCGATTTGGCATCCACATCGAAGCGTTCAGCCCCAGAAGTCCCAGGCCGAACAGGATCAATCCCAATCCGACCCACGTCGGTTTCCATTTCGAACGGTCGCTCGTTTCCAGCCGCTCCGAAGCATCCTTCAGTTCGGCATCCATCTCCGGCTTCAGCGTTGAGCTGATTTCCCCGCGGGCACGAACGTGCAGTTCGGGATTCCCCGCCAAAGGCTTGGTCGCCAGATCTAGAAATCGTTCGTGAGCGTCGGACATCTGGCTTTTCTGACAGGAAATTCTGATGGCTAGTTGTTAGTTTCCGGCGGGAGGCTTCTGAAACAGCCGTTAGGACATTGGCCGCTTCCAGTTTTGACGCTCTCGGTACACTAACCGCAGCGTAGTTCCACCGCCCGTTTTGTCGAGGATTCTCGTGACGGCGATTTCTTACCGGGCGTCTCGTCCTGACTTGAAATGCGGGAGGCGAGACGCCTCCCCGACAGTCTGGAGCGAGACGCTCCAGCCACTTTTGCCGTCAGGCAGCTTTCGGGCGCGCCACTTTTTCAGCCTGGAATCAGATGCTTCACGGCATCCCGCTCTTCCTTGAGCTCCTGAATGGTGGCGTCGATCTTGTCCTGGCTGAAGGCGTCGATGGGCACGCCTTGGACGACTTCCCATTTTCCATCCGAGATGGTGCGGATGGGCATGGAGGCGATGAGGCCCTTTTCGATGCCATAGGAACCGTCCGAGCAAACGGCGACGGAATGCCAATCCCCGGCGGGAGTCGGGGTGATGAGGCTTTTCACGGTGTCCAGCGCGGCATTTGCGGCGGAAGCGGCGGACGATGCGCCGCGGGCCTTGATGATGGCGGCACCGCGTTGTTGCACGGTGCTGATGAATTCGCCCTTGAGCCATTCCACGTGGGAAATCACATCGGTGACGGGACGGCCGTTGATCTTCGCGTTGGTGAAATCCGGGTACTGCGTGGCGGAGTGGTTGCCCCAGATGCAGAGGTTGGTGACCTTGGATGGATGGACGCTGGCCTTCTTGGCGAGCTGGCTTTTCGCGCGGTTCTCGTCGAGCCGGGTCATCGCGAAGAAGCGGTCCTTGGGGATTCCGTCGGCGTTGCTCATGGCGATGAGGGCGTTCGTGTTGCAAGGATTTCCGACGACGAGCACGCGGACATCCCTGGCGGCGTTGCGGGCGATGGCCTTGCCTTGGCCGGTGAAGATCTTGCCGTTGATGCCTAGCAGATCGTTGCGCTCCATCCCGGCCTTGCGGGGCACGGAACCGACCAGCAGCGCCCAGTTCGCGCCCTTGAATCCCTCGTTGAGATCCGAGGTGCCGATCACCTCGTTGAGAAGCGGAAAGGCGCAGTCATCGAGTTCCATCATCACGCCCTGGAGGGCGGCCATGCCCGGTTCGATTTCGATCAGCCGCAGGTTGACCGGTTGATCAGGTCCGAAGACGAAACCGGAAGCGATGCGGAAAAGGAGGGCGTAGCCGATCTGGCCGGCCGCGCCGGTGATGGAGACGGTGATGGGAGTTTTCATGAATGAAGCGGATGGTTACTTGACCGCGGCCATGATCTGCTCGGTGAGCATCTGGACGAGCTTCTCGGCTTCGGGATCGAGCTTGGTGCTGCCTGAAGGAGCAGCCTTGTCGGGAATCTGGCAAACAGTGCCGGGGCTGAATTCCGCGTTGTCGCAGAGCTGGCATTCCTTCCAATTCGCGCGCTTGTCTTCCATGCCGAGCACCTTGCGGAGGGCGATGAGCTCCTGAGCTTGGCCACCGGTGATGGTGAGGAGCTTGCCGCCATTGAGTTGCGAGGCGACCCAGATGGTTTTGCAGTAGGACTCGACGTTCTCCATTTTCCAATAGGAGTCCTCGATGTCCTTGCCCCAGGTGATGACACCGTGGTTGACCATGAGAACCGCCATGTGATCGACGGCGGCATCGCCGACGGCCACGGCATTCGCGGGAGTGCCGGGCGTTTCATATTTTGATAGACCGATCTGACCGAGGAAGACCTCGGCCTCGGGAATCATGCAGGTCGGCGGTTGCACGCCGGCGACGGCGAAGGCGGTGCCGTGCGGCGGATGGGCGTGGCAGCAGGCCTTGGCCTTGGGCTGACGCTTCATGATGGCAAGGTGGGTCATGCACTCGGAGGTGCGCTTGTATTTTCCAGCCAACTGCTTGCCTTCCATGTCCACGAGGCACATTTGCTCGAGGGTCATGAATCCCTTGGAAACCAGGGTGGGTGTGCAGAGGACGAGGTTGTCGCCGACGCGGATGGTCAGGTTGCCGCCATTGCCGTCGGTGTATTCGCGGGCCCACATGCGCTTGCCGATGTCCACCATGCGTTGCTTGAGCTCGACGATGGCCGGCGAGTGGAAGAACGCGTTGATCTCCGCCGGGGTCTTCGGGTCCTTGCCTGGAGTCCAGCGGTATTCATAATCGGGAAGGATGGGTTCGGCAAATGCGGCTGGAGCAGATGCACCGCCGCCAGCACGAACAGGGCCCATGCCATCGCGGAGAACGTCCTTCGCAGAAGGTGTTAGCACGGCGCCCTTGGGGATGTCCGCGGCGGTTTTTCCGGATTGCAGAAGGGCTTCGATATCAGCGGCGGTATAGAGTTGTTTGCTCATGTTTTCAGCGGTTAGGTGGCTAGGAAAGCGGTGGTTCGTAGGAAAGGGAATCGAAGATCGCGACGGTGATGGCATCGATGGGAATGGGAAAATCGAATGGAGCGGTCGCCTCGGCACCCTCGACGATGCCGACGATGTCCCCTTCCCCGGCACCCAGGTTGTCATAGGCGACGAAGGAGGATTGGGCAGGTGACGGCGGACGGCTTGCTGCAGGCGTCGTTGAACTGCCCGGCATCGAGCGGGTTGACCATGAGCCAGCGTCCGCCCTTGAAGGAGGAATCCTGGATGCTCAGGGTCACACGACCGATGACTTGGGCGACACGCATGATCTTAGTTGCAATCGGAGGCTTGGGTTGGTTCATCCACAACGCCCTGGATGAAGTTGCGGATGGGTGACTTGTCATCGTGGACGATGTGCCTGGCGCCCAGGCCGTCGGTGGAAACCATGACCTTGGAATGCAGGCCCGCGCCGAAGAGATCGATGGCGACCATGGGCGCACCGGTCAGTCCGTGCACCGGGTCGATCGCCTGGCACAGCATCATCTTGTGCCCCTTGAGGGAGGGGTGGGAATGACTGCTGACCGCGTGGCCGACGACTTGGGCGAGGAACATTGGTGTTGGGAAATGTTATAGGTTAGAAGTTATTCGTCATTTGGGTGAAGAACTTATAGCCAATAACCTGATTTCAGATGATACGGAGATTTTCGACGAGCACGCAGCGGCGGACGCGGGTGAAGGTCTTGGGAGTGGTGATGCCCTCACCGGTGGTGGTGGCGATGGAATAGGATAGGTAGCCTTCGCCACCGAGGCCGAGACCGGCGACGGATGCGCCGTTTTTCACGAAGATGGTGGTGTCCATTTCCTTGGCCATGTAGGTCATGTGATCGACGTCCTTGGTGTGGATGATGGCGGAGTGGCGGTAGTTGTGCTCGGCGCGCTTGGCCTCGCGGACGGCGGTCTCGAAGTCCGGGCAGGAAACGATGGGCATCATCGGCATCATCTGTTCTTCCTGGACAAACACGTGATCCGCATCCGTCTCGGCGAAGAGGAGTTGGGTGCCGTTAGGAATCGTCGCTCCGGCGTGCTGGGCGAGAACCGATGGATCGGCACCGACGAGCGCGCGGTTGACGGCGGCGTGCGAGCAACCGCCGCCTTCGCCGGGTTTGAAGGTGAAGGCCGCCTTGGTGAGACGTTCCAACTCCTGCGCGTTGAGACGGGCCGCACCTGCCTTGGTGAGTTCCTCGCAGAATTTGTTGAAAACCGATCCGACGACAAACACGACCTTTTCGCCGATGCAGAGAAGGTTGTTATCGAAAGCGCCGCCTTCGATGACACTGCGGGCGGCCTTGGCGAGATCCGCCGTGGAATCGACCACGACGACCGGGTTTCCGGGGCCGGCGCAAATGGCACGCTTGCCGGATTTCATGGCCGCGCTAACCACCGCCGGACCGCCGGTGATGGCGAGCAGGTCGATGAGCGGGCTTTTGCAAATGAGATCGAATGACTCGATGCTCGGCGACTCGATCGTGGTGATGATGTTGTCGATGCCGATCTCGCGGAAGATGGCCTCGTTGTAGGCGCGCACGGCCATCGCCGCGCTGCGTGCTCCGCCGGGATGCGGATTGAAAACAATCGAGTTACCGGCTGCAACCATGTTGATCACATTGCCTGTTAGCGTCGGAACCGAATGGGTGACCGGAAGGATGGCACCGATCACGCCGAAGGGCGCGTATTCCTCAAGGGTGATGCCACCGTCGCCACTCATGGCAAATGGCTGGAGCCACTCCGTGCCGGGAACATTCTTGGTGATCAACAGCTTGCCGATCTTGTGGTCGAGGCGGCCGATCTTGGTTTCCTCCATCTCGAACTTGCCCCATGGCTCGGCGTTCGCGACGGCGAGTCCCTTGACGATTTCAATCACCTTGGCGCGACCCGCGACCCCGAGTTTCTTCAACTGGAGATGCGCGTCGGTTGCGGCATTGGCGGCCTTGTCAACGCAGGTAAAAACCCCGCGTTGGCCCGATTCGCCGCTGCAGCCGCAGCCACAACCGGAGGACTTGGGGGCAGCCACGGCGGACGTCGCGGCCTTGATCTCGGGTGAGGAGAGGCGGGCCACCACGGATTCCACGACGGAGCGCAGCATTTCTGGATCGAGAGTCTTCATGAAATGTTAGGAGATTTGAAAGTCGTAGGGCGGTCTAACCACCCTTGTAAACGGTTTTGCCAAGCACCTCGACGCGATCGATGATCGCGACGATGGCGGCGTCCACCGGGATCTGTTTCAGTCCCTGCGCGGCCCTGGCGGAACTGCCCTGACAGAAAAGAACCAGCTCACCCTCTCCGGCGCCGACGGTGTCGATGGCGACGATGGTGTTCTGGCCGTCCTTGAACTTGGACGGGTCCTTGTCATCGACCAGCTTGGGACGGAGCAGGAGAAGTTTCCTTCCCACCATGAGCTCGTCCTTCTTGGTCGCGACAACCTGACCGATGACTTCTGCTAGAAACATCCTGGTGCTGGGTGATGCCGCACCCATGGCCCGGTTAGAGCCATGAATGCGGCTTGAGGGATCACTTGCGTGGAGCGCGAGCCGGGGCGGAAGCATCCTTCGGAAGGACACCTTCGATCGCATCGTCCGGACGGGCGATGACGTGGGCGCTGACGACTTCTCCGGATTCGGAGGCGGCGGCGGCACCGGCATCGAGGGCGGCCTTGACGGCTGCGACATCGCCGGAGACGACCGCGTTGCAAAGGGCGCTGCCGACTTGCTTCATCGGTCCGACGAGTTCGACGTTTGCGGATTTGAGCATCGCGTCAACGCCGACGACGAGACAGGCGAGGCCGCGGGTTTCGAGGAGTCCAACTGCTTGTTTGGCCATGGTAGTATTTGTTTGGTGTGAGTTGTGAGTGATGAGAATGACAGGAAATCAGGAAAGTTTCCGATAGACCTCGCGAGCAAGCACGAGTTCCTCGTTAGCGGGGATGACCATGATCCTCACTGGAGAATCATCGGTGCTGATGACGGCCTCGGTGGCGCGGCAGGCGGCGTTTTTCGCAGGATCGAGACGGACGCCGAAGGCTTCGAGATTGGCACAAACGGCAGCGCGGGCATCCGCATTGTTTTCGCCAATGCCAGCGGTGAAAACCAAGGCGTCGAGGCCTCCGAGATCGATGAGGAACGCGCCGATCCAGTGACGGATGGAATGCACGTTGGCGTCGATGGCGAGTTGCGCATCGGCGTTCCCTTCGGAGGCAGCCTTCTCAATGTCGCGGGAATCGTTGGAAATACCGGATAGACCGAGCAGGCCGGATTCCTTGGTGAGCTGGCGTTCGGCCTCGTCGAGCGAGATTCCGAGCGTGCGCATGGCATAGGGAATGGCTCCGGAGTCGAGATCTCCCACGCGGTTGTTCTGCGGGCAGGCCGCTCTGGGGAGAGAAGCCCATGCTGGTGCCGATCGCCACGCCGTTGCGAATGCCGGTGACCGAACTGGATCCGCCAAGGTGGCAGGAAATCACGCGGAACGGTTTCTCACTAACGGACTGCGGGCCATCCAGATAGAGACGACGTGCGATCTCCGCGATGTCCTCGCGATCGCAAAGCTCAGCGGATCGCTCCGCGATGAACTTGTGGCTGGCACCGTGGAAACCATAACGCCGGATGCCGATATCCCGCCACGACTTGGGAATGGCGTAGGTGTAATAGGCAGGCGTGGTCCACTGATAGAACGCGGTTTCAAACAACGCGACGAGGCGGGCCTTCGGCAGCGCCTTCTCAAACTGCCGGATGCCCGCGGCGTAGGGTGGATTGTGCGCCGGAGCGACGGCGGTGAATCCGTCGAGCGCGTCGATGACCTTCTGATCGGCGATCACGCAACCGCTGAGATCCTTGCCGAGGACCGTCTTGAATCCGACGGCGTCGATCTCATCCGGGCTACCGATGATCCCATCCCGCTGAAGAGTCGCCAGAGCGTCCTCGATCACGACCGCGTGATCCGTCACCCGCTCGTAGCCGCCCTTGGCAACCACCTCGCCACCGCTCTCATCCATGCGGAAGAGGCGGTATTTGAAGGAGGTCGAGCCGAGGTTGGCGACGAGGACGAGCATGGGGGTGGGTTATTTGTTAGTGGTTATTTGTTATCGGGAAGATTCCTTTTAACTTTTAACCCATAACTTCCAACGTGATCAGCCCATCCAGGAGCCGAGCTTCGACAGGTCGTCGTGCGGGCGTGGGATGACTTGCACGGAAGTGACGGTGCCGATCTTCGATCCGGCGGCTGCGGCGGCGTCGAGGCCGGCCTTCACCGCGGCGACATCGCCCGTGAAGAATCCGGTGACGAGACCGGAGCCGATCTTGTCCCAGCCGGTCATTTTGATGTCGGCAGCCTTGAGGGCCGCGTCCGAGGCTTCGATGAGGGCGATGAAACCTTTGGTTTCAATGATGCCGATTGCTTGCTTGGCCATGGTGGTAAGAAGTGGAGAGTTGTTGGTTGATGGTTGAGAATCGGAAGAATCTCAGGCGATGCCGAACTGGCTGAGCAGCTCCGCATGAGGGCGGGCGATGACGTGGGACGCGACGAGTTCGCCGACGCGGCCTGCCGCTTCAGCACCGGCATCGACGGCTGCTTTCACGCTGCCGACGTCGCCTTTGACGAGGACGGTGAGGAAGCCACCGCCGGTTTGGATTTGTTTCACAAGTTCGACGTTGGCGGCTTTAGCCATCGCGTCGGTGGCTTCGACGCTGCCGACGTAGCCTTTGGTTTCGATCATGCCGAGTGCAGTGCTCATAATGTTGGTTGGTGATGTGGGATGGGATTGAGATTATTTGGTGAGTTCGCAGAAAGTGTCGGGCTTGAGGCCGCAGGCATTGCCCTCGTCGGTGTCGATGTGGACCTCGAGTTTGAACGAGGGATCCACCCGGACGACGAGTTGGTCGAAGGTCATGGCGAGCGGGCCATGAACCTTGAGCTTCATCACGTCGAGATGCTTCACGCCGTAGTAGGCGGCATCGTCCGGATGCATGTGGACGTGCGGTTGGGCACGGATCACGCCCTCGTCCATTTGGAAATACCCGTTCGGCCCCATGAGCATGCAGCCCGGGGTGCCCTTGATCGCACCGGACATGGCGACGGGGATGTCGAAGCCGAGCGAAATGGCATCCGTGTAGGCGAGCTCGACCTGATTGAGGTCCCGGCAAGGGCCGAGGATGCGGAGATTGGAAATGATCCGACTGCGGGGGCCGATGAGGGTGATCGACTCCTTGGCGGCGAATTGACCATTTTGGTAAAGACCCTTCATCGGAGTGAGCTTGTGCCCGGGTCCGAAAAGCGCCTCGACGGCTTCCTGCGTAAGGTGGCAATGCCGCGCGGAGATATTGACCAGCAATGCGTTCGGAGCCTTGGACGCCGCTGGAAGCGGGAGGCCCATGCTCGCGTAAACCTGCTCTCGGACGAGATGCTCGACAACGGCACGAGGTGTGGATGGGTTGATTGGAGACGCCATTTACGAATTCCTTGTTGCCGGATTGAATTGACAAGTCAACCCAGAATCCAATAAAGTCCAAAAAAACAAAGAAAAAGCCGAATCATGCTAGCCATCGACCGACATCGCCGGATTTTGGAGCTTCTCCTTGAGGCAGGAACCCTTCGGACCACTGAACTCGCCGCCGAAATCGGGGTGACCGACGAAACCATCCGCAAGGACTTTGAAACCCTCGAACAGCGGGGCGCGCTCGTCCGGACCCATGGCGGCGCGAGCCGACCTCAGAAGATCCGCGAGGAATTGCCGTTCAATCAGCGCCAGGCGATTCATCGTGAGGAAAAGCAAGTCATCGCACGCCTCGCCGCCAGCCGGATCCGCGAGAACGAGATCATCTTTCTGGATGCCAGTTCCACGGTGCTGACGCTCACGGAATTCCTCCCCGACTTTCCGATGACCATTTTGACCAACGCACTCAATGTCTTCACCGCCCTCTCGGACCGTGAGAACATCGACCTCATCTGCACCGGTGGGCTTTTCGACGCCAAATCCCGCTCATTCATCGGCCTGACTGCCGAAAAATCCCTCCAGCGCTACAACATCAATCGCATGTTCTTCTCGGGAAACGGCCTGCATCTCGAACGCGGGGTCAGCGAGAGCAATGCCCGCCAGGCCGCCTTCAAGGAGCGGGTGGTCGCCAATGCCGAGGACGTGGTCTTCCTGGCGGACCGTTCGAAAATCGGACAAAAAGCCGCGTTCTTTTTCGCCGAGGTTTCCGACCTGACCTGCCTTGTCACCGACAAGTCTGCCGATCCTGAATTCACCGAAAGACTGCACGACAAGGGAGTCGAGATTCTCCAGGGCGGATAATCCCGACTCCGTCTCTCCAGCGAGCGAGTCAGCCCGGGATCAGATCTTTCACCGCGTCGCGCTCCTCAAGGAGTTCACCGATGGTGAGATCGATTTTCCCTTGGCTGAACGCATCGACGGGAACGCCTTGGACAACTTCCCATGTGCCATCTTCCTTGGTGCGGATCGGCATCGAGGCCATGATGCCCTTTTCAATGCCATACGATCCGTCGGAGCAGACCGCAACAGAGTGCCAATCACCTGAGGGTGTGGGAGTAATGAGACTTTTTACCGTATCCATCGCAGCGTTTGCAGCGGAGGCGGCAGAGGAAAGACCGCGAGCCTTGATGACCGCAGCACCGCGTTGTTGGACCGTGGCGATGAACTCGCCCTTGAGCCACTCGTGGTCAGTGATGACCTCGGTGGCGGGCTTGCCGTCGATCTTCGCATTGGTGAAATCGGGGTACTGAGTGGCGGAGTGGTTGCCCCAGATGCAGAGGTTGGTGACCTTGGATTGGTGAACTCCGGCCTTGCGGGCGAGCTGGCTTTTGGCGCGATTCTCATCCAGCCGGGTCATGGCGAAAAAGCGGTCGGCGGGGATGCCGGTCGCGTTATTCATGGCGATGAGGGCGTTGGTGTTGCAGGGATTTCCAACGACGAGAATCCGCACATCCTTCGCTGCATTGCGGGCGATGGCCTGGCCTTGGCCGGTGAAAATCTTGCCATTGATGCCAAGCAGGTCGGCACGTTCCATCCCGGCCTTGCGGGGCACGGAACCCACGAGGAGACACCAGTTCGCACCCTTGAAACCTTCGTCCAGATCGGCGGTGCCGACAACCTCGTTGAGGAGAGGGAATGCGCAGTCGTCGAGCTCCATCATCACGCCTTGAAGAGCGGGGAGACCCGGCTCGATCTCGATGAGACGGAGGTTGACCGGCTGGTCCGGGCCGAACACGAAACCTGAAGCAATGCGGAAAAGAAGCGAATAGCCGATCTGGCCAGCGGCACCGGTGATGGATACGGTAATGGGAGTTTTCATGGGTAAAATGCGGAAGCGGCGGCAGGCTAGGCAGCCCCGGTGGCGGGGTCAACTGACAAGCAACGGATGATCGGCCTCTCGCAGGAAATGATCAGTCTTTCGAGTGAAGATACTGCCAGATGGCCTCGAATTGCTTCGCGGCATCGCCATCGAGGACGTCGGTCCGCTGGGTTTTGTTGTCCTTGGAATAAATCGGCATCTTGGTGGAGGGCGTGACCGATTTCGGATTGTCCATCCAGCGATGGTAGTAATCCGCACGGATCCGGCCGGGGACGAGATTGAAATTGGGGCCTTCCACCTCGAAGGCGGCGGTCGCCTTGCTGTCCCCGATGGCATGGCAGGTGTTGCAACCGAAGCCGGTCGCCTCGACGAGATTTTTGCCGATTTCCGCCATGGCGGGATCCACGGCCACTTCGGCCGGCTTGTTCGGCGCGACTCCGTGGAGCTTGGAAAATCCGTTCGCAAGCGCGGAAGCCCGTGACTTGAAGGCCGGCATCCGCATCGCCAGCCAGGGTCTTGGACGAGGGTCGGCGCTTCCTGAGACCATCGACTCGATGGCGGTGGTGTGGAGCATTTCCCCGGTGAAGGTGAGTTGGGGGCGTGATTGATCCACGCGCTCGTTGAGCTTGGGAAGGTGGGCGATGAGGCTGGCAGCTTCATTCTGCCGGTCGGACACGAGCGAATCCTTGCCGTCGAGCCCGTGGCAGGCGGTGCAACGGAGCGCGTCGATCTGGCGGGTGACATATTCCGCCGCAGTATCGCGCTTGAGGGAATCGCTGCCCATCTTGGAGAACGCCACGAGTGCGGCGCGGTCCATTTCGCTGAGGTTCAGCCGCGGAGCCTTGCCCCGCTTTTCGGCAGGTGCGACGCACCCCTCCGTGGTCCAATCCGCCTTGAAGACTTCATCCATGTTAGGCGGCGCGGATTCCGGAGCCATCGGCATGCCTGGGTGACAGACGCCGCATTGAAGCGATGCGGCGACCGCTGCTCCACGGGTAAGATCTCCGGCGGGAAATTCCTGATCGAGTTTCGTTTCATGGCCAGTCGATGCCTTCGTCAGATAGGCCGCGATGGAATTGGCTTCCGCATCAGACAATCTGAAATCCGGCATCTTGGAAAACGGATGATAAGCGTCCGGTTGCTTGAGGAACGCAACCAGCGCGCCGGGGAGATATTTCGACGCGACGTTGTTCAGCGGGATCCGGTTAGAATCACTGACTCCCTTGTCCGGCAACTGGTGACAAGCGACACATCCGAGTTCGTGAAAATGCACTCCGCCTTCCTTGGCCAGTTCCGGATCCGGTGCGGCTCCCGCAGGTGTTCCGGTTTTCAAACTCGCGAGATAGGCTGCTAGATCGCTCGCCTGTTGTCGGCCCTCGGGTGTCGCGACATCGACCAGAGCCGGCATCTGGGTGGTGGGCTTCATCCCCTTTGGGTTGGCGATCCATTTGCGCAGCCACTCCTCGCTCGTGCGATCTCCCGAGCCGAAAAGGATGGGTCCGACTTCGGCCATTTCCGGCATCGGCGAACTGCCGAAACCAGTGGAGCTGCTGTGGCATTTCGCACAATTTTGGGCGGCAAAAAGCTCACGTCCGGCCCGTTGCAATGCTCCCGAAGTCACCGCTTCGGTCGTCTCCGACACGAATGCCGAAGGAGGAACCGTCTGACGGGTGAACGACGCCTCGCCCCAATAGAGACGGAAGGTGGCGGAGCCATCCGGCTTGCTGGAATAGGTGAGTGTCATCTCGTGCTCACCCGGATTCAGGCGGGTGGACTTCGATGCCTTTCCCGCGAAGTCGCCCTCAGCCGATAGAACATCCTTGCCGTCGATCTTCAGGTCGGCGGTCCCCTCCCCTTCGAATGAAAAAACCAGCCGCTCGCGCTGGGCGAGCACCAGCTTCCCCGTCCAGACCACTTTGAACGCACCAGGCGTTAGAAACGGCGTTGCGGGTTCACCCGCTTCCAGCGAAAGCGCGGGGAAGCGGTCCATGCGGACGTCGGTTTTGCCCTCTTGAGTGAAGGTCGCCATCAGCCCGGCTTTCGCGGGAAGGGCCACCAGGGACAGGATGAGACAGGTCAGGAAGGATCTCGTCATGGATTTCGAAAGCGGTTGCCTTTGGCAAATGTGCATCCGCCGGGAACGGTTGATTTGTTAGATGCCAATCACTTTCCGTAAACCGTGGCGTTGAGATCTCCCTTCATCACGTTCCCGTCCTTGTCCTCAAGATCATAGCCGACCCTCAGGGTCATGCTGGGTTTCATGCCTTCGAGAACCAGCTCAACCGTCTGACCATCGGGAAGCAGCTTGGCGGACTCGACCTTGACGGCGTCGCGCTTGTGGTGGTTTTTCGATTCCTTCTGCAACGCGAGCTTCTCGGCTTCCACATCCGGATGATCGACGGAGAACTCGCCGGATCCGTACATCGGCCCCCTCACGTAGTTCCATCGTTGTGCGCTGAAACTGGTCGCGTCTTCCGCCAGCTCCGGATCGAGCTTCGTCGGAAATGTCAGGCGGATGCCCGTGGGCGTGTATGCGAGCTTGGTGGGAACCGGGACGACGACGTCATTGTGGCGGATGCGTTGGAAGGCGCATTCGGTGGCGGCATTCGTCTGCCAGCCGCGGAATCCAAGCACATACATTGATCCGTCCTTTTGGAAACGCGCGCGCATCGCGGACGACTGGATCGAGATTGGCAATTTGACCACGCCGCCCTGCAGAGTTTCGCCGCGAGGGACGGTCAGCACCTGATAGATGCTCGACTGGCCATAGGAAAGATGGAGAAGCGTTCCGGCAGCAATGCCGAAATTCGCGCCCTCGGGCACCCACACCTGCGAGCCACCGGAATTGTCCACATCCATCGGCAGATAACAGATCGGCTCGGTGTAGGGAGCGTCGGTGAGCAACTGCCGCGAGGCCTCGGTGCCGAAGAACAGAGGTTTGCCGCCGTTCATGTAGTTGATCTTGCAGCAAGGCTGGTTGGTCCCCTCGTTCTCGCCGGTGGTGATTTCGCCGTTAGGCCCGATGGCCAGACCTCCCGGAGCACGCAGCCCGGTGACGACGACTTCCATCTTTTTTCCATCCGGAGAGATCTTCATCACCGTGCCGTGGTTCGGCAGGATGCGGTCGAATCCCCTGCCCCCGCCCCGCACCGGAGCGGCCTTGGCGAAATAGAAGTTTCCTTCCTTGTCGGTCTGGAGGTCGAAGGCGAACTCATGGAAATTCTCGGAAACCATGACATCGCGGTTGAAGGCCTTGAAGAAATCCGTCTCACCATCGCCATTGAGGTCGATGAGTTCGGTGATCTGGTCGCGTCCGTTGACGAAGATCTTTCCATTCACCACTTTCACACCGAGCGTTTCGAACAACCCGGAAGCGATGCGCTGCCACTTGAGCGAGCCCCAGTCGCCCTTCAATCCGCGCACCACCCAGACGTCGCCGTTCCAACTGCTCAGGGCGGCGGAGTCCTCGTCGATGAAATCGAATCCGCCGAAGCGCAGGTTGGATTTCCACGGATTGTCCTTCGGCAGGCTAACCGTATCGGTCACGTAAGGAGATTCCTTGTCGGTGGAAACGGTCCCCTTGGTTTCGATGATCTCCGGATAGAGCGGAGCCCCACCGGACACGAGCGCCTTGAAATCCGGTGCGGCAGCGGCCTTCGGCTCGACGTCGCGGGCAAGGGCGATTTGAAACACCGTCTTGGTGCCCGCTTTCGGGAGTTTCGCGATCAGCCGCCCTGGTTTGTTAGGATCGCTGGCAAGTTTCACTCCGCCGGTGACTGTCACGCCGAGGCCATCGGCGGATTTCGCCTTGTCACCAGAAACGCTGAAAGCCCCTTTTTCATCGGCGACGCCGAGCATGAGATCCTTGTTTCCACCCGACACCTCGAATGAACGCGTGATGGTGGCACCGTCGTGAGTGATGGTCTCGAGGACATCCGCACCATTCACCGAGTAGCTGAAGGTGATCTTGTCGCCGGCACGGTAGTAGCCCTTGAAGGTGGCGTGTTTGAAATTTCCGTACCCTTGAATTTCGCGCGTGTCCTCGAAGGACCCCGACGCATCCGCCCAACCTGCCAGGGCAGCGGTGTTGAAGACCGGCTTTTCGTCAAGCAGCTTGATGAGCACGCCATGTTGCCCGGTCCAGGGAGTGCCTCCCCATTTCCACGCGCCATCGTAGGCGGTGACCAGACGCAGGGTTTCCGTGTCGAAAAGCGCGTGATAGCCGTCTCCGAGATCGATGAGGATTCCCTTCTTCGCGGCAATCCGCTCCGCCCCCTGAAACGAGTCCTTGAAGGAGTTCGACCAAGCCGGTCCGATCTTCATTTCCTCATACCATTGTGCGGCATGCGCGGTTGAGGTGACGGCGGCGATACAGAGAAGGTGGCGTAGCATACGGGCGGATCATACGGGGCCGTCACCGCTGGTCTAGCGAAGAATCTCCCGGGGTGATGACCGACTGTATAAAA
Organism: uncultured Verrucomicrobiae bacterium; assembly: GCA_963810445.1. GTDB lineage: Bacteria > Verrucomicrobiota > Verrucomicrobiia > Verrucomicrobiales > Akkermansiaceae > Luteolibacter. The sequence goes on along the minus strand of CAWENZ010000003.1, from coordinate 3,683 downwards.
TCCTCCTTCCCCCCGCAGCCCGCCGTGGATTTACTCCAGCCATGATCGACATGCTCGTGCGGCTCTACGATTTGCCGGACTCCTCCACCCTTTATCAGGAAATAGCCGCCAAGGGCGTCACGCTCCGCCGGGCCCGCGCTTTCGAGAAACACACGGTCGCCGAGTTCGCACGGGCGAATTTCTCACCGAAATGGGTCAGCGAGGTGGAGGTCGCGATGAGCCGCCAGCCGATCGCCTGTTTCATCGCCACCCGCGATAAGGAAATCCTCGGCTTCGCCTGCTACGACACGACCCAACGAGGATTCTTCGGCCCCACCGGCGTCTCGGAAAAGTCGCGCGGGCTGGGTCTCGGGAAAGCGCTTCTCATGAGATCGCTCGAGGCCTTGCGCGAGATCGGCTTCGCCTACGCGATCATCGGCGGAGTCGGTCCCAAGGAATTCTACGCGAAAAACTGCGGTGCCATCGAAATCCCCGGCAGTGATCCGGGGACTTACATCGACCTGCTGCCGTAGATGACTCCACCGCGTGACACCCTATCCCATGAAATTGAAGCGTTGGTTGATGGCAGGATTGGTGCTGGCCGTTTCTGCGCTTGTCGCACCCCTGACCTCTTATCCCGCCCACCCCTTGCAGCGCCGTTGGCGGGACCTCAATCCCTCCAGCATGTGTGGCCCAGGGCCAGCAAGGACGGTCGAGTTCGGTCAGGATGGATTGGTGCGCACTTACCACCACTTCGCCGACGGAATCTTTAGCGCGGACGGCCACGGCGACCCGGTTCCTTATTCCGCCTCTGGAAATAAGATCTTACTTGGGGATGAGTCGAACCAATCAGAGTGGGTATTCACCATCTCAGGAAATTCTCTGACGCAGCGAATGCTCGGTATGAAAGGTACCGAGTGGGAAAATCATGTTTTCCGATACGAAGCTGAATAACCAAAACATCGGAAAAAGCCGTCGTCGCTCACTCCACCGCGTGAAGGCCGATCTGATGCTTCGTGCAAAGTTCCGCCACCCGCTCCTTTTCCAGCAGCAACGTTTTCCCCGCCTCAATGGCGATGCATCCCACCCCGGCAGCGGCGCAGGTCTCGATGGTTTGCGGCCCGATGACCGGCACGTCGAAACGGAAATCCTGATTCGGCTTGGAAACCTTCACCAGCATCACGTCCTTGCCGCGGCCCAGTTCACCGCCGCGCCGGATGCACGCGTTCGTCCCCTCGAAGGCCTCGGCCGCGAGCACCGTCCCGTGGCGAACCACCACGCTTTGGCCGATGTCGAGCTTGCTGGTTTCCTTCGCGATCCGGAACCCAAACTCCGCATCCACGAGCTGCCGTTTCTTGAACGCCGGACCACATACCGGGCCGGCTTCCGGCAAATGATCCTCCAGAAAAGTCGTCGCCGGAAGCAGGGTGATCCCGTCCTTCGCCAGTTCATCGGCGATCGCTCCGAAAATCGTCTCCGCATTCCGCTCCTTCACCCGCGCGAACATCATCAGCGCCCGCAGGTCCGTCCTGCAGCTCGAAAAGATTCTTCGGCGAAATCTGCCCCATCATCACCGCCTCGGTCGCCCCCTCGCGGCGGAAGAACTTGATGGGCTTGCTCAACTGCCCGACCCTCACCCATTCCGTGGCATCCACCACCTTCTCCAGCTCAGGCCGCGTCTCGCCAGGAAACGCGCACATCACCAGCCGGATCCCGGGACTCTTCCGCCGCGCGGCCGAGATGAAGGTCTCGGGATACACGCCGCTGCCGGCGATGATGCCGATCGTGCGGGAACTCGTGTTGGGTGTTGCCATGCTGCGTGTGTCGGGAAATACCGGCTGTCGCAGTGAATGGAAAGTAGCGGCTGTGGGACTCGAACCCACACTCGTTAGAACTCGATTTTGAGTCGAGCGCGTCTACCAATTCCGCCAAGCCGCCTTGGTGCGCGGCAGATTGCCGCGACATTCCGGCAAGGGCAAGAGGATTTCTGGCATTCGATCATCCATTCCCCCGGAAACCACCGCGTCGCCTCCGATTGCGATCCTTCGAACCACGACATTCACCAGTCCGCATGAAACATGAATGAGTTGCGGGTGAAACCAGCGGCTCATGAGATTCGAAATGACGAGCCACCCACATGGTCGTGGTTGCTCCCTCTCGCCGCAATCTGACCGCGTCGCCTAGTTCTACTTAGTTATATTGGTATTCCCGTTCGGTGATTTCTTCGTCGGTCGAGATCCTGTTGTCTCTGGCGGTGGCGTTGCTGGATTTGGCCGAGAACTTCCGTTTCGGTGAGGCCGCGCCGCGGCAGATAATAGTCCAGCAGCTCGGTGATGTCCCGGGTGCTGAGCAGAGGGACCTCGCCGCGAACCTGCAGCCTGACCTTGACGGTGAACAGGAGCGCAAGGCAGGCGAGGCTGATATGGTGGTGCCATCCCTTCCAAACCCGCACTTGGTATTGGGCCATGCCGATCTGGCTTTTCGCTTCATGGAACGCGTGTTCGATCCAGAAGCGCTGGCCCTGAATCCATCCGAGCCGGGTCCATGATGTTTCGTCAGTTAGGTTGGTGAGGCTGTATTTGAAACTCCCGTCCGCGTCGCGCCGCACGACCAAGAGGCGTTGCCGTGTGGATGCCCAGGCCTTTTCCCAACACCACACCGGACAAACCCAGAACCGGGTGGTCAGCTTGCCCTTTTGGCCTTGCCGATAGGACAAGACGCGGTGCCCGGCTTCGAAGCGTTCGGAGACGAGGGCTTCAACGCTCTGGTAACTGGCCGTGTTCTCGGGGTGGAGCCGAGGATGCTTTCTCGGACGGCCCTTGGGGGAAATTCCGCATTCGGGAAAATCGAGCATCGGCGGAGAGGTCCAGACCTTGGTGACCTTGTTGATGTCCGCCATGAACTTCTCACCCATGTCCTCGAGTTCGTTGAGAAACGTGGCGTTGCTGCCGTAGAGGCTGTCGACACCGACCCAACCGTGCCGAACACCGAGCTGGCGCGCGTGACGGACCATGTCGAGAGCCTGCCGCCACTTTGGCTGATAGATACGATGTTCCTTCGGGATTTTGGCTTTGGCGCAGCGTTCGTCGTCCGCCGCCCATGACTCGGGAAGATAGAGGCGGAAATCGGTGAGAGCCATGTGTTCGTCACGCCCGAGACAGGCGAACACGCCCACCTGGCAGTTCTCCACCTTCCCGGCGCGTCCCGACCACTGCCGTTGCACGCCCACCGACGACTTTCCCTTTTTCAGGAAGCTCGATTCGTCGAGATAGAGCCCGGCGTCGCGCGCATCACCTAACATCGCATCGGCGTCAGCTGCCACCTGATCCATCAGCGCGCGATGGGACCACGGAGACGAGCTGATGAACTGCTCCATGCCCTGATAGTCGCTGTCGGCAACATCGTTGTGGATGGTCTCGATATTCTTGCGGCGCTGGGTTCCGAGCAAGCCACTGAGGTAGTGTTGGGCGTGCCCAACACTGTTCATCCCCTGCCCGACGAAATGTCCCGAGTAGTTCTGATAGAAATCCATAAAACAAGATGCCACCTGCTTGAGTGCGGTAACGTCATGTTCATTATTTTTTTGCGGCTCCGTAGTGTCCCGGTGGCCGCTATTTGAGAAGATGGGAACGAATTCCCAGACACCGGAAAACTTCTACCCGCCCACGAACCGGATGTCAAATTAATTTAACTAAGTAGAACTA
>CAWENZ010000002.1:0-232382 GCA_963810445.1 uncultured Verrucomicrobiae bacterium | reverse complement strand
CGTTCGCTATTAAAACCTATGACAGAAATCAACGAACCCGAGAAACCTTGTTACTGGGCGAGAACTCTCATGGCAATGTTGTGCTTCATTGGTTTTGCGATCACAATGCCTCCGCTTGGCTTTCTTATGTTTCTCGCATTGACAGGTGTAGTCGATAAGCGATCAAGTTCAGTGGTCCTTGATTGGCTTACACCGTTTGAGGATTTTCTCATGCCTGCTCTGATCGTAGGATTTGGGATTCTTTCCGCGTATATGATCTTTACACGTAAAGTTGTTGTTTTCAGGTGTCTTTCTGTGATGCTGATATCACTGGCCGCTGCAAGCTTGGGTGGATGTGTGAAAGGCCTGAGCAATTTTAAGAACGGCTTCTCGCAAACAATTAAAGAAAGCGAACAAGTCGAGACACGCAACCCCTATCATCCTTCCTGTTTTCATGCCCTTGGCGACCTTCAACCTCAACCCCGTGATCGACGCTCGCCCTTGCTGAGAGGGTTGCGTGCTCTTTGACGTTCGGTAAGAATATGAAGAAACGACACATAATTCCTCTATTAAGTCTTTCTGTGATTGCCGTTCTAGTGACCTGCATCACGAGAACGGCAACGGATTCGAAGGAGAGCAATTCGCCTGTAATCTCAAAAGTTGCACCGGCGACAGGTAATGTCGCCCCTATATTCACATCACATAAGGCTGAAGAAGACCCCTTTTCAGACGATGTTATTTACCCCCTAGAATCAGCAATCCCAGGTGGAAACGCGGCGAAGCAGATAGCCGTCTTTATGGGTCCTTCAGCAGATGATCGGGGTTTTGATTGGAGGGTAACTGCTGAAGAAGAGACGAAGAATTAACCGAATCGGGTCCCCGGGAGTGGTTAGCTCCCGGGTCCCACACCACCCTGCGTACGGCTTTGACTTCGTGCCTCCGTCCATGCGGGATGGCTTCGCGGTTTATTCAAAGACGCTATCGCGTCTGGGGCATTGTACAGGGCGGTTCCAATCAGCTTTCCCGAGCTTGCTCCGGGTAATGGAGAACGGTCCAGATGGCTTCCATGTCGGGAACTCCTTGTTCCTCTAACCAACGGTTGTTCAGCGCGAATCGCACAATCTCGTTCTGGCTCATCCGCCAATAGCCTTTGCGGCTGCGCGTCGCCATGTGCACATGCTTCGGATCTGCTCCGAGTGCTAGCAAGTTACGGCGACGCGTGCGTGGCTGCTTCCACGACACCGCGTGAGCGGAGCTTTTACGCGGGCTTCCAATCATACAACCTCACCCGCCGCCTGATCCAACCCGCCAGTCCCCTGCCCCATTTACTGACCCCATTTAGGTTTTGGCGGGTGATGGAACGTGGCGCTGGATGGGCTTCTTGCGGTTGCCGATGCCGTCGTATTCGTAGGCGCGGGTGGTGCGGTAGGTCGGGTCGGCGGTGCTTGGCATGAACCGGGGACCTTGGTCGAGGGAACTCCGGGTGTCCCTACCTGCCTTGAGGCGATGTTGCCAGCGGCGTCATTCACAGAATGCGGGGCGCTCCCGGCCACGCTGGAACCGGCAAGCGGGGTGTGGATGATCGAGTTGACCTGGTGCGCAAAAGAAGCGGTTGTCGATCTTGATTTCCTTATCTCGAAAGACGGATGATCCGGAGGCGAACCAGTCCATCAAGATGCGTCTCGATCGATATTTAATCAAAAGATCCCAACTTCCGGGGCGTATGATCCGGAATGCCTTGGCGGCGAATGGAGTCGTGGTGAATGGAAAAACCGAAACCAACGGCCTGACAAAAATCGACCGCTTCACCCGCATTGAACTCGATGGCGAAGTTCTCCAGGCCGAGGAGGCGCTTTATTTCATGCTGCACAAACCGGCGGGATACCTCAGCGCGACAACGGATCCCTTGCATCCCACGGTGATCGACCTGATCGACCACCCCATGCGTCACGAGCTTCATTTGGCAGGTCGTCTTGACCGGGCGAGCACCGGGCTGGTACTCCTCACCAATGACGGGCGTTGGTCGAAAAAAGTCACCGAACCGAAGGAGGAGATCACCAAGGTTTACCACGTGACGACATGGGATGTGATCTCACCGGAAACTTCGGTCAGGTTCCTGGAAGGCATTCATTTCGCCTACGAAAACCTCGTGACCCGACCTGCGGTGCTGGAAATTCTTGGCGAACGGGAAGCGCGGCTAGCCATTCACGAGGGACGCTATCATCAGGTGAAGCGGATGTTTCACGCGGTGGGAAACCGGGTGACGAGCCTTCATCGTGAGAGCATCGGGCCGCTGATGCTCGATGCATCGCTGGGCGCCGGGAAGTTCCGCCCCTTGAATCCCGATGAGGTTTCCATGTTCCAGGCCTAGGTCACCGCGTCACTTATTGTCTTTCTCCCGGTATGTGGCCTGCTTTATTTCAAATGTTTTATGGAATCTGAAATCGCGGGTTGGCTGAGTGTGGTGTTTCGCTTCGTGCATGTGCTCGCGGCGATCATGTGGATCGGGAATTCGCTGCTATTCACCTGGATGGAGCTCAACCTCATCGCGCCACAGGCCGATGAACCGGACAAGGCCAAGCTCGGCCACCTCGACATGCTTCACGGCGGCGGGGTGTTTCATTTGGAGAAACGGCTGATCGATCCGAAGGCCATTCCGGTGCCGTTGCATTGGTTCATGTGGCAATCCTACACGACCTGGATCAGCGGAGCGCTGCTCATCATTTCCGTCTTCTACATCCACGGCGGCGCGGCTCTTCTCAACCCGGCCAGCGTGGATCTCCGGGGTTGGAAGGCCATCGGCCTGAGCGTCGCCGGAATCGCCGGCTGGTGGGCGATCTATGATTCAATCTGGCGGAGCAAGTTGAAGGAATGTCCGAAGCTTGCGATTCCCCTCACCCTCGTCCTGCTCATCGCAGCCGCTTTCTTCTTCAATCAATATTTCAACGGTCGCGCCGTGTTCCTGCAGGTCGGAGCCATGTTGGGTTCATCGATGTCGGCCAATGTCTTTTACCACATCATCCAGAACCAGAAAAAGTTCATGAAGTCGCTGTTGGCCGGACAGCCGCATGACGTGAAATACGGCAAGCAGGCGAAGATGCGCTCGATGCACAACCACTACATGACCTTCCCCGTGCTGTTCATGATGTTGAGCGCCCATTTTCCGCAGCTTACCAGTGCAGGGCAGAAGATCCCCATCCTCGCGGTCATCATCCTCGCCCTGATGATGGTGAAGCACCTGATGAACTCGCGTTACCATTTCAAGCATTGGCTGGCCTCGATCCTCGCGACATTCGTTCTCGCCTGTTTTCTGATAGGTGGGTTGCTGGCTGTCCCGGCAGTAGGGATGGCGGCGGTCCCGGCGGATGTCCAGGCGGGCGGGAAACTGTTTGTCAGCCAGGGATGCGCGGCGTGCCATCAGGCGGGGGCCTCCCAGTTAGGTCCGAGTCTCCAGGGCATTTTCGGCTCCACGCAGATCCTCGCGGATGAATCGACGATCGTGGTGGACGATGCCTATCTCCATGAATCCATCCGGCAACCACAGTTGAAAATCGTCAAGGGCTTCGCGCCAGCCATGCCTCCTTTCGCGCACCTGACCGACAAGGAGGTGGACGAGCTGGTGGCTTACCTCAAATCGCCTTGAGCACCATCAGTTAGGAAGGCCCTTGGAAAGGGTTTCCCAATGCTGCTTGAACGTGAAACTCCCCTGCGCGACGACCGCGGCCGCCGCCAGCGCGCGCTCCCGGTTTCCAGCCAGCCAGTCGTAGGCGATCGCACATTCATGCCGCCGCACCCGCTCGAAATCGCTCATCGGATTTGCCACGAAGATGCGGTGCATCGCGATGACGGCGTCCGCTGAAAAATCGCTCCATTTCACGATCCGTGTCGTCCCGTCGGCATCAATGGTCGTAAGCTCCCCGTCGGAATTGAACGAAACCTTGTGCGCCACTTCTCCGGATTTCAGCGCAAAATCCCCTGAAACCGGCTGCTTGCCGAGATCCACCTCAAGATCCGAAAGAAAAACCGACGATGCATCGACCACGGCCAGCAACGAGGTCCGCGAGGCCCCGGCGGGGTCGGCCGGAAGGGCCTTGAGATAGGCGGACGCATCGGCAAAGCGACATTCCGAGGCAAAACCGGCGAGCTTTTCCATGACTTTCGCCAGATCCTCGGCATCAACAACCGGCTGTGACCTTTTAACGGCGAGCTGCCTCGCATGTTTTGTTAGATCGAGTTGCCAGGCACGCATGTTGAATTTCGCGCGACCCTTGGTTTTCAAATAACCGATCATTTGATCCAGTTCCGCGACGGCGGTCTCGCAACCCGCCGCATCGTCCGGATACTTTTGAAAAACACCGGAGGCCAGGATCTCGTGATCCTCCAGATAACGCGCGGCAATTTTCTGATAGACGGAAACCCACGCATCGTCGCCCGAGACTTTCGCACCGGTCACCGCCATGAAGTGGACCTTTGCCTCATCGATCAGCCCCTGTTCCCAATCCTTGAGTCCGGCCAACATCCAGCCCATGACGTGCGAGGACATTTGCGTGGTCGCTTCGAGACCCTCCGCCGGGATGACAGGAAGCTCCTGGGTCTTTTCGAGAATCCTAACAAGAAAAGCGTCGATGTGTTTCGAATTCTCCGGCAAGGACCGCACGTGGGCGATGGTTTCCTTGGCGAGATCCCTGGCCTTCGCGGAATCACCATCGAGAAACGAGGCGATCACCGCCTCGACTCCCGCCCATGTCCGGGTGGGTTCCTGCGCGGCCGGATTGCCCAGCAGGCTTGAGAAACCATCCGCTGCCGTGGTGAAGTCCAGGGCCTCGACGGCGGCCCGGGCGGATTTATAGTTCTTCGCGACTTCGGTGGCGGAAGCGTTGGTGCCCGCCGGATCGGAGAGCGTGGTGACAGGTGACTGGGTCGGAGGTCTTTTCAATTCCGGATGCGGATCCTTGCGGGTCACCCACCAGATCCCGGTGCCAGCACCAGCTAACAGAACGAGCGAGGCCCCGGCGATGGTCAACATCTCCGCCCGTTTCCTCCTCGAGCGGCGCTTTGCGGCCTTGCCGGAGGATTCCGTCGCTCCCGAATCACCCGAGGTCAATCGTTTGAGGGCTCCCTGCAATTGCAGGATCATCTCGTCGTAGGAGGAAAACCGGTCGTCGGGCGAATAGGCCATCGCCCGGTCAACGATCGCACAGGTGGCGGCCGACAATTTCGGATCCCGCATGCCTAACGGAATGATCCTTCTCTTTGCCTCGCGCAGGACATTGGTGGCCATCGATTCCTCACCACAGGATGGCTGGCCCGCCAAGGCATGATAGAGCGTCGCCCCGAACGCATAGATGTCCGACCGGAAATCCTCGGGATGACCCTCGATCGTTTCCGGCGGCACGTAGTAGGGAGTGGCCCAGATTTCCGTGGCCTGTGCCTTTCCTCCCTGGGTCACCAGCGCGAGTCCGAAATCGACAATCTTCGCGTGTCCGTCCGCATCCAGCAAAATGTTGCCAGGCTTGATGTCGCGATGGATCAGGCCCGCCGCATGGGCAGCCCGGAGCCCCTCCGCGACCTCGATCGCGAACGGAAGCATCTCGAGTTCCGGGATTTTTCCGCGCTCGCGGATCTGGTGTTCGAAATGACCACCTGGTACAAGTTCCATCGCGATGTAGAGCCGGCCAAACGCCTTGCCCGTGGTCAGAACCCTGACCACATGCGGGTGGCTGAACGATGCCGTGATCCGCGCCTCCTCCTCGAAGGCCGCGATCCGCCGCTCGTCCGTGGAAAAATCCTCGCTCAGGATCTTCAGCGCGACCTCGCGGTCCAGGGTTTGGTCGTGCGCGACAAAAACCATGCTCATCCCGCCGATCGCGTGGCGTCTCACCAAGGTGTAGGGCCCGAACTCCCGTTTCACCCGGTTGAGCGTCTCGCAGGTCGGGCAGGTCACATTTGAAAAAGGAGCCACACTCGCCACATTCATCGGGTTCCCGCAGGAATGACAATAGGCGATGGTTTCATGAAGCTCCGGCATGGCCGTAAGCTATGCCACGGAAAGCCCGGCTGAAAACTTGAAACTTGCGGCAGATTTTCTTCCGGAGAGACTCGCCACGTGGAGATTCATGTTGAGAACAGCCAGGGCGAGCGCATCGACGCATTTCTCGCGGCCCGGTTGGCCGAACTTTCCAGATCCCGCATCCAGACGCTCATCCGCGAGCAATTCATCCAGCTCAACGGCCATCCCGCCAAGCCAAGGGACTCGGTCAAATCCGGTGATGTCATCACCGTCGTGCTGCCCGAGGCGGTTCCTCTCGACAATGCCCCGCAGGACATCCCGTTGGACATCCTTTTCGAGGACGACGACCTCGTGGTCCTGAACAAGGACTCCGGCATGGTCGTCCATCCGGCTCCGGGAAATCCCGACGGCACGCTCGTCAATGCGCTGCTCCATCATTGTCGCGGGAAACTCTCGGGCATCGGCGGCGTCGAGCGCCCCGGCATCGTCCACCGCCTCGACAAGGACACGTCCGGTTGCCTGGTGGTCGCGAAATCGGATGTCGCCCATCAATCGCTCGTCACCCAGTTTTCCGAGCGGAGCTCGATGGAGAAACTCTATCTCGCGGTGACCCAGGGAATTCCCAAGCCGGAGAAGGACAGCATCTTCACCCACATCGGCCGACATCCGGTGAACCGCCAGAAAATGGCCGTCGTCAACCCTCCCGGCGGCAAGACCGCCATCACGGATTACGAGATCCTCGCCACCGACGCGGCATCGCTAACCGCCCTCGTCCTCTGCCATCTTCACACCGGCCGCACGCACCAGATCCGCGTCCACATGCACCACAAGGGAAGCCCCATCGTCGGCGACCCGATCTACGGAAAACCCAGCAAAACCTCCGAGCAAACGGGTCGTCTGATGCTCCACGCGTGGAAACTGGCCTTCGATCATCCGGTCACGAAAGAGCCGCTCCGCTTCGAGTCGCCCATTCCCGCGGAGTTCAAGCCGTGGGCGGAAAAAGCAGGACTCCCCGGATAGAACGGGCCGAATCAGCGGACCGCTGACGACCGGATTGACAACCCGAGGCCCGATCTGTAGTCAGATGAGAATGTTAGACAGGAACCGGACCCGCGAAAATTTCCTCAAGTGGGTGAAATCCCCCGCATTCTCCGCCCAGTGCAAGGCCAGGTTCAAGGCGCCTGTCTGGCCCTTCATCGCCACCCTCATCGCGATCGCGTTGGCGCGCCTTTTCGAGAACACATGGATGTTCGAGCCCTCCGTGATGGCCGCGATCGGTCTGCCGATCTGGGGATGGCGCCGATGGAAGGCGGCGCGGAAAAATCGAGACGCGTTCCGCAAATCGCTTGTCCGCCACGAACCCATGCTTTGCGCGTTGATCATCGGCAACAGGAAGTTGTTTCGCACCAAGGGTGCCGTGGCACCTGCCCTACTCCTCGGTGCCTTCGGTCGGCAGGATGAAGCCGGAATGAATGCATTGCTCTCAGTTGCGGAAATTTTCGCGGGAGTTTACGGAGAATCCCCGGACTCAGTTCCTGCGGAACTGAAGGAAATTTGCGAACTCATGAGCGATGACACCTTTCGCCCTGACCGGAGACGACAAGTTCCTCCCGGTTTGTTCAACAACGACAACCTCTGGCTTTTCGACACGATGCTCGTCGGCAACGATCTTCCTTCGGGAACCATCGAAAGCCCGTTCGTCCCTTGCATGGTCTCACCCGGCCCGGCGGGCACCATTGTCCAACTCCCCCCCTCGGTGGCGGTCTTCGAGGAAACCACTTACGACCCGAACATCATCCACTACTCGCCGCGGACCGAAGCGGCACCGATCGTCGCACCCCACTCGGACAACCTTGAGGCGGTGACCGACCACATCACCCGCCATCTCGGGAATCCCGCGACCGTCTTTCACGAACTGATTTCCACCACGGTCCACATCGATGTCCACATCGTCCTGCCAACTCCGGAGTGCCCGTGGGTCTCGCTGGTCACCAGCGGCATGAGCGACATCCCGATGAATGCTCCCGAGGGAGCCGAGGAATTCCGGTTCGCCGAGCTGATGATCCGCTTGCCCGCCGACTGGAGTCTCGGCGAGGAGGCGTTCAAGGATGAGAAGAACTACTGGCCCATCCGCACACTCAAGTTCCTCGCCCGATTTGTTCACGAGTATGAAACCTGGCTCTCTTTCGGACACACCATCCCTAACGGAAACCCTCCCGCCCCACTTGCCCCGGGACTTTCGTTTATCGGCGTGGTTCTCAGCATGCCGTGGTTCGGCGGTGAGGATCTGGCCGTCCTTCGGTTGCCCGACGGCACCCCGATCCGCTTCTGGTCGGTGATCCCGCTGCATCCGTCGGAAATGGAGTTCAAGCTCGCCAACGGGGCGGATGCGCTGTTTGAAAGAATGGCCGGCGCGGGACAGGACGATTTGTTCGACCCCAACCGACCGCCTGTCGCCTGATTGCGACCGGCAACCATTTTCACACCCATCCCATCCATGAATGATGACCTCCTTCCGGACCTCCTCAAGGCGGTCGAACAACAACTCGCCTCGCCGCAAACTCCCTATGTGGCGAAAACCCGCGACCGGCTTCTGAAATTGGGGATTTCCGACGATGAGGCGAAAACACAGATCGCGCTTTGCCTCGGCGAACAGATGGACCTCATCCTCAGAACCCGGAAGCCATTTGACGAAAAGGCCTACCGCGAGGAGCTGGATGCCTTGCCTTTGCCCGAAGAAAATGACGAGGAATAGAAAATCTTCGAAAATTTTCTAAACCACGATCACGGCCCCCACATCTCCAAGGTAAGACATTGATTCCGGGTAATTTGAAAGCCGGCGACAAGGTCGGGAAGCGTGAAAATCCAGATTGACGGTTTTGCGTTTCCTGAGATTGTATGCTTGCCTTCGATGCTTTGGATCTAGTCACAACCCATTTTAGAATCCTCAAAACCCATGAAATTGAAAACGCTGACTCTTTTGGCCGCTGTCATCATTCCCGGAAGTGTATTTGGAGCCACTGGAATCTATGGTGCCTATCTCACCGTTGGGGGCGTCAAATACAAGTCCTTCAGCAGTTATGGCGGTGCTGAACCGAATTTCAATGGAGCCGATTTCGGAAACATGACGATTGGATCTAGCTCATTGACCATCACACAATTCGAAACCTTGACGTTTCAAAACTCGGGTCATTCGACGTTCGAGTTTGCCTTCGCTTATCGTGTTCGCCTGGCAAGCGACGCACAGTCCACAAATCCAGCCGACTATGTGTTCGTAACCATGGGGGACGGAGTCGCTATTGGTGGCGGAGATGAAAAAGCAGAGGTTACCGGGGCCACGATCAATCTCTTGAGCGGCATAACACCACCGGTTTATCCAAGCGCTCCGGTTGTCTATGCGGTCGATATCGTTCACAAGGCAGGAGCGTGGGAGGGCGGAAGCAATTTCGAACGACTTGCCAACGTGAATGACCCGAATCCGGGGTCAACAAGTTGGGGATCAACCGACGCTTTCACAGCCACCTTCACCGTCGTCCCCGAGCCGACCAGCGCGGTTCTTGGTCTCATCGGCATGGCGCTGATCCTGCGCCGCAGGAAATAAATTTGCAATCCACACCAGAGCAACCCCGAACCCGGCAGCTTCCGAGCTGACCGGGTTTTTTCTTATTGAATGCCCCGGAGTTTCTTCTGCTCGGCAATCCATTGACGGTCCCCGTCCGAGAGACTCGATTCCTTGGTGCGGGCCCGGTTTCCATCCGGCTCAATCAGATAGAGTTCGCCCTTGGAATAGGAAACGAGCTTGGCAAAGATCGTCCGGTCGCGGCGGTCATGCCATTCACGATAGCCCTTCTTTTCCATTCCCTCGCGCCATCCCTCGTAGTTCGTTTCGGAAACGGCCTGGGCTTGTTTCAACTGGCCCCAGAGGAAATCGGCATCGCCGCGCTTGTATCCCCGGTAGCGCCCCACGACCTCACCGCTCGGGCTAACAACGATCAATGACGGATAACCCAGCACCTTGTAGCGCTTCTTGAGCTTCGCGTTGTAATCCTTGATCCGGAGCTGCTTGTCCGTCGCGTCGTCGATGGACATGTCAGGATCGTCGATCTTCACGTAGTCGTCCACCCGGAGCCGCACGAGGTTCTCGGTGGCCCAGTTTCCGAAATCATTGGTGGAAAAAAGCTCCTGGCTGAGGGCCTTGCACATGGGACTGCCCTGCGAGTCGGTGAACCAGATGAGCATCGGTTTCCCCTCACGGACGGAACGCTGCTTGGCGATGAGTTCGCTTTCCTCCCAAGGTCCGCGCTTCTGGGCTGATAGAACCGTCGCGAGTTCCGGGATCACCGCATCCGGATTGTCCGGGTCCGTGTAAACGATGTCCTCCGAGGGGGTGAAATTCAGGGCCGCCGAACCCGGGGAAATATTTCCCCCCGGCGTGACCGGTGTTCCCTCGTCGCCGGACTTGGACCGGAGCTGTGGCGGGATGCCCGTGGGTCCGAACGGAGCCGGCTCCTCCGTCTTGTCCGCCTTGCCGATACCCAGCTTGGCACACGAGCTGAGCGCGAGGGAAAAGGCCAGCGAACCGATGAGAAAACGCATCATGGGGATTCGGTTACTTTTTCAATCGAACGGGAGTCCCGCAGTACGTGCAGCGGAACCATTTGAAGAGCAGGATATGGAGGCAAACCGGAATGATATGTCCAAGGCCGCGAATATGGTGAGCCTTTGAATTCTTCAGGCAGGCTCGTGGAACGAACTGCTTCTGGCCGCAGATCCGGCAACTGCCGCTCAATCCCCACAGGAGGTAGAGAATCCCGAAAAACGGCAACGCCAGCGGAAACGCGAGAAACCATTCCGGCACCCAGCCGAATTTTTCGGGCTTCTCGCGGGACAGCAGCAGAAGTCCGGCGGAGATGATGGCCAGCGGCATGAAAAATGCCAGCAGCAGCGTCACCAGCGCCCCCACGCTCAGCGATACCGGATGACTGTGGAGAACCCCGCGGATGTAGCGGCGCGACTGCGGATCCCGTCCGCGATTGGTCTCCACCCGGGGCGCGCGGATCAAGGCGACGCGGTCGTTCACCCCTGTCATGCTGGACGTGGCGGCCTTCACGCGGTTGTCGGTCATGTCCTCGGTGGATCTGAGGCGGGACGCGTCGAACTCCACCCGCGTGGCGCTGGTGTCGGCAATTCTAACATTGCTCGATGGCGCAGCCGGACGGCCCGGCTTGATGGTCGGCACCTCGTCATCGATCTTCACCTCCAGGTCTCCCGAATAGCGGTTGAGAAGGATGGCCGGCGGAATATCCGCCACCGCGAGTTTCTGCTCGATCAGGATCCGGGCCGGCAGCGGGATCGCAAACGGAGCCTTGCCCAGCATGACCGCCACCTCGGGCGATTTCTCGTAGTTCACCGGCATGGTGACCTGCTCGGCAGTGACCGCCGGGGATCCGGCAAGGTCGCGGGCGGAGGCGATCCACTTTTCGACATTGCCGCGTGGCGGAGCCTTCTTGGCGATCTGGAGAATGGTGTTTGCCCGGTCCAACTCCAGGGCAAGCTCATCCACTCCGGCCTTGGCCAAGGATTCCACATCGGAAAAGCCCGCCGCCTCAAGCAACTCGAGGGACGTTTTTCCGATTCCGGGAATGGTGCTGAGAGCGGTCATGGGTTTGCCGGGAGGATGTCAGCCTAACGCAGAGAAGTCCACTTGGCAAGCGGTCATCCCAAGGCGGCGAGCATCTCGCCAAGCTGGACCAGCTTGAGCTTCCAATCTTCGAGCCTTGCCTTCTCCTGCTCAACGACTTCCGGCGGCGCACGATCCACGAAGCTGGCATTGCCGAGCTTGCCCTCGCATTTCTTCACCTCGAGCTGGATGGTCGAAATTTCCTTGGTCAGGCGGGCGCGTTCGGCCTCCACGTCGATCAGGCCTTCGAGCGGCATGTAAACCTCGCCGATGCCGGTCACGGCAGCGGGTGTTCCTTTCGGTGCCTCGTAGTCCGGCTCGATGGCAATCTCGCTGGCTCCCACCAGCAAGGCCACGACCTTGGCCTCGTCCGCGAGCCAGGCCGGCGCGCCCTTGACGACGAAGCGGATGTCCTTGCGGGAGCCCATCTTGTATTCAGCCTTGAGATTCCGGAGGCGGCCCGATGATTCGTAAACCTCCGCAGCCACGGATTTCGCGGCCGCGATTTTTTCCGCAGGCAGTGTGCCGAGCAGGGGCGAAGTGGGCAGCAGTTTCTGCATGAGGAATTCCCCTTCCTCCACGTAGCCCATCCGTGCGGAGAGTTCCTCGGTCACGTGCGGCATGTAGGGGCTGAGCAATTGCAGGTAGCGGCCCATGATGACGTCGAACACGCCGAGCGACGCGGCCTTCGCTTCCGGCGGAGCGGTGTCGCGGAGATCGAGTTTCACCGCTTCGAGGAACTTGTCGCAGAAGTCGTTCCAGAGAAACTCATACAAGCGATACGCGATCTCGCCGAAACGGTATTCGCCGTAGAGTCGCTCCAGGTCGATGGCGAGCTCGTCGAGCTTGGCCATCGCGTTGAGGTGATAGGGACGCAGCCCATCGAAGCCGGTGAACGGCTGGAAAGGCTCGCCACCCATCTGGCGGAAGCGGCAGGCATTGTAGAGCTTGTTGGCGAAATTCCTTCCTTCCTCCACGGAGACCTCGTCGAAACGAAGATCGCTTCCCGTCGGCGCGATGCGCATCAGGCCGAAGCGCAATCCGTCCGCGCCGTATTTCTCCATCAGCTCGATGGGATCGGGCGAATTGCCGAACGACTTTGACATCTTGCGGCCCTTGAGATCGCGAATGATGGAGGTGAAATAGACGTTCCTGAACGGCAGCTCGCCGGTGAACTCGTAGCCCGCCATGATCATCCGGGCGACCCAGAAGAAGATGATGTCGGGACCGGTGACGAGATCGTCGGTCGGATAGAATTTCTTCAACGTGTCGGTCTGCTCGCCGACGTTTGCCATCGTCGCGAACGGCCACAGCCATGAGGAGAACCAGGTGTCCATGACGTCCTCGTCACGCGTCCAGTTCTCGGGGTCCGTTGGAGGCTCTGTTCCGACGTATAGGTCCCCAAAGGACATATGGGACGTATCGAGCGACTCAGCATTTTTAAGCGCTTCGAGCTTTTCCGTGCGATACCACACCGGAATCTGGTGACCCCACCAGAGCTGGCGGCTGATGCACCAGTCCTGGAGGTTCTCCATCCAGTGGGCGTAGGTTTTCGCCCAGCGCTCGGGACGGAACTTGATGTCGCCGTTCGCCACCGCATCCGCGGCCTCCTGGATCTTCGGATACTTGAGGAACCACTGCATCGAGATGCGCGGCTCGATCGGCACGTCGCCGCGCTCGGAGTAGCCCACGTTGTTCTCGTATTCCTCGACCTTCAGCAGGAGCCCCATTTCCTCCAGTTTCGCGGCGGCCTATCGCCGTGCGACGAAGCGATCCAGTCCATGAAACTCGGGAAGCGCGGGGCAGTTGATATGCGCGTCGGGTGTTAGCACGTCGATGATTTCGAGATCATGCTTCATCCCGATCTCAAAGTCCGCCTTGTCGTGCGCGGGAGTGATCTTCAACGCACCCGTTCCGAACTCCATGTCCACGTGATCGTCGGCGATGATCGGAATCTCGGCATGAGGGAACGGCCGCTTCACCTTGCGTCCCACATATTTCGTGAATCGCGGATCCTTGGGATTCACCGCCACCGCCACGTCACCCATCAAGGTTTCCGGACGGGTGGTGGAAATTTCAAGGAACTCTCCCGGTGCATCGGTGAGTTCGTATTTCATGAAATACAGCTTCGAACGCTGTGGCTTCATGATCACCTCCTCGTCGGATAGAGCGGTGAGGGAAACCGGGCACCAGTTCACCATCCGCTTGCCGCGGTAGATCAGGCCCTTCTTGAAAAGATCCACGAACACGTGGCTCACCCACTCGGTGTAAGGCGCGTCCATCGTGAAGCGCTCGCGGCTCCAGTCGCACGAGCAGCCAAGTCGCTTGAGCTGGTTGATGATGATGTCGCCGTGGGTGTTCTTGTAGTCCCACACGCGCTTGAGGAACTCGTCGCGACCGAGGTCACGGCGGCCGACGCCTTCTTTCTCCCTGAGCTCGCGCTCCACCTTGGCCTGGGTCGCGATGCCGGCGTGGTCGGTGCCCGGCAGCCAGAGCACTTCCTTGCCATTCTGCCGCGCGCGGCGGGCGAGGATGTCCTGGAGTGCGTTGTTCAGGACGTGGCCGAGGTGCAGGATGCCGGTGACATTCGGCGGCGGAATGACGATCGAATACCCGTCCTTCGCGCGATGAAGGATCGGCTTCGAAGCATTTTCCGTCGATCCAGGCCGCGTACCATTTGGCTTCGACGGCTTGGGGTTCATAGGCTTTCGCTAACTCGGACATGGGGGCGGATGGATGCCAGACACCGCCGGATTTGTCCAGCATGGGAGTCGCCCCTCAAAAATGCGCAGTAGTTCCTACTTCACGAGCGCCACCGGCCCCATCCAGTGCTTCGTATTATTTTCCGGGTTTTCAACCCGTCCCAGTAACTATTTGGATTACCAAACCGACTACCCAGTCGAAGTCAGCCTCGGGCCCGGATGGCTTCATCAAGGCGTGGTGGATGTTTCTCAGCGGCGGAATTTGTCCAATTCCAGTCCGCTTTGCCGGATGATCGAGCGCAACGTGCCGATGCGAAGTTCAGGGTGATTCGGAACGGGAATCGTCGTGGTTCCACCATCCTCGGACCTTTGCATCACCATGTGGCTGCCTCGCTGGCGCATCAGTTTAAAGCCGTGGGCTTCAAGGACGCTGCAAACTTCGTGCCCGGAGAGCACCGGCAGTTTAGGCAACCTGCACCTCCATGGATGAAATGAAAGATTCGCTTGCCATCCGTTGCATGACCTCCGGCTCAGAAGCGCATTCGAAGAAAAGTTCCACCGCCTCCTTCAAATTCGCCTTAGCCTCTTCCACTGTGGCACCTTGTGATGCTACATCCACCTCGGGGCACAATGCGACGAAGCCACCATCCTCGCGGGTCAAGATTGCAGTTAATGTGCGTATCATGAAAAACAATTGCATCCTCAAGCCCGCCGGAGCAAGAGCGATGTTTCTGATTTTCAGAACAGACTTATACGGTTCTGCTATTCTCCACCCTCATTCATGACCACGAGATAGGGATCCATCTGCTGTTCGAGCTTAAGAGCTGCCCGCGTCCGGCCCTGCCTGAGCAATTCATGCACCCTCGGCAGGAGAGATAGGACTCTCGGCGACGTCGGGCTCAGGAAAGAAGGCGGGATGAGGGGTCGTAGGATGGCCCGATGTCCAAGTTCCTGCCGCTTTTCCTCTCCTGCGTTTTCCTGCCGCTCGCGACGGCGGACGAACTTCACCCGCTGTGCCGCCTGGAGAATGTCTATCCCGGAAATGACGTGGAGCTGAAGGTCTCGGCGATGACCTTCATGGGAAATGACCTCTACGTCACCGTTTTCACCCCGGACCGCACGAACCAGGCGCCCTTCAAGGAGGGGGAGGTCTTCCGCGTGAGCGGTCTCGTCGGCAACTCCGATCGCTCCAAGATCGTGGCAACCCGTCTCATGGGCGGCCTTTACGAACCCACGGCCATCGCGAATCTCGGCGGAAAACTCTACATCGGTGAAAAGGACAAGATCTCGCGGCTCGAGGACCGGAACGGCAACGGTCTTTACGAGCCGGATGAAAAAGTCGTGCTCATCGACGGCCTTTCCCAACCCAACTTCCATACCTACACCGTGGGATTCGGAAAAGTCGTGAAGGACGGAAAAACCTATCTCGCCGGCAATCTAACCACCTCCATCAGGATTGGTGGATCACGCGAGTACAACATCAGGGTGAACCCGAAGACCCATCGCGGATCGACCTTTCTCCTCGGGCCGATCTCGGGAACGGAAAAACCGGGAGATGTGGGCATCGAGTTTGTCGCGGGTGGTTACCGTACTCCTAACGGCTTTGGCATCGGTGACGACCAGACGCTCGTCGTGGTGGACAACCAGGGTGTCTTCAATCCGGCCAACGAATTCATCCGGGTGAGGCCCGGCTCGTTTTACGGCCACTATCTTCTTTCCCGGGACGACTCCAACATCGCTGCTTTCCAGCCGGAACAGGTGAATTCGGAAATCGGCGGTTCCCGTTTCCAGTCACCGGCCACGGTCTATCTTCCGCAAAACACGGTGGCGAGATCGCCCGCCCAACCGCTGATGCTGAAAGGCCTCGATGGCAAGCTCGCCTGCTACAACGGGCAATTTCTCATCCCCGACGTCACCATGGGCAGGATCACCCGAGTTTTCAACGAGGAGGTCGGCGGCTTCTGGCAGGGCGCGGTTTTCCTTCACTCCGGAGGCCATGATCCAGAGGGCAAGACCGGATTCACGGCCGGGCCTAACCGAATCGAGGAGGGACCGGATGGAAACTACTACGTGGGCCACATCGGACATGGCGGCCTTTGGCAATTCCAGGGAACACCGGAAAAGCCCCACTTCGGATTGCAGCGGCTCTCATTCAAGAAGGAGTCTGATTTCCCAACAGATTTCAATGAGATCGTCGCGGTCAGGGACGTGATGGACGGACTCGAACTCGAATTTTTCGCGCCGGTGAAATCAAAGCCGGATCTTCCTAACGGGTTTCAGATCGAGCAATGGACCTACATTCCCACCAACGGTTATGGAGGGCCGGATGTTGGAACGGAGCAGCTCAAGGTGACTGGCCATGAACTCTCCACCGACGGCAAGCGCCTGCGTCTGACCATCCCCGGCATCCGCGACAACTCTCCTCCTTTCATCACCAAAAAGGAATACACTAACGAAAACGTCGGCTGGGTGGTCCACCTCAAGGCGGGCGGGCTGGGCCTCTGGGGTGACGAGGCGTGGTACACGGTGATCAAACACCAGCGCTCGGAAGCGAACCGTCCCCTGGCGCTGGTGACCGAAAACGCTTCAAGGAATCCGGAAGCATTCGCGACCAGCCTCTATCAGGCCGTCTGTGCCGCATGCCATTCCATCGACGGTCCGTTGCTTGTTGGCCCCAACTTCAAGGGCATCCACGGACGGAAACAGACGATCATCCGTGACGGCAAGGAGGTCGAGGTCACGATCGACGACGACTATCTGCTACGGGCCATGAAGGAGCCTCTGGCCGAGCACCCCAAGGGTTTCGCGCCAGCCATGCCGGACCTCGGTCTGGACGAAACCGAACGCCAGGCCATGCTCCAGTGGCTCAAGGCGAGGAAATGATCCAATTCACCGGAGCAGCCCCCAAGGCCCGAGCCGCTTGCGCGCGGCCTGCTCTAGAATCTCCTGTTTTTCCGGCGGCAGTTTGGATTTCAACCTCTGCAACGTGTCCTGACTGGTTTCCCTCAGCGCCTCAAGCATACGTAGCCGATGCGATCTCACCTCACGACGCGTGATGTCGAATTCGGGCGTGATGGCCGCCTGCTCGGAAGGTGATAGATCCAGTTTTGAAATCAGCTCCTTCTCAAGGCGATCCACGACGACCGTGCCAACCGTTCCGTTGGCCATTTGCACCTGAAGCTTGTGACGCACCACGATCGCCAGACCGCCCGCGCCCGTCACGATACCGACAACGAAAATCAACAACAGAAGCCCGATGGCTTTCCAACGTTTCGGGCGGGGCGATGGATTGGATGAAGATGATGGATTCATGGGAATGGTTGCTTTCAAAGTCCTGCGAGAAGCTCACCCTGGAGCTGGATGGCGAAGTAAAGTTCACGGAGTTCGGGCACCATCTGCCAGCCTAGCAGAATAGCGATGGCGGCGACGACCGCCCAAACGCTGCGGAACCGAACGAGTTCCATCATGTCATCGAGAATACCGCGAGGCTCCCGCCGAACCAGGTCTCCCGAACGTTCGGATTCGAGCCGGTTGCGGACGGAAAACCGCACGTCGATCTCGGGCGGAACCTCGGATGCGGATTGGCGGACAAGGTCTTGCCAGGATTTACTTGAAGTCGATTTCGGAGGAGTATCCATGGTTTCTCAGGATGGTTCGGAGTTTGTTGCGGGCGCGGAACGCCTTGATCTTGGCATTGGCCAGACTGATGCCGAGGTGCCCGGCAATCTCGCCTAACGGCATTTGTTCAAGATAGAGAAGTGTGAGCAAGGTCCGCTGATCGGGTGGAAGATGGGAAAGGATCTGCCGCGCGTCATCACTGGCAGGAGCGCTGGTTTCAATCGCGATCCCGGCGATTTTCCGATCCCCGTCGTCCGCCAATCTCGACAGCGGACTGCGGCGGTTCTTGCGGCAGAATTCCAAGGCCACATTGATCGCGATGCGTTTGAGCCAATGGACGAAGGGCTTGTCAGGCCGCCATTGCTGCAAGCCCCGCCACGCACGGATGAAAGTCTCCTGGGTGAGATCCTCCAGATCGGCGCGCTGCGACGAGAAACGGAAAAGCACGGCGGCGATGGCAGGTTGGTGTTTCATCACGAGCAGGTCGAACGAATCGAGATCGCCGGCCTGACTTGCCCTTACGAGGACGAGGTCCTCGTCTAACGGCGAATCGGGTCCGGCAGAATCCGTCATGGAGGTGATCGGTGAAAATGGCGAATGCCGGGATGCGCTGGCATCCCGGCAAGTGGGTCCGGCCCGAGAATCACTCGGCAAGCCCGGAGAAACAAGCGTCCACGGCAGCCTCGATCTGGTCACGCGTGGACTTGGCCAGCGACAACTGCTCCGGAGTGAGCACGGGGCGGATTTCGGACATGACCTTCGCGGTGAGCAGCGCACGGCTGCGTGCGGCATCGGCCACACCATCGGCCGCCTTGAGCGCCTCGGTGGATTCGGGCCCGGTCGCCTCGACCGCGGCCTGCATGGCACGACGCGCGTCCTTGCCCTTCTGCAACTGGGCAACGATCTCCGGCTTGTGGGATTGAACGATTTCCTTGATCTGCGACTTCTGTTCATCAGTGATTCCGGCCTTTGACCGGAAATCGAGCAGGTCCATGGCAATCGTCCTGACCAGTTCACGGCCTCGTTCACGAAGCATTCCAGGTTCGGCGTGGGTCTTGTTGACGGCAAACGCGATCGAGGCGCATGCGATGATGGCAGTTAGTTTTTTCATGGTTTGTATGAGTTGGGATTTGGATTCAGGGAAGGGTTGTCAGCTTGGAGACGTTGGCTTTTCCGATGACGATAATGCCATCGAGAATGGAATCGCCATCGTCCCCTTTCATGCCTCCGGTGAAGGTCATGGTCGTGCTCACCGTGTCTAGCTGATAGAGCGTGCCCTTGATCGTGGCGTTGATGGTGCGGATGCCGTTGGTGGCAATTCCTGAGGCAGGAATGCCATCGACCGTGATGGTGGACGATGCAATCTCCGTGGTGCCAAGGAATGAATATCCCTTGGGGCCTGTAGTTTCATGTCCAGTGGTGACCGAGGGGCCGAACACCGGAAGCGTGAGCAGGTCGGAGGGAACCGCCACCGGAGTGACTCCCGCTTTTTTCGCATAGATGCCACCCACTCCGCTCTCGTTGGAGAGATAGGCCAGGGACCAGTCGCCCGTGCTGCCGGTAATGAGAGAACGGTCCAGCATCGCAGTGAGGATTTCCACATTGTTGAAACGCTGTTTCTTCAGGCGCTTGGTGACGACGGTGACTCCGTTTTTGGTGACTGTTGTATCGGCGCCTTGGGTCCGGATCGCGCTGGTGAGCAAGACAGGACTGTCCAGGACGAATGTCTGGGCACCCGAGGTGGCAAGTGCCGCGATGGACATGGCGGCGACGATGAATTTCGTTTTCATGGGTAATTTCTTGATTGGCTTGGCGAATCCGCGAGCGGCGGATTCATGATAGGAAATGACGAACTGGCAGCTCGGGTTACAGATTTTTTGAATAGGAAGAAAAGAAACGAGGTCAGTCTTTCCGGACCGCATGACTTACCCATGATTACTTCTCCACTCTGTCGTTTGCCGAAACCTGTTTCAATATTTCTGATCGCCTTGCTATCCCCCTTGCAGGCAACCGACTTTCAGGACCATCCGGTCGTGATGGATAAGGAACTGCTGATCACGGATCCCAAAGTGGTCGATTCCAAGGCGGCCACCTATCCGGGGGCATGGTCCTTCGGATATCTGCTAGAACAGGCATGCGGCAAGGAGGAGGCATCCGCGCAGGTCGCGAACTGGTTGGAACTGTGGGCATCCGGCAAATTGTTGGTTGAAAAGAAATTCGTTGATGTCGGTCAGCGGCCGGGACTTCGCGAATCGATCATCGGGCCTTGGAAGGAAAGGGACGGGTATCGCGAGGATTCCGGGGAAGCATGGCTTCCCCAACTGGAGCACGCGCCCTTTCGGTTGCTGGCGATTGTCAATCGCATGGACCTGTTATTTGACGATGCCGTGCAAGAGCCGGAACCAGGACCGGGAGGCTACCGCGGTGGAACGACCATTGCCGACAGGCGGAACGGCGAAGCCAGACTGATTTTCGGATTGGTGGACGCACAGGGACAGCCGGTGGAGAAGGGCCTTACCTTGATTTTCGAATACGGTCTGGATGGGAATGACAAGGAGTCCCGTCTGGATTGGGCGATGGCGTGGCATGCGTTGGGCAAACAGCCGGATTTTGATCAAGCCTATCTCGACGAACTCGAGAAGGTGACCCGTTGCTTTACCGACCGCTGCGAGGTGGAAATCGATCCGGCAAAGCAACCACCCACGAGTGTGGTGGAACACATCATGACCCGACGTGCCAAGGACAGGATCCAGTTGTTGCGGGTGCGCTCCAACGATGGTGTGGGCGGAGCTCTTCGGGAGTTTCGGGAATTTGGTTTTGACGACAAAGGATTCACCCCTGTGGTACTCGCAAACTCGCCCAAAGAAGAGTTTTTCGACACGAACAGTCCGAACAATCGACAACTGACCAGATGGCTGGAAAGTGATGCGAAAAAGGCACAAGCCACCTGGCAAAAAGAGGTCAGGGACAACAAGGATCCCAGCCATGTCCCGACCTTGCGTCAGGTGACCTTGCCACTGCAGATCGAGGTGCGCCGTGAACTGTTGGACGTGAGTGGATTTGCCTCGGTGGCGAAGGATGATACCAGCCCATTGGGATGGCTGGGGCATGGGCAATCAAACCTTGCGCCGCAACATTTCACTACAGAGTTGCTGTGGCTGTCATTGCGGGGACACCAACACGGCTTTCTATCATGTCGCACCACGGGCGACAGGCGAAGCGTCCGTGAAGTCGGTATTTCTCCGCACCGATGGCCGTTCCTGGAGCCTCAAGGACCCCGGCTCCCTGAGGCGAATTCGATCGCACGAGATGGAAGACAGGCAGAAGTTCCTCGAATCCTTGCTGGATCCCGCGATGCCCGCTTCAGAAAAACGGAGGATTCGCGACTCACGCATGATTCGCGTCCATTGAACCACGCGTCGCGAATGATGCGCGGATGGATCGGCCATGAAAAAAGATCGCTTGTATCCGCCTGACATCGCGGGAACATGGAGCAACCCGTGTCAAAATTCCGCTACATCCTGCTCCAGCTCCGGTCAAAACTCTGGCTCAAGCCCGCCCTAACCGGATTCGGGGCGGTCGCCTGGATCGAGATCGCCCTGATGAGCAGCGACTACACGAATCTGGAGCCACCGTTCGGCATCGAACGGGAGATCCTCCTGAGCCTCTTGCAGATCCTCGCATCCACCATGCTGACGGTGGCGATTTTCGCGGTTTCCGCCATGGTCGCGGCCTTCTCATCCGTGAGCACCACGGCAACGCCACGGGCGACTCGGATCGTGATGCAGGATCGCAGCACCCAGAACGCGCTCGCGGCATTTCTATCCGCATTCATCTACGCGATCGTCGCGTTGGTCGCGTTGAGTGCCATTCCGTATGGAGCGTTCGGTCGCTTCACCCTGTTCGCAGGGTATGTCTTCATCATCGGCTGGGTTCTTTTCTCCTTCGTCCGCTGGGTGGACCAGATTTCAAAACTCGGCCGCATGCAGGACACGATCCAACGGGTTGAGGAATCGTGTCAGGACGCCTTCTCGGATCCGATCATCGCCGGGACACTCGGAGCCAAGCCTCTGGGAAATGATACTCCCGAGGGAGAGGAGCTTCATTTGGGGAAAGTCGGATACATCCAACATATCGATATCGCCGAAATTCAGGAGGTCGCGAAAACACTCGGCACCACGATCCACATTTTCGTTAGACCGGGAACCTTTATCGACCGCAATCGCCCGCTCGGCGTCATCGCCAACCTTGCTAACCTTCAAGACGATGATCGGAAGAAACTCAACGCGGCATTCACCATCGGCGACGAGCGCCATGTCGAGGCGGATCCACGCTGCGGCCTTCTCATGCTGGCGGAGATCGCCGACAGGGCACTTTCGCCCGCCGTCAATGATCCGGGCACCGCGATCTCCGTCATCGGGACACAACTCCGGCTTCTGACCAACTGGGTGGACGCCACCCGCGAGGAAACCGAGTGCCTCTATCCCGATGTAGAGGTCCCGGCCCTTGCTGCCGGTGACCTGCTAGAGGACGGTTTCACCCCGATCGCCCGGGATGGTGCCGCGATGTTCGAGGTCGGTGCACGGCTCCAAAAGGCATTGGGAGCCCTCCATCGGTTGGGCCACCCTGGGCTGTCGGCGGCCGCCGAGCTGCATTCCGAACTCGCCCTTGAACAGGCGATGGACAAGTTACCGACACGCTATCATCGCGAACGGATGAAGCACATCGCCGGAGAGGCCGTTCCGAAGTGATGTTTCAAGTTCCCGAACCAGAGGATGGACGGAAGTTGGGTGACATGGATGAATACGGTTGCGAAGCCCGGGCGCTGGCCATTTAATGATTTGAAATGGAGCAGGAAGGTCAATCAGTAGCGTCTCGTTCGGGAAAAATCCTGCTGCTGCTCGGCGCGCTGGTAGTGGTCGTGGCGGGATTGAAGGTGGCCCAGAGCTTCTTTGTTCCTGTGCTGCTGGCATTCTTCGTGGCAACCGTCAGTTTTCCGATCACCGCCTGGCTCCGAAACCGCAAGGTCCCCCGCGCCCTGGCAGTATGGATCACCGTTCTCTTCGATTTCTCCTTCATCGCCTGGGTAGTGGTCCTGGCCATCAATCTCATCGGTGACCTGCAGCGGAAATGGGACGAGAGATATGCCGGCCAGTTCTCCCAACAGATCCGCAGCGGGTCGGAATCACTCGCCGTTCTGTTGGAAAAATGGGGGGTGCAGGACGCCCACGACAAGATCCGCATCGCTCTGGAGAACAACCTGTCGAACCTGCAGGAGGTCCGGTTCGAGAGGATCTGGGATTTCGGGACCGGCATCCTCGGGCACGTGGTCGGATTTTTCGGGACCTCCCTGGCGGTGCTCATCCTCACCGTGTTCATGCTCTCGGAAGCACGGATGTTCGGCAGGAGGTTCAAGGCGATCAGCCAGGCACGAGGACCTGACATGGAGAGGATGCTCGTCGCCACCCGCGACATCCAGCGCTATCTCGCCATCAAGACGGCGATCAGTCTGGCAACCGGAGCGCTGGCCGGCCTGCTCTGTTGGGCGGCGGGATTGGACTTTTACATCCTTTGGGGAATCCTTGCCTTCGCCCTGAATTTCATTCCGGTCATCGGTTCGTTGATCGCGGGCGTGCCTCCGGTCATCCTCGCGCTTCTTGTTTCGGGTTTCCCAAGCGCGGTGCTTGTCGCGGGTGGCTACCTGCTCATCAACAATCTGCTAGGCAACTTCCTCGAACCCATGCTCGTGGGCCGGAGATTCGGGATTTCCTCGCTGGTGGTGGTGATCTCCGTCTTCTTCTGGGGATGGGTGTGGGGTCCGTTAGGCATGCTGCTTGCTGTTCCGCTGACCATGGTGCTCAAGGTGATCCTGGAGACCAGCGAGGACTTCCGCTGGATCGGGGTGGCCATCTCCGCGGAGCAACGGGGAGCGGTGGCGGAAATGGAGTTGCTGGAAATCACCCCGCCCAAGCCCGAGCCGGAGTTACCACGCGCCTCGCCGGATCAGGTGGGGACTTGAGATTCGAACTACATACGCAATGCGGTCTTCAGAAACGGCGCGGTGCGGGAGGTTTTGGATTTCGCGATCTTTTCGGGCGGGCCTTGGGCGACGATTTGTCCACCGCCTTCGCCGGCTTCGGGGCCGAGGTCGAGGATCCAGTCGGCTTCGGCGGCGACGGCCATGTGGTGCTCGATGACGACGACGGTGTGTCCCTCGTCGGCGAGGCGGTGAAGGACGTCGATGAGGCGCTGGACATCCTCAAGGTGGAGGCCGACGGTGGGTTCCTCAATGAGATAGAGGTTGCGTTGTGATAGGGCGGCGTTGTTGAGGGTGGCCTTGGTGCCGCGGCCCTTGGTGAGTTCGGAGACAAGCTTGATGCGCTGGGCCTCGCCGCCTGATAGAGTGGGGCTGGCTTGGCCGAGCTGGAGATAGCCGAGGCCGGTGTCCGCCATGAGCTTGAGCGGATGGGCGATGCGGGGCTGGGATTCGAAGAAGGCGGCTGCCTCGTCGATGGTCATGGCAAGGACCTGGCCGATGTTTTTCTGACGGAAGGTCACGTCCAGCGTGGCGGGATTGTAGCGCTGTCCATCGCAGGTCTCGCAATGAACCCAAGTGCTGGGGAGAAAATCCATTTCCAGCTTTACCCGGCCGTTGCCCTTGCAATCCGGGCATCGTCCTCCCTCGGTGTTGAAGGAAAAGCGGGAGGCGTCGAAGCCGCGCATGCGGGCCTCGGGAAGTTGCGCGTAGAGGGCACGGATGTGGTCGAAGACCTTGACGTAGGTGGCGGGACAGGAGCGGGAGGTCTTGCCGATGGGCGATTGATCGACCTCGAAGCACGCCTTGATGGATTTCTCGCCAGTGACTTTCTTGTAGGGCTTGGATTTGACCAGACGATTGAAAACCGATGCCACACAGGAATGCATGAGCGAGGATTTTCCGGAGCCGGAAATGCCGGTCAGCACGGTGAGACGACCGACGGGGATGGCGGCATCAACGTTCCTCAGGTTGTTCGCGTGACAGCCTGTGACGGATAGAAACGGGTGGCTTTTTCCAACCGGACGTCGGGAGCCGCGGATGGGGTGATTCATCACGGCAGAGAGGGCGCGGTAGGTGGGAGAGTTTGCTAGTTTCAAGTTTTCAGTTTTCAGGGAAGAACCCTTCCTCTTGCCGGAAACTGAAAACTGAACACTAGCAACTTGAGGAGGCTTGCCCTGATAGACGATCTCACCGCCGAGGCGACCGGCTCCGGGGCCGAGGTCGATGAGATGATCCGCCGCGGCGATGGTGTCCTCGTCGTGCTCGACGATGATGAGGGAATTCCCCTGGTCGCGAAGGGAGATGAGGGTCTTGAGGAGAGCGGCGTTGTCGCGCGGATGGAGGCCGATGGTGGGCTCGTCGAGGACGTAGAGGACGCCGCGGAGGTTGGAACCGAGCTGTGCGGCGAGGCGGATGCGTTGCGATTCACCGCCTGATAGAGTGTTCCCGGAACGGTCTAGCTGGAGATAGCCAAGACCGACCTCCTGGAGGA
The DNA here is from genome assembly GCA_963810445.1 of uncultured Verrucomicrobiae bacterium. Lineage (GTDB taxonomy): Bacteria > Verrucomicrobiota > Verrucomicrobiia > Verrucomicrobiales > Akkermansiaceae > Luteolibacter. The sequence continues at coordinate 206,864 of CAWENZ010000002.1, read as the reverse complement.
ATGTCAGACGCTGGCGGATCTCGGGGAGAATGTCGCGAGCGATGAGGGAGTCGCGATTTCCGGTGAACCTGATGGCGGAGAAATGGGTGGAAGCGGCGTCGATGGAGAGATTTGAGATTTCGGAAATCTGATATTTGAAATCTGACGTCTGCGATCCCCCGAGGCGGACAGCGGAGGCGATGGGGTTGAGGCGGGAGCCGTGGCACGACGGGCACTCGACAAGTTCCACATCGTCCATCCGTTCGATGGCGCGGTCGGCGTCCAGCTCGGCTTCAAGAACGGAGTCGAATCGGGAAGTATCAAGGTAGCGGCGGCGTTTGGGGACGCGGCCGTGGCCACGGCATTCCCCGCACCAGCCGTGCGGGGAGTTGAAGGAAAAGAGCCGGGGATCAAGTTCCTCGAAGGATTGGTTGCAGGACGGGCAACTGGATTTGGTGGAGAGGAGGATGAACTTCTTGTCGGCGGTGAAGAGCTTGAGCAACCCTTTCCCAATGGTTAGGGTTTGCTCGATGACAGATTGGAGATCGTGGATCGTGGATTTGGAAATCTCAGAAACCACCACGTCAATGTCGTGTTCCTTGAATCGTTCGAGGCGGGTAAACCCATCGGCATCCTTGAACTGCTTGTCCACGAGCAGGCGGGCGAAGCCGTGTTTGAGTGCCCATGCGGCGATCTCGGTGTGGTAGCCCTTTTTTCCGCGGATGAGGGGGGCCAACAAGGTGACAGGACCTTTTTTCAAATGAACGCGGATCGCATTCTCGATGGCTGATAGAGATTGGCGTTCGACGGGGACGTGACAGTCCGGGCAATAGAGGGTGCCGAGCTTGGAGTAGAGCAGACGGATGAAATTCCAGATCTCGGTGACGGTGGCGACGGTGGATTTGCCATTGCCTTGGGAGACGCGTTGCTCGATGGCGACGGTGGGCGGGAGGCCGGCGAGTTGGTCGATCTCGGGTTTCTCCAGTTGCTCCGCGAACTGGCGGGCGTAGGCAGACATGGAGTCGAGGAAACGTCGCTGGCCTTCGGCGAAGAGGATGTCGAAGGCGAGCGTGGACTTGCCCGAACCTGATAGACCGGAGATGACGACGAACTGGTCGCGCGGAATGTCGACGGAGATGTTCTTGAGATTGTGGTGGCGGGCCCCTTTTAGAGAGATGGTGGATTGGGGATCTTGTGGCGTAGATGTAAATGGAGCGAGACGCTCCTTCGACGGTCTGGGGCGAGACGCCCCAGCCACGGAACTGGTGCCCACGAGTGCTTCGCGGAGGTAGGCGGCGGTGGGGGTGTTGAGTTTGGCGACGGCTTCGGGAGGGCCTTGGGCGACGAGTTGGCCACCGTGCTTTCCGGCCTCAGGGCCGAGATCGAGGATCCAGTCGGCGGATTTGATGACGTCGAGATTGTGCTCGATGACGAGGAGTGAATGCCCGGAATCGACTAGCTTGCGAAACACTGATAGAAGGTTCTCGATGTCGGAGAAGTGCAGACCGGTGGTGGGCTCGTCGAGGATGAGAAGCTTGTTGCCGGATGAAGCGGAGGATGAGAGGAGCTGGCAGAGTTTGAGGCGCTGGGCCTCGCCGCCGGAAAGCGTGTTGAGGGGCTGGCCGAGCTTGAGGTAGCCGAGCCCGACTTCCGCGAGGGGGGTCAGAAGACGGCTGATCTGCTGGTGGCGCTTCAATAGATTGGCGGCGATGGAGTCATCCGAAGAATAGAATCCGATCGCATCATCGACGGTTAGATCGAGGATGTCCGCGATGGATTTTCCAAGGTAGTGAAAATCGAGGGTGGATGCCTTGTAGCGCTTTCCGTTGCAATCGGGACAGGTGACATAGAGGTCGGAGAGGAACTGCATCTCGACTTTTTCGAAACCGTTCCCCGCGCAGCGGTCGCAGCGACCGGCACCCGAGTTGAAGGAGAAGAACCCGGTGTTGAGATCGCGGGCCTTTGCCTCGGGTGTGAGGGCAAAGAGTTGGCGGATGGGATCGAACGCTCCGAGGAAGACGGCGGGCGTGGAGCGCGGGGTTCGCGCGACGGCGGTTTGATCGACCAGTTCGACCCCGGTGAGGTATTGGGAGCCCTTGAGGTCCTTGATGGGGGCGGCATCGCCATCGGCCTCCTGGCCGAGCTTGCGGGCGAGATTCAGGTAGAGGACGTCGTGGGCGAAGGTGGATTTCCCGGAGCCGGAGACTCCGGTTAGAACGGCAAGCACTCCGAGCGGTAGATCCACATCGAGCTTTTTCAGGTTGTGGCGCGTTGCACCTCGGATGGAGAGGATTTTTTTACCGGGCTTGCGGCGGGCGGTGGGAATGGCGATGGACCTCTCGCCTGTTAGCCAGGGAAGGGTGCCTTGGGAAATTCGAGACTTTGAGATTTGAGGTCTGGGATTTCGCCGAGGGCGTCCCCTGATAGATGAGGTTGCCGCCGAAGGAGCCGGCACCGGGGCCGATGTCCACGAGGTGGTCGGCGGCACGCATGACGGTTTGCTCGTGTTCGACAACGACGAGGGTGTTTCCCTTGTCCCGGAGACCGTGCATGACGCCGACGAGGCGGTCGATGTCGCGGGGGTGAAGGCCGACCGTGGGTTCGTCCAGAACAAAGAGCGTGCCAGTCAGGGCGGCACCGAGGCAGGTGGTTAGATTGACACGCTCGACCTCGCCACCGGAGAGGGTGCGAGTCTGGCGGTCGAGGGTGAGGTAGCCGAGGCCGACCTGGTCGAGGTAGTTGAGGCGGGAGTGGATTTCCGTCAGGACGAGATCGAGGGTGGCGTCCGCGGATTTGAGATCCGGATTCTGTGATTTCAGATCCGCGAACCAGGGAAGCAGTTCGGCGATGGCCATGGACCAGAGGTCCGGGAGCGTCTTTCCGTTGACCTTGAAGCAGAGGGACTCGGGCTGGAGGCGTTTGCCACGGCAGGCGTCACAGGTGGTGTAGGAGCGGTAGCGGCTGAGGAAGATGCGGACCTGCATCTTGTAGGACTTGGTTTCCAGCCAGTCGAAGAAGCCCTTGACGCCATACCAACTGCCGGACTGCCAGAGCTCCTCGAGTTCCTCGGGCGTGAGGTCGTCGCTGCGGCGGTCGCCGTAGTAGATCCATTCCTGCTCATCCTCCGACAGGTCCTCGAAGGGGCATTTGATGTCGATTTTCCGTTCCTTGCAGTTTCTAACGAGGTCGCGCTGGCACTCGTCGCCCCGTTCGCCCTGGAAGGGCTTGATGGCACCTTCGGCGATGGAAAGGGATTTGTCGGGAACCGCCTTTTCGAGATCGATGCCGATGATACGGCCGAAGCCGCGGCACTTGGGGCAGGCACCAAGCGGGGAATTGAACGAGAAGAGGGCGGCTGAGGGGGCACGGAGGGTGAAGCCGGTTTTCGGATTGGTCCAGGTGGTGCTGAAGGCGCGGCGAAGACATCGTCCGATGAGATGGTGGCGTGCCCCTTGCCAAGGGTGAAGGCGGCTTCGAGGGCTTCGAGGAGACGTGAGTGGCTTTTGGATGTTAGAGTGAGCCGATCCTGAATGACGTGGATGACTTGCGGAATGGATTTCGCGCTCCAGTTTTCATCGGTACGGATGATTTCCTTGCCGACGAGGATACGAAGGTAGCCTTGTGAATTGAGGAAAGGGAGCAGTTCCGATGCCTCGGCATCCGCGGGCACGGGGATGGGAAAGGTGACAAGGACCGCTTTTCCTGATAGATTTTCCGTGGCCCACTTGCCCGCGGACTCGGGGGAGTCCGGACGGATGATGTCGCCGGTCTTCGGATCGTAGCCGACGGCCAGACGGGCGAAGAGGAGCTTCAGGTAGTCGTTGATCTCGGTGAGCGTGCCGACGGTCGAACGGGTGGTGCGGACGTGGTTTTTCTGCTCGATGGCGATGGCCGGCGGGATCCCGTCGATGTGATCGACGGCGGGCTTGTCCATGCGGTCGAAGAACTGGCGGACGTATGGCGAGAATGTTTCGACATACCTGCGCTGGCCTTCGGCGTAGAGCGTGTGGAACGCCAGCGAGGATTTTCCGGAACCGGATGGACCGGTGACCACGGTGAGTTTGCCGATCGGGATATCGAGGTCGAAGCCCTGGAGATTGTGTTGGCGGCAGCCGCGGAGTGAGATGGCGGCGGAGGAGCGGCTTTTCGGGGATTTCTTGTCAGCTTTGGGCACGCCGCAGGCTAGACCGAAACTCGTGCTCCGCTAGCCGAAGAATGCTGGAACAGGAAAAATTTCGGGACTATTCCGGGTCGCTTGTGGAGAGCGAGAGAACGACCTTGGGAAAGTAGTCCGGGTCCTTTGTGGTGCTTTCGATCTCCTGCTGAATCAGCTCGATCGCCCCGACATCATTATCCGCCTTCAGGCGTTCGATCTGCTTCTCGAGCCCAACGACGTAAAGCGCGTTCAGCTTGGAGATTTCCTGTTGATAGGTTTCCACGACTTCGGTCATTTTCACCGATGTTTCCGCAACAAGGGCTTGGATCTCCGGAACGTCGGAATAGATCTGATCGATTTCGGTGGGATCGAGCATTTCGTCACTCTTCCATGTTTCAAAAGCGGCATTCAGCTCCGGAGTGGTGAAACCTTCGCTCGTGATGTATTTCCGAGCGCGGTTCCGGAATGCATTTTCAAATGCAGTGAAATTCATGGCAAGGTTGTGCTTTTCGTTCGTTGCCGCGGTTTTTGCCTTTTCACGCATGATTTTCCTGGCGCGTTCCAAAAACGCGGGAACGTCGAACTTAGGCGTGATCTTTTCGGGAGCCGGGCTGCTGGCATCCGGCACGATGTTCATGTTGGTGAGACTTCGTCCGCCTGTCTCATCAATTGGAGTCGTGGATGCTGTCTCACCGCTCGGCACAGGATCACCAGGAGTTAACGCTCCACCATCATGGGATTTCGTGTCGCTTGATTCTCTCCCGGACGAATGAATGATCTCGATATCCGGCTTGGGAGGCGGAGGCGGCGGAGGATTTTTCGCGCGCATGACATACACCGCAGCCGCCGCGAGAACGGCGGCGATCACGAAGACAATCACCGTGGGATTGGATGATTTTTTGGCAGGCCCTTTCGAATAGGCGGTCCGGCGCTGGAGTGTTGGCGTCCGGGCCACTGCCGCCCCTGGCCCTCTCACGACTTTCGAGGGACTTTGAGGAGAAGCGAGTTTTGCCGCTTTTGGCGATCCTGAGGAACTGATCGCCTGCAGGTCCCTCGCGATATCGGTGGCGCTGGAATATCGGTTGGCTGGCAACTGCTGGGTCGCCTTGCGGATGATGGCGTCAAAACGCGTGTCGCAGCGTGCAATCACCGAAGTTGGACGCGTGTCGTCCGCTGGAAGTTTCCCGGTCAGAAGTTCGTGAAGGAGGACTCCCACGGAGAAAATATCCGCGCGGTAGTCCACGGAGTGCGGCGAGTTGACCACTTCAGGCGCGGTGTAGTGCGGCGTCCCGAAAATTTCCTCACCTTCCTCGAATTTCCGATCCATCGGACGAGCCAGGCCGAAATCTCCGATCTTCGGTTCGGCATTCTGATCGAGCAGAATATTGGACGGCTTGATGTCGCGGTGAATGATGCCGTTCTCATGGGCATGACCAAGGCCGTTGCAAATGCCGGTGACGAGGCGAACCACCTCCTTGGGATCAATCGTCCTGCCGTAGGCCGAATGGTAGAGCGACTTTCCGGGCACATACTCCATGATGATGAAAAGCATGCCGTTTACCTCACCAAAGTCGTACACGCCGATCAAATTCGGGTGATTCAGCTTGGCCATCGCCTTGGCCTCCGCCTCGAATCCGGCACAAAATGCCGCATCCTTGCTGAACTCCATCGGCAGGATTTTCAACGCGACTGTGCGATCCAGCGACTTCTGGATCGCACAATAGACCGCCCCCATGCCTCCGGTGGCGATAAGTCCTTGGATGTCATAGCCCGGGAACAATGGGGCAAGGTCAGCAGGGTCCGGTGCGACAAAGCCGGCTTTTTCTAGTGGATCGCTCATGAGTAAAGTTTGCACCATCTCGACGACGCGCGCGGGAGGCTATTCTTAGTAAATATTTGAATTCAAGTTTATTGATCCGTACTTAGATCGCCCCATATTTAAACGCTTCCAACCCCAAAATTGTCTAAATTTCCCAAACGACGCTTGCCGCCCGCTGATTTGGCAGGAATCACTCCCCCATGAACGAGGCAGGGGTGATGCAAATTTGTGGTGAGGACGGAATCCGCCGGATGGTGGCCGCATTCTACCGACGCGTCCGCAAGGATCCCCTGATCGGGCCGATGTATCCTGAAAACGACACCACGGGACCTGAGGAACGGTTGACCGATTTCCTTCTCTACCGCCTCGGTGGATCGACCCGATACCTCGAAACGCGGGGACATCCCAAACTGAGGATGCGCCACATCACCTTCAAGATCGGCAAGGCGGAACGGGATCGCTGGGTGGAAATCATGTCGGACGCGATGTCCGAATCCGAAGTCCCCGCCGAAGCGCGTGCCTTTCTGGATCCGTTTTTCCTCCAGGTCGCCGATTTCATGAGAAACCAGGCGGATCGTTAAATCCCACCGGCGCATCTAACGGAGCGGCGCGTGATAGACGATCCATTCCGGAATCTTGATCGACGCGTTGTAGAGCATGTGAAGCGCGATGGTCGTCGATAGCGAACCCGTCGCGGAATAAAGCAGGGCACACGACAGCCCGAAAATGCCCACGCTCACAAGGCCGTAGATGTCGTAGAAATGCAGGGTGGAGAAAACCACCGAGGAAAACAGCGCCGCGGGCAGCACACCAAGCCGGTTCCAGAACGACCTGAAGAGCACCCCACGATAGATGATTTCCTCTGAAACGGGTGCCAGCAAACAGGTGGAGACGATGGCAAAAACAAGGCCCCAGATGCCCGCATCCCCGAGGCTCAAGCCACCGCCGGGTTCGTTGGAGCCGGAGTAATTGAAAGCCCACCGCAACCCCTGATCGATGAGGATCAGCATCGAATACATGCCAAATACCGCCTTCAGTTCCACCGGTCGATTCAGGCCCATCACCCGCAGCCCATGGCCAGGTCTCCGGAAAAGCAGGCCCATGGCGATGAGGGCCGGCAACATCCGCGCGGTCGAATCCAGGAAAATGCCGGCGATCGGATGAAGTCCCGGCAAGGAGGCAATTCCCAGCTCAAGGGTCATGTTGAAGCCGATCCATGCCAAGGTGGCCACGAGGAAAACCGTCGCCCCGAGTTGCCAAGACCACGCGCCACCATACCCACGGCGTTTGGAATTCAACCCACCGCGAAGCCGGCGGAAGGTGCAGGGCATGAAAATGACGCCGACCACGCATAGCAAACAAACCGCCAATCTCGACAACACCGCGCGGGTTCTCAGGCGTAGCGAATCCTCACCGAACGATTGCCGCCAGTGGGATTCCGGGCGTATGTTTTCCTCCCACGTTTCGATCAACCTGGCATGCCACCAGGTCCCGCGATGCTGCGCCAGATTCCGTGAGGTTTCGCCGAAATCGGAAATCATCTGCCCCTGAAGAACCACCGTGAGTGTGTCTTTTAATGGCAGCTTGTCCTGCGCTGACTTGATGATCGCGTAAGCCTCCAGCCCTGTCGGGGAAATGGACTTGTCGATCGCCAGCTTTTCCAGAACTCCCAGAGCATCATGTCTCGCGACCGGCGGGGATTCCACGCCGACGATCCATTTCAGCCATGCGGGATCCTCCTCCATCACATCGGCAAGGCGCAGGTCACGGTCGATTTTCACCAGCGCGATTTCCTCGGTCCCCGGCGCGTAGCCCTCCTGTTTGCCGAAATAATGATCCCACAGCCAGATCCCCAAAATGAACGCCAGCAACGCGATGAGCGGCTCGGGATAATCCCGCCGCAAGATCGCGCGGTAGGGATTTCCAATGTGAATCGAGCTTGCCATGAAATTCAGGGAATCCGCCGAGGATTCTGGAATTTTTTAAAATTTGCAAGCCATGGTTGAATTTCAATTTAAATAAACCATCGATTGCTCCAAACTTTGAATTTTTCCATTGGCGGGCCGTCGCTGACCGTCGCAGGGTGGCAACGAAGCCTTCAGCAATGTCCGACCCCACTGAAACCGCCATCATCGCCAGTTTTTGCACGGCCCTCGGACTCTTCACAATATCGGCCGTCGCCCGGAGATTACGGGAAAACTCGGCAAACGCCCCGGCTGGTCCGGAGGTAATGCGATCGGAAGAATCGTCACCCTATGATTCTCCGACAGCAACGACAGAACCCCCGCCGGTGCCCGTGGGCAAGGTGCCGACATGGTTTTACAGTTCCTTCGATCTGCTGGGGATTGGCTTCGTCTTCATGATCTTCTTCGGACTCGTCGTCGCGTCGGTGCGGGCGTCACGGGACGCGGCCGCCACTCTCGATTCCGGCGGACTCATCGTTTCCATCGCCTTCCAATTCATCAGCGCGGGCATCGTCACCGCCTTCGTGATCACCAGGGTACGCCTCTTCGAATGGCTTGGACTACGCTGGGAAAAATGGCCCTGGGTGTTTTTGGTCGCCCCATCGGCGGTGGTCTTCATGTGGCTGTTTTTCGGCGGCCTCCAGCTCTCGGGCTTCATGAAATGGATGGAGTCGCTCGGCGTGGATTCCGTGCAGGATACCGTCCGGCTGCTTCAAGAGTCCGCTGACCCTCTGGTGCTCGGCCTGATGGCCGCAGCGGCCGTCATCGCCGCGCCGATCTGCGAGGAAATCGTCTTCCGCGGCTATCTCTATCCGGCGACGAAAAAGTTCACGGGCCCCTGGGTCGCGTGCGTCTTTTCCGCCCTCGTTTTCGCCTCGGCGCACGGCAGCCTGGCCGCGTTGCTCCCCCTGTTCGTCTTCGGCTGCGTGCTCGTTTTCATCTACGAGAAAACGGGATCCATCTGGGCCCCCATGGCGGTGCACTTCTGTTTCAACGGGGCCACCGTCCTGCTCCAGTTCGCGGTCCGCTTCCATTGGATCCCCTCACCGCCGACGACGTGAAAACGCTTCGCGACATCGGAGAGGATGCCTTGATCGAACGGTTGGTCGGATTGGTTCCCCGCGATCAAGATACGGCCGCCGGACCTGGCGACGACTGCGCGGTGATCGATCCGGGCCCTGATTCCCCTACCCTGCTGCTTCTGAAAACCGACGCCCTCGTCGAGCGGGTGCATTTTCTATCCGATGCTCCGGCGCGGGCCGTTGGATGGAAATCCGTGGCGCGCGTCATCTCGGATTTCGCCGCAATGGGAGGTCGCCCCGAACGCTTCCTGATCACCCTCGCGCTTCCTCCGGAGACACAGGTCAAGTGGGCGGAAGATCTCTATCGCGGCATCGGGGATTGTCTCGGAAAATTCGGTGGCGTGGTGGCGGGTGGCGAAACCTCGGGCGTGCCGCAGGGCTCGGCAGCGGTCATTTCCATCGCCGCCACCGGTGTCGTCAGGCGTGAGCATCTGGTTCTCCGCTCGACCGCCAAACCCGGCGACGTTCTGATGACCACTGGTTTGTTAGGTGGTTCGCTCGCTGGGAAACATCTCGATTTCACTCCCAGGATCGCTGAGGCGGAATGGCTGGTTTCGCATTTCAAGCCCACCGCCATGATGGACCTATCGGATGGATTGGCAAAGGACCTGCCCCGCATGGCCACATCGTCCGGCTGCGGATTCACCATCGATGAGAGTGCGCTACCGCTGACACCAGGCTGCACCAGGGACCAGGCATTGGGCGACGGTGAGGATTTCGAACTTCTGTTCTCGATCCAACCCAGTCACCTCGCACCTTTGTTAGAATCATGGCCATTCTCCGAAATCCCGCTCACGCGAATCGGAGCGATGACGGAAGCGGGCACGGGCGATTCCCTTGCCGGAGGCTGGGAACATTTCAGTCGCCGAGAAATCATTCGAATGAGCCAACTCGGGTAGTCGTCCAAGCCGGGTTAAAAATCCGATGAAGACCTACACGAAAACCACCTGTTCCATTCTTGCCGCGCTCTTTGCCCTGCAAGCCACCCTGACGGCGCAAACCCAAGCACCCGAGATTCCCGCGAATGAAGCGGTGTCACCGCCGAAAAAGCTCAGCGCCCATCTGAAACTCTGTGCCTTGTTGGGTCTCAAGGTCGGCTCGGTCTATGAATTCAGGCTCAACGGCAATTCCGAGTTTCACTATTGGGAAGTAAGCTCCTTGGGTGACAACGGCTGGATTCTTGCCAAGGATTCGTCACCTTCGAAAACCTGGGTGAATCTTTCACAAATCATTTCCATCACCCCGGTTCCCGGCCATTTCAACGGAACCCGACCGAAAAAGGCCGACCCGCGGAAATAAAGGATCGTTAGAACGATCAACACCCGAGGGCGGTGGATTGCCTCCAAGACGGAGATGTCCGGCTTCCGTCCCCCAGCCTTGTCAATCGCATCCCCTTTTTGCCATAAATGCGTGCCGGAAGCGCGCACATGACATTTTACCGAAAACTCCTGAACCGGCTTGGCAATGTCGTCGAACGGCTGAACCGCCAGCCCGGTCCGGTCGAGCGGGTTCACCTCGCCGTGGTCATTCCGCTCGGTGCGGAAGCCGCCCATCTGGCAACGGGCCTGCAAATCGAGATCCTTCGCAAATACGGATACAATCCCGGCCTCGACGCCTATCCGCACATCACATTGAAGATGGGATTCGACGTTACGGAAATCGCCCCCTTTGAAGCGCTTGTTGAAAAAATCGCCAGCGGGGTCAGGCCCTTCGAGATCACAGTTAGAAATTTCAGTTCCTTCGAGGAAGGCATCCTGTTTCTCGATGTGGAGCCTTGCAACGCGCTGGAGCAACTCCGGCAGCAGATTCTCGCGGAACTCTCCGCAAGTCACGGCATCAGACCCTTGGAGATCGAAGGCCCGCAATTCCACTTCCATGTCACTCTGGCGCACGGCTTCACACGCCACGAGTTCGACGAGTTGAGAAAATCCCATGTCACCCGCAAAGTTGAGTTGAAATTCACTGCCCGCCAACTTGCCTTGTTCTGCCACACCGGAAGTCATTGGGTTTGTTGCAAACAAGCGGGGCTTGGCAATGAAGCACCCTCCACTTGATCGGTTCACACAAATCAACCGCATGTCACTCCGCTCTCCCACATCCCGCACTTCGTTAGATGGACTTCCATTCCGCCGGCAGTTCCTTCTGAGCACGGAACCGGACCACTCGCTCCCTAGCGGCAAGAAAATCGTCGTGGGCGGACGCTATCATCTGAGCGTTCATGAGGATCTTGAGCTGACCCATCTCGAACGGGACGGGAAGTCGCTAACACTTTTTGGATTCATGCTGGATCCCGACCGACCGGAGAACTCTAACGAGGAAATTCTTCGCCGCCTGATCGAACAATCAGAACTGATCGCGGATCTTCCGGAATCCACCGCCACGCTGGGAGGCCGGTGGGCGATCATCGCGCATGACGCGGCTGATACGATGATTTTTCACGACGCCACCGGACAGAGACAGGTGTATTACCACCACGATCCCGCTTCGAAACAGATGATTTGTGCGTCCGAGTCCGGGACCATCGCGGAGCAACTCGGGCTCACCATGGATCCCGATGCCGTCGATTTCATCCAATCAAGGGAAACGGATGACTATGAAATCTACTGGATGCCCGGCGACACCACGCTGTTCTCCACCATCAAGGCATTGTTGCCCAATCACACGCTGTCATTGCAGCAAGGAAACACCCGGCGCTTTTGGCCGGTCGAGGCCCCGGCAGAAATGGATCACGCGCAAGCTTTGACCGAGTGCGTCCGGATTCTCAAAGGACAGGTCGTGAGCGCGAGGCTCCGCCATCCGCTATCCGTTCCAATGACCGCCGGATGGGACAGCCGCCTGATGCTCTCGCTGAATCGTGATCACGCGGACGGACTCCATGCCTTTACCCTGGTCTATCCGCATTTGCCGCTGAAATCGCGGGATGTGGCAGTGCCGGCCCGCCTACTCCCTCAGTTGGGCATTGATCACCACGTCATCCACTATCCACAAGACATCGACGAGGGATTCAAGGCTATCTTCCGGCGAAACAACATCTCCGCCAACACCGCCTACTGCGGCGATATTCAGGCGCTTCATACCCATTACCCGGCCGAACGCGTCTGCGTCACGGGAGATGCCGCGGAAATCGTGAAATGTCATTACGAACGCAAGCTGCCGGACGCCGTTCCGGTTTCCGCATCGGAGTTGGCGGATTTCAGCCGGCTTGGCAGTCACCCGTTCGTGATCCGCGCCTTCGACCGATGGCTCGAACAGGCGGGCAGCCCGCCGCTACCATTGTTAGACCTGTTCTGTTGGGAGCAGATGGCAGGTCGCTGGCAGGCGAAGGTAAGGGCAGAATACGACATGGTGCAGGAAAGTTTCTCGCCGCTGAACAACCGTCACCTGCTCGGCATCATGCTTGCAGTGGATCCCGCGCTCCGCCGGGCACCCGATTTCGAATTTTTCCGCGAACTCGTCATGGAACTCTGGCCGGAGGTCTTGGGCGAACCCGTCAACCCCCCTGAACACGTGAGTTACAAACGCAGGGTCCTCAATATCGTGAAGCGGACTGGTATCCTGAACCGGCTTCCCGCCTCCATGTTGAAGCGGGCCAAGGCGCTTGTTCGCTGAGGCAGCGATTTTTCCCATTTTCCCCCTTTTTGATGAAACCGCTGATTCCAGCTCCTTGGAAATTCAACCAGCCGGTTGGATTGCGGCTGATTGATGTTAGATCGGCGACCGACCTGGCCTCGCATGCGCCGGCCTGGCGGGAGCTTCTGCTCCAGTCGCCCGCGGCATCGCCGATGGTGTCGTATCCGCAGATCAGCGCGTTTTTCGAGATGCTGGTTCCGCCGTCCGAGACCTGGTGCTGCCTGTTCGCCTACGAGGGAGATCAATTGATCGGGGTTTTCCCGTTGATCGCCGCAAGCTCGGTCGGCGCACTCGGATTCTCCATCCTTTTCCTCAAGACCCCTTACGATGTCCTCCACACCAGCGGCGTGGATTGCCTGACACTTCCCGGCCGCGAGGACGTGATCGAGGTCTTCGTGGATTACCTCTCGCGAATCCCGCGGACATGGCCGCTGATCCGCATGAGGGAGCTTCCGGAAGGCTCAACATCGATGATCTATCAGAATCGGCCGGATCGAAAGCTCCGTTCAATCACCAAACCCGCGGGTGCGGAAAATCACATCGAGGTGCCCGCGTCCTACGAGGCCTACCATGCCGGGTTCTCGTCGAATTTCCGTCGCCAGCTCAAGCGTGGCGCCCGCAAGCTCGACGAACAGGCGAATGTTCGATTCTCATGTCGCGACGATTCACGTTCCGATAGGGACAACGTGAAGCGCTTCGAGGAGATCGAGACCTCGGGATGGAAAGGCGAGGAACAGTTCACGCTCAAGGCCGTGGAAGGCAGCACGGGCTTCTTCACGCTCGCCGCGGAACGATTCCGCGAACAGGGCTGGATGGAATGGAATTTCATCGAGATCGGCGACCGTACCATCGCGGTGCACTACGCGATCCGCATCAAGCGTACCGTTTTCCTGCTGAAGATCTGTTATGACGACGAGTTCTCCGCCTGCTCGCCGGGGAACCTGCTGCTGGAAAAAGCCGTGCAACACGCCATCAAGGCCGGAGACGTGGACGTGATCAACTGCGTCGCCGACTGCGCGTGGCACAAGAACTGGAACATGACGAGGCACGAGCTCCATGACCTTTTCATCCTGCCGAAAATCCCTGTGATCCCGGGGTTGATCGAATCGGTTTTCAAGTCCAACATGATCCGCAAGCTTGCGAAGAGGTTCTCGAACTGAACGCTGGCCAGCCACGATTCCCCCCCCGGTCATGCCAGTCGCCTTCAAGAAGCATTCCTATCCAATCCTGCTCGTCGCAGGGTGGATCATTGCTGGTCCGCTTTCCGCGCAGTTGAGCCTCAGCGAGAACTTCGACTCCATGGGAACCAGCGGCACCACGCCGCCCGCAGGCTGGTCCTTTTTCGGCATGGCCGGACGGTGACAGCACCACCTGGTCGGCGACGATTCCCGCCGGCGAAATCATCGGTGGCAACGTCAACGCCAACCTTGTCCGCCGTCACCGGGCCAAGCACGGAGAGAAGTGCATCACAAGGCTACAATCTGGGGTTGGCAGGCTCCTCTTCCAACCGCTCCCTCGGCACATCCCCCACCGGCGTCAAGGGGACGGCGCTCCAGTGGGCCGTCACCAACAACAGCGGCAACGTCATTCATTCAATAAGGATGGGCTATGAAATCCGCCGTTTCATCGAACCCGAATTCCCTAACGAACTTCCCGGATACCGGCTCTTCCACAGTCTCGACGACGGGGTCACGTGGACCAACGTCGCCGCCCTCAATCCCACCTTGAGCGGACCGGGCGGAGTCATCGTGGAAACCACCCCAGGCGTCACGACTGTCCCGCCAACCGGATTTCCGCTCGGAAGCCCATGGAATCCGGGGGCGGTTATCCTGTTCCGCTGGGTGGATGACAACGACTATCAATCCTCTCCCGATCAGATCATCGGCTTGGACAATGTGACGCTGGAGTCCATCGGACAAATCCCCACCGTGTCGCTGGTTTCCCCGCTGCAGACGGATTCGTTCGTCGCTCCTGGGACCATCCTGATTGAAGCCACCGCCAGCGACGAGGACGGGACGGTCACGAAGGTCGAGTTCCTCGAAGGCGCAAACCTGCTAGGCGAGGACACTTCGCCACCCTATCAGTTCTCATGGAGCAACGTCGCCCAGGGAACCTACAGCCTGACCGCCCGCGTGACCGACAACGATGGCAACATCAGTGTCTCGGAACCTGTCGAAACTCCAGTCAATCCCACGGCAGGTTCGGGCAGCCTGACCCGCGCGGCCTATGTGCAGCAAGCCGGGCCGACGACGATGACCCTCCGCTGGCGCAGCAGCCAGCGCATTGCCGGACGCGTCAATTTCGGAGCCACACCCGCTTCCCTCAACAGTGCGGTCAACGAGTCCATCACCGCGACCGACCACGAGGTCACCCTCACCGGCCTTGTCCCTGACACCACGTATTTCTACAGCATCGGCTCCGCAACCGACACCCTCGCAGGCGGCGATGCGGCCCACACCTTCACCACTCCGCCGACGCCCGGCAGCACGCCTAACACCCGGATCTGGGTGCTCGGTGACGCGGGGACCGGCGACGCCAACCAGGCGAACGTGCGCGACGCCTTCTACACCTGGACCGGCACCCGCGATCCGAACCTGGTCCTTCAACTCGGCGACAACGCCTACGAGGAAGGAACTGACACCGAGTTTCAGGAAAAGGTGTTCGATGTTTACGGCTCGCTGATGAAACGGGTTCCCTTCTGGTCGTGCCTCGGAAACCATGAGACCGCCGACGAAACCGCGTTCGTCGATACCTATCCGTATTTCAAGATGTTCACCTATCCGAAAGCCGGGGAATGCGGCGGAGTGCCATCGGGAACGGAGCACTACTATTCCTTCGACTACGGAAACATCCATTTCATCAGCCTCGATTCCACCACTGCCGACCGCTCGCCAACCGGCCCCATGGCGACCTGGCTCGCCACTGATCTCGCGGCCACCACGCGGACCTGGATCATTTGCTTTTTCCACCATCCCCCCTATTCCCGCGGCCCCTTTCTGGATTCTGATAGCTATTTCGACCCGGCTCTACCCGAGATGCGGGAAAATATCCTGCCCATCCTCGAAGCCGGCGGTGTCGATCTGGTCCTAACCGGACACAGCCACGCTTACGAACGCAGCTATCTGCTGGACGGCCACTACGGGACCTCCGCCACCCTCACTGAATCGATGAAGAAGGACCCCGGGAATGGACGCGTCTCGGAAGACGGCGCCTACCGGAAGCCCCTCACCGGACCGCGCGACCATTTCGGAGCGGTCTATGCCGTGGCTGGCTCGGCCGGGAAAGACCGGCGGAGGCTTGTTGAACCACCCGGCCCATGTCGTCAGCCTGAGCGACCTTGGCTCACTTGTGCTGGACGTGGATGACAATCGTCTCGACGCCACCTTCGTCCGCACGAACGACACCCTGACCGAGTTCACCATCATCAAGGAAGGAGCAGCGGACAGTGACCAAGATAACATCCCGGACGCATACGAGTTGTCGAACGGGTTGGATCGCCACGACCCGGCGGACGCCTTGCAGGACAACGATCACGACGGCACCAACAACCTCGCCGAGTATCTTTTCGGACTCTCGGCCAGCACCCCCGATCGCTACGAATGGACTGCTAACCGAAATCCTTCCACCGGTCACGTGGAGGTAAGTTTCCCCACCTTGACGGGGCGGACCTATCAGGTGAAATGGAGTTCCGATCTTGCCAACTGGGAGCCTGGCTCCGGAGAGATCATCGGCGACGGAAATACCAAGTCATGGACGGATGACGGCACGGTGACCGGTTTGCCTTCCGGGATCTTCTATCGCGTGCAGGTCGTGGGCTCTCCTTGAACCCGGTCGGCTGAGGGTGAAATCATGGGATGACATTCATTCAAAAAAATGTCGGAATCACATGATCACGTGATTCTCCTTGATATGGATATCAGTATATCATCCCAGCCTCCCCCTCACTGGCACAGAGCCGTCGGCACGGATCCACTCTGGTTCAGTCCAAATTTCTGAAATAAAATGCCGCTGCCCTCCCAGCACCAACCGCTGTCCGCGCTGCAGGCCGCGATGCTGGGCTATTCCCGCTTCTCGTCCTCTGGCGAGAACGTGGAACAGGTGGAAATCGATTTCGCCGCCGGAATTCCCATGGAAAAGGTGGAGTCCGCTTGGCAGGCCACGGTGGCCCGTACCACTGCCCTGCGCATGGCATTCCGTTTCGACGAGAATGAAACTGCCGTCCTTGTCCCGACCACGGTGGATGCTGACCTGCACCATGAATCGCAAATCCCGGATTCGTGGGCAACGTGGCTCGCGGAGGATCGCAAACAACCCTTGCTCGTGGATGATCAAGTTCCATGGCGGGCCGTCCTTTGGCCAGAGGCCCGGAAACTCATCTGGACCTTCCATCACGCGCTGCTTGACGGAAACTCGATCGCCAAAATCCTCCGCAATTTCCAATCGCAACTCATCGCCGATGAGGACATGGGCGAACTTGGCCCTGCGTATTCGGAACCACCCACATCCGAGGAAATCACTGCAGCCGCCGAATTCCATGGGCGCGCCTTTTCCCGCGTCGAGGAATGCCAACCGGAATTTCCCGCCGATGCGTCTGGCGCTCAGGCCCAGGTCAATCGAGCGCTGGGTGCTGAGATTGTGGCCCGTCTCGAAGCGGCCGCCCGACGCCTCGAAGTAACTCCCGCGACGATCCTGACATGGGCTTGGGGCCAGGCAGTTGCCACCGCCGCAGGAGCTGACGCCGTCGCCATCGGTCAGGTGCGCTCCGGTCCTCCCCGCCCCGGTCAGGCGGGTTTCACCATGAACACCGTGCCGCTCGTGGTGGAACGCGCCCGTGACGAAAACCTTGCAACGGTATTGCAAGCATTTCGCCAGCATCTGATAGATCTGCGCTCGATTGAAAATGTTTCTCCCCAGGAACTTCCGATCGGAATGTTCCAAGAGACCGGTGGTCCGTGGCCGGGTGGTGTGGTCATGATCCAGCGCGGCACCCTGCATCACGAGATATCAGCCACTGATGCCATCCGCGCCATCACCCTGCATGAAACCAGCGCGGAACCGCTTCTTGCCTCCGCCTGGATCCAGCCGGAACTCCGGATGGAAGTGGAGGTGAATGGCAGCCGCTACGGAATGCACGCGGCGCAATCATTGCTCGATCATTGGGCGTCCATCGTGACGGCAATCGCGGAGGGAACCGAAAATCCCTGCACGCTTCCCGCCACCATGCTTGAGTCGCTGAGTCTGTGGGAAAACGGTGGAAAGGAGTCCACCCACACCCATCTTGCTATCGCCTGGCGTGATGCGGTTGAAAAATTCTCTACCAACCCGGCGCTTCTAACCGGAGCTGATACCCTCACTTACGCCGAGCTCGGGGCGCGGGTGGAACACCTCGCCGCGCGACTCCACGAGGCAGGTGTGGAAGCCGGCCAACCGGTGGCCAGCTTGCTTCGCCAACGAAAACACCTTGCGCAAGTTCTGCTGGCCGTCTCCCGGGTGGGTGCCATCAACGTACCGTTGGACCCCTCACTGCCTGCGAACCGTCTCGTCTCGATCCTAGAGGATGCCGGGCCGGTCCTGATCATCGGGGATCAAGGGGAAGACAGCCCGAGGTTTCCGCAGCCATTTCTGTTATTGAATGAGGGAGCGGATAGAACCTGCACCTCATCCCTGCCGGATGATCCGAGGGCGACCTTGTCGATCCTCTACACCTCCGGGTCCACGGGTCGGCCGAAAGGAGTCATGATGGTTCACGGCGGCGTGGCCAATGAAGCCCTCGGCATCGCAGGGCAACTCGGCATCGGTCCGGGTGACCGCGTGCTGCAGTTCGCCTCACCGGGATTCGATGCCTCGCTTGAGGAGGTGTTAGCCACGTTGCTCTCGGGTGCGACCCTTGTCCCCCGCCCCGAATCGCTTGCGGCGGATCTGAACGAGTTTCAGAATTTCATCCGACAGGAAAACATCACCATTCTCGATCTTTCCACCGCGCACTGGGCAGCGTGGTGCGCCTGGCTTGCTGCTGAGAATTTGACCGTCCCGGAAAGCGTTAGAGCGACCATCATCGGCGGTGAACGTGCCGCGGCTTCCGCGGTAAAGGACTGGTTCGCCGGTGGAGGCGGGCGATGCGTCCTCCTCAACACCTACGGTCCCACCGAGGCATCGGTCGTTGCCACCGTGGAACCGATCCGTGGCGACTGGAACGAGCCGGGAGACCCCGCCATCGGCCGCCCCCTTCCCGGTGTGCTGGCACGGGTTGCCGACGCATCGGGAAACCCTCTGCCTCAGGGCTCGGCAGGAGAACTCTGGTTAGGCGGAGTCGCCGTTGGAGAAGGCTACTGGAAACGCCCCGATCTAACCGACGGCTTCTTCCGCGAGATCGATGGTCAGCGCTGGTATCGCACCGGTGACCGCGTCTGGCGGGATGAGGCTGGAAAACTCCGCTTCCTCGGCCGCCAGGACGATCAGCTCAAGATCCGTGGAAACCGCGTGGAACCCAATGAGGTGATCCGCGTCCTCGAAGGCTACGCCGGAGTTTCATCCGCCCACGCCGGACCTTTGTCAGGACGCGACGGCTCGCCACTGCTCGCCGCTTGGGTCCGTTGGGAAAAGGCTCCGCCCGATGGCTGGCCGGGTTTGCTCGCCGCCCACGCCGCCCTTCACCTGCCCGCCGCCGCGATCCCGACCCGATGGGCGGCCGTTGACTCATTCAACCTAACCGAGCGTGGAAAACTCGACCGGCGCAGCTTGCCCGAGCCATCGCTAACCGCAAGCACCCACACCTCCTCAGGACCGCCCGCCACTCACACCGAAGAACGCCTGGCAGTCATCTGGAGCGAGTTGCTCGGTGTGTCGCCCATCGGTCGCGATGAATCGTTCTTCGAACTCGGTGGCCACTCGCTCGCGGCCCTCCAGCTTTTCGCCCGGATCGCCCGCGAATGGAACGTGCGCATCCCCATGGCCTTGCTGATCCAGTCACCCACACCGAGACTGTTAGGGAAACTGATCGATTGTGAAATCAATCCGGAATCAGGCGGCTCGACATCCAGCCGCTCCATCCTCATCCCCGTCAAGCCGGATGGACACTTGCCCCCCTTGTTCTGCATTCACGGTGGCGACGGCGGGGTATTTTTCTACAACGAGCTTGGCCAGCACCTGCCAGCGGACCGTCCCATGTTCGCGATCGAATCGCCCGCCCTTGCGACACAAGAGATGGTCAGCTCCGTCCCCGTTGGGGAAACCGCAGCCACTTATGCCGCGGAGATCCGTCGTCACCAGCCCACTGGTCCCTATTTTCTAGCAGGCTATTCCTACGGCGGTCTATTGGTTTATGAAATCGCCCGCCTGTTCATCGCCCAGGGCGAGTCCATCGCCTTTGCCGGACTTTTCGATACGGTGAACCCCGCCACCCGCATCCGCGAGTACAGCTTGTTCGAACGGATGGACGTCTTCTGGAACGACAACGGGGAATCGGGCGTCATCGGAAAAATCACCCGCATGATCCGCCGGGCGAAGGAAGGCATCGCGACTCACCTGAGGTTCAAGAGCGAAATCCGCCGGGTCGAGTCGGCAGGAATCACTCCGCCACACAGCGAGCTCCGCATGCTCCAGGTCCGCGAGGCTCATTGGAAGTCGATGATGGAATTCGAGCCCCAGCCCCTTGACTGCCACATCACGCTTTTCAAGTCGGACACCACCAACGACAAGTTCGACATACCAAAGGACTACGGATGGACGCCCATGGTGACCTCGCTCGAAATCATCGAGGTTCCGGGGAGACACCTCACCATGTTCTCCGGTCTCCACGTCGCGAATCTCGCCAAACAGGTTCAACGTTGCCTGCGACAGGAGGCATGAACCATACTGATGCGCGTGATGATTTGAGGAAACGATGGATGGTGCCCTAACGGATCGCTGGCTTTAGCTGGCACGTTCTTGTTCCAGATCGGCGCGATCCATTGGCAAGGCCGACTAAAGCTCAGCGCTCCATTTCGCTCTGCGAAATCCACAAATCATGGTGTGTGCCAGCAGAACAACCAACGGGAACCAGCAAGCCACGCCTATTCGGACGCCGCCTCGCGGATGGCTTCCAGCTCTTCCCAGCGGCTGTAGAGGCTGGCGGCCTTGGCCTTGACGGCATCCAGCTTTTCCACCATCTCCGGGATCTCGGCGAAGCGCTTTGCCTGGAATTCCGGATCGTGAAGCAGCGCCTCAAGCCCTTCCGCCTCCTGCTCCACCTCGAGAATCGCGGTTTCCATGCCTTCGAGTTCATTCTTCTCCTTGAAGGTGAGCTTGCGGCCTTTCTTTGCAGCCGGAGCAGCGGCGGCAACCTTCTGGCGAGCGGCGGCATCCCTGGCAGCAGCTTGCGCCTGGATTCGCTCCGCAGCCTCGCGAGCCTGCCGCTTTTCCAGGTAGTAGGAATAATTTCCCGCCTGCACCGCGATGCCGTTGTCCTCGAAAGCGATGATCTGGTCGCAGATCCGGTCGAGGAAATAGCGATCATGGGAAACGACGATCACCGAGCCATCGAAGGCCGCGAGCGCTTCCTCCAACATCCGCAACGAGGGCAGGTCGAGGTCATTCGTCGGTTCGTCGAGCACGATGACGTTGCCTCCGTTTTTCAGCACCTTCGCGAGCATCAGCCGGGCGCGCTCGCCTCCTGATAGAAGATCGACCCGTTCGTTGATGCGCTTGTCGTCGAAGAGGAAACGTCGCAGGTAATTCCGCGCTCCAAGTGGCTGGTTGCCGAACATCAGCTTCTCGTTGCCGTCGGAAATTTCATCCAACAGCGAACCCGTGCCATCGAGCACCATCCGCGTCTGGTCGATGTAGTTCACCTTCACGCGCTTGCCGGTGACGGCCGTTCCCTCCGTCGGCTCGATCTGGCCGAGGCAGAGCTTGAGCAAGGTGGTCTTTCCCACGCCGTTCCTTCCGACGATGCCGGTGCACTGGCCGGGACGCAGGCTCAATGTTAGATTCCGGAACAACCATCGTGGCGATGAATCGGAACCGACATTCACGCCCGCGCCCTTCGAGCTCGACGACGATGTTTCCCAAGTCCGGAGCCGGCGGGATGAGCAAGTCCATCTCGCGCTCTTCCGGCGGTGCTTCCATGCCCTCGACCTCGTAAAACTTGTCCAACCGTGTCCGCTGTTTGGTTCCGCGGGCTTTGACTCCGGATCTAACCCATTCCAACTCCTCGCGCAGGAAGCGCTGGCGACGCCGCTCGGTCTGGCTCGGCGATCTGCTGGCGGATCGCCTTCGATTCGAGGAAGGCCGTGTAGTTTCCCGGATGCGAAAAGGCGCGTCCCTGGTCGATCTCGATGATCCGCGTGGCGATGACATCGAGGAAATAGCGATCGTGCGTCACGAAGATCACCGCGCCGGGAAAGCCCTTGAGGAAATCCTCCAGCCAGCGGATCGACTCGGCGTCGAGATGGTTCGTCGGCTCGTCGAGCAACAACAGGTCCGGTTGGCAAACCAGCGCGCGGCAGAGCGCGACCCGCCGTTTCTCACCGCCTGATAGAGGCCCGACCGTCGCCTCCAGAGGCGGCGTGCCGAGCGCGGTGGAAATCGCCTTGATGCGTGAATCCAGATTCCAGCCGTCGGCGTGGTCGATGAGGTGGAGCAGGTCGTTGAGTTCGGCATCGCTGCCCTCGCCATTTTCGTAGCGGCGGATCGCCTCGACGATGTCCGCCGCGCCGGAGGCGATGTTCTCCTGCACGCTCAGTTCGGAATCGAGCTCGAATTCCTGCGGCAAATACCCCGTGCGAAGGGCCCGACGCAGGGAAATGTCCCCGGAGTCCGCCATTTGCTGGCCGGTGAGGATTTTCAACAGCGAGGTCTTGCCGCAGCCGTTGCGCCCGACCATGCCGGTTTTCTCCCCGGCGGACACGGCGAGGGTGACGCCGTCGAGCAGCGTTTGATACCCGTAGGTCAGGCGAATTTCGTTGGCGGAGAGGAGAGCGGACATGAAGCGGCGCGGGTTGTTGCCTATCTTTGGCGAAAGGTCCACCCCATAGGCACCGGAAGATATCCATTCTGTTACACTTCCCCCCTTGATCCAGACCCCATCATGTTTTTTCTTCATCAACAGCGGTTGGATTTTTCGATAAAACCTTCCGAATCCGAGTCCCAGCAACCGATTCTTGAATCATCCAGACAACCATCCGATCCCATGAAAATCCAAAATAAAGCTCCCTTCCAGCCACTCCGTACCACCGTCGTTGCAATCGCACTCGCGGCCGCCATGAGCCAGGGCCTCGCCATCGCCTCGCCGGGAGATCTTGACGAGGACAAGATCACCAACCGTCTCGACCGCGATGTGGATGGCGACGGCATCCCCAACGGCAAGGATCGGAACGTGGACGGCGGCATCTGCCGCAAGGGGCCGCTCAAGGGCAAATTCGTCGGCGATCATTTCAAGAACATCGATCCAAGGGAAAAGGACATCGATGACGATGGCAAATCCGACAAGATCGACGACGACATCGATGGCGATGGGATTCGCAACGGCAAGGACGACGATTGCGATGGCGACGGCAAGGGACGCGCCAAGGACAAGGATGATGACAGCGACGGAATCGAGGACGGCATCGATAGCGACGATGACAATGACGGCATCAGCGACGACGATGAGAACGAGGTGGAAATCCGCCTGAGTGCAGGCGCAGCAGCCCCGGATGGCAGCCGTGCGCGTGCAAAGGTGAAATTATCGCCCAGTGGTGAGATCGAACTCGAAATCGACAGCCGCGGACTTGATGCGGGCGACTACGATGTCGTGGTGGACGGTCAAACTCTCGGCACACTCACGCTGGTCTCCAGAAAAGGACGCACCGAGGGTGAGGTTCATTTCGAAACCCAGCCTGACAAGAGCGACGAGCTTCCCCTGCCTTTCAACCCATTCGGCCTTCCGGTGACCATCGAGGCCAACGGCACCACCTATTTTTCCGGGACAGTGCCGACGCCGACGGATGTGTTTATCGATGACAACGGCGACGACGATACAGAATGTAACCCTGACAAGCAACCTCGTGAAGGAACCCGGACTTTCCCCTGAGGCGGAAGGCAGTGTGGAAATCAAGGTGGGCAACTCGGGCGTGACCGGATTGGAAGTCGAGGTCGAGGAAATCCCTGCCGGAGATTACGACCTGATCGTCGGAGGTGTGAATCGCGGAACGCTCAGCGTCGTCCTGGCGAAGGGCAAGCTCCGTGGAAAAATCCGCTTTGAGGTCGTTCCCGACGGCAATGGCGAGATCCTTCTGGACTTCCCGGTGGCTGGAGAATCCATCGTCATTTCCCAAGGAGCCACCACCTTCTTCTCCGGCACCGCTCCCGCCACGCCATGAGGGTGACCTTGCCTTGAGCGGCACTGCTCATCGCTGATTACCGAAGCGAGGAATTGCCACGCACCCCATCAGGTGCACCGGGCAAACTATGCATTGGGCAGGAAAGGCTCATTGCCGATCGCCAACAGGCCCCCTCCCCCTGGACGGAATCTGATTTTTCCCAAAAACGACCAGATTCATCAGGAAATGCCGCATTCCCCTTGAAATGGATGCAATCAAATCCCATTGACTAGGCAGATTCACCCATTGCCGTGTCAGCGTCCTTCCATGCCATCAACATCGTCACTCTCGCCACCTGGCTGAGCGTCGCCGGGTTTGGCACGGTGGGAATCGTGGTGCCCGTGACCTTGGAAATCCTCCGCGAAGGCAGATGGGCCGGACGATCCTTACAAAGACCTCGAATCCACCTTCCTAACCGAGGATTTCACCACCGGTGACCTTCCTCCGAGTCAGGAAACCGATACCGGCACCACCGGTGAAGCCGACGAAGCGGACGTGCCTTTCGCCGAGGAGGAAACCCTTCCTACGCCTCCCGAGATGCCCGAACTCGCGGAACTCACGCCGTTGCCCGAGGTTCCCGACATCCCGCCACCCAGCGTGAAGCCGCGCGAAGCCGCACCCGCTCCGCCCAAGCCTCGTCCGGTTCCCACCACCAAAAGCACCCGCCAGACGCGCTCCTCCATGCCCACCAGCCCCACCGGCGGATCCGTGAAAGGCAAGCCCCACCTCAAAAGGGACATCCGGCAACGGCGGATCCAACGGCGGCAGCGGCATGTCCGATGCCAAGCGCCTCGCCGGCGGCCGCATGCCGCCACCTTCCTACCCGTCCGCAGCTCGCCGCGGCGGCCAGACCGGCACGGTGCTCGTCGAGTTCGTCGTCGGTGAGGATGGCCGTGTGGTCTCAGCCCATGCGAAATCCTCATCACCCTGGCCCTTGCTCAACGACGCCGCCATCCGCTGCGTCCGCACCTGGAGATTCCCCCCCGGCAAGGTGACCAAATTCGTCCGCCCCATCGTTTTCAAACTGAACTAACACCTGCGTGCTCGCCAACATCGTCGTCGAAAAATTCATTGAGGGAGGCTGGGTCATGTGGCCCATTCTCGCCGCATTCCTCCTCGCCCTTTGCGTGATCCTGGACCGTGCCGTCTGGTGGACCGTCCTCCAAACGAAAATCCGGCCAGCGCTCCAGGAGCAGGCACGCGAGGCGCTCGGGACCGGAAATTTCTCCGCCGCCTGGAAACTCGGAACCGACACCGAGGAGCCGTTTCTCGCGAATCTCCGCGAAGGCATGAGCCATGCCAACACCTCCATGCTCGCCGCCATGCAGATCCACGCCACCGCGCTGATCGAGAAATCCGAGGCCCGCATGTGGGTGCTCTCGCACCATGATCACCCTCGCGCCTTTGTTAGGTCTGTTCGGCACCGTCGCCGGCCTGATGGGATCCTTCGCGGCCATCGGCACCGACCAACTCGCCGTGAGCAAGGTCACCGGCGGCATCGGCGAGGCACTCATCGCCACCGCCTGCGGCATCGCCATCGCGGTGATCTGCCTGCTTCCCTACAACTTCTTCCGCAAGCGTGTCTCCGTCCTCCGCTCGTCGCTGGAGCGCTGGATCAACCACAGCGAGCTGCTCACGAAATCCGCCAAGGAGCACGGCCACGATCTCGAAGCCTTCGCCGCCTCCCTCAACCGCCCACGCTGATGCCCGTCCAACTCCAAGGCAGCCCATCCGGCGATGATCACGGCGACGAGGCGCGCATCGAGATCATCCCGCTCATCGACATCATGTTTTTCCTGTTGGCCAGTTTCATGATGGTCAGCCTGAGCATGACCCAGCTCAACCGCGTGCCGGTCAACCTGCCCGAAGCCTCCACCGGCGTCGCCGATTCCAAGGCCCCGCCGTTCCAGATCGCCATCGATCCCAACGGCGTGATCACCTGGGACAGCCAGATCGTCACCCTCTCGGAAATCACCGCGCGCCTGCTAAAGGAAGCCGCGCCCACCGAGACCCGCGTCCTGATCTCCGCCGATGCCGAGGCCCGCCACAAAAATGTGTTAGGCGTGCTCAACGCCGTCCGCGCCGCCGGTATCGAGAAAGTCAGCTTCGAATCCAAAGCCCCGCAGCCGTGACCGCCAGCCGCTTCCTGCCCATCCTCAATCTCGTCGGCTGCCTCCTCATCACCGTCGTCATCGTCGCCCAATGGCTCAAGGAGCGCGGCCTCGGCGAGCGCATCACGAGCATCAGCCAGGAGCTCGTCATTTCCCGCGACCAGACGGCCGAAGCTGAAAAACGCGCCATCGCCCTTGAAAGCGACGTCGCGCAACTCAAGGAAGCCATCGAGGCCACCACCCTGGCCCGGAAGGAAGCCGAGGACGCCGCCCGCGCCGAGGTCGAGAAAATCACCACCGGGCACAACGAGAGAATCGCGGAGCTCGCCACGGCCTCCGAGGAACGGGTGAAAATCTGGGAGAAGGCCATCGCCGACCGCGACGTGAAAATCCGCGAGCTCAACAGCAGTCTCACCACCACCCGCGAGCGCCTCAACGAGGCCATCACGAAGCTCAAGGAAGCCGGCGCCCGTTAGAAACGGAGCGCGTTCATCCTGAGCGCTATTTGCAGCGGACATCCTGTCCGACGTCCCCGGGAGCCTCCCGCGCCCAAGCTTGTCACCCGTCGGGGCGACGGCTAGTTTTTCATCGTCACCATGAAGGACTCGCAGCTTCACGCGCTCAACATCGGCGCACTCGCCCTGTGGTTGAGTGTCACCGGTTTCGCGGCGGTGGCCGTCTGGGTGCCCTCGACCGTTCCCACAATCCTCTTTTCCCAGGCGGAGGAAGCCACCGAACTGGGAGAGGACTTCATCGTCGGCGACGCCGCGGAATTTCAGAACGGACAAACTCCGATGCCCGATGCTCCGGAGGAACCCAGCCCCGAAACCACGCCTCCCCTGCCCGCTCCACCGGCTTTGCCCACACGGACCAGAATCGCGCCGCTACCGGAAATTCCCGATCTGCGAGCCCCCGTCGGACGCCCCGCTTCGGGACTTTCAATCTCCACCCGCCTCGCCGCAGGCCGTACCCCACGACCTGTCTATCCGCCCGAGTCGTTCCGCCTCGGCCAGACCGGTACCGTTGTCGTGCAGTTCACGGTGGATGCAGCGGGAAACGTCGCCGACGCCTCGGTTTACACCTCATCCCACTGGAGCCTGCTCGACCGCGAGGCACTCCGGACCGTTAGAAGCTGGAACTTCCCGCCCGGCGACGTGATGACGCTCATCCGCCCCATCGTCTTCCAAATCCCCTGACCCGTGAACCCGCGCTCGCTTCCCATGCTCAACGCCATCGGCTGCCTCATCCTGGCGGCGGTGGTCTTCACGCAGTGGGCCAAGGAAAGCCGCACCGATGACGCCATGACCCAACTGCGCCTCGAAATCGCCGACGCGCGACATCTCGCGGAAACCGAGACGAAACGCGCCTCCGATCTGGAACGCGACATCGCCGTGCTCAAGCAGTCCTTCGAAGCCACCCGCCTTGCCGCCATCGCCTCGCAAAAGAGCAGCGGCGTCTCCAACATGCAGGACCAGCTCGACGAGTCGCGCCGACAGATCGAATCCTGGAAAACCGCCATCGCCACCCGTGACGCCCGCATCCTTGAAATGGAGTCAGACCTGATCGCCACCCGCCGCCGTCTCGACGAGGCCATCGTCCGACTCAAGCAGGCGGGTGCCCGTTAGAGTCCCCGCTCCACCGCCCAATAGAAACCGGAAGCCGCGATCATCACGGATGCCGGCCGGGCGATCATGGTTCGATACCAATCCCGCTTCCACCAGGCAGCCACTGCCGCAAAGGCAATCCCAACGACAACGATCTGGGCACATTCGATTCCCACGTTGAAGCTGAACAAAGCCGGAAGGAAATCGTCGCCCCCCACGACATGTCCTTGGAACGAGTGGGCAAATCCCAAGCCATGGATCAACCCGAACGCAAAGACCACCCACGGCCGCCAGCGGCTGAGCTCGTCAAAGAAGAGATTCTCAATGGCGATGAAGGCGATGCTCAACGCGATGGCCACCTCCACCAGCGTCGTCGGAACGGATAGAAAACCATAGAGCGACAGCCCGAGCGTGAGCGAATGTGCCAAGGTGAAAAGCGTCATTTGAAACAACAGCACGGCGAAATCCCGCGTCAGGAAAAACAAGCCCAGCAGAAACAGGATATGGTCCAGCCCGTCCGGCAGGATGTGCGTGAAGCCGATCCCGAAATACTTCGGAATCACCTCACCGGCGGAAGCCAGGATCAAAAGACCAATAAGCAGGCGGGTCATGGAACGGTTGAATGCATAAAGCGGCCAATGCCCGTTGTGAAGCCCGCAGACCTCACAATGCTCCGAATTGCCAAGAATCCATCGACCACGAAGCATTGCTGATTGTTGATCGAGCGGCGCAGTCAGCCCGGAAAAAAGCGGGTTGAAAAGGCGGGGAAGGTGGGGGAGATTGCCCTCATGTGGTTACGACGTGACTTTATGAAAGCCGGGGCCCTTGCGGCCGGGAGTGTTTTGGTTTCCGCGCAGGGTGCGGGCGCACAGGAGGCGGGCGGCTTCACGCTGCCGGAGCTGGCCTATCCGCTCGACGCGCTGGAGCCGCACATCGACGCCATGACGATGGGCATCCACCATGGCAAGCACCACGCCGGCTACGTGGCGAACCTGAACACGGCCGTTTCCTCCTCCAATGACCTGAAGGGCAAATCCATCGAGGCGCTGCTAGGCGATCTCGGCGCGATCAAGGACGAGAAGCTGATGACGACAGTGCGCAACAACGGCGGCGGCCACTGGAACCACACCATGTTCTGGGAATCCCTTACGCCCGCCGCGAAGTCCGGCAAGCCTTCCGATGACCTATCAGCCGCGATCAACGCCGCTTTCGGCTCCATTGATAAAATGAAAGAGGAGTTCGGCAAAGCGGCGGGAACCCGCTTCGGTTCAGGCTGGGCATGGCTCATTTTGAAAGACGGCAAGCTGAAGATCACCAGCACGCCGAACCAGGATGCACCGGTGATGAAGGGCGTGGTGGCGGATGCCGATCTTGGCAAACCCCTGCTCGGCGTGGACGTGTGGGAACACGCCTACTATCTGAAATACCAGAACAAGCGCGCGGATTACGTCGCGGCGTTCTGGAACGTGGTCGATTGGAACGCGGTTTCGAAAAGGCTGGGGTAAGGACGCGCGGAGCTGCTAGTGACGATTGACATCATCGCAGTGATGGCGTGTCGGGTCGATCTGTTAACTGGCAAATGGATCCGCCGGGACAATCGGGAGCTGGCCCAAATGCAAGGACCAACCGCGCTGGATCAACGACCTGCTGGCCAAGGACTCCGGATCCGCGCCATTTCGAATGCTTTCATGATAACACATTCCCCGCACACAAGGATCTCCGCTTCCACGCACAGGAGATTGAAGGCATCCGCGTGGCATGGTCCGATGGAGCGGTGCAGTGGCTTTCTCCGTCGGATATCGATTTCAAGGGAGGTGGAAGCAAACAAATCCAGCACATGCTTGGGAATTACCACGACTGAATCCGACATCCTATCGGATGCTTCTTTCGCATTCAGATTGCATTGAGGGGCGGCCCCCGAAATCTATCAGGACCCGCCCCATGAGATCCCCTCATTCAGAACCTCCGGGTCAGTGAAACCCTGAAGGTGCGTGGTTCCGCGGGATGGAGATGGACATCCTCGATCCCGGCGGCCGGTTCGCCCGGAAGGCGCGAGGCATAGAAATACTCGATGTCGTTGTCATCCCGGCCTAGCAGGTTCAGGCAGTCCAGGGCGACCTCCCAATCGTTCTTGCGGTAGCCAACGCGGGCGTTGACCTGCCAGCTCTGGCGGGAATTCACGCTGCCGTCCTCGATCAGGGGACGTTCGCTGAAATAGCGGGAACGGACCGCTCCATAGAAACCCTCCGTTTTCCCGATGGTGATGCCGGTGTTGAGCGTGAAGGGAACCGCTCCCGGGATTTCGTCATCGCCTCCAACTCCTAACAATCTCCCACGGCTCCAGGTGGCCTCGTTGTCGATCGTCAGCCACTCATACGGTTTCCAGTAGGTGGACCATTCGACGCCGTACCGCTCGGTCGCCGGGCCGGCTTCGGAGGTTCCCGCGTCGCCGACGTAGAGCAGCTCCGAGTCGCTGTGCAGATAGAAAAGCGCCAGCGAGCTGGTCACGTCGCGCACGGCACTGGTCCTCGCGCCGAGTTCGAAGCCATAGGTTCTAACGAGCGGATCGACGGAATCCACGGGCGCGCCGGTCACGGGATCCCGCGTGATCGTCACGCCGCGCGCGTCGTTGCTGTGAAACCCGGTCCCCGCGTTGACGTAGTATTCGGTGTCCGCCCACGGACCGAAGACGAGGTTGAGCTTGGGACTGACAATTCCCGCGGTGTCGGTGCCGGAATTGGCGGGATTGTCGCTGTCCACGTCAAAGTAGAATCCATCGGCCCGCAGGCCGGGTTCGATCCGGAACCAGTCGTTCACATGATATTTCGCCGTGGCATAGATGCCGAGCGAGCCTTCATACACGTCGTCCAAGCGGACGGTGCTGATGCGCCGGGTGTCCATCGTGTTGTAGAGGCCGATGCCGTTGATGACGTTGCTCTGCGTTTGAAGGCCCACCTTGATGGAGTCCTTTAACCCGAGGTTCCACTCGCGGTTCACCTCGCCGCCGAAGAACCAGCGGTCGTCCTGCTGCTCGAACTGGTCGCCGTTGACCGGATCGTTGAGGAAATAGGTGAAGTTGGAAAACAGGTCGAGGTCGTACTTGCCGACGTAGAAATCGACATGGGCGCTGCCGTCCGGCAGGCCGTGATTCCATTCCCCCATCAGGCTGTAGCGGCTGGAATTCCCGCTCGCGCTGGGATCCACGTTGCCCAACCGATCAATGCCGCTTCCGATCAAGCGTTTCGGAATCTGGTCCGTCGAGTCCCAGTCCGCATCATACGCCATGGCCGTTAGACTGAAGGTATCCTCGCCGGCTTCCCTGAAATATTTCAGGAACCCGTTGATCCGTTGGGCATTTCCCTCCTTGTCCCATGGTCCGTCGTAGTAGTTGTATTCGGCGGCGTAGGTTAGAACGGAGCGGCCGCTTGGTGGCAGAGCGAGCTTGGAGGACTGCGATCCGCTTGCATCCGGTGCGGAGTTAAGCTCGATCGAATCCGCGAGCAGGGCGTGGAAATAGTTGTGCTGCCCGAAGCCGAGCGAAGCGATGCCCTGCGGGAGTTCGTTGAAGAAATTGAATCTCGCCGCGCCCGCCGTGCTGAGATCACCGATCTGGCCGTAGAACGGGCCTTTCCAGTAACCGAGACTCTCGACGAGTTCGGGGATGATCGGATTGAGGTCCGCGTAGCCCTGGCCGTGCGCGTGGGTCACGAAGTTGACCGGCTGTCCGTCCATGGAGATGTTGAAATCGGTACCGTGGTCGAGGTTGAAGCCGCGCACGAAATACTGGTTGGCCTTTCCGTCACCCGAGTGCTGCGTGATGATCACGCCGGGGACGACCTCCAACAGCTCGCCGCGCCGCAGGTAGGGACGTTCGGAAAGTTCCTCGGAGTTCGCCTCGCCTTCCGACGCGGTGTTGGCGATGCCGATAAGATCCTCGGCCTTGCCGGTGACGACCATCTCAGCGAGTTGGGTCGGAGTCAGGTCGTCAGGTTTGGAGGTGGTTTCCTGCGCGGAAAGATTGATGGTTAGAAATGACAGGCAAAGTGGTGGGAAAAATTTTGGTTTCATGATGGGAATAGGGTGAATGGATTCAGGACACAGGAACCGGGAACGGTTTTCCCCGGACATCCTGATTTCGGGAGCGGACAAGCTTGTCCGACCCGCGCGATACCGGCTGCCAGCCGGTCAATGGTTCACCCGATCCTCGGCGGCGGCCCCGGAGGAGCCTGCGGCCACGCGGGCGTCCAGAAACGCTCGCGATCCACCATTTCACAACGCACGGCCAACGCCGCGAGATTCACGCGGGCGACCGCCCATGGGATGACCGGCTCCTTCGCCTTCTCGATCTTCACCTTCGGACCATTTCCGGAAGGTGTCGTCTTCAGATCATCCGCCTTCGCCACATCCGCTGTGACGAACATCGCCTGAAAATCCTCAGAATGCCAGACACTCGCCGCGGCCTTGGCCATCCCCATTCTCGGGGTCTCATCAAGCGTCAACTTGCAGAACAAAGTCACCTGGAACAACACCAAGGGCCCGCCCACGAGCTGGACCAGCGCCAACAGATAGAGGAAGCGGAATTTCCCGGTGCGGAAAAAATTCATCGCCGTCAGGTTGGGGGAATTTCCGGATCTGACAAGCTCGCGGAGGTGGCAATCTCCGCCGTGGTCCCCGGACGCGAGAAACCAGCCGGGGCGCTTGATCACGCCGGACCGCTGCCGCCCCGCCCCTCACCCAAACACGCCGGTCGGGGGTCCAGATACCCCGCTCGGCAGCTCAAACGGGCCGGTCGCCTTCTCAAATTGCGCGGGTGGCCGTCCAAACGGCATGGCCGCCTCTCCAAATCGAGCGGTCGGTGGCCCAAACGCGCCGGTTGACGATCCAAATCGGGCGGTCGGGCATCCAAACACCACGGTCGAGGGTCCAAATCTCCCGGTCGGGCATCCATACAATCCGGTAGGGTGTCCAAATCGCCCGGTCGGATGTCCAAATGAGATGGTCATCCTCAGTCACAAATCCCTCTCCCCCAGCCACAAATACGGACTCGATGCCGCCGACTCCACCCTCCTCGCCAGGGAAACCGCCGACTATGAGAAACTCGTCGCCCCCTCCGCCCCGCCTTCCGCGGGGTCAACGAGCTGCTGGAAAAAATGGACCGCCTCGTCCTCCGCTTCCGCAAGACCGAACCCGGAGCCCGCTTCGCCGAAGTCTGGAAAGCCGCCCGCATCATCCGAGATCTCGGCCAAGCCGCCCCCGCAGAACCCGCGCCACCGACACCCTAACCACCGCCGCGTCGCCCCAAGACCGCCGCCCTCCACTGTAGCGTCGGTCTGCGACCGTCGCTAACCACTGTAGCGTCGGTCTGCGACCGTCGCTAACTGAATTAGGCAGCAGGACACCCCTGCTACGTTCCAAAAACCCCACCACCCACCCAAGCGGCGGTTCCTCACCGAGCCGCCGCTTTTCCATTTCCTGAAAAATGCCCTCGCCGCCGTGGAAATGTTGCCATTAGTCTCAGTGATTCCATGAATCACCCCGCGACTTGTTGCCAAGAAGAATCGATGGTTTGTAATCTAAGTCTCTAATGTGGAATGTAGAAATCAGGGGGAATCAATAAGGTAGAAAATTTAGATGAAAATATTCTTAGATACGATGATATACCTCCATTACCAATTTTTGGATGATTTGGATTTATCTGATATTTTTGGACCTTGTCCTCACACGATTTTGATTCCTCGAATCACGCTTCGGGAAATCGATGCTCACAAGAATGGACAAGTGAATCGATTGAAAGAGAGGGCGCGAAAAGTTACTAAAAAGTTCGAACAATGGTCTAAAGTTTCATCAGTCAAGGAAGGGGTAACCGTCGAGATTCTGCCCCTGATGCCAAGAGTTGACTTTTCGCAGCTTGGACTTAATCCGGCGTGGAATGATGACATGCTCATAGCCAGCGTGATCGATTATCGAAATTCGAACCCTTGTGAGCGTGTGGTGCTTGTTACCCAAGATTCTGGCCCAAGAATGACTGCGGCACATTTTTAAATTGATGTTGTCGCATTTCCGGATTACTGGAAGTTGCCTTCCGAAGAAGATCCTCTAGAGAAGGAGAACAGGCATCTCAAAGAGCGTCTTTCAGTTCTAGAAAACAGACTACCAAAGATAGTAGTTGGGTTTAGTGGTGAAGAATTGCCGAATCATGCAACCTTTCAGGTGGAGCCCCCTGGCAATATTCAAGAAGACGTGATTGCTCGAACTGTGAACTCAAAGAAAAAGGCTCTTTTGAGGCGATTCAAGCTCGAACCCAAACCGCCTAAGTCAACTGGTGGACTCCATGATAATTCGATTTACTTATCCGCCATTCAATCATTTGGGGCCTTAAATGAATCAGAGATAATGAGGTGTAAAACCGATATCGCTCGATATTTGGTTGAGAGTGAAAATTATCTAAGAGATTGTTGGGAATTTAATGCCAGAAAAAAGCGGTCTATCGTCATCGATCTGGAAATTCGCAATGTTGGAAACTTGCCTGCGGAAGATGTCGATGTGCATGTCCATTTTCCGGATGGATTTAGTCTCTACGAAGAAGATTGTGGGCCGGAGCACCCAAAAAAACCTCAAGAACCTGTGGGGCCAAGATCATTTCCAGAGATCATGAATACGAGTATCATTAATCCAGGGTTTTATGAACGTAGGTCAATTCCTCAAGTGTCAACTACGGCTACAAATTTTTCGATACGGCGAAGCAACAGCTATGATGTTAGAGATGCTTTCTCGCGAATTAAGCACGGAATGACTGTGCATATTCCGAAGTTATTATTAGTTTTTGATTCGTTTGAAGATGCTAAATCTTTCGATTGTGATTATTCAATCAGTGCTGCAAATATCCCAAAAATCATCACTGGAAAACTCCATTTTATCATTAATAAATAAACTGGATTCGCTGGCTGAGGGATTGGGGGCAGTCAAGTTTTTGTTCGACGCGGTGTTGAGGGAGGGAATCTGGGGGCGTTTTTCCGGTCGAGGGCGGGCGTCCCAAGTGGAGCAGCGGTTGTCTCTCTGCGATTTTCAGCCAGCGACTGTCGCAGACCGACGCTAGATTCCGCTCACCGGCCGACATTCCGTAGCATCCACTCGGCGATGTCGGAGTAGATCGGATAGGCGGTGATCAGAACGTTGTCGTGACCGGCACCGGGGATTTAGATCCATCGTTTCGGCGTGGCGGCGGGGAGGGAATCGTAGAGGCACCTGCCGCAGGTGATGGAAGAGACGCGGTCCACCGTGCCGTGGGCGATCGTGATCGAGGCGGTGGGGCGGGGTGCTTGTCGGGGGGGCGTTGCCGATGGATCAGTGCTTGTCCTGCTGCTTTTTTCAGTTAGCGACGGTCGCAGACCGACGCTACAGGGGAAGGCTGGGGTGGTGGGGCGGCGTTAGAGTGGGCTTGCGGCGGTCACGGGCCGGCGCTACAAGATGGGCATGCACCGGCTGACCCGCTTGGAATCGCTCTACACGGAGGCACCGGTGTATTTCATCACGACGTGCACGGAGAGGCGAAGGCGTCTGTTGGACAACGCGGGGGCGCATGAGGCGTTCCGGGGATTCTGTGAGGGAGCCCGGGAGAGAGGGGCGCTGGTGGGGGAGATATGTTCTGATGCCGGATCACCTGCATCTCTTCGTCTGCGTCCCGCCCGGGGAGATGCGACTTTCCGCTTGGATGAAATCGCTGAAAAACAGCCTGTCGAAGCACTGGCGCGGAAGCGGGATCGAGGCCCCGCATTGGCAGAAAGGATTTTTCGATCACCTGATCCGCAACAACGAGTCGCATGCGGAGAAGTGGCGGTATGTGAGGGAGAACCCGGTGAGGGCGGGCTTGGTGGAGCGGGCGGAGGATTGGCCGTATGCGGGGCGCATTTTGGAAGACGTGGGATTCTAATCGCTTGTAGCGTCGGTCTGTGACCGTCGCTAATTGAAACTGGATGCCGGATGCGTTTGGTGCTTAGGAAAGACCGACGTTTCAAGAAGAGGACTGCTTCTGCTTTCCGGGTTTCCGGGTTTCCGGGGTGGATGGGCGGAGGTCCTGCGGGCTTTTTCAGTTAGCGACGGTCGCAGACCGACGCTACAGAGGCTTCTCTGGGGGCAGCTCCCGCACGAGACAAAATGGAATGGATCAGGGATGATGAGGCCGATGGCGACATGGTAGGTGCCGGGAAGAGAACCAAATGGCACGGGGCTTGTGACGGGTGGCGGCGGATGAGCGGGGCGTTGACCCTTCACGAAAGCGGCGGTGCGGAGCTGGTCCTTTAGCCTTCCCATCGGGATGCCGGAAAAAATTTCTAAGAAAGCGGCACTTCATCCGTTTTCCAGCCAACCATGCTCAAAACCTCCTCCTTCATTTTCATTGCCGGCGCGACTCCACTGCTTTCCCAGGAATTTCTCGACCCCCTGGTGGTCACCGCCACCCGCTCCGAGGAAACGGAAAGCTCGGCACCCTACACCACCGCCTACCTGAGTTCGGATTTCCTAACCGACGGGCAGCTCCGGACCCTCCCGGACGCCATGCTTTATGTCCCCGGCGTCCTCGTTCAGAAAACCGCCTACGGCCACGGTTCCCCCTTCATCCGCGGCTTCACCGGGCGGCAGAACCTGCTTCTCGTCGATGGCGTGCGCGTCAACAACTCCACCTACCGCGGCGGTCCGGTCCAGTATTGGAACACCGTCGATCCCCTCGCCATCGACCACATCGAGGTGATCAAGAGCCAGGGTTCCGTGCTCTATGGTTCCGACGCGATCGGCGGCACCGTGAACAGTTTCACCAAATCCTCCCGCTTCAAGGAAGAGGCGGCGGGCCAGACCTACGTCGGCGGTTCCGGCTTCTATGAATACCGGACCAACGGCGAGGGCAGCAACATCGGCCGCATCGAGGCGGAGACCGGCGTGGGTGGCAAATTCGGGATTCTGCTAGGCGTTTCCGCGAAGGACTATGGCGACATCGAGTCGGACGCCATCGGCCTCATGAGAAATACCGGCTACACCGAGAAGGACCTGGATTTCCGCTTTGACTGGGCGGTGACGCCTGAGTCCACCATCACCTTCGCGACCCACCACGTGAACCAGGACGGAATTTCCCGCTGGCACCGTACGCTGGAGAATCCGGGTTGGATCGACGGCAGCCATGTGGCCGCGCCCGGAAAATGGACGGAAAACACCTATGACCAGGAGCGCTCGCTGACCTATCTGCGCTATGCAGGGGTGAATCCGCAGGCGAATGCCCCGATCACCCGCTGGAGCGCCACGCTTTCCTATCAGACCTCGGACGACTCCGAGTTCCAAAACCGTTTCCCCGACAAGCCTGTCACCGATTCCGGAGTTCTGCGCGCCAACTCGATCGACGTGAACACGATCGGTTTCGACCTGCAGTTGGAATCACCTGTCGGCCCGGGATCCCTCGTCTATGGATTGGACTACTATCATGACGAGGTGGATTCCGATGGCTATCAATCGGATCTGCTAGGTGGCCCCCGCAAGGAAAGCCTGCCCGTGGCCGACGATTCCGACTACAACCTCCTTGGCGTCTATTCCCAGTATATCTGGAAACCGGTCGAACCCCTTGAGATCACCGCCGGAGCCCGCTACACCTATGCGGACGCCTCGCTCGGCAGGTTCTCCGGCGGCACGGACGAGTCCCGCCACTGGGACGACACGGTCGGCTCGCTGCGCGGGATTTACTCGCTCAACACCTGTTGGAGTATCTATGGCGGCATTTCCCAAGCATTCCGCGCGCCCAATCTCGACGACCTCACCGGAAATCTAACCGCCAAGTCCGGCGCACCCGTCGCCGGGGATCCCGATGTCGATCCGGAGAAATTCCTCACCTATGAACTCGGAACCCGCCACCAAACCGAAACCACTTCCGTGAATTTCGCGGCCTTCTACACCGATGTGGAGGACCTGATCGTCTCCGCGTACACCGACAACACGCTCGCCACCTCCATCGCCACCAATGCGGGTGACGGATACGTTTACGGCCTGGAACTCGAGGGAGCCTGGCGTTTCCACCCGCAGTGGACGCTCTCCGGCTTCGCCGCATGGCAGGAAGGAAGGACCGAGTCACCGGTGGTCATCGGCGGTCCGCAAGTGGACATGCCCAACACCCGCCAGCTTCCCCTATCAGGCTCCGTCGCCCTCCGCTGGGATGATGCGGACGGGAAATTCTGGGTCGAGGGCCGCCTCATCGGTGCCACCGAGGAGGACCGCATCTCCGCCATCGACCAGGCTGCGGATGACCAGCGCATCCCCACCGGTGGCACTCCCGGCTACGTCGTCGCTTCGCTGCGCGCCGGCTGGCATGTCAACGAACACCTCGACCTCACCTGCGGCCTGGAAAACCTAACCGACGAGGATTACCGCTACCACGGGTCCGGCCAGAACGAGGCGGGATTCGGCGGCGTCTTCGGAGTCAGGATGAAATGGTGACCTTCCCCCACCGGCGGAGCATGAGGTTTCCATGAAGATGCACGGGGTTTCCTTCTCGCCAGACCTTGCCGGATTTCCTGAAATGGCACCTCGATTGCTCCGCCTATGGGATGACCGGCTCCTTCGATTTCCAGATCTTCGCCTTTGGATCATTTTCCGGAGAATGAACTCCAGTTCCCTTGCAAAACGCCATGTCCATTCACCTTCATAAGTTTCCACTCCTCTCGCTCCTGACCATGGGAACGCTCGTTGGTCCTCTGGCTGCGCAGCAACCAAGCGCTGCGAATTTACCGACGAAGAAGGAAAGTCCCGAGGAAGCCAAGCCTCCCATCGTCGTCGCGGCGAACACGATCGTAACCCATGATCTACCCTACACGGACAAGGCCGACGACAAGCTTCGGACTCTCGACCTCTATGTGCCGAAGGGTGTCAAAGGGGCACCGGTGTTCGTGTTCATTCATGGGGGAGGCTGGAGCAAGCGCGACAAGGATGAGGTCGGTTCCCAGCCGAAGTTGTTCAACTCCGCAGGAGTGATCGTCGCGAGCCTCAATTACCGTCTGGTACCGGCGGTGCATCATCCCGAGAACGTGGAAGACATCGCCGCCGCGATCGCCTGGCTCCACAAGAATATCGAAAAGTCCGGCGGAGATCCTAACAAGATCGTGATGATGGGACACTCCGCGGGATCTCATTTGGCGGCGCTGGTGGCGACTGATGGTCGTTATCTCGCGACTCATGGTCTCCGCCGCAACCAGCTGAGAGGAGTCGTTTCGCTGGACGGATCCGCATTCGATATTTCCGACCGGATCAAGAAAGGAGTGCCTCAGATCGCCGAAAACTGTCGCCTGGCCTTTGGCGAGCGCGAGGAAGTCCAGGCAGACGGATCGCCGATCAATCACATCGAAGGCCAGGCTCCCTTGCCTCCGTTTCTCCTGATCTATCGCAGCGAAGGCACGTTGAATCATACCCAGTCCAAACAATTCGCGGAACGCGTCGAACGCGCCGGAGGAAGAGCAAAACTGGTGCATCTCGGCGAAGACAAAACCCATCAGGCCCTGTGCGATGACTTGGGGACCGATAACGATCAAGCCGGTCCCATTCTCGTTGAGTTCCTGATAGACGTGACTCGCTAGAACGTCTTGGCAGGGACCGCTCTCGGCAGCGGTCTGGTGAATGAATCGCCCTTGGGCAGCGTGAATGCTCCCGAAGACAAGGATTTGCCCATTCTCACCCCAAGCGCCGGACCGCCCGGAGGTCGGTCCCTGCCTGAGGCAGAAATCCTCACCCGCCTCGTCGCCCTCAACCACGCCCGCGCGGCCGAGGAAAAGCCGCAACAGATCATCGCAAGTCACTACCCCCAGATCACCCTCGCGGACATTCACGCCTGCATCGGTTATGGTTCCGCCATGTCCCATGAGCGCTTCGTGGCCGTCGCCCTGGAACCCGTGGCATGAGCATGGACTTCAATCGGCGGAACTCACGATATCCCCGAAAGACGCTGGTGCATCGCAAGCGGATCGTAGCGGCGGTTTCCCGG
Organism: uncultured Verrucomicrobiae bacterium; assembly: GCA_963810445.1. Taxonomy (GTDB): domain Bacteria; phylum Verrucomicrobiota; class Verrucomicrobiia; order Verrucomicrobiales; family Akkermansiaceae; genus Luteolibacter. The sequence goes on along the minus strand of CAWENZ010000002.1, from coordinate 167,173 downwards.
CTCTCCGTTCTGAAATTGGGGAAACTCTTGCCTTGGCATCCTGTCTGACGCACTGATGGCGGGAATTCACCCCGATGCCGCGACTTCCATCATGGTTGGAAAACTACCGGACCCTTCCGAAATGCGTGCTGCTTTTCGTCGCGGGACAGTTTCTTATCAACCTGATCAACTCGTCGCAATTCCTGTTGCTCAACCTTTTCCTGAAGTCGCGCGGGCTGGATGATCCGGCCATCGCGGCGCTGGCTTCCCACCGGTTTCTCGCGACGTTTTTCCTCGCGATTCCGGCGGGCCTGTGGCTTCGCGGGAAGCCCCTTCGCAAGCCCCTGATGATCGGCTCACTGCTTTTCCCGCTGACCACGCTGGCGGCGCTTGAGACGGTGCGGATGGGCATGATGGACGCCGCGGCCGGATGCTTTCTCGCCATGGGCCTGGCGGGACTGGTCCTCAACGTCGCAAACCTGCCGATGATCCTGCGGATGGCACCACCGAAGAAATCCAGCGAGGCGCTGAGCCTGCTGTTCGCGACCTGGGGAGCGGCGAGCATCTGTGCGGCCGTGTTGTCGAGCGTGCTGCAAGGCATGGGCCGGCTGGACCTCGGGGGCATTCATGTGATTTTCAACGAACACGCGACCTTGCTGGTGCTGACCCTCGCCGGACTGGGTGCGCCCGTGCTGTATGCCATGCTGCCGGATCCGGTGCCGACGGAGACGTCGCGCCGCCACTGGATGCATGTCCATCGGGAGGATTTCCCCATCCTGCTGCGGGCGCTGGTTCCCACCCTCTGCATCGCGACGGGGGCCGGACTGAGCATCCAGTTCCTCAACCTGTTTTTCAGCAACGTCTATCACCTGAGCTCGGCCACCTATTCCGCCTTCGGTTCGGTGAGTTACGTCCTCGTTTTCGCTCTCGGCCTGATCGTTCCCGAGGTCAAGCGCAGGCTCGGCTGGCGCGGGGCGATCATCGGTGTGCAATGCGCAGGAGCCGTCATGCTCGCGCTGCTCGGCCTAACCGAACTGTGGAAGCTGAGCTGGTGGGCACTTCCGGTGGCTGTCGTGTTCTTCATCCTGAGGCAGCCGCTCATGAACATGGCCGGCCCATCGACCAGCGAACTCTCGATGACCTACGTGGGCGAGAGAAACCGCGAACTCATGAGCGCGTGCAGCGGCGCGATCTGGAGCGGCTCGTGGTGGCTGGCGGCGCGCGTGTTCGAGTTTCTGCGGGGCCACGACCTTCCTTATTGGCAGATTTTCCTAACCACCGCCATTTTCTATCTGCTGGGAACCCTCTCCTATCTCGGGCTGATCCGGGCGGTGGAGAGGAGGGAAACGGATGACGATTCGGGGATCGCCGTCGCCTCTAACGTTCAATCCTGAAGCCCTCGCAGTTTTCCATCAGCGGAATCTTCATCGCGGTGAGGTTCCTGATGTGATGGGCGACGCTGGATTCCTCGGCGATTTCCTTGATGAAGGATTCCACCTCCTCGGTATCGCCCATGACCTGTAGCTCGACGGTGCCGTCCGGCACGTTTTTCACCCAGCCACAAACCTCGAAGCCACGGGAGAGATCCTTGACGGTGTAGCGGAAGCCGACGCCCTGGACGCGCCCCTCGAAGATGACCCGCTTGGCAAGCATGGGAGGACCACTACTTGCCATTGTTGAACGGATTCGACTCCAGGGCGGAAGATTTGAGACCAAACACCTGCTCGAAGGTCTTGCCGGGGAGCAGGTTGTAAGTGACGGGGGCGCTGCGCTTGCCTTCCGCGTCGTAAATGTATTTCACGACCTGGACCGGCGACTCCTTGTTGGTGCCAGGATAATAGCGTTTGACCCGGGAATCGAACATGACCTCCTCCACCAGCAAACCGGTGACTCGGTGGTAGCCGTAGCTCACCTTGAACATCTCGTTACCTTTCCCGTCCTGAATCTTGCAACCTAACGGATTCCCATTGGCATCCATCTTGTAAGTGGTGAGCATGGTCATCACGCCGTTGGGCGAGTAGGTCTTCTTGGTGAGCCTCTTGTTGTCGGGGCTACGGATGAAAACCGAACGGGAACCGTCCTGTTGGCGCATGTAGCGAACGTTGGGACCGTCCACACCGTCGAACTCGCCGACGGGTGCTGCCGAGGTGAAAAGCAGCAGGGAGCAGAAACAGAGGTTTTTCCAAGTTGCCAGCGGGTTCATGGGGGCGAAGACTAGAGCCCGCCGGCGGACGCTGCAAGCCGCCATTTTCAAGATGATCTGGAACAACCGCCGCGGCGCGATCGACCTCACCCACCGCGCAAGGGTGATGGGCATCCTGAACGTGACTCCGGACTCATTCTCGGACGGCGGTGCCCATTTTGCCGTGGAAACGGCGCTCTGCCACGCCCGCCTGATGATTTCCGAAGGAGCCGAATTCATCGACATCGGCGGTGAATCCACCCGTCCCGGCGCGGAATTCGTGCCTGAGGACGAGGAAATCGAACGTACCATGCCGGTCATCTCGGCGCTGAGGAAGGAGTGGGACGGATGGATTTCCATCGATACCTCCAAGGCTTCGGTCGCCAGAGCCGCGATCACCGCCGGAGCCGACATCGTCAACGACGTGAGCGGCCTGCGAGCGGATCCGGAAATGGCGGCCGTCTGCGCCTCAAGCGGATGCGGCGTGGTGGTGATGCACATGCAGGGCAATCCCCGGACGATGCAGTCCTCGCCCGCCTACGCTGATGTGGTGGTGGAAGTCCGGGAATTCTTCGAGGAAAGGCTGGCCACCCTAACTGCTGCGGGCATCGCGGTGGATGCATTGTGCTTCGATCCCGGAATCGGCTTCGGCAAAAACCTTGATCACAACCTCGCACTGCTTCGGAACCTCGACCGGATCTCCGTTGGCGGACGACCGCTTCTTCTCGGGGTTTCCCGAAAATCCTTCATCGGCAAGGTCCTGGGAACCCAGGATCTGGACGCGCGGGAATGGCCCACGGTGGCCATGACCGCCACCGCCCGTGAAATGGGGGTGATGCTTCATCGCGTACATGCCGTGCGACCCAATGTCGAGTCGCTCAGGATGACGGAAGCAATCCTCGGTGAGGTCGGCTGAAAAAAGCCAGGGACCGCTCTCCGCAACGGTCCTGCGAATGGGAGGCGAATGGATCCGTCCATGAAAAGCTCGTAAATCCGCCCCTGGTCGGGCTCATCCGCCTCCCATTCCCCCGGACCGCCCGGAGGTCGATCCCTGCCTTCAGGTATTTTCAGGCCTGCACCCATGAGTGCTACGCCAGAATGACTCGCGAATGTCAGCCGATGAAACGACATTTCGGCCACACATCGACTCATTGATTCCCTTCTCATTCACAAGACCGTTGCGGAGAACGGTCCCTGCCTTTTGCCACACAGCTCCAGGCAAGTTAGTTACCCGCGGCAGGAGCCGGCTTGTGGCTAACAGCAAACCGGTACTTGCCGATCGCCTCGACGATGCCGGACGCGACGGCCGACTGATAGGAAGGATTCTCGATCAGCCGCGCCTCGTAGGGATGAGTCATGAAGCCGCCCTCAAGGAGGATGGCAGGGTGACGGACACCGGAAAGCACGCTGAAGCGGGCGCGCTTGATGCCGCGGTCCAGGGTGTTCTTGCCGAGTTTCAAAAGCAAGGTCCCGTGCACCGCGGTGGCGAGTGCGATGTTGGACGAGTCATGCTCGTTGCCCGCGCGGGTCTGGTTGTCATCCGGGCGGAAGTCGCGACCGTAGTGGGAAACTCCGGGTGGCGACAGGGTGAACGTCTCGATGCCGCGCGCGGAGCGGCCTCCGGAGTTGAAATGGATGCTGACGTAAACCGCGTTCTCCTTGACGGCATTTGCAAATTCCACCCGCTGCTGGAGCGACTGATAGACATCCGAGTTCCGGGTCATGACGACCTTGTAGCCCTTTTCCTCAAGCTTCTTCTTCACCATGCCGGCCACCTTCACGTTGTAGTTCGCCTCGGTGCCCAGCGGATTGGTTGCGCCGGGATCCTTGCCGCCATGGCCCGGATCGAGGATGACCGTGCGGAAATCTCCGGCGTTCGAGATGAAATTGGGACGCAGCACGGGATCGATCAATTTCGCAAGATCCACCCGCGAGACGTAGATCTTCTCGCCGCGGGTCTCGATGTTGTGGCTGAAGACGAACTTGACGTTGTTCATCAGGCACTCGTTGCTGCCCACCTTGAACTGCATCCTGACCTTGGGATTGTCCAGCACCACCGAACTGCCGGAACGCGACATCTTGGTGAACCGATAGAAACTCTTGATGTTGTCCACCGAGACATACTCATGACCGTCGATCGTCACGATGTCCCAAGACTCTGCCGCAGGGGCTGCCGCCCTCATGGGAATGACCGTCACCACCGTGAACATCGCGAGCACCAACACCCGCTGAAGCCAGACGATCGGGTTGAGAAAAGGGTCCATGGAAGAGGTTGACTGCACAGGTTTCCAGAAGGCTTACAATTTGAAACACCGGATGACAACACGGAATTAACCCCGTGATACGACGGCCTCCCGCATTTCCCCCTCCGATTTCTCCTTGCGACACGGGCGTTTTGTCGATTGAACTCCAGATCCCGAAATTTTCGGAGTCTTTGCCTGAGGCTCCGCAACCTTGACGCTACCGGTGCCCATTCGTTTCACTTCAGCCAGGAAAGACTTCCCCATGAAATCGCTCCATACCGCGTCAGCTCGCGCCTGTCCTCAACCGACAACACTCCGCCCGGCACCTCCTGCCTGCGGAATCCTCGGCCCGCGCAAGGAATCCCCCGGCAAATCGCGGGCCCGGAGCTTCGGACACGCCTCGATCACCACCCTGCTCCTGCTCATGCCCGCCGTGGCGCAGGCCTTGGATTTCACCTACACCTTCAACGGCAGTGCCATCACCATCACCGGCTACACCGGGCCCGGCGGCGCGGTGGTCGTTCCCGACACCATCGTCGGTCTGCCGGTCACCACTATCGGTGGCTCTGCGTTCCTCGGCAAAACCAGCCTGACGAACGTGACGATCCCCTCCAGTGTCACCAGCATGGGGAGTTTCGCGTTCTCCAGTTGCAGCAACCTGACGAGCGTCACGATCCCCAACAGTTGCACCAGCATCGGGGACCATGCGTTTTTTCTTTGCTCCAATCTAACGAGCGTCGCGATCCCCACCGGCGTCACCAGCATCGGGGGCCAGGCGTTCTCGAACTGCACCAGTCTGACGAGCGTAACGATCCCCTCCAGCGTCGCTAGCATCGGAACCGCCGCATTTATATCCTGCAGCAGCTTGGCCGCGATCACGGTGGACCCATCGAATGGCTATTACAGCAGTGCGGACGGAGTCTTGTTCAATAAAAACCCGACTGCCCTTCTTCAATTTCCGGCCGGTAAAACCGGTGCCTACTCAATTCCCTCCGGCGTCACCAGCATCGGGGATTCGGCGTTTTATACCTGCAGGAGCCTGACGAGCGTGACGATCCCCGCCAGTGTCACCAGCATTGGGAGTGACGCGTTCTCTGATTGCAACAAGCTGACAAGCGTGACGATCCCTAACAGCGTCACGAGCATCGGCACCAGCGCGTTCTCTTATTGCACCGACCTGGCGAGCGTTTCCTTTGAAGGCAATGCTCCCACCACAGTGGGATCGGATGTATTCTACAATGCCAACGTCACGGTCTATTACCTGTCCGGGACCACGGGCTGGGCGGCAACGTTCGCGGGGCAGCCCACGGTGATGCTTCTCCCGTTCATTTACACCACCACCGCCGGCAAGATCACCATCACAGGCTATACCGGGACCGGTAACGCGGTGGACATCCCCACCACGATCAACGGACTGCCCGTCACCGCGATCGGAAACTCTGCGTTCAGTAACAAGACCAGCCTGATGAGCGTGACGATCCCCAACAGCGTCACCAGCATCGGAGACTATGCGTTCGGATTCTCCGGCCTCACCAATGTAACGATCCCCGACAGCGTCACGAGCATCGGGCGACAAGCGTTCGATTCCTGCGGCAACCTCACAAGCCTGACGATTCCCAGCAGTCTCACCAGCATCGCCGACAGTGCGTTCTCTTACTGCATCAGCCTGACGAGCGTGACGATCCCCAGCAGTGTCACCAGCATCGGCGCCAGTGCGTTCGGTCACTGCGACAGACTGACAAGCGTGGTTTTTCTGGGCAACGCCCCGACCGTGGATCCTTCATTCCTAACTGGCAGCCCCGCGAGCTTGACCGTCTATTATTCGGTCGCGAGCACGGGTTTCAGCACGCCGACCTGGTTTGGCTACAAGGCGGTGCCACTCGCGGCCGAGCGGGAAATCTCGGTGAAAGGCCCGTCGGCAACCGAGCTGGTTGATGGGGGAACCGCCATCAACTTCGGCACGGTCAAGCCCGGTGTCAGCGTGGTCAAATCCTTCACCATCGCCAATCTCGGCATTACCGCGCTCACGGGACTTGCCATCGTCAAGAACGGCAAGGCGGCCGCGGATTTCACCGTCAGCGCCCTCACGACAAATGAGCTCGCGCCGGACGCGGACATCACCTTCACGGTCACCTTCAATCCCGCGACTGGCGGTCCGCGTGCCGCCGCCATTCACATCGCGAGCAACGACGCCGACGAGAACCCGTTCGATATTTCCCTGTCGGGCACCGGCACGACACCGCCCGCTCCGGAAATCACCGTCCGCCAAACCGGCGGGAAGACTCTGACGGATGGGAAGTCGAAGCTCTCCTTTGGAAACGTGTCGGTAAAATCCGAGCGCACCCTGAGCTTCACCATCACCAACAGCGGCAAGGCGAAATTGAAGAAGCTCGCCGTCACCCTCGACGGCAAGAATGCCAAGAACCTCACCGTCAAGGGACCGGGCAAAGCCACCCTGGCCCCGGGCGCCAGGACGACCTTCAAGGTGACGCTCAAGCCGACGGCCAAGGGAAAACTCGAGGCCGCCATCCACATCCGCAGCAATGACAGCAACGAGAACCCGTTTGATATCTCCCTAACCGGCAACGGCACCGCCACCAAAGCGTCTGCCGCCACGGCGAAATCCGCGCTGTCCCTCCTGCCTGGCATCGCGAGCCGCGCCAACGAGCGGAACCGTTCCTTTGACACGACCGTGCGAATCGACGGGTTGAAATACCGCTGCCTCACGATTCTCAGGAACGGGCAAGCGGGTCCTGCCAGTGACTCCGTCGAAGTGTCATCGAACCTCGTGGATTGGCTCAGCGGGCCCGCCCACACCACGGTCCTCGAGGACAACGCGGAGATCCTCACGGTCAGGGACAACACGCCAGTCGAGCCCGGCAGGAAACGCTTCATCCGGGCACGGCGCATGCCTTGAGAATCCCGTTTGCCCCGTTCTCCTTTCTTCAGCTTGCCGAGGCGGGTCCTGTCGGTTGGATCAGGAACCCTGGGTCATCGAGCGGTCGGTCTCGTGGCGGAGGTCGCGGGCGCTGTCGAGGAACACGGCGTCCTCACCGATGTTCGAGGCGAGGTCCCCCACCCGCTCCAGCGAGCGGGTCACGAGGATGAGGTGGAGGTAGTCCTGGCTGCGTCCGTTCGATTGCTCGATGCGGGAACCGAAGGTGGCGGTAGCGGCATTGTGCATGCGGTCCAGTTCCTTGTCGCGGGCGTGGAGTGACGCTCCGAGGATCGCGTCACGGTCGCTATAGGCGGAAATGGCATCGCGCAGGAGATGGTCCGCCAAGGTGTAGAGGGGCTCGATCAGGTTGGCATCCGGAAGGTCGTAGCTGCCGCTGATCTTCTTGGCCCTCTTGGCGATGTTCGTCGCGTGGTCCGAGATGCGCTCCAGGTTCATCGAGATTTTCATCGAGGAAACCACCAGCCGCAGATCCGTGGCCACAGGGTGGAATCGGACGAGAATTTCCATGCCGAGCTGGTCGATCTTCCGTTCGGCATCGTCCACCTCGTCGTCATCGGCGATCACCGCGTTGGCCAATTCCACATTCCGTTCGAGGAGTGCCCGGATCGCCCGTTCGAGATTGTGGCGGGCCTTGGCGGCCATCGAGAGCACCTCGGCCCGCAAGGTGGCGATGGCCTGGTCGAAATCTCGGAGGATATGGGAGTTTTGCATGGAGGAATGGGGTGGAGGGCATTTATCCGAACCTGCCGGAAATATAGTCTTCGGTTTTCGAGTTAGCAGGATTCGTGAAAATTTTCGTGGTGAAATCGTATTCCATCAATTCCCCCAAATAGAAGAAGGCGGTCCGGTCGGAAACGCGGGATGCCTGCTGCATGTTGTGGGTGACAATGACGATGGTGTAGTCCTGCTTCAGCTCGAGGATCAGCTCCTCCACCCGCGCCGTGGCGATGGGGTCGAGGGCGGAACAGGGTTCGTCCATCAGGATGATCGCCGGGTCCACTGCGGTGGTGCGGGCGATGCAAAGCCGCTGCTGCTGCCCACCTGATAGACCATAGGCACTTTCGTTCAGGCGGTCCTTCACCTCATCCCAAAGAGCCGCGCCGCGCAAGGATTTCTCGACGATGCCGTCAAGCACGCTCTTGCGCTTCTCGCCCTGGATGCGCGGACCGTAAGCGACATTCTCATAAATGCTGCGGGGAAAGGGATTCGACTTCTGGAAGACCATCCCGATGCGCCTGCGGAGTTCGACGCCATCGACGTGCGGGCTGTGGATCTCCACGCCATCGATCCGGATCTCCCCCTTGGTCACCCTCGCTCCGGGGATGAAGTCGTTCATGCGGTTGAAACAACGGAGAAGGGTGGACTTGCCACAGCCGGAAGGCCCGATGAACGCGGTCACCTCATTGCGGTGCATGTCCATCGTGATGTTTTTCAACGCCGGATTCTTGCCATAACTGAACTCCATGTCCTTGACGACAATGGAAGGAGATCCCGCGGGTTTGGAGGGTGCGTTCATGTCAGCTGAATCTTCCGGAGATGTACTCTTCCGTCTCCGGTTTCGCGGGTCGTTCGAAAATCTGCATGGTTTCGCCGTATTCGATGAGCTTGCCCATGTAGAGAAAGGCGGTGCGGTCCGAGCAGCGGGTCGCCTGCTCCATGTTGTGGGTGACGATGACGATGGTGAACTGCTTCTTGAGATCCATTATGAGGTTCTCGATCTTCAGGGTGGCGAGCGGATCGAGCGCGGCGCACGGCTCGTCCATCAGCAGGATTTCCGGCTGGTTCGCGATGGCCCGCGCGATGCAAAGCCGCTGCTGCTGCCCGCCTGATAGACCGAAGGCGGAGTCATGAAGGCGATCCTTCACCTCGTCCCAGAGCGCGGAGGATTTCAGCGCCCACTCGACGGTGGCATCGAGCTCGGATTTTTTCGAACGACCCGCGACGCGCAGGCTGAAGATCACGTTCTCGTAGATCGACTTCGCGAACGGATTGTATTTCTGGAAGACCATGCCCACCCGTTTGCGGAGGGAAATCACCTCAATGGAGGGATCATAAAGGCTGGTTCCGGCGATGCGGATGTCGCCCTCGTGATGCACTCCCTCGATGAGGTCGTTCATGCGGTTGAGGTTCCGCAACAAGGTCGATTTCCCGCAACCGGAAGGACCGATCAGGGCGGTGACCTGGTGCTCGGGGATCGCCATGTCGATGTTGAAGATCGCCTGCTTCGCACCGTAGTGGAAGCTGAAGTCGTCCACCCGGATGAAGTCCGGGCGGGCGGGAGTGGATGGATCGGATGCGGCGGTCATCGTTAGAAGCTGCTGACGGCGAAGCGTTTTTTCAGGCGGTTGCGGATGAGGATGGCGCCGAGGTTCAGGGCGATCACCACGACGATGAGGAGCAGCGCGGTTGCATAGACGATGGGTTTCGCGGCCTCCGCGTCCGGCGACTGGAAACCGAGGTCGTAGATATGGAAACCGAGATGCATGAATTTCCGCTCCGGGTGGATGAATGGCGCGATGTCGTCGATGGGCAGGGACGGGGCGAATTTCACCACTCCGACCAGCATGAGCGGAGCGACCTCACCGGCACCGCGGGCCATGGCGAGGATCACGCCGGTTAGAATGCCCGGCAACGACGCGGGAAGCACCACCCGCTGGATGGCCTGCCATTTCGAGGCGCCACAGGCGAGTGCCGCCTCGCGAACCCCGCGCGGCACGGCGGATAGAGCTTCCTCGGTGGCGACGATCACGACCGGCAAGGTCAGCAGCGCCAAGGTGAGCGACGCCCAAAGGATGCCGGGAGTGCCGAATGTCGGGTTCGGCAGCTTGTCCGCGAACATCCACTGGTCGATGCCGGCCCCGACGAAGTAAACGAAGAACGCCAGTCCGAAAACTCCGAACACGATGGATGGCACGCCTGCCAGATTGTTCACGCACACGCGGACGATGCGGACGAAGATTCCCTGTTTCGCGTATTCCCGGAGATAGATGGCGGCGATCACGCCGAACGGAGTGACGAAGACACTCATCACCAGGGTCATGATCACGGTTCCGAAGATCGCGGGGAAGACGCCGCCCTCGGTGTTTGCCTTGCGGGGATCATCGGAGAGGAATTGCCACATGCGGCGGAGCGTCTCGGTCACGCGTTGGAAGAATCCGGCGCGATTCGACGCAAAGACGTGGAGCAGGTTGTCCGCCGAACAGGTGATTTCCTTGCCTTCGACCGTGACTCCATGGAAATGGAACCCGTCAAGTTTTCCACGGATTTCCGCAGCCTCCGCCTGCATGGTTTCGAATGATTTCTGGAGCTCGGCACGGCGGGCGTTTGCGACGTCCGATGTGACGGCACCTGACTTTCTCGGCGCGGGCAAGCGCATCGAGTTCCCGGGCGTTGGCGCCGATCTTCTTGTTCTCGATGACGAGCAGTTGCTTCCTGGCAGTTGCCGCCTGTTCCAGAGCCTTCTCCATCTCAGGTTGAAATTCCCCGGATCCTGCCGCGATCACTCCCGCAGGAGTTTCGAATGAGACGGGCTCGACAATGGCGGGGCCGAAGTCGAGGCGCTCGACAAGGACGATCGATTCCGGTCTGGAGGTTTTGCGGATGGTGGATCTGTCGATGTATTTGAACGACTCGCCATAGAGCTCCTTGTTGCCGCGGAAGACCTGGATTTCCTCGTGGAAATTTCCGTCCGAGTCCTTGCGCTCGGATTCCTGGGTCACATAGCCGGCGATCTTCTCGACCTGACCGTTCTGTGAGACTTCCATCACCTCGATGCGCCGTGGCCAGAAGGACGAGGTTCCCTTGATGAAAATCAGGAGGAATAGACCAAGCGCCATGACCACCCCGAAGGTGAGGCCGGCGGCGGTCAGCCATACCCACGGCTCGCCCTTGCGCGAGCGCCCGGTGGTGGAGAATGATTCGGGTCCGGATGACATCGGTTAGACAATCTTGTTGCGATCCCTCAATCGTTGGCGGAGGAGTTCCGCGGCGGTGTTCATGACGAAGGTCATGGCGAAAAGCACCACCGCCCCGAGGAACAGCGTGCGGTAGTGCGTGGACCCGACGGATGCCTCGGGCAGCTCGACCGCGATGTTGGCGGAAAGCGTGCGCATGCCGTTGAAGATGTTCCACTCGGTCACGGCGGTGTTTCCGGTGGCCATGACCATGATCATCGTTTCGCCGACGGCACGGCCGAAGCCGATCATCAGCGCGGAGAAAATCCCGGACGAAGCGACGGGAAGCATCACGGTCCAGACGACCTGCCAGCGGTTCGCGCCAAGCGCGGAGGCAGCGGCGGTTAGATTTTTAGGGACATTGGAAAGCGCGTCCTCGGAGATGGTGAAAATCACCGGGATCACCGCGAAGCCCATCATGAATCCGAGCACCATCGAGTTCCTTTGCTCGAACGACATGCCCGTTGCCTGCGGCCACCAGAGGCGGAAATCGGCGATCGCCTGGCCGGTTGCCGGATCCTTGTAGATGAAAAACCATCGCTCGGCCACCGGGCCGAGTTGCCAGCCGATCCAGCCCGCCAGGATCATGAACGGCAGCACGACCAGCCACTCGCGACCATTTTCGAAACGGTTGCGGATCGAGATCGGCAGGCGGCACCAGCAAAAGCCGACGAGCAAGGCGGTGAGCGGTATCGCGACCACCATCATCGCCACCGACGGCACCCGCGTCTCAAGAATGGGTGCCAGCCAAAGTCCGGCCAGGAACCCGAGGACGACGGACGGCAGCGAGGACATGATCTCCATCACCGGCTTGACCACTTTCTTCACGTCGAGCGGCAGGAAGGCGGCGGAAAACACGGCGGCCAACAGCGCGATGGGCACCGAAAACAACAGCGCGTAGGCCGTCCCCTTCAGTGAACCGAAAATCAGCGGCATCAGGGAGAGCTTTGGCTCGAAATCATCCGTGCCACCCGTCGATTGCCACTGATAGATCGGCTTGCTTCCGCCCTCATACCAGACTTTTCCAAAGAACGCCTTCCACCCGGCCTCGGGATGCGGGTCGCGGACCGAGTAGCGGCGGGCCTCGCCCTTCGCATCCGCGACGATGAAATTCTCACCCTTCGCATCGAGCACGGCGACGGTCGGGGAAATGTCGATTTCGCCCTCCCAACGGGTCGCGCCCGAGGTGCTGTGGCGGATCGAGAGATCCTTGCCGGAGCCCGTTAGAAAGGTGCGGTTTCGCTGGCTCGCGGCGAAGATCACCGGCCCGGCGGCAAGCTTGGGAAACTCCTTGGTTAGACCGAACAGGCGCTCGCCTGACTCTTCCTTTGCTGAAAAGGCTCCATTGTTGTTGCTCGCCGTCCACACCGGTGATCACCACCGAGACGCCGCCGAACAGGAAATCCAGTCTGGCGGGGGACCACTCCGCCGAAGGGCTTGAAGGACTGGCGTTTGGACGCGCCTTCCGCATCCGCCAGGAAATAATCCACTTCCCCGTTTTTGCAGGCCACGAGCACCATCGCGCCATTCGGGGAAGCCCTCACCAAGGTGGCCTCCGCCGTCAGTTGCGGGGTGATGTCGGTCTCTCCCAAAAGCGAAAGCTTCCCCTTGCCGACGAGGCTGCGCTTCATTCCAAGCCGCAAAACCGAAACCGACGAATCTGCCTCCACACCGCGTTTGGCGATGATCACCCGTCCCGCGCCGGAATCCCCGTAACTCAACGCCGTCACCGGTCCCTTGCCGTTTTCCAAAACGAACCAAGGCTCCTCCACGAGTGACGGCTCCATCTCGAACTTGCCCGGCCCGACCGCCGATCGCTTGTATTCCACCAGAAACGACCCGACCCGCCCGTCCTCCAGGCCCAGTGACACGCGCCGGTGGACCACGTCATAGTCCATCGCCGTGACCTTCAGTCCCGCCAACCCGGGCAGCGCGACTTCCTTGCGCCCACCCGTTTCCACCGACACGAAAACCACCTTTTCGCCGCCATCATAAAAGAAGGGCATCTCACCCCATTCATCGACGCCGAGGACGGCCGGCACCGTCGGCGTCCCGATTCTTCCCGCAGTCTCGACCTTCGCGGCCTTGAAGAGAGGCACCACTTCCTTGCCGATGAAATAGAAAATCCCGAACACCGCGATGATCACGCTGATGCCACCAAGCGGATCGCCCAGCCCATGAACCGGTCGAACCAGAGTGTCGCACGCGAGACCTCGAATCGGCTTGGGTCCGGCGCTTTCAATTCGTGAGCCATGGATAACTTGAAATACTAAATAGGGCGGTCCGCAGAGAAGAACACCCTGCGGACCGCTTGAAAAGCCACTCAATGAAATACCTTACTTGGCCAGCGATTCCGTCGTTTCGGTGATCACTTCCAGCGGGCAGCGGGAAATAGCCGTCCTTCTCGACGACCATTTGGCCCTCCTTGGAAAGCACATACTTGAGGAACTCCAGGGTCAGCTTGTCGAGAGGCTGGCCGGGCTTCTTGTTCACGTAAACCACCAGGAAACGGGCAAGCGGATAGTCACCGCTGAGCGCGTTGTCGTAGGTGGCTTCGAAGAACTTCCCGTCGTCACCCGCGACTGGCAGGGCGCGGACACCCGAGGTCTTGTAACCGATGCCGGAATATCCGATCGCGTAGGGATCCGCACCGATGCCCTGGACGACCGCGGACGAACCCGGCTGCTCCTTGACGTTGGTCTTGAAGTCGCCCTTCGAAAGCGCGTGCTCCTGGAAGAATCCGTAGGTGCCGGAAGCGGAATTCCGTCCGAAAAGGGAAATGGCGCGGCCTTTCCAGGCGTCGAGTCCGAGCTGGCCCCAATCGGTCACGTCGTCACCACCGCGCTTGCGGGTCTTGGAAAAAATCGAGTCGATCTGCTTCATCGTGACTCCCTTGAGCGGGTTGTCCTTGTGGGCGAAAACGGCAAGCGCGTCGATGGCCACGCGGACTTCGGTGGGCTTGTAGCCGAACTTCTTCTCGAAAGCGTCGATTTCCTCGGCCTTCATCGAGCGGCTCATCGGGCCGAGCTGGGCGGTGCCTTCGGTCAGGGCCGGTGGCGCGGTGGCTGAGCCCTTGCCTTCGATCTGGACCTTGACGTTCGGATAAGCCTTCTTGAAGCCTTCCGCCCAGAGCGTCATCAGGTTGTTGAGGGTGTCGGAACCGATGGAGTTGAGGTTTCCGGAGACCCCGCTGACGGCCTTGTATTCCGGCAGGGCGGGGTCGATGTGAGACTCTGCCGCAAAGGCCGGAACGGTGGCAAGCAGTGCGCTTGCGAGGTAGATGGCTTTGGATTTCATGGTGATGTTGTTGTTTTATTGCGGACAAGGGTCCTGCGAACAACCGAAATAACGGCAATTGATTTCCCGGCGGCAAAGATTGCTTTGTGACATGATTGTCACTTGCGGGAGAAATTTCCCGCCACCACGATCGCCGGAATGCGTTCCATTTTCCGGAATTGCAGCGGAAACCGGGGTAAAACCGCTTTGTGACGTTTCTGTCACCAAGATTTCCTCAGTTTTCGTCACATTGATCCCTAGCAGTCTGACGTTTCTGTCACACAACGCGTGACGCTTCCGTCACAAATCCAACCACCATGATGCAAACCGCAAACAAACTACCGATCGCATTCGGACTCGCCCTCGGCCTTCATCTCCCTGCATTCGCGGGTCCCGAAGCCTCAACCGGCCGAAACCGCCCCCTCCAACTCCGGAAACTGGTGCGAATGGCTCCAGAACAAGCCGGGCACCCTCTACAAGAACAAGGAAAACCCCTACCTTCAGGAATTGGAGATCGAAGGCCGGCTCCAGTATCAATTCGCCCACGTCGAGGGTGAGGATGTGAACGGCAATGACTACGCCTCGGATTTCAACGAGATGCGCCGCTTCCGTCTCGGAGCCAAGGGCAAGTTCCTCCAGTATTTCGGTTTCAAATATCAGGTGGATCTCGTCGAGGACGGTCGAAAGGACAACGAGCCGAACGACGGCTTGGACATCGACTACATCCAGATGGACGAGGCTTACCTCTCCTTCGATCTCGGCAAGGCACTCGGTGACACCCCATTCGACTCGCTAATGGTGAACTACGGTCGCCAGAAGTTCATCCTCGGCCAGGAAGCCCGCACTTCCTCCACCAAGCTTCTGACGGTCGAGCGTTCCGCGCTCTCCAACAAGGTTTACGGCAGCTTCCGCCCCACCGGCCTGAGCGTCGATGGCACATCCGGCCCGTGGAGTTTCAGTGGCGCGCTTTACAGCTCCACCACCGACGGTGCCGATAACGAGGAACTTCAACGGCTGGCAGGACAGCGTCGTTTACTACGCGAGCCTCGGCTACAAGGTGAACAAGGAGCTCAGCTTCCGTACCGACTACGTTTTCAATGACGCGGACGTCACCAAGGGCGACGACTCCGTCATCGAATACGCCTGGGCCCACTCCATCAACGGAGAATACAACGCCGGCCAATGGGGCGTCATCGGTGACTTCACCTACGGCGACAACGGCGGTGCCCGTCTCGGCAATGCCCCCGGAAATCGTGACATGTTCTGGGGCGTCATGGTCATGCCTTACTACTGGCTCGTGCAGGACAAGCTCCAGCTCGTCGGTCAGTATGAATATGCCGGCGCCAGCGACAGCGACGGATTCCGTATCAACAGCCGCTACGGCCGCGCCCGCGGAACCGGTGGCACATCCGGCATCGACGTGAACAGCGGTCGTGGCGACAACCACAACTCGTTCTACGGTGGCCTCAACTACTACCTCTGCGGCCACAACGCGAAGGTCCAGGCCGGCATCGAATACCAAACCATGGACACCTCGAAGGGCAACTTCGACACCCTGACCTACCTCCTCGCTTTCCGCACGTATTTCTAATCGAAAAGCTTTTCTTGTTATATCGGTTGCTGACAGCCGCTCCGCAAGGGGCGGCTGTTTTGTGTCGGTGCGGATGGTCGCATACACGGGCGAGCCCGAGTCCCGCCAGATTCTCACGCGCGCCGGTCCAGGCACGTAACCATCCGTCGCCAACCTGTCCCATGTCCGCCAGATCGAAACGGCAACCTTCGGTTTGAATACCCCTATATGAACCAAATCATGCGACGTGATCGCCAGGTGCGGACGACTGGATAGTGTGCGCATGAATCAAAAATCAAACGATCAAACCTGAGCATATGACCATCAACAGCCTCATTACCGCGACAATTGCCTACGGATTCCTGACTGCCACTTCAGGTGCCGTCGTCATCTACGGAATCGGATCCAACAACAGCCTCTACAATTTCGACTCGGCATCCGCTGGTCTTGTCACCCAAATCGGTGCCAGCGGGTCATTCTCGAACATCGTCGATATCGATTTCCACGGTGCCAATGGCTTGCTTTACGGACTTTCCAGCACCGGGCAGGCATACACCATCAACACCCAAACCGGAGCGCAAACCCTTGTGACGAATCCGATCACCGCGCTTACGGGAATCTATGCCATCGACTTCAACCCCATGGCGGATCGTATTCGCCTTGCCGGAACCGGCAACTTCAACGGGCGCCTCACTCCGGACTTCCAAACTCCGCCAACGGCAGTTCAGCCAAATGGGACGGTGACCAACGACGGGACCTTCGCCTTCTTCGCATCGGACGGCATTACCCCCCGCAGCGGGGTAAGCGTGCTCGGCGCTGGATATACGAATCCAATCAATAACCCTGGCAGCACCCTGCTTTACACGATCAGCAGTGATGGCTTCCTCAACAGTCATACGGCTCCTGCCGGGGCGTTCGGGAACGGTGTCGCCGTGGGAGCGCTCGGCTTCGTCCCGGTGGGTTCGAGCTTCGACATCAGTATCGAGGGACTCGGATTCGCCTCAGATGGAGCAAATCTCATGTCTGTCACGCTCGCGACCGGCGCATCCGCGTCGTTGGGAGCGATCGGCCTTCCCGGTGGTGTCGGACTGAGAAGCCTGGCCGTGGTGCCGGAGCCATCCACACTTGTTCTTGGCAGCCTGGCCGGCCTTGGCCTTCTCCGCCGGCGCCGCAACTGAATCGTTGCAAGACTCACCTCCTCATTCCACGACTCCTTTTCAAGCGTTCAAACTGGCGGGGTTTCAGGCTCACTACAAAGGCTCCACACCTCCGCAATTTCCCTGCGACCACCCATTTCGATGGAAAAGTCCTTGGATCAAAGCCTACCTGGATGAGGTCGCCGTCCGGGATTTGTTACCATAGATGATGATCTTGCCACTGTAACTATAGTTTTCGTTGCGACCGGAGGAGCGGAATGTGACGGTGATCTTGTCACCAACAACTTTGGCGGAAACATTCGTGGTCAGCCGCAGGGAAAAGAACGGAACATCTCCCTCATACGACCGAACGATGATGGACCGGATCGGTTCATTCGCCTTGCCCAAGAAGGATCCGCCCGAGTCCTTGAACGTGATGGAAGGCGAATTCCTCACCTTGGTCGTGTCGGTATGAGCAAGGCTGCTGTCGGTCACGCTCAGATAGAGGGCACGATGAAAGCAATCGACGATGTCACCTTTCATCTGGAGCTTGTTACCCCCAACCTTGATGGGATCGCATTGCAGCAGGAGCTCACGCAAATACTTTTGCGGAACCTTGTATGTTCCACTATCCGTTTCAACAAGACTTTGGCCACCTGTGACTTTATAAAAGCCATTTGGCTCGGCAGCTACGGCGCGAGGGGCGGCGGAAAGGGTGACAAGAGAAACCCCGGCCGCCAGCCAGAAACGGGCACACTTCGAACTATGGGAACTTGTGGAATTGATGAGGGTATTCATTGATGAATCTTCCTTAGCTCAAATCCGTGAGAAAAGGAAGTCGGCATTTTACGAATCATCACATTGCCCGGTTGAATCCTGCAAGACGCGACGGTCATGCGCGGGTGGAATTCGAGCGATGGTCACTTTCGGAAGACCTCCCATGGCAGACGGACTGTTCCCTCATAGAGAAACAGGTGGCGTCGAGTGGGAGCTCTGCTTCGGCCAAAAACTTGAAAAACACAAAACAGCCGCTCAGAAGAGTGCGGCATTCATGTGTTCGCCTCTCACCTGAGGCGTTCCACCGACTCCAAGATCTGTCGTGTCACCTCATCCGCGTCCTTTCTCACGAGATGAATTCCGTCGGACGTCTCATAGTCCCGGCTCCGGTCGATGCCGATCCAGTCATACTTGTCCTTTGGAAAACGATCCACCATCGCCTTGCGAACCGCCGCCGGAGCTGCTAGATCGACCAGGGTTTTGTTGATGGGCATCTCATAGAAAACGCACTGTGTCCCGGCGCTGGCAAAGCCATCCACCAACTCCCCCATCCGCTTTACCCTAGCAGCCAGATCCTCGCTAGGGACAGGCTTGCCGAGGACATCGCGGTTTGCCTGCATCACGTCCTTCATCACTTCCGGATTTGTCGGCGGCGGCGGGACAGGCTCGGGCTTCTTGCCGCCGTTCACAATCCGGGCGAATCCGTGACACGCCTTTTCCACCATGCCCTTGAGAAATCCCACCTCGAAGTTGGACGGCCTTCCCTCTTCCTTGAACATGGGCGACGCGGTCCGCAACTTGCGCCGCCAGGCACTGGTCGAGTCGTCCAGCAATCCATCGTCGGTATCGCGGAGAAGCATGTTGATCTCGATCAGCACGAACTCCGGTTGCTTGCCGGACCGCTCGATGATGTCCAGTCCGGTGAAGGAGCCGCCTGCGGGAAAGGTGAGTTTCACGAAATCCTTGCCGAGGATTTCCTCGCTCAGTTCGTTGGACATCGACGAGCCCACGACCACCCCGACTTTGGAAGGACTGTCATTGACGTATTGCTGCGCCCGGATGTAGTTCGCCCGCTGCTGGCCGGGAATCCAGTAGTAGTCGCGCGACAGGTGCGGCAGCGCGAAATGATAGGCGAGCAGGAGAACGAATGCGGTGATGAGGGATTTCTTGATCATTTTTACCGCAAGTTAGAATTGGAAGTAGATGAAGGCTCCGGTGGTGCCGCTGTCCAGGATGATGGCCACGATCATCACCGCGAAGATGAGGAACTCATAGCGCTTCACGCCATGCCAGCGCTGCTTCATCAGGTGCCACGCGTAATACAGGATCACCGGGATCGAGTAGGTGAGGATGTGGGCGACCATCCAGTATTTCGTCTCACCGGTGCCGTGGAACATCGCGCCGATGTAGGCGATGACCTGATCGAACTTCGGCAGCTTGAAAAGAAGCCACGCCAGCGTGACGAACGAGAAAACGAGCAAGGCCTGGATGATCCCCACCAGCGGATGCTTGGGCAGGCGGATCCAGTTCTTCCCGAAACGCTCGGCCGCGAGTGCCAGACCGTGGAAGCTGCCCCACACGGCGTAGCTCCATGCGGCACCGTGCCAGAGGCCACCGAGGAACATGACGATGAACAGGTTGACGTATGTGCGGATGTTGCCCTTGCGGTTTCCGCCTAACGGAATGTAGAGATACTCGCGCAACCAGGTGGAAAGCGAGATGTGCCAGCGCTGCCAGAACTCGGTGAACGAGCGCGACAGATAGGGATAGTTGAAATTCTGCGGCAACGAGTAGCCGAACAAGGCCGCTAGCCCGATGGCGATCAGCGAGTAGCCCGCGAAGTCGGCGAAGATCTGCATCGAGTAGCCGAACAACAGGCTCACCAGCGTGACCGTGGACTCCTTCAGGAAGTACGGAAACGCGATCCAGAACGTGGAGTCCTTGAGGTTGTCCGCGATCACCATTTTCAGGAAATAACCGGTGACGAGCGAACGAAAAACGATTTGCCAAGGAATCTCTCCATAAAGCTTCGGCCTGATTTGCGGATAAAACTCGTGCGCCTTGATGATGGGACCCGCGACGAGGCTCGGGAAAAACGACTTGAACAACATCGTGTTCTTGAGGTGCTCCTTGAACGAATCCGGCACCATTTCCGGATAGCCGAACGGATCGTTGGGCTGCTTCGAGCGGAACACCTCCACCACCAGGCTGATCCCCTGGAAGGTGAAGAACGAGATGCCGATGGGCAACGGGATGCTCACCAGGAAATGACCGACCGATCCATGGTCACCGCCGAACAGCGATTTCGCGACCAGCGGTCCGTATTTGAAAAACAGCAACAGCCCGAGGTTGAGCACCACCCCGGCGATGGCCCACATCTTTTGTGAGGATTTCGGACCCGCGGCGATCTTGTAACTCGTCACCACGTTGATCAGGATCGAGGCAATGAGGAGGAAAACGAGGATCGGATCCTCCCACGAATAAAAGAGGAAGCTCGTCACGGTGAGCACCGGAATCTGCCACGAGCGAAGCGGCGGCAGATAGTAGATCGCAAAGGCGATCAGAACCAGGATGACAAAGGGGAGACTGGTGAACAGCATGGGGTACGACTTCTCGATGCCTGTCTTGCGGGGGCGGAAAAACTCTCAGGAACCGCAAGGTTATAGGTTCCTGCCACACTTTTGGGAAGGCTATTCTACCCCACGTGATCGCGTGATGGCTCACTTGTCTGCCGCGTCTTCCTTGCCATGTGCGATGGACGGCCAGAACGAATCCCAGTCAAAGGGACGCGAGAACTCACCCTGATGACACGTCATGCAATCCCCCGCTCCCAAGGGGCGGAACTTGAACGCGCTGGCCTTGCCATGAAGGTACTTGTCCACGTGCTCGCTGGCAGGCCCATGGCATGATTCGCAACCGACATCGACCAGCGATTCGATTCCCATCGGACGACGGTAACCGGACGGCTGCCCGAATCCCACGGTATGGCACTTGATGCAATGGGGATCCGCGTCGGAACCACGCTTCACCAGCGTTTCGAAAGCCTTGCCATGGCCCGTTTTCTCCCAGACGGCGTGAGCCTTCGGGTGGCAACTCTGGCAACTGGCGGAACCGACGAAGGTCGCCGATGTCGAAACGCCGGGTATGGCATTCGGATCTGCCGTGTGGGGATCGTCGATGGCAAGTGGCGTTTTCCGGATCTCATCGCGATACGCCTTCACCATTTCCCGCAGGTCCTTGTTTTGCGGGATATCTTCCTGCAACAGTTGAATCTGATAGACGGGATCGGTCAGGCGCTTGCGTTTCTCCCCCGCCACCACCGAGGTGAGCGTGCCGACGGACCGGGCCTGGTTCGTCGTGTAGAGGATCATCGAGTCATTCTCCCGCAGGATATCCTGGGTGGGTCCGCCCACGTCGCCGCCGAGGATCAGCGAAAACTCGAAATAGTCGCGGGCGAGTCCCCCCATTTCGTTTTCATCGGCAAATGCCAGCAGGATCACGATGTCGGATTTCGAAACGAGTTCGGACAAGTGGCGGTCGATCGCCTCGTTCAGCCCCAGCACCGCGAGACCGTCACCGGGCGATGGAACACTATCCGGCGAGACGATCCCGAGGACTCCCACCCGCACACCGCCGGCCTCGACGATGCGATAGGGAGGAAACAATCCCTTGCGCGTTTCTGCATCGACAAGCGAGGCGCTGATCAACGGCACCGGCGAATCAGCCGCAAGCGACTTCAGCGTCCCCGCCGGGATCATCGCCTCGCGCCCGCCCATGTTGAGGGCGGCGAAGCCCATCGTCGCGTATGCGCGGGCAAGATAGCGATACTGGATGAGATCGTAGTCGGCGCTTCCGGCGATCGCTCCACCGACGTCGAGGTTCAGGACAGGTCCCTTTTTCTCCCGACTTTCCAACCAGGTCCTGAGCCTCGTCAGGCCGCCGTGCTGGCCGGAAAAGCAACCACAGGGTTCGAGACGGCCCGCCGTGTCGCAGGTGAAATGGACCGTCAGCCTGCCATCGAGTTCGGCTGGCTTGGCAGGACGTGAATACCAGATGAAGCCCGCGCCGACAGCGGCGGCCAGCAGGAATATCACGGCAATTCTAACAAACCTTTTCAAGTCAACAATCGGTTAGTGGAGAAGCGCGTAGGCGACGGCATTCACATTGACCTGACGCGCCTCGCTGATTTCCGCTCCGCCGCAGCAGCAGCAACCCTGCGCGCTGTGGGCGTCGTTCAGGCCTTCCGGCGAATAGACCAAGGCCAGGCGTCCGTTGATGAAAATTCCTGATAGGCGCGCCGGACTTCCCTTGACGGTGAGCCTCGTGATTTTGTTCACGGTGGAGAAAATCTCATGGTCCATCGGGATTTCCTTCAACTCATAGCCGGGAAGGGCAAGCAAGGTCTCCCGGCGGAACGCGGCGTTCCACCCCTTGTCCGAACAACCGGGGCTGGAAAGGATGAATCCCCCGTTCTTCGAGATAGCGCCGCAGGTTCAACTTCTCGGTGTCTTTCAGGTTGAAATCCCCCTGACCGGTGAACACGCACAGCGGCGTGGTGAAGACCTCGTCCTTCGCCAGACCGATGCTGACGAATTTCGGTGAGATGTTCAGGCCTGTCTCCTTGGCCGCGTCCGTCAGGAAGGCTTCGGCGAAACAGATGGCCGTCTTGTTGTCACCATAAACGAGGGTTCCACAATGGATCGTCTCGGTGCTCATGTCGATGCCAGGAGGCGCTGCACAAACCGGGATCATTGTTAGAAAGATGGCAATCAGTGTTTTCATGGCTTGGTCGTGAGTCTGCGGAAATAAGCGTCCGCGATGTTTTCATACTCCATCAGAAGGGTCGTGGTGCCCGGCGTTGAGGTGCGGCGGGCGGATTGAAGATCGGCATTTCCCGGCTCGGCCGGATCGAGCCGCGCGGTGGGCGAGCCAGGGATCCCTGCTCCACCGGCATCCCCGAGCCCCGCGATGGAATTCGCGATCGGACCGTCGAGCAACGATTCACCGCCTAACAACTGAGGCGTTCCATCCATCGCCGAGGATGCCATCTGGCCACCCTGACCGGCACCGCTCTCGCCCTCGCCCGGCAGTGGCCGAAAATTCCTCGACAGCATCATCTGCCGCAGCGAGTCGCCCGGTTTCATTCCGCGATTGAGTTGCAACGCGCGGTCCAGGCCCTTCGCCACTCCCTGCTGACCTTCCTGACCGGCACCTTCAAACATGCGCTCCATCTCGTCGCGAAGGTTGGCGGCCTGATCTCCACCCTCGCCCGCCTTTCCTTCGAGCATGCTTTGCGCCGCCTTTCTCGCGAGTCCGGGCATGTCCGCATTTTCCATCTGGTCAGCCAACTGCCGCGCGCTTGCTGCCGCCTCCGGCAGTTTCTCCTCGGCGGCATCGGCATCGTGCCGGAGCTTTTTCTTGAGCTCATCGAGCTTCGGCGCGAGCTCGCGTTGACGCGCCCCCAGTTCACGGAGGGCGAGACGGTCCTCGGCATCGAGATTCGGTTTGTCCTGATAGGCCTTGGCCTGCGCCGCCAAATCCTTCTGCTCGTCGGCAAGCTCCTGGAAGCGGTTGAAATCCTTCATCAACTCGTGAAGACGGGCGAGCTCCTCCAACGGCTCCTCGATTTCCTGCTTCGCGCGATCCCTACCACCCTGCAAACGCTCAAGCTGATCACCGGCCGCCTTTTCCATCCCTTCCATCATCGCCGTGTTAGGCGGTTCGGGAGGCGGCGGCCCCTTTTCAAGCGCCTGCTCGTTGTCGGTGCGGTTCTTCGCGACCGATTCACGGATGGCCTCGGATTGTTTCCTTAGCTTTTCCTGCAAGTCCTTCTCGAAATCGTAAACCGGCTTCTC
Organism: uncultured Verrucomicrobiae bacterium; assembly: GCA_963810445.1. Taxonomy (GTDB): domain Bacteria; phylum Verrucomicrobiota; class Verrucomicrobiia; order Verrucomicrobiales; family Akkermansiaceae; genus Luteolibacter. Next base: position 143,243 of record CAWENZ010000002.1, on the reverse strand, counting down.
CCTTCCGAAATCCGCCATGTCATCGGCCATCTGTTCGAGACGTTGGTTGAGCTCGTGTTGTTCGGAATAGGCTTGGGAAAAATCCTCCATCGCCTTCTTGTCATCCGGCTTTGCCGAGATCGCTTTTCGAAGTTCCGCAAGCTTCTCCTCGATCCGCTTCTGCTCGGCAATCTGCTCCTCGAAGCGCTTCAGCAGCTCCTCATACTTGCCCGCGATCATCGCCACGTCCGCCTTCTCACGCAGCCGGTTGTTATAGTCCTCCTCGGTGATCACCTCCATCTGGCGGATGCCGGTCCGCGTCATCTGCGGATCGGGCCGAGTGTCCACCGCCTCGGCGAACAAGGTGATCTTGTCACCCGGGCGCACGCCCAATTTCGCCAGGTCCAGCGTCTTTGTCGTCCGGTGGCGTCTCGTGTCCGGACCGTCGAACGTTTCTGGTTCCAACGGAAGGAACTTGTCATTGATGCCGACATGCACCCGGACCGATCTCACGCCGTAATCATCCGTGGCATCGACGGTCACCGGAATGGAAAGCCCGTCCACCACCAGCGCGTCCTTTTCCGGCACGGTGATCGCGATGGCCGGAGGAAGATCCCTCGTGACAGTTAGAGAGGAGCTTGGAGTTTCGGCGGCAGAATTCCCATCGGCATCGACAAGGGAAAAGGTCATGCGCCCCGACTTCGTTGCCACGATTTCCCCGTGCACCGTGTCGGCTGGCCCTTCTGCGGCAGGTTGGAGGACGAAATTCTCCGGTGACCCTGATCCGGTCTCGAACTGGATCCCTCCGTTCCCCAGCGGCCGGTTGGACTGGATCCGGAACGAGACCCCGGAACCTTCCAACACTTGCAATGCCGTGAACCGGTAAGGAATTTCCCGCTCCCTCTGTCCGGTGTATTCCGGCGGCGTGATCCGGACAACGGCTTGCCCGATCTGGGGAGTTAGAATGAGTTCCAGCAGACGGCGGTGGCTTCGCGTTCCCCCGTCCATCGTGTGCGCGACGATCTCCAGCGGATTCCGGATGTGCTCAAGCCGCACCGCGAAAGTGCCGTCGCCCCTCACCGACATCGGCAGCGTGATCTTATGGTCCGGATCATCCACCGGCGTCGCGGTGATGAACAAATCGCTCGGCTGATGCCCGCTGGCCCGCACTTCCACGAGCTGCGATCCGTCATAAAGCACCTTCTCACCATTGGCAGGGCTGACAATCTCCAGATACGTTAGAGAGAACGGGGGATGGTCTCCATAAGGATCAAGGAATCTCAGCCACTCCTGACGCACGTGCGGACCACCGAAGAAGGTCAGCAACGCCAGAACGACAAACGCCCCGCTCAACCGCCGGAAAAGTCGCGGCAGCCGCGGCTCTTTCGCCAGCCGGGGAAGCGCGGGTAGATCGATGCCTCTTCCCCGCATCTGCCACCGCTTGCCTGGCAAGGCTGCGGGTGAGCGGCGATGCATCCTCGCGTTGCGATTCCTCATCAAGCTGGAGGATGTTCACCAGCCTTGATCCGAGTTCGGGATTTCTCGACTCTAGCAGCCTGGCCATTCTCAGCAGCGGAGGCCGCGCGAACCAGGCGATTCCCACCGCGACCGCGATGGTGGTTAGAATCGCCAGCACGATGCCGATCACCCCCGCAAGCCGCACGTGGTCCGAGAAATGAAACAACACGTCCGCGATCATCAGGACCGGAACCGCCACGATGATCCAGAGGCAACAACGCGCCGCTGTCATCAGCGCGCGGTGGCGTGAATGCAGCGCGCCGGCCCGGTGCAGCATCTCAAGCACCGGTTGGCGGGATGGTGGGTTGTCTTGCATGATGATATCTCAGGTCAATCCCCAGCGACGCCGAGCATACCAATCCGTGCCCAACAGGAAACAAAGAAGAAGTAAAATCCAGATCCGGTCCCAAACCGGGATCCGCCGGGTCAAGGGAGCCTGATCGGTCGATTCGCGCAGCAGGTCCTCCACCACCTTCGAAATTTCCGAGCCATCCAGCATGCGGCCGCCCGAAGCCTTCGCAAGCTGTTCAAGGTAAGCGCGGTCCATCGCCGTCTCGGTGACCTCCATGTCCTCGCGGAACACGATGAAATGCGTCTCCGTCATTTTTCCGGCAGGAGTCTTCACCCGGGCCATGTAGCGTCCCGTTTCGCGCGGGGTGAACTCGGTCGTGAAAATCGCGGGATTGCCATTCGTCGTTAGATTCAGCGAGGTCACCGGAATATCGTCCTTGAGAAGCTCCAACACCGGTGCGGTCGAGGGCGGCTCGACGCCATGAACGCCGAACCGCAGATGTACGGTTTCTCCCAACGGGAGATTGGAGGTGTCGGAGCGAAGGCTGTAACCCTCCATCGGACTCACCCCGCCGTTTGCCAGCAGCCAGAGCGTGAGCTGGTCCCAGAAGCGGTCGTAGGCGTTGTTGTCATATTCCGACTTCGGATTGAAGACCCAGCGCCAGAGGTTTCCCACTCCTAACGAAAGCGTTTGTCCGCCACCATAGCGTCGATAGACGACCGCTGGCGACTGATCACCGGTCACGGAAAATGTCGCTGCCAAGGTCTTCGGCGCACCCGTCGCGGGAAACGCGATCACCTCGGGAAATTCATCCGCCTCCGCCACCTCCCGAAGCAAGCGGAACGCGGGCACGGATCCGGCCTGTGGTGTCACTTCCAGCCTCACGCCGCGCGCGAGTTCGTTGGACCAGTCGATGGGTTCGAGTTCAGGTGCCACTTTCGCGTCAGAGGGCCATGCCTGTCCCCGCGCGAAAATGAGGATGCCGCCCTGGTCCTTTACCCATGACTCCACCGCCCGGATGCCGTCCAGTCCGATGACCCGTTCCACATTCCTTCCGAAGACCACCAGATCGTAGGGCTTCAAATCATCCACACTCGCGGGTGGCTTGAGATCATCCGCCGCGCGTTCCAGATTGGAGCGGATGGGCCGCACGCGCTTGCCGGTGAACGCCACCAGGGAATCAATGTCGAACTTGTCGTTACGGGCGAACGACCGACGCAGGAAAGTGCTGTCCCAGAAGGGCGTTCCCTCGATTTCAAGAACCCGGATCCGCTCCGAAATGACATTCAGATAGGTTGTCGCGCTGTTGTTGGATGTCTCGCGCTCGTTGACCACCGGAGCGATGCGGAACGTGTATTCATATTGCCCGGCCTCCTCGTGGGTGACATTGAAGGACACCATGTGAAACGGGTCCGTTCCCGTGTCGAACGTATGGGTCTGGACCTTTTTTCCATCGCACAGCAGGTCCAGGTTGAGGGTCTGGTGCGGGCAACCCACGGTGCGGACAAAGGCCTCCAACTGCGTTTTCTGGCGGAGGAACGTGTGCGGGTGATAGTTCGAGATGCGCACCGACACGTCGCTCGCCGAATCCGGAGTGCCGTATGGAATCGTGAAGATCGGAATGTCGCGCAAACGCGTGCGGCGTGCGGTTTCGCCGGGAGGAACGAGATCAAAATTGTGTCCATCTGATAGAATGAACAACGCCGACGGACTTGGCTGCCCGGACATTTTCAAGAGGGACGCCACCGATGAATCCATTCGCGTGGAAGGACCGTCCACCTTGACGAAATTCAAGCCCTCCCGTTTCGTCGGGCTCGCGGTTTCTGAAAAGGTGAAGAACTTGTAACCGCGGTCCTCGCCCTTCATTACCCCGGCGTTCTCCAGATCCGCCAGCGCCGCCTCGAACCTGCTCGCTCCGTCGCTGTTGGGTTCCTTCATGCTCGCGGAAGTGTCCACCGCGAAGATCACCGACTTCTCGCGCGCGGGCACAGGCACCTTTTCCTCGCGGCTCGGCTGGAGCAGGAGCAGCAGGATCACCGTTAGAGCGGCCAACCGGAAGATCAGCAGGAACCCGCTTCGCAGGAATCCCAGCCGCCGCGACGACCGCAACTGATAGAACGTGGCCACGCCCAGCATCACCGCCGCGATGCAGACGATCCAGGAAATCGGAATGACAGGGTCGAGAATCAAGGTTTCAAGCGGTTCGGGGCGGGGATTTGAAGAGGATTCCCTCGATGAAAAGAAGGGCCAGCGCTGCCAGCAGGAACCAGTGGAAGACTGGTTTGCCTCGCAGCAGGATATCGTAATCGGCAGTCGCGCCGACAAATCGAGCCTCGGGATGGGAGGTTCCAGCGCGGTCCGGCAATACCGTGGGATCCATCGTGCGCAGGTCGGATTCCTCGGGATCCGTGTTCACCGCGAACGCGAGGAGGTCCCGGTCGGCGACCGGAAGGTGATAGAACCCCGGAGTCGTCGCGTTGAACGTGACACGCAGGCGCTCGCCATTCACGTCCAAGCGGGTGCGGACCGCATCGCCGCGGGGACCGATCAGTTCACGCCCGCTCGCCTCGGCGGCCCAGGTTTCTCCCGACACCGAATCGCCGACCAGAAATGGCTCCGCCGACGCGCTGCCGGTGCGGCCCATGCGCAGCAGCATCTCGTGGATCCATGCGGGAAACAATCGCTGCCGGGCGAGGTTGCTTGATGCCTCGGCGACCGAGAAATTGCAGATCAGCAGGGTGCCAAGACCGACCGTGCTTTCCGTGAGCGCCGGGGTGCCATCCGCGTAGGTCAACAGGATCTTCCCGCTGCCGGTCGCCGCCGCATGATAGAGATCGTAGAACTCGAGCTGGGAGAGATTCTGACGCCGCACTCCCTCGAACAGCCTGAGGAACCGCGAATGGAAATCCCCGCTCGCCACGCGCATCGCGCCGCCGGGCAGATGGTCCGACTTGAGCCTCTCGGTCAGTCGGATCGGCATGGACTCGCCTGCCAGGTCTCCGAGCTTTGCGAGATTCGCGGCATCGCCATCGCCATCGAGAAACAGGATCATCCCGCCGCCTCCACGCAGGAAGGTCGCCAGCGAACCCGCCTGCGCATCATTCAGCAGCGGCAGGCGCGAGGCGATCAACCGGGTGGACGCGGCAAGCGCCGCAGGATTCAACGCCGCAGGTCCCAGATGCTTCGGCCGATAGACCCCCTTGTCGCCGCCGAATGGATCGACAGCGGTTGTTAGAAAGAGAGACGGGGCAGGCGCGCCACTCAAGTCCTCATCACCGGTTAGAATGACCACCTCCTCGCGCTCGCTGACCTGCACCACCATGTTCCGCTTGTCATCCGCAGGGAGATTGTCGGGCGGCAAGGACGCCGTCAGGCTGAGCAATCCGCCCTTCGGCACAGGAACGACGAGATTGAAATCCCCAACCGACCATGGAGCCATCTGGGTCTCACGCTCGCGCAAATACGCCGGACCGAATCCCGCCTCGATCTTTCCCGCTCCACGGTTGGGCGGAGTGGTTCGCCACGCGGACTTTCAATTCCACGTCCCCACCGGCGATCACCGCGCCCTCACCGAGTTCCATCGAGACAATCGCGTGGTTGGACCGCTGGGCATCCTCGGTTCCGCCGACAAAAAACAGTCGCGCACCGGCGGGGAGTGCCTCGAAATTCACGTCCGCCCAGTCACGCCTTTGGAAGTCGGAAAAGTAGTAGAAATCGGGAGCCGCTTTCGATCCTTTGGAGAGTTCCGCAGCGAGTTGGTTGGCCACATGGAAATCGGCACGAGTCAGCGGTTTCGGGGAATCATCCAGAAACTTCAGCGCCGCATCGGACCGGGTGGAGAAAGAGGGAAACGCCGCCACCGGAGCCTGATCGACACGGATCAGGTTGAAGCGGTCGTCCGCATCCAGGGAATCCAGCAAGCGCTTCACCTCCTCACGGATTCTGGAATGCGCGGACGTTCCGTTTTCCACGCAGTCCGTGCTCAGCGACTGATCGACTAACAGGATAATGTTCCGTTGCGAGTCACCCTTCGTCGTCCTGGGTGCGATCACCGGCTTGAGGAAGGCGAGGAGCAGCGCAAGCACGGCGAGCGTCCGCAACAGAAGCATCAACAAATGACGCCAGCGAAACGCACGCGAGCGTCCCGCGACGGTCTTTCGCAGTTCCTCGATCGATGAAAAGGGAATCATCTTCGGATACCGCTTGCTGAGCCAGTGGATCAGCATGGGAATGCCCACCAATGGCAACAAGGGCCAGAGCAATGAGGCATTGAGGAATTGCATCACGGTGGTGTTGGTTAGACCTTCGTCCGGCGGAAACCGAGATAAGCCTCGATGGCCTCGCGGTAGGGACTGGCGGTGTCGAGCGCGGTGAAGTCGATACGATGACTGGCACCCGTGGCGGCGATGGATGCGGTCCTTGCCCGCATCCTGGCCTCGTAGTCCGCGCGGATTTCGGAGGGCTCCACCTCGATGGTTTCGCCTGTTTCCATGTCCCGGAACCTCGCAAGCGGGGCATCCGGCAAGGTCAGCTCGTCAGGATCGGTTAGCTGCATCAGCAGGATTTCAAATCCCCGGTGGATGAAGGGGCCCAGGGCGTCGAAAATCTCCTGAATGTCATTGCCGAGAAAATCCGATAGAATGACCAGCCGACCCCGCCTGCGGATCAGCTTCTCGCAGTCACGGATCGCGGCGGGCAAATCCGTTTTTCCACCGGCCTCGTAGGCAGGCCGCACCAGAGCCCGGAGCATCGCCATCAGATGCCGTCGGGTGCCACCGGCGGGAATGTGTTCCAGCACGCGGTCCGCGAACATCGTGATGGAGGCCTTGTCTCCCTGCCTGAGCATCAGATAGGCGAGCGCCGCGGCCACCCGGGAAGCCCGAAAACCTTTCAACTCCCGTTTGCCGCCATGATAGGCCATCGAGCCCGACGCATCGATCAACAGGTGGACGTCCATGTCCGTCTCCTGTCGATAGCGGCGGATCACCAGCTTGCGGCTGCGGGCGAAAACATGCCAGTCGATGGCCTGCACCGGACGACCGGGCTCGTAGGCGAGATACTCGGAAAATTCGCCACCACCACCGAGATCGGGCGATTTGTGGCGGCCTTGGAAACGGCTCTCCACCGCGGTCTTGGCAAAAACGATTAGATTCCTGAAGCGCGCCAGTTCACCTTCGTCCAGCAACGTTGAAGCGCGCTGTGCATTCGTTTTTTCCCGAGCCTCCTCCACCGACTCGCGGATGGTCGCGTAGGTTCGCGAGGGAATCGGCGGGGGCGTGCTTTCACCAAACGAATGCCTCGACAACGGCGGCGGCAGTTGAACGCCGGAAGCCACGTTCTGACGCGCTTGCGCCATTGCACGCCTCATTGCCGAGCCGGCCAGTTCGTGGGAATCATCTGCCATGATGTGACGACGTTGAAATCTAATAGCCCCTCTCCGGGACTTCCTTGACCAAGGATTCCACGATGTCGCTGGCCTTGAGCCCCTCACCAGTCGCCCGGTAGTTGGGAACGATCCGGTGCGCCAGCACCTGCGGCGCGATGCGCCGGACATCGGCAGCCTCGGGGGCCGCGCGTCCGTCCATCAGCGCAAGCGCCTTGGCTCCGAGAATGAGGTATTGGGACGCACGTGGCCCCGCACCCCACTCGATGTGGGTTTCCGCGATCTTGCCGGCTCCGGCGCGCTTCGGGCGGGTCGCGGCAGTTAGATCGATGGCGTAGCCGAGGATGTGGTCGGCCACCGGCATCGCGCGGACCAGCCGCTGGATGGAAAGAATGTCACTTCCCGAAACCACCGGTGCGAGCGCGGCGGTCTCGCCGACAGTCGTGCGGCGGACAATTTCCATTTCCTCGTGCCGTGCCGGATAGTCGAGGTCGAGCGAGAACATGAACCGGTCGAGCTGCGCCTCGGGTAGCGGATAGGTCCCCTCGTGCTCGATGGGGTTCTGTGTGGCGACGACCAGAAACGGATCCGGCAGTGGACGATTCTCCCCGGCGATGGTGACGCGGCGCTCTTGCATCGCTTCCAACAGCGCGGACTGCGTCTTCGGTGGCGTGCGGTTGATTTCATCCGCCAGCAGGAGGTTCGTGAAAACCGGACCGGGCCGGAATCGGAACTCCATGCGTCCCTGATGTTCATAAATCATCTCCGAACCAAGGATGTCGGCGGGCATCAGATCCGGAGTGAACTGGATCCGCTTGAAATCCATCCCAAGCACCTTGGCGATGGATTGCACAAGGAGGGTCTTGGCCAATCCAGGCACACCGATGAGCAGGCAGTGACCGTTGGCAAAAAGCGATGCCACCAGACCAGTGACAATTTCCTTCTGGCCGACGATGGACTTGGACAACTCATCCATGATCGCTCCCGAGACACGGGCAACGGCGTTGATATCAGGGTTCTCGGAACTCATTCGGATATTGGGGTTGGGGGAAGAGGCTTTTCCAGAATCTCAGGGGAAATTGATTCGAATTCTAACATGATGACAAGATCAATCGTCCCGGACGCTTCAGGATTTCGGAACCGCCAGACCGGCGGATAGATCGACCTTGATCGGCACGTCCTCCCGTCCCGTCCACGTTTCGACCGCAAGGATCAGATCGGTTTGCGCCGCCTTGAACGAGTAGGTGACTTCGCCCGAGCCCTTGTTATTGAACCCCATCCAACTGCTGCTCGTGCGATCCGATTCGATCTCCTTGCCATCCTTGGTGTAGAACTTGATGCCAGCGAACTCGTCGGCCTTGCGATTGGTGGTCAGGACCAGTTCAAAAGCACCATCGCTGAATTTCGGCTTGCCGGAGGATTTCACCTTCAACACGGGCATGTCCGCCGCCTTGTCCGCGGGAAAGACCACCTTCTCACCCGGCTTGACCGCGAAAGGCCCGCTCCGCGTTTCCGCCTTGCCGGTGGCGAAGGTGACGGGAATCACTCCGGCCACCTTGAGCGTGCCATCCGGAGAAACCTGGGCACTTCCCTTGGCTTCGAACTCCAGGCGCAGGGCGAGATGATCCTTTGAGAAATTCGAGTCACCACCGAAGAAACGGCATTCCGCCTTGGTTCCACCGATCGTTACGGCGGCCTTGTCGTCGTCAAAGGCAACGATTTCCTTTCCTCCGCCATGGACAATCAGGGTGACTCCATGACCTTTCGATGAGTTGTAGGTCTTGAAGCCGTCAAACTCCTTTTCGCCATCGTCGATGACGGCCTGGATCCCGGCAAGCTTCACAACAGGCTCCCCGCCGCGTGCAACGACAGGAGCTAACAGGGGAATCAGACAGATCAGTTTTTTCATACCTGCGCATCATGATCAAAGCCGCCGCCGGGTCGATTCCAAACTCGCACGGGTTTTCCCATGGTGGGATTCGGGCGCACAAGGCCATTGATTTCACCTGCTGCCGGAATCCCCGGGCCGCTTCAAGATCCAGGCGATTGCCAAATGACGGAGGCAGGTAAATTCTTCGTCAAGACTTGAGGCCAACTTGACCTCCGGGGATCTTTCGGAGTAATGAAGTCACCCATGGATCCGAAAACAGTTTCCCCATGGTTGCGGGTTGTGGCCGTCCTCTCCGCTGTCGGTCTCGCAGGTGCCTACGTTTGGAACCGGCAGCAACATGCGGCATCTCCCGTTGGGAAATCCGCAGAGCGAACCGTCCTATCAGGTTCCAAGAGCGCCGTAGTCGTCCCGAATTCAGAGAACCTGAAGTTTGAAACCGAATACACTCCGGATTCCGACACCGGAAATCCCGTCGAGGAAAAGGAAATGAAGGATGGCAACCGGATCCTTCTATCAGGCTCCAAGTCCGGCATGATAGAGATCGCACCGGAGCCCCCGAAGAAGCGGGTCCTGTTGCCAAGCTCGAAAAGCTCCGGCTCCCTCATCGAAGCACCCACAGGGAATCAGCCATCGAACAAGCCATGAACTTGCCTGCCGCGATCCTCGGAACCGGCGGGAGCTTCCTCTTCCTCTGCCTTGTGTTCCATCCCTTGGAACGCGCCTTCCCGGCCAAATCCGGCCAGCGTTTCCTGCGTCCTGAATGGTGGATCGATCTTTGCTTCTTCGTCGGGCAATACCTCTTGTGGAGCGGTCTCGTGCTCGGGTTGCTGACGTTCTTCGCAGACTGGCTGGACGATGGTATCCCCACCGGCTTCAGACATGCGGTCGCGAATCAGCCATGGTGGCTGCAGGCGGTGGAAGTGATCCTGCTCAGCGACTTTTTCGTGTATTGGGGGCATCGTTTGCAGCACAAGGTTCCCTTCCTCTGGTGCTTCCATTCCATCCACCACAGCGCCGAACATCTGGACTGGCTGGCGGCTCATCGTGAACACCCGCTAGACACCGTTTACACCATGGGACTCATCAACATCCCCGCGTTCCTGCTAGGTTTTCCACTGGAGACACTAACAGGACTGATCGCCTTTCGCGGGATCTGGGCGATCTACATCCACTCGAATGTCCGGCTGGGCATTGGTCCCTTGAAATGGTTGATCGGAGCGCCCGAGCTGCATCACTGGCATCACGACCGGGCGAGGGATGCGGGAAACTATGCGAATATCTCGCCCCTGATGGATCTCGCGTTCGGCACCTACCGCTGCCCTGACCACGAACCGGAATCATTCGGGATCCATGAGAAGATCCCCCGTAGCTACATCGGTCAGATGCTACATCCGTTCCGCCGGGGGCGCGTGAACCGGACGAAGTGACTTCTTGCCATTATTCCACCTCGCCACCTCGCCGGTTTCGTGCTTCAAGAAACCGTGAAAACCATCCTCCACCTGCTTGCCGGATTCGGCCTTGTCATTCCCGGCTTCGGTCAGATCGTCTTGATACCTTCAGGGATGAAAAAGGACGTGGAAGCCGTCGCCCTTGCGAACCCTTCGCTGAAGCCCGTGTTTTATGACAATTCCAAAGATGCCCTCGAAAAAGTCCCGACCGCCGAAGCCTACATTGGTGGTCCGGACGAGGCGCTGATGACCGCCGGTACCAAACTGCGCTGGGTCCACATCTTCAGCGCCGGCATCGAGAACTACCGCGATCTTCCGGGCTTCGCCGACGGACGGGTGACCATGACCAGCCTGAAGATCTATCAGGGCCCGGAGATCGCCGATCACGCGTTCGCCCTGCTTCTCCACCTCACCCGCAACATCGGGGCCTATCAGCAAGCCCAGGCGGAAGGGGAATGGACGAAGACCGCCAAGCCGGTGATGCCCCTGACCGAGCTACGCGGCCGCACGATGCTCGTCATCGGCTACGGCGGCATCGGCACCCAGGTCGCCGAGCGGGCCAAGGCCTTCGGCATGACCGTAAATGCCATCGACCTCAAGGACATCCCGCTAACAGTGACGTTGGAGAAGACCGGCAAGCCGGACGAGCTCCAGGCCATGTTACCTGAGGCCGATGTGGTCGTGAACTGCCTTCCCATCACGCCCGCCACCGAGGGCATGATCGGTCCTGATGAATTTGCGAAAATGAAACAAGGCACCTATTTTATCAACGTTTCGCGCGGCAAGGTGGTGAACACGGCGGCGCTCATTAAGGCATTGGAGGAAAAGCGCCTCGCGGGGGCCGGGTTGGATGTGGTCGATATCGAGCCGCTGCCGAAAGACAGCCCGCTGTGGAAAATGCCGAATGTCATCATCACTCCGCATATCGCCGGTGTTTCGGATGCCCGGACTGGGCGCCAGAACAAGCTCATCATGGAGAACCTTTCCCGGTTCGCCCGTGCCCTGCCGTTGAAGAACCTGGTCGATCCGGTGAAGGGATTCTGAGTTGCATCAAAGAGGGACCACCATGCCCTCGGCTTCGGCGAGTTTCTTCTGGTTGGAGTCGAATGTTAGAAACTGCTCCGCACCAAAGTGAAGCGCGGTGGCAACGTGCAGGATGTCGGCGAGACGATGCCCACCGGATTCCGTGTGTTTCGAGCTCAACTCCTCCGCAATCCGGTGCACGTCCGCCCAGTCCGGGGCGACCATTTCCAAGATGCCATCTGCTAGATCGGATTGCAACGCGCGCAGCATGGCCGTGCCCTCTGTTTTGGAAAAGCCCTTGCTCCGGTCGTTGCCGAAAAGTCGGATCTGAAAACGGACCGATTGGCGGAATTCCAGCAGTAGGAATGTGGAAACGGGGAGCGGCTCCGGCAAGGTCTTCTGAAAGGCAATAGCCTGTGGTGAAGTGTGCTGTTTCCTATAGAGAGAACAGATGAAAGATGTATCCGGAGCAGCACTCATCCTTCTTCGCCTTCGAGTTCCGCTTCCCTCATCGCCCTTACTTCTTCCTCGGAAAAAACGCGATCGCCCCAGATCTCATCGAGCCTCGCCATGAAATTGACTTTGGGCTTCGCAGATTTTTCCGACTTGGGAGTGGCGGAAAGGAATCCGATGGGCTTCCCCCGTTTTTCAATGCGGATTTCCTCACCCTCGCCAAGCCAGGTTTCGACTTTGGAAAAGTTGTTCCGGAGGTCACGGACGGTCACGATTCTCATGTGGACATATTGTGTCCACATGCTGGATTTGTCAACGGCACGAAAAAGCCGGACAGGTTTCCCTGCCCGGCTCTTTTGATTTTTGTAGCGGCGCTCTGTGAGCGTCGGGACACGATTTACATCATGCCGCCCATGCCGCCCATGCCGTGGTCGTGACCGCCGCCGCCGCCGCCGGCCTTTTCTTCTCGGGGAGCTCGGTGATGAGGCACTCGGTGGTGAGCAGGAGGCCGGCGATCGACGCCGCGTTCTGCAGCGCGGTGCGGGTGACCTTGGTCGGGTCGACGACGCCGGCCTTGATGAGGTCCTCGTACTTGTCGGTGGCGACGTTGTAGCCGTCGTTGCCTTTGCCCTTCTTGACCTCCTCGACGATCAGCGCGCCTTCGACGCCGGCGTTGGTGCACGAGCTGGCGAAGCGGGGCTTCGATGGCGCGGGCGACGATGTCGGCGCCGGTCTTCTCGTCACCTTCGAGCTTGAGGTCGTCGATGGCGGCCTGGGCGCGGATGAGCGCGATGCCGCCGCCGGCGACGATGCCTTCTTCAACGGCCGCACGGGTCGCGTGCAGGGCGTCTTCGACGCGGGCTTTCTTTTCCTTCATCTCGGTTTCGGTGGCGGCACCGACGTTGATGACGGCGACGCCGCCGGCGAGCTTGGCGAGGCGCTCCTGGAGCTTCTCGCGGTCGTAGTCGCTGGTGGTCTCGTCGATCTGGCGGCGGATCTGGTTGACGCGGCCCGTGATGCTTCGGAGGTTGCCGCCGCCTTCGACGATGGTGGTGTTTTCCTTGTCGATGGTGATGCGCTTGGCGTGGCCGAGGTCGCTCGAGTTCGACGTTCTCGAGCTTGATGCCGAGGTCTTCGGTGATGCACTTGGCCACCGGTGAGGATGGCGATGTCTTCGAGCATGGCCTTGCGGCGGTCGCCGAAGCCAGGAGCCTTGACGGCGCGACGTTGAGGGTGCCGCGGAGCTTGTTCACCACGAGGGTCGCGAGGGCTTCGCCTTCGACGTCTTCGGCGATGATGAGGAGCGGGCGTGCCGGTCTTGGCGACCTTCTCGAGCAGCGGGAGCATGTCCTTCAGGTTGCGGATCTTCTTCTCGTGGATGAGGATGTAGGCGTCCTCGAGGATGGCTTCCATGGCTCTCCGGCGTTGGTGACGAAGTAAGGGGAGAGGTAGCCCTTGTCGAACTGCATGCCTTCGACGACGTCGAGGGTGGTTTCGATGCACTTGGCTTCTTCGACGGTGATGGTGCCGTCCTTGCCGACCTTGTCCATGGCGTCGGCGATGATGTCGCCGATTTCGGCGTCCCAGTTGGCGGAGACGGTGGCGACCTGGGCGATTTCCTTGGTGTCGTTGACCTTCTTGGAGATCCTTTGCAGCTGGGCGACGATGGCTTCGATGGCCTTCATGATGCCGCGCTGGAGCGAGATCGGGTTGGCACCGGCGGTCACGTTGCGAAGGCCTTCCTTGTAGATGGCTTCGGCGAGCACGGTGGCGGTGGTGGTGCCGTCACCGGCGATGTCGGAGGTCTTGGCTGGAAACTTCCCGGACCAGCTGGGCGCCCATGTTTTCATAAGGGCACTCGAGCTCGATTTCCTTGGCGACGGTGACACCGTCCTTGGTGATGGTCGGGGAGCCGAATTTCTTGTCGAGGATGACGTTGCGACCGGCTGGTCCGAGGGTGGCCTTGACGGCGCGGGCGAGTTTCTCGACGCCGCGCAGCAGGGCCTGGCGGGCGGCTTCGTCGAATTGGAGTTGTTTGGCCATAATAGTTGTATGTTTAAGTTGATGGTTGATGGTTTGAGTTGGGGATTCAGCCGACGATGCCGAGGATGTCGGACTCGTTGATGATGAGGACTTCTTGTCCGTCGACCTTGACTTCGGTGCCGCCGTACTTGGAGATGAGGACCTTGTCGCCGACCTTGACGGTGAACTCGATGAGCCTTGCCATTGTCGTCCTTGCCGCCGGTGCCGAGGCTGAGAACTTCAGCTTCCTGTGGCTTTTCCTTGGCGGTGTCCGGAAGGACGATGCCGCCGGCGCTGATGGCGTCGGCTTCGAGACGCTTGACGAGGACGCGTTGTCCGAGTGGTTTGATGTTGGCCATAATGGTTGTGTGTTTGGTTTGTTGGTTTCTGTGAGAAGCCACGCCCTGTTAGGGGAGTGGAAAGTTTTCAGTGTTCAGTTTTCAGGAAGAGTGGTTTCGAGAGCTTCGAGCCATTGGTCGAGTTCCTGGTCGAGCCGGGTGGTGAGGAAATTTTGCCAGGATTGGAAATCGCCGGAGTCGGCGGATTCGAGGGCGTTGTAGTAGTCCTGGCGGAGGTCGGTGGGAATGGAAATCGGCGGGTATCCGGCGGCGAGGAGGATGAAATTCATCGCAAGGCGGGCGGCGCGGCCGTTGCCGTCGGTGAAAGGATGGATGGAGGCGATTCCGTGATGGAGTCTCGCGGCGCGTTCGACGGGATCCGTGATGGCGGAGAGGCCGATGAAAAGCCCGGTCATGAGATCCGGGACTTTGACGGCGTTTGGCGGAACGTGATTTGAACCGCCAACACGCACCGCATACGTCCTATAACTCCCATTGGTCCCATCTTGGATGCGGGTCAGCAAAATCTGATGCAGATCAAGCAGATCGCGCTCCGTGAGCAGGGTATCCGGGCGAGCGAGCTTCTTGACTTCGTCCCAGGCTTTCGCGAGGTTAACGGCCTCGAGGTGATCCTTGAGCGGCTTGCCGGAAACGGTGACGCCTTTGGAAAGGACGAGTTCGGTTTCGCGGAGCGTGAGGGAGTTGCCCTCGATGGAGTTGGACTCATACACCATCCGCACATCCCACGCCGCCGCAAGGCTGGCAACCGACTCCGGAGAGAGCGGGCGCAGCGCGGCGAGGCTTTGACGTTTGACTGAGAGAGATGGCATAAAAATACTACTATTAAACAATATAGCGACGGACCAATTGTTCACCAACTGTAGCTTCTCCGTCTTCCTTCTTTAAATCAACAAGCTTGAGATTCTCCCTTTCGGCTTCTTTCAACGCTCCAATTGCAGCGTCGCAAAATCTTTGCTCTGAAATATTAAAATTTCGTGGATTCATCTCAACAATTATATGCTGGATGACCCCCCAAGGCACATTTTTAGTTCTTTGATGAGGAGGAATCCGGCGAGCAATTCTACCGTTAGTATCAAATCGCTTCCACCCGATTCCTGATTCCCTCTCGAAAATCAGCGCCGCTTCTTTGGCCGTTAAACCTGATTCTGCAACGCTACGATTTAATATGTCTCCCATCTCAAAATTCAACCGTGTCGTTTCCTGCTCATGACTCAACACATCATCACAGATCTTCTTCAGCGATTGTTTGATAGTCAAAGGTTTCATCGGGATTATATCGCCCCATCAGGGCTCGGATTTCTTTTGATTGGATGCCCCAGGGCGATGCCCTGGGCTGGCGTATAACGCCCCGTCGGGGCTCAAGAGTTAATCAACGACTTCAGCGTCGACGACCTTGCCTTTGGCTTGTTTGGGCTCGCTGGATTCCGGGGCGGCCTCGGCGGGCTCGACTTCGGGTTGCTGGGCACCGGCACCGGCTTTTTGGGCGGCTTCGGCGAGGGCTTGGAGGGAACCTTCGAGATCGCTGACGGCGCTGTTGATCGTGTCGACGTTGTCGCTGCTGATCGCGTCCTTCACGGCCTGGATCTTGCCGTTGAGCATTTCCTTGAGTTCGGCGGGGGCGTTGTCGCCGAGTTCGCCGAGTTGCTTCTCGACGTTGAAGACGAGGTTGTCGGCCTTGTTCTTGGCATCGACCTTTTCGACGCGCTTCTTGTCCTCGTCGGCGTGGGCTTCGGCGTCGCGCTTGGCTTTTTCGATCTCGTCCTTGGAGAGGCCGGAGGAGCCCTGGATGGAGATCTTCTGTTCCTTGCCGGACTGCTTGTCCTTGGCGGAGACGTGGAGGATGCCGTTGGCGTCGATGTCGAAGGTGACTTCGATCTGCGGCTCGCCGCGGCGGGCCGGGGCGATGCCGTCGAGCTTGAAGTTGCCGAGCATCTTGTTGTCGCGCGAACATCGGGCGCTCGCCCTGGCAGATGCGGATATCGACGCCCGGCTGGTTGTCGGATGCGGTCGAGAAGATCTGCGACTTCTTGGCCGGGATGGTGGTGTTGCGCTCGATCATCGGCGGTGGCGCGGGAGCCTTCGGTCTCGATGGAGAGCGTGAGCGGGGTGACGTCGAGCAGGAGCACGTCCTTCACGTCGCCCTGGAGCACGCCGCCCTGGATGGCCGCGCCGATGGCGACGACTTCATCGGGGTTCACGCCTTGGTGCGGCGTCTTGCCGGCGAGCTCGCGGGCGATCTCGACGACCTTGGGCATGCGGGTCATGCCGCCGACGAGCACGAGTTCGTCGATCTCCGCGGCGGAGAGTCCGGCTTCCTTGAGGCAGTCCTTGACCGGCTTCTTGGTGCGCTCGAAGAGGGTGTCGGTGAGCTGCTCCAGCTTGGCGCGGGTGAGCGTCTTCTGGATGTGCTTCGGCCCGGTGGCGTCGGCCGTGATGAAGGGCAGGCTGATGTCGTAGGACTGGCGTGGAGGAGAGGGCGATCTTGGCCTTCTCGGCCTCTTCCTTGATGCGCTGGAGGGCGTCGGGCTGCCTGGTGAGGTCGATGCCCTGGTCCTTCTTGAATTCGCCGACGATCCACTCGATGAGCGTGTTGTCCCAGTCGTCGCCGCCGAGATGGGTGTCGCCGTCGGTGGCGAGCACCTCGAAGACGCCGTCGCCGATTTCGAGCACGGAGATGTCGAAGGTGCCGCCGCCGAGGTCGTACACGGCGATCTTTTCGTCGGACTTCTTGTCGAGGCCGTAGGCGAGGGCGGCGGCGGTCGGCTCGTTGATGATGCGGAGCACTTCGAGGCCGGCGATTTCACCGGCGGCCTTGGTGGCGTTGCGCTGGGAGTCGTTGAAGTAGGCGGGAACGGTGATGACGGCTTGGGTGATCGTTTCGCCGAGCTTGGCTTCGGCATCGGCCTTGAGCTTGCCGAGGACCATCGCGGCGATCTCCTGCGGGCGAGTAGGTCTTCGTCTCGCCGCCGACTTCCACCTCGATGTGGGCGTCGCCATTGGCTGCGGCGACGATCGTGTAAGGCATGCGCTTGTCGGCATCGGTGAGTTCCGACGAACTTGCGGCCGATCAGGCGCTTGGCGGAGAAAATGGTGTTTTTCGGGTTGGTGACGGCCTGGCGCTTGGCGGCCTGGCCGACGAGGCGCTCGCCGTTCTTGGTGAAGGCGACGACCGATGGCGTGGTGCGGGCGCCTTCGGAGTTTTCGAGACACGGTGGATTCGCCGCCTTCCATGACGGCCATGCAGGAGTTGGTGGTGCCGAGGTCGATGCCGAGAATTTTGGACATGAGTTGGTTTCTGTTCAGGTTAAATTGCCTTTGAAGGCGGATTGATGCCGGGCGTTTCGCAGGGATTGTGCCAGACTGATCCACTGAAATATAACCCAATTAATCTTAGCGAGTTATAAATATCACACGCTTCCAAGGAGAGATCAGCACACTGGAAATCGAGTCATAATGTCACACTTTGAGGGCGTCAACTTGGCGCGGCGTGCGTATTTGCACGCTTTTCGTTTCAAACCTTGTGTCAGGTGGTCTTCGGCAAATAGTGTCCGCGCCACTTGATGCGAGCCCAGCCGTTCAAATGGATTGCGCGCGGAGAACCGTTTGAAAGACAAAGCAACGGTTCTTCGGGCACTTTTCCACCCATTCTCGAACACCTGATCCGCCAACGGGGACTTCCCGTCGGCGTGGATCTGGAGGGTTACCTGCGACCGCGGCTGAGGGATTTGGCGGACCCGTTTCTCATTCCGGACATGAAACCCGCCGTCGAGCGCGTGTTTGCGGCGATCGACCGGGGCGAGGAGGTCTGCATTTACGGTGACTATGACGTGGACGGCGTCACCTCCATCACCCTGATGCGGCGGATCCTGATGGCTTACGGACTGACGCCGCGCCATTTCATCCCGCGCCGGGGACCGGAGGGATATGGCCTGAGCACGGCGGCGCTGGCCCGCTGCATGACCGAGGGGCCGAAGCCCGATTTGCTGATCACCGTGGATTGCGGAACCGTCTCGGTCAACGAGGTCGCCGCACTGCGGGCCGACGGGATCGACGTGCTCATCGTCGATCACCACGAGCCCGATCCGGCGCGGAAAACCCGACTGCTGCGCGCTGGTGAATCCGAAATGCGGCACTGAATTCACCTACCTTTGCGCAGCGGGTGTCGTTTTCAAACTCGGCCACGCCATGATGAAGACGCGCCAGGTGCGATCTCGACCTCAAGCAGCTCATCGATCTGGTGGCCGTGGCGACCATTTCCGACATCGTCCCGATGGTGGGTGAAAACCGGCTGATGGTCCGCCACGGGCTCAAGCATCTTGCCGAGCACGCTCAATCCCGGCCTCCGCGCCCTTCAGGAAGTCACCGGCATGAATGGCCACGCGACCTCGATGGACGTCGGATTCCGCATCGGCCCGCGCCTGAATGCCGCCGGCCGGATGGACGTTCCGGAAGACGCGCTTGCCACCCTCACCACCGATTGCCGCCGCCTCGCCCTCGATCTCGCGCGAGAAACTCGATACCTACAACAAGGAGCGCCAGAATCACGAGGGCCTGATCCGCCGCGAAGCCGTGGAAATGCTCACGCGAAATTTCGACCCGGAGCGCGATCCCGGTCATCGTCCTGGGTTCGCGCACCTGGCACCACGGCGTGGTCGGCATCGTCGCCTCGCGGCTCATGCGGCAATACCACAAGCCCACCTTCGTCATCGCCATCGACGAGGATGGCATCGGAAAAGGCTCGGGCCGCAGCATCGAGGGCATTTCCCTGGTCGAGGCGATCCGCGCCTGCGAGGACGACCTGTTAGCCGGCGGTGGTCACGCGATGGCGGCCGGACTCTCCATCCACGAGGACAAGCTCGACCGCTTCCGCAAGCGCTTTTCCGAATACGTCCTCAACCACACCAGCCCCGAGCAACGCTTGCCCAAGCTGATGTACGATGCGGAAATTTCCTTCGACCAGCTTTCGTTAGAGTTCCTCGGCAGCTACGATCTCCTCCAGCCCTTCGGCAGTGGAAATCCCCAACCCGTCTTCATCTCACGCGGCGTGGGCCTGAGCCGCTCACCGCTGCACATGAAGAACAACCACCTGCGTTTCATGCTCCGACAGGGCTATCACGAGCAGGACGCCGTCTATTTCGGCGGCGGCGAACATCCCCTGCCCGATCCGCCGTGGGACATCGCGTTCACGATCGATCGAAATACATTTCGCGGAAGGACAACGTTGCAGTTGATCATTCAGGATGTGCGTGCGGCGGAAGCCTGAGGAGGGTTGAACTCCGGTCAACCCGGGTGGACCGAAGATCCACCCTCCCTAACACTGCTGTTTGCCCCCCTCGCAATCGTGCTGACTGCCCCGGATCTGGTTCTGAAGATTTCGAGCATCGTGTGAAAGTTCCCACCATGTTAAATCACGCTTGCTGATAAACGGACCGACTCTAACGCGAATGCCCTTGAAGACACCCTGAACATCCCCTAGGACCGTGAATGGAAGCGTTCGGGACGGTATCGGGAGCGTTCCGCTCATCAAAATACGAAACGAGTGATGGGATCGCCGCTTCCATCCTGAGATTGGAAAGTTATGGCTTAATTTCGGTGTTTGGGAGGGCTTCACGCAGTGCTGCCATGGTAGCTTCATTTCGAGCTGCAGGCGTGTTATGTAACCAAAGGATTTTTAGACTGTCCTTCAGCCAGTAGAGAGCAGTCACGTCGCTCACTTGCGTATTTTCGAGGTAAAGCTCTTTGAGGCTGGTCAGGCTCTGGAGCGCGGTTACGTCGCTCACTTGTGTCTCGCCGAGAGAAAGCGCTTCGAGGTTGGTGAGAGTCAGGAGAGCGCTCACTTCTGTCACTGGGGTGTCGTCGAAGTTGAGCGCTTGGAGGTTGGTAAGGCTTTGGAGCGCGGTCAGGTCGCTCACTTGCGTACCGCGGAGGTCCATTTTTAGGATCTTCTTCCGGTCGGCGTCGCCCACGGCACCTTCTGGGAGATCGAGCTTTTTGCGAATGGCGGCGTTGATGATCTGCACGGAGGTTTCGTCCGGGATTTTGCCGGGATCTTCGCGGGTGGCGAGGAAGCCCTCAATCGCTTTGCGCTTATGGTGTTCCTTGAGCCAACGCTGGCCAAGCGGCGTGCTGAAAAGTTCGTTAAGAGATTCGGCTTGGGTGATGATAGACCTGAAAGGATCCAATTTTGATCTCGCGTTCTCAAATGCCTTCTCCCCGCCCGGATAGTCAAAGCCGTATTCAGAATCCTTGTACGTTGACTCCCAAACAGTTTTTTTGCCCTCGATGGAATTGCTAAGTTCCTCACAGCCCCAATTCGAGTCGACAAGCTTACGGTATAGCCGCTCATCACCGAGGGTAAGGCGGGTGATGCGTGAAACAGCGGCGAATTGAAGGAACTCGGCGGAGGTGTCGAACGGGTCGTTCTCCCTGTCGATGAACCCGCTTTCCCGCAGGAAGAGATCGGTGAGGAGATAGTTGAGGGTGCGAATGAGGGTGCGCGGGTTGCGATCACAACCAGCGGCGAGGGCCGCCCTGAAACGAGATGAGTCCTCTGTGTTCGAAAAAATCCCGAACATAATTGCGGGAAGCCGGTATTCGGAGAATGCATTTGCCGTGAGACTGTCGATGTATTTCTCGAAGCGGTTCTGGTGGTGGGGAAGATCGAGCGGGAGCTGGATGATCTTGTCCATGTATTGCTTACCGTGGCCCATGTCCTTAAGGATGCCGAAGTCCTCGTGGTAGCGCTTGGTGAGGAAGGAGTCGATGACGTGGCGGTCCACGCCGAGGACGAAGATGAAGCCTGGCTGGGCAAGGACGAGCTTGAGGGACTCAAGGAGGTGGAGAGCCTTGGAGGGGAGGCACCGATCGAGATCGTCAATGAAGACGATGATCTTGGGGTGGTCGACGGGTTCAGATTTATCGAGCTCCTCGCGGAATTTCTCGAGGCGCTCGTAGGCATGGTAGTAGAGGGATTGGTCGAGGAGCGGATCGCGGTCGGAGGAGAGTTTCTCGTCGCGGTCGATCATATCCTTGGCGACGAAGCCGATTTCGAGATTGGCGAAGCCGGGAATGGTGGCTCCGGCCTTAGCAGAGAAGCCGTAGGCGATGGAACGGAGGGCGCGCTTGAGATCGCCGAAGGTCTTGGTGAGGGCGACGTTCTCCTTTTCGCTGACGGTTTTGCGGGCGTCGATGGCCTTGGTGATCTCGTTGATGATGATGGCGAGGAGAGGGACGATGGGGTGGGCCTCATGTTCATACTGCCAAGCGTTGACCCAAGCGGTGATGACGTTGGGCTTTTCCTGCTCCTTGATGAGTGCCTCGGCCTGGCGGAGAACGGTGGTTTTCCCCTGCCCCCAGCCGGAGAAGACGCCGATGTTGAAGGGGCCTCGATTGGTAAGCGCGGCGGCGGCGACCATGGAGGAGAAGGGCTTCAGCGCCAGGTGGTCATGCTCCAGATCCCGGACGGGCTCGTCGGTGAAGAGGAAAAGTTCGAGGGTTTTTTTCTCAGCCATCACAGTTTCCTATCAGGTGAACAGACGATGGGAAGCAGGAATGCTGATAGTGACGCTGAAGAAGGAGAATTAAACCGAGGATTGCAGTAGAAAGGGATCCGCGCTAGAAGAACGCATGATCGCTAAAGCGGATTACGAATCCATCGTGGAGGCGGCGATGCGTCTCAATGCCACGGACCGCTGCCGGGTGGCTGGATATCTTTGGGAGTCCATCGGAAATCCTGTGGGTGAACTGGAGGGCGAGGCATTGGAAAACGAGCTCAACGAGCGGGAGGCGGACCTGGATGCGGATGATTCCAAGGAGATGAGCCATGAGGATTTCCTGAAGGCTTTCGCAGGGCGCAGGAAGTGATGAGACTCAGCTATCACTCGGCGGTCCGCCGGGAGGTGAACGACACCTGCGAATGGTATGACGAGCGCAAGGATGGCTTGGGGGACGAGTTTTTCCAAGAACTGGAAGTCTTCTTGGAGCAAATCGGAAGTAATCCGCAGGCATTTCCGCTGGCAACAGAAGGAAGGAGGAAGGCGCGATTGAAGCGCTTTCCCTACGCGATTTATTACCGGGTGCTGGCGGACCGGGTGCGGATTCTGGCGCTGGTGCATGACCGGCGTCATCCTGTGCAGGGTTCGCGGCGGAAATAGGGAGGGCGGAGGGCATTTCCCTGAAATTTGCGGTTTGCAAGATGGGTTTCCCGGATTTGAATCCCGACCCGTCCCCATGAGCCATCCTACCTTCCGCATTGCCATCGGAGCCGATCACGGCGCCGTCGATCTGAAAAACGCTGTTGTCGCCCACCTCAAGAAGGTCGGCCATGAGGTCCGGGATTTCGGGACGCAGGGCCACGAATCGGTGGATTACGCGGATTTTGCGAACCTCGTCGCGACGAAATGTCGCGGACGGCACCTATGATTTCGGCATCCTTGCCTGCACCTCGGGCGTCGGCATGTGCATCGCGGCCAACCGCCACCGCCACGTCCGCGCCGCCAACGTCCGCTCGGTCGAGGAAACGGTCATCACCCGCCAGCACAACGACACCAACGTCCTCTGCCTCGGCGCGAAATACACGGACGAGGCAACCGCCATCGCCATGGCCGACGCGTTTCTCGCGATCGAGCTTCGAGGGCGGACGCCACGAAGCGCCGCGTCTGCAAATCCTCCGGCAGCCGCATCGCGGAAACGGATCCCGCGATCTATGCCGCCATCACCGCCGAGGAACATCGCCAGCGGAACAACATCGAGCTCATCGCCTCGGAAAATTTCGCCTCGCCCGCCGTGATGGAGGCGCAGGGCTCGCTGCTGACCAACAAGTATGCCGAAGGCTATCCCGGCAAGCGCTGGTATGGCGGCTGCGAAAACGTCGACGTCGTCGAGCAACTCGCCATCGACCGCGCCAAGCAGCTCTTCGGAGCCGAGCACGCGAACGTCCAGCCGCACTCCGGCTCGCAGGCGAACACCGCCGTCTATTTCTCCGTCCTCAAGCCCGGCGACAAGATCCTCACCATGGACCTCGCCCACGGCGGCCACCTCACCCACGGCCACAAGGCGAATTTCTCCGGCACGTTTCTACGACGTCACCCACTACGGCGTGAGCCCGGAGGACGAGCGGATCGACTACGACGAGCTCGAAAAGACCGCCCGCGAGCTCAAGCCGAAGCTGATCACCGTCGGCGCCTCCGCCTACTCCGCGCATCATCGATTTCGAGCGCATGGGCAAGATCGCCCGCGAGGTCGGTGCCTATCTGTTCGTGGACATGGCGCACATCGCCGGACTCGTCGCGGCCGGCGTCCATCCGAACCCGGTGCCGCACGCCGATTTCGTCACCTCCACCACCCACAAGACCCTGCGCGGTCCGCGCGGCGGCATCATCCTCTGCAAGGAGGAGTTCGCGAAAAAGATCGACTCGCAGGTCTTCCCCGGCATCCAGGGCGGACCGCTCATGCACGTCATCGCCGCCAAGGCCGTCTGCTTCGGCGAGGCGCTCAAGCCGGAGTTCAAGGACTACTCCGCAGCAGGTCGTCAAGAACGCGCAGGCCCTCGCCGCGCGCCTCGACCCATCACGGCTTCCGCATCTGTCTCCGGCGGCACCGACAACCACCTCATGCTCGTCGATCTCCGCCGACAAGGGCCTCAACGGCACCGACGCCTCGCACGCCCTCGACGAGGCCGGCATCACCGTCAACAAGAACGGCATCCCCTTCGACACCGGCAGCCCGATGAAGCCAGCGGCATCCGCATCGGCACCCCCGCCGTCACCACCCGCGGCATGAAGGAAAAGGACGTCGAGCAGGTCGCCGATTTCATCAGCGAGGCGCTCTCCGACCACACGAATCTAACCAAGCTCCACGCCCTCCGCGACCGGGTCTTCGCCTTCAACCGCGACTTCCCGTTGCCTTGGTGAGATCACCCGGGGAGTAAGCCCGGATCCACACCACCCCATTATCCATGGATTCCGATCATTCACCCACGGACACGGAAACCGCCGCCATCGGATTGCTTTCCGCATTCCCGATCCTGGGAAATGACTATTTCCTGCGTCTGAAGGACGGGAGCATGCCGAGGGAGGAATTCACCCGCTCTCAGGTGCAGTTTTTCCATGCGGTGGGATTTTTCTCACGCCATCTGGCCGCCCTCATCGCGCGGCTTCCCAGCTCGGCGGAGCGCGGGGTGTTGGTCCACAATCTATCCGAAGAGCACGGGCTGGATGAGGAAAATCCGGTGGAAGGTTTCCGTCCCCACCTCGCGCATGACAGAACCTTTGCCGTTTTTCTGCAAACCCTTGGGATCACTTCTGAGGAGCTCGCGAAAAGCCCGCCCGACGCGGTGGTGAGGTCGTTCAACCTCGCTCTTTTCGGAGCCTGCACCGTGGAAACTCCGGGGTTCGCTTTTGCGGCGCTTGGCATGATCGAATACGCCTTCGCCGACATCAGCGCCCTGATCGGCAGGAGGGTCGTCGAGCTTGGATGGGTGAAACCCGACGAACTCGTGCACTACAGCCTGCATGCGGAAATCGACAAGCGACATGCGGCCGAGTTGTTCGAGGCGGCGGAACGTGCTGAGAACAAATCCGGCACATCCATTCTTGGCGGGCTGCGATTCGGAAGGTATATCTTTGACAGGCTCTATCAGGATACGGCCTCGGGAAAAACATGATCACCTCTGACAAGCCGCGATTGGATCGCGAGACCGCACGCGAGTTGCACGGTCTCGCGCATGGGAAAAACACCCTCCGGTTCGTGGCTTTTGTGGTTCTGTATGCCTTTGCCGCCGTCGGTGCGGTTGCCGTTGCAGGAAAAACTTCGTGGATCTTTTCCATTCCCTTCTGGCTCCTGGCCGGAGCCTCGCTCCATGGGATCAGCCTTTTCACCCACGAGGCGGTGCACGGCACCTTGTCGCGGAATCGCATCGTGAACGCGTGCCTCGGAGCCCTGTGCGCCTGGCCGGTCTGGCAGAACTACTCCGCCTACCGCGTGCTTCACCTCGAGCATCACGCGGACCTCGGCGGCGAGCACGACCCCGACCACTACTCGAACTACACCCGCTGGACCTGGGGCGTTTTCATCCTGAACTGGATGCGCCTGCTCATCGGCTATCCGGTTTACATCACCGCCATCCCGATCCTTGGCTGGAAACACGGAAACTGGAAATCGCGGCTTTGCATCGCCACTGAAGTCGCCGGCTGCGCGATCCTCTCGTGGCTCGCATGGAAAACCATTCCCGCCGCCTGGCTCCTGCACGGCTGGCTGGCTCCCATGCTTTTCATCAACACCATGGTGAACATCCGCGGAATGAGCCAGCACACCTTGCTGGAGAACGCTTCCGACGATGTGTTAGGCACGCGCAGCATCCTGACGGGTCCCGTCGTCAGGTTCTTCATGTGCAATGAGAACTATCATCTCGAACATCACCTCTATCCGGGAATCCCCTGGTACCAACTGCCATCCGCGCATCGCCTGCTGGAGCCGGAACTGAGACGCCGGGGAGCTCCCTTCATCGGATCCTACACGTCGTTTGTCATCGATTTCATCCGCCAAAGTTGGAAACGCGGGCCGTGGAGTGGACCTGCATGAACATGACGGCGGACCCATGGGCGCTGGCCGCCTCGTCGCTCCCGCTGGCCTTCTCACAGGTCCGTGAGGATCCGTTGCTCGATCTTGAAATCGCACGCCAGCTTCCGGCCGGGGCACGGATGATGATGATCGCTTCCGGTGGTGAAACGGCGGTTTGCCTTGCGCGGCTGCCGCTCGCCGCACTCGTGCTCGTGGATCTGAATCCCGCACAGCTCGCCCTCACCCGCTGCCGCATGCATCTTTCCCTAACATGCTCCGCGGCGGAAGGCATGGCATTGCTCGGCCACACCCCGATGTCTCCGGATCAACGATGGCAAAAATGGGAGACCATATTGAAATCGCTCGATCTGAAGGAGGACACATTTGGACCCCCCTCTCTCGTCGGCAAGCTGGGCCCGGATCACTGCGGGCGTTACGAAGCCGCGTTTGCGGAACTCCGCCGTCTCCTTTCCCCGGTCTCTAACGAGCTAGTGAAATTCCTGCAAATGACGGATGCCATTTCCGCCAGCCGCATGATCGCCCCAGGGAGCGAACTCGGATGCAGTTTGGAGAATGCTTTTGGGAAAGCCCTGAGTCTAGCGAACCTCATCGTCCTCTTCGGAGAAGGTGCCACGCAAAATCCACGGCAGCCGTTCCACCTCCATTTTCTCCAGCAGCTTCGGGATATCACAACACGACTCGCCCCGGCGGAGAATCCATGGATCTGGCAACTGTTAGCCGGAATCTATCCGCCCGATGTTCCCGCGGAGTGGTTGCGTGGAGTTGAACCGCTTCAGGTCACCCCGGAATACCTCTGCATCCCCATGCGCGAGGCCTTGGAGGCGACCCCGCCAGGCACCACCGATTTCATCCACCTCTCCAACATCCTCGACTGGCTATCCCCGCGCGACGCACAGGCGACTCTTGCCGCCGCCTATCAGGCACTCAGGCCCGGAGGACGTTTGCTCATCCGCCAACTCAATTCCAGCCTGGAAATCCCTTCGCTTTTTCCCGCCTTCGAATGGCATGAGCAGGAAGGCCGCAGGCTCCAGCTCATGGACCGCAGCTTTTTCTATCCGGAAATCCATCTCGCGTCCCGGCCATGAAAATCCACCGCATCACCGGCCAGCCGTCGCCGGAAATGGCAGATGCCCTGTCCCGTTTTGAAATGGAGTTTCGTTATCCTCTCGGTCCGGAACGCACGTTTTCAATCTCCCATGGCCCCGACTATTCGAGGTTTTTCCGCAGCATGGGCGACGCGCGGATCTACATCGCCGAGATCTCCGGAAAAATCGTGGGAGCCTTGGCCGTCGTCGGGCGCACAGTCGCTCTGGCAGATGGTTCCTTGATTCCGGCAGCCTACATTTGCGATGCGAAAGTGGTTTCCGAATACCGGGGACGCATGGTCCTCGGACGGCTGGCAATGACTGCCCGAGATGATACCCTGGCTGACGGTTACACGTCCGCCTATTCCATCGTCATGTCCGGCTCCACGCCCACCGACAAGCACACCGGAAGACTCGGGATTCCGGCATTCAAGAATCTCGGGCAATTGGTCATCCTGCGCTGCGATACCGGATCGCAATGCTGTTTACCCGGAAGGATTCCAGCCTTGGGGGTGCCGAATCCACACCGGATTCATGGTGCTAACACGGCGCTTTGCTCAAACCTCACCCCGCTTCATTTGGAAGCTGGCGGAGCCTCAGGCACCCTCGTCGATACGAGAAATGGAAAGCAACTTTGGGAATCCGACGGCACCGAAATGATCTCGGCGCATCTGATCAACCTGCATTTCACATCTTCGGACGATCTGACCGGGCTCATCCGGATCGCCTGTCTCAAGGCATCCAAAATGGGTTTGCCTGGGATGTTTCTATCGCTGCCAGCCAACTACGTGACCACCAATTCGATAGACACCGGCGTGACTCTCGCCCATGCCACCGTTTACGGCACAGGCCTGCCCGAAGGGAATTGGATCGTGAACACCTCGGAGATCTGAACCCTTTCAAGTCGTCCGGGGCATTTCCCGCATGAGCCGCAAATTACGGGAGACCGGTGAATTGCCTTTTCCTTCCCCATTTGATCCGCTGAAGTACACGGCAGTCATGGCCAATCCATTCCGCGAAGACCTCGTTTCCCGCTCACGCCCGGAACCCTGCACCATCGTCATTTTCGGGGCCACTGGTGACCTCACCCACCGCAAGCTCATCCCGGCTCTCTACAATCTCGCTGTCGACGGGGAACTGCCGACCGGCGTGAAAATCATCGGTTTCGCCCGCCGTGAGAAGTCCGACGAGGAATTCCGCAAGGGACTCGAGGAACTCAACCGCAAGGTCTCGCGATCCGGACAGGATGACAAGATCTGGAAGCCGTTCATTGAAACAGTCAGCTATCACGCGTCCGAGTTCACCGACCCCGCCGGCTACAAAAGCCTCGCGGAGAAACTCGACGCCATCGACGCCGAGCGCGGCGGCAAGGGGAAACCGCCTGTTCTATGTCGCGTCAGCCCCCGAATTCTTCGACGACATCCTGATCCAGCTCAAGGACGCCGGACTCAACGAGTCAAAACCCGGCTGCTGGTCGCGCGTCATCGTGGAAAAGCCATTCGGCACCGATCTCGCCACAGCCCGGCATCTCAACCAGGTCGTCAACGAGACCTTCCACGAGAAGGACACCTATCGGATCGACCACTATCTCGGCAAGGAGACCGCCCAGAACCTGATGGTCCTGCGTTTCGCCAACTCGATTTTCGAACCGCTCTGGAACAGCAAATACATCAGCCACATCCAGATCACCTGTTCCGAAAACCTCGGCATGGAAGGCGGCCGCGGCGGCTATTACGAAGGAGCCGGCGCACTGCGCGACATGGTGCAGAACCATCTGCTCCAGCTCCTCAGCCTCGTTGCCATGGAACCGCCCACCGATCTATCAGCCGATGGTGTGCGCGACGAGAAGGTCAAGGTCATCCGCTCGCTGCGCCAGTGGGACACTCCTGAAAAGGTCGCGAAAAACGTCGTCCGCGCCCAATACACCGCGGGCCATGTCGATGGAAACGGCGTCCCCGGCTATCGCGAGGAAGATCGCGTCGAGCCCGACTTCCGACACCGAGGCCTACGTCGCCGTTAGACTGCTCATCGACACCTGGCGCTGGAGCGGAGTGCCGTTCTACATCCGCATGGGCAAGCGCCTGCCAAAGAAGTCCACCGAGATTTCCGTCCATTTCAAGGATGCGCCCTGCGTGCTTTTCAACGCCGTCACCGGCGGCGTTCCCGGCGGCAACGTCCTCGTCATCCGCATCCAGCCGGACGAGGGAATCTCGCTGCGCATGGTTTCGAAAATCCCCGGCACCAGCCTGCGGCTGGAGCCGGTGAAAATGGATTTCCACTACTCCACCAGCTTCGGCAAGGGCAGCCCGGAAGCCTACGAGCGGCTTCTGCTCGACGCCATGGCCGGCGACGCCACCCTCTTCGCCCGCCGCGACGAGGTGGAGGAGGCCTGGAAATTCATCGATCACATCGAGCACGCCTGGCACCAGTCCGACAGTCCTCCGCCGATGGCCGAGTTCGTCGCCGGCTCATGGGGGCCGAAGGAAGCCGACGATCTTCTCGAACAGGACGGTAACCAGTGGCGCAGGCTTTGAACCCATCGAACCCCATGACAGCCGCCACCATTCCCGACGTTTGCCCCGAGCTGGGTATCGAGATTCCGGTTTCCGCGATCGATCGCGAACTGCGCAAGCTGTGGGAACAGGACGAGGCGAGGACCAACGCGTCGTTGATGAATCTCGTCGTCTATTCGGAGAAGGACGGAGCCCTCATCGAGAACTCCGAAATCATCCGCGAGCTCACCCGTGAGCACGCGTGCCGCGCCATCCTTGTCGGGATCGACCGCAACGATCCACAACCCGGCCTGCGGGCATGGATCACCGCCCATTGCCATCTTGCCGACGGACGAAAGTCGGTTTGCTGCGAACAGATCGCCTTCCATCTAACTGGCAAAGTCACCGGCCGTTTCCGCAACACGGTTTTCTCCCACCTCAATTCCGACCTGCCGCTGATCTTCTGGTGGCAGGGCGAACTCTCCGAGATCCTAACGGAGCGTCTGGTGGCCGTGATCGACCGGCTCATCATCGACAGCTCGTCGTGGGCGGATCCGGCGGCTTCCTTCAAGATGATCCAGGAAACGTCGCAGGGAAATTCCGACCTCGTGATCCAGGATCATGCATGGACCCGCTCGTGGCAATTCCGCGTGGGAATCGCCAGCTTGTTCGATGATCCCGCCGCGCAGGAGGCGTTGCCGAACATCAGCTCCGTCGAGATCATCCACCACCCGGACCATCGGAACTCGGCCCTGCAGGTCCTCGCATGGCTCGCGGTCCAGGCCGGATGGAAGGACGCGAAAAAGGATGGCGGCTTCGCTCTCCAGGCAAGCTCCGGCGCATTGATTTTCGTTTCCATCCAAATGGATTCATCTTCTCCACCGCTCGGCTCCGTCACGATCCGTGCCGGTGAGACAACGGTTCAGGTCGATCAAAAACCGGGCTCCTCCCACGTCGAGCGCAAGGTCGAGTCGGGCAGCTACAAGGCGATATCGCTTTCACCGATCGATCCCGTCTCTCCCTCCGAGCTGGTCGCGGTGCAGCTCGCGCGCGGTGGCAAGAACTCTCTCTATCAGAAAATTCTGCCTCGCTTCCGGGCGATGCTGGAGTACGTGAAATGATGACCGAGCCGGTTCTTTACGAATCCCACTGCCACACGACGCTGTGCAAACACGCGTTCGGCACACCCGACGAATACGCCGCCGTCGCGTTGAAACGCAATTTCAGGGGGATTACCTTCACCTGCCACTGTCCCCTGCCCGACGGATTCTCCTCCAACGTGCGGATGGCACCGGAACAATTCGAAACCTACGTGGAAATGATCGGGGCAACCCGGGAAAGGTTCGCCGGAAAGCTCGATGTGCGTCTCGGACTGGAGAGCGATTACTATCCGGGTGTCGAGCCATGGTTGGAGAAACTCCACGCCCGCGTGCCGCTGAGCCACGTGCTCGGCTCCATCCACTATCAGGTCCTTGATTACCGCAGGTTGTTCTACACCGGGGAGATCTTCAGTTATCAGCAACTCTATTACGACCACCTCGCGCTGTCCGCCGAAAGCGGCCTGTTCGACACGCTCGCCCACCCGGACCTGATCAAGAATGAGTCACCGGCGGATTGGGATTTCGAACAGATGCGTCCGCACATCGCCAGGTCGCTCGACAGGATCGCCGCGACCGGTGTCGCCATGGAACTCAACACGAGTGGCGTGCAGAAATCGCTGCCGGAAATGAATCCGTCGCCATCCCAACTCGCCATGATGCGTGAGCGAGACATCCCTGTGGTCATCGGTGCCGATGCCCATATTCCGGAACGCGTGGGCGATGGCTACCTGCGGGCGCTCACCCTGCTAGAGGCCGCAGGCTATTCAAACGTCAGTTTTTTCATCGACCGCCAGAGGAAAGATGTCCCGATCAAAACAGCGATCGGGTCCCTAACCTGACTTCCGGCCACACTGTCGCCGGATCAGGGCACAGCGGTCCGGGCAAGACGGAATCCTCGTTCGTAACTCGCGAAATGAGGATCCCAGCCATTGCGGAAAGCGACGCGGCAGTTCGTTCCTCCCCAGTTCCACGCGCCGCCACGGCTGATCCGGTATTGCGTGCCGACCGGTCCGCGTGGATCCACCTGGAATGCGGGTGAATAGTCACCGTAAGCATCCCAACACCAATCGAAGACGTTTCCCGCCATGTCGTATAGCCCGTAGCCGTTAGGGGCAAAGGATCCAACCGGCGACGTGTATGGGTAACTTCCGTCGTTCCATACCGGATGAAATCCCCGCGTCGGGCTGATATCATAGAAGTACCGTCGCCGTTCGTCGTCGTTGAATACATTGCTGAAATAGTTGGCCTGATCATGCGTGATCGTGTCGCCGAACGGGAAGCGCTTGCCTGCCAATCCTCCCCGCGCGGCCTTCTCCCATTCCGCTTCCGTCGGCAGGCGGTATCCATTTCCGACGAAGTCACACTCCACACGGTCATCCTCACCCGTGCGATAAACGTTTCCGGCAAGCGTGTAGGCTGGAACATACCCATCCTTCTCGCTCCGGGCGTTGCACCACTTGACCGCTGCATGCCAGTTGACGGAATGCACGGGATGATTGGACGCCTTGCCGCCACCTTCCGGAAGATCGGCATAGCCATGGCCCGCGCCCCATACCCTGACCTCGTCCCATAACAACTTGCTCACCTCGTATTTCCCGATTTGGAAATCGCTCACCTGGACATTGTGGACCGGGCGTTCGTAAGCCTCTCCGTCAAAGAACGAGTCGCCCATCTGGAAGACGCCGGCCGGAACGAGGGAGAAACCGTCCTGAGCCGGAGTGATCACCACATGGTCGAGCAGCAGGTCGATCGAGGATGTCGTCTCGGAGACATCACGGAATGTTAGATCGACCGAACTCCCTGCCGCGGTGAAAATCAAGGCTTGGGATTCCCATCGGGCCATTCCTCCCGCCTGTCCATGCATCAGGAATACCTGCCTTACCGGGTGGATCGCGCCGGCAATCTCCACCTGCAATTTCTGATCCTGGTTCACATACGCCAGGACCCCCATGTCAAAGGTAAGGAGGTATCCTTGTCCCGGAATCGTCGCGAGGGACTGCGACACAAATCCGTTAGGCAGGCTGTTTCCGGTGTTGAATCCGACAAGCCCCGTGCCTTCGGTGGCGGGAGGGCTGTGCTGGATTCTAACGTTCCCGCCCGCCGCCCATCCCTGGAAATCCGACTCGAAGCCTCCGTTGACCAAGGAGGGAGAAACGACTGTCAGGACCGCCTCCGTACTTGCGACCGATCCCGCGACATTTGAAACCACCACATCATAAGTGCCGACGTCCGCCAGCGTGGCATTGCTGATCAAAAGGCCCGCCCCTGTCGCACCCGGAACATCGGTCCCGTTGTGGCGCCATTGATAGGACGGATTTGGCAACCCGACAGCGAGCACTTCGAACGTGGCGATGCCGCCCGCGTTGACGATCGTGCTGGCCGGTTGCTTCATGATGAGCGGAACCGCCGCGTAATCCGCGGTCAGGGTATGATCGCTGTCCATCGTCACCCGGGTGGTCAAGCCCGCACCCGCATCCGCTCCGTCGCGAAGCCACTTTTGAAACCGGTAGGTAAGTGCAATGCCGGGAGCGAAGAATCCCCTGAAACTTTCAGGCGCGGTCAAGGTGACCTCGGTTCCATCCAGATAGCTACGTCCGAAAACCGTCGATCCGTCCGAATTTCTATCCTCGTCAGGTGGACTCACCAAAACGGGGAGTGGATCCAAAGGAGCTCCCTGTGAATTCACCATCAAGTTCCGTATGATTCGCGGTCTAACCGAGATCTTGTCGAGCAGGAGATCAATATCGGACGTGTTGTTCGAACGGTCGCGGAAAGCGAGCCGGGTCACGGCACCGGTTGCCGTGAATGTCATGGTCTTCGTCACCCAGCGGCATTTGCCACCTCCGGTTCCGGAGAGGACAAACGTCTGTGCGTTGTTCCCCAAGCCCTCCACATCCAGTCGTTGCTGGGAGGTGTTATAGGCAAGCACTCCCATGTCAAACGAGACAACATAGGTTTGTCCCGGAATCGTCGTCAGGTTCTGGGAAAGAACTCCGTTAGGAGTGGTATTCCCGGTATTGAATGCGGCCAGTTTTGAACCGTCGGAGGCCAAATAAATCGGGGTAGCTGATTGCGCCCGGACGTTGCCTGTGGAGGTCCAACCGACCAGGCCGAATTCGAAACCACCATTGACGGTGATCTCGGATTCTCCCGAGCAAGGCAGCGCCGCGACCAGAAAAATGACGGCTGCGGCATGTGCGCGGAGAAACCGCCGCGCTGCGGATTTAATGAGAGTCTTCATGGGGGATACTCCTTTTTGAACCTCTGAAGAATAGTCGATATCCCCACCGAAGGAAAGAAGCTTCATTTCGCAGATCTTCCGGAAAACTCGCCATTTCCTGTTCACGCCAGGCATGTGCAAGCCACCGGTTTCTTCAAGGAACGAACATCCAGACCATCATTCCCATCAACACCCCGAAAACCGCCATTCCAATTGCCCAGAAAAGAGATGTCCAAACGTGTTTCCGTGGATTCTTCAAGTAGGCTTCCGAAGGGTTGTCCTGATTGAAATAGACCTTCACGCGCTTTCCTTCCTGATAGAACCGCAACCGCTTCTCCGCCGCGGATCGATCCGATGTCCCTGCGGCTGCGATCGAAATCCTGTCGCTTCCCATCATGCGGCCCGCCACCTCATATTCAAACTCCACCAGCGGCCTGTAGATCGTCATGATTTCGTCGCCGAT
Source organism: uncultured Verrucomicrobiae bacterium (assembly GCA_963810445.1). Lineage (GTDB taxonomy): Bacteria > Verrucomicrobiota > Verrucomicrobiia > Verrucomicrobiales > Akkermansiaceae > Luteolibacter. Next base: position 108,935 of record CAWENZ010000002.1, on the reverse strand, counting down.
TCGTTCCTCTTCCTGCCCAAGACAGCTTGAAACGATCACTCCGTTGCCAACTGAAATCCTCTTCCTGAAAAGAATCCACGTCTGCCGGAATCCCGCCACCACATTGACCAGCGCGATCAATACCACAAACAGGACGCATGCGATTTTCATGAGACCGGTAGGGTGGAACGGTCATCTCCCCTCAGGATACCATGGGCCTGACCGGCACGCCGCGGCTGGCAAAGTGTTTTTTCGCCTCCGCCACGGTGTGGATGCCGAAGTGGAAAATGCTGGCTGCCAGAACGGCGTCCGCCTTTCCGGCCTCCAGCACGTCCACCATGTGATCGAGATTTCCAGCCCCGCCGCTGGCAATGACGGGAATGCCGACCGCTGAAGAAACCGCCGCCGTCAACTCGATGTCATAACCGGCCTGCGTGCCATCCGAGTCCATGCTTGTTAGAAGGATCTCCCCAGCTCCGCGCCGCCAGACTTCCTTGGCCCATTCCACGGCATCGAGCCCCACCGGAGTGCGGCCACCGTGGGTATAGACTCCCCATTTACCGGGTCCTTCGCGCTTCGCGTCGATGGCGACGACGATGCACTGGCTGCCGAACGCCTTGGCCCCGGCATCGACGAGTCCGGGGTTGTTCACGGCAGACGTGTTGACCCCGACCTTGTCCGCTCCGGCCAGCAGCATTTCACGCATGTTCTCCACGCTGCGGATCCCGCCGCCGACGGTGAGTGGAATGAAACATTTTTCCGCCGTTCGCCGAACGACATCCACCATGGTCGCCCGGTTGTCGGAGGACGCGGTGATGTCGAGGAACACGAGTTCGTCCGCCTGTTGTTCATTGTAAGCGATGGCGCACTCGACCGGATCTCCCGCGTCGATGAGGTCCACGAAGTTGACGCCTTTGACGACACGGCCGTCGGTCACGTCGAGGCAGGGGATGATACGTTTGGCGAGCACGTGCGGATGAAAGCTGGAGATCAGCGAGGAGCCAAGGCGGATGTTTGGTGATGCGGTTCGGCTGCGACCTAACATACGCGCGGAATATATTCCGCGCTCCAGTTCAAAACAAAACGCCCGGCTGCGACTTGGCGGCCAGGCGTTTTGGGGAAATTCGGGAATTGGACTGCGATCAGTCGAGCTTCGGCTTCCCGACGCGGCGGACGGCACCGAAACGCTTCTGGAACTTGTCGATGCGTCCTTCGGTGTCAACAAACTGCGCGAGTCCCGTGAAGAACGGATGCGAGTCGGACGTGATGCCGATGGAGATAATGCTATGTTCCACGCCATCAATCACTTCCTTCTTTTCGGAAGTCTTGGTCGAACGGCTGATGAAACGCTTGCCGGTGGTCATGTCAACGAAGACGACCGGATTGTATTTCGGATGAAGGTCCTTTTTCATGGGAATATGGTGACCGGCACGTTACCGACGCGGCGGGACGCGGAGAGTCGCCAAATTTGCTTTCCTGTCAAGCAGGCATCGCCGGACATTTTAAAAGTATATTAAGAAAGTTTGAATTTAAGACTTGCAAAATATTTTTTCTGGGGTGGTATAGGCGGCTCGTTTTTTTGAGTCGCTTTTGTCACGAAAGGGTGTAGCGTCGCGTCGTTATGGCAATTACCACGAAACGTACTCGATTCTCACGTCGCCTCCCGGACCATGTAACTGACGAACTCTGCAATGTGCTTTCTGAAAAGAAGGTCTTTGGCTTCAACGATCTCTTCGAGCGCGTTTTCGCCAATCTCAAGGTTCGCAATGCCGTGAGCGGTGGTGAGGAGATGCTTCGCCTTCGTGCCTACGAGAAACTTCAGAACCTCGTGACACGTGGACTCGTCGAGAAAATCGGCAAGGAATACAAGGGCACTGCCCGCGTACACGAAGCATCCAGCGCCTACGCCGCAGCACAAGACGCTGCCGCTCAGGAAGACGCTTGATCGAGTGTGATTTAACAAAAACCCGCGCCTGCTGAGGGCGCGGGTTTTTTTTCTACCCATTTCCGGCATGGATGCCTAAGACCGCTGTGTTGCCCCGCTGAATTATGCCACACGATTATCTTCCCGTTCTTTTCCAGGTGCTCATCGCGATCGGATTCGCCGTCTCGACGCTTTCCCTGAGCATCGTCTTCGGCCGCTCCGCAAAACGCAATGCGACCAAGGACAGTGCCTACGAGTGCGGCATGTTGCCCATCGGTGAAGGTGCGCCGAGGTTCTCGGTGAAATTCTATCTGGTCGCGATGTTGTTCGTCATCTTCGACATCGAGGTGGTCTTCATGTATCCATGGGCGGTGCAGTTCCGCGATCTTGTCGCCCAAGGGCCGACCGCGCTTGTCAGCATGGCGGGCTTTGCCGGCATCCTGGTGTTTGCCTATGTTTACGCGCTCAAGAAGGGCGCCTTGAATTGGAAATCGTGAGCGTCTTCCGATGATCTTCCACGTCGTTTATTTCCAGCTCAATCCCGAGGTGGACAAGACCACGATGGAGGACCTGGTCAGGACGAGCCGGAGTCTGTTGCTGAAGATCCCCGAGGTGCTCGGTGTTAGATCCGGCCGCAATCTCGATGCGGATTCCCAATGGCAGTTTTTCTTTTCGATCGAGGTGGACTCGCTTGAGAAGCTCAGGGCCACCCTGGATGATCCATTTCATCTCAAGCTCATGGAGAAGACCATCAAGCCGCACATTTGCGGCCAGTTCTCCATGAACTACGAATTGGATCCGTCGAAAGACCTGAAATATTCATGATGGAAATGAGGGGATTTGGTATGGATCAGGCTTGAAAGCTGCTTTACCCGCTCCCAGGTTCCGCGCCTTTCCAAAGGCGCACAGTTTCTCATTTCCATGGTCTTCCCGATACAGATTCCAGCAGACGCCCCGTTCAATGCCGAGCAACGGGCTTGGCTCAATGACTTCCTCACCAAGGCGCTCGCCCAGGGCCTCCAGACCGGACAAGACAGCAGTCCGGCCGTTCCGGTAACGGTGATTTATGGTTCCCAGACAGGCACTGCCGAAGGACTCGCCAAGAAACTGGTGAAGAGTTTGAAGAAGGGCAATTTCGCCCCGGAAATTCATGACATGGCGGCTTATGACCGGTCGCGATTGATCAAGGAAAAGAACCTTCTCGTCATCACTTCCACCTATGGCGATGGCGAACCGCCCGACAGCGCCGCGGAGCTACATTCGTGGCTGTTGAGCGATGCCGCACCCAAGCTGGACGGGGTCTCGTATTCGGTCCTCGCACTCGGAGACAGCAGCTACCCGGACTTTTGCAAATGCGGAGTCGAGTTCGACACACGGCTCGCGGCGCTCGGAGCGAAACCGATCCATGCGCGGGTGGACGTGGATGTGGATCCGGATGCTCCGTTCGCGCATTGGTCGGAAGCCGTGCTGGCCGTGCTTTCCCCATCCGGCGCCGCGATTTCAAATGGCGCTGCCGATTCCGAGGAGCTTGGCGAGGAGGGTTTTTCAAAGGCCAACCCGTTCCCTGCCGTGGTCGTGGAGAATCGCAATCTGAATGGCCCGGGAGACAAGCAGACCCATCATGTCGCCTTGTCACTTGAAGGTTCCGGTCTGAGCTATGAGGTGGGTGACGCGTTGGGAGTCTATCCGACGAATCCCGAGGGGGTCGTCGATGAGATCATCTCCAACCTCCCCTTCAAGCCGTCCGAGGTTCCTTCACCGGACGGCACCGAGGTTTCGCTTCGGGAAGCGCTCATCCGTTACTACGACATCGGCTCCCTGAACAAGTCGATCATCCAGAAGTGGCAGGCGAAGAGTGGTTCACCATTTCTCCGATCGCTGGTCGCCGCGGACGACAAGGCGGCTTACGAAAACTTCTGTTGGGGTCGTGACCTGATTGATCTGGTGATCGATCACCCTGCGGATTTCACCGATGCGGAGGAATTTGTCTCCATTCTAAAGAAACTTCAGCCACGTCTGTATTCCATCGCATCCAGCCCGCGCGCCCATCCGGGAGAAGTCCATTTGTGCGTGGGAATCGTCCGCTATGAGACTTACGGCCGCAAGCGTGGTGGCATTTGCTCGACCTTCCTGGCGGACCGCGTGACGGACGGAATCAAGCCTCGTGTTTACGTGCATGGCAACAACGCGTTCAGGCTTCCTTCCGACGGTGCCACGGATGTCATCATGGTAGGTCCGGGAACGGGCATCGCACCGTTCAGGGCCTTTCTCGAGGATCGCAAGGCGGCATCGGCGAAAGGGCGCAACTGGCTTTTCTTCGGCAATCCCCACAGCGCGACGGACTACCTCTATCAGGATGAGATCGGGGCTTATCTCGCCGACGGTACCCTTTCGAAATTCGACGTGGCCTGGTCACGCGATCAGAAGGAAAAACTCTACGTTCAGCACCTGATGATCCAAAACGGAGCCGAGTTGTGGAAATGGCTCGAAGGCGGCGCGGCTTTCTACGTCTGCGGTGACGCATCGCAGGATGGCCAAGGACGTGGATCTCGCCCTCCACAAGGTGGCGGAGGAACATGGCAAGCTGAGCGCCGATGAGGCGGTCGCCTTCATCTCCCGACTGAAGAAGGACAAGCGCTACCTGCGGGACGTTTATTGAGGAGGGGGCCGACCTCCGGGCGGTCAGGCGAATGGAAGATGAATGTCTCGATCCATGAGATGATCGAATCCCGGTCATGGACTCTCATTCACGGCTCATTCTCCAGACCGCCCGGAGGTCGGTCCCTGCCTTCGGACATTCGCCGGCCGTCGTCTAACGTCTGCGGGATTGTTCCTCGATGAAGATTTCCGCAAGCCGGAAACAACGGCGGGAAAGGTCCTTGGCGTCGTTGTCACCGATCAAGGCGACACCTTCCTCGCTGACTTCCGCCAGATAGATCTTCCAAGCCATCTTCGCGAGATGCTCCGGATCGATCTTCGGACGGGATGGCTGTGGCTGCGGATTCGGGCGAGGCCCTTGTTCCCTGGGAGCGTCAGCGGGACGTTGTTCCGCAGAAACAGGAGCTTGGGTTTCATCGCCATTTGCACCGCCGGCATTTGGGGACTGTGACGATTGTCCCTTGCCCTTGCGGCGGCGGCGCTTGCGCTTGCCGGATTCCGACTGGCTTGGAGCACCTCCGCTGGACTCGGCTTCCGGCTCCGGCCATTCACCTCCTGTGTTGGCGGGTGCCTCGGCCACGGCGGAAGATTCTTTTTCCTCAACGCTCGGTGGCTCGACTTTCTCGGTTTCCGGAGCTGTGGATTTGGCGACTTTTTTCGGTCTCGGAGTTGCCGCCTTGCGCGCGCGGGGCGCTGGCGCAGGAACTTCAGTCGGGGAAATTTCAGGGGAGGATTCGTTTTCTTCGCTCATGTTGCTGCTCAGAAGGAAGACTGCCGACAATCCCCGAGTCGAGAACATTCAAGTGTCAAAACGACTGGATTAACCACGCGATGGTGGTCTCAACAACATGAGTTTCCCTGCATGATCGAAGGCCTTGATTCACTTGGAGGTCTTCCCTTTGGCCATCGGTCGCAAATAAAAAAGCCCGCCGGGTTGGCGGGCTTCAACATCAGGATTCAACCTTCAGTCTGTTAGAAATTCCGGATATCGTCCTTGTTCTTCGGGTCGGTAACGGCCGGATTGGCGGGATTCGAGAGTCCATCCTTGCCCACTGACCATAGATCAAAGTCGGGATTCTGGGCGGTCGATCCCTTGCGATACCGGTAAGTATTGCCCCAAGGGTCGGTGATGTCCTGATTGGCGGGAGGTGTGGTTGCGGTGGAGGCGGTCACCCAGCCTTGCTTGCTGGTCGTCGGGTCGAGATCGGCCAAATAAATCTTGGTGGCCTTGGTCCAGGTGGCCGGAGGGGTGGCAGCACTGGTATAATCATATCCGTCCTTGAAAAGGGCCTGATACAATTCCTTCGATACGTTTCCGTCGAGGGGTGTATTCGCGGAAGTGCCAGGATATTCACCCATATCGAGTTTATACTCCTCTAGCGCCTTGGACAGCAGGGCGATCTGGACCTTGGCCTTGGACTTCGCCTGGTTTTCAGTGACGTAACCGAGGGCCCCGACGACGAGCGCGGCGAGGATCACGATGATGGTGATGACGGCCATCAGCTCGATGAGCGTGAACGCGGCCTTGCCATTGCGGGAATTGATTTTCATAGCATTGGATTTTGATGGAGTGACGAGGTCCCTGTGGACTCACTGGTTGCCCATCGTCGAAATCATCTTAATCAACGGTAGGAACAATGCAAATACAACCGATCCGACGATCAGGGCCAGGATGACGATCATGATCGGCTCCAGGATGGAGGTGAGAGCGGTGACGGCGTTGTCCACCTCATCGTCATAAACGTCGGCGACCTTGAGCAGCATCTCGGGCAACTGACCGGTTTCCTCACCGACGTCCACCATGGAGATGACCATGGTCGGGAACACGCCGGAGGCCTGGAGCGGGGTGACGATGGATTCCCCTTCCTTGACGGCCTCGTGGACCTTTTCGATGGCGTCGGGAGATGATGACGTTGCCGGCGGTGTCGCGGGTGATGTTGAGGGCCTGGAGGATGGGCACACCGGAGGTGACCAGCGTGCCGAGCGTCCGGGAGAAGCGGGAAACGGCGCTCTTGCGCTGGATGTCGCCGAAGATCGGCAGCTTCAGCTTGATCGTGTCGATCGATCGATAGCGGCCGCCCTTGGTCCTTGCCCCAGAGGTTGAAGAGGAAGCGCCGATGCCGAACATGATGAACACGAAGACGACGTTCGGCACGATCAGCTGGCCGCGCGAGGAAGAACTCGGAGGTTCCGAAGACGATCTGGGAGATCAGCGGCAGCTCCTGCGTCCGTGCTTTGGCGAACATCTCCTTGAACTTCGGCACGATGAAGATCATCAGGAAGACCAGGATGGCCACGGCGATGAACATGACGATGACCGGGTAGACCATCGCCGAGACGATCTTGTTCTTCAGCTTCTGGGCCTTTTCCTGGTATTCGGCGAGACGGTTGAGCACGACTTCAAGCACACCGCCGAGCTCGCCGGCCTTCACCATGTTGACGTAGAGCTTGTTGAAAATCTTGGGATGCTGGGCAAGCGACTTCGGAGAAGGTGGAACCGCCCTGCACCGATGTCGGCCAGCGCGCTGATGGTGCCGCGCAGCACCGGATTCGGCTCCTGCTTGGCGAGCACGGTGAGACCGCGGAGCAGCGGCAGGCCGGAGTCGATCAGCGTGGCGAGCTGGCGGGTGAAGATCATGAGGCTCTTCGGCTTGATGCGGCCGCCGGTGCTTGCCCTTGGCGACGGGCTTTGCCTTGCGCCTTGGTGGCTTGCTTTTGGCGGGAGCTGCCTTGCCCTTGGATTTCCCTCCTCATCGATCTGGGTGGGATAGAGTCCCTTGGAGCGGAGCTGTTGGATGGCGTCGGCTTCGGTAGCGGCGACGATCGCACCGGTCGTTTGCTCACCTTTGGCGTCGAGTGCGGTGTATTGGAAATTAGCCATCGGGGTGGAATTTTTTTGGAGAGTTTGGGAACTTCTGTAAAGAACGTAAGTGAGAATTAGAGGAGAATTCGAGAGGACGAAAACTGGTTAACCGTACGAAATATCAGGTGTATTTGAGCACTTCCTCGATGGTGGTGCCCCCGAGATAGATGTTGCGCAAGCCATCCTCGCGCAGGGTGTTCATGCCGAGCTCGACCGCCTTTTGTTTCAAGACCACCGAAGGAGCCCGCGCGGTGATCAATTCACGGATCGGATCGGTCACGTTGAGCAGTTCGTAGAGGCCGCGGCGTCCCCGGTAGCCGGATTGGCCACAGGCATCGCAGCCGGCCCCCGGTGAAGAACTGCTTGTCGCCCAGCTCATGGGCGGAAATGCCGAGCTGGTTGAGAATCGATTCGTTAGGTTCGTAGGGCGTCTTGCATTCCTTGCAGATCGTCCGGACGAGACGTTGGGCGAGGACGCCCTTCGAGCGAGGCGGCAACCAGGAACGGCTCGCATCCCATGTCGACCAGACGGGTGACCGCACCGGGAGCATCGTTGGTGTGAAGCGTGGAAAGCACCAAGTGACCGGTGAGCGAGGCCTGGATCGCGATGGTCGCGGTTTCCTTGTCGCGCATTTCCCCGACCATGATGCGGTCGGGATCCTGACGGAGGAAGGCACGCAGGACACGCGGGAAAGTCGAGCCCGATCGCTTCGTTGATCGGAATCTGGATGATGCCGTCGATGTCGTATTCGACCGGGTCTTCGGCGGTGAGCAGTTTCGCGTCGATGGTGTTGATCCTGCGGAGCGCGGCGTAAAGCGTGGTGGTCTTGCCCGCACCGGTGGGGCCGGTGACGATGAAGATGCCGTTGGGCTTCTCGATCGTGTCGGTGATGTAGTCGTAAATGTGATCGGTCAGGCCGAGGTTCTCGAGCGAGAGGTTGACCGAGAGCGGTCGAGCACGCGGAGCACGACGGACTCGCCGTGGTGGGTGGGCAGCGAGGAAACCCGCATGTCGACCTGCTTGTCGCCGACCTGCTTGACGATGCGTCCGTCCTGCGGGAACGCGGCGCTCCGCGATGTTCATGTTCGACATGACCTTGACGCGGGAAAGGATGGGCAGGGCGAGATGGATCGGCGGCGGTGCCATTTCGTAGAGCGCGCCGTCCACCCGGTAGCGGATCTTGAAGTCCTTTTCGAACGGCTCGAAGTGAATGTCCGAAGCCTTCTCCTTGATCGCCTGATAGAGAACCAGATCGACGTAACGGATGATCGGTGCCGAATTCGCCTCGGACTTCGAGATCCGCCGTGTTCAGGCTATCGCCACCGATCTCGAGCTGGCCAAGGATGTCCTCCATCGCCTTGCCCTCTCCGCCGTAGCATTCGTTGATCTTGGACTCGACGAGATAGTCGGGGGCGACGACCACGTTGATCTCACGACCCAGCGCGAAGCGCAGGTCCTCCGGCGTCTGCGGGATTCAACGGATCGACAAGCGCCACGTGAAGTCCGGTCTCGTCGAAGCTCACGGGCAAGGCGCCGTGAAGGCGGGCGGTGCCGGCCGGGACCAAGGCCAGCAAGGCCTCGGGCGGCGTCCAGTCGCGCAGGTCCACCATGCTCGGCTCCCAGCTCGGAAGCGACGACGGGCCAGATGTCGTCCCGGTGCTGGATGACTTGGAAATCAGCGAGGATTTCAGCGATTTCCTTGCCGCTGTTGCTCCACTTCCGCGAGAATGTCCTGGGCGAGCGAGCGGTCAATGAGACCGCGGTGATTGGAAAAGTTCGATGATCTGGTTGGTTGTCCATGGGACGGGAAAGGTTTTCGGAAAAGGGCATGGAGGGTTCCGGCGATCAATCGGCGTCGGACATGGTGGCGTGACCACTTCGCTGCCGGAGGTGAGTCCGGAAAGCACCTTGCGGATACCGTCCTCGCGGAGGGTGCGCATGCCGAGCTCGCGGGCGCGGCGGCGGAGCTGGGTGGTGGTGAGATCCGGTCGTTGATCATGTGCGCGGACCTCGTCGTCGATCTGGAAGATTTCGAAAATCCCCATCCGGCCCGGTAGCCGTTGCCGCGGCATTTGTCGCAGCCGACGGGACCGAAGATCGTGGCTTCCGTCATGCGGGATGGCGTCGAGGCGAAGGCGCGCATTTCCTTGTCGGTCAACTCGGCGGGACCTTTGCAGATCGGGCAGAGTTTCCGCACGAGACGCTGGGCGAGCACGGCGCGGACGGCGGAGGCGATCAGGAACGGCTTGACCCCGATGTCGGCGAGACGGGCGACGGCGGACGGGCGCGTCGTTGGTGTGGAGCGTGGAGAACACCAAGTGACCGGTGAGCGACGCGTTGATGGCGATGTTCGCGGTCTCCGCATCCCGGATTTCCCCGATCATGATGATGTTCGGCGCCTGGCGGAGCATGGCGCGCAGGGCGGCGGCGAAGGTCATGCCGATGTCGGTCTTCACCATGACCTGGTTGATGCCGGGAAGCTCATACTCGACCGGGTCTTCCACCGTGATGATCTTGCGGTCGGGCTTGTTGATGACGTTGAGACAGGCGTAAAGCGTGGTGGTCTTTCCCGATCCGGTCGGCCCGGTGACCAGAAGGATGCCGTCCGGCAGGCCGAGGAGTTGCTCGAAGGTCGTCTGGTCGTCCGAGAAGAATCCGAGTTCGGGCAAGCCGAGCAGCAGGGCGGTCTTGTCGAGAATCCGCATGACGATGGATTCGCCGTGGTTCGAAGGCACGGAAGAAACCCGGAGATCGACCTCCTTGTCGCCCATTTTCAGCTGGATCCGACCGTCCTGCGGAAGGCGTTTCTCGGCGATGGACATCGAACCGCTCATCACCTTCAGGCGCGCGATGATGGCTGGCAGAAGTTTCTTCGGGTGGGTGTCCACGTGCGACCAGCTTGCCATCCAGTCGATAGCGAACCCGGACGGAGGTCTCCAACGGCTCAATGTGGATATCGGAAGCACGCAGGCGAAATGCCTCCGTGAGAAGTTGCATCACGAGGCGGATGATGGGTGCGTCGTCACCGGCCTCGCCGGCTTCGGCATCCCCGCCTGTCACGGAATAGCCGGCAGGTCCCGAGCTGGCGGCTTCGGCGGTGTTGTAAAACTGGCGAAGGTGGTCATGGACATCCTGCTGGGTCACGCAGACGAGGTTCAACTCGCGTCCGATCACGTGCGGCAGGCTGTCAAGCGTCTCAAAATCAAGCGGATCCGCGATCGCGATCGTGAGGGAGAGCCCGTCGTCCTCCACCGGGATGACCTTGTAACGCTTGGCCACATCGTCGGTGACCGCTTGCGCGACGGTTGGGTCAATCGTGATGTCCGCAAGGCGAATGAACGGAATACCGGCGTTGGACGCCAAGGTTCGTGCCACGCTTTCCTGGGTCAGCGAGGTGTGGGCGAGGAGATGCTCCACGATGGTCTCACCACCGGAAAGCGAACCGCGGGCATGTGCCACCTCATCGGCGCTCACCATTCCGGCTTCGGTGAGCAATTCTGCGAGATAATCTTCGTTCGAAAACACTGGGCTATGAGTCCTTGGAGGGTGGTTTTTCTGCTGACAAATCGGACCTTCGCCCGTGCTGCGTCTTCCGCAGATTGGTCAACCCACCCCTCGCTTGTCAACCAGCCACATCCAAGGAAATCGCGTTTTCGGAAACTGAAGCGCCGATTTTCCGGTTACCGGATGAAATTGTAAACACCATGACCATCCATCGACCTTGAACCGAGCCATTGAGAGCGAGCTCACGATCGGAAAAGGCTCACCGCTTTCACCCGCGACGCACGATGTTAGACCGATCACAGCGGCCTCAGCCCATGCCATGTCAAATTCGTTGGATGCGAAAGTGGTGATACTGATCCGTTGACCATCACCAGAATTCCCGCGATCGCGATGTTCCACCATCGGATGAGCACTGCGGCTCTCCATGCGCGGCCGGTTTGTGGCAATTCCGTCCTTGGCAGGCCCGGAAGCTGCAGTCCCATTCGCACGTTCCCCTTTTGTTCCATCTTGAATCCAGCACGTTAAAATAATGCCACTTCCAAGTATCAAGGATACAAGCGCCAACAAAATAACACGCCGCTTTTTCACATACTTCTTTTCATTGGCATCGCTCATCGGTTCTACAGCCGGAAGGGATTCAGAAACATTTTCGATCTCCCATTGTTTATGCAGCAACTCCTCACCCTTGTATTCCGAAGCCGCTAAATTCCAGCTCTCTATCAGTGTTTTCAATACCTCATCTTGGAAAAGACTATCGTCTAGCGGGGTCTTTGAATTCAAACTTTGAGGGTCATTTTCAAGACTCGGGTTCGTTGACGCGGACGGCCAGTCGGGTCTGTTTGGTGAGCGGATACTCCTGCGAAACCCTAACCACCGAGCGCCGGTGGATGCCGACCAGCATACCGACCGCGGCAAGGCTGAAGACCAGACTCGTTCCACCGTAACTCACGAATGGCAACGGAAGTCCGTCGTTCGGCAGCATCGCGGTAGTGACACCGATGTTCTGGATCGCCGGCACCACGATGATGCAGGTGAGGCCGAGCGCCACGCAGCGGTTGAAAACGTTGTTGGCCTGAAGCGCGATGCCGCAACCGCAGACGGCGATCAACACGTAGCAAGCCACCGCGCCCAGGGTGAAGGGCAGCCCGAGCTCCTCGCCGATGACCGGGAAAATGAAATCGATGTGGGCAAATGTCAGCGAGTTGAATTTCTCGACCCCGTTGCCAAGTCCGACACCCCAAGGGCCGCCGTTTCCAAGGGCGAGCAAGGCACGCCACTGCTGCATTCCCTTGTCGAGCTTGTGGTTGTCGAGATCCAGCCAGGCATCGATCCGGCCTTTGCGAACCGCATCGTGCATCACGTAGTAAAAAGCGCCCGACATCACCACCAACGCCGTCGGCACTCCATACCGGAGCCGGGTTCCCACGCAAAACATGATCGCCCCCACCGCGACGGAAAGTGAAAGCGCGGAGCCCACGTCGGTTTCCGCCGCAATCAGCAAGATCGGAATCCCTGCGATCACGCCGGGCATGACGAATCCACGCCAGAAGGTGTGCACCTCGGTTTGCCAGCGGGCGAACCATGCGGCAAGCGCCAGAACGATGACGATCTTGGCGGCTTCCGAAGGCTGGAATTGACCGATGAACGGCACCTTGATCCAGCGGTTGGACCCGTATTGAGGATCCGCGATACCGGGCACATAACAAAGTATCAACAGCACACAGGCCCCCAAAAGCATCCATGGCGCGAACTTGCGGAAGAGCTCAAGCGGCACCCGCGCCGCGAATACCGCAGCCACCAATCCGACACCGACCATGATCGCCTGCCGGGAAATGAAATGGTATTGTCCGAATCCCCTCACCCATGCGCCTGTGCTGGTGAGCATGATGAGCCCGAGCACCACAAGCGCGGCGACGGCGAAACAAAGGATGGCGGAACAATGACGGGTCATCGGGTAGCGGTCTATTTGGGAATCGAGAGCGTCATGCCGACCTTCATCTTGCGCGCGTCAGTGATGCCGTTGGCCTTCATCAGCGACTCCTGGTTGATCTTGAAGCGGTTCGCGATCCTCCAGATGCTGTCACCGCTTTTCACCACATAGCTGCTTCCTGATGCGGTCGGGCGTGTGGTATCGGCCTGGCTGATGTTAGGACGGACGAGTTGGGCGCGGGGCGCATTCGCGATATCGACATTCTCAACCAGCCCTCGGTCGATTTCGGAACTTCCTTGATCGCGGATCGCGGCGATCTCCGGAGGATCCTGGGCGACGATGCGCTTCGGCGGGATCTTGAGGATCGCACCAGCCCTGATATCCGCAGGTTCGTTCAACTTGCGAAGATCTCCCTCATCCACGCCGAGTTTCTCCGCGATCCGCGTGTAGTTGTCACCCTGGCTGACGATGTATGGCTTTTCACCGGTGGACAGAAGCGGAAGATCGTCGCGCCGGGGTGCGGCCGCGGCCAGAGCCTCCGCCTTGCTCTTGTTAGTTGATTTCGGCATCCTCCGGCGACCTGCCGTCGAGAAACTTCTGGTGCACGAAGATCAGCCCGATCGCCACGATGTGGATCAGGAAAATGATGGTCAGCGCGCGGGAGATTTTCGAACTGCTGTCCTCGGTTTCCATCTCGCCCGCGGTAGCCGCGGCCGCGACCCGTTGCTTGCGGTTTCCGGTGACAGCGCTCAGGCGCTTGAGGAGCCCCTTGGGTGCGGGGCGACGTTTGACAGGGAGTGTGTGCGGTTTCATTTCTGTTAGCGGAGTTGGTGGACGAGGTCGCGGAAAGCGTTCCCGCGTTGTTCGTAGCCGGTGAACTGGTCGAAGGACGAGGTTCCGGGAGACAGCAAGATGGTGGATCCCCGGGGCGCGAGGCCGCGGGCGACCGTGACGGCATCGGCGAGGGTCGATACCGATTCGCATGGCACGGCATTTGAAAAAAGCGCGGCCAACGGGCGGGAGATCTGCCCGAAAGTGACGGCGCCGAGCGCTTTTTCCGCCAGAAGCGGGACGACAGGCGCGTAGTCGAGTCCCTTTTCCTTGCCGCCAGCGATGAGGATGACCGGCCGGGTTTGGGAACGCAGGGCGCTTTCCAACGCATGGAGGTTCGTCGCCTTCGAGTCGTTCAGATACTCGACGCCATCCAGGGTCCGGATGAGCTCACAACGATGCGGTGGCGGGGCGTATCCCTGCAGCGCCTCACGCATGATCCTGGAGGAAATCCCGAGAGCGTCGCACGCGGCGAAGGCGGCCATGGTGTTTTCCGCATTGTGAAGACCACGGAGCGCGGTGTCGCTGTCCATGTCGAGCCAGTTCACACCTTCGTGCTCGATCACCGTGCCTGACGAATACCAGTCCGCGGTCTTGTCGGTGGTGGAAAAGGTGACGACCCTCGCGGCCAGGTTGGTTAGACCTTCCCCCATCCTGACCACGACGGTGTCGCTTGAATCCTGATTCTCGAAAATCCTCAGCTTGGCGGCGCGATAGGCCTCCACGGTTGGATAGCGGTCCATGTGATCGGGCGCGAAATTCAGCCAGATCGCGACGACCGGATGCAACGAGTGGATGGTTTCCAACTGGAATGAACTCAGCTCAAGGGAAACCACTTCCGGAGGATTGGGCTGGAGAACCACCTCCGCGAAAGGCGTGCCATAATTTCCGCAGGCGGTTCCGCCCAATCCAGCATGCGAGAGGATGCGCTCGACCAGCTCCGTGGTGGTGGTCTTGCCATTCGTCCCGGTGATGCCGACGATCCGGCCCTTGTAGAAACGCGATGCCAGCTCGACCTCGCCGAGCACCTCTCCGGTGTGGGTCGAGAAAGCGGCGACATAGGAGCCGTAGGTATCGATCCCCGGGCTGACAACCAGCAGGTCGGAAATCAAACTCCCGCCATCCATCTCGGTGGCATTCGGATGGACCGTGACACCCGCAGGCATGCCGGCGAACGCCTCGGCACCCGCCGTGTCCCAGGCGGACACGCGCGCACCCTCACGCAACGCGAGCGCGGCGGCCGCGCGGCCGCTGCGTCCCACGCCGAGGATGGCAACATGTTTTCCCGATAGAGTCATGGTTCAGGCAATCTTGAGCAGGGCGAGTCCGAAAAGGGCGAGCATGATGGAGATGATCCAGAAACGGATGATCACCTGGTTCTCATGCCAACCTAACAACTCAAAGTGATGATGGATGGGCGACATCTTGAAGATCCGCTTTTTCCGCAGCTTGAAACTTCCGACCTGGAGGATGACCGACATGGCCTCCATCACGAACACTCCGCCGATGATGACCAGAAGCAGCTCCTGCTTGGTGCAGATCGCCGCCGTGCCGAGCGCTCCGCCGATGGCAAGGGAACCGGTGTCGCCCATGAAAACCTTCGCCGGGTGGCAGTTGAACCACAGGAACCCGAAGCTCGCGCCGACCAGCGCCATCAGGAATACCGCGAGTTCGCCGATGTAGCGGTTGTGGGGAATCACCAGATACTCGGTCGCCATGTAGAAGTGGCCTGCCAGATAGGCGAGGACCGCGTAGGAAAGCGCCACGCTGATGGTCGTGCCTGTCGCGAGACCGTCGAGCCCGTCCGTTAGATTGACCGCATTCGAGCAACCGACGATCACCAGCGCGAAGAACGGGATGATCACCCAACCGAGGTCGATGATCGACTCCTTCGGGGCGGTGGCGAGTGGAAAGCAGATCTCGCCAATGCCGATGGGGGTTTGTCCAAGCCGGTAACCCGCCAGACCGTCCGCAATCTGCTGGGGGGTGGCACCGAATCCGGAAATTTCCTTCTTGAAGTAAAGGAAGCTCGCCGCGACCAGGGCGATGATCAACTGCCAAGCGAGTTTCTTCCGGCTGCTGATGCCGTCGGATTTCTTCTCCTTCACCTTCTTGTAGTCGTCGCACGAAGCCCAACAAGCCGCAGGCGGTCATGGTGCAGGCACAGACGGCGATGAACGGATTGAGCGGACGGGCGAAGACGATTGTGGAGATCAGGACCGAGCCGATGATGAGGACACCGCCCATGGTCGGTGTTCCGATTTTCCCGCCGTGAAGTTCCGCCAGCTTGTGGACTTCTTCGGCGGTACGGATCGGCTGACCGACCTTCAGCGAGATCAACTTGCGGATCACGCGGGGTCCGAAGATCACCGAGATGACGAATGCCAGCAACCCCGCGCTGGCGGCGCGGAAGGTGATGTATTGGAAGAGGTTCAGGAAACGGAAGGACTTCGCCCACGCGTCACCGTGATCGAAGGCGTTCTGCCAGAAATCGTAAATCGCGGGGAGCATCAGTTTCGGGGGAATGCGGCGTTCATGACACGTTCGACAGTGGCGGCACGGCTGCCCTTGAAGAGCACGACGTCGCCGGGTTTCACCTCGCGGGACAACCATTTGGAAGCCATGTCGAGATCCTTGAAATGAGGGGCGTTCCCCGCGCCTTCGGCGATGCCCTCGGCACCCTCGCCCACCGCCACGACCGTTAGACGGCGCTCGGCGGCGAGAGTCCCGGTGCGGAGGTGTGCGGCGGCGGCATGCGCACCGAGCTCCCCCATGCGTCCGAGGACGATGATGCGCCGCGCGTCGGGGCCGACCGGGGTGTCGGCGAGGGTTTCGATGGCGGCGGCCATGGATTCCGGATTCGCGTTGTAGGTATCGTCGATGATGGTCGTCCCCTCATGCTGATAGCGGCACAGGCGCCCGCCGGTTAGAGTGGAGCCGGAAAGTCCGGCCGCGATCTCAGCGGGAGTCACACCGAGTTTCCAACCAACCGCCGGCCGCGAGCAACGCGTTGGTCACCATGTGACGTCCGGGCACCGGCAACGAAACCTCCACCGCCTCCTCACCCTCGATCACCAGCGTGAAGCGCGTTCCTTCCGCCTCATACGTGAGGTTCTCCGCGCGGACGAGGCCCCGGCCGTTTCCAACGGAAATCAGGTTGGCCTTGGTCCTTTGGCGAAGATATTCGAGAAAATCGCAAGTCGTGGGCAGAAAGAGGATTCCATCCGCAGGCAGGGCGCGCGCGAGCATTCCCTTTTCCTCGGCGATCGCCTCGCGGGTTCCGAGAAACTCGATGTGGGCGGTGCCGATGTTGGTGATGACGCCGTATTTCGGCCTGGCGATCTCACAGAGCGGGGCGATCTCGCCGGAATGGTTCATGCCCATTTCCCACACGGCCGCCGTCTGTTCCTTGGTGGTCGCGAGGATCGTCAGCGGCAGTCCGATGTGGTTGTTCAGGTTACCACGGGTGGCGGAGACCTTGAATTTCCGGCCGAGCACCGCAGCGGTGAAATCCTTGGTGCTGGTCTTGCCGTTGGAACCGGTGATGCCGATCACGGGAATGTCGAGTTGCTTGCGCCACCAGCAGCGCGAGCCGCTGAAGCGCGCGCAAGGTGTCATCCACCACGATCACCGCGACGTTCGCGGGGATTCCATCGACCTGCCGATGGACAATAACGACGGCCGCACCGGCTTCCGCAGCCTTGGGTGCGAACAGATCGCCGTCGAAATTCTCACCGCGAAGCGCGAAGAAGGCAGCGCCGTTAGAGATGGTGCGGGTATCCGTCGAGACTCCGGAGGTGACCATGATGTCACCATCTCCCGCAGCGACGTGAGACGCCGAGGATTTCCGCAAGCTGTTTGGCGGTGATGGGATTCATCGCATTTCTGAAATTGCCTGGGCACGGTCGCGCAAGGCCTTGCTGGCGTGCTTGCGGTCGTCGAAGTCGATGGTTTCGTCTGAAAACTGCTGGGTGGTCTCGTGGCCCTTGCCGGCGATGAGGATGACGTCACCCGACAGCGAATTATTCACCGCGAATTCGATGGCTGCCGCACGGTCGGGAATGCTGCGCGACGCCTTGCCTGATAGACCGCCCTCGATCTCGCGGATGATGGCCAGCGGGTCTTCCGAACGTGGATTGTCGGAAGTGACGATGCAGGCATCGCTGTGGCGCGACGCGGCAGCGGCCATCAGCGGGCGCTTGCCCTTGTCGCGATCCCCGCCGCAGCCGAAAACGGTGATGAGGCGGCGCGGGTCCAGTTCCCTGAGGGTGCGGCAGGCATTTTCAAGCGCATCCGGCGTGTGGGCGTAGTCCACGAAAACGGTGGCTCCACCGGCGTTGCCGACATTCTCCATCCGGCCGGGAACCTGCGGGGCTTCGGCGAGGGAGGCGACGGCATCGCGCGGGCGGATGCCGCAGGCGCTGGCGGCGGCGATGGCTCCCAGCAGATTGTAAACATTGAAACGGCCGATGAGCGGAGCCCTGACAAGGAAGGTCTTCCCCTTGGCGGCGAGTTCGAACTCCATGCCACGGGCGGACTGACGGAAGTTGTTGGCGCGGAAATCGCAATGCACGCCGAATCCGAATCGGAGGACCGGCATCTTGCCATCCAGAGCGGCGGCGAGTTCAGCTCCATGGGCATCGTCGAGATTGATCACCGCCACCGGCTTCTTGCCGAGCGGATTCGCGGCGAGGTCGTGGAACCAATCCGCCTTTGCCTTGAAATAGGCATCCAGCGTGCCGTGGTAGTCGAGGTGATCCTGTGTTAGATTGGTGAAGATGCACGCGTCGAACCCGATCGAGGAGATCCGCTTCTGATGGATGCCGTGGGAGGAAACCTCCATGGCCACGCCGCGGCAGCCGTTGTCCCGCATGCGGCCCAACAGTCCTTCGAGCTCGATCGCCCCCGGAGTGGTGTGTTTCGCCGGTTCAGACGTCTCGCCATCGTCCACGAGGATGGTGCCTAACAAACCCGCGCGATGCCACGCGGATTTCATGATGTGGTGAAGGAGGAATGCGGTGGTGGTCTTGCCGTTGGTGCCGGTGACGCCGACAAGCGACAACTCCTTCCAGGGATGACCGGCCAGGGTGGAGGCGAGGGCGGAAACCGCCATCCGGCTGTCGGGAACGTGGAGCCAGGTCGCGGGTGCGGTGTAGTCGGACGGAGGTGCTTTCTCCGCAAGGATCGCCGAAGCTCCGGCTGTTAGCGCGTCGTTGATGAAGCGGTGGCCATCGATCGTGGTTCCGCGAATGGCGGCGAAGAGCATTCCGGGAGCGACCTCGCGCGAGGATGCCGTCAGTGCATGGACATCCGTGTCCAACGATCCCGCGACCGTGACTTTTTCGAGACTGGAAAGAAGGTCACGGAGGATCATCGGGTGGCTGCCACAGGCGGGGAGGAAAGTGGTTCGGTAGGTTGCAAATTCATGTGGGCGGCCACGCGGGTGGCGATCTTGCTGAAGATTGGCGCGGCGACGAGTCCGCCCTGGGCCTTGATCTCAGGGTTCCGCGGATCATCGATGACAACCACACAGACAAAGGCCGGATCCTCGGCAGGCATCATGCCAGCGAAGGATGCGATCTTGCGATCCGTATAGTAGCCGCCTCTGGGATTGTGCTTCTGGACGGTTCCCGTTTTACCCGCGACGCGATAGCCATCGACGGCGGCGCGGGTGGCGGTGCCGCCGGTCTCCACCACCTTTTCCAAAGCGGCGCGCATTTGTTTGGCGGTCCTCGCGCTCAAGACCTGACCCATCACCTCGGGCTGATAGTCCTCGACGACGGTGCCGTCATTGGCGATGAGGGATTTCACGATGTGCGGCTTCCTGAGCTTTCCGTCACCGGCAATGACCGAGTAGGCGCAGGCGAGTTGCAAGGGAGTCACGTTGGTGGCATAGCCGAAACAAGCGCGCGAGAAATCCGCCTCGTTGCCGGTGTTGCGAGCGGTCCCGGCACTTTCGCCACTGAGCTGAATCCCCGTTCTGCGACCGAAGCCGTAGTTGTGGAGGTAATCGTAAAAGCGCTTCGACCCGAGTTGCCGCCCCAGGCTGTAAGCCCCGTTGTTGTTGGACTTCTGAAGGACGCCCTCGACCGAGAGACTGCCCACGGGATGGTCATCCCGCACCGTGAAGCCCTTGCCCTGATAGAATCCGTTATAGCAGAAGATCGATGTCAGTGGTGTGACCAGCCTCTCGTTCAGGGCACCGGATGCCGCCACGATCTTGATGGTGGAGCCGGGTTCATAAATCGTCTGGATGGCGTAGTTCACGCTGACTCCGTCATCCTCCAGGTTGTCCAGGAGATTCAGGTTCATGTTCGGGCGGCTGGCCATCGCGATGACCTCTCCGGTCTTGGGATCCATGAGGATGGCCGTTCCCTTCTTGGACATGTATTCCTTCAGTCCGGCATCGAGCTCATCCTCGAGGATGGCCTGGATTCCCATGTCGATGGTGAGCTTGACGTTGAGCCCCGCGCGCGGCGGCTTGAGGCCGGTGGCCGGGCCGGGAACCAATTGTCCGCGAGCATCGCGATAATGTTCCCGCCACCCGTCGCGTCCTGCCAGAAATGAATCCATCGATGACTCGACTCCGAAACGCCCGATCATCCGGGTGTGGGGAAATCCGTTCTCGTCCATTTCATCAACCTCGTCGGTGAAACCGACGAGGTGGGTCGCCTGGGTCGGCGAGGTGTACCAGCGCTTGATGGACCCCTCGACGACGATGCCCTGCACTTTCAACTGGCTGATCGTGTCGGCAAGCTGGTCGCCGATGTCCTGCGGCAGGTCCTTGGCAATGGGAAACCAATTTCCCTTGGTGTTCTCGATCTTGTCGCGAAGCTCCTTGCGGTCCACGCGCAGTGCCCTGGCAAGGATGCCAACCGCGTAGGCAAGGTGTTTCTGGACGATGACATCCGCAGACTCCTTCGAGAGGATTTCACCGCGAAGCATGTTGACGCGGCGGCTCTGTTTCACCGGGTCAAGCTCTGCCCAACCGGCTTCCTCGGATGCTTCCTGATAGGCAAGCGCACGGCTCGCCTGAGTCGGGTCCATCATGATTTTCCGATCCACGATGACCGTGCTAACAGGAATGCTTTTCGCCAGAACCTCCTCCTTGCGATCAACGATCGAGCCCCGCATGGCCCACAATCTTTCAGTGGTGTGGCGTTCGCGTTGCGAACGTTCGGAATAGCGGCGATCGACGAGCTGGATCTGCACCAGTCTGGCTGAAAGCACACTGAGCCCGACCACAAGGATCGAGCACAGGACGATGCAGCGGATCTGGAAGGAGGATTTCACGAGCTAGGGAACAGCGGAGGCGACGGCGTGGCGACCGAGGGTGGCGGCATCGATTTCCTCGATGACGCCTGTTGGAATCGGGCGCAGCGATGACCCGTTTTCCTCGATTTGTTTGCGGATGGCGAAGCGGTTGAGGAGTTGGTCCGAACGCATGTCGGTGGTGCGGATGTCGAGACGGCACTGCTCGACACGGCGGTCGATGGCATCGATCTCACGAGCGACCTGGACCTGGCGGTTCTTGTAGTACGCGTGAAGCACCCCGCCCGACGCTGCGATGACGGCAGCGAGGATGAGCGAGAAAAACACGGACGCTGGAGTGCGTGATTCGTTGCGGCGGCGGTTCATGGTGTTAGGTCCAAAAGCTGTGCAACCCGCAGTTTCGCACTGCGGGCTCGCGGGTTCAGGGCTGTTTCCCCGGCGGTGGGTGCGATGGCCTTGCGGGCCAGCAGCCGGAATTGATAGTCGGGATTGGGTCTTGGTTCCGGCCATCCCGGTTCGTCGAGAAATTCAGTGGCGCGATGTTTGAGGAATCGCTTCACCATCCTGTCCTCCAGGCTGTGAAAGGTGATGATCAACAATCGCCCTCCGGGTTTGAGAACCTTGGACGCGTCGGCAAGGGCGGTGGCGAGCGATTCAAGTTCCTCGTTCACCGCCATGCGGATCGCCTGGAAGGTTTTTGTCGCGGGATGGGTCCTGCCGTGTCGGCCCACGGCTTTCTCGATGCAGTTCGCGAGATCGAGCGTGGTTTCAAACGGCCTAACCGCACGTTGCCTGGTGATGGCTCCTGCAATCTTGCGCGCCTTGGATTCCTCACCAAATTCGAAAAGGATTCTAACGATATCCGCTTCCGGCCACTGGTTCACGATGTCGGCCGCGGTGCGTGGGCTGGAAGGTCCCATGCGCATGTCGAGCGGTCCCTCACGCATGAAGGAAAATCCCCGTGCGGCGGAGTCGAGCTGGCGTGAAGAAACCCCGAGATCCATCAGCAGGCCGTCAGCCCGTTCCCCCCTTTGGATCCCGGGGCTCTGCAGGAGGCGTGAGAAGTTTCCTTCCCACGTGGAAAACCGGTCGCCGAACGAAGCGAGACGGGCGCTGGCATGGGCGAGCGCTTCCGGATCGCGGTCCACGCCTAACACGCGGGCACCGGCCTTGAGGAAAATCTCGCTGTGCCCTCCCCCGCCGAGCGTGCCGTCGATGATGAACCTGCCTTCCGCGGGTGCCATCCATTCGGCGACCTCGGCGGGAAAAACCGGCAGGTGATAGTCACCGGCGCCGGAGTTGGTGGAAAAATCGACGGGAGCCTGCGCTGACAACCAGCCAGGAGCAGCGCAGGCATCCGTGTGATCGACAAGAAGGAGTGCTGTCCCGAGCCCCCCGTCCTGTCCTGATGAGAAATCATGCGATGGTCGCGCTGACAACACCCCTGAAGCGGCGCGAACCATCGTTTCAATTAGCGGACGGAGCAACACCCTGTAAGACTCCGCACGCCCAGCCATGAAAATCGACAGACGCCGCACCGACAACCAGCCAGGAGCGGTGCGGACGTCCGTTAGAGAGGCGGATGGTGGTGCTGTCCCGAGCCACACGATCCGCCGTGAAAAAAAAAGATGCGGTGGCCGCGCTGACAACCAGCCAGGAGCAGCGCGGACCACCGTTTCAAAAAGCGCGAGAAGCTCTGTCCCGAGAGACTTCGTGCGCCCAGCCATGAAAGCAGACAGACGCCGCGCCGACAACCAGCCAGGAGCGGTGCGGACGTCCGTTAGGGAGGCGGGATGCGGTGCTGTCCCGAGCGACGCATCCTGCCTTGAAAAAAAAATGGACGATGGCCGCACTGACAACCAGCCAGGAGCAGTGCGGACCATCGTTTCAAAAAGCGCGTGAAGCTCTGTCCCGAGAGACTTCATGCGCCCAGCCAATGAAAGGGTCAACAGACGCCGCACCGACAACCAGCCAGGAGCGGTGCGGCAATCCGTTTGGATCGACAAACAAGCGTGCTGTCCCGAGCCAGCCTGTCCGTCTGAAAGGAGTCCCAACCCTGACACCCGGGCGAAAGCGGCCGGAGCCGCAGAGCGGACCGCCTCGAGTGTCAGGATTGGTGGGGTGAACAACATTGCAGTTGTTGGGTGTGTGGTGGGTGAGTGGTTTAGAAAATTCCGAGATCGTCCTCGACTTCCTCGTCGGTGATTTGGGCGAAATAGACTTCGAAGTTCGGCTTGCTGAAGATTTCAAAGTTCATGCCGCGACCTGCGAGCATCACGTCGGAATCCGGAGCGATGCCGGCCATCTCGCTGAGATCCTTCGGAACGAGAAGCTTGCCTTGCTCGTTCACGTTCGCCTCGCGGACAAGCAGCGCGAGCTTCGCAAGCAGCTTGGTCTTCTCCGCCGGGGTCTTCAGGCTCTCGTTGATCGTGGCGACCTTGTGATTGTAGGATTCCTTGCTGAGAACCCGGACGAGCGGCACGCCAAGGTCCTTGGCGAACATCAGATAAAGCGGACTCCCGGGCTCGGGACGCCATGACGCCTGAATCGAAACCCGAAACTTCGGATCGATCTTATACGGGTGAAATCCCGTGCAGCGTTGGTTGTCAATTTCCACTTGGGAGAGGGCGTGTTAGTCTCAGCGGCACCAAAGTACACCGAAATACACTGAGCTCGCAAGATTAATTTGACACATTTTTACTAAACTCACAACTCACAGATATTCAGTGATTTTAGTAAAATGGAGAGTTTGATTTTTGGGAAAATTTGATACTCCCGTTGTGAGACCAGGCTCAATTTCGATAAAAAATCGACAAAATTTCGTGCGGAATCGAGCAAATTTTAAATTATTAGCCCTAAGTGGTACTTGAGTGCTCATTCAGCACGCTCGGTGGACTGGAACCCCACTTCCACCCACTTGCCCTCCATTGATCCAGCCTGCCGTCCCCGAAACGCTGGAGACCCGGAACACAATCTCGCTTGTCATTAATTAGGATATGTTAAACGATATCGGCATTGTGACGCGTTTCAAAAGTTGGTTGGCGGTGACTCTGCTGGCTGTTGGCCTTGCGCTGCCGGTTGGTGGCCAATCGCAGCCGGAGTGGCAGGCCAGGAACTACGCGGAGAAGCCTCCCGAGTCCGGCATTCTCGATGCCAGCCACCTGCTGGACCACCACTCGGATTCCTTCCAACGCATTTCCAGCGAGATCCGCAAGCTCAGGGCGGATCGAGGATTCAGCATCTATCTGGTGCTGGAACCGGTCCTGATCGGGACATCCGTCCAGGAATTGGCGAACGAACTGCGCCGCTCCTGGCTCCCCGACGGAACGGGGGTCGTCCTCGTGTTCGAGACCGACAGCCGGATGCTCGGCGTCGGGCAGGAAATGATCGAGAAACCCGAGCAAAAGGAAACCGCAGGGCATGTTCCCAATTTCGAATCCACCGCCATCCTCACCCAGTCGATGGCAGCCGTGGACAAGAACCTGCCGACCGAAGCTTATCTGGATGCCTTCGTTGGCAAGCTCGCCGAGGGATTCAACAACTATTTCGACCGTCTGGAAACGCCTCCTCCGAAGCAAAGATCCATCAGGACCGCACTGCTCGTGGTGGGTGGACTGTCCCTTCTCGGTCTCGCAGCCATCGCCGCGGGCGCACTGATCCGTTATACCAGCATGGCAAAGGTGGGCACCTACCGGTTTCCCGTGGTGGACCGGCCTGAACGGCTGGGAGCTCCCGGAGGAGCAAGTGTCACCTGCCGCCGCTTCGCCACAGCGCAGCAGAAGTCCTGATTGGATCGATCACGGCTGGCTGTTCGAAACGTTTCCAACCACCTTGATCCGCCTTTTCCGGACCGGCAGGTGATGCGGCAGGATCGCCGCGAACAAGTGCACCAAAGGATACGCCAAAAGTCCGGTGACAACCCCCATCGTGAGCATGCCGAGAATGTAGCTCGCAACATTGAATTCCCCTGCCAGAGGAACGGTGAACTTCACGGTAGTCAGGAAATCCGGCATGGGCACCATCAGGACGTCACGCATCCATTGTCCCAAGCGGAACTGCGCATACATGATGGGCGGGGTGGTGACCGGGTTGGTCAACCAGCAAGCCGCCATCGCGAAAGGGACATTCGCCCTCGCCCTCATGGCCACAACCGCCGCCGGAATCATCTGGAAGGGCATCAGCATCATCGAGAAGAACAGCCCGATGGCCAATCCGCTCGCCACCGAGTCACGGCAAGGAACCCACAAGCTGCGGTGGAAAAGCGGCTTGGTGATCTTCCGCCACCACGGCCGGTGGCGCATCCGCCGGTGTCGCAGTGCGCGAAATGCCCGTCGCACCATTCTCAGGTAGTGGACTTTCATGGCAACTGCTGCATCACGCGGAAATCATCGTTCAGCCAACGTCCCGAATCAACTGCAAATGCCTTGCGTGCCGGACGCCCCTCCAGCAGCTTCGTTGAAATTTCAACATGCACCCTTGGCAAGCATTCATCCTGGGCGTGATCGAAGGGATCACCGAGTATCTTCCTGTTAGCTCCACCGGCCACCTGATCGTCGCCCAAAGGGTCATGGGGATCGGCGTGGGTGGTCCCGAATCCAAGGCCGCCGCCGATGCCTTCGCCGTCTGCATCCAGGGTGGCGCGATCCTCGCCGTCCTCGGCCTCTACTCGAAGCGGGTGCTTCAGATGATCCAGGGTGTCCTCGGGAAAAATCCGGAAGGACTGAAACTCGCCATCAACATCATCGCCGGCTTCATTCCCGCCGCGGTATTGGGCGTGCTTTTGAACCATTGGATCAAGGATCACCTCTTTGGCATGTGGCCGGTGGTCGCCGCATGGATCATCGGCGGAGTCGGCATTCTCACCGTCGCGTGGTGGCGGAAGAGAAACCCACCGAGAAGCGGCGGGGCCGAGCTCGCCAACCTAACACTCAAGATGGCGCTCTTCATCGGCTTGCTCCAGTGCGTGGCCATGTGCCCCGGCACCAGCCGCAGCCTGATGACCATCTGCGGTGGGCTGATCGTCGGACTCTCCATCCGCGCCGCGGTGGAATACTCGTTTTTGTTAGGTGTGGTCACCCTTACCGCCGCCACCGCCAAGGACGCCATCGACAAGGTGGACGACATCGAGAAATACAACGTCCTCTTCGGTGGAACGAAGCTGATGATCCATGAGTATGGAATCCTTCCGATGGTCGTCGGCATCGTCGCGGCAGCCATTTCCGCCGCCATCGCGGTGAAATGGCTCGTTTCCTTCCTTCAGAGCCACGGTCTATCAGCATTTGGCTGGTACCGCATCGGCATCGGCCTGATCATCGGCAGCCTGATCATCGCCGGAACATTCCAGGCCTGATCCGGAATCCGGCTCGCCGGGAACGACCGTTGTTATTTTGTAACACGATCCGCGCGCAGGTGGCGGCTCACAAATTCAAACATCCTGACAGGCTTGTCGCCTGCCGTGAACTGCGGACCGCCATGTCCGGCGCCCTCGATCAGGTCGAGGCTCACGTCCACGCCCGCTTCCTTCATTCGATCGGCCAACCCGGTGCTCTGGCCGACGGGAACGAGAGGATCCCTCGTGCCATGCGCGATGAACAGTGGCGCGGTGGATTTCGTCACCCAGGTCACAGGACTCGCACGCCTCGCAAGTTCCATTTTCTCCAGCGGCGGTCCGCCGAAAA
This sequence comes from uncultured Verrucomicrobiae bacterium, assembly GCA_963810445.1. Lineage (GTDB taxonomy): Bacteria > Verrucomicrobiota > Verrucomicrobiia > Verrucomicrobiales > Akkermansiaceae > Luteolibacter. Next base: position 82,295 of record CAWENZ010000002.1, on the reverse strand, counting down.
GCTTGAAAACCACCGAGTCCTTGCCAGTGAGCTCCGCGACCGTCTTGCCGTTGTTAGGATGGAAGCCGGGAAAATCCGTCGGGCCGAACCAGTCGATGCCGCACTGGATCGCACTCGACTGGTCAAGATTCTCGCCCTTGTCGAAATCCCGGATGTTTCCGGTGGTGGCTAACAGGGCGGTGAGATGCCCGCCCGCGCTCTCGCCAAACGCGGCAACCCGGGCCGGGTCGTAGCCGTAGTCGGCCGCATGGGCGCGGAGCCAGCGGATGGCCGACTTGCAATCCTCGATCTGCGCGGGAAACACCGCATCCTGGCTGAAACGATACTCAATGCTCGCGACCGCGAATCCTTGCGCGATAATCTGTTCAAGCCCGGTGACGCGCGCCTTGGAGCCCTGGCACCAGCCACCGCCGTGGATATAGACGAGCAGCGGAGCCTGCTTTTGCCCGGACAAGTAGAGATCGAGTTTTTGCCGTGGGTGGCCGTCCGTGACATAAGAGAGATCCCGCAAGGTTCTGGCACCGGCAGCATTGGCAACGCCGGGCTCCCTGGCGCTTGCCAGAGTTGGGGCGCTTAAGAAAATCGCAATCACCCACCCGATTGCTGGCAGTCCGCTTGTTTTGATGACTCGGTTCATGACAGTGGGCACCATCGTGATTTTCTCCCGGAATGCGAGCGACAATTCCGATCCCGTTCCCTCATCATGCGCATTTGAAAGACATCCGTGATTTCCTGATTCACGTCCGGATCGGCATCACCTTAGATCCTCCTGACCATGAAAAGGACATCCCATCTGGCAGTTCCGCTGTTTCTCTCTCTCGCCGCGCTTGCCGGAGCACAGAACACCGGAACCCCGCCGAAGCCACCCGCGGCGAAACCCCAGGCGGAGGATAGGGCGAACGACCGGTTCTATCGGTTAGGTGACGATTCAAAACCGCAGGAAGGCGTTCCACAGGGAAAATTCACCGAGGCCAAGGTCATTCCAAGCAAGGTTTTTCCGGGAACCCAACACACGTATTGGGTCTATGTTCCGGCGCAATACGACCCATCCAAACCCACCGCGGTGATGATCTTCAACGACGGGCAGGCCCTCAAGGCGGAGCCGGGAGACGTGCAGGCGCACCGGGTCATCGACAACCTGATCTACCGCCGCGAGATCCCCGTGATGCTGGGTGTGTTCATCAATCCGGGCCGGCGCCCGGACCAACCCGAGCCGAACCCGCGTGAATGGGGCGACAAGACCACCAACCGGGCCGACGAATACAACCCGCCTAACGAAAACTACGCGCGCGTCATCGTCGAGGAGCTGATGCCCGCGTTAAGGAAGGAATACAACATTTCCGCCGATCCCGAGCAGCACGCCATCATGGGATCCAGCTCGGGCGGCTGCGCGGCGTTCGGCGTGGCGTGGTTCCGGCCCGATGATTTCCGCAAGGTCATCACCTTTGTCGGAAGTTTCACCGACATCCGCGGCGAGCACATCTATCCGGAACTCGTGGCGGCAAGCCCGCGGAAACCCATCCGGCTTTTCATGCAAGACGGCCGGAACGATCACCGCAGGCCGGACAACCTGAAAATGGACTGGTTCTATCAGAACGTCCGGCTGAAGGACGCCCTTGAGAAAAAGGGTTATGACCTGAACTACACATGGGGCATCGGCAACCACGGCCAGAAGCAGGGCGGGTCGATTTTCCCGGGAATGATGCGCTGGCTGTGGCGGGATCACGCCGTCTCATCGGATCCGAACGACAGCGTTGAGCGTTCTTTCCTTGAGGCCGCCCATTGATAGGACATCGCCACTTCAAAAAGGAAGCGGCCCGACCGATCATCCCCGCGGAAAACCCATTAACCTTGGAGCATCTCAGTCGGACCGCCTGTAGTGTCGCGACAAATGAAACAAAGCACCTGGCGTGCCAAAATTCAGGCGGTTTGACCTATTTTTTGAATTCATGGAATCGACCTTCAGGCATGTGACCGGCGAATCACCTTCGTGATTCGCTTCAGCCGACCGCATGGATCGCATCGAATGCCGCACGCCTCTCTTGAGGAACCAACCAGACGTTCTCCACGGTTTGAAATCCGTCCGTCCCGCCGACCGCTTCCGGCGGCTCACCCTTGCGATCACGATGGATGGAATAGCCGTCGCCGAGCAGGAACTGATAGGCGCTTTCAAGCGACTTCCCCTTGCGGTGATAATAGTGGTTGTTGATCTCCATGTAGAGGATGGGCCGGTGGCGGCACAGGGTGTTGCGAGCCCCCGCGAAGAACTCATCCTCGTGCCCCTCGATGTCGAGTTTCACGACTCCGATCCGATCATCACTCCAAACCTCGTCAAGCGACCGGAGTTTCACCTCGACCTTCTCCCAGCGATCGTCATCGCCATCGTTGATTTCGATCGCGGCATTTCCACTTCGCGAACCTTCCAGGTAATCCTCGCGCAGCGTGAGGACGGCCACACTTGCTGAAGACGACAAGCCGAAGGAATTGGCCGTCACGCGTTGATCGAGGTGATTCAGCGCGATGTTTGCCGAGAGCTTTTCAAAATTCCCCGGTCCGGGTTCGAAGGCATGGACCATGCACGTTCGATTCCGGCACTGCCACGCGACGCCCACGGCGAAGAAGCCGACATTTGCCCCAACGTCGAGGAAAGCGTGTCCTTCGGGCAACAGGGAAGCGATGCGGGTGATCACACCGTCGTCATAGCTTCCGGAGTAAAACGGCCATCGCTCCGTGCCACTCCGCCGGTCCAGCGTCATGCGATGACCCAGGCGCATCGTCACGGTGCAGATCGGGGAAAAACCCAGGCGCTCGGCGATCTTCGCCCAGGCGCGAGCCCGGCGTCGGGCACCACGAAAGGTTGGGAAACGGGAAGCGAGGGGATCGCGCATGATTTTCTGGCAGATGAAAATGGACTTGTGGCGGGCGGCGGCCTTTCAGTCGATCCCAATTTCAAGCACCCTGACCGCGCCCGAGTCGGCACCCTTGAGGGCACGTGGATAAACCGCGTTGCCGAGCGAGTGAACGATGAGCGCTCCGGCGAGAAATTCATCGCGCTGGATCACATGGGGATGCGATCCGACGACGAGCGAAGCACCTCGCGCCACCAGCCAGCGTGCCCATTCGCGTTGATCGTCGTCAACGAGGGCGTCGTATTCAGTTCCGCCGTGGACCATGATGATGATCCTCTCGCCTCTCGTCCGGGCATTCAGAAACTCCTGTTGGAGGATCTCGCGATGGTGAGGCAGGACCGCGACACCCGCTTGCTCCGGACCGGCCGCGCCGACGTCGAAATAGCTAACACCGAAGAACGCCATCGGGATTCCCTTTCGCACGGTACGCCATGGCTGACAGGCTTCCCGTTCGTTTCTACCCGCGCCGAAAACGGCGATGCCGGCCATCTTCAATGCGGCCATTCCCTCGATGATTCCTTCCAATCCGGCATCGGCGGCGTGGTTGTTGGCGAGTGAAACCGCGTCCACCCCGCAGGATTTCAACCACTTCAAACGCTCAGGCGGAAAGCGGAAATCATATCGTCGCTTTTCCTCGGGCTCGTGTAGGGATGGAATGCCTTCCAGGTTCACCACGAGGGCATCCGAGTCTCGCCGATTGAAATTCTCGACCACCCCACGATCCTCGGAGGACAACACGACATCCCCTGCGAAACTCACGCGACAACTTTTCCGGACGCGCGGCACGCGCAACGAAAAGACCGGGCGGGACTCCATGAGTTTCCCCAACTCGATGATTTCAGGCATCCCACCGAGGTGATGCATGGCGAGATCGCCTCCACCTAACACACCCAAAGGCTCCCGGTCTTCCCAAACGGCAGCGACGTGTTTGCCGAAGTCGATGGCAATGCCACGCTCGATCTCGTCAGCAGTGATCTTCACGAAATCGGTCAATCCTCACGTTTTCAGCCTTGGTATCGAGCTGAGCCCTGAGCCTGCCGGGATCGCCCCAGCCTAACGGGATGCCGTTGCGCCGCCAGGCGTGGATGAGCAGGTTCGCGCAATCGCTTCCCCAACCGGCATCCACCCCGGTTAGATCGCGGGCGCGCACCCCGGCGATGCCGAAGACATAGGGCATGCCCATGCATTCCGAGAGAGAACCGCGAAAACCTTCCGCTGCGAGGATGCGGAGCTCGATGCGGGAGGCAGGAATCCAGCCACGCGAAGTTTCCACTTCCGCATCTATCAGGAATCGCCCTCCGGTGTCGCGACGCCATTTCGCCGGATCGAGCTGGAAATCCGCGGTCTCTCCCAGACTGCGGCGTTTTTCATAGATCCACCTCGCGGGAGAACTTGAAAAACTTTTTCCAAGTCCCGTCTCAGGGAGAAGGTCGTAAGCTTGCCCCGCCGGCTCCAACAGAAACCAACGGGTTCTTCCCGTCGCGTTGGAGGGCGGCGCACTCCTGAGCACGGGCTCCTTGCCGAGTTGGAAGCGCCAAACGCCATCGCTATCCATCTCACCGGTTTCGGGAGTGATTCGGACCGTGTCAACATCCTTACCCCACTCTGATAGATTCCAGGTCCGATGACGATCGGTGATCGCCGGAAGTTCGCCGGACTTTGACAACCTTGCGCGGGTCTCGAACGACACCTTGGAAAAATCCCAACGTGGAATCCGCTGTCCCAGCTCCGCCGCTTTCAAGGAATCGTCGGGACGGTCATCGACCGACGCGTCGATCTCCAATCGCGCGCCACGGGTGCGATGAACGGTCCCGACAGCGAGTGCCACCAGAGCATCCGCCTCCGCGTCATCGGTTAGCCACGGACGAGAAACGGCGAACGCCACCCCAGCCAGTCCCGGCCATTCCATGGCGCGTTCCCAAATCGCTTCGAAATATTTCACGCGATCCGCAGGCTTCATCCCGGCGAAGAAATCCAGGTCGATGGCGAGGATGACTTTCCGCATTCCCGGTTTCCAGTCGCGGAAGCCCTTGAGATCGCAAGTTTCCCATCGTCGTTCGAAGGAACCCGCGGACCTTGGCTCGACTTCCAGGCGACCATCCAAAGCATCGATGGCGGCGGCGGATTTCACGGAAATTTTGTCCTCATCCAGCTCCGGAGCTGCCAACCACAGCACGTGATCCAGCGGACGGGGCATCAGCGGCTCGATCCAGTTGAATGCCTGGAGACGGCCGTTCTTCCGCCAACTTTCCATCCGGACCTCACGTTCCTTTTCATTGGGAACCCGGCGCATTTCCTCGCGCATCTCATCGGACCGCTCCACCGCCGAGGCATCCGAATGGGCATCGATCAGAACCAGGACATGCGGCTCGTCGAGATCGAAATTCCGGGTGATCCAGCCTGCGGTTTCGGCATGGTTGTCCGCGAGAAACACCGGCAGCTCCTGTCCGCCACTGGCGAAACCAGCAACAGCAAGCGTTGCCAATAAACATCTAACGAACCGGTCCAATGGTGGGCTTCTTGTCGAGTTTGACCTCCAATCTAACACCAGTGACGCAGAGGTCCTCAAACTTCGTGCCCGGCCAGACTTCCTGGAAGGTAAGGCGGATCTTCCTTACCGGCTTCGAATAGCCGAGGACAGGAATCCGGCAGGATGCCATGATGTCCGGAATATCCGCCACGAAACGATGTTCGTCATTGAGGAGCACCTGAATTTTCTTCGGACGGGCATTGGCAAGAAACAATCCCTCGCTCTTGAAGAAACCGGGCATGATTTCGATCGCGGCCAGTGGTTTGGAGACATCCGGCTTGAGTTCGAGCCATTCGCCAGTGCCGTTGCCGGGAGCCCCCTCGCTCCAGGTCGTGTCTCCCCAAAACTCCTTCACGTTGAATGCCTCATAGGCATGTCCGTCGGCCGGGGGCAAAACGGAACTCGCGGTCACCTTGTAGTTGGTATGTGCTAGCAACCACTTGCCGCCCCGCTCGACGTATTGCGAGGTTTTTGTCGCATGGTGTCCGTTGATCGCTGGGCGCGCCTCGATCTCCAGGTCATCCGCCAGCGTCGGTTCCAGATTCTCAAAATTCCAAACCCAGTTGTCGCCTTCCTTCCTGAACCGGTTCACCGGCTTCAGGACCTTGAGTTCCTGTGGATCGATCTGGTTGGGTTTGAGAATGATCTTTCCGATGCCAATGGTCCCGGCCCAACAGGCCGCCGTGGAGAGGCGGTATCGGAACAACCCGGGGTTTTCCGAGGTTTCCTCGCTGACACTCCACTCCTCCGTCGGATAGATGCTCTGGAAACGGATCATCACCGGCTTCTCCTCACCGGCGGCGAAGGTGATTTCGGAAACCAGCCAACCCGCGATACCGGCGAAGCGTTTGTCATTGGCGGGCTTCTTCTCCGCCTGCCATGTCGATTTGATTGGGCTTCCTGAGTCGGTGATGACGTAGTTCCGGCAGTATTTCAGGAGTTTCGTTTTCTTCGAACCGTCCTCGCCCACGCTCACCATCAATTCCCTGTCGAACGACTCTTCCACGGGAAATCCGAACCGGACCTTCACCTTCTTGTCCGTCTCGTTGTGCATCAGATACCGGACTTCCACATCGGCGGATTTCGAACCCAGGGCGACGGTCAGCTTCTCGTCGAGGATGCGGATCTTCTCCGTTTCCTTCGGCTCAAATCCGGCGACGTCGCCCGCATGTTCCACGCCTCCCCGGAAATAGCCGCCCCCGTTGGCGGATGCGGGTTGGACCAGGATGAGGAATCCGATGACAAGCCAGTTGAACTTTTTCATGGGAACATCCTCTCTAACCAGAACCCCAAGTCAATTTCCAAACAGTCTGCAAATGAGAGCGCTCCATCACCGGAATATCACTTCAGCGCGTCCCACTCCGCCTGGGTGGCGGCGGATTTCTGATATTCCATCAGGCTTTTCCAGCCATCCGGCTTTTTCACCAGCAGATCCTCGAAGTGGATGTATTCGTTCTTGGGAGCCTCGCCGGGAAGTTGCGCGGAGTAGAGGAAAATGCCGGTCTCGTGGGCGGTGCTGTCGTCGCCGAAGCGTTGCGAAAAGCGGAACTCGACGCTGGCTTTCATCTTGCCAGCCTTGGTATCGACAAATTCATGCTGCCAGCGTGCCAGCGCCTTGGAAATGGGTTGGCTGTATTTCTTGCTGCCACTGACGAGGATCCCGTCCGGGTGATAGGATCTGGCGTAGGCCTCGAAATCGCCCTCGTGCACGGTGCGCGAGACTTCCGTCCAGTAAGCATCCAGTTCTGCTAGACGGGTCGCCGTTTCATCAGGGATGGAGGTGACCTGAAAGCGGCGGATGGCAATGGGGCCGTGATCGCCCTGAATCGCGACCGGCCCCTTGGCAGCCTCGCCGGCGAGCGGGGCCGAGTGCGTCGGACCGGTCGCCTCGGCATTCTCCTGCACGACGATTCCGTTCACCGTCACTTTTTCAAAGGTCGCGTTCTGCACCTTCTTTCCCGCATCGTCGAATTTCGGAGCGCGGAAAATGATCTCGAAGGTCTGCCATTCGCCGGGGGCCTTGGCGGCGTTTTCTTTCGGCGCAATGCCATCGTATCCCTGCCGGCCTTGCGGACGCGTGATGTCCCAACGCTCGTAGATGCCACCCAGGTCACCACTGCCGAATTTCATTTTGCCGAAACTGTCGAGGATCTGCACCTCGTAGCGCCCCATCAGATAGACGCCCGCGTTGGAGCCTTTCGGAATCATGAATTCCAACTCGACCCGGACGTCACCGAGCTCCTCCTTGGTGACGAGATAGCGTGCCTTGCCGGCTCCGTTGACGACGATGTCCCCTTCCCCGCTTGCCTTCAGCTCGGTCTTGTCTGGGACCGCCGCGGCCTCGGCGACGCCATGCCATCCCTCGACCGGACGGAACAATCCGAGGATGTCCTTCTGTGCGATTTCATCCGCCTGGGCGGACCCAATGGACATGAGTAAAACGGTAAAAGCGGAGTTAAAGATGGATCGCATGGTGGACGAGTGCATGGCGGAGAAGTGGAGGCAGGCGGCGAGCCTAATTTGAAGTCACAGCCCTGTCGAGGCAACCATGGGTCGGGACCAAATGCCAGAAGCAATCTCGAAGCACTTATTGTCGGGGGACAAAATCTCGATTCGAAAATCTGGAGTGAACCGGCGCGAATTCACGCGAAGATATCGGTCGCTGGCATCAACTCCTTCTGTGTTTGTCAAAGACCAGCCATCGACTGAAGCGACGCATGGGAAAACTGCGGGTGGAATCCATCGCCTCCTGAGCCAAGCGAGTTCAGCCTGAATTGAAAATGGAACCTCGCGGTTCAGGAAATCCTCGCACAAAATCCCGACGAATTTCACCAATGCGCCGACCACGAACGGTGGTGCAGCAAATCAATCAGAAGCATCCACCTTCCTCTCCCGGCAACCGGGTTTCCGGGTTTTTGAAAAGTGCCGGCAAGCGCCAGATAGCGCTTTTCGTCACCCATGCGCTGGATCGTATCGAGCTGCGGAAGGCAGCCTTTTCCAGTCGTGAAAAGATCCGCGTGCGCCACCACCTGCGTGACTGGGTCCTTTTGTGAGAACTGCGTTTTGTCAGGGTAGCCGGCAATTGCAATCGTGTAGCGGCGTTGTCCGTCGCTGCTCTCGGTGTAGGAGAGGTAGGAATCGCCGCCAGCCAACGGCTTTTCGCTTGGGTTCAAATGATCCCTATCCGCAGTCTCGGACGCGAGCTGCCAGATTTCCGGTCGTGGCCAGATCCCGAGATCCTTCCATTGCAGTCCGGGTTCCATCGGCAGTTTGGCAAGCTCGGCCACCGCTTCCGTCGCAAAGGGGGCCGGTTCCGGCTTCGCATGGTATCCGTCCTCGATCGCCTTCCACAAGGTCCGCCAGCTCCACACGTTGATGGGAGAAGATTCCAGCGGAAAAACGATTCTTTCGGTGGGCGCATACGACCGGCCGTGATTGTCACTTGGCGCGATGCTGTGGGTGAAGAACGATTTCCCGGACTGCAAATCGAACAGGTAAATGGTCTGCGCATGGATCTGGGGCGTTAGATAGGGATCGTCCTCACCGCCGCGATCAAAAACATTTCTAGCGAAAACAACCGGGTCGCAAGTGCAGCCGGTTCCCGAGGTGATGACATAGCGATCCGTGAACCACGTCGCTGCTGAAGGCCAGGCCGAGTGAAGACCGGCGTAATAGAGTAGAATGCTTTTGTCCGTGCGAAGATCTTCCAGAGAGACATTGACGCCGTCGTCACCTCCCTCCGCCGGTTCCACGCCGCTATCGTCCGAATCACCGACCCCGATGGCAAAGAGATTTCCAGGTGAGCGAATCATCCCACGCGGCAAGTCCCACCCTTTTTGCTTTCCAGCCACCAACGGTGCGTCCGAGGAGCGCAAGATATTGAACTCTTCCCTCGGCACCCCATGGTCGATCCAGCCATAGCGCCTGTCCATGGTTCCCTGCTTGCGGGTGTCGCCGGTATCAAGGGCCGGATTGCTGTTGACGTAGTCGTCCATCCACAAGGGAACTTCCGCAGGAGCGGGCGGAGCCTTGGTCCAGGCGACCGTTTGCCTATCGAAAACAGAGGATGGTTTGTTGCTTGCGGGAGTGGAACGCTGGATGGCGGGGCCACCGTCGGTGGGCAGGACTTCCCATTCCATGCCATCGGCCCCTGAGTGAATCCAGTGAATCACCGGCACTCTTTTGGTGATCCCCTCCACGGACGGAATTTCCCCCTGCAAGGATCCGGGGCGGATACAGGCAAAACCCGTCACCTCCGTCGCCGCCTGCTCATATCTAACGCCTTTTAAAGGCAACCTCCATGTGCTCTCGGCAGGAGTTGGCACGGAGGAATCCGAAAGGAAAACCACCTCACCCTTCCGGTCTGCCAGTTGCTTGCGGACCTGCATGGTGGCAATGGCGCGCAATTCCCCGACGTCACTTGCCGGACCATTGAATTGCGATGCACCTTGCTCAACGGAAAGCCAAACCAATCCGGCGGGTCCGCTTTCCGCACGGCCGAAAGGGTGAAACGTGCTATTATCCGCATAGGACGACAAGGGCAGGGCCGGCAACCCGCAGGCTTCCCCCAGATTCGCGCGTTGAGTCTTGTCGATCACCGTGGGCTTGCACTCCAGGGTGCGGATTGCCTCGGCGAACGGACAAGGTGCCACCGATAGCACCAGATCGGGCCGGAGATGCTGGAGCAGCACGAGCGTCTCCTTCACCTCCGCCTCCGTCCAATCAAGATCCGGCAGATAGACCAACGACCATGAATTCACCGGATCTGTCACCGGCGGGGCCGTCGGAGGAGAAGCAGGTGTTTCTTCCGCCCAACTTGAGGCGACCAGGGCCAAGCCCGCGGCGATGATCTGGATGATGGATTTCATGGTTTTATGGAATGATCTCTCCCGGATCAGGTTACCTTTCAAACATTTCCGATCTAGCAATTATTCCAGGCTGAAAAATCGATCGGCGGAATGTCGATGGAATTGCGTCAATTGGCGGAGACCGCAACGGTTCACGGATCGCCCGCCCCACCACGATTGGCCCGGAGTCAGTCCGGCTTGGCAGTCACCGCATCATGGAACTGGATCAGATCGTGAATGTCCACCTGACGTAACGGAGTGGCGGACTCCTGCGTCTTGATCATGGAAATCAGGTCCTCATTCGACTTCCAGGTTTTTCCCGGGCCCACACTGACTTCCAGGCCGACACGGACCTCCCGTTTGAAATTTCCGAGCTCCCATGACACTCCGCTCTCAATTCTAACGGCGGTGTCGCGCTCGTAGGCCATCAACGAGATACCGGCGAGTGACTTGCCGAGGTCCGCGAACCAGGCGTCCCGCTCATCGGCGGACACCCACCCCACCGGCTTGCCCACCTGATCGTACCACACCGGCAGATCGGCGAAGACCGGGATCTTTCCGGCTCCGTGTCCGTCCAGATAGGCGCGCACCTCCCGCAAGGTGTCACGGAACTGGAAAAGCAGCTTCTTGCGAGCTTCCGGGGTCATGGATTTCCATCCGGGCAGGCCGTGCGGTTCGATGTCGAGATGCACCGCGTCGAAGCGTTGTTGCGGAGTATCACAAGCGCCATTGAACTCGATCAACTCGCGCCGAAGGTGGACCTCCAGCAGATTGCGACGATGCTTCGGATCGATCCAGGTGTTTTCGGACAACAGCAATTGCGACGTCTTGCCAGCCGCGTGGACCCGCTCGTTCCATCCACGGATCTGCCCCGGCCTGGACCATGCCTCCTTGCCGAAACACGTGTAGATGGAGTCAATTTCCCAGACAGTTAGAAACCGCAGCACCTCGGCCTCCTTGGCAGGATTTCCAATCGCCTGCCCGCTGCCCCACGGATGCTTCGGAGACGTCCACCACCAGATCCCGCGGGACGGTGCACCTGTCACCGGCAAGGCAGACGCCACCACGACGAGCAGGGATGCAAGACACGGCAGGTAAAATCCGCGATTGGTGATGATGGGCAACTTCATGTCCCACTCAAGAGGCACCGGTTGGAGTTTGTCAATCGATCGCCCGGGACGAACTCTCCACCGGCGCGGCATCTTTCCCCGGCAAATACGAAAGAGGACCGCGATTTCTCACGTTCGGATGCCCGGGCAAGCGCCTTCTTGGTCGGGTTGACATTGCCCCGCTCCTTGGGAAGCTCCCCGAAACATTGTTTAAAATTAATGCCTCGTCACCCAGAGTTCACCATCATTGCCGGATCCCTCGTCTGCGGTCTGGCCATCCTCACGGCTCATGCCCAATCGCCGGAGCCCACGGAGGTGCGAGCGCCCTTGGCGATCCCCCAACCCATCCAGCATCTTCTGGAGGAAAGGTGCCAGGACTGCCACGAGGACGGGACGGAAAAAGGAGATGTGCGGCTCGACAATCTAGCCGCCATCCCCCTCGAAGCCCGGCTCGATCTGATGAACAAGATGCAGGAGCAGGTTTTTCTCGAGCACATGCCGCCGAAAAAGAAGACCCAGCCGACCGAAGCGGAGCGAAAGGATCTGGTCGCATGGCTTTCCAAGGAGCTCAACGCCCACAACGCCTCGAAGCTGGAGGAGAAACTCCGCATGCCGGCGTATGGAAATTACGTCGATCACGAAAAGCTGTTCTCCGGGAAATACAAGGATCTCAAGGCGTTCACCCCCGACAGGCGCTGGCTGATCAGCGAGTTCATTTTCGAGGCGAAGTTCAACAAGCTGCTGGAGCACACCCCTTTCCTGGAGATCGACGGCAAGCGGCATTTCGTCATCGGCAGCAACAACCGGACGCTCAACCTGACCAACCCTTTCCTGCTGCCGACCGACAGCGGCGTCCGCTATTACGACACCACCATCCTGGACGGAGGCCATCTGCTGACGATGATCACGAACGCCAGGGAAGTTTCCGCTTACATGATCACGCTCGCGGAGAAGAAGAGCTACGTTCCCGCGATCCGGACCATCATGGCAACGGAATGGGATCACCGGAAGATCCTCGCGACCCGGGAAACCTACCTGAACGCCAGCATCGAGAGCCTGCTTGCCGAACTTTACGGAAATGCGAACGCGGCCATGCTGCCGGTCTTCGTCCCCACCAAAGGCAAGCCGCCGCAGGAAAGTGTCGGGCCCGATGGGAAACCGCTCAAGAAGCCGGTCTTCGATACGGCTGCGCCTTCCCGCGATGAGCAGACCCAGATCTGGGCAGGCATCCAGAGGCACTCTGGCACGGGAGTTTCGGATGAAGACCTCATCGCGAAATGCGAGAGGGATTGGTTCGTGTTCGGCGTGAATGAAAGGACGGTCGAGTCACGTGTGGCCTTCATGCGCGCCTACATGGAGGATCTCATCAAACGCATGCCCAAGAACCAGACGACAAGGCCACCCAATCCACCTGCGGACGCCGAAATGACCCTCATCCGAGATGCAATCAAGACACATCGCAAGAAGGGGGATCGCTACAACGAGATCATCGCCAAGTGCGTGGCCGGGTGGAAAGAGGAATTCAGCCAGGTGCGGATCAAGTCCGGCCCTCCGACCGAGGATGCGTCGGGAGCCCTCGTCGACCAACTGTTCGAAAAAATCCTCGAACGCGCCCCTTCGTCGAAGGAGAAGCAAGGTTACTTCGCGCAGATCAAATCGGATTTCGGAAAAATCGGGACCGAGGAGGCGATCGCGAAACTCATCCAGACCCTCATCCTCAATTCCGATTTCGTTTACCGCAACGAATTCGGAGAAGGGCCGGCGGATCAAGATGACAGGAAAATGCTTTCGCCATACGACGCCAGTTACGCCATCTCCTACGCACTAACGGACAGCAGCCCCGACAAGGAACTGACCGAGGCTGCGAAGTCAGGCAGGCTCAACACCCGAGAGGACTACAAGCGGGAGGTGGAGCGCATGCTCAAGAAAAGGGATCAATACTACGTGATCGATGAGGCGGTGGAGAAAAGCGGACTCGCCGACAGCTTCACCAACATGCCGATCCGGGAGCTCCGCTTTTTCCGCGACTTCTTCGGGTATCCCCGGATGCTTCCGATCTTCAAGGACAACAAGCGCTTCGGCGGTGACTACGTGACAGCAGTGGGACGCCTCGTCAGCGAGGCGGACATGTTGGTCGAGCATATCCTGGAGGAGGACAAGAATGTCTTCGAAAAGCTCCTGACGACCGAGGACTTTTACGTTTACCACTCGGGCAACAACGAGGCGATGATCACTTCAACTGAGAACATCGGCAAAATCTACGATTATTTCAAGGACAAGGGTTGGGAGAAGTTCAAGGCGGATGACCTCAAGGCGCATATACCTTTCATGGAGAAGGTTCCTGTTAGGAACGTGGATGTGAAAACGATAGGTTCCGACAAAGGGCGCCTGAGCGCCGTTCGTGCCCTCCAGCAATCCATGGAAAGTTACGTCGAGCGGCTGGGCAAGGGCCAGACCTCAGCGGTCCCTTTCCCCGCCTATCCATCCCATGGGGTCACCGAGGCAATGACCCGCACCGGCAAGCAATTGCGGGGTGAAGCCGTGGCAAAATGTTTCAACCTCGATTTGGTGAACTGGAATTATCCAGGAAACCAGCCCGCCAGGATGGAGCATCGCAAGGGCATCCTCACGCACCCCGCCTGGCTGATCGCCTTTGCCGCAAACACCGAGACCGATCCGGTGCGGCGCGGCAAGTGGGTGCGCGAAAAGCTGCTGGCCGGAACCGTTCCGGATGTCCCTGTCACCGTGGACGCGGTGATTCCCGAGGATCACACCAAGACCCTGCGCTCACGCCTCGCGGGGAAAACGGAGCAGGAATACTGCTGGAAGTGCCACGAGAGCATGAATCCGTTAGGAAACACCTTCGAGATGTATGACGACTTCGGCCGCTTCCGCACCGTGGAGTCGCTAGAACATCCTGACAACCTGATCAAGAAAATGCCCGACAAAGGTGCGCCGCAGGCGGATCTGAGGGATATCTACAAGACCCTTCCGGTGGTGGCGAACGGCACTCTAGCAGGCACCGGCGACCCGAAACTGGATGGCGACGTCCGGGACGCGATCGACCTGGCCGGGCGTCTCGGAAAATCGGCCAAGGTGCGCCAGTCCATCATCCGCCATGCCTTCCGCTACTTCATGGGCCGCAACGAGTTACTCTCGGATTCGCAGACGCTCATCGATGCGGATCAGGCCTACGTCAAAAGCGGCGGCAGCTTTGATGCCGTTATCGTCTCGCTTCTCACCTCGGATTCGTTCATCTATCGCAAAGCAACCGCCAATTAAGAGCATGAAAACCAGAAGAGATTTCCTCAAAACCTCCGCCCTCGGCGCGGGTGCCCTCTCACTCATTCCATCGCTCGAAGCGTTTGGCGGAGTCCCAACGGCCAGCGGCTTTCCAAAGCGTTTCGTCTTCATCCGCAAGTCCAACGGCGAACGTCCGCTGGAAGTGGCGCTGCCAACCTTCTCGGCACAGGACAAGGCCAAGGATGAGAAAAAGGAGCCGCTAGAGGTCGCATTGGACGGGCACGAGCTGCCGTTCTGGCTGCAGGGCCTGGAGAAGCACAAGGCGAACCTGAGCATCCTCCAGGGACTGTCCTGCATGATGAGCGAGAACGGCCATTTCTCCTACTCATCCGTGATGGGTGCCTACAAATCGAACCGCAACTCGCTCAGCGGCATCAAGCGCGCCACCATCGATTTCGAAATGGCCAAGCTGTTCCCTTCTCCGTTCGGCCACGTCGAGCTTTCTCTAACAGGCAATTACACCGGCTACAGGACGGGCATCGTCTCCGGCTATTCGGCATCCGGCCCGCACCAGCGGAACTATTGCTACGCGGATCCGCAGACGGCCTACAACGAGCTCTTCAAGTCCGTGACCAATCCGGGCGCGGTCGAATCCGCCAACGGCATGCTCAATTTCCTGGAAAGCGAGGAAACCTTCAAGGCGGGCATCCTGAAAGGCTACGAGAAGGTCAAGCTCAGCAGCCACATCAGCTCCATCGAGGCGATCCAGGCCCGCAACGTGAAGCTTTCGAAGATGTCCGGCTCCATCGCCAAACACATCCCGAAGATCGCACCGATCCATGCCGACGGAGGGATGAATGCAAGTTCACCGGAGAAGCAGGAGGCGATGACGGAAATCCTCATCGCCGCGCTCATCACCGGCCTAACGAACGTGGTGACCTACACCATCGACGAGCTGTCCACCCCAGTCCGGGGCCTGCCTGGAAACGAGAAAGACCGGATCTCCATCCACGCGATCGGTCACAACGAAAGTTACAGCGGAGTCCCTGCCGACAAGATCCGGGAAAACATCCGCATCGGCCACATGCAACAGGTCGCACGTATTGTTGACCGCTTGAAAGCCGAGCCCGAGGGCAAGGGCACCATGTTCGACAACACCATGATCATGTATTTCCCCGAAGGTGGCGAAACCCACCACGGCACCGGAACCGAGGCGCCTTTCGTCGTCCTGGCCGGAGACAATTGCAATCTGAACATGACGGGCCGTTACATTCGACTGCCATTCCATGGCACCGAGGGCCACAAGACCTTGGGGAATTGGTACACCACCCTCCTCAACGCCCACGGCAATCCGATCAAACACTATGGCGACCTGGATCTGGAGATGTCGCGCAACAAATTCGATCAGTTAGGTGCGATTTCCCAACTGATGGGTTGATCCATAGTCGCGGGAACGTGGCGGCGGTTTTCAACCGCCATGCCCCAAATCATCACCTTGTAGAGTGGGTAAGACGTAGCCCGATGAATGAATTGAGAGGCTTGGCGGTTGGAAACCGCCGCCACGATTCGCTCCAGTTAGACTCATTTCAGCGAGGACAGGAACGCCACCAGATCCCGGATCTCGGTCTTCTTCAGGATCAATCCCATGGGCGGCATGGTGGACATGACGGGAGGAATGGTGGCGATGTTCTCCTTCTTGCAAATCGTGTCCTCCTTCGTCTCGGGATTGCGGATGACGACTTCGGCATCGGTCTGCTTCATCAGCATCCCGGCAACAACGGATCCGTCCTTCATGGTGATCGCGATGGGCGAGTAGCCGGGCGCGAGCTTGGCGTTGGGATTGACGATGGATTCGAGGATGTATTTGGAATCCTGACGGCCGGCGATTCCTGCCAGGTTCGGTGCCGCATCGCCGCCGCGGTCTCCCACCTTGTGGCACTGGACGCAGTTCGCCGAGCCGTTGTTGAAGAAGATTTTCCGCCCGATTTCCTTGCTACCACCTTCGAGCGCGATCTCGAAAGCGGCGAGCGGATCATCCTTGGAAATGCCGGCCTCGTAGGCGGTTAGTGCTTTTTCAAGCTCCGCCCCGCCGCGCTTCCGGGCGGCTTCGATGATGTCGAGCCGGATGGCGACCGGCTGATTGGCGAGATCCTTCATTTTCTCCAACAGGACACTGCCAGCCTCGGGTTGTTTCAGCGTGCCTAGCAGGGAGATCGCGAGTTGCTTGTCGCCGACTTTTCCCGATGAAAGGATCTTCTTGCTGACGCCGAGGGCTTCATTCGGAGCCACGCGCCCAAGTGACTGCAACGCCGACTCGCGCATGCCGGCATCCGGGTCGGCGGTGAGCTTCACGAGCATTCCCGTTAAATCCCCGGGCTTGTCGGATTCGAGCTTTTTCAACGCCGCGAGCCTTACACCTAACGGATTCTTCGAACCGGCGAGTTGCCCGACCAGAACTTCCCGTGGGATTTTCACTCCAAATTTCCCGGCAAGTCCCATGGCCTCGACGAGCACGTCACCGGAGGTATTGGCGGTCAGCGGGAGCAGCGCGGCGTGGATTTCCTCGCGAATTTCTTTGCCCAGTTCGCGCTTCTCCTTGATGGGCCGGAACATCCCGGTGGTGGGGTCGGTGGGAGGATGGTTGTCGAAACGGCCGATGAGCCACAGCGCTTCCGTGCGGGCGTTTTCGGAGAGCGAGGTGTTAGAAGCAACGGCGAGCAGACGGCGGACATTTT
Organism: uncultured Verrucomicrobiae bacterium; assembly: GCA_963810445.1. Lineage (GTDB taxonomy): Bacteria > Verrucomicrobiota > Verrucomicrobiia > Verrucomicrobiales > Akkermansiaceae > Luteolibacter. The sequence goes on along the minus strand of CAWENZ010000002.1, from coordinate 64,922 downwards.
CGTCACCACCGGCACGGATCAACGAATTGAGGATGCGGAGATCCACCATCCAGGTCGATTTGCCTAGCAGGTGTGTTGCTGCGGCGAGATCCTGGCGGGCACCTTCGATGTAGTTGTCATTGATCGCCTGGACGGCCTCGACCGCGATCGAGAGGTCGGCGTCCTTGAGGAAGGTGCCGATGCGTGCGTCCTTGAAACGGCGGAGCGCGAGAACCACGGCGCGGCGCACTGCGGGCGATTTGTCCTTGGCGAAAGCGAAGACCGCATCGGCATCACCGATCTCGATCATTCCCTGGATCGCGCCGTGGCGGAGGTATTCGTCCTTATCGTTGTTTTCGTCGATGAGCGCCATCAAATCGGGCATCTGCTCCTTGGTCCCGATCTTTCCGATGGCGATGGCGGCAAGCATGCGAGTCCGGGGATCCGGGTCCTTGAGGAGCGAGTCAGTGGCAAGGACAGCTTCCTTATACCCGCAATCCCCAAGCGCCTTGACGGCTTGGCCACGGACTTTGGCTTCGGAATCGGAGCAGAGTTTCACGAGTTCCGCCGCGGAGCTGGTGTCGTTCTTGAGGCGGGCAAGATTCCCGAGTCCCCAGACACCGTGCAGCCGGGTGGTGATTTCTTCCCCGGCCTTCGTCGCGTCTATCAGGATCTCGCGGTTCGCCGGGTCACCCGCCAGCGCGAGCTGTGCCCTGAGGCGCACCCGCATGTCGAGGTGGCGGAGAAGCTTGCCGAGTTCTTCCGCAGGCAGGTTAGCGAAGCCTTTCGCGAAAATCCCGCGCACTGCCTTGGTCTCCGCTTTCGCTGTTTCCGCAGGATCCTCGAAGGTGAAGACGTTTCCGAAGCCGTGGGTCGGCCAACTCCCGACGTAGTCCGTGACGTAGGCCTTGCAGTCGTAGCCAAACTCGATGTCGGTGCTGAGGAAGCCGGAGACGAAATTCTCGCTGCTTGCGATCTTGAAGCCCGCACCGGCTGGCTCCATTTTGAAACCGATCACCGCGCTGGTCGCACCCGTGAAGTCGCAGACGAAGAAATGATTGTCCCATTTTTCCGATAGACCGGTGCCGGGATTGTAGGCAAGTCCGGATGGCCCTTTGGTCAGCCAACCTGAAGGCGGCAGGATCGCTCTGGGGCGGAGCTTGCTGTCCATGTCCCACTGGCGCTCTTTCATCCAGTTCGTGTCATGGCGACGGGTCCCGTAAATGAGGTTGGTGAATTTTTGGAATGCCTGATGGCCGCGCTGCCAGCCGGAATATCCTCCTTCGACGATGTCCACGACGCGGGCAGCGTCGCCCATGTCCGCATTGTTATCGACGGAGAAAAGATTTCCAAATCGGTCAAACGCGACTTCCTTCGGGTTTCTCAGGCCGGTGTGGAAGACTTCGAGGTTGCTGCCATCGCGCTCCATGCGGAAGGCGGCACCCTCATACTGGTTGTAGAGATGGCGGCCGTCCTTGGTCTTCAGGTTGTAGGCCCGGTCGCCCACGGTGAAATAGATGCGGTTGTCCGGGCCGATTGCGAAGCCGTTGAGGTCGTGGCCGCTGAGGCTAACGCTGATCCCGTAGCCTTCCTGCAAGGATTCGCGTTTGTCGGCCACGAGATCGCCATTCGTGTCCTCCAGCATCCAGACGTTCGGGATGCAGGCGAAATACACCTTCCCGTCGAGCGCCATGACCCCTGCGCCCGTTCCATCGAGCGGGTCGTTGAAGCCGTCCGCAAAGACCTTGGCGTGGTCGCATTTGCCATCCCCGTCCCTGTCCTCGATCACCCGGATCACCTCGGAGTATTTCGAGAAATAGGAAAACGGCCGCTTTTCGGTGGAATATTTTTTCAACATCGCCAGCCGGTCGGCGGTGGATTCGAGGGCGTAATCGTCGGCGACCCAAGGGTTGCGGCGGTTGTCCTCGACCCCGCGTTCGAAGCGGTGCGTCTCGGCGATGTAGAGGCGGTTCTGCTCATCGAAGGAAATCGCGGTCGGGTCCTGGACATCCGGCTCCCGCGCGAAAAGTTTCGCCTCCATTCCCTTGGGGTATTTGATGGTGGAGAGCAGGGCCTTCTCCGGATCGGCCGATGGCAGGGCATTTGGATTTGCGGTCCCTTCGATCTTGCCGGGATTCTCGTCGGTGATTGCGAAAACGGTCATGGCGGAAGCCAGAGAAAAAGCGCCCGCGATTGCACGGCAGGAGAAGGAAGTCGGTGTCATAAGGATCTTGCGGAGGAAATTTTGCCGAAGGCTCAGCCATTACGAAGTAAAAACCCGAATTGTTCACACTCCGACGCCCACGATTCCCCGGAAGCAGGCAAATCCACCTCGGGGAAGGCTGGACTCCAGGAAGTTTGGCACTCCGGCCTTGTCCTCGACAGCAATAAAACAATGGGCGAGTTCCCGTTTCGCATCCGCATTCCGCATGGATCAACTCTCCACCGCCCCGACCGCAAGCCAGCTTCCGGTTTCGCCCAGGCAAGGAAGTGGAAATGCACGGGAAATCCCTCGAAATAGCATAAGCCTGAAAACAGGATCCACCTTACGATTTGATACTTCCAGAAATCGCGGGTCGGGTTAATCTCGTTCACCAAGAGGAAGAGGTGATAAAAATTTTCCCATCTTGATTTCCCCCCCGGCAAAACCCAGTCAACATGACCGCCTTCAGTTTCGTTATTCCTCAATTGAGAAAGCCTGTCGCAGCACTTCTCCTCCTGGCAGGCTCAGGAACCTTGCACGCGGATGTTTTCAGCAACGTCCCCGAGGCCAGCGGCTACAACGTGGCGTATGAGCTGGCGATCCCCCTGAACGGAGCGTTCCAAGGTGCGACCGCGGTCCCCTACTCCGTCAACAACAGCTCGACCGCGGCTCCCGCAGGCTTCGATCGCGTGGCCTACTACCTGGAGCTGACCAATGCATCGGGGACGACCTGGGTTTACACCTCGATGGACGCCTTCACCACATCGGTCACGCAAACCGGTCTGCCCCATGCGGTCAACAATCCGGTGAGTTTCCAACAGGCCGTTTCCAATCTGACGGTCTTCTCTAACGTATCTGGCGTGCAAACCGGTTCGTTCGATCGCGGCCAGATCGAAATGTGGCACAACAGTTACTCCCAAGCGAATGCGGTCGCGTCCTTCGCCGCCAGCGCAAGCACTTACGACTGGGGCGACACCATGAGCGCCACGGCCTCCGGTTACGGCTCTTTCCAAATCCACAACCCCGGAGCCAAGCAGGCGGTGTTATGTTACAACCGCTGGGCCACCGCCAATACGCGCAAACGACGACGTCGGCATCGGCAATTCCACCGGCACCAATCCCGACTGGACCTTCGATGCGAACACCGCCACCTACACCAGCCGCAAGCTCGTCGTGCTGGTGAGGCCGAAGCGTTTCACTGTCACGTTCACCTCGCTGCCCTTGAACCAGCAGATCACCCCGCGCAACCTGAGCACCAACAACGCCGTCGTCCCCATCGCCGCCACCGAGACCACGGGTGGCTTTGACAAGGCCGTGCTGAAGGTCTTCCGCAACGGAGTGGCCTATGGGGCCGACACCGAACAGACGCTCAGCTACACCTCCGGCAGCGCCCCGTTTTCCTTCAATCCAACGATCCCTGCGGAGCTGGCGTCTTACAGCTTCGAGATCTATCTGAAACAAGGAACCACCCTCCATCTCGTGCGGCGCGTCAACGATGTGACGGCGGGCGATGTGCTGATCTGGTATGGCCAGTCGAATTCCGAGGCCGCCGTTAGAGTCGGCAGTGCGAATGCCTACGCCTCGCCCTGGATCCGTACCTTCGGGATGTCCAGCGACAGCGCCACCGTCACCCAGGCCTATCCATTCTGGGTCCAGGGCAATGGCGATGGTAGCCGCGAAATCCCTGCTGGAGTGGGCCAGTGGGCGTTGGTGGTGGGGAAGAAAATCGTCGATACCTACGGCATCCCGGTTGCCATCCTCAACGGATCCCGTGGCGGCTACTCGATGCCGAAATTGCAGCGCGACGACGCCGATCTGAACAACCTCGCCGACACCGGCACCACCACCTATCGGGTTTACAACCGCCTTCGATACCGGGCCATCCAGGCAAAGGTCGCGAGCAGCGTGCGGGCAATCTTCTACTATCAGGGCGAGAGCGATGTGAACAACGCCACCCAACACATGGACGGCTTCGCGTCGCTGATGGAGGACTGGCAGGTCGATTACCCGGCGGTGGAAAAGGTCTTCGTCACCCAGCTCCACGTCGGCTGCAGCACCACCCGCGAACAACCCGCTCTGCGCGATGCCCAGCGCCTGCTTCCGGAGATTTATGAAAAGGTCCGGGTGAACTCCAGCAACGGACTGACGGCCCACACCGACAACTGCCACTACCCATTCGTCGGCGGTTATGAAACGCATGGGCTGAATGTTTTCAGGCAAGTGGCGCGGGATCTTTACGGCGCTCCGGATGGCCCGAGCATCGACCCGCCGAATCCGCATAGCGTCGAGTGGGCCAATCCGACAGGAACACGGCTGCGCATCGTCCTCCAGAAACCCGGAGCCCTGATCACCGTGGACGCGGCGGCCTTGCCCGACTTCCGCTTGAACGGCTCGGCCGCCGTGCTGCTCTCGTCATCGGCCACCAATACCGCCATCGAGCTTCAATACGATCGTCCGGTGACCGGAGCCACGAGTCTGGACTACCTCGCCCACATCGGAAACGCTGCCGGATGGGTGCGCAACGCGAACGGCGTGGGACTACTGACCTTTTCCGAACCGATCACGAGCGACCTTCCCTTCATCACGGTGACCTCGCCCTCCGCGGTGACGCAACTTGGCTCCGGCGACGTGATCCCGCTCAGCGCCACGGTCGCCACCTCGGCTGGCACGGTTAGCAAAACGGAAGTCTTCGTCGATGGAATCCTCCACGCCTCTGTGGCCGCCGGTTCGATTTCCTCGAACTGGACAGTCCCCTCCTCCGGCACGCACAAGATCGTCTTTCGCGCCACCATCAGTACCGGCCGGGTCCGGGAGGAAACGGTGGTCGTTTTCGCCGGACCCACCGCCGCGCCTGCTGGAATTGCCACGGGCTTGAATGTCTGGCTCAAGCCGGAGGCTGGCATCATCCGCGATGCCAACGGACTCGTCTCCGCGTGGCAGGACAGCAGCGGCAACGGAAACCACTGCGCCCAGGCCACCGACACCCTCAAGCCCACCTATCAGCCTAACCGCTTCGGAACCTTGCCCGGCGTCTGCTTTGCGGGAGATGACTGGATGGCCTCCCCTGCGGGAATGTCCACCGGCAGCTACACGAAAATCGTGCGTGTGCTGATGGATGACTTCACCCTGCCGAGCGGAAACATCCTCTCCTCCGGAGCCGCCAGCGGCACCCGTCATGCGCTCTACATGGGGGGCGGCACCCAGCCGCGTATCTGGCACTCGGCTCCCTTTGTCACCTCTTCCAGGTCGATGCTCGCCGGCAGAGGGCATGTCATCGTTGCCACCTATGATGGCACCACCAAGGCAGGAAAGATCTACCTCGACGGAATCCTAACCGGTTCGGGCACGGCCACGGCGAATACCAGCGATGCGTCATTCCAGCTCGGGGCGATCGGCGGAGGAAATTTCATGAAGGGCGCGATCGGTGAAGCGATCATCTACAACCGTGTCCTCACCGACCCCGAGCGCACGAGCGTGGAAGGCTATCTCACGAACAAGATCAGCGTTCCAACCGATGCCGCACTTCTCGATTACAACACCTGGAGCGCCAACACCATTTCCCCACCGGCTGATGCTTCTCCCAATGGTGATGCGAACGGGAATGGAATCCGCAATGCGGTGGAGTTCGCGCTGAAGCTGGACGCCGGAAACCTGAAGCCCCTCGATGTGCAGACAAGCCCCTCCGTCATCAACATTCGCTATTTCAAGCCCACCGATCGAACCGGCGTGGGTTACCAATTGCTGGAGTCCTTCGATTTGCAGAATTGGAATCCGGTCACCGATCTCCCGGCGGATGTCTCCGGTGGATTTGAAGAGCGGTTCTATTCGCGTTCACTCGCTCCACAGAAGAAGTCGTTCTACAAACTCCGAGTGACAGTGAATGACTAACCGCAGGGGAATTACTCTTCGCGGAAGGCACCTGACGCAGGCCGTGGGCGATTGAACCGTAACGTTGATTCTGGTGGATGGAGCACTCAACGTGGTTGCGGCGTCTCGCCGCAACGTCGCACGCTTTTACTCAACCTCCGAAAGGATTTTCCTCCTATAGACCGTTTGCCAAAAGTTGTTTCCTCTATCCGGATTGCGCGGTGGCGTAGCCGGGAACAAGGAGCGGCGATCTCCGAATCGCCGAAGCCCATGTGAAGCCGATGAAAAGCGGTTTACCACCTCGCATCGTCACTTCATGGACCTCGGCGGATCGGAGTCCGCCGCTCCTTGAAAGGTTGCGTTTCGGCAATCTCTTTTGGCAAACGGTATAAGTGCGAAAAGCCGCCTCTTCCCTCTGGAGATCCGGCAACGAAAACGATTCGTTGCGGCGAGACGCCACAACCACGACCACAAATTTGACCTCCACCTTGCATCTTACGAGACACTATTTTTCGCCGCGCTACGCCTGACCAGAGGGTGGGAAAAGAAGAAGATAGGGAAAAAGCTGAGACGCTCGAAGCCGTGCAAGCGAAAGCGATATCCACACCGTTTGCCGAAACAAGAAGTCCCAAGGAGTGGCGGTATCCGACCTCCAACGTCCATGAAATGACGATGTGACGAGGTAAACCGCTTTGAATCGGCGAACCATGGACCTCGGCGAATCGGAGTTCGCCGCTCCTTGTTGCGAGGACGCGTCACCGGTCCATGAAGCATACCGGAAAAGCATCTTGGAAAACCGCCTAACAAATGAAGCGTAGAACAAGATGCAAGGCGACAGACATTTGATAGAGTTGACCGGCCGAACTGAGATCGGATCACCCGATCACGCGTCGATCGTCCACGGTCCGCGCATGGGTTGTTTGATCAGGGCATTGGCCGACGCGTCATCGAACTTCAGCGTCTTCGGGTCAAACTTCAGGCTCTTGTTCAAGCGGTGGGCCGTCACTCCCATGTTCACCATGGTGCAGGACCAGAATCCGTTCTGCTCGTTCAACGCGAACTTCTTCCGGGTGCGGACGCTCTCGTGGAAATCGGTGATCTGCGGCTCGGGATCCGCCAATTCCGCCAGTTTCTTCTCAAGGTCCGGGATGTCCGATTTGAAGCCCTTGAAGATCTTCCCCTTCGGCCCCTCGATGTAGGCGGCTTCCTTGTCCTTGTTCGCCCCGTCCAGGATGATCTTGCAGCCATCGGCATAGGTGAACTCGATCCGCCGCCAGGTCCCGATGGCATCGGCATCCTGCGGGTCGGCATCGATCTCCACCGAGATCGGCGCGGTGTCGTCCTTGCCGAGAATGTACTGCGCGGGGTCGAGATAATGCTGCCCCATGTCTCCCAAGCCGCCGCCATCGTAGTCCCAGTAGCCGCGGAAAGAAGCATGGGTCCGGTGCGCGCTGTAAGGCTTCTGCGGCGCGGGCCCGAGCCAGAAGTCGTAGTCGAAACCCTCCGGCACCGGCTGCACGGGCAGGTTCGTCTTTCCCACCCAGGTCCCGAGCTTCCAGTCGAAGCCGGTGACTCCGGAGACGGTGATCTTCAACGGCCATCCTAACAAGTCATGCATCGCCGCCTTCTTGACCTGCTTCACCGGCACGCCCATTCCGTAGAAGTTGTCCTTGAAGCGGAACCACGTGTTGAGGCGGAAAATCCGCTCGTGTTTCTCCACCGCCTTCACCATCGCCAGACCCTCGCCGATCGTCCGGCTCATCGGCTTCTCACACCACACGTCCTTGCCGGCCTTGGCTGCGGCGATGGCCATCAGCGCGTGCCAATGCGGCGGCGTGGCGACGTGAATGATGTCGATGTCATCGCGCTTCAGCACCTCGCGGAAATCATGGTAGCCCGTGATGCCGTTCTTCTCCGCGCCGGCATCCTTCATCCGGTTTGCCAGGTGGCCCTTGTCCACATCGCACAGCGCCAGAAGCTTGCCCGGCATCTGCAGGTGGGACGCGGAAATCCCGCCGCACCCGATGATCGCGCGGGTGAGTTCGTTCGACGGCGCGGTCTGGCCATTGAGACCGAGCACACGGCTCGGGACGATCTGGATGGTCGCCAACGCGGCGAGCGACTTCAAGGTTTGGCGACGGGTCAGGCTCATGAGTGGGTCGTGGTTGGGGAAAATGGAACTTTCAGAACGCCAGGATTGAAGGCGGTTTTGCAATCGATTTGGAAACCCGGTGTTTTCGCAAACCTGGCGGCATCTTCTTCTCCCGCCGACTGACCGCTCTAAGAAGCCGCGCAAAAAAACAAAAGCAGGTTCCCAACGCTCATTTTCACATCGGTTCGTCTGGCCGCTCCTCTCAAAGAGAATCTAACTCGAGCCGTATCCACCCAACTTCCCATTGAAGGCGCTCCAGCGTCACATCGAGCACGATCGGAGGCCGCGTCGGCAAAGGAACAGGGACAAATGCCTTGAGGGGCTCGGCCCCCGTGGAAACGTTCACGCTTCACAGAAGGACAGGCCTTTTGTCACGCTTCACAGAAGGACAGGCCTTTTGTCATCATGACCTGTCCCTCGTTATGAGTGAACGGATTGAGGTCCGATGGGAAAAACGCCGGGGAATCCCTTTGGCGGTTCGTCATTTGCCGATGTGAAACATTTCCTCAGGCGCGCCGGCGGCGGAGCAGGACGAGCAGGCCGAGGCCGCCGAGCAGGGCGTCGCGCGGCGGGATCCTCTTTTCTCCATGTCTGATAGACGACAATGAGAGACTCGGCGCGCAGGTTTTCATTGCCGATAGAGGCGGGCATTCCGGGATCACCACGAGTTTCGGCTGCCTTGGTTGAAGTAGGCGCCGCGCCCGCCATCCGAGGTCGTAGGCGGGGTTGGCCACGGCCGCTGGCATCGTTGTCAAGCCCGGTGGTGCGAAGTCCGTGTTGGTGGTGTCGAGAGCCTGTAGATCGCCATCCGACCATGAGCGCGGCGGCTTTGGAGGGTTGGGTGAGCATGAGGGGCATCCCGACCCACTTGGCCACTTCCGGGTGTCCGCCAGGGGGAAGCTTGTGGGCCAGTTCGATGGCCTGATCCGGATTCATGCCAGCGATGGTTCCCAACAGGGCTGCCAGCCTTTCTCCCGTTCACCGGCATTCCCGAATTTCCCAATTTCCTCCAGCAAGCGCAGACCGCTGCCCCAGATGACGCCAGCGAGGTCATCGATCCCAAAGCTGCTGCCGAAGGTGACCATCGATAGGGTCTGACCATCGATAGGGTCTCGATAGGGTCAGAAAACTCCAAACTTAACTTTCTTCGGAAGTGGCAAAGCTTCTATCGCAGCGAGCTGCTTTGGCGTCATTCCCTCCTTATGAGCAGTTCTACCGGCCAATATTTTTTTCAGAATCCAATCGGGAGTCGTTGATTCCGCTGTCGTTTGAACGATGATTTCCAGCTTGCCCGTTTCCTTTGAACCTACAGTGTCAAATGAAGCAACAATCCCATCAACCACACTACGCTCCGTATGTTTTATCCCAAATGGTCCGTTAGGAAGTTTGAAGTGTAAGTCGCATTTCCAGTAACCGTCGTAACTTGATTCAGTGTTAGCCTGGATTTTGAGGCTTTCCATGTAACCAACAGTGGGCCTCAGAGACTCTAGCCGCTCCCACTCAGCGACCTTATCAAGGGACTCGTCATTCAAGACGACTTTCTTCAAAACTACTTCTTCTTCCCCAGGCACTCTTGCTGCCTTGACGAGTTCTTTCGTGGTTTCCTTGAAAACGTAACATTGAAGGATCGATAGGGTCAGTCCTTGAAAACGAACATTGAAGGATAACCGATCGATAGGGTCAGTCCTTGAAAACGAGCATTGAAGGATAAACGATACCCGTGTGAGACAGCTCGGGGACACAAGGAGAAGGGGGTGAGTGTCACCCGGGTGCTGTCCGATGCCGGGGCCAAGCCCCCGAAATTCGCACCCCTAACAGAGTGACAGGCCGTTTGTCATCAGGTGCGATATTTTGCGCACCGAAAAATCACGAAGGTGATTTTCGATCCGGTAAACCGGAACCCAGCGAGCGACCACCTCGTGCGCACAAAGGTCACGCCAGAGGAGATTTTTTGCTTCAATGTTGGACGCCGTTGCATGAAACGAGCGGGTCCCTTCTCCCGATCATCTTCTGCGATGTCCGGCATTCACTCACTTCCTGCCACGCCTCAGGGCAATTCCGAGCTTCACGCATTTCTGCCTTACCGCTTCCCTTGAAACCCCGATTTCGGACGCGATCACTTGGTGTGGCTCTTTTCCCAATCTGGCCAAAATCTCGGGAGTCCATTTGCCGGGACTCGTCTTTTCTCCGAACTTTGGAGCGATTCCCAGTTGGATGCGTTTTTTTCGCAAAACTCCAGCCCCCAATCCCAGTTCATGCGCCAACACAGAATCCGTCTTTTTGCCCAGAAGGCCGAGTTCCCGCTTGGTCCATGCGTGGGGTGCTTTCATCCCTGCTGATTTCGCGAAGGCTTCGATCCCCAACTGCGTCCTCTTTGTCGTCACGCACATCGGCTTGATCCCGAGCTGTTCGGCGAGCTCCCTGTCGGTGGCTTTTCCCAGCCGCGCGATCTCCTCTTCCGTCCACGGATGCCAATATTCGGTTCCCACCGCATAACTCCCGATGCCCAATTCCTTGCGCTTCCTCATCACCGATTTGCGACATACTCCCATGATCTCGCACACCCGTTGATCCGGCAGCTTGCCCAGAAGGGCGAGATTCTGCCGGTTCCAGTCCACCGCGTTTGGCCTTGGATTCCTGTTTTCCGCCCTTGGGCGAAACGCCTTGATACCAAGAACGTGGCGTTTCGACGCAATACTGCCCACATCCAATTTCAAACGCCTCGCAACCTCGTTGTCCGTGTGTTTGCCCAGCAATGCCAGCTCATCTTCCGTCCATGTTCGCCATCGTTTCGTCTTGTGGGCAAACGACGCGATCCCCAGTGATCTGCGCTTGTTCGCCACCGTAGTTTTCGCCAACCCCAGCATCTCCGCCACTTCCTGATCGGACTTCCTGCCTAACAACCGGAGGGCTTTCTGGTTCCATTCCTTCGGTCCGAATTCTCTGGACGGCGCAATGCCGAGCGACCTGCGCCTTGTGAATACGTGGGTCCGGTTGATTGCCAAGCGCTTCGCCAAAGCCTCGTCCGACATGGTTCCCAACAGTGAAATCTTCTCACTGTCCCAATAACTTTTCCCTAAATAGTTGTATGGCTGGCCCATCGTCGCATTGGTGGAATTCACATTGCCTTCAATCCCTTGCTCTCACCAGGGAACCAGAGAATCAATGACAATCTGATCCCCGGCGATGTTGCGGATTTTTACGCAGAACTTGTTCGTCGGCAGTTGGTAGGTGCCTTTAACCCGCTGCGAATCACAGAAGGACAGGCCATTCGTCCTATTTCAACAACGACTTGTCGACAGGCGCTGAGGCTGGCGCGGAAATTCCGTCAGGGTGAACGGATTCCATGGGTCAACTTGAGTCAAGCCTTGCTGGCCAGTGTCACAAGATGGGGCCAACTGCTCCTTGGATCAAAAATGGCGGACAGGGAGGGACTCCAACCTGACCGGACCTTTTCCTTATGGGAGTAGGAGAATTTGGAACACTCACGACGGTTTGTGTCTCAGTTCTGTGTCCCAAAAAGGAAGCTGAATTGTCTAAATGTGTCAAGCTTAGCATTGGCTCATTTGAGAAAATCGGCCGAAACGCGCCGCAGCTATTTTCTATCAAGTCGGCCTTACGGGCATTGCGAAGTAGCTTTTCGCTGTCTGCGATGCACTCGACGCATTTACCACCTTGAATGCGCCCGTTTTGCCTGAGGATTTTGAAGAGTGCCTTGGATGCGTCAGAATTGCCGCAGCAAGCGCCCCAAGCCATCGCATAGGCTTCCCATTCACTTTCGGTGCGTGAAGCCGCCAGCCTGTTGCTTAGGGACGCGAGGAGGCCATTTACTTTGGTTGCCGCCAGGTCCCGGAATCCATTCAGTTTGCCGATGGTTTCGGCGAGGTCGGAAGAGCAATAGGGGCGGTTTCCCTTTGTCGGGAAATGCCTGATTTCAAATCGCAACCGATCCGGGGCCTTTGCATAGACCACCAAGCGCTCCCACTTTGAAAATTCAATCGTGACGGTTCCTGCATTTCCTTCCCAGCCCCGCTTTCCCCCGTGTTCCCTGAGTGCGGGCGTAATGTCCGCCAATGCTTGAAAGGCATCAAAGCCAACTCCACCGATGTCCCAACAAGTTTCTACTTCGCGCAGCGAAAAATCGGCAGGGTAGCCAATCACTCTGACTCCCTCGCTTCCGGCGTCTTCAGCGCACTCAGCGGCACGCTTCAAGTCAGCCAGAATCGCCGCCATTGTCGTTTTAAGGTGCATCTTACGGGCGTGATCGTGTTCATCCGGTTCAAGGTCAAACGGGGCGAGGTTATCGCCGCCGCAGCATCCTCGCTTGATGGCAGCCGAAGTCGTCAAAATGGCATCTTGCCCCCCCATCACAAGTTCAGCCCGCCTATGGTTCAATGCCCGGTTCACGTTTAAAAACAAATCGGCGGTCACAAAAACAGCAATCTTGCCGTCGTTGCGAGTCATCCGTCGGAACTTCAGCCTTCCTGCAAACAGAGGCGGTCTCAAAATCTCTCCACCGCATTCCATCAGTGTAGAGCGAGCTTCCAACTTGCTGCCGTCCCCATTCAGTGGAGCCGTGGTGAAGAGCTTGGAGAAGAATTCATGCTCATTTCGCTGTTTCAATGGCGCTGCCCCGCAGTGAAGAACGAAACTCCTGACATCGTCCTTAGTATCGCATACGACTGTGGCTATCTGGCAGGAGATGTGAAGCTTGTCGTTTCTTCCTTCACTTGCGGTGATGCTGGCTGGTATCCAGTTCTTGGGTGCTGTGTGTGTCTCAGGACTTTTGCACCCTCTTTTACGCCTAATAGGAGACAATTCGGTCTGCGGCTTCGTCCTCTGCCCCACATGATCCCGCGCGCGCGTGTAGTGTGCACTGTGTGCACTGTGTGCAACGTTCTGGGTGCGCGTTTTCCGATTTGACCCTTGCGGGCCGCAGGCTTTTGCGGTATTTTTCATTTGTTAATCGTAAGGCCAATCCCGGTAGCAATTTTGCCGTCGCGCCGGGGTTGGTATGTTTTTTTTATTCTAATCGTCGTCGTCGCGGATGGGCGTTTCAAATTCTACCAAATTGCGGCCGGGAGGTTTCGTAGCCTTTCCGAATAGGTTCGGGTAGCGTCTTTCCAGCATCCATGATGTGGCCTGCCACCGCGTTTTCGCCGCCATCAATGCGGCTTTCGAGTGCGTGTATGCCTGCGGCCATCCCATCTTGCTCATGGCGTCATCCTTTCCCGTTTCCTGACAGGGCCTCGCTGTGCCGTCATTGGAATGGTGGGTGCTGGCTTTCGCTCACCTGCCCCGAATGCCTCGTTTGCGGCAGCGGATAGCTCTTCAGCGAATGCGGGTGATTGCTCGCGCCAATAATAAACCAAGGCGCGGGAGACCCCGGCCTGCCTCGCACTGGCGAGGACGTTTCCAGAATTGGAGAAATGAAATAGGAACTTTTGTTGTTTTGAAAGCTGTCTCCGTTGTGCAATCGAATCAGAAATTTTCATGCGGTTACTCTGCCAGTTTTGTATAAATAAAACAAGGCGTTTCTCGATTTTAACTAGTTGATAGTCAGTTAATTATTCACTTGCAAAGCCTATCCCTATACCGATCATTTTTCGATCATTCTTACCATCAGATGGTTACGTCAGATCATCTGCAAAAGACGTCTAAACTTGTGTAGGCGAGGGTGAAGTTGTATCCTCTCAAGATGAATTGTCCTACATCGGAGATCATTGTCGAGGTTGGGGCAGAGGGGGGTAGCGTCACGCTTTACGGCATCCGCTCGCGTGGCGGATGGGTGTTCAGTCGCCAAGCGATTGATCATTTTGCTGAGACTTCTGACGGGACTTGGGAGCCACTGAATTCACCGAAATCAGCTTCATGGTCAGAGGCGTTAGAACTTCTTGATTTTTATCCGTGGCATCAGCTCTTTCCTCTTCGAGTTCACCCGGACTTCCGAGGAGCGGTGTTTGATGCGGTGAAGGTCCGCTATGGGGATGCGGAAGACTCAGTTTGGAATCGTCTTGCTGACTGGAAGAAAGTCTGTGGCATTCTGGAACACTAGCCGGAATTGTTCAGCCTGCTTACTTTCCCTGTGGCATTGCCGCTTTTACTCGTTGCACGGTGGAGATTCCCTTGCCCGTGATCTTAGCGGTGTTTCGGACCGAATGTCCTTCCTTGATCTTGCGGGCGATGTCCGCGTGTTTCGCGAGAAACTCCTTGTCGGAGTATGCGGCACCCGGACGGCGTCCCAGCTTGCGCCCCTTGCGCTTGGCTTCCTCCAAGCCGGACTTGATGCGCTCTGAAAGCGTCTCCCGCTCCGCACGGGCCATTTCGGCTAGAAGAGCAAACATAATGCCTGCGGCGGGGTTGCGCTTGCCGTTGGGAAGCAGGGTTTCGATTCCTTGTTGGTGCCAGTAGAGGCTTACCCCAAACTCTTCAAGCATTTCAATGAAAGCATGGGCGATGCTATTGCGACGGGCCAAGCGGGAGACTTCGTGAACGAGGATTTTTTTCACCGTGCCCGCCCGCGCAAGTTCTTCCGCCCGTTGCAAGCCGGGGCGGTCGGATTCGTTCGCCATCCCCGAGACTTGCTCCCGGCAGATTTCGACGACCTCATATCCCTTGGCTGCGGCATGGGCAGACAACTCCGTGACCTGCCTGTCGGTTTCCTGCTTTAAGGTCGAGACACGAACGAGAATCGCAACGGGGATTTTCGCGGGGCTTTGTTTCTCCGGGTTGGTGGCTGACATGCCCGAAGAATGTCAAAGTGTGTTCAGTAAATCAAGTGTTTTAGGGAATACATTTAGCGACTGTTTTTGAAATGAGAAATCAAGGGTTTTCGCGGATGAAACAGCGCAACCATTTTTTGAACACAGTTGGGCCAGACTTGGAAGTTCATTTCACGACTGGACAGACACTCATTTTTGCTGCTCAACTGCCGGTCAGAGATGAGCGACTCACTGACAGAACCTTTTGCGGAAGATTTTAATGTCGTACTCTTGGGCAATTTTAACCCTGCAATTTTTCACCCTGAGTGGTTCCATAGACACGGTCTCATCGGGGCAGAGGCGGCAGCGGAGGCAAAAGTTGCGGTAGTAAGCCCTCAAGTGACGGAGATCGATGTAGGCCACATTCATTTGGAGTGTACGGACAACCGAATGATCTTAAGGACCAGTCGGGCGTCACATACGGAGATGCTCTTTGATCTTGCGCGAGGCATTCTGAGTATCTTGCCACACACCCCCCTAAAGGCAGCGGGCATCAATCACGAAGCTCATTATCGTGCAGAAAGTGAACTTCAGTGGCACAAAATTGGCCACGAGTTGGCCCCGAAAACTCTCATTTGGGACCAAATCTGTGAAAGTCCGGGGATGCTAAAGCTGACGGTTCAGAGTCCCCGGACCGATTGGGATTATGCCCTTCAGGAAAACTTCACGGTTGAGCCTTATGGTAACCATCACGTAAAGCACCCAGCTCTTATCGTTCGAGCAAATACCCATTTTCCAATTCCAAATGACTTGGAAGAATCCACGTTCTCTGAAACTGACATTGTGTCTAGCTTTGTTGAGACACAATGGGAAAATTCGACGAAGAGAGCGAGGACGGTCGCAGCAAAAATATTTGAATTGATTCCATCATGAGCGCTCAAACACTCCTCGGAGAAATTTTACCAGTAGGCAGATCAGAGAATATCCGCAGCGAAGTCTCTCATGCACCTGTCCATTGGTGGATTCCTAGTGTTTCGAATTTGTCGGAGGCGACCGACAGTGGTGTTAAGATGCCTGATACTTCGGCTTCACCTCAGCGACTAAGAAGCGGCGTCAGCAAAGCGAACATTCGATTACGGTCGGCCGAAGAAGTGGCACCAAAAGTCAAATGGCTCGGTTTTGTTACCGAGATCTTGCACGACGGTTTTTGTGCAAGATTTCAGTCATCGACATCGGACCGGAAGGCAATTGTTGCTGAGTTTGATTTCGATGAATTAACGGCAGATGATCAAGAGATTTTGAAAGTTGGAGCCCACCTTGTATGGGCAATCTTCACAGAACGCCGCAGAGGCGGTTTGGAAAACAGTTCAGTCCTCTATATCCGTCGACTTCCTCCTCCAACTTCAAGAAATCTAAAAATAGCCAAATCTGAATTGCATGAATGGTTTGGACACCTCGCTGAATAGCCCACCTGCGTCAGACGAGATTGAAGTTTCGATCTTTGGACCCGGCTTCGGTGAATCTATGGTCCTCCATCTGGGAGGGGGACAGTGGATTACGGTTGATTCCTGTCGAGATTTAGGTGCAGAAGGCGACAATGCCGCCCTTTGCTACTTAGAAGAACTTGGCGTGGATCTGAAAACGGATGTCAAATTGGTGATTATCACGCACTGGCACGACGATCACATCGGAGGTGTTGCGGAGATCATTGACTCCTGCGCGAGTGCAAAACTGGTGATCACTTCAGCTTTCGAAAGAGGTGAGTTCTTGTCGGCCATTGCTCCTTGGGTGGCTGACCCCGAGGCGGAAGCCAAGGGCCTGAATGAGCTTCGTCGAGTGGGAAAGCGTTTGCGGACGCTTCGTCCGATTACAGCAAGTGGCAATAAGATCATTTATGAGCGAAGCTCGCCCTTTCATTGCTCAATAAGGGCATTGAGTCCTTCTGATGCTTCCGTTTTGTCGTGCGTAGCCCGTTTGCAAGGTATGTCCACCGAAGAATGGAATGGTCGTCTTCCGAGCATTGAGGGCAACGACTGTTCCGTCGTTCTTTCAATCGAGATCGAAGATCGGCGCATTCTACTCGGAGCAGATCTAGAAACACGAGCTTCCCGCGATCACGGCTGGCTGGCTGCGATAGATTTGCATGTGGGTTCGGAAAGAAGCAGGCACTCACTTTTCAAAATTTCACACCATGGATCGTTGAATGGTGATCACCCAGAGATTTGGGAAAAACTCGTGACTGAGGCTCCTCACGTCATCCTTGCGCCATGCGTCAATGGCTCAGTCATGCTACCCACGGATTCCGATATCACGAGAATCCTGGAAAAAACCGAGAACGCTTGGATCACCGCTAGACCAAAAGGAGCGAAGCTTCGAAGTTTTGACAGATCTGTGCAAAAACAGATGGCGGAAAAAGCACGAAGAGTTGAGGAAGTTCCTCGGGGCTTTGGACATATCCGCATACGAGGCAAAATCGGAGAGGCCCCTTGCACGTGGTCGGTCCAAAAATTTGGACATGCTGTGAACTTGTCGGATGCTTTCTGATATCGTTCACGTGTCAGAACGTCCATGTGCTATTGCATTCGCCGCAGTGTGCCTGAGTGCATTGCTCTTTTCGAGATAACCCAGTTGCTAACATCGAGATTCCTCCTGTCAGCAATGCGCCGGTTGCCTTTGCGCCGCTTATACCCTTTTTTTGCTTTATTAGTTTAACATGAATCTTGCCGACTGTTTGACAATGTGGGCAGACCAATTTCGGATTTATGTCACCCCACGTCAGCAGATCAAGATTGGCTCTTGCCTGAACAACATTGGCTCGCGTCCGAACACACTCGGCTTCTAACCTCGCACGCTCGGCACCCATTTCGGCTTCCCGCGATAGATGACCAACGGAGGCTGCCGACATAGGTGCCACCACCGTTGCTGGCATCGTGACGTCAAACCACACGGGGTTTGCCATATCTCCTTGGGAGACGTGTAGAACCTGAGCCAGCGCATAGTCTCCGGTTCCGATGAGTCGTTCAATTTCGGAGACTGTGACTGGAATTTCTTCTGTGACAGCATCAAGGCTCAGCCACCATTGATCCGGTTGGCTTTTTTGAAAAGCCCATTGGCGAAGTTGTGAGGGTGTCATGTTCGGAGTGTGCTGCTGAAAAACTATCCTCCACCTCGCCCGGATGATTCCGAACGGGTGGCCGGAGAGTTTAGAAGCCGCTAAAACACGACCGCAACGGCCTTTAAGCCGTGGCTCTGGACATAGCCGTCACCTCCCGGCAATTTGCATGGCTTGGAAGTGACGTGTTTTCGGCACACGTCCGCCGGTTTTAGCAGGATTCTAACGCCCCGTCTGGCATTTCTGCCAGCGACGGGAGAATAAAAAACTGACAAGCTGAGACAAGCTCAAAAGCAGCAACCCACTCCATCGCGCTGCCGCCGTTTTTTGGGGTGATGGCTTCGACCTGCTACGGGAAGCGGGCTGTTAATTGGCCTTTGGCGGAAAGAGTGCTGAGAAATCGGCCTTGGGGAATTCGATCTTGTCGATTGCCGTTTTCAGGAACGGCAAAACATCGTGCCCGCCGTAATTGTCAGAGGCATCGGGTAGTGACCAGCCACCAAGCCGCTTCCAAGTGGATTCCGCCACATTGGCCACACGTGCCGCTGCCACCCACGAATGGCGCAAACTGTGAATCCCCCGCGCCCCCGTAGGTCCGTCATCGGAAGAAGCGCCAAGGATGTTCGTCATTTGGCGTGCCCACCATTTACAAACCCCGTCCGCCATGCTGCCGTTTTTGTTTCGCTTCAGCCCCGTGAACAAATGGCCATTGGGATCGCGTTCCCGTCGTTCGGAGACGAATTCGAGAAAGCCCAATTCCAGAAGCGACCGATGCAGGGGCACGGCCCTTGCGCTGGATTCGGTTTTCAAGCGGTGCCCCTCTGATTCTCGCAAATTCAAGAAAGCGATCCCATTGCTTTCCTTCACGTCGGAAACGAGCAATCCGGCGACTTCGTTAGCCCGTGTGCCAAGGAAGAGACAAAGCAGCGGAAGCCAGAAGCGGGCTTCCAGTTTGCCCTTCGTCCCCATTCTCTGCGAGAGGAAATCCGGTGATGAAAATGCCTTTGTCATTTCATCGGGTGTCATGGTCTGGCGATGCCGCCGAACGATTTTGGGAATTCGTTCCCGGATGGATCGACCCAGAAACGGATTGCCGCTCAACCACTCCCAATCCACCGCACGTTTGAAGATGCTGGAAATTCCCTCAAAGTAGCCGCCCACCGTCTTGGGGTGAATCAGTTGCTTGGTATTCAACTTTCCTTCCCGCTCTGCCGCAATGACAACGGAAAGCCCTCTGTAACGCTTCGAAGCGTTCTTTGGTATTGTGAGAAGGAAAGCTACCAACCGGGCGGCTTCCTTTTTCGTGATCGAAAGCAATTCGGCGTCTTCACCAAAGAACTCAGCCATGACCTTCACGCTTTGTTCCATAGATTTGATCGTAGAAGGTGATAAATTCCCCACCTTTGCCCTCTCTGTGGCATCGGCCATAAATTCCCGGCGCAAGTCGCCGATGGTCTTGCGGGCCTTCGCTGGCGTCGGCATTGGGCTGTCAGCGTGGAAATCATCAAAATACGAATCGCGGGAATCGTAGGGACTACCGCTGATCGCCCTTTCTGTGCGCCAAGCGCTTTCCAAAGTCGCCCGCTTCAGCATGTCGGCCATGCTTTGCAGGGATGCCGCATCAAGTGGGGTGTCGATTGTAACTTCGAGACCTTCAAGAGCTTTGCTTGTCACGGATAGCCAGTCGATTTGCGAGTAGGGGCCTGATCCTCCAATCGCGGCCAAGTCCTCCCGCGCACATTCCAGCCTCGTTTCGCGAGTGACCGAATCCAACTCGAAAGAGCGCACGGCGGATTCCCGCTTTTCGTTGGTGATGAATGTCCGCATGATGAAATCGCGGCGTTCCAAGTCTGAAAGATCTGATAGCCTCCTCATGGCAGGGGAGACACCGGGATTTGCAGAGTTTGCAACTTCCGGTGTCAGCCTCATTTCACGACGTTTGGCATCGAATTCTGACTGGAATTCCAATGCAACTGTCTGTGCGAGACGTTTTGCTGTCGCGAGATCATCTGTTTTCAGGGATCGCTTTCTGTCCTTGGCTTTGCGGTAGCACCCCGACTGGACGAGATCGGAAGGGATGCGTATGCGGTAGGTCCAACAACGATTCTTTTCCTTAAATAGGTGGGGATGTTTGGGCATGGAATCGGGGTTTTGTGTCCCGTCTTTGTGTCCCAGTTTCGATCCTTCCTTCCTTTGTTTCATAAGGATTCCAGCGTTTTCAAGGGTTTCTTGAAGCGATGGCGGACAGGGAGGGATTCGAACCCTCGGTGAGTTTGACCCCACACACGCTTTCCAAGCGTGCTCATTCGACCACTCTGACACCTGCCCTTGGAGGGCGGGACGCTAGGAACTCGACTTGGGCTTGGCAATCCCTTTTTGAATTCTTTGGAAATAGTTTCCCCGGGGTCAATCGGTTGAGACCCGCGCGAGGATCCAAAGCAGGTCGGAAAGGCGGTTGAAAAAGAGGCGCACGACCTCGGGAACGGGTTCGCCGGATTCGTGAAGGGCGAGGACGCTGCGCTCGGCCCGGCGGGCGACGGCACGGGCAAAATCCAGGCCGGCGCGGGCGATGGAACCTTCCGCTCCGGGGATCGCCCAGCCGGTGAACTTGACGCCCCGCGCCTCGTGGCGATGCGCCTCGGCCACGATCCACTCGAGATCGGCGGGGGTGATGGCGGCGTATTTTTTCTCCACATACTTCGCCTCGTCCTCGGGGAGATAGGCGAGCTGGCCCATGAGGCCGATGAGCATCGACTGGAGTCGGTCGATGAGCGTGATCCATTCCGGGTCTTTCGAGGCCGCGCGGGCGAGGCCGAGGGCGGCATCCAGTTCATCGATATTTCCAAGCGCCTCGATGCGAAGCGAGGTTTTCGCGATGCGCTTGCCAAACAACAGATCGGTGTCGCCGGAATCCCCCCGGCCGGTGATGATGCTCATGGGAATGTTCTAGGGCAGGGAAAATTCAATGTCCATCCGGGTTCATCCGGTTTAGTTTGCGTGCTGACTTACTGCACGGAAAAGACCTAACCGCCACGATGAAAAAGCAATTTGTCCTGATTTCAATCCCACTCCTCTTCATCAGCGGCGGGCCTGCATATGGTCAGGAAAACAGGATGATTCCAAAGGAGGCAAAAATCGCGGTCGCGCCCTTTGCCACCGCCACCCCGGAACAGGAAGCGGAAATCCGCAAGTTGATCGAAGATTTCGTGATTACCGATCAAGAGAACCAGACCAGAGCGGCGGACGAACTCCGTTCTGAAAAAGCCAGGGCCGAAGCCCAGAAAGAAGCAAATTTGCACGCCGATCCCGACTTGGGTGTGATCGATCCGCCAGACTCGTATGAAACACCTCCATCGGTTCTTGAAGAACTGCAAGGTTACGCCAAGGCCCGCACCGCCGCCTTCAAACGACTCACCGCTTTCAATGAATTGGCATTTCCCATCCTTGCCTCCCATCTCGATGACAAGCGACCGTCATCGATGCATTGGAACCACACCTTCGTGAAGACCGTTGGCGGAATGTGCTACCGCATCATCCACGATCAATTGACGGAGTTTCCCGCCGATTACACCGAATATGGATACCAGCGGACTGGCCGCGATGGAAAAAGCCACGTGAAACCCTATTGGGCAGGCACTCCCTACGATGCGGTCGGCGGTTTGGAAAAATGGCTTCAGCAAAACCAGGGCCTCAGCTACTTGGAAAAGCGTATCAAATGTCTCGCCTGGCTGTTGGACGAGGAGAAGAAAAT
Source organism: uncultured Verrucomicrobiae bacterium (assembly GCA_963810445.1). Classification (GTDB taxonomy): domain Bacteria; phylum Verrucomicrobiota; class Verrucomicrobiia; order Verrucomicrobiales; family Akkermansiaceae; genus Luteolibacter. Next base: position 43,157 of record CAWENZ010000002.1, on the reverse strand, counting down.
TGGCGGAGTCGATCCACACGATTACTACGTCAACATCCAGCCCCTCGAACGTGCGATCCTGGAAATGAAAGCCGAAGCCGGACAGGATGTGGCGGAGGAACTCAAACGGGCGCGCGAACTCAGCAGAACGAAACCCGCCAACGCGGTTCCCAAGGAGTTGCTTCCCGATGGACCGCTTCCGGAGATTGAGGAAAAGCATGCTCTGCAGGAAACATCCGCCATGCTCAAGTCGTGTCCGGATGGTCACACGACCCTGAAAGACATCCCCATCCTTTACGGGACTTTCCCGATCATGACGAGGAAGCCCGCGGATTGGAGCGATGAGGACAAGGCACTTGCGAAACGCCGGGATGCCAAGGAAGTGATCCTGGGCGGCGAGTTGGATTGTGCTGAGGATCCGCGCTTTCAGCCGAGGTGCATGACCTGTGGCTACTATTATGAGATCATGCAGGTTCCCGATTTGGGTGGTTGCTGGACCAAGGACGGACACAAGTTCGAGGATTTCTCCACTCCGTTTTCAAAAGTCACCTTGTCGCTGCCTTTTGCCGATCGCGAGGACCTCGACATTTCAGTCGAGGTCAACAAGAAGGGTTTGGTGGTTTCCGAGACGGTCGAGCTAACCGTTCCTGCCGACAGGAAGGGCGAAGTTCTGGGGAAAATCGAGAAATGGATGGATGAAAATGGATATCAGCGTTCGCTGCTCTACAACGAAACTCCAGACTATCCACGACAGGACGAACAACCTCTGGAAAGCGGTCGCGCGCATTTTGACATCAAGATTCATACGGATCCCGAAAAGCGAACGACCCGGATCCGCTACCTTCTTGAGAGGTCCGAATATTGGAACCCAGGCGACCCGGAATAGCGCCCTTCGCCAGCCGCGAAAAAATGATCGGTTGGAAAAATCAATACCCATCCGCGCTCATCCATGGTTCCTAAGGGGCGTCCATGAAACTCGCGAAACTCGGTGACGGTCCTGAAATTTTCCACACCATCCAGGGTGAGGGTGTGAGCGTGGGTGAGCCGGCGGTTTTCATCCGCGCGTCGCGCTGCAACCTCCATTGCGTCTGGTGCGATACGGATCACACCTGGAATTTCGAAGGCACGCCATGGCCGCACGAGAAGGACGCCTTGCCGGGGTATGCAAAGCATCGCAAGGCGGAGGTGACCTTCGAGATGGATCCGATCGAGGCGGCGGAAAGGATCATGGGTTTCAATTGCGGTCGCACGGTGATCACCGGCGGCGAGCCTTTGCTCCAGGAGGCGGATTTCCTGAAAATGGTGCGCCACATCCGGGATCGTAGGCCGGCGCATCAATTTGAAGTCGAGACAAACGGCACGCGAATCCCCTCGCCCGCGTTTCATGACGCGGTGAACCAGTTCAACGTTTCGCCGAAGTTGTCGAATGCGGGCATGCCGGAATCGCTGCGATTGAATGGGGAGGCGCTGGGATTTTTTGTCCGGTCACCGAAGGCGTGGTTCAAGTTCGTCGTGGCGGAACCGGCCGATCTATCGGAAATCGAGGATCTCCGCGAGTCGAACGGGATTCCGGTTTCCCGCATCCTGCTGATGCCGGAGGGCCGGACCTCGGCGGAGTTGGACAAGAGCGCGGCATGGCTTGCGGACGTTTGCCGGGAGCGGGGATATCGTTTTTGCGACCGCCTCCACATCCGGATCTGGGGCGACAAGCGCGGGGTTTGATCCTTCTCAGGTCGGCACCATGAGCAATTTTGACAATCGTTCGACGGTGGCGAGGATCTGGGGATTTCGCTCATCGGTACGGAATCGGATTCCGAATGTGAACGCTTTCGGCAGGACGAACTCAAAAGCATAGGCGGTTTCCAATCCGGCCTCCTGGAGTTTCATCCGTTCCTCGGCATCACCCGGAAAAACCAGCACGCCATGCCCGTGCTTGCAGGCGTTCATTGCTTCCAACTCGCTTTGGCTTTCGATCACCTCATTGAGGCCCAGCCCATACAAGGTTTGACACCAGTGGGTGAGGAATTCGCGGAATCCGATCGCCAACGACCTCGCCGGGAGGATGGGGGTGGTGGCGATCACATCCGCAAGGCTGAACGAAGCACGGTTGAACGAATAGAAGGTCGGGCTCCAGGCGATCGTGATTCCACGCTGCTGCCTAACCGGGATGGTCTTGATGCCCGAAACCTCACCCACCTTGAGGAAGGATCCGGCGAGCACGATATCGAAATCCAGATTCCGCAATGCGCCCAACCAATCGAGATCCGGCTCAAGGTCCTGCCAAAGCTCGCAAACCGGCTGATTTCCCGCAGGCCGCCCGACCCTGCGCGCGTCCTGACCCGCAATGCTTCCGTCCGCACATATTTTCACCTGCCTCGTTTGGGAACGTTTCCAGTACGCGGCACGGCGCAGCAGGTCCGCGTGCTCCCGGACGATATCTTCTGCCAAGGGAACCAGGTTTTTCCCATGGTCGGTGATCATCGTGCCGTCCGGGCAACGGTAAAAAAGCGGCAGTCCGATGAATTGTTCCAGCTTCACGATCTGGCCGCTGACCGCAGGTTGGGTCACCCCAAGTTGCTGGGCCGCTGCGGAAAAACTCCCGGTCCGGACCAGGGACAAAAACACCTGAAGTTCTCGAATCTCCGGCGTGATCATGGGCAGCCTGTCCGGTTTTCGATCTTCATCACGAGAGTAGGCAGGAACTCGTACGGATGTTGCCGCAGGAAACTCACATTGAGCGGCTGCGATACCGGGCATGTCGGCTGCTCGTCGACAGCACACCACCAGTCCGGATCCACCTCCGCCTCCGGCGCAAGGATCAAGGTTCCGACGGGGCACTCATCCGCATGATCCAGCCAATACAACCACCGGGACTCATCAATGATTTCCCATGTTTGATGCCCCTCGGGCAATGGAGGCAGCTCGGGATTCTGATTGTATAAAAAAACCGCACAAGCCCTGTGCGCACTCTCCTTTTCCGGAATCACCGAGCCCCGTCGATACATCCGATAGGAAATCACACCGGCCTGATGGGTCACGAATCGACTTCCCGTGCCTCTCCAGCAACCGATGAAAAGGTCACAATGTCCCGAAACAAGCGCTTTCCCCGCATTCTCGCAATCCACGGGAGAGTAGCAGGCACGAATCCCGTCGAGCGACTGGAGTTCCCTGAAGAAACTCCGGAATTCCAAGGTCCGGAACACGGCAGTAGAACTTCCGACGTGCACCACACGACCGTTTTCATGAATCGCGGAAATGTGATCCTTCATTCGATGCCTCGCGGCATTCAGGAACCTGAGGTCATTGAAGAGCCGTTCCGCAAAAGGACTTGGGATGAGCTCTCCACGTGCCCCTTCCGAGAACAAGCCACACTCAAGATCCCGCTCGAAGATTCTGCATCATCCGGACCACGCTTTTACGGCTGAAATAGTCACCCGGTTCAGCGATGGAATAACTCCTCTCCTGATAGACCTTCTGAAATGCCGACAAATGGCGAAAATCCATCGAATCCACCTTCGAATCCGCTAGACAAGCCGACATGCGTCTTTCCGAGTCCGTCATGGCCCTGGGATGATAACCGGGGTTGAAAGGGTCGGGCATTGGGGTTCCCGGAGGTCTGAGGATACCCGATCCGGAGGCGTCCATTCTTTCTTTTCTTCGGTCGCTTGGAACATTGAAACTTCTTGAGGGGCTTATCAGCCCATAACCCGCGAAGCACTCCAAAAGCAGCCTTGAGGTCTCCCAAACGGAGTTATGGCCGATATTGGGACCACTTGTCCGTTTTTGAGACCACATGGCTGAATCTGAGCGCACCGCGAACACCACATTCCGACCCATCCACTCGGCAAACCCCTTGGAAATGCGCTGAATCGTCACACGCCCAAGAAATTTTGAGATTATTAGCATTCTGTTACTACGAAATATCGAATATTTTAAAATGTTAGGCCATAAGCGGAATCGATATGAAAATCGAACTACCGCCCTCACATCCCAAGAAGGCCATCGCCTTGCTTGCCATCACCCTCCTCGCTCCCGGCACCTTGGGCGCACAAACCCTGATAGATTCCGGATCATTCTATGATCCGGATTTCAAGGTCCGCCGCGACGGAGCCACCTCCGGCACGCTCACCCTCAGCGTCAACAACACACCGGTGGAGGCCACCAATTCCACTGCCGTCGTCAGTTGGACGCACTCCGCGGGCGGACACGCCCAGGTCCGCACGAGCATTCCGTTGGCAAATCTCGATGCCCAGCTCGCCGCCTTTACCCAGACGGTGAACGACTCGCTGGTGTTCGGTCGGGAAATCACCACGGATGCCGAGATCCTCGGAATCGTGAATGTGGGACCCGCACTGCAAGGGCTCGTGAACGAGGTCGCCGGGGCCAGCGTCATCTACAACTGGCAGTCGGACGCCACCGTCTCCGGATTGGTAATCGTCCCTAACCAACTCTATCAGGTGGATTTCTCCGTGACCTCGGGGGGCGGCCTGCCTGTTGACGTCCTCCAGTCCGCGAATTTCGGAATCACCACCGCCGGAGTGACCGGGGCCTCCAACGAAAGCGCCGCGCTGCTCAACCTGCTCGATATCGTCACCGTCGGAAACAGCTCTTCCACCGGGAATTTCAGTTTCACATTCAAGTCCAGCCAGAGTCTCAGCGCGCTGGATTTCACATTCGACGCTTCCACCGTCGCAGGAGTCAGCCTGCTGGGCGGGACCGCTGCGAATCAGAACGTGCTCACTTTCTCGGGATTCCAGGTCACCTCGATTCCCGAACCCGGCAGCCTCACGCTTGCTGCATTTGCCATCGGGATGATGACCCTGCGGCGCAAGCGGAAAGTTGCATGAACCGGCTCAAACCAATTGCCAAACGCCATGAAAACTCCATCCATCATCCGCTTTCTATTGGTCTTGACGACCTGTGTGACAGGATCACTTGAAGCTCAAAATTTTCCGGACGAACTCCAGTCTGACGAAAATTTCCACCTATCAATCGGGACGGACCATTCCACACACCCGGTCCATTTGAAAGCCGAGGGAATCATCCCGGAAAGCCGTCCACAATTCGTGATTCAGAACATGCGGAACCTCCGTTCGCAGGAAACCACAAGCCAGCGAGTGGAGTCGGTCGTCGATCTCGATATTCTCAAACAACCGTCCATCTATCAGAAATTGGCGAGAGGTAATTCCGGCGCTGGAATCCACCCTGAAGACGCCTCACTCCGGGATAATCTGGAATTGATGTCTGCCACTTACCGTGAGCCTTCGAAGGTCGAATGCGCACCCGACAGCCATGAAATCGCCCTAGCGGTGAAACAGCGGATCCTGATGAACCCTTCAGTGGTCCTCGAAACCGTGGAATCCGAAGTGGCGGCGAATCCGTCATGTGCCTGCGAAATCGTGAAATCGGCAATCCAGGCCAGCCTCGCGGATTCCCGGCTGGTCGTCGAAATCGTGGAGGTCGCGATCCGTTCGTCTCCGGAAAACATGCGACTTATCTCGCAATGTGCCATCGCGGCCGCGCCGGAATCATTGCCGGGTGTCCAGGCCCTTTTGGCAAAACTTGAGCCCAACGGAGGCGACGGCCAGGAATCATCGAAATCTGATTCAAAAAGCGCAAAAACCATCATCGCTGCGATCGTTGAAGGTATCCATCATGGCCAAACCGCAAATCCTCTCGACCTTCCACCGACGGTCGTGGTGGTTCCGCAACTGATCGTGCCGGTCCCGATCACGCAGGTGAATCCCTGACCATTTTCAACTCCCGAAAATCCGCACCGTGTGTGAACACCCGGTTTTTTCGTGAGGAATCGCAACTTTCGGGTCGGCAAAGGGTTCCTTTCGGCGTAAAACGACCTGCCATCATGAACCGCGAACCAATCTCCACCGACGATTCCTGGGAAAGCGATGCCGTTTGGAAGCTTCTCGATCAGGCTCCGCCACAAGCGGCCAGCCCGAGGTTTGTTGACGACACGCTCCGCGCTGCAAGACTTGCGGCGGATGTGAAGCCGTGGTGGAGCCGCTTGTTTTCCCCGATCCCGGCTACGGCGCTGGCCGGTGCCACGGCAGCGGTGGTTTTCACGATGTTCATGAAGCCGACCGCTGAGACCACGCCTGTCACGGGGACCTGGGATTCAACTCAGGCCGTTGCCATCCAAGACATCGCCGAGACGGAAACCCTCATTGCCGCCGCCGACCAGCTCGACAAGTTCAGCGACAACGAATTGGTCAGCCTGATTGGATTTTAATCTCTTTCGCAAACCGGATTCCGGGCACACGTTCGCGGCGTGAAATGTGGATTGATCTTTGATTTGGACGGAACTTTGGTGGATTCGCTTTCCGGGATCGCGGCATCGTTGAACCAGATCCTCGCTGATGCCGGACTGCCCACTCATCCGCGCGAGGCGGTGAAAGGTTTCATCGGAAATGGAGCCCGCATTCTCATCCAGCGGGCTGTCCCTGCGGATTTCGATGAGGCTCGGATCGACTCGCTGGAGCTTCAATTCAAGGCGGATTACGAAATCACATGGCCCGACGGCACCCTTCCTTACGACGGAATTCCTCACGTCCTGGATAAACTCCAGCGCCGTGGTCACCCGCTTGCCGTCCTTTCGAACAAGCCTCACCTTTTCACGACGGAGATCGTCTCGAAGCTTTTTCCCGGCATCCATTTCACTGCCGTGATTGGCCAGCGGGATGGCATCGCCCACAAGCCGGATCCGAGCGGAGCGTTGGAGATTTCCGACTCCTTCGGCCTTGCACCCGCGGATTGCACCATCATCGGGGACTCGACCATGGACATCGAGACCGCCCATCGCGCCGGCATGAGATCGGCGGCGGTGATGTGGGGCTTCCACGATCGCAAACAGCTCATGGCCGTGAATCCCGACCTCGTTGTGGAAGATGTGGAAGCGCTATTTGAGCTATTTCAATGAACGGTAGGGGTTGCGTGGCGGGCGGGAATGCCTCATGAACCACCGCCATGACAGGTCGGGAAATTCGGGATGCGCTGGATCGCGCCGGGGTCTTGCCAAGCAAGCAGCTTGGCCAGAATTTCCTGATCGATCCCAACATGGCGCGGTGGATCGTCTCGCAACTGGAGATCACCGAAAATGACGCGGTCGTGGAGGTGGGGCCTGGAACCGGTTCGCTCAGCTCGCATCTCGTCGGCAAGGTCCGGAGGCTGATCCTCATCGAGTTCGACGCGCGCCTGGCCGCCGCGCTCACTGAAAAATTCCGAGACAATCCGGACGTGGAAGTTCATCACGCCGATGGGGTGAAATTCGACGGCCGGACGCTTTTCAAGCACCGCCCGCTGAAATTTCTCGGCAATCTCCCCTACTCCTGCGGCGGGGCCATCATGAAGAACCTGCTCAGCCGTCCGCATCCCTTCGACCGGGCCGTGATCATGTTGCAGAAGGAGGTCATCGACCGCCTGGCCGCGAAACCCGGCACGAAAGACTACGGCATCCTCAGCTTGCGGACCCAGGCGAACTGGGAGGTGCAACCGCTAAGGACCGTCCCGCCCGATGCCTTTTACCCACAGCCCAAGATCGATTCCGCGGTGGCGGTCCTGCGCCCGAGGACCAGCGGGCTGCCGGTCTTCGACCATCGGCTTTTCGACGAACTCATCCGTCGCGGATTCGCCCAGCGCCGCAAACAGCTCAAGAAGCAACTCCCCGACGACGGCCCCGCGTGGGATGAGGTCACCGCCGGTCTCGGAGTCGCGGCGACCGTCCGGGGCGAGGAACTCACCCTGGCGCAATGGGTGGATCTAACGCGTTCGTTCGATCCGCATCCGCTCAAGGACCTGCCCCAGAAGGCGGGCGAAATCTTCGACGTGGTGGATGCCGACGACAAGGTCACCGGAACCGCCACCCGCGCCGAGGTCCATGCCGGGAAACTCGTGCATCGAGCCGTGCATGTGTTCGTATTCAACAAGCGCGGCGACCTGCTCCTTCAGAAACGCTCGGTGCTCAAGGATCTATGCCCTGGCCTGTGGGACTCCAGCGTCTCCGGCCATCTGGATTCCGGTGAGGACTACCCCGATGCAGCCGTTAGGGAACTCGGCGAGGAAATGGGAATCACCGTGGAATCCGCGCCGGAGGAAATCGCGCGCATCGCCCCGAGCGAAAACACCGGGTGGGAACATGTGCGGCTTTACCGCGCCCGCCACGATGGAAACATCCGCTATCCCGCCGCCGAGGTGGAGGCAGCGATGTGGTTTCCATTGGCGGAGATTGAAGCATGGATCACGGCGAATCCCGCGGACTTCGCGCCCGGGTTCCTCGAATGTTGGAAGAATTTCAAACCTAACTGAACTCATGATCCCCATGAATCCGAGACACCTGCTCGTGCTCGTTGCCGCCGTCGCCACGCTTTCCTCCTGTCAGAAAAACCTGCCGGATTCGCTCACCTATCAGATCGTTTCGACCCGCCCGCATGACGCCACCGCCTACACACAGGGCCTCCAGATGGTGGATGGACGCTTGTACGAAAGCTCCGGCCAATACGGCGAATCCGCCCTCCGCGAGATCGATCCCGCCGACGGCAAGGTCCTCCGCAAGCGACCGCTCGCGAAAACCGTTTTCGGCGAAGGCCTGACCATTCTCAACAAGGAGATGTTCGTCCTGACATGGAAGGAAGGCATCGCCTACGTCTTCGATCCGGAAACCTTCAAGCCCCTCCACACGCTTCACCTACAAGGGCGAGGGCTGGGGCCTCACCAACGACGGCAAACAGCTCATCATGAGCGACGGAACCAGCGAACTCAGGTTCATCAACCCGAAGGATTTCTCGGTGACGAAAACCCTCAAGGTGAAGGACGGCAATTCGTCGGTGAAGGACATCAATGAGCTTGAGATGATCGACGGCCAGATTTTCGCCAACATCTATCAGACCGACCGGATCGCGCGGATCTCACCGGACAGCGGCCAGGTGACCGGCTGGCTCGACCTCAAGGGCCTGAGAATGCAGCTCACCCGCCCAAATCACGCGGAGGTCCTCAACGGCATCGCCTGCGACCCGGCCACCGGCCATCTCATCGTCACCGGCAAGCTCTGGCCCGAGATGTTCGAGATCAAAATCTCGAAAAAATAGCTCCTCCGCTTGCCTGCTCCCGTCTCCCGATTACCTTGCGCCGCCGATGCCCCTGCCCGACCCCAACATGGAACCCGCGATCCGCGATCCGAAAAAACTCCGCAACACGGCGATTGTTCTCGTCGTGATCATGCTTCTCGGCGGTTGGCTGATCACGGTTTCCTACAATCAGTGGTCGCAAACCCAGGCCAAGGACGACCGGCCGGCGGTGGTCTATCGAATCACACCTGAACGTGATCTTCGCATGCTCCGGCAGGACGGCAAGACGGTGGATCTTGTCAACCTGCGCGGAAACGTCATCGCCATTCACGTCACCAGCCTCAGGGATCCTGAGGCTGGCGCACTCAGCCTGGCGGTGGTGAAACGGCTCGCCGCCAGCCGCACGGGAGAAAAGAACTTCAATCTCGTCACCCTCATCCTCGATCCACAACCGGCCGAGAATTTGCTCAAGACCTTGGAAGGTGCCGCGACCTCCTTCGGCGCGACCCTGCCCCAATGGTGGGTGGGAGCCAATGAGCCGAACACCTTGCAGAAGTTCATTTACAACCAGCTCAAGGCGAATATCTCTCCCTTCGAAAAGGACGGCAAATGGCAGTATGACTCCTCCATCGTGCTGATCGACAAGAACGGCCACATCCGCCGCGCCGTCGTCCCGCAGAAACAAGGCGGTTCCCCCTACATCGCCACCTTCGATTTCGAACAGGCCGCCGGGTGGGATGACAAGGGCGTCAAGACCGGCACCGATCACAACAATGTCGAGCAACTTGAGATCCTGCTGAACCACACCATCGACAAAATCCTCGCCGAGGAATTCAAGAAGCCATGAAACGCAACACCACCATCGCCCTCTTCTACACCGGGGTCGCCGTCATCTGCGCCGGCGTCATCAGCATTTCCATGTGGCTGAGCAAGGGACTCAACACGCCCTATCAGCAGCCAGCCGTGAATGTCGGCAAGGATACCACGCCCCAATGGTTTCCCATCGAGAAGGACCTCACTGCCGTCAATCAGGACAACAAGGCCGTGAAGCTCTCCGACCTGCGAGGCAAGGTCTGGCTCGTCGCCGAGTTTTTCGCCATCTGCCCCCATTGCGCCGTTAGAAACGGCGAGGAACTGCGCAAGCTCTATGATGAGTTCAAGGGAAACCCGGATTTCCACATCGCCTGCATTTCCGTCGATCCGGAAAACGACAACGCGGAACGCCTCGCGGAGTATTCACAAGCCCTCGGCGCGGATTCGAAAAACTGGTGGTTCCTCAATGCCGGTGATGCCAAGACCACGCACGATTACCTCGAACATGAATTGAAGTTCTTCGGCATCCGCAATCGCACCGATCCGGTGGACATCGAGGCGAACGGCAAGTATGCCCATGACTTGGGATTCATCCTCGTGGATCGCGAATTCAAGGTCATCGGCAAGTGGCCGCTTGCCGACGCCCGTTCCGAGGAGGCGAAGAAGCGGGACCCGGATCTCTATCAGAAACTAAAGGACGAGCTTTACGCGCGGATCCGCGCGGAGCTTGAGAAAAACGAAACACCCGGCATCTGATGGAATCCGAACGCAAGCAATGGCTCTCCCGCGAACCGCAGGAAGCCCTGTCCAAAAAGCTCGGCATCGTCGCGTGGATCCTGTCCGCGGCGGTGCTTTTGTTAGTGGTGGTGATGCAGAAGGTCAGCCTGCCCTTGCCGGAAGGCTGGTCCACCTCGTTCCTGCCGCCCATCCATGCCGGAATCAACGCGCTGGCCGCCGTGGTGCTGCTCGTTTCACTGATTTTCATCAAGGTCGGAAATGTCAGGATGCACCGGGCCACCATGGTTCTGGCGATGATCCTCTCGGTCCTTTTCCTGCTGTCCTACGTGGCCTATCACATGACCAACGATCCGACGAAATATGGCGGAGAGGGCATCATGCGGACGGTCTATTTCGTCCTTCTCATCAGCCACATCTTGTTCGCTGCGGTCAGCCTTCCCTTTATCCTTTTCACCTTCATCGCCGGCTGGACGAACCGCTTCGCCGCCCACCGCAGGCTCGCCCGCTGGGTGTTCCCGCTCTGGCTCTACGTCGCCATCACCGGACCGGTCTGTTATTGGATGCTGAGGCCGTATTATTGATTCTTCGCATGTCGTCCAGCCCTTCAGAGGCTGTCTGAAAAATGGCAGGGACCGCTCTCCGCAACGGTCCAGCGAATGCGCAGGTGAATGAATCTGTTCATGAAATGCGTGGAAAGCCCTTCATGATCGGCAATTCGCCTCCCATTCTCGCGGACCGCCCGGAGGTCGATCCCTGCCTTCGGCTATTTTTCAGACAGCCTCTTGGGGCGTCTTCGATGCCGTGGAAAGACGCCCCTGAAGGGCTGGACTACAACTAAGATGCACATCCCGCCAGGAAGTCCGCCTGATAGGAGTTCCAATCATGAACAAGCTCACGCCAGCCGACTTTTCGTTCAAGTGTCCGATGAAATGGGATGACATGACTTCGACTGACCACGGAAAGTTCTGTGGCAAGTGCAGGAAGGAGGTGTTCGACCTCACGAATTGTTCCGTTGACGAGGTGATCGAACTTCAGAGAAAACACGGCCAGATCTGCGGCTCGATCAAGGTGGCGGCCGTGGCGATTTCCTTGTCGGCAGCGGCTTGTCAGAATCAGAATCCATCCCGGCATGATCCGGACGCGATTCGATTGCATGGAACGGCGATACGACTTGATCACCCGGCCACTCCACCATCAGGGGACACTGCCACTTCGCGAAACTCCATCGACGGCATCATCTGCCCACCGAAGGAATTGATGGAGAATCACAAGGGGATGGTTCTCGGCAAGATATGCGTGCCACAGGATCCGGAGAAATTGAAACTTACGGACGAATCCTGAGTTCCGAGTAGCTACTCCGGCTCCACGTCGCCACCACCGGCACGGTATTCTAGCGGATTTCAAGCCCTACGTGTCATGCTGGCATTGCCTAACCGACGTACTGGGTGAGCATGATGACGTTCCCCTCCGGATCTTCGATAGTGGAAATGATGATGGGTTCTCCCTCGCGTTGTTCCGGGGCCATGATACCGGTGGCTCCCGATTTGATGGCAGCTTGGTAGGCGGCGATGACATCCTCGTATTGAATCGAAAGGCCGGTGGGGTTGCGTGAACCATCCCCTCCCCCGTGAATTCCCAGAATGGCATCTCCAAAGACAAGCTCCGACCAATCCGGCGAGGTGAACTTTTCGGAGAATCCCATGATGTCTCGATAGAAACAAACGGCACGATCCATGTCCCGTGCGACCAACATGTATTTGACAGATTGCGGCTTCATGTTCGTTAGATGCAAGCGATAGACAGAGTTCTTTGTAGGTAGTTCGGCCCTTTAGGGCGTCTTCGATGCCAGGGGAAAGACGCCCTAAAGGGCTGGACTACAAACGAAGATGCACATCGACAGGGGGAAGTCAGCCTGATAAACGGGACTCGATATGAACAAGCTCACTCCAGATCATTTCTCGTTCAGATGCCCGATGAACTGGGACGAGATGGACGTGACTGACAACGGAAGATTCTGCGGCAAGTGCCGGAAAGAGGTGCTCGACCTGACGAACTGCTCCATCGACGAGGTGATCGCGCTTCAAAGAAAGCACGGTCCGATCTGCGGATCGATCAAGGTGGCGGCCGTGGCGATCTCACTTTCTGCGGCAGCTTGCCAAAATCAAAATCAAGATCGGACCACCGGTGCGCCGATGCCACAGGGGCCACACAACTCCATTTCAGGAGGGATCTGGCCTGCGGATCAACTTGAGCAAAAACGCGAAGTGCGGCTACCCGGAGTAATTTGCACGCCGGAGCAACTTGAGAAAATGAAGGTGCAGCCGTAAAGTTCGCCCTTCAGATGCGGAAAGCTTTGGGAAAAATTCCCGTGGGCAGGATGCCCATGCTCCTTGGGTCTATCAGCGAACAAGCAGCGTATCGCTGCGCTGGTTGTTATAAGGCGTGATGTCACGGCCCAAGGTGCCGAGGGTGAGCTTCGAGTTGAGCTCGACAGGCGCCCCCTTGGCCATCCCGCTCAGCCGGACGGGCATGGTGAAGGTCTGGATGGCTCCAGGCAGCAGCGTGGTGGCGTTGAACTGGTTTGCGCCTAACGATGAGGTGACTTCCAACAAGGTGTTGATCAGGATCGTGGTGCCCCGGTTCTGGATCGTGACCTGGAGTTGATCGGCATTGCCCACCCTGACGATCCGCTGGTCGGTGATGGCGGCGTCCACGATTCCCGGCATTCCACGGGTCATGATGCGACCCACGTTGAGAATGCCGAAGCCATACTCGGAATCCGCCCCCGGGATTCCCGCCTCGTCAGTGTATTTCATCACCATGTCCGCCGCCTGCCTGGCGCTCATGCGTGTCCCAGCGCCGTTGGACATGGTCGCGGCGATCGCTCCGGTGACGATGGGGGCGCTGGCGGAAGTGCCGCTGATCCGCGTGTAACGATTTCCCGGCCATGCCGCGTTGACCGCGTAGCCCGGAGCCGTGACTGATAGATAGGAGCCGTAATTGGAGAAATCCAGATGTTCACCCCGCGCATCAACCGCGCCGACGCTGATGACGCTGGGATACGCGGCCGGGTAGGTGGCATCCGAGCCCTCGGTATTTCCCGATGACGCGACGATCAACGCATCATGATCCTGGGCGTAGGTGACGGCGTCGGAGATCATCGGATTGTCCACACTGGTGCCCATCGAAATGTTGATGAGGTCGGCCCCGGCATCGACAGCTGCGAGGATGCCGGCCGCCATCGCGAAGGAATCCGCTTGTCCGGTATCGTCCGAGATCCTGACGGAAATCAACTCAACCGCCGGAGCGACTCCTGGCGCGGATTCCTCAATTCCGGCGATCAACGATGCCACCGCAGTGCCATGACCGTGGACCTTGGCCATGTCCTTGGGAAAAGGGACGATCTCGATGGATTTCGTCAATCCAGGTAAATCGGAATGCGGAACGATCCCGGAATCGAGGACAGCGACCTTGACCCCGCTTCCCCATCTTGAGCGATCCGAGGTGATTCCGAGCCATGGAAGCAAGCCGTTTCCGAAACCGACGAGCCCGTCCTGTTCGGAACCGGCGGCAGGAGGAGTGGGAATGGACGGGCTGGAGTCGTAAGTGGTGATATTCTCGCCGATGAGGAGGAGCGTCAGGTCATCCTGCTCGTCGTAATGGAGGCGGACGGCGCGGAGACGGTCGAGCTGGTCCACGATCCGGATCTTGCTCTGGCCAACGGCCATGATGAACGCCCAGTAGGTCTCGTCCGATGGGAAGCGCAGGATCACCTCGTCCGCCTTGCGGCTGCCGAAGATCTCGACGGTCGTGCCGTCGTTGAATTCATCCCGTTTCAGAGGTTGAGGGCGTGTCCGGGAGGCGGTGGCGGATTTCGCGAGGGGGCTTGCGACAGCCGGGTGAGACCTTTTTCCAGTCACGGTTTCCTTCAAATTCCTTGCGATCCACCAGCCAAAAAGGCCGCAGACGACGATGATCAACATCGCGAGGATTTTACGGAAATAGGTTTTCATGGATCCACTCGCTCGGCGGGAAGACAAAAAAGAACAAACCCGCGCATTCCCGGAAGGTTGTGCGCGGATGTGAAGGCGGCGAGATTATCCATAATCCAGCAATTCTTGAAAGCAAGATTCTTGGAACCAAGGGCGGTCCTGCCGAGAGGGCGGGTTTTTCATCGACATGGCCACCAAAAAAGCCGTTTCCTAGCAATTGTCCAAGGCGTCCGGGCCATGGGCTAAACCCTGAAAAAACCATGAAAGGATACTACGAGCTCAAGAAGACCGACGTTGGCAAATTCCACTTCACTCTCAAGGCTGGCAACCATGAGATCATCCTCAGCAGCCAACTTTACGCCGACAAGGCGGGGGCTGAGAACGGAATCGAATCCGTCCGCACGAACGGGATCCACGAGGCGCGCTTCGAACGCAAGCTCTCCGCGAAAGGGGAACCCTATTTTTCCCTCAAGGCTCCGAACGGCCAGCTCATCGGCACCAGCGAGATGTATGGTTCCGAAGCCTCGCGGGACAACGGGATCAAGTCCGTGACCAACAATGCCGCGAGCACGACAGTGAAGGACCTGACCGTTTGAAGCGGTTTGCTCAGGTTGATTTCGCGACGAATTTCCGTGGATTTCAGGAGCAAGCAATATGATTGCCACATTTAGCTTTCAGCACGTATCCACTTTCCGGCGAAGGTTCTCGATTGAGCCTGAATTCACAGACTTGCTACCTTCGTCACGAAGTGCAAATATCCGGCATGGTTGAGGGAATTGAAAATATTGTCCAAATCGCCAAGGAGGAGTTTTCGAAGCTGTTTCCCGGGAAGGATTTTGAATTCGAGGAAGTGGAGGAGAATCTTTCGACGGGTCACTATCTCGTGACTCTGGGATACTGGGAAAAAGACTCGAAACCTGTGCCAATCTCAAAAGGTCCTCGGACGATCGAAGAAGCAGCATCGTTGAGAAGTCGGTCATTGTCCGCAGATCTCATCAATCCTTGGCGTAGAAAATTTAAGCGGATCGAGGTAGATCCGAAAAAAGAAAAAGCTATTGCCATTCGGATGTATGAACCTCCGTTCGGACTGTCATGAACGACAATGTTGGTGATCTGATCGCTCGGTTTTGCACGAAGGGAATCCTGATCGATACCAACCTTCTCATCGTCCTCCTGGTTGGCAATATCGATCCCAGAATGGTCGGCAAGTTCAGCTCTACGAATCATTACTCCCGAGACGACTACGAAAGAATTAGGGATGTCCTCGTGCATTTCAACCGCTTCATCATCTTGCCACAAGTTCTGACAGAAGCAGGCAATCTTCTCAAACGAAACTGCCCAACGGCACGAACCCTTCAAGATCTCCACTTGGAATTGCTGCGCTTTGTCCATTCCGACGCAGTCCACGAGGCTCGCTCCCTTTCCAGACGTATCACGACTCATCATGCATTCACACACCTAGGTTACGCAGATGCCGCAATCCTGCATGCCGCCGGTGAAAAATATCTAATATTCACCGACGATGGCCCCCTGCAGGGTTTCGCTTGGAACGCAGGTGCTGGAGTTCTGCCATTCGGATGGTTGAGATTGGATTGAATGAACATCCCGAATGCCCAGCTCCCAGTGCCTATGCCCACGAAACCGGGATGTAGCAACTATATGCTCTCCAGCGCGAGATACGCCTCGATCTCGCGCGAGGGGTCGTGAGCGCGCATGAGCGTCTCGCCGATGAGCACGGCGTTCGCGCCCGCGTCGAGCGCACGTTGCGCGTCCGCGAGGGACTTGATGCCGCTTTCGGAGACTAACAGGACATCGTCCGGAACTTCCTCGGCGAGCCGCTCGGTCGTCGCGAGATCGACCTCGAAGGTTTTCAGGTTCCGGTTGTTCACGCCGATGAGATCTGCGCCGAGCTCAAGCGCACGGTCCATTTCCTCCAGGTTGTGGACCTCCACGAGGACATCGAGGTTGAAGGATTTTGCCTCGTCGTAGAGGCGGCGCATGGTTTCGTCATCGAGCGCGGCGACGATCAGCAGGATGGCATCGGCCCCGGTGACGACCGCCTCGTGAATTTGAACCTCATGGATCATGAAGTCCTTCCTCAGCAGCGGAGCATCGGAAAATTTCGAAATTTGTGTGAGGTAGCTGAGGGAGCCCTGGAAATATTTCTCATCGGTGAGGATGGACAGGCAGGACGCTCCACCTTCGAGATAGCGCTTCGCCTGACGGACGGGATCGAAATTCGGATCGATGAGTCCGACCGAGGGGGACGCCTTCTTCACCTCGGCGATGACACCGAGCCGCCCGGGTCCGCGATCGAGGGCGGCACGGAATCCACCGAAGTCGTTGCGCTGGATGGCCGCCGCCCGCAGCAACGGGGCGCGGGGCAAAAGGGCTTCGACCTCAAGGTGTTTCGTGGCGATGATTTCAGCGAGCTTGTCCGACATGCGTGGGCAAAGGGAAGCTCACCGCCCGCCGGATGAACATGGAAAATTTGCAAAATTTGGCTTGCCCGGTCCCGGGGCGCATGTAGAAAGCCCCCACGCGTTTCCTGACGCGGGCGTAGCTCAGTGGTAGAGCGCCACCTTGCCAAGGTGGATGTCGTGAGTTCGAATCTCATCGCCCGCTCCATTTTTCCAGAACGCGGTTTTTCCCAACGCAATTATTCATGTTCGTCTGGTCGAAACTCTCCGCCGTCAAATGGCTGGACGCATGGGAGGAACGCTTCGCGGGAAACCCGAACCTCGTCATCGAATACCTCAAGGGCGGGAAGTCGATCCGCATCCGGCTTTTCTGCGAGACGAAGAAGGACGCCGATGCCGTGGTCGCGCAATTCGGCGGGAGCGTGCGCAAAATGGCCCATGCCGAGTGGAACAAGCCCGTCGAGGCACCACGTCCGGTCAAGGTTCGTGACGTTTTCCTCCTGACGGCGGAAACCCGTCCCAAGGAACTGGCCGCGCTGAAAAAGGCGAATCCGAAGCGCGAGATCATCGTCATCCCGCCGGAAATGGCATTTGGCACGGGCGATCATGCGACCACCTCCACCTGCCTGAGGTTGTTGGTGGATGTCGCGCGCTCGCGCAAGGGAACCAACTGGACCGTCGCCGACCTCGGTGCCGGCACCGGCGTGCTCGCCATCGCCGCGCGCAAGCTTGGCTCGGGCGAGACCTACGCCTGTGATTTCGACCCTTTCGCCGTCGCGGTGGGCATCCGCAACATCGAGCGCAACGGCACGCCTGAAATCCTGATGGAGGAAAAGGACGTCCTGAAATGGAAGCCGCGGAAAAAAGGCTACGACGTGGTGATGGCGAACATTTTTTCCACCGTGCTGATCCAGGCGTGGCCGGTGATCGCGAAGTCCCTGGCACCCGGCGGTGACCTCATCGTTTCGGGCATCCTCGCCTCTCAGGCATGGGACGTCTTCAAGGCGGCGGCCGAAAGCGGCCTCGGTTTCACCAAGGTCATCAGGAAAGGCAAATGGGTCACCGCCCACGGCGGACATCTGGTGGACTTGATCAAGGAGTAGCGACTGGCTAACAACGCCCACGCTCCTTCCTCGGGCTCTCGGTCTGCGAATCCAGCATCTACCCAAGGCGTTGCCCTGAACCTGATACAAATATCAGATTCGCCGCAGCGTCTTTGGTCCCAGCGGGACGAAGAGGGATTTGTGGATGAAGCTCAGGGCCTTGCTATGGGCTGACATGTTCTGCACCCATTGGTGGGGAAGAAATCCGAATTCTTAAAGGCCTTGGCTATCAGCCAGGTGGTCATCCGTGGGAATCAAGGAACAAACAGGACGCGATAGAACGCCCTGTCCGCGGGCGGAGACGGATCGGAGAATGTGTTGGTTCCATTCACCCCGGCCTTGGTGGCTATGGCCTGCCATGATCCGAGGATGGTGGATCGCTGGATGGTGAAGGTCACACCTTGCACTCCGGGCCAGGTGAGCTCGAAGCCACTCAGGATCGCCGCGAAACGAGAGGTGCCGTCCTTCGGGTTCAAGCCGAGGCGCTGCTCGGTTAGATTGTTCGTGCCGTCGTGGTCGGCGTCGCCTGCGGCGTCCTGCGATGAGGTTCCTCCGAACCTGGCGGTTTCCCATGCATCAAGCAGACCATCGCCATCAAGATCGTCAGGATCAACGATGAGATCGGGGCCCTTGGTTTGGTTCAGTTCGAGTTCCGTCGCGGTTAGGGCACCTTCCCAGATGCGGACCTCGTCATAGGTCGCGCTGGCAGTGTCATCGGCATACGGCGACAAGCCGAGGGCGTCCACCACGTCGTTGAGGTTCGCGAGGTGATAGGGAGTATGGAAGATCGCACGGGCGGCACCGAGTGAGGGAGAAGCCGCGGGTGCTGAGAATACCTCGACCCTGGATCCGTTGGCCACCAGGCCACTCAAAGGGGTGATGGTCATCACGATGTGGTAGGGAGTGCCTGCCGTGTAAGGGGCGTTCGATCCATTGGCGGGGGCCATTTCGCCGTCAGGCGCCTGTTTCCACGCGACGCGATCGTTGTTAGAATCATTGCCCAAGGACCACGACATGAAGAGGTTCTCCGATGAGTCGAGGCTGAAATCGAAGATGCGGCTCCAGTTGCGGACCTGGTTCTGCGTGGCCCAGATTTCAATGGTCACCGGCGTCGTGCGACCGCCGAGGAGGTTGCTGCCGAGTTTCACGTAGTCGGAAGAACCCTTGGCACCGCCGGCCATCGTCACCTTGTTGGCGCCGAGCGTTGCGTCATTGGAACCCACGTTCACGATGATGGCATCCGAGCTTCCCACGGAGTCCGCCAGGTTTCCATTGAAGCTCCACCGGTGCTGAAGGCGGGCTTTGGTCGGACGCCAATCGGGGTCGGCAGGGTCGGATCCGGCGACCATCTCCGAGGCATTGGACGAGCCATCCCCGTCGTAATCCCCATTCCCGGTGGAGAGGTCCCCGAAGTTGGCGATTTCCCACGAGTCCAACAGGTCGTCGTTATCGGTATCCGCGTCCGCGACCGGAGCGACCGTGAAATCGATGACGTGCAGCGGGGTGCCTACGGCTGACGCAATGGTGCTGTCCTCCTGGATGAAGACCGACAGGACGTTGTCCTGCACGAGGCGGGTTTGATCCAGCAGCGGCTCACCATTGAACTTGGTGGACGAGAGGTAAACCACCTCCCAGTTGGTGTAGGAGGAGGCCTTGGAGGCGGTGGCGATGGCAAGGTAGCCGCCGCGGTAGCCCGGGAAAACCTCGCCCCGGTTAGTGTACGTTAGAAAGGCCGCGTAGAGATTGCCACCGGCGTCGTACCCGATCGTGGGACGCGAGCCAACGGGCGCGATTTCCGGCGGGATGCGGCGCTGGGCCCAATTTCCCGAGACCGGATCACGGAAGTAATGATAGTAGGCACAACCGTTGATGGAGTAGGCGGCGGTCGTGTAATTCGGAGACTCGTAGCCCGGGTCCTCGCGACGATGCAGCGTGAGCATGTGCACGCGCCCATCGAGGTCAACGCACTGCGCCTGCTGGTTGATCAGCAGTTGGTTCAGGTCCTTTCGTTTCGTCCGGATGCCAGGCGAGGTGATGCTGATCTTCTCGCCCAAGCTGGTCTTTGCGATCACGTCGCCGACATTGTTCCGCCAGGTCACGCCTTGATCGGCGCTGAAGGCGTAACAGATGTCGTGGTTCGACGTGCCCGCGCCCTCCCGGTAGGTCCACGTGATGTGCATCGTCCCGTCCGGGCCGAAATCGAAGCCGTTGAGATAGGCGTTCCTGCTGGTGCTGGTGAACGCGCCTTCGACGTAGGTTCCGGTTCGTGAATCAAACTGAACCGGTGAACTCCACGAGTGAGTGGTGCCATCATACAAGCTGAGCATGTTGTCGCCGGAACCCGAGGAACCGAAGCGCCACTGAAACGCGAGCCCACCCGTGGGAGAGCTAACAAAAAGCGGATATGTCACCGTGGCGATCGTCTGGCCGGAGGACACCAGCCAGTTCTGTTCCGGGTTCATCATGCCGGAGCCCCAGGCCGCCTTGTTGGTCGTGCAGAGCGCGTTGACCGAGCGGCGGTAGCGCAGCGTGTTGCCGTGATGGTCCCATGACAAGTGCAGTGTGCCGTCCGTCGCGCAGATGCCGAGCGAGATGACATTGTGGGCGTCGCCATTGACGCCATTCACAAAGGAAGAACCCGTATTGAAGGTTTCCCATGCTCCGGTGGTTGTGCCGCTCACTGTCCGGCGGGCCAGAATGACCGTCAGCGTCGTGTTGTCATACCATGCCGTGTATTGATAGCCGTCATGGGTCAGCAGGATGGAATCCTGAAAGGAAACGCCGTTGACGGCGCGGCCATAGGTGGCGTTGCTCGCGAAGAGGCGGACGTTGGAAGTGGCGATGGAATCCTGCACGAGCATGACGCGCGGCGATTGCCAAAGCGGATGCTCCAACGTGATCACCGGCGAAGTTCCCGCGGTCAGCTCCTCAATATTGTTAGATCCGTCACCATCGACATCGTCGTAAGAATTTTGGGAAAGTGAGCCGAAATACTGGATTTCCCAAGCGTCCGGCAACCCGTCGTCATCGAGATCATCGTTGGTCGTCTCGCCGGCCCGATGGATGACCACCTCGGCATAGCTGTTGAATGCGTTCACATTGCCATTGTAGCCATGGCCGACGATGCGGAGATACGACGCGGTCGGATCGGAGGGCAGGTCAAAGTTCTCCAGCGCGAGCGAGGTCCCGCTGCTGGTCGCGCCGGTCAGGATGGGGGTCCAGTTGACGTTGTCGTCGGATACGAGAACATCGAACTGATAGATACGGAAATTCCCGTTGTAGAAAGCGATGTCGATGGACGGCACGACCACCGGTCCTCCGCCCAGGTCGTAGGTGATCGACACCCCGTCGCCCGCTGCCGAAGCACGCGTGTTGAGGTCGCCGTCGAGGGTGTTCTGCGGAGGATTGGCGATCTCCCAGCCGCCCGATGAACCGGCCACGGTAATCGGGCCATGGAAAATGAAATCATCCGCCGCACGGGCGATGTTGCTAATCCGGCCTTCATCGATCTGACCTTGGAGGGCCTCGCCCATTCCGTTCGCGCGACCTTCGTTTCCGAGCACCAGGGGAGAACTCAGCGCACTGTCCAACACCACCGCACCGGGAGCACTTGTGAACACGAGATTTGCCTCAGACACACCGCTATCCACGCGGGTCCAGTAAAATCTAACTACCTCGGTGCCGGCTCCACCGCTACCGTCGTAGGTCATCGCCACGTGAAACCACACGTTGGCTGCAAAGGCGTGGGTGCCTGTAATGGTCCCGAGTCCGAACGAAACCGACGAACCGCCCGGATTTGGATCGAACCTGAGGACTCCGCCGTTCTCGATGCGGAACTGGAACGCGCGCTGGACGTTGCCATCGCCCCCCCAGATGTGCTGGTTGCCCGCCGAGAGCGAACCCAGGTTGACCATGGCTTCCAACGTGAACTGGTTGCCGAGCAGCGTCATTGCAAAACGATCCGCGGCCTCGATGCCATCAAAGTTCCAGGTGCCGCTCCCACTAACATCCACGCCGACTCCCTGGTTGGCGCTGTTGTGAAGGGCGTTGCCGAAGCCGTTGTATCCTCCCTGGGAAACGATGGCCGCAGACGAGGCGGTCGGGCCGGTCGCGGTGGAGAAAACTCCATTGAGCCCGCCCGAAGTGGCTGAATTCGACACCACGCTGCCGCCGGTTTCATCCAGGTGATAGAGAATGAGCGTGTTGGAATCCGACGTGTATGGAGCAGAATGGGCGTGAATCGTCGCGCTCAGGCCGATGGCCATCAGGCTGGCGTTGAAGAACCTCAAGAGTTTTTCGGTACATGAATGATGCGTTGGCCCGCAGAAGTTACACAGGAAGTCCTCCCTAGTAGCGAAATTCCCGAGTGAAACCCGACATCTCCCGTTTTGTGGTGGAACCCGTCGTTGTTTCCTCCGCGCGCACGGCAACGTCCACCAGAGGGCCATGCAGGCTGTCACGGATCAGATCCCGATTTTCTCCAATCCATCGCCATCCGGAGCGTGTCGGAAATATGAAAGTGGCCCAGGCTCGGGAATCGATCCGGTGGAGCATCATTTCCCTCTTCTGGTCGTCGATTGACGAATTGAGATCCAGCTCGGCGGGTTTTTCCGGTGGTGTTCCCCTCTCGGTCGGCGCTCCGGGTTGACTCCATGTTCGGCATTCCTGCGCCCGGGGTTTCGCTGTCCCGCTGGCCGGGAGCGTCTGAATGTCTCCCGACTTTCCAGGCAATTGAGACCAGAAACATGACGCATGCTAACCAGATCAATTTCGAATTCCTCATCTATTTCGGGGGGCGGCATTCAGCGATTTTGAGGATCCTGGATCCGTTCGGATGAATGTCGAAGGATTCCGTCAACCTGACGTAAAACGGCCGCTGAAGCAGGACTTACCGAACCATCTTCGTACATTTCCAGATTGATGGCGATCGGGTAGCGATTCGCTTTGGCGTATCTAATTTTCCGGGCAAGGTCATCGGCGGCATACCTTGGCGGAGCGATGGGTTTGTTCTTGTCGATGTGCCCCCACCTGCTTTCGAGCGTGAAGCACCCGAAGGCCATGAGCCCCGTCTGCGGGCCGGCCTTGAAAACCCCTTGTTCAAGACCCTCATGCTGAAGCTGGCCTTCGCCGGCGAAATAGTCCTGATACTCGGTTAGACGGGGAAGAATCCATGAATTGAAGGAAAGCACGCGCTTTTCATTTCCCGTGCGTGTCGCAAGGGCGAGGTTCCGAAACGATGCGCTGGAAGGACCGACGGGCGGCGAGCCATCGAAATGGGCGTCGTAATAGCGATGGCCGCCATCAAGGAACCACCCGTCCAGCCTGTCGCCATAGCGTTCTCCTATTTCGGTCATGATGCCTCCGATGTTCTGAAAGAGTCTCGTCTTGTCGGGCGAATCACCACCCGACGCCTTCAGCCATTCCGGATCCTTCGAGTGATAACAGTCGTATCCGTAGTGATAGTAGAAGATCAGTCGAACGCCTTTGGCCTTCAGGGCGTCGGCCAACTCGCCGAGCAGGTCGCGCTTCGTCGTTCTTCCGGGAAGAATACGATCCAGCGATTGAATCGGAGCGGAAATGTATTGCTGCCCCCAGGTGACCGACCAAACCACGAACGAAGCCCCGGACTGCTCGACCAGTTTGACCAGCGAATCGAGATCGAAGTCCTCCACCTTCTGGTTCCACGGCTTGATGTCGCCGTTAGGCGGCGTGGCGCGGTTCGTCCATTGGAACATCAGCCCATATCCCGCGTCCTTGAACCAATCCGGTGATTGGCGCATCGACATCGCATCTTCGGCCAGCTTGCCCTGGATCCCGGTGTGGACGAGTTCAAGTGCTGATAGATTGACCGGAGATCCGGCGGTGATTTCCAACTCAAGGACGTTCTCGCCTTTCGCAAGGGGCACGGTTCCCAAGTCCAACCGGTCCCACTTCGGCTTCCTGACGGAAAACTCCGAGGGTTCCTTGCTGTTAGCCCGGAGTTTCAAATGGCCATCGTTTGTCTGGAGCATCGCCTTGACCGCGTAGGTGCCATCCGCAGGAAGATCCAGTTTCCATGTCAGGGTTTCGCTGTTCTTGCCAGAGGTGGAGACCCAAAGGTGCATGAAGTTCGCCACGTAAGGCCGCACGCCGGAACTCAGGTCCGCCAGACCGGTCGAAAGCACGTTCAGCTTTGACGGGTCCACGAGGATCGCCTTCCGCAACGCAACACCGCCAGACAGGGACGCTTCACCAGTCGCCGGAGTCGCAGGCTTCGTTTCCCGATCGATCAGCGGGACGGAATCGGCGATCGCGAAATTCCCGGCGGAAGCGAGAGTCATCGCCACGATGGCGCAAGCCAAGGTTGGGTTCTTGAAATGGTCTTTCATCATCGGGAAGCTGCTAGTAACGGGAACTGACTGACATTACCGCAACAATAAACGACGGCATCGACAATCATGGAAGCGTTGATTGGCTTGTCTTCAAAGTGGACAAGTAATGACGGCTTTCCCATGGCGGGATCACCACGTTGAATCGCCCGGCCTTCTGGTTTGATCTCGCATCCCGTCCCGGATGGAGATTGGCTTTCAGCGAAACAATCATGAAACCATCCTTCGTTCTCCCTCTCATTGCCTTGGCGGTTCCCGTCTTTGGACAAGAAACATTCGATGCCGTGGCACGTGGCAAGGAGGTGTTCTCCGCGATGGGTTGCGTCGAGTGCCACGTCACCGTGAAGGATGACACCTCGATGAAAACAGGGCCGAACTTGTACGGGCTCTTTCTAACCGAGGCACGGAGCCGGGAAACCGGGCCGGAGGGGAAACGCAAGAGCGTGAAAGCGGACAAGGCCTATTTCATGAATTCCGTCCGCCAATCGTGGGACGAACTTGCGGTCGCGGAGCGCGGCCCGGCCAAGGGGACGACCTATCTGCAGATCATGCCGCAATACAGCGCGGAAATGCTCCCGGATCAGGATCTCGAATCCCTCTGGCATTACCTGCGGACGCTGGCCGACAAGGAGCAGGCCGGCCCCGCGCAGGTGATGCTCACGAAGGAAAAGGAAAAAGTCATCGCGAACCTGATCGATGTGCCGGGAGAGATCGTTGTGAAAGGCCGGCCCCGTGTCTTCAGGGCGGCCTTGGCGGGAACGAGCGGGCGCGCCCTGCATGTGGGCTTGCCCAATGGCATGAGCTACACCTTCGATTCGCGCATGCTTTCCGTCCGCAGGGTCTGGAGCGGCGGTTTCCTGAATCTACAGGAAGAGCGCTCCGGCCGGGGTAAGAATCCCTCGAAGGTCGGGCGTAATGCCGCCGTTTTTCTCGAAAACGAACCCGTCCTCGCCCCCCTCACCGCGGATGGGAAAGTGGTCGATTTCGAATTCAAGGAACCCGACACCCAGGATTATCCGACCGTCGAGAAATATCTTAGGGATGCCACGGAGTTCAGCGAGAGGATGGCACAGCTTGATGCCGAGTTTCTTGGCCATCGGCTAGAGTCCGGAACCGGAGTGCCCACTTTCCGCTTCCGGGTCGGGAAAAACCTGTTTTCCGAAACGATAGGCCTTTCCGACGACGGGCGGATCGGGATCGCACTCGAAGGGACGATTCTTGAGCCCCAGCGCTTCCAACTGCGTTCCAGCGGCCTGACCGAGGTGAAGGTTGAGGGCGGCAAACTCGAGAACGGAACCTGGGTTCTTCCCGCATCGAAGGCTTCGCAGGTCTTCCGCCTGAACGCGAAACTGCCCGGTGGCCTGCGCGCGCTGCCCGAGGTGGCCAGCAAGGAAAACTGGAATCCGCAGCCTCTCGAATCCACCCCCACGGAGGTGATCCAGCCGGATCCCAACCGCCGCCGCAGGCCGGGGAAACCGCTTGCCACGCAGGCCGGCTACAGCACCAACACCTGGGCAGCGCCATTGGACCTTTATGGTCGCAAACAAACTTTCGAGGCGACCGGAATCGCTGTGGCCAAGGACGGCACCATCGTGTTGGCAACCCGTGCCTCCGGCGTGTGGCGCATCCGCGACAAGAAGTGGTCGCTTTTTGCAGAGGGGACCTTCGAGTCGCTGGGTGTCTGCATCGAGGATGAAAAAGGCGATGTGATCGTCATCAGCCAGAAGCCCGAGCTGACCCGCATCAGCGATACCGATGGCGATGGCCGGGCCGACACCTTTGAGACCGTCTGCGATGATTTCGGGTTTCATGGAAATTACCACGAATACACGCACGGCCCGGTTAGGGATGAGGCGGGGAACTATTATTTCAACCTGAATCTCGCTGACGCCTCGAACGAGGACAAGGCGGCATGGAAGGCGGGCGGGAAGTTCATGGGATCGATGGGCGGCTACCGGGGTTGGTCATGCCGGGTCACCCCGGACGGCGTTTTCGAACCCTTTGCCAACGGCCTGCGGAGCCCGGCGGGGATGGGCTTCGCTCCGGATGGGCGGCTCTGGTATTCCGAGAACCAAGGAGAATACGTGGGTTCCTCGAAGTGGGTGCCTTTGGAAAAAGGGAAGTTCTACGGCCATCCTTCGGGACTCGTCGATCTGCCCGGCATCGGACCTAACGGGGATTTTGATGGAAAGACCTGGAGCGAAAAGCTGCGCAAGGGCGCGGTGTGGCTGCCGCACAACAGGATCGCCAACTCCCCCGGCAACCCTGCATGGGACGTGACCGGCGGGAAATTCGGCATCTATGGCGGGCAGGTTTTCATGGGCGACCAGACGCTCTCCCAGCTTTTCCGCATCGTGACCGAGCAGGTGAACGGGGTCGATCAAGGTTGCGTCATCCCCTTCGCCGAAGGGCTCGCCTCCGGTGCCATGCGCCCCTGCTTCCTTCCTGACGGCAGCATGCTCATCGGGCAGACCGGCCGCGGCTGGTATGCGACGGGTGGCTTTCCATCCGGCCTCCAGCAGATCGTTTGGGATGGCAAAACGGTTCCGGCCGACATTCTCCGGGTGGTATCGAAGCCCGATGGGTTCGATGTGCACCTCACGCAGCCTTTGGACAAAAAAACAACCGCCAGGCAGTTGAGGGAAGTCGATCCGGATCAAGTCATGGTTTTACACCAACACCTCGGAATACGGATCGCCGGAACACGACATCCGCGAAGACGCGCTGACAGAAGTGGCGGTGTCCAGTGATTGGAAGGTGGTGCATCTGAAGATCGCGGATTTCGGAAAGGGTTCCAAATGGGTGGACCGGATCTATCACATCGAGATTCCGGACTCGAAAAGCCTCTTCAGCGGAGGGAAGTCCTGGGATACCTTGGAAAGCTATTACACGCTCCGATCAATTCCGGATTTTGAGCGGTGAGATGGATGAGTTGAGTCCCTATTTCTGGCAAAGTGGACACCAGTAGGTCGAACGCTGGCCTAACACCGCGTGACGGATCGCGGTTCCGCAGGTCCGGCATGGCTCCCCTTTCCGCTCGTAAACAAAAAGCCGTTGCTTGAAATAGCCGGGCTCGCCATCCGATTTCAGGAAATCCCGCAAGGTCGTTCCGCCTTCGAGAATCGAGGCTGATAGAACCTCGCGGATCGAGCTGACCAGCTTTGCCAACCTGGGCTTCGAAATTCTAGCAGCCGCGATGCCGGGCCGGATGCCGGCGCGGAAAAGCGCCTCGGAGGCATAGATGTTCCCCACGCCCACGACGGCTTTCGCGTCCATGATGACGAGCTTGATCGCCGCGGACCGTATCCCGCAAACGGCCTTGAGGTGATCCACCGTGAATCCGTCCTCGAGCGGCTCAGGTCCGAGGTCTTTCAACAAGGCATGCGACATCGGATCCGCCTCCGTTAGGCGCAGGACCAACCCGAAGCGCCGGGGATCGTGGAAACGTAGCTGTTTCCCGTTTCCAAGGGTGATGCCGACGTGATCATGCTTCTTCCAGACGTCCGCCGGATCGATCACCCGCAGGCTGCCGGACATGCCGAGATGGATGAGCAGCGTCGAGCCATCATCGATCGCTAACAACAAGTACTTCGACCGTCTCGAAACTCCGGAGATCCTCCTGCCTTCCAACTGGTGGATTGATTCAGAAACCGGCTGCCTCAAGTCGCGCCGCCTGACGATGATCTCCGAGATTCGTGCTCCGGTGACATACGGCGCTATTCCGCGACGGGTGGTTTCGACCTCGGGAAGCTCGGGCATGATCAATGAAGGACGTAGAGGGAAATCGCCAGCACATGGCAGGCGCTGCCGCCTAACACGAACAGGTGCCAGATCGCGTGGTTGAAGGGCAGCTTTCCCCAAGCGTAGAAAACGATCCCGAGCGAGTAGGTGGCACCGCCGGCCACCAACCACCACACCCCTGCGGCCGGAAGGCCCTTCATCAGCGGACCCAGCGCGAAGAGGATCAGCCAGCCCATCGCAAGGTAAAGGGCGGTCGAGATCCAATGGTCCTTTTTCCCTTTCCCGAAGGTCTTGATCGCCACGCCGACGATGGCGAGGCACCAGACCGTGCCGAACAACCACCAGCCCGACGAACCCCGCAGGGTGATCAGGGTGACCGGCGTGTAGGAACCCGCGATCAGCAGATAGATGCAGGCATGGTCAAGCGCCTGGAAACGTGCCTTCCATCGCGGCGAGGTGAAAAAGTGATAGAGCGTGGAGGACGAGTAGAGCAACACCAGCGAAAGCCCGAAAACCGTCGCCGAGATCACCTTCAACGGCTCTCCGGCGGAAAGCACGATCATCACCACCAGCGCCACGATGCTGAGCAAGGTGCCCACCGCATGCGTCACCAGACTCGCCACCTCCTCACGGTGGGAATCGCACAAGGTCGAGCGATGGGGAATTTCCAGCTTCAAATTCGTGTCACTGTCCTTGGCGCAGGAAAGGCCGTTTGTCCAGCCACCGGGAGTGAGGAATGAATTTCCACGCTCCCGGTCCGTGCTTGAATTCCCCCACCCCACGGTTCAATCCATGCGCGTGACCAAAGCCTTTATCCTTGGTGCCGGACTCGGCAACCGCCTTCGCCCGCTCACCGATCACCTGCCGAAGCCGTTGGTCCCGCTTTTCCACCGACCGCTCGCCAAATGGGCCATCGACGCCTGCACCGCCGCCGGAATCCGGAGCTTCGCCATCAATACCCACCACCTGCCGCACGCATGGGATGAGCTGGAATGGGAAAACGACATCACCTACTTTCACGAACCCATTCTGCTGGAAACCGGCGGAGGCTTGAAAAACATCGAACCATGGATGGGAAACGATCCGGTCCTTGTCCACAATGGCGACATCTTCTCGACCCTGCCCTTGGAGAAACTGATCGCCGCCCATCAATCGTCCGGGTTGCCGGTGACCCTCGCGCTCCGGTCCGAGGGCGTGGCCAAGCACGTTGCCATCGATCACGGAGGCAACCACGTCACCGACATCCGCAAGATGCTCGACCGGGCTGAAGGAACCCACGTTTTCACGGGGATTTATTGCGTGAATCCCGATTTCCTTGATCTCATTCCGGCCGGGCAGAAAATCTCCATCATCCCGGCATTCCTGGAATTGGCAAAAATTGGGAAGCTCGGAGCCATCGTCCTCGACGAGGGAGTCTGGCTCGATCTCGGCGACCGCGATTCCTACCTTCAGGCGCACCGGGAACTCGCGCTGACCCCCGCGATCCACTCCACCGCCACGATCGGGAAAGGAGCCTTGGTGGAAAAATCCGTCATCGGCCCCGGAGCTGTGGTCGAGTCCGGCGCGGTGGTAAGAAATTCCGTGATCTGGGCCGGCGGTCGGGTGGGCGCGGGCGCGGTGTTAGACCGCTGCATCGTCTTTTCAAATCAAGCGGCTGACGGCGAGCACGTTGACCGGGATATTTAACGGATTTTCATCGATGATTTGAAAGCACCGGCGCAACTATCGAGTAAAACCCGTGATTTTCGGCCAAGTTCCGAAGATACCACCCCAAATTTGACGATTTTCTACCCAGATCCCTGCTTGCAATCTGCAACCGGAACCGATAATTCCCCCTGACACAAACCCTATGACAAACACAGACGTCTCCACAGTACCCAACGCGAAGCGGCTCCTCTGGGCGGGCTTCATGGCCATCCTCGCAGCCGGTGTCGGCTTCGCCATCCGTGGCGGAATCTTTGACAACTGGTCCAAGGAATACGGATTCACCGGCGCCCAGTTGGGAGCCATCGGCGGAGCGGGATTCATCGGATTCTGTTTCGGAATTTTCGGCGGTGGAGTGATCGTTGACAAGGTCGGTTACGGCAAGCTGGTGATCGTCGCGCTCCTTTGCCACATCCTTTCGGCATTCGTCACCTTCGGTGCCAGCACGCCTGAGAATGCTTACAATTTCCTCTACTGGGGCATGTTCCTTTTCGCCTTCGCCAACGGCACCCTGGAAGCGGTCGCCAATCCCCTGGTTGCCACGATCTTCCCGAAACAACGCACGCATTACCTGAACGTCCTGCACGCGGCGTGGCCCGCCGGCATGATCCTCGGTGTGGTCGCGGGCTGGATCCTCGATGACAAGATGCAGCTCGGCTGGAAGCTCCAGCTCGCCCTTTATCTTATCCCGACCGCCGCTTACGGCCTGATGTTCCTCGGTCAAAAGTATCCGAAATCGGAAGCGGCCGCCAAAGGTGCGAGTTTCGCCCAAATGTTCAAGTCGGTCGGCATCATCGGAGCCCTCGTTGCATGTTACCTCCTGGCACTCTTTTTCGGCGACCTCTTCAAGGGGATTTCGCCCGATTCGGCAAACCTGATTGGATACGGAATCGGCGGTGCCTTGCTCGTCGGCGTGGCGATCATGACAAATTTCTCCATCGGTTCGTTCCTGCTTTTCGTCTTGTTTGTCACGCACGCCTTGGTGGGCGCGGTTGAACTCGGCACCGACGGCTGGATTCAAAACATCACCGGCAACCTCTTCACCTCGGAACAAGGCAAGTATCTCTTCCTCTGGACCTCCGCCATCATGTTCGGCCTCCGCTTCTGCGCTCACTGGCTTGAAACCAAACTCAAGCTTTCACCCGTCGGCCTATTGCTGGTCTGCGCGGTACTCGCCTTCATCGGACTCTCGCTCGCCGTGAACATGCAGACCTTCACCATGGCGCTGGTCGCGCTCGGGATCTATGCGATCGGGAAGACCTTCTTCTGGCCAACCATGCTCGCCATCGTGGGTGACCGCTTTCCACACACCGGAGCCGTCGCCATGTCCATCATGGGTGGCATCGGGATGATGTCCGCCGGTCTGATCGGCAGCCCGGGCCTGGGCTATGCCAAAGATCGCTTCACGGGTGAATCCCTCCAGTCCACGGATGCTGCCTTGTTTCAGGAATACAAGGCCGAGAAACCATCCACCTTCCTCAATATCCCTTCGACCGCCGCTTACGGTCTAGACGGCAAGAAGCTTGCTGAAGCGAAGGATGCCAAGGAGAAGACCGAACCCCAAAAGGCCGTCGTCCTGGCCGACCAAAAGGGAGATCGCGCGACCTTGAAAGCCGACTCCTACATCCCACTCACCATGGCGGTGATCTACCTTTTGATGTTCCTCTACTTCAAGACCATCGGAGGCTACCGCCCGCTGAGCATTGAGAAAATGGCAGGCGGTGTCGAAGGTCCGGTAGCTTGATCGTCATTGTTTCCTGATTTCCAAGCGGCATGGCTTCACGGCCATGCCGTTTTTTTGCACTTGCGACAAGTCCCTACCGCGAGTGGACTTATGGCCGATGACGGCTGGAGGGAAAATTCGGAAGCGATGGGGCGCCGGGATTGCGGGATTGATCCTGCTTTGCCACGCCGCGACGGCTGCCGAAGTGAAGATCAATCTGGCGGATGGCTTCGACTTCCCGGTGGGGAAACCCAACGCCGAAGGCTATTACAAGGCGCGCGGGATGCGCCTTCGGCAGCCCCAGCATTTCGGCGAGGACTGGAACGGCCGATCCGGTGGCGACACCGATCTGGGAGATCCGGTCTATGCGATTGCCGACGGCATCGTCACCTACGCCCACAATGTCCATCTCGGCTGGGGCAATGTGGTGCTCACGCGACACGCCTATCGCGATCCCGCGACCGGGCAGGTAAAATACTGCGACACGCTCAACGGCCATTTGAACGAGATCTTCGTCAAGGACGGCCAGAAGATCAAAAAGGGTGACAAGATCGGCACCATCGGCAGCAATTTCGGCATGTATCCGGCGCACCTTCATTTCGAGCTCCGCCTGAACATCACCATCGGCATGCAGCGCAGCAGCGTCCCGTCCGACATGACCAACTGGGCGGACCCCACCGCATTCATCAACAAATACCGCAAGCTGAACCACGAGTGGCGCCAGGTCGCCGTGCCGACCGGAACCTATCAGGAATACGCGGGCTTCAAGGGACTCTGAGACCATGGCAAACTCACGTGGCGGTCGTTCGTGGCTCTCCATCCTCCTGATCGTCGCGGCGATCGCGATCTGGATTTACGGTCAGCAACAAGCGGCACGGCCGCCGGAGAAAACTCCTGTCTCGCGGACGGAAAAACCGGCTCCATCGACCGGAACCAGCCCTTCCCGCAAATCATCTCCAGCGGCTGAGAAGGAAATCATCGGCGGCTACGAGGTCTATCGGAAATGCACGCTCTCCGAGGCGCGCAACAACGACGGTGACAGCTTCATGGTGAACCTGCCCGACGGCAGGAAATCCGAGCTCCGGCTCTACTACGTGGACACTCCGGAAAGCGCGTTCAAGAGCTATCGCGGCGGCGAGACAAACCATCAGCGGATCGAGGAGCAGGCGGCCGATATGGGAGGAATCAGCGCGCAGCAGGCAGTGAAGGTCGGGCAGGACGCCAAGCATTTCAGCCTCTCCCTGCTAGGCTCGCAATCCTTCGACATCTACACCCGCTGGGACAGCCCCTTCAACGACGGGCGCTACCATGCGTTTGTCCAGGTGAAGCAGGGAGGAAAGTCCCGCTGGCTGCATGAGTTAATGGTGGAAAAGGGATTTGTCCGCATCCACACCAAGGGCGCGAACCTGCCGGACGGCACGACGTATGCGAAACAGAAGGCCCACCTCAAGGACCTCGAAAGCACTGCTAAAAAAGCCGCAGTTGGCGCATGGGGGCTGTGATGTGGCGGCGGTTTTCAACCGCCATGCCCCCTACTCCTTTTCCAGGCATGGCGGTTGGAAACCGCCGCCACGTTACCAGGCCGGCAAGCCTAACATCTCGGGCAGCGCTTCCCGCGGCCGCCATGTTAGAATTTCCGGATCGCCGGAGGTGATGAGAACCGTGTGCTCGAAATGGGCCGATGGCTTCTTGTCCTCGGTGATCACCGTCCAGCCGTCATCGAGAATCCTAACCGAAGGTACCCCCGCGTTGACCATTGGTTCGATGGCCAGCGTCATTCCCGGCATCAGCGTGGGTGATTTGCCAGGAGGGCGATAATTGGGAACCTGCGGCTCCTCATGCAGGCGGCGGCCCACACCGTGCCCGACAAACTCGCGGACGATGGTGAAGCCGCGTGGCTTCGCAAATTCCTCAACCGCGCCGCACAGGTCGGCGAGCTTGCGTCCGGCGCGGGCGTGGCGGATGGCCTCGAACAGGGATTGCTCGGTTACGGCCAACAACAGCTTGGTCTCCGCCGGAATATCCCCTGCCGGAACCGTCGTCGCGTTGTCGCCGATGAACCCGCTTTTCACGATGCCGACATCGATTTTCACGATGTCGCCCGGCAGGATCTTGCGCGGCCCGCCGATGCCGTGGACCACCTCCTCGTTGACGGAGATGCAGGTGTAGCCGGGAAATCCGCGGTAACCGAGGAACGCGCTCTTGCATTCGTGCTCGACCATCATCTCGGCCGCCAGCTTGTCGAGCTCGCCGGTGGTGCGGCCGGGGACGACCTCCTTGGCCATCGCCTGGAGAATGGTCGAGGCAATGGAGCCGGCCTTGCGCATGAACTCGATTTCACGCGGCGACTTGATGGGAATGCGGGGTCTGCGGGACACGATGTGGTAACAGAAATTAAGGATGGAAGTTTTCAAGCCGGGAGAACCGGGAAATGCCGTAGCAACCGTGCCGCCACTTCATCCTGAGGGGCCGTCGCATCGCAAGGACAAAGCAATCCAAGTGACCGGTAGTGTTCGATCACCGGTTGGGTGAGGGTGACAAACTCGGAGTGGCGGCTGCGGAAGTTCTCCTCGCTGTCGTCTGCCCGGGGACCGGCGGGATGCCCACATGCCGGACAAGCTCCCTCGGCTGCCAGTTGTGCCTTCTGCCCGGTCCAGCGGCATTCGGAGCATTCGACACGATCGTGGATCCGGGCGATCAATTCCGAAAACGGCACCTCCAGAGAGACCGCCGCATCGAGCTTGAGATGCTCCTTTGCCAACCACTGGTCGAGGAACACCGCCTGAGGCAAGCTGCGGGGAAATCCGTCGAGCACCCAGCCGCCCCATTGGCGCGAAAGCCAATCCACCAGGATGGGACACATGAGGTCATCCGGGAGGTATTCCCCACGGGCGAGGATGGGGTCGGCCCTTTTTCCGAGATCCGTCCCCTTTTCCACGTGCTCCCGGAGCAACGCCCCTGTTCCCAGGTAACCCAAGCCGAGGCTGTCGGCCAGACGTCGCCCTTGGGTGCCTTTGCCGGAGGCCGGCGGGCCCAGCAGGACGACTCGCAGCGGCTTCACGGCGGAACCCATCAAAGGGCGGCGCCCTTGTAGATGTAGGCGGTGATGGCCACGACGATCAGCACGGCGATGACCGTCCAGAGATAGACGATGGCAGTGCGTGGAGCCGAACCGGAGTTCTGATTGAGGCGATCATAGCGCCCCTTGAGCTTGCCCTTGCGGAGGAAGCCGTCGTAGTGCTTCTGGAGGAGCTGGGTTTCCACCTGGCGCATGACGTCGAGGACCACGCCGACCATGATAAGGAGCGAGGTTCCGCCGAAGAACTGAAGAATCAGCGATCCCGGAGGAAGATTCACCAGGTGACCGGTCAAGCACAGGCAGGGTGAAGAGTATGACCATGAACATGGCCCCTGCGAACGTGAGGCGGGTCATGGTGAAATCCAGGAAGTCCGCTGTCGGCTTGCCGGGACGAACACCGGGAATGTAGCCACCGTTGCGCTTGAGATCTTCCGCGATCTGCGACGGCTGGAACATCATCGCCACCCAGAAATAGGAGAACAGGAAGATCCCGATGCCTCCAAGCACGTAGAACCACGGGCCCGCCGCGGGAAAGTTCGCTATAGAGCCCACATCGCCCATGGCTTCCAGCGATTCCGGGGATATACTGAAGCATCAGCGGAGGCAGCGAGAGCACCGCGGAGGCGAAAATGATCGGCATGACACCGGCGTAGTTGACCTTGAGCGGCAGATACTGCGTCTGGCCACCGAACTGTTTGCGTCCGACGACGCGCTTGGCGTATTGGACCGCGATTCTCCGCTGGGCTTGGGTGATCGCGATGGTGCCGGCGATCACGACGAGCAGCAGGGCGATCATCACGACCATCCAGATCGAGTTGAAGGCATTGCCGTCCTGCGGAGGGCACGAAGTAGTTCCACGCCTGGATCAGCGCGCCCGGCAGGGCGGAAATGATGTTGACGGTGATGATGATCGAAGTGCCGTTGCCGATTCCCTTCTCGGTCATCTGGTCGCCGATCCACATCAGGAGGACGGTTCCGGCGACGATGGTAAGGACCGTGAGCAGCATCCAGAGAGCGGATGGATCCGGAACCAATTCCCCGAACTGGCTGATCCCCTTCATGTAGGGGATGTTTTCCGGACTGGTCAGGGATTTCGCGACGAAGAACCCCTGGACCATCGCAATCCCGATGGTGATGTAGCGGGTGTATTGGGTGATCTTCTGGCGACCACCGTCCTCACGGGCGAGGCGCGAGAGTTTCGGCACCACCGCTGTCATCAACTGCACCATGATGGATGCGGAGATGTAGGGCATGATGCCGAGCGCGAAAATTCCTGCCTGTTGGAGACCGCCACCGGAGAAAACGGTGAGAAGCGCGGTGATGCCGCCGGCAGGATTCTTGGGATCCGCATTTTTCAGGCTGTCCAGGTAGGCCTTGATGACTCCGGCATCGACACCGGGAAGCGTGATGTGGACACCCAGGCGGATGATCACGATCAGGGCGAGGGTGAAAAGGATGCGGTCCCGGAGTTCGGGGATCTTCCAACTGTTGGCAAACGCAGAAATCATGGCGGAGTGGTAAAGGGAATGACGCGCGGGTTATAAACACGACGAGGAAGCGCACAAGCGCTTCCTCGTCGGAAATCAGAGATCAATCAGGGGCGATCAAGCAACAGGCTCGGTGGTTGGGCCACTTGCTTTGGGTTCGGTGACGGAGCCACCGGCCTTTTCGATCTTTTCGCGAGCGGAAGCACTGGCATTGGCCACCACGAGGTGGAGGGCCTTGGTGACCTCGCCCACGCCGAGCACCTTGACCTTGTCGCAGATGCCGTTGACGAGTCCTTGGCCGCGGAGGGCAGCCTCGTCAACGGTGGCACCGGCGTCGAACAGGTCGTCGAGTTCGCCAACGTTGAAGACCGCCACCTTGTCGCGGAAATCGTAGTTGTTGAAGCCGCGCTTGGGAAGACGGCGGTGAAGGGGCATCTGGCCACCTTCGAAACCGACACGGGTGCCGGAACCGGAGCGGGCCTTCTGACCCTTGTTGCCTTTGCAGGAGGTTTTGCCGTGACCGGAGCTCTCGCCGCAACCAAGGCGCTTGACCTTGTGCTTGGAGCCGGGATTCGGGCTGAATGTGTGAAGTTCCATTGTATTGAAGAGTTGTTGGATTGGTAAGATCAGTCGGATCGTCGGATCCGACTGACTCTAACTCATCAGATCGCCTTGTTCCTTTTTCTTCTTGCCGCGGCCACCGAGAACCTGGTCGCGGGTGCGGAGTTGGGAAAGGGCCTTGAGGGTGGCTTTCACCACGTTGGCGTGATTGGACGAGCCCATCGACTTGGCGAGGATGTCACGGATGCCGACTGCTTCGCAGACGGCACGGACACCGCCACCGGCGATGATCCCCGTTCCCGGAGATGCGGGCTTGAGGAGGACCTTGCCACCGCCGAATTCGGCGTAGATTTCGTGAGGGATGGTTCCGTCCACGATGGCCATGGTTTCGAGCACCTTGCGGGCTCCTTCACTGGCCTTCTTGATGGCGTCGGCCACTTCGTTCGCCTTGCCGTATCCGAGCCCGACCTTGCCGAGCTTGTTGCCGGTGACGACGAGAGCGGAGAAGCTGAAGCGACGACCGCCCTTGACGACCTTGGCGCAACGGTTGATGAAGACGACCTTTTCGGAAAGCTCGTTGCCTTCGGTATCGGTGGGAGCAGCGCGTTCCTCACGGCGTGGGCCGCCGCGGTCCGCGACCGCCGCCACCGCCTTGATAGCCACCACCACCGCCGCCACCCTGATAACCGCCGCCTTGGCCGCGGTTACCTTGATAGCCGCCGGATTGCGGGGAACCTGAGCCTGCAACAGGACCCAGTGGTGCGGCGGCCGGAGTGGCTGCTGCTTCTGGAGTTGCTGGAGTTTCGTTTTCTGGAATTGTTACCATGATTGATTTCCGGTCAGGCGTTAGAATTGGAGTCCGGCTTCACGGGCTGCATCGGCGAGGGCCTTGACCTTGCCGTGATAGAGGTGACCGCCGCGGTCGAAGACGACGGCGCTGATGTTCGAACCCTTGGCGCGCTCCGCGAGGAGTGCCCCGACCTTCTGGGCGCTCTCGATGTTCGAGGAGGCCTTTTCGAAGGACTTGTCGAGGGTGGAGGCGGAGACGAGGGTCTTGCCGGCCGAGTCGTCGATGACCTGGGCGTAGATGTGTTGATTGGAATAATGGACTGCGAGACGCGGGCGTTCGGCGGTGCCGCTGACCTTGCGGCGGATGCGGTCGTGGACGCGGCGGCGGATCGACTTGCGATTGATGGTGCTCATGTTGCCGTAATTGTTTTGAGGTGGTGGGCGACGGTAATGGATTATTTGCCGACGCTCTTGCCTTCCTTGCGGCGGACGTGTTCGCCGACGTAGCGGACGCCTTTGCCCTTGTAAGGTTCAGGTGGGTAGAAGCCGCGGACTTCGGCGGCGAACTGACCGACAAGCTGCTTGTCGATGCCTTCCACCTTGATCTTGGTGTTTTCGTTGACCGTGACGGTGAGACCGGACGGGATGGGGTGAAGCAAGCGGATGCGAACGACCGAGGGAAAGGTCGAGATCCTGACCCTTGACGGCGGCGCGGAGACCGACGCCCTGGATTTCAAGATCCTTGACGAATCCCGTGGAGACGCCGATGATCATGTTCTGGACGAGGCTGCGGGCGGTGCCGTGGAGGGCACGGACCTGGCGCAGCTCGGAGGCGCGGGAGACGACGACGGTGCCGTCTTCCGCCTTGAGGGTGATGCCTTCCGGAAGGGCGAAGTCGAGTTTGCCCTTGGGGCCTTCGACGACGACCGTGCGGCCGTCGAGCTTGACGGCGACTTTTTCGGGAAGCGAGATTGGTTTGAGTCCGACTCGTGACATGGTGATGTTTTCCTTTACGAGTTAGGGTTTACCAGACGTTGGCGAGGAGTTCGCCGCCGAGGTTTCTGTTTCTTGGCGGAGCCGCCGGACATGACACCCTTCGAAGTGGAGAGGATGGAAATGCCGAGGCCGGACATGACGCGTGGGATCTCACTCGGCACCGATGTAATGGCGGCGGCCGGGAGTCGAGACGCGCTTGAGGTCGGTGAGAACCGCGCGGCCGTCGATGAATTTCGGCTTCACCTTGAGCGTGGTGCGCTCGCCGGTGACGACTTCGTAGTTCCAGATGTAGCCTTCTTCCTGGAGGATGCGGGCGATGTCCGCCTTGATCTTGGAATAAGGTGCGGTGAATTCCTCGTTGCCGGCACGG
Source organism: uncultured Verrucomicrobiae bacterium (assembly GCA_963810445.1). Taxonomy (GTDB): domain Bacteria; phylum Verrucomicrobiota; class Verrucomicrobiia; order Verrucomicrobiales; family Akkermansiaceae; genus Luteolibacter. The sequence goes on along the minus strand of CAWENZ010000002.1, from coordinate 4,217 downwards.
GCAGCGTTCTTGAAACGCGTGAGGAAATCGGAGATGGGATCGGTGAGAACTGCCATAACAGGTGTTTCTTTTAAAGTGGGTGTGTTAGTTGGCAGCTACGGCCTCGGCTTCGGTTTCGTTGGCCTTCTTCATGTCGCGGAAAGGCATGCCAAGCTCGGTGAGGAGCTCGCGGCCTTCGTTGTCGGTCGGTGCGGAAGTGACGAAGATCAGGTCGAAGCCGATGGTGCGCTTGATCTGGTCGATTTCGATTTCCGGGAAGATGGATTGGTCGCTGATGCCACACGCGTAGTTACCGCGGCCGTCGAAGGACTTGGACGAGATCCCGCGGAAGTCGCGGATGTTCGGTGCGGTGACGTTGATGAAGCGATGGAGGAACTCCCACATGCGGGCACCACGGAGAGTGACGCGGGCTCCGAGGGCTTCACCCTCGCGCAGCTTGAAGTTGGCGACGGCCTTCTTGGAGAAGGTGATCGACGGACGTTGGCCGGTGATCTTCTGGATCTCATTGACGGCGTCGTCCACGGCAACCTTGCGGTCGGCGGCTTTCCCCATGCAGGAGGTGACCACGATCTTTTCGAGTCGCGGGACTTGGTGGGCATTGGTGTATCCGAGCTTCTTCTTGAGAGCCGGGACAACCTTGTCCTTGTAGTGTTGTTGTAGTGCTGGTGTGCTCATTTTTTTGCGGGTCAGCTCCGAGGTGAGTCAGGGCTTAAGCGCGGGCGGAAGCTGGATGCTTCAGCCCACTTTCTTGACGTTGGAGATATGGACGGGGCCGTCGATGGTCTTGAGACCGCCGTTCGGCTCCGCTTCGGTAGGCTTGGTGGCCTTGATGATGGGGCGGCCACCTTCGACGGTGACCTTGCCCTTGGCGGCATTCACCAGGAGCACGGTGCCGCGCTTGCCCTTGTGGTTGCCAGCGATGATTTCGACTTGGTCACCTTTTTTGACGTGGGTCTTGATGCTGCTCATGAAGTTGGAAAGTTGGAATGGAGTGGAGGCCGGATTCAGAGAACCTCGGGTGCGAGAGAAACGATTTTCATGAACGAACGCTCACGAAGCTCACGGGCAACGGGTCCGAAGATCCGGGTGCCGCGCGGGTTGTTGTCCTTGTCGATGATGACCACCGCGTTCGAGTCGAAGCGGAGGATGGAGCCGTCGGCGCGACGGATCGGATAGGCGGTGCGGACGACGACGGCCTTGACGACGCTGCCCTTCTTGACGGCGGCGGTCGGGATGGAATCGCGGACGTGGCAGGTGATGACGTCGCCGATGCTGGCGGTACGGCTGCGCTTGCCGAGCACGCCGATCATTTTTGCGCTACGGGCACCGGTGTTATCGGCGACAGTGAGCATGGTTTCCATCTGGATCATGACTTGAAGAATTTTGAGAGTTGAGATTAGAGGGTTGAAACGGGTGATACCCGATCAATGGGAGATGACTTCGGCGAGGGTCCAGCGCTTGAGCTTGGAGAGCGGCTTGGTTTCGACGATCCGGACACGGTCGCCGATCTGCCCCTTGTTCTCCTCGTCGTGCACGTAGTATTTCTTGGAGCGCTTGACGATTTTATTGAACTTGGGATGGGGAACACGGGCAACGTGCTCGACGACGAGGGTCTTGTCCATTTTGTTGGAAATGACCACGCCGACGCGGGTTTTACGAAGATGGACCTGGGTGTCCGTGGAAGGAGTCTCGCTCATGGGAAAGGTGGTTGAAGGCGTTGGTGATTCGGATTAAGCGCTCTTCTTCGCGGACGCGGCCGTGAGGACTTGAGCGGTTTCGCGGCGCACCTGGCGGATGCGGGCGGGATTTTCCAGCGAGCCGGTGGCCTTCTGGAGACGGAGGTTGAGAGCTTCCTGCTTAAGTTCGCGGAGGCGGGTTTGAAGTTCGTCAACGGTGAGTTCGTTGACGGTCTTGGCTTTGGTTTTGGCCATGGTTCGGACGGATGATGGATTGGATTTGATCGGACGGATCAAGCGTGCGGATTGCGGGCGACGAGGCGGGTGCGGATGCCGAGCTTGTAGGATGCGAGACGCATCGCTTCCTTCGCTGCGGATTCGGTGACACCGCCGATTTCGAAGAGGATGTTGCCCGGGCGGATCACGGCGACCCAACCTTCGACAGCGCCCTTACCTTTACCCATCCGGGTTTCCGGAGGACGCGAGGTGATGGACTTGTGTGGGAAAATCCGGATCCAGACTTTTCCTTTCCGCTTCAGTGAGCGGTTGATCGCGATCCGGCATGCCTCGATCTGGCGGTTGGTCATCCAGCCGCGGTCAAGGGTTTGCAGTCCGAAGTCACCGAAGGCGACAGTGGTTCCGCGCTGGGCATTGCCAGAGCGGCTTCCGCGGTGGCTCTTGCGGAACTTGGTTCGTTTGGGCATCAAAGGCATGGCTCGGTCCTCCTGGGAAAAATGTTGGGATTAGAAAAAGTAGAATTGAAAATGAATCAGTTGCGGTTGTTCGGACGACGATCGCCTCCGCGATCTCCGCCACCACCACGGCGGTCGCCGCGGTCACCACCCCGGTTGTCACGACCCCCTTGCGGGCGTCCGCCGGTGCCGTCGTCTTCCTTCTTGTTGACCCAGCACTTCACGCCAATGATGCCGTAAAGGGTGCGGGCTTCGGCAAAGCCGTAATCAAGGGGAACACGGAGGGTTTGAAGCGGCACCTTGCCTTCGCGATAACCTTCGGCACGGGCGATGTCAGCACCACCGAGGCGGCCTGCACAACGGAGACGGATGCCTTCGGCACCGAATTCCATGGCGGTTTGCAGGGCGCGCTTCATGGCGCGGCGGAAGGAAATCCGGCGCTCAAGTTGCACGGCGATCTGCTCGGCAACCAGTTGGGCGTCAAGCTCAGGCTTGCGGATCTCGATGATGTCGATCTTGACCTGGGCACCTTTGCAAAGCGCGGTGATGTCCTTGGTCATCACTTCGATTTCCTTGCCTTGGCGACCGATGATCAGGCCTGGGCGGGAAGTGTGAAGGGTGACGCGAACGCTGTTCCATGCACGCTCGATGACCACGCGGGCCAGACCGGCGTTCACCAGCTTGTTCTTGAGGTAGCCACGGATCGCGAGATCCTCGTGGAGCTTGTCGGTGTAGTCTTTGCCGCTGGCATACCACTTCGAGCGCCAGTCCTTGTTGACGGCGAGACGGAATGCGATCGGATTTACTTTTTGGCCCATGGTCGGTGAGGGATGAGATTAAATGGAGAGTTTATCAGGCTTCTTCGGCAGCAGCGGCGACGGCCGGAGCTTCTTCGGTTTGCTTCGGCGTGGCCTTGGCTGCGACCTTGCGGGCCACCTTCTTTTTCTTCTCGGGGGCGGAACCGACGAGAGTGATGGAAATGTGGCTGGTGCGCTTGAGGATCGGACCCGCGGAGCCTTTGGCACGTGGCTTGAAGCGGCGGAGGGTTGGCCCGGCACCGATCACTGCCTCCTTGATGACAAGCGTGCCGGCATCGAGGGAGAAATTGTTTTCGGCATCGGCGATCGCGGTCTTGAGCGTCTTGCCGATGAGTTGGGCGGATTTCTTCGGAGTGAAGGTGAGAATATCAAGGGCGGTCGAAACAGGGAGACCTTGAATCTCGCGGGCGACGTCACGCGCCTTCTTAGGCGAGAGTCGAACAAATTTAGTGGTGCTTTTGACTTCCATGGGTCGTCGGACGTGAGTGGTTACTGAGCTGATGCTTGTGTTTCGAGGATGGCGAGATCGCCGGGGCGAGGAGATTCGGCGACGTTGTCGAGGTGTTCGACAAAGGCACCGCAGACGGCCTTGCGGACGTCGGCTATGATGGCGGTTCCGTAGGGCTGTTGCCCGCGGGTGAGGCGAAAGGTCATGCCGATTTTCGTTCCCTGGCTTTCGCCGAGGTTCAGGACCAACATGCCGCTTTCATTTTCGATACTGACAACCTGGGCCTGCTGGAGCGTGCCGGTGCGAATATCGGGGCGGGGCTTCTGGCGCAGTCCGAGGACAGCGTCAAGCTCTCTTAATGAAGTTTCCACACGAAGTCTTGCATCCGGGTCCGAGACAACCGCCTGACGGAGGTAATCCTGAACGGCCGAAGCCAAATGCGTGACGGATGCTTCGAGCTCGCTGGTGCGCTCGGTTGCGATTTGCAAATCCGCCGCTGCCTGGACGAGCCGGTCGTCTCCACCGTCGAGGAGGTTCTTTCCAAGCGCCTCGAGCATGACCCGCACCTTGGCGAGTTGCTCGG
>CAWENZ010000001.1:0-141288 GCA_963810445.1 uncultured Verrucomicrobiae bacterium | reverse complement strand
GAAAGGGCGGGGGACCATTTTTCCGCCTGCCGCCGGAGCGACGCGAGTTGATCGGATTTGGAGCTACCTTCGATGGTTAACTCGGATTGTGGTGCGGTCACCTTATTCGGTTCCTCGGCCAAGGAAATCACCGGCGCGGAAGTCGCTGCGGCGGGAGTTGGCTCGAGGTGCGGGTTTCGCGGCCGAAACGCCTCCGGTTCTGGTGAGATGAAAAATTTCCCGCAATCCCTCGCGCGCGCCGTCGTCCAGATGGACATGGGTCACCCCGCGCGCTTGCTCAGCTTCGAGAAATTCCAACAGCACATCGACGGGGCGAATCACGGGGCGACGCTAGCGACTCTCCCGCAGCCGTGCAACTGCCGGATTCCCGGATCCGGTCCTTCTACTTGCCGGTTCGCGAGATCTGCGCCATCTTTCGCCGCATCGATCCACGGGGAAGCCTGTTTTCGATTCCTCATCCGACCATGTCACACCCTCAGAAATTGTCTGCCCGGCTGTCAGCTCCGCACTGGTATTCGGCACCCCGGCTTTGGCGGACCTTGAGCAAGGGCGCACTTGTCGCAGGACGGAAAACCCTGCTCACCGCGCTCACGCTTTTTTACTGCCTTCAGGATCGCGACACGCCCACGTGGGCGAAGGGCGTCATTGTTGGGGCCCTTGGCTACCTCATTTTGCCCGCCGATCTCATCCCTGACATTATCCCCGGTGTGGGCTACGGCGATGACTGGGGAGCTCTCGTTGCGGCGCTTGGCACGGTCGCCGCTTACATCAAGGACGAGCACAAATCGAAAGCCTCCGCCCAAGTGGAGCGCCTGTTTGGCTCGCCAAATCCTCCGCCGCCGGTGGAATTCATCGAATAAGTTCCCTGCCTTTTCCGTATCACCCGCCTCCTTCCCGCCTGATTAGCCATGAAATCGACATTTGTTTTCATCACCACCTTGCTTTCGTCGCTGGCATTTTCCCTCGCTGGACCCGATGTCGATCACGATGATTTCGCGAAGAGTCTCGGCGGTTGGAAAAAGAAGGACACCTACATCGATTACACGCTCTCCGGTGCCGCCTATCGGACCTACAAGCCCGAAATCAGCCCCACTCCCGACGGTGGCATCTTTGTTTCCATCCGAATCGACCATCTTCGCGGCTGGCTCTCATCCGACGACCACGCCACGCTCGAACTCACGTTCAGTCCCAAGGGCGTCATCTCCACCGCCCAATCCACGATCGCAGTCCAAGGCCAGTCCATCGCCAGCGATGTCATCGTTGGCACCAACGAGGCCGGCAAGGAAATCATCAATCCCAACCGCACCGTCCAGGTCGGCACCGACCTGATTTCCAACCTGACGGCGAAGCTTCTGCTGGAAAACATCGTTGAAGCCGGACGCGTTTCGTTTCCCGCGGTCATCCGCCACAACTACAATCACCTGTTCCAAGCCATGCGGGTGGAAGGAGTCGCAATCCCGACCGCCGTGGTCATTCCGAACGAACCCATCGTCCTGCCGCCTACGCCGCCCGTGGTTCCGGTACCGGTGACGCCTCCAGCCCCGGCTCCCGGCACCGCACCCGCGACCGCTTCCACCACACCGCCGGTCGTACCACCTGTCGCGCCTTCGCCGACGACTCCGACGACTCCGACGACTCCGACGACTCCGATCGTGCCTGCACCCTCGACTCCCGCTCCGGTGACACCTGTGCCAGTTCCTCCTGGCTCCGCTCCTCTGGAAATCAAGCAATACTGACCGCGCCGCAGTTCTACCCGCGCGGGTGGAACTTCTTGTGGATCGACTTCAGCCGCTTCCCGTCCACGTGCGTGTAGATCTGCGTGGTGGAAATATCCGCATGGCCTAGCAATTCCTGGATCACCCGCAGGTCCGCGCCGCCTTCCAACAGATGCGTCGCGAACGAATGCCGCAAAAGATGCGGGTAAACATTCTGGTCGATCCCGGCCATCTTCGCCCGTTCCTTCACGATCTGCCGGACCCGGTCGGGTGAAAGCGGACCGCCCCGAACGCTGATGAAAACATGCGATGACGTTTTCTTCGTCACCAGCTCCGGTCGCTCGTTCGTCAGGTAGGAGGAAATCGCCTCGCGAGCCTTGTTTCCCACCCGCACGATCCTCGTTTTGCCGCCTTTGCCCGGTGATCCGGATGAAAGCCCTCGTCGAAATCCATCATCTCCAGCCGGAGCTTGCACAGCTCGGAAAGCCGTAAACCCGAGGAATAGAAAAGCTCGAAGGATTGCCAGATCCCGCCGTCCCAAGGGCTGCGCCGGATCGATCGATTCCAACAGTTTCACCAACTCTGACGCATGCAGCGTCTCCGGCAGCGTCATGTCCGGCCGCGGTGCCAGCAAGGGTTCCGCAGGATCCATCTCCAGCTTCTCCTTGCCCACCAGCCAGCGGAAAAAAACCTTCAGGTGCACTGTCGTGATCCGCAGCGAAGCCGCATTCAGCCCCTCCGCCTTTCGCTGACTCAGAAATGCCGCGAGTTCGTCTGTTCCCACATCCCGCAGCGGTAAATCTTTCTTCCCCAACCACCCCGCCAACGCGTCCAAAGTCTGCCGCACCGACGCCTGATAGGCATCGGACAAGCCGCGCTCCGTCGCCAGAAACCGGATGAATTGGTCACACTCTTTTTCCATCGAACCCGGAAATCATCAGGGCCCCTCCGCCGTGAGTAAAGCACCCATCCGGGACAGGAAACGGGGCGTTGATATTGGAAAGCGGTAAGGATCCTGCCCGCGGAAGTCGCCAGACAAGATTCCCTGCTGGTTTCGATATTGTGTTACCGACCCCGCCGGGGTTTTCTCCGCACATGACTATTCGCACCCACTTCGTCCCCGCCATGGTCATGGCGGTTTCTTTATTTTCCGAGCAAGCATTCTCCAAGGCGGATCCACAGGTGGAGGCGGCGGTGCATGCGGTTTATCCGGCTCTGGTCCGCATCCACGTCGTCGGGGAAAACGGCGGGGCGGGCCGGATGCAGAAGCAGCGTTGGAGCGGGTCGGGCACCATCATTTCTCCTGATGGCTACATCCTGACGAACCACCACGTGGCTGGCCGCTCGACGCGGGTCACGGTCCGTCTCGCGGATCGTCAGGAAATCAAGGCCACCCTGGTCGGCACCGATCCTCTGGCGGATCTGGCGATTTTGAAGATCGATCCCAAGGATCTCCGCAACCCGGATGCTCCTCTGCCCGTGGCGAAATTCGGTGACAGCGATGCGTTGGAGGTCGGCGACAAGGTGCTCGCGATGGGCAGCCCGTCGGGACTTTCCCAATCCGTCACCGAAGGCATCGTCGCCAATACGGAAATGATTTCTCCCGGTGGCTCGATGCGATTGGATGGCGAGTCGGTGGGCGAACTGGTCCGCTGGATCGGCCACGACGCGGTGATTTTTCATGGAAATTCAGGTGGCCCGCTGGTCAACCTCAAGGGCGAGATCATCGGCGTGAACGAGGTCGGCATCGGTAGTCTCGGAGGCGCCATCCCCGGAAACCTTGCGCGGAAAATTGCGGACGAATTGATCGCGACGGGTCGGGTGAAACGCAGTTGGACCGGTCTGGAAGCACAGCCACTCCTCAAGACTTCCGATGCGGAGTCCGGGATCCTCGTCGGCGGAGTCATCGGCGACTCCCCGGCCGACAAGGCGGGACTCAAGGCGGGCGACCTGATCACCAAGTGCAATGGGACGGAGGTCCCAGCCTCGCGCGCGGCCGAGGATCTGCCGGTATTCAACCGCATGCTTCTCGAGTCGCCGGTGGGTTCCGAGATCCTGTTGGAAGGCACCCGCGACGGGAAACCAATGACCTGGAAGGTCACCGGCACCGAGCGCGAACCCGCCGAACCCCGCGAGCAGGAACTCCTTTCATGGGGCATCACCGCCCGCGATCTAACCAAACTCAACGCGCAGGAAATGCTGCGTGACGACAACAAGGCGGTCCTGGTGCAAAGCCTCCGGCCCGGTGGCGCGGCCGCGGCGGCCAAGCCCTCGATTTCGTCCGGAGATCTCATTCTCGAAGTCTCAGGCAAGCCGACTCCCAACCTGGCGGAACTCTGGAAAGTCAGCGATGAAATCACCGAGGGCAAAACCGAACCGGTGCCCGTTCTCGTCTCGTACGAACACGACGGACGCAGCTATCTAACGGTCGTCAAGATCGGGCCCGAGCCGGATCCCGACAAGCCGGGTCTCGTCAAGAAAGCCTGGATCGGCATCGACACCCAGGTCATTTCCTCCGACCTCGCCGAAGCACTGGGCATTGCCGGTTCCAAGGGGGTTCGGGTCACCCAGGTGCATCCGGGGAGCAGTGCGGAAAAGGCGGGACTCAAAACCGGCGACCTTCTCCTCAAGCTAGACGGCACGGTTATCCCGACGTCGCGTCCCGAGGAGTCCGACGTTTTCACCTCGCTCATCCGCCAATACAAGATTGGCAGTGAAGTCGCTCTAACGGTTCGTCGCGGGGCTGAGAACATCGACATCAAGGTGCACCTCGACGCCAGTCCGGAAGGCACGTCGGAACTGGATTCCTTCGAATGCGAAACGCTCGAGTTCACCGCCCGTGACATTGGCCAATCCGACCGCGTCAGCGACAAGTTGCCGGAAGACCTCAAGGGCGTGTTGATCACCGCCGTCACTCCCGCCGGTTGGGCCGCCCTCGGCGGGCTTTCGTCCGGAGATATCCTGATTTCCATGGACGGAAAGCCCGTGGAATCCATCGACGGGATGAAACCCATCCTTGCCGACCTTGAGAAAAACAAGCGTAGTCCCGTTGTCATGTTCGTCCGTCGGGGAATCACCACCCTCTATATTGAACTTGAGCCCTCCTGGTAATATCAACTCCCATCACCCACACCCCATGAAATCCCGATTGATGCTTATCGCCGCCCTCGCGGCCTCCCCACTGCTTCACGCCGCCGACGGCCCGCTCAAGGAAAAGGCACTCGCCCTTTCCGCCGCGAACAAGGACTCCGTGCTGTTCCTCAGCGCGGTGGTCGAAATTGAACTAACCGCCGGCGACAATCCGGTGAAAAAGGAGGAACGGAAACTCGAGATGATCGGCACGGTCATCGGCAAGGACGGCCTCATCGTGGTTCCCTTGTCCGCCCTCGACGTCGCATCCACCGTGGACGGCAGAACGGTCAACGGTCCTCAAGGACCGATCAAGCTTTCCGCCAAGTCATCGACCAAGGAAGTGAAGATCCTCATGCCCGACGGCTCGGAAGTGGCGGCGAAGGTCGGCTTCAAGGACACCGATCTCGATCTCGCGTTCATCCGCCCGGAAAAACCGGAGGACGTGAAGCTCACTTCCATCGACACCGCCAACAGCGCGCCGATGGCGCTGCTCGATGATGTGATCGTGCTCGGCCGACTCGGCAAGGACCTCAACCGTGAACCGGTCGTGATGACCACCGAGGTCGTTTCCCTCGTCACCAAGCCACGGACCTTCGGCAAGATCGGCTCGCAATCGTTAGGCATGCCGGTCTTCAACAAGGATGGAAAATTCGTGGGCATCGGCATCAACCGTTTCGGCGCGAAGAACGACAACGACGGCCAGCCTCCTTCCCCGTCGAACGTGATCCTGCCTGCCGAGGATCTGATGGAATCCGCTTCCCAGGCGAAGTAATCCGCGACGCTTCCCCCGACCGCTTCCCATCCCGGGAAGCGGTCTTTTTTGTCGAAGATGCTGTCGTGAAAATGGCAGGGATCGTTCTCCGCAACGGTCCTGCGAATGTGAGGCAAATGCACCCGCGCAGGCAAAGCTCGTAAATCGGTCCATGGTCGGACATTCACTTCCCATTTTCAGGACCGCACGGAGAACAGTCCCTGACTTCGGGAATGTTCAGATTGCCTCTAGACCATTTGCGAAAATGCCTTTCGGTTATTCTTCATGGACAGGTGACGCGTACCCGAAACAAGGAGCGGCGGACTCCGATCCGCCGAAGCCCATGAAATGACGATGGGACGAGGTAAACCGCATTGAATCGGCAAACCATGGACCACGCCGAATCGGAGTTCGCCGCTCCTTGGGACATCTTGTTTCGGCAATTTGTTTTGGCAAACGGTCTAACCGTGCCAGGCGTCCCACATCAGCTTGAGGGTCATCGTGAGGACGACGCAGAGAAACACCGGCCGTATGAAGGTCGCGCCCCTGCGGATGGCAAGGCCCGAGCCCAGGCGCGCTCCCAGGACCTGTCCTGCGATCATCGCTCCGGCAGCCGGGAAATGGACGGATCCGATGGAGAGGAAGACGCAGAGGGAGCCGAGGTTGCTGGCAAGGTTCGCCGCCTTGGTGTAACCGGTGGCATGACGCATCTCCAGTCCTAACAGGCTGACCAGTCCAATGGTCCAGAAGGATCCGGTACCCGGTCCGAAGAAGCCATCGTAGAACCCGAGTGATAGTCCGAATGCCAATGCAAAGGCGAACGGCGAGAGGCGGGCGTTTCCGGGATGGATGCCAAAACGCCTGTTGAGTGCCGTGTAAACGGCGATGGTGGCGAGCATCCACGGGATGATCTGTCTCAGCAATTCCTTGTTCAGCAAGCTGACGGCGAATGCTCCGCCGATACTGGCAAGAAACGACAACGCAACAGCGAGCCAAAGCCAGGGAGTCTTCATCAGACCTGCCCGCGCATAGTTCCAAACCGCGAAGGAGGTTCCGCAGGACGACTGGAGCTTGTTGGTTCCCAAGGCGAGTTGAGGAGGCAACCCCGCCGCCAGCAGTGCGGGCAAGGTGATCAGTCCTCCACCACCGGCGATCGAGTCGATGAATCCGCCGCCGAATCCCGCGAGGAAGAGCCATGGGTAGGTGAAAGGTGACATGGGGCGTCAGGATCCAATCAATGCCAAGACTTCGGCTGGCGACAGGCCGCCTTGTCGCAGGGTCGAGATGGACAGCGAGTCGTTGCGTTTCGCAAGTCGCTTGCCTTGCTCATCAAGCATCAGCTCATGGTGAAGATAGAGTGGTTCGGGAAATCCGAGAAGGGATTGCAGCAGGCGATGGACATGGGTGGAGGAAAGCAGGTCCTCGCCGCGGGTGACGTGACTGATTTCCTGAAACGCGTCATCCACGACGACCGCGAGATGATAGGCCGTGCCGATGTCCTTGCGGGATAGCACGACATCGCCCGTTAGGTCCGGGTTCACCGGAATGATTCCGAATCGAAGATCCCGGAAGGTGAGGGGGCCTGTCAATTCAGCAGCTTTTCGCGAATCCAGACGCCAGGCGTGGGGCAATCCCGAGTTGATCTTTTCCTCTCTAACGTCTTCAGCCATGCCACGGCAGATTCCCGGATAGACCGGACCCTCCGGACCTTGTGGCGCGGACGACATGCGGGCCCATTCCTCCTGGATTTCCTTGCGGGTGCAGAAGCACGGATAGACAAGTCCCTGATCGCGGAGGGCGTTGAGTGCTGACTCGTAGGCACCGGTCCTTGTGCTCTGGCGCAGCGCGGTTTCATCCCAGTCCAGCCCGAGCCACGTCAGGTCCTCCTCGATACCCTGATAGAATTCCTCACGAACGCGCTGGCCCGTCGATGTCCTCATGGCGGAGCAGGAAAGCGCCGCCTGATTTTCTTGCCTGAGACCATGCGACCCGCGCGGCAAGAACGTGCCCGAGGTGCAGCCGTCCCGTCGGACTGGGGGCGAAACGGGTGCGGACGGGCATGGCAAATACTTGAACCGTTGAAAATGCCCTTGCAAGGATAAGGCGGCAAGTTGCGGCATGACGATGGGGTGAGGATTTTCAGCCGCAAAAAGGGACAAGAAAACGCGAAAATGGAGAGGGGTGGGATACGTGATCAGATTTGGCTTTTGCGCCCTTCTTGCGCATTTTTTCGGTTGGAATCCACCCGCCATTTCAGATGGGACGGGGCGTCCCATCTCCTCATTTGAAGAGCACATCCACGCCCATCGCGGATTTCTGCATGAACTTGGGCATGGACTGGGGGTCGCGGGCGCGGAAGATCCGGTAGGCGAACCCTAACAAGCTCAGGGTGAAGAAGTGGTCGAGGAGTCGGTAGCCGCGCTTCTTCCGGACCGTCAGCCCGACCAGCCATGCGATGGTGCGGCGCTTGAGCTTGAAGGGTTCGAACGAGACCTTCACCCGGTAGCGTTGGCGGATTTCCTTGGGCCAGCGTTTCTTGTAGAGCTTTTTCGCCGACCGGATTTCCACTGCCAGCGATTCATCGAAGGGCAGGAAATAGTAACGCCTTGCCAGCAGGATCATGCCGAATGCGTCCCGCATGTGCTCGACGTCATCGACCGGCAAGCCCGCTTCCGTCGCCAGTTCGATCATGCGGGGAAAGAGTTCGGCCGCGGCTTCCCCGCCACGAAGGGCACGCTCGGGATCGGTGATGAAATGGGAAACGATCTTTCTAACACCATGATTGATGAAGATGGAATCCCAATACATGTGCAACATGGGCGGGACCCGGACGCGGCGGAAAAACAGCTTCTGCCGCGCGAATTCCTCGATGTAGAGCAGCTCGTGGATGACGGTGTCCGAGTGACGAAGCAGCTCAAGGACGGCGGGTGCCTTCTCATGTCCCGCGAATTCCTCGATGATGGTTTCGACGGATTTCCCATGCTTGAAGATCCCGATGGCGGCGACGGTGTTGAGGCGGATCCAGACGTCGCGATTTCCTTCGTCGATGAATGCGAGCCGGTGGAAACGGTGCCAACCACCGGTCTGGCACCAGATCGACATGCCGATCATGTTTTCCGCCGAGGAGAGTTCGCGTGCGAAGCGTTCGCAATCACGACCGATGAAGGACGGATATTCGCCGGCGCCCTCGTACTCACGGCGGGCCTGCATCTCGATGATCTTCTTGTGCGGAAATGCGGAAAAACGCGCGGTTGAGCGGCAGGTAGCGGAAGAAATCGCTTTCGCCGTGTTTCATCGAGACGATGAAATTCGGCGAGTCCACGCCCTTGAGCGTTTGATCGAGCGTGCCTTCGTGCCAGATGAGATCGCCGATCCGATGAGCACCGACGGTCCATGTGCGGAGGATGAGGTTTTTCCCGCGTCGCTCGAACTCCGGCAGAAGCAGTTGAAGCAGGCGGTTGGTTTCCTTCGCGGAACGCAGGTGCAGTTGGGTGCGGATCGGGTCCTCGACGTCGTGCCCATCGCTTTCCCCGATTCGCAGGATGAGGCCGGCCAACCGCGGGAAATCATCCAGCACGGTGCACACCAACTGACGGTAGTAGCTTTCCAGTTCACGAACGTCCTCGCCGATGCCGGCAGAGACCGCGGGCGTCATGGGCAGGACGTCGGTGGTTAGATAGACCTTGAGTCCGAATTCCGCATGCAGGATTTCAAAGATCCGGCGAAATCTCTCCCTGAATGCCTCGATCTGCTTGGCGACCTCCGGTTCATGCAGCGGATGCGGCGCGAGGTGAGCCAGATCGTCGAGAGTGACGGCGTTGTATCCTTGTGCGCAAACGTCGCTTGCGAAGTGACGCAGGTCGGATTCGATCTCCAGCCATCGCCGGTCGTCGGCGGTTGCCAGATGGGTGAAGGGAATTTTCGACCAGTTCACCCGCTCGCTTTTGTAGCCCCGGAAAAACGGGCCAATCGCATCAATCAGAAAAATCTCCATGGGGACGGCAGAGCCATAATCCCGGCAGCCCTCCACGGCGACCAGATTCGTTCATTGACGGAATCGTCACCTGGAATCTCCGATGGACGGGCGCTCCGGGAGCGTTACGCTGCACCCCATGCGCGCAATCGGAATCTGGTTTTTCTCGGCGGTGATCGTGATGGCATCTGCGACGGATGATTTCATTTCCAAGGCAAAGGAAGGGCACGGAGCCTTCGGGGAAAAGGCCGCGAAATTCCTCGTTCAGAACATGCCGGAGCAGGATAAGGAAACCTTGCCGGCCGATTTCCTGATGGAGAATCTCGATCTCGCCCTGAAAGCCCGGGATTCCTTTCCGTGGGCAAAGCAGGTTCCGGAGGAGATTTTCCTGAATGATGTGCTGCCTTACGCGGTTTTCGACGAACCCCGCGATCCATGGAGAGCCGGATTTCTCGAAAAGGCGACTCCGCTCGTGAAGGATTGCAAGACCGCGACCGAAGCGGTGCAGGTGCTCAACAAGGATTTTTTCAAACTCGTCAACACCCACTACAACACCGGGCGCAAGCGGACGAATCAAAGCCCGAAGGAATCGATGGAGCAGGGCAAGGCGACCTGCACCGGCCTTTCCATCCTGCTGGTGGACGTCTGCCGTGCGGTCGGAATCCCCGCCCGGGCCGTCGGCACGCCGATGTGGACCAATGGTCGCGGCAACCACACCTGGATCGAGATTTGGGATGGCGATTGGCATTTCACCGGTGCCGATGAATACGATGCCAAAGGTCTGAATCGCGGTTGGTTCACGAAAGACGCTGCCAAGGCAGACGCCTCAAAGCCCATGAACGCGATCTACGCGACCTCGTGGAAAAAGGACGGGATCAGTTTCCCGCTGGTCTGGTCGGAGGGGAATGGGAGCGTGGCCGCTGTCGATGTCACGGCACGTTACACGGCTTCCCCTGCCGTCTCTGGAGCAAGCCTCGGCGTCCGTTATTTCGACGGGGCCAACCGCAAGGTGGTCAAAGGAAGTCTCATGAATGAAAAGGGAGAGGTGCAGACTGCATTTGAAACCAAGGCCGGCACCTCCGATCTCAACGACATGCCCCGCCTGCAGGTGCAACCGGGTAGCAAATACCGACTGAGAATACAAGATCGGCGAAATTTCCTACGAGACCGCTCCTTTTACAGCGAAGTCGGGCGAATCGACCCGGGATCTTCGATTGGACGACCTCTCTCCTGTTGGGAATTGAGAGCGGAGTTCCGGAGTTTGTGAAAATTTTCACAAACGGCTTGAGGCACCCGCTTGGCGAGCGCACAATTTCCCCAGCAACTCAGCACCATGGTCAGCCCTACTCCCAGCACCCTCCACACGGCCTACGATTCGAAGATCGAGGGCAATGTGATCATCACCCGCGTGGACGCCGCCATCAACTGGATGCGGAAAAACTCGCTCTGGCCGATGCCGATGGGCCTTGCCTGCTGCGCGATCGAGCTGATGGCGACGGCGTCGAGCCGCTTCGACATCTCCCGTTTCGGCATGGAAGTCATGCGGTTTTCCCCTCGCCAGAGTGATGTGCTGATCGTTTCCGGCACGGTCACCTACAAGATGGCGCTCGCCGTGAAACGCATCTGGGACCAGATGCCAGAGCCGAAATGGTGCATCGCCATGGGAGCCTGCGCGTCTTCCGGCGGAATGTATCGCAGCTACGCGGTGCTTCAGGGAATCGACAAGCTCATCCCCGTGGATGTCTATATTTCCGGCTGCCCGCCACGTCCGGAAGCCCTGATCGAAGGCTCTGATGAAACTCCAGACGAAGATCGAAGGGGAGAGTTCCACGATGGACCAGAAGCGGACCTTCATGGAAGAGAACGCCTGATCGATCCAACGAAATTTCAATCATGTCAGCCGCAGCCGATGTCACCACGCTCCGCGATTCGTTCGGAGAGAAGATTTGGGAAACCCTCGAATTCCGGGGTGAGCACACCGTCAGGGTCGAGCTCGGCTCGCTCCACGACGTGCTTGCGAAATGCAAGAAGGACCTCGGCTACGAGATGATCCTGGACATCTCAAGCCTCGACCATTTCGGCGACGATCCTCGATTCGAGATGGTCTATGAAATCGCCACCCTTGATGACTCCAGGCACCTTCGCATCAAGGCCAAGGTCAGCGAGGAGGAAACCGTTCCATCGGTCACCGACGTGTGGGTGGGCGCGGATTGGCACGAGCGCGAGGTCTGGGACATGATGGGGATTCCCTTCACCGGTCACCCTAACATGAAGCGCATCCTGATGTGGGAAGGCTATCCGTTTTTCCCGCTGAGGAAGGATTTTCCGCTGGCGGGAAGGCCCACCGACATGCCGGACGTGGCGTTCACGGGAGTGGCTCCGCTCGAGGGCGGGCCTTTCGTCACCAGTGCCGGTGCCGAGGATGTCGTCCGCCGCGAGCCGCGGGCACGGGTAGTGGAGTAACACCTGGCTGGATTTCCGAACGCGCACCGTCATGACCTCTTCCGGTGCGCCGTTTTCGAATGCCGCGCGCAACCTGGGGCAACTTTATCATTCGCCTGCCTCCTGGAGTCTTGCCTGTGGGGTGCTTGCCATCCAGTTGATCGTGACTCTCTCGGGTGGTCAGGAACTGGATCCCGCATGGACCTGGTATCATGTGTTGGGCCTTTCGCGGGATGGCATCTTTTCCGGGAAAATCTGGCAGATCCTGACCTATGGATTGCTTCACGGTGGATGGTGGCATTCCGGATTGAACGCGCTTTTCATCCTGCTCATCGGCTCGCGGATCGAGCACATGACCGGGCGATTCCAGGTCATCCTTGCTGTCGTCGCGGGTGTGATCGCCGGCGGAGTTTTCCATCTGCTCCTTGCCAAAGGACTTCTGGTCGGGATTTCAGGCGGTTGCACCGCGCTGCTGCTGCTTCTAACCACCTTGTCACCGCAATCAAGGATGATGCCCTTGCCTCTATCAGGTCGGAGCCTGGGGCTTGGCATCATGGCGGCCGAGCTGATTCTTGCCCTCATCGATCCGGCCTGCGGATTGCCCGGCTTCTCGGCCGTCGGAAAAATGCTGGTGGAAAACGGGCTGGCGGCCTGGTTCCAAATGGGGCACGCCTGCCATTTCGGCGGCGGACTTGCCGGCTGGTTGTTAGGACGCTGGATCCTCCGCCCCCGGATCACGCTGGATCGCCTCCGTCGCGACAGGTTGCGACGGGAGGCGAATGGGTCAAGGCGTCGGGTTTGACGCGGTTCAGCGGAATTTGGATTCCTTGCGTGATTTCTCGTCGGACTTGTTGTTCGAGTTCCGACCGCTGTTCTTGCCCGCATTCGGGTTCGAACGATGTGCCTGTTGATCGGACATCTTCACCGGCTTGTTGTAGCGGCTGGGAAGGGATCCGCCCTGCTTTTGCGCACTGGAGTTGGTCGTGCTTTTCCGGGTGGCCTGCGACGATGTCGATTTGATCGTGTTGCTGCTGCGCGTCTGCGTATTGGTGGACTTGTAGGATCCGGAATTGTAACGGGAGTCGGAATTTCCGCCGATGCCACGAACCTGCGACGGATGGGAATCAACAGGTCTGCCGGAACCGGCGGGTTGTTGGCGGACCTGTTTCGCCCAACCGTATTTCGTGTTCTGATAGAGCGAGGCGCGGTTCCGATAGTTGGTCACCGTGACATTCGTCACGCGGACCGGAGGACGGATGTAGCCGCCGCCACGATGCCAGCCATACGGGTGGGGAACTCCGTAAACGACCGGCGGACGGTAGCCGACCGGATAGTAGCCGTTCAAATAGGGATCGTAATAGCAACGGCGATGGTAGTCGTAGTAGCTGTAACAGTTCGGGTCGTATCCCCAGCGGGGATCGCCGGTGCTGACGAACAGGGAGGTGGAAAATCCGCTTCCTCCGTAACCGTAGCCATCCCCATAGCCGGAGCTGTAGGACCCACCCACCGAAGCGGACGAGGAATAGGGATCATAGTAACAGGAGGTGAATGACAGGGACGCCACAACTCCCACTGCGGCGCCAACCAACGTGCGAAGATTTTTCTTCATGCGTCTAGGACAACACAGGAACTTGTTCTATTCGAACGGAATTTTAGGGAATCTTCGGGGTCTGGCGACCATGAGTTGACAGGGGTGGGGTTTGTCCGGTTTCCTTTGCCCCAGAACTCATGACTGACTCAAGCGCACCGATTCTAGTCACTGGGGGGGCAGGTTACATCGGCTCCCACACCGTCCGGCTGCTTGCTGGTCAAGGCAGGAAAATCGTGGTCCTCGACAATCTGGTGTTCGGTCACGAAAAGGCGATCGTCGATGATTCGGTCGATTTGGTGGTGGGGGACGTGGGTGATCAGGATCTGGTCCGGTCGCTTTTCAAGAAACACGCGTTCGGGGCGGTCATTCATTTTGCCGCGTATGCATACGTGGGTGAGTCGGTTACGAATCCGCTCAAGTATTACCAGAACAACACCGCCGAGCCGATCAAGCTGCTGCAGGTGATGCAGGAATTTGGCTGCAAGGTCTTTGTTTTCTCATCCACCTGCGCGACTTACGGGGTGCCCGAGAAACTTCCGATCACCGAGTCCAACACCCAGAAGCCGATCAATCCCTATGGCATGAGCAAGTTGATGGTGGAGCACATCCTTGCCGATTGTGATACCGCATGGGGCCTTCGCAGTGCTTGTCTCCGCTATTTCAATGCCAGCGGCTGCTCACCGGACGGTCTCATCGGGGAGGATCACAATCCCGAAACCCACCTCATCCCGCGGGTCATGATGGCCGTGACCGGAGAAATCGAATGCGTCGAGGTTTTCGGAACCGACTACGACACGCCGGATGGCACGTGCATCCGCGACTACATCCACGTGGAGGATCTGGCCGATGCCCACGCGAGGGCGCTGGACCATCTTGCCGCAGGAGGTGGCTCGGTCAGGTGCAACCTCGGAACCGGAGTGGGGGTTTCCGTGAGGGAAATCATCTCGGCGGTCGAGGAAATCACGGGAAAGTCCGTCCCTGTCAAATACGGTCCGAGACGTGAGGGCGATCCAGCGTCACTCGTCGCGGATCCTTCCTTGGCAAAGGAACTCCTTGGCTGGGTAGCCAGCCGAAAGGACATTCGCGACATGGTTGGTCCTGCCTGGATCTGGACAAGCGGGCCGAACGGCGGTCGGTTTCCTGCCAACCGTGGTTGATCTTCCGACGTAACTGCGATGTATTGACATTTGAACTTGCGGACTCCCGAAATTCGCACCAATTTCAAGCAACCCATTCCAACCCCATGCATTCCTTGAATCCGAGAAAATTGAAGTTTCACCGCGTCCGTGCCTTCACGCTGGTCGAAATGCTCGTCGTGATCGCCATCATGTCCATCCTCATGACCGCAGGCGCCATCGGCCTGAGTGGCGTGGGTGGCAAGGGAGTCACGAGCGCCGTGGCATCCTCAGAATCCTTGTTCGACGAAGCACGGGCAGTCGCGGTCGGACAGCGGACCCGGGCTCGCGTGATCGTGGCAAAGGATTTGACGAACAATGGAGCCGACAACCTGCGTCGCATCGCGGTGGCCTATCCGAAGCTCGATCCGTTGACTGGCGCGGAAGCAAAGCCTGAAACCTGGGTCTTGGCGAGCCGTGCGGTGACCCTCCCTGATCAGGTGTTCTTCAGCCAGGAATTCAGCAAAAGGGATCAGAAGGGCGGATCAGGTGCCCTCGATACAATGCAGCTTTCCGCTGACAAGAAGGCCTACCAAGGGACCTATTTTTACTACGAATTCAATGCCGAGGGGATTTGCAGCACACCGGGAGCGAGTTTCGTGGTTGGAAACGGAACCCGCGGCCTGACTGCCGCCGCCCAAAGGGATTCGCCGAAGGTCACCTCTGCTGGTCAACGGGACTTCGGAGGTTTCGTGGTCTGGCGAAATGGCAGAACCTCGGTGTTCCGCAGCCCTTCACAAATCTCCGGCAGCATCCAGTCCATCACTCCCGGCACAAAATTCTAATCCATGAAATCTACCAGCAAGTCTAACCAGCGCGGGTTCACGCTCCTTGAGACCGTCATCGCCATCGGCGTTCTGGCGGTTCTCCTCACCGGTTTCATGGTGGTCTTCGCACCTGCTGCCGAAGGCATCCGGAAATCGATCAATGTCCAGCAGGCGGACCGCTTGGCGTCCACCGTCGAGGATGAACTCGTCACCCTGAGGAACAAGGATTTCACGACAGGTTTCAACAAGGCGTTCGACTGGATCAAGAGTTCGACAAACGCTCCCACCGCCATGTTCGTCTATCAATACCGCGGCAAGGCTGGGAGTGCCATGCGCACCGATGGAACGCCGCAACCCCAGGCCGACATCAAGGGCAAGGTCACGGGGAAGGACTTCATCGTCGTTCCCATGATGCGCAGGGTCAACGACACCGCCCTTTTGAAAGAAGACCTCACGGCCATCGAGGGCGCGGTGTATCTGGTGAAGTGCACGCAGCTTGTATTCGACAAGGGCGAATTGAAATTGGGAGATCACGGTCAGATCAAGGATCCGAAGACCGGAACCGCTTCCGCCAATCCCGACACCTACCCGGAGGCGGTGATTGCTTTCTCCGCGGAGTTTCACATCATGCCTGCCAAGACCTATGATTATCTCTCCGGTGTCCTTCCTGGCAAGTTCGCCAAATTGAAGAATCCTGTCTTCTCACGCAACCTTGCTGTCCGGCGCTAACAACCATCTCAAAACCCTATCATGAAAATGCCACGGACATCCCCCTCGAAAAAGGGTTTCACCCTGATGGAACTGATGGTCGCAATGGCCATCACCACCATCATCGTCACGGTGCTGGTCTCCATCACCTCGATCGCGCTTGATACATGGAACCGCAGCCGCTCCGAGCTTCGTGCCTCCCGTCAGGCCAAGTCAATGATCGACACCATGGCCCGCGACTTCGAGTCACTCGTGACCCGCAGGGGAAACAAGAACCAATGGCTCTCCGCAATCAGCAGCACGGACTCGGTGGGTGGAAAAATTGAAAGCACCAATTCCTCGGAGTTTGTCTTTTTCTCCGCCGTTACCGACCGCTACGATGGAAACGTCGGTGTTGCGAACAAGGACTTGGGTGGTGACGTGTCATGCGTCGGCTACAAGCTCGACTATCTCGATCCCATCAGCGGTGGCGGAGCCTCGAAATTCCCGACCTTTGTGGTCAAGCGCTTGCTGGTGAATCCGGACCAGACCTTTGACAAGCTTCTCGGTAAGGATGATCTCTCGGCCGCTTTCGCAACAAGCTACGGAACGAAGATCAGCGATCCGGAAAATTTCGTTTGTGAGAACGTGTTCCAGTTTTCGGTCACCTTCAATGTCCAGGTCACAAAGGCAGGTGTTATCGTCAACGTGCCGGTCACCATCGGTAAATCCAACTCGGCCAATTCCACCAAACGCTTCAAGATCTCAGGTTTGGGAATTGATTCGGACATGTCTGGTGGCACGGTGACCACCGATGAGTTGGCGTCCGGGCGCATCGCCTCCGTCGATATCGCGGTCACCGTTGTTTCCGATTTCGGAATCGATCAGCTCAACAACAGGACCTTCACGGACGCCCAGAAGTCGGAATTCCTTGCCAAGAATTCCTACGAATACACCAAGACGGTCCAGATCCCGAGCATGTGATCGGGTGAGGTTGGCGGGCTTGGTTCGACCTTCCCGTTTCTCCCCGGGGATTTCAAAGGGCACCAAATCGCCGGTGTCGGCGCTTGTATTCCTCGACGG
Source organism: uncultured Verrucomicrobiae bacterium (assembly GCA_963810445.1). Taxonomy (GTDB): domain Bacteria; phylum Verrucomicrobiota; class Verrucomicrobiia; order Verrucomicrobiales; family Akkermansiaceae; genus Luteolibacter. Next base: position 123,972 of record CAWENZ010000001.1, on the reverse strand, counting down.
TTTCGAACAGGTCACCTTGGCGGAAATCCGGCCAGAATTTCCTGACGATGACAATTTCCGCGTAGCTGATTTGCCACAGCAGGAAATTGGAAACCCTCATCTCGCCCGATGTCCGGATCAGTAGGTCCGGATCCGGAATGCCCGCCGTCTGGAGACGCGATGCGAAGAGCTCGGCGTTGATTTCCGAAGGCAAGAGATTGCCACTCGCCGCATCCTGCGCAAGGGATCGGGCCGCGCAGACGATTTCCTCGCGGCCGCCGTAAGACAACGCGAGAACCAGCGTCATCTTCTTGTGGCCGGAGGTCCTTTGTTGGATCCGCTCGATGAGGTTTCGCGTTTTCTCAGGAAGCCGCTCGATTTGTCCGATCACCTGCAGGCGCACGCTCTGCCGGTCCAGGTCCTTGGCTTTTTCTTTAAGAAACCGGTCCAGCAGGCTCATCAGCGCCTTTACCTCCGTTTCCGGACGACTCCAGTTCTCGGAGGAGAATGCGTAAAGCGTGAGGTATTCGACGCCGAGCTCGATGCACGCTTCCATCACCTCTCTAACGGACTCCGCTCCGGCACGGTGACCCTCGAGCCGGGGAAGCCCCCGTTCCTTGGCCCATCGACCGTTGCCATCCATGATGATGGCGATGTGTCGCGGGATGTCGGGATGCACGGACATGACGGAAGGCGACTTGGATTTGGCGGTGGAGAAAAAGGATTTCATCGAGGGCGGTGGCTGGGATTCACCGGTAAGGATGTCGCCGCCCTCGTGAATGGGTGATGTGGCTTTCGTGAAAAATCGGTGGAATCAGACGACAAGGGTTTGAGCGCGATCCGGACCCACTCCCACGAACGCGATGGGTGCGTCACACAGTTCGGAGAGGCGTGTGAGGTAGGCCTTCGCGTTTTCAGGGAGTTCCGAGTATTTCGAACAACCGGTCGTGTCGCATTTCCAGCCAGGGAGGTTTTCATAGACTGGAATCGCGCGGTCCCAAGCCTTGCGGTCGGCAGGGGGCAGGGTGTGGATTGTTCCGTCGATGTCGTAGCCCGAGCAAATTTGCAGGGTCTCGTATTCGTCAAGCCCGTCCACGTTGGTCACGGCCAATCCGGTGACGCCGTTCACCATGCAGGCGAAACGGAGCAACACCGTGTCCAGCCAACCACAGCCGCGCGGGCGCCCGGTGGTGGCTCCGAACTCACGACCGAGTCCATGCAGGTATTCGGACAAGCCTTCGTCGCCGGTCGGGAAGGGGCCGCTGCCGACACGGGTCGTGTAGGCCTTGCAAACGCCGATCACCGCATCAATCGCCGTGGGAGGAAGTCCCGACCCGGTGCAGGAGCCGCCGGATGTCGTGTTGGACGAGGTGACAAACGGATAGGTGCCGAAGTCGATGTCGAGCAGCGTGCCCTGCGCGCCTTCGAAAAGGATCTTCTTTCCGGATTTCCACGCCGAGTGAAGAACCGGGATCGTGTTCGTGACGTGGGGACGCAATCGCTCGAAAGCCACGTAAACTTCCTCAATCACCTGCTCGGCATCAAATGTTGTTAGATCGTAACGCGCAAGCACCTCGTTCGCCTCCGCGACACGGCGCGTGATCTGTTGGGCGGTGAACTCGCGGTCCAGGAAATCCGAAATCCGCAGTCCACAACGATTCACCTTGTCCGCATAAGCGGGACCGATGCCCCGTTTGGTGGTGCCGATCTTCTGGTCACCCAGCGCGGCCTCGCGGGCGGCGTCCAATTCCTTGTGGAGCGGCAGAACGACATGGGCGCGGTCGGAGATCAGGAGCTTGTCGGCGTTGATGACGATGCCCTGAGCCTCGATTTTCTCGATCTCCTGCACCAGGCCGATCGGGTCGATCACCACGCCATTGCCGATCACATTCGTCTTCGAGTCCCAGAGGATGCCGGACGGCAGAAGGTGGAGAACGTATTTGGTCCCCTTGGCGATGACCGTGTGGCCGGCATTGTTTCCTCCCTGGCCACGCACGACCACGTCCGCGTCTTCGGTTAGATAGTCAACGATCTTGCCTTTGCCTTCATCGCCCCATTGGAGGCCAACTATGATTGTGTTCATGAAATGAAAATTAGGTCACCCACGACCCATGAGTCTCAGGGTTTGGTCTTGTCGATCAGCGCCGCGAACTCTTCGAAAAAGTAGCTCGCGTCATTCGGTCCCGGTGCTGCCTCGGGGTGATACTGCACGCTGAAAACGGGCAGCTCGCGATGCCGCATGCCTTCCACGGTCCCGTCGTTCAGGTTCACGTGCGTCACCTCGATCTCCGGTGGCAGCGAATCGGGATCGACCGCGAATCCGTGGTTCTGCGAGGTGATCGAAATTTTACCGCTGCGCAAATCCTTCACGGGTTGATTGCCACCGCGGTGACCGAATTTCAGCTTGAAGGTGTTCCCGCCGAAGGCGTGGGCGAGGATCTGGTTGCCGAGGCAAATCCCGAAGATTGGCAGCTTGCCGAGCAAGTTCGCGGATTTCCTCATGGATGTAGCCCAGCGCCGCCGGATCTCCAGGGCCATTGGAAAGGAACAAGCCATCCGGCTTCTTCGCCAGCACCTCGGCCGCCGTCGTGCGCGAGTTCACCACCTCCACCTCGAATCCCGCCTGCCGCAAGCGACGGAGGATGTTGTATTTCAGCCCGAAATCATACGCCACGATGCGATGGCGCACCGGCGGCAGGTCGCGGTAATTCCCGACTTCCCCGGTGGAGGTGTTTGGCAACGACCATTCGCGCGATTCATCCGTCCACAGGTAGCATTCCGGAGTGGAAACTTCCTGAACGTAGTCCATCCCTTCCATCGAGGGGGCTGCCTTGGCGGCCGCGATGGCGGCCTCCGCGTCGAGTTCCGTCGTCACGCAGGCGCGCATGGCACCGCGCGAGCGCAAATGCTTGGTCAGCGCGCGGGTGTCGATTCCTTCGATCCCGAGAATTTCGTTCTCTTCCAGATAAGCCGCCAGCGGTTGGGTCGAGCGCCAGTTCGATGGCACCTCGCAGAGCTCGCCGATGACGAATGCCCGGATGTGCGGTCCCGCCGACTCGGAGTCCTCCGCGTTGATCCCGTAATTCCCGATCTGCGGGTAGGTCATCGCCACGATCTGGCCTCGGTAGGATGGATCCGTGATCACCTCCTGGTAACCCGACATCGAGGTGTTGAAACAAATTTCTCCGGTGGTGGTTCCGGTGGCTCCGAAGGCGGTTCCTTCGAAACAACGTCCATCTTCAAGGGCTAGAATGGCAGTAATCGGCACGGCGGCGGCAGGCTAGGCAGCGCATCCGGGCGATGCAAGAGAATGCTCATTCTCTTGCCCGGCTATCCATGGAAATGGTCACCGGCCCGTCATTCACCAGCGCCACCTTCATGTCCGCACCGAAGATTCCGCGCCCCACCGGCCGGGCGATCTCGCCTTCCATTGCCACGCAAAACGCCCGATAAAGCGGCTCCGAGATCTCCGGGGCCGCCGCACGGATGAACGACGGACGGTTGCCCTTCTTCGTCGAGGCATGGAGGGTGAACTGACTCACCACCAGCACTTCGCCCGCCATCTCCGTCACCGACGAGGTTCATCTTGCCCTCCTCATCCGGGAAAATCCGCATTCTCGCGATCTTGCCCGCCAGCCATTCCACGTCCTCCGCCCCGTCGCCGTCCTCCACGCCGAGCAAAACCATCAGTCCGGGTCCGATGCTTGAAATCATCTTCCCGTCCACCGTCACGGACGCCTCCAGCACCCTTTGAATCACCGCACGCATGGCATGGAGCTAATCCATTTCCCGGCCTCCGCGCAAGATTTCCGGCGACTTGGGCAACTTGATCGTTGCCATTTCACACGGGAATGAAGTCGCTCTATTTGACTCCCCAAAGTTCCAGATACTTTTCCAGTGGTTTCTCGAAGATCTTGATTTCGTGAAGCATGATGACGGGCATGTAAAAGGTCTTCAGAGTTCTTTTCGCACCCGTACTTCCCGATTTCATCGCAAGCGCTGCCGCCGGCCCGATGCTTAAAACATATAGAAGGAAACAGACCATCACGGCAGCCAGCCAACCGCCGAGCGGTGACTTTTCCTCTTTATCAGGATCGGTTGGGGGATTCATATCAGCTGATTGATGGATGCTGCGGTGGCGGGACATCGAGGTTTCAACTCCGGAAATCTCGCAATCGGGATGATTCATGGGCGAGTCGGGCATCCTTCGTGAGGAAAAACCGCTTCTTCCGATACGCTAGTTACAACCAAACCGCTGAATGTCAGAATCCCCAGAAGTGCAAAAACCTTCGGCTTGAGCTTGCGAAACCTAATCAACGACTCGTAACCCGCCTTTGTCCGATCGAGCAGGGTGGTATCCTTGAAACCATAAGTTCGAGCGATTTCCAACATTTCGATGGCCGGTTCCACGACCGCGAGATGTGCCTCCAGAATCGCGGCGGTGAAAATGAGATCCGCCACGACCGGATCGGGCGGCTTCACGAAGTACATCCTCTCACCTAGTTGATAGATCAACGCCTCGGCAACTTGAGCGGCGGAATATTCCTGACCATCGATGCCGATCATCGTGGTTTTCGAAATCGATTCGGGCAATGTGATGAGGTGACGTTGATCGAGGAAACCATCATCCTCCTTCAATTTCATCCTGGTCCGGAGGATGACGACATGAAGCCACTCGGTTCCTCCATGCGAATTCGGATTCCGGCGGATGCCCTCCTCGATCCATTTCAAGGCTAACTCAAGATCGCCGTTGAGTTCGTAGGCGGTTCCCAGATTCGCCGCGGTGCTGTACCGTCCGGGATGGTCAGCCTCGATCTTCTTAAACGTCTCGATGGCTTGTCCCGTGCGCCCTTCGCAGATATCCCTCACACCCTCGATTTCCGTTTGAGTCAGCTCGTCCTTCCCATCCAAGATCAAGTTCCGCTCAAATTGGATCATCCTATCCTCCGCGGTCGTGGCGAGTGAGTGCCGTAGCATCGTGCTTATTGAATAGTCTGTGGTCCTGCTGTCTCCGTGAATGGACGTTCCACTCACATTCAGGCAGGCGTCGGCACTGATCGGGAGTAGCAGTGCGAATGTGAGGATTTGGATGAGCTTCATGGGCGTGAACAGGGGATCTCCAAAGCAGAAAATCTAATGACTCCCACCGTGAAGGGCGAGAGAATTCGTGTGACCCGCGAGGCGGGCTGGAAGGGGACCGGAAGACGCTTGGAAAGAAAGTTTCCGGGTCGCCGGTCTCTGAAAATCAGCGAGTCGGAAACTTGTGAGCGGTTGTTCACAAGTTAGCCACAAGGCACGGGATTGACCGGGGCGGGGGGACTTTGTCACCTTGTGCCTCACCCATGGCCGTAGAGACGAAAGCACCCACATTCCGCAAGACCGCCGAACTTCAACAGGGGGCAACAGCCGTGGATGACGTGACACGCGCGCTGCCGCATGCGCTCGGGCCGGAGAAAAGCCTGCTGTCCTCCATGTTGCAGGACCCGCAGGAATACATCGGGGTGGCGATCGAGGAAAAGCTGACCGCGGAGCATTTTTACCTGCCGTCGCACACGACCCTGTTCGGATTTCTCATCGAGTTGTTCGAGGGCGGGCAGGAGATCGAGCTCGTCTCGTTGATCCAGCGGTTGCTGGACCGCGGCCTGCTGGACCGGGTCGGCGGACCCGCCGCTCTAACGGATCTCTACACCTACGCGCCGAGCCCGGGCCATTTCCGACATCACCTCCAGCACGTGAAGGACAAGTTCGTGCTGCGGTCCATCATCCAGAATTCCAACGAGGCGATCGCCCAGGCCTACGACGCGCCGGACGAGGTGGCGGGATTGCTCGACTCGGTGGAGGCCAAGATCCTGGCGATCCGCGAGGGCTCGGAGACCAGCAAGGCCCCGACGATCAAGCAGTCGGTCGAACGAGGTGATCGAGCAGTTCCAGGCACTGCTCGCCGGCGAGAAGGGAGCCCAGGGGATCAAGACGGGATTCGAGGAACTGGACCGGATGAGCAGCGGCTTGAAGCCGGGCGAAATGTTCGTCGTCGCGGCCCGTCCGTCGATGGGAAAGACGTCGTTCATGATGAACATCGTGGAGCACATCTGCGTGACCGAAGGAAAGCCATCGATGGTTTTCTCCTGCGAAATGAGCGCGTTCCAGATCGTCCAGCGTCTGGTTTTCTCGCGTTCGAAATTCGCGATGAGCCAGCTTTCCCGCGGCTACACGCCGACCAAGGGTGACTTGCAGCGCATCCAGCGGGCCGCCTTGGAAACCTCGGGCGCGAAACTTTTCGTCGATGACACCGCGGGCATTTCCATCAACGAACTGCGCGCCAAGGCCCGCCGCAAGAAGCGCGACGAGGACATCCAGTTCATCGCCATCGACTATCTCCAGCTCATGAAATCCCGCACCAAGCAGGCGGAGAACTCGCGCGAGCGGGAAATCGCGGAAATTTCCGCAGGCATCAAGGGCCTGGCGAAGGAGTTGCAAATTCCTATCCTCATCCTCGCCCAGCTCAACCGGGGACCGGAAGGCCGGACCGGGAAAAACGTCGGAGTGCCTCGGATGTCCGACCTTCGGGAATCCGGCTCCATCGAGCAGGACGCGGACATGGTGGGTCTGCTCTATCGGACGGCCTACTACGCCGAGGACGCGGAGGAAAAGGAGGAAAAGGCCGGCCAGGCGGAACTGGTCCTCGCGAAGAACCGGAACGGCGAAACAGGCCACATCCCGCTCACCTTCATCGCCGAGTTGATGCGCTTCGAAACCGGCCCCCCGGCGCGTGAGGAAGGGTGATTCTTCGTTCGTAGTCCAGCCCTTAAGGGCGTCTTCCCGAGCAAGGCAAGATGAGGACGCCCTAAACGGCTGAACTACAAACAAGGAGGTCTAACGAGATTTCTCCCTCACCCGATCCAGCAATCCCGGATCCGCCTCCAGCGCATCCGCCACCGCGCGGATCACATTGAGCGTGGGCCTTGAGACGTGGTGTTCCATCCCCTCGACGTCGCGATAGATCGTTTCCTCGTCGATGCCGAAAAGCCGGAGAAAGCGGGTCAAGGTTTCATGCCGCTCGATGATCGCGAGGGCGATTCGGTGGCCTTCCTCGGTCAGGACGGTGCCGCGGTATTTCTCATGATTCACAAGGCCCTCGGAATCCAGACGTCGGAGCATGTTGGTGACGCTGGCCTGGGAAATGCCGAGGTTCTTAGAGATGTCCACGGCGCGGGCGTAACCCTTGGCCTCGATGAGGTGCAGGATCTGCTCAAGGTAGTCGTCCATGGCGACTGATCCACTGGTGCGTCGGGGAGGCAAGGTCACGGGAAGCGCAGCCTAACGGGGCTGGGAGGGAAGGGAAAGCTCCGTTTTCCGGCAAAGACCGGCATTGGGTAACTTGAACTCCGGCTTGAGCCGGGCCTTGGTGGCGACACCGCATCGTCACCGCAGGCAACACCTTTCGGAAGATCCCTCACGTTTCACCGAGAACCCTTCCCGGAGGTGGCATCCGCCTGCATCCGCCTTGCTCCGGTCTCTCGACCCTGTCCGAATCGTTGACGAGCGCCGCCTCCCCCTCGTCGATGAACGGCACCCCGCCAGCGCGGGTATTTGGCAATACGGAGGGTTCATGTTGAAGGGTTGTCCCGTTGCCATGGGCGTAGGCCATCTATCGAAATTATCCTGGTCTCGATCCGAGAAGGGTGAAGGCCGTTGAGAAAGCGCATGAGAGGACCGGAAGGCTGGGAAATGGGGGGCGTCACACATTCGCCAAGTCCCCTTTGCCCACGTTCTTGAGCACCACATACCACAGAACAAGGGCGGTCATGATCTCGATGGGGCCCTGAATGTAATCATGGGCCACAATGGCAAGGTCCCCCGAGATCAATGTTGAGAACTGCACGAAGTCCCACAACCAATGGACAATCATCAGCGGAACAATGTTCCGCAGACGCAGCATCAATGGCGCGAACAACATGCCCCACCGGAATGTGTAAACCAACTGGCTCAGCATGTCGGGCAAGGGCTCCCCTCCGAAGGCATTGACGGAGTGCAGGAGCGCGAAACCAACGGCACTGGCAAACATGGCAAGCGCGACCCGCGTCCGACTCGATTGTTTACCGAGGAACGAATGTAGGAGGATGCCGCGGAAGGCCAGTTCCTCGCCAGTCCCAACCAGCAATGTCACGAAGCCGAAGAAAGCAAAGCTGCTCCAGTTCGGGCTGCTGAAAGGAAAGGCCGACATGGCCTCGAGGCTCACAACCCATTTGTAGAGCAAATACACCACGAACGGCGCGAGCCAGATCAGCTGTCTTGCATCGAGCTTGCCGAAACCTGCGTTGCGCCAGTCGAAAAAACGGATCACGAAGACGACGTTGATGATATTGAGAAGTATCAATATCGGCCAGAACGTATCGAACATTTCAGGAGATCCGTAGACGATCCCCTGATGGCCCAAGTATAACATACCCACACCCATGATGGCGATGTAGACCAAGGCTGCGAGTATGCCGATGAACGGCTTGTTTTCAGGTTTTATCATCATGGCGGCGACTTCTCGCGGGAGGGATTCGGGAGCCGTGGGAGTGGATTCAGGTGACTGACTGGATTGCGTGTGAAATGGGTCATTATTTTCTTAGCCAACGTAAAGCGCGTGCCCCACTACCAGAGGGAGCGCGCCGATCACAGGGTTGGGTTTGTAGTCAGATGAGATCATTGAAACTGAGCTGCTGGTAGTGGTTTTCACGGCGCGGCTTGTTGTGCCTGTGTCATTTTCGTGGGTGTGGTGAGCCCTTCCACAGAACTAGTTCCTCCTCCTCAGTTAGGTCTGCGAAAAGGTGGTGAATCACTCGCTGCTGTTGCGAAGGTGGGAGGGCATGGAAAGATTGCTGAAGGTCGTAGAAGCTGCGCGATTCCATCTGGGACATGAAATCTCGAAATTTTTCAATCGTCATCTCCTCCCATAAGGATGGGTGGCCGATCATCTTCGATGCTTCTTTGGCAGCACTCCGCCTACCAGCTGCTTCCATCGCAATAGCAACGGCACCTGCTTCGTTGCGCGCGTGGCTCAATCCGACACGGTATGCGCCAAATAGACCATAAATAGTCACAAGGAGTGCGGATATACGTAAAAACCACTTCATGCGGGCTTGGCAATATTTATTCTGGCGCAACGATTGAGTGCTCCTGCGGGCGTGATTGAAAGGAAAATGGACCGAAATTGAAATGCTTATGGCCCGTTAGGAGGCACGGCTTGTTCCGCTTCTTGGATTCAATTTGTCAATGCTCTGAGGTGTCACAATCCATCGCCAGACAGGTATCAACCCAAAGCCCACCATTAAGGCAATCGACCCTTGTGCGACCAATATGCCAGAAGGGAACCCGGTTTTCGATTCAGGATAGAAAAACGGCTGGAGTGCGAGAATTCCAGCAGTGGACAGAGCTACTACTCCCCACACCAAGCAAAGGGCAGTTGTCAGTGCGACAAGGGTTCTCATCTGAATGGTTTATCGTTAAAATATGTCTGCGGAGTGTCCGGTATATCACTTGTATGAGGATCTTTTGCCGAGACGTCAAAGAGCACGCAACCCTATCAGCGAGGGCGCGCGTCGATCAAGGGGGTGAGGTTGAATGTAGAAAGGGGCATGTAAACAAGGCGGCTGATAGCGGGTGAGTGTCTCGACTTGTTCTGCTTCCCGTTTCGGTTTCCAGGACTACTGTTTATTGGCTGCCAGCCGCTCTACGAGAGCGATCCGCTTCTGGACATGCGCTTCCCAGTCCGCAATGGCGTCGTCGCCGGAGATATCGTGCGACTTGAACCACATCACCGTGTCCGGTCCCACACCAACGACGAACTCATTCGGCGTTTTGGCGGTAGTGTCGCGCAAGGCAACCAGGCCTTCATAGCCGCGGTGCTGCGTATCGCCTGGCAGGATCTGTTGAAAGTTCTTCCCCTTGATCATCTCGAAGTCATTCTGCTTTAAGGCTTGGATGAGTGCTTCAGTGTCCGCTCCCTCCGCCAAACCCGCAGCGCCCCAACTGCTCCCTGTCTCTTTTGCTGTTCCCGGGCGACCATGAGGCTGAGGTTTGCATCCAGAGAGGCTTCCAAGCGCCAAGATGGCAATCATTACGACGGGGGTTAGTGTCTTCATATTTAGCAGAACGTCTAGGCCATCCATGACGGGGAAAAAAGCCCGAATTCAATCTGGAGCGTTACCCGCCGTTGGATGCGCCGGCTTGTGTGTGCCCAGCATGGGCACGTTGTAGATGGGATTCAAGTCCCTTGTAGGAATACCAGAACATGAAAATGAAGAAACTGCCATCTGAAGCCAACTCGGAGCTGGGCGACCTGTCCGGGAAAGGAAGGCTAGGAGAATGACATGGCCGCGCTAGCGGCACCACCCGATGCGAAGCCACACCTCATGGACGGAGCGCAGCGGAGTCAATGACATGGCCGCGCAAGCGGCACTACCTGATTCGCTATTGCGAAGGACGGCTGCAACGGATCGTCAACCGCGCCAAAAGCCGCGCCGTGCCACTGAAATCCTGTCCTTTCCTGAGCTATCGGCTCAACAACAGGGCCGAGTTGGCGTGGACGGGAAAGGCGCATCACCGCTTCAAGGAGCGGATCAAGGAAATCACCAGCCGCAACCGCGGGCACAACGTTAAAACCGTCATCAACGAGTTGAACTTGTATGTCCGTGGCTGGCTCAACCACTTCAAGCACAGCTCCACCTTCGGTGAAGTGAGAGAACTGGCGGGTTGGATCAGGCGGCGGGTGAGGTTGTATGATTGGAAGCCCGCGTAAAAGCTCCGCTCACGCGGTGTCGTGGAAGCAGCCACGCACGCGTCGCCGCAACTTGCCAGCACTCGGAGCTGATCCGAAGCACGTGCACATGGCGACGCGCAGCCGCAAAGGCTATTGGCGGATGAGTCAGAACGAGATTGTGCGACTCGCGCTGAACAACCGTTGGTCTAGAGGAACAAGGAGTTCCCGACATGGAAGCCATCTGGACCGTTCTTCATCACCCGGAGCAAGCTCGGGAAAGCTGATTGGAACCGCCCTGTACAATGCCCCAGACGCGATAGCGTCTTTGAATAAACCGCGAAGCCATCCCGCATGGACGGAGGCACGAAGTCAAAGCCATACGCAGGGTGGTGTGGGACCCGGGAGCCAACTACTCCCGGGGACCCGATTGGCCTTCTTACTTTCATTTGGAAGGGGTAAGAGTGCCGCGCCAAACCTTCACTTGCTTCAGTGTGTCTTTCGGACCGCATTCGACGCTTAGGAGAACGACGTTCAGCAGCCCATTTTTGGAAAGTGAGAACCAGTTGAAGAAGTATTCAGGAAGCTCCGGCCCTTCGGATGAAACACGAACGAGATCGGGGACGGCCTCTTTCAATTCTTTGATAGTTGTGCAACCAGACAACAATTCGATGGTTGGGGCATCCGCTGAATAGGCGAACGCACCAGTTCCGAACCCGTGGCCATCCAGGGGAGTTGCCTCAACAATCGCCGGGAGTTTGGGATGCGGACAATCAGGTTCACTATATCGAGAGCCGTCTGGAGTGAACGCTGTGAAATGCAATTCCCGCTCCGATGGAGATTTTTCGTCTTTGGTGTCACGTTGGTAAACCAATGAGGCTTTGCCCTTATATGATGGCGTGAGGATGAATAATTGCTCGTTCTTCAGTAGGCTCTCGAGCCTTCCTTGCCCAGCCGCATACTCTTCAAGGGTTCCTGAGAGTGATGTGCCACAAAGTAAGACTAGGAATAATGCTGTTTTCATGATGCAGAGATTTACTGGCATAACGTCTAGGCCATCCGCGGCGGAAATGGAAGCTCGAATTCAAAGAAGGACGTTGCCCGCCGTTGAATGTGCCGTCTTGTTGGCCGTTCTTCATGTTCTGACCTTGGATTACTCATGGATGATTATCGGGACCATGAATGAAGCAAAAACAGTCACAGCAAATACCAGAAATCCAAGGGCAGCGAGATTCCGATCAACGAATAAGAAGACCAAGGAAAGGATCAATGTCCCGATCGCGGATGCAAGCCAGAGCAAATTACACGCATCGGACTGAATTCCCTGCAAATATCCATCAGTGATGAAGTAGGACGGCGTTAGTCCCCGAGTTTGGCTATGTGCATAATATGCCAACAACCGAAAAGCCGTAACGAGAACCAAAGGGGCGGAAACCGAGAGTAGCGCAGCTTTTAGCCATTCTTGGCGCGTCTTTGGGAGGATTTGCATTTTTGGGCCAACGATGAGCGCATGCACCTCTACCAGCGAGGGCGCACGTCGATCACGGGGTTGAGGTTGGAGATCCGGGAAATCATCGAAACAGGGCGGCTGGTAGAGGTTGCATGACGCGGCTTGTTAACCATTTCTTCTTTTGCGGATTGCATCGATACGACGAATAACGATCTGCCAATGACTTCGAAACATCCAGCCGCAAAGTTGAGGAAGCCGAATTCGCGGCCTCTTGTCCTTCCTCGGCGCAATAGTCTCCATAATCCAGTTAGGATGGAATCCGGCCCACTCTCCGGCAATCGAATATAAATTCCACTTACAGGCGGGAGAAACCTCGTAGTCAAGAATCTCCTTGATCTCGGCTGTCGAGTAGTCCGTCGCTGCTAACGTCGTCGCGATGCGGTCGTAGTCTTGCTCCTGCAACTCCGTATCCAGAAAGAACTCTGACAGCGCCTCCCAAACGGGGAATCGTTCGTCGGTAATCTCTGCGGTCATTTCCTGGCTAACGTCGAGCACGTGCACCACTACCAGCAGGAGCGCGCGTCGATCACGGGGTTGGGGTTGAAGTCAGGTAAAATCATCGAAACTGAACGGCTGGTAGTGGTTGCACGATGCGTCTTGTTCGCCTTGGGTTCTTTCTTCTTTGTCGGGCTTAAACAAGGCTTGGATTACTCAGTCTAAAGACAACGAAGCCGATCATGAGCAGGATCACGAACAAAGTAAGTAAGGCGAGGCCTGTCATGATCGTGGTCTTGAACAGCCTCTGTCCAATTGCTGGACTCGAAGTGCGTCCGACCCAACGCCAAACCGGAATGAGAACTCCTATGAGAAGGATGGTTGGCACAAGATACCCCCAGATGCCCAGCTCATCAAAATCAGGAAAGAAGTCCATTTCGTGTGTGGTGATCTAGCCGGTTTCAGTTAAACGCGAGTGCTGAAATTCTTGGCGAACATTAGAGCGCATCCACGGCGGGATGGAAGCCCGAATTCAATTTGACGGCTTATCGCCGTTGGATGAGCACGGCTTGTGTGTGCCCAGCATGGGTACGTTGTAAATGGGGTTCAAGTCCCTTGTAGGAATACCAGAACATGAAAATGAAGAAACTACCATCTGAAGCCAACTCGGAGCAGGGCGACCTCTCCGGGGAAGGAAGGCTAGGAGAAATCCGCGAGCTGATGGAGAAGAACCGGATAGAAGGCCGACACGGCGCGTCGAGGGGGCACAACACTCCGAAGACGTCTGGTATGCCCGTGGAGGTAAATCCGGCGGCAGTGCGGAGGAGCAACGTGCAATTACCTGGGGAGATCTCAACCGCGAAAGCGGCGGAGAAGTCAGCAGAGGTCATAGTAGTCGGTAAAACGAGCCGGGGGCGTGATGCCCGCATAAACAACGATACCGGAGGCCTCAACCGATGAAGGACCGAACCAATGAGGAGGGGATCGACCCCGCCACGGACAAGCCAACCGACGACGCCAGACGGCGAGGCGCGCTTGAGAGCCATGGCGGAGAGAAGCATGGAGCCCCTCAGGAACGAAACATGATCGAGGCAATCCTTGAACCGGAAAACCTCTCCCAAGCGTGGAAACGCGTGAAGAGAAACAAAGGCGCACCGGGGATAGCTGGCCATGACCATCGAGGACTTTCCTGCTTTCAAGCAGGAGCACTGGCCGAGGATCGCCACTGCGATTCGAGAAGGAAACTACCGACCCGCGCCCGTCCGACGGGCGTGGGTTCCGAAGCCTGACGGGAGCAAACGCCCGTTAGGAATCCCGACGGTGCTGGATCGCCTGATCCAGCAGGCCGTCGCACAAGTGCTGGGTCCGCTTTTCGAAGTGGATTTCAGCGAACACAGCCATGGTTACCGCCCCGGTCGATCCGCCCTCAAGGCGGTCGCCGAAATGGAAGCCGGCTGGAAGGAAGGTCGCCGCCACGCCGTGGAATGCGATCTGAAATCGTTCTTCGACACGGTCAACCACGACCGCCTCATGGAAGCACTGCGGGGAAAGGTCCTGTGTCGCAAGACACTACACCTCATCCGTCTCTTCCTAACGGCGGGAGTGGAGCTGCCCGACGGCACCCGCGAGGCCACGCCTCTGGGAGTGCCACAGGGAGGCCCGCTGTCACCGCTGTTAGCGAACATCGCGCTCGATCCGCTCGACAAGGAATTGGAGGCACGCGGACACAAGTTCGCGAGATATGCCGACGACTTCATCGTCATGGTGAAAAGCGCGAACGCGGCGAAACGGGTGATGGCATCGCTGATCCGTTATTGCGAAGGACGGCTGCAACTGATCGTCAACCGCGCCAAAAGCCGCGCCGCGCCACTGAAATCCTGTGCGTTCCTGAGCTATCGGCTCAACAACAGGGCCGAGCTGGCGTGGACGGGAAAGGCGCATCACCGCTTCAAGGAGCGGATCAAGGAAATCACCAGCCGCAACCGCGGGCACAACGTTAAAACCGTCATCAACGAGTTGAACTTGTATGTCCGTGGCTGGCTCAACTACTTCAAGCTCAGCTCCACCTTCGGTGAAGTGAGAGAACTGGCGGGTTGGATCAGGCGGCGGGTGAGGTTGTATGATTGGAAGCAGTGGAAGCAGCCACGCACGCGTCGCCACAACTTGCTAGCACTCGGAGCAGATCCGAAGCATGTGCACATGGCGACGCGCAGCCGCAAAGGCTATTGGCGGATGAGCCAGAACGAGATTGTGCGATTCGCGCTGAACAACTGTTGGTTAGAGGAACAAGGAGTTCCCGACATGGAAGCCATCTGGACCGTTCTTCATTACCCGGAGCAAGCTCGGGAAAGCTGATTGGAACCGCCCTGTACGGAGCCGTACGCAGGGTGGTGTGGGACCCGGGAGCTAACTACTCCCGGGGACCCGATTCTGCCTTGGGTTCTGGGAAACGTAAGAGGCCGAGTCGGCCACCACGTCTCTTGTCCTCTGGCTTCCAGTCTCCGATCGGGACTCTCCTAATGATAGTCCATTGATTCTCGTCGTCTCGATCAAACAACATGTCCTCAGCACCATGGCCATCCGATAGCCTGACCATGATCAAGTCTTTATCTATTATCGTCACCCTACTTAAGGTCCACTTTGGACCTTTTGCTTCAGAGAGAACCCAACTTGTCATGTCGGCCCTCCTGATCTGGTCAATCAGGGCTACCACATGGGTCGGAGCTCCAGCCATGGCAACTGTGCCATATGAATCAGGCGTGAATACTTGGACTTCTTCGGCGGCTCCAATCTCTTGGAGGAAGACGATGCCCGCTAAAAGTGCGATGACTGATGTTTTCATATTTCTGGCACAACGTGGAGCACGTGCACCCCTACCAGCGGGAGCGCGCGTCGATCACGGGGTTGATGGTTGAATTACGGAAAAGCATGTAAACAGGGCGGCTGGTAGGGGTTGCACGATGCTGCTTGATAGGCCTCTTCATTTGCTGGGCGGGGATGCGAGTTCGACGCGATGACCATCGGGATCCAGTGCGACGGCCCGTCTGCCCCAGGGTGAATCTGTCGGAGGAACTTCAATGGAAAACCCGGCACCTTGCAAACGACCGACAACCTCATCGCAGGAATCCACTGCAAAGCCGACACGTGCCGAGCCGCTCGCCGCAAACTTGGCCGATGCGGGGTAAAGCTCGAATGTCCAAATCCCGTCGGAAGCCGCGTAATGCTCTGGGCCTGTGCCGTGCCGATGCTTCTCGAAATCGAGGCCTGTGAGCCGGTAAAATACCGCCGAGGCGTCGATGTCCGCGCAGCGAATCACAGTCAGGTTTGGGCGGGTCGGCATCTTTAATTTCTTGGCCTATCGTAAAAGAGCACGCACCCCTATCAGCGAGGGCGCATGTCGATCACGGGGTTGAGGTTGTGGTTACGGAAAGGCATAGAAACAGGGCGGCTGGTAGGGGTTGTCACGGCGCGCCTTGTTCGGCGAATCCATCCTTCTTGTTGGATCTATGGATCTGGCCAATATACGCTAAGAATATGCTGATAAAGGTAAATACAGCTGAAAGAAAGGATCCTGCGACAAGTGGGATTACCAATTCTGCTGGATGAAAAGCCAACCCCTCACGTGGCGGACCCTGCATGTATTCCAACGCTGTATGAAGACCATACGATGATCCAAATATGCCGATGATAATAGGCAGCAATGAACAAGGTAATAGCAGCCTAAGATAAGGGTGACGTTCTTTGTCTCGTGGGAGAATCTCGATCAAAGCGACCGATAAAAATAAGATCGCAGATAGCACCAGAAAATGAGCTGAGAACCCGCATTCCAGGTAATAATCAAGATAGCTTTTCTTTACGATCATGGGTTGGTGCGATTTGGTCTTGCCGAACGTAAGAGCGCATGCACCACTACCAGCGGGGGCGGACGTCGATCACGGGTTGGAGGTTGTAGTTACGGAAAGTCATGAAAACAGGGCGGCTGGTAGTGGTTGCGTGACGCGGCTTGTTCGTGAATCTGATTCTTGGATCGGGATGCAAGCTGACCAAAGAACCTTGGCGAAGGGATGGCCATCTCGCAAGCCGCAAAGAATCCGCGCGAAGACTCGGCAGAACCCAAGCCCACAACCCGAGCCAGAGACTCTGCGAAGACTCGGCAGAACCCAAGCACGCAAACCTAGCCGGAGAATCGGCGGAGACTCAGCGAAGAATCTAGCAATTCGCATGTCGCTGCAATGGTCTTCCATATCTTCACGACAGTGGTATTTGTATCGTCTAAGGATGTGATATCCAGCAGGTGACGACTTTTGAAAAATTGGCAGAATTCCTTGATTAGACAAGGATTTTCGAGGGCGGGGTGCGGATATCAGGCTTTGCCGGGCCTGGCTTTTTCGGGCGAGATGACCTAGCAGATATTATGGACCGTCCGCCTTTTTTCCGGGAAAGCCGGGAAAAACGGGGGAGTTGGAAGGGGGCGCTGGAGTTTTTCGCAGCCCGCGTCCCAAATCCGGGCGGGACGCCACAGCCACTTTCAAGAGGGCCACCCACCAATCATGATGCGCGGCAGGATGAGCGAATGTCTTGGTGTTCCAGTGTCGATTGTTCCTTTGCGTGCGGACTGAAGATCCGCGCTCCGATTCTCAGGTCGCCTCGTGGGATTTGTTTTGCTTCCGCCTTGCGGAGGAGGCGGCCGGTTGTCCGGACGAGCCAGCGGCAGGGGCAGGACTCGAACGAGGTTCTGTTTCCATGATCGAGCGGGCAGCCCGATGTCGAGGTTTGGCTGCTGTTATCCTTCTTTCGAAAGGGCTGGGAGTCGGCCAGCGACTTTACTCGTGAAGTCCAAAAAGCTAGTGAAGGCTCAATCCGAAGTCAGTGGACCAACGGGCTTTCGCCTGAAGCATCGCCGAGGTGGGACATGTTCGCGGGGAGGAATTTCTTGAAGCGGGTCTTGTCGATGGCCTTCATGTAGGCTTCCTCGGGCGAGATCATGCCGTCGCGGAGCTTGTACCAGATGGACTCGTCCATGAACTGCATGCCCTCGGCTCTTGCCGCCGGTGATGACGTCGTAAAGTTTCTGGGTGGCGCCTTCGCGGATGATGGCGGAGACGGCGGGGGTGGCGAACATGATTTCGTTGACGGCGGTCCGGCCGGGCTTGTCCACCCGTTTGCAAAGGAGCTGGGCGACGACACCGCGCAGCGAGGCGGCGAGCATGGTGCGGACCTGCGATTGCTGGTCGGCGGGAAACACGTCGATGATACGGTCAACCGTCTTCCGCGCGTTGTTGGTGTGCAGGGTGCCGAAGACCAGCAGGCCGGTCTCCGCGGCGGTGAGGGCGAGCGAGATGGTTTCAAGGTCGCGCATTTCCCCGACGAGCACGATGTCGGCATCCTCACGAAGCGCGGCGCGGAGTCCGTCCGCGAAAGACGGGGTCTGGATGGGGACCTCGCGTTGGGTGATGATGGAGCTCTTGTTGCGGTGGACGAACTCGATGGGTTCCTCGACCGTGATGATGTGGCGGCTGAAGTTGATGTTGATGTAGTCGAGCAGCGCGGCGAGCGTGGTCGATTTTCCGGAGCCGGTCGGGCCGGTGACGAGCACGAGGCCGGACCGCATGTGGCCGAATTCCTTGACGACATTCGGCACGCCGAGGCTCTCCAGCGAGGCGATCTCGGTGGGGATCAACCGGAACACTGCGGCGAGGCCGTTCTGCTGCTTGAGGTAGTTGCAGCGGAAGCGGGAGTCCTCGTCCATTTCGTAGGCGAAGTCGAGGTCGCCGCCTTCCAGATAGTTCGCGAAGGCGCGAGGATCGCAGATCTCGGCGAGGAGGTCTTTGAAAGTGTCGCCGAGGAGCACGTCCTGATCGGGGATGATGGAAACGGCGCCGTGGACACGGATCTTGGGCGGCTGGCCTTCCGATAGGTGAAGGTCGGATCCTTTGGTGGAGATCAGGTAACGGAACAGGGTGTCGATCTTGGCCATGTGGAACGATGAGGAGATTTTTTTGCGGAAGGAGGACTCCGGAGAACAGGTGTCGGGTTGAAGCGGTTTTCTATCAGGATTCGAGGAACAGCTTCATCTGGGCCTTGTCGTCGGCGCGGAACAGGGTTTCCTCGCGGGAGACCAGTCGCTTGACGTAGAGCTGGCGGAGTGACTCGTCCATGGTGATCATGCCGACGTTTTTCCCGGTCTGCATGACGCCGGGAAGCATGAAGGTCTTGCCCTCGCGGATGCAGTTGGCGACGGCGGGGGTGTTGACGAGAAGCTCCAGCGCGAGAATCCGCCCGTTGCCGTCGGCACGCGGCACGAGCTGCTGGGACAGGATGCCGCGCAGGGATTCGGAGACCATGATGCGGATCTGTTCGCGCTGGTCGGTCGGGAAGACGTCGAGCACGCGGTCGAGGGTCCGCGGTGCGTTTCCGGTGTGGAGTGTGCCGAGCACAAGGTGGCCCGTCTCCGCAGCGGTTAGGGCGAGCGGGATGGTTTCCAGGTCGCGCATTTCCCCGACCATGATGACGTCCGGATCTTCCCGCAGCGCGCCGCGAAGGGCCCGGCCGAAGGACTCGGTATGCTTGTGGACTTCGCGTTGGTTGACGTGGCAGCCCTTGGACTCGAAGACGTACTCGATGGGGTCCTCCAGCGTCAGGATGTGATCCTCACGGTCGCGGTTGATGAAGTCAACGAGGGCGGCGAGGGTGGTGGACTTGCCCGATCCCACCGATCCGGTCACGAGGACGAGGCCGTTCTGATAGCGGGTGAGGGGAAGGATGTGTTCCAACGGAAGGCCGATGTCCTCAAGGGTCTTGATCTTGTCGTTGATGATCCGGAAGACGAGATCGAGCCCGAGGCGCTGCTTGACGACGGATGCGCGGTAGCGTCCGTTAGGTGCGGAGTAGGCGAAGTCGATGTCCCCATGCTTGTCGAGGCGCTCCCATTCGGCATCTCCCAGGAACGACTTGGCAAGTCGGTGGGTGTCGTCCGGAGTCAAGGGCGGATGGTCTCCCCAGATCGGGGTGAGTTGTCCGAATCTCCGCCATGCCGGCGGGTAGGACGTCGCTAGATGGACGTCCGAGCAGTCGTAATCTCGACCGAGCTGGAGATATTGATCGACGTGATCAAGCACCTTGTGTTCTGACATGGGGAAGGCTTATTGGGGTGGGTGATTTTGATAGGAGCTAACAGATTTCCGTTGGTCGGGGAAATCGAATCGTGACTGTCCGGTGATGTAGTTTTTCAACTGGCCGGTGAGCCAGACTTTTGCCATTGGCCGGACGACGGTCAAGATGAGACCGAAAAGAGTGAGGATCAATCCGCGGCGCTTTTTCTCCTGCCGTGGCGGCTTGCGCCGGAAAAGCAAACTGGCTGCCAGGCCGGAAGCCGCCGAGCCCAAAAGCCAGCCGGAAGGATGGGCCTTCAAGGAGCTCCGGATGCGGCTCGGGACATCGAGCTTTTGCCGGAGGGCCACGGCCTCGCCGGTCAAACAGGACCGCGAGCGTTCACCAAGCTGGATCAACCGTTGGATTTCCTGTTCTTTTGAAATTTTTCGATCCATTCGCGGTCTTTTTGAAATTCAGCACGGGTGATGGGAAAGGTGGGATTTCCGGAGGGCTTTGCCATTTTCAAGCAAATGAATGCCACGAGGAGGTGGATTCCTCCAAGGGCGAGTGCGACCCGGTCCCATGGCCAGCCGAATGCACCCGCAATGAGCGATACCGTGGCGGCCAGCAGGAGGATCCATCCGAAAAACACGCAGCCCAATGTGATGAGGACGAGGACCGCGCGCTTCGCCCCGTCCCTTGCCGCGTCCTTGGATTCCAGTTGGATCAAGGCAATCCGGGACGTGACCAAACCTACGAGGGCCTCCCGCCAGTTGGCGGGTGAATCCTGGAAACCGGCTTGCTTGTCCGGACCTGCGGAGCCAGGCGCCGCCGGTCCCATATCAGATGAAGAACTCATGAGACATCGATGAAACTCACCTGAAAACAGGCTTGGCCATCTCAGCGGCGGACGATGAGGCCGACGAGAAATCCGACTCCGAGCGCGCTAAGGACACATTTGGTCGGGTTCTGGCGGATGTAATCCTCGGCGGTGACGTGGATCTCCTTTGCCTTCACGCGGGTGTCTTGCCACTGCTCGGTGGCGGTTTCCTTGAAGTGCTGCGCCTTGTCGGTGGCGACGGACTTGAAGGCCTGGGCCTTCTCCGTGGCGACGGTCTTGAACTGGTTGGCGCGTTCCGAGGCGGTATCGCGGAACTGTTGGGCGGTCTCGACGGCGCGCTCCTTGAGCGATGCGGCCTTTTCCTCGGCGGAATGAACGAGTTCACGGGCCTTTTCGCCGGCGGCGGCGCGGAGGTCGTTGGCGGCTTGTGCGACGGATGGCGTCTGCGTGAAGCCGGCTTCAGGATCGAGACTGTTAGGGGTGGAGAATGGATTGGACATGGCTTGTGGGGTGAGATTGAGGTGGATCCTCATGATCCATTCATCTCGGAAAGATTAGTGGCACCACATCAGGCCATGTGCAAGGCGTGACTTGCGAATTGTCGGTCAATTCCCGTCCTGAATGACCCTGGCCTTCGGCGGGGAAAGGAGGATTTCATTCAGCTTTTCCGGCGGGGCCGAGAACTTCATGCTCTCCCATTCCGGTTCCTTCAGGGGGCCGGTCCCGTGGAACTGGAACAGCCCGGAAAAAGGTCGCAGCGGCAGCGTGAGAAGTCCCAACAGGCCCCGTGCATTCATTCGGACGATCATGTCGATGGTCTGGTCGTTCATGTTGACCGATCCCTCACCGGCGAAGTTCAACGAGCGGGTGGAGGTCTGGAAATCATTGGAACTCAGGACGCCATTCCTGATCTTGAAGGTGCAAAAGGCATCCTTGGCCATCTGGGTCCCGGCGTTCTTGTCGCTGAGCACGTCGCGAATGAGCGGAGTGAGGGGGCCGAACATCGGGACGGAAAAGAGTTCGGTGTTCTCCAGGGCCAGAAGACCTTCGCCACCCATGGTGTCAACCTTGCCATCGACGAGGGAAAACTCGATCCGCCCGGTGGTGTTGCCGCCACCTTTTACCTGGAAGCCATAGGCGGAGGTGAGGCTGGGCAGGGAAACCTTGGTCCAATTCAGCTCACCGGCCAACTTTCCGCCGCCGAGGTAGTCGAAATGGCCAGCGAGAGGACCTTCGAAAGCCTGGAGTTTCAGGTCGCTGACGGCCACCTTTTCGCCAAGGATCCTGACATTTCCCGATGGGCTACCCAGCGTGAGGTTTTCTCCCAGAAATTTGTAGTCGGCCTCATTTTTTGACGAGAACGAGATTTTGAGGTCCGTGCGACCTTGCGGGGTGACATCCACGATTCCCTCGCCCGTAAGATCCGGGGGAGAGTGAAACCGGTATTGTTCCAGCGAATTCGCCACCGGGGTCGCAAAAAGCCGGACCATCGGTGCGGCCCAGATCGCTCCGCGCACCCCTTCGACCTCGACCACCTTCTTCGGTGCGTCATACCGGATGCGCCCGACCTTCGCGGTCGCTTCCCGGGGACCTTCGAAGGCCTTGCGAAGCGGATAGTTGGTGTAGTTGAAAACCACGGTGCCGTCGTAGAAATCGAGTTCGTAATGATTGAGGGAGAACTTGCAATTCGCCGAGTTGGTGGGGACGCCCTTGTAGTCGAGGTTCTTCACCGTGCCGTGTCCGGTGTAGGCCCAGGCGTATTTGTTGGTGATGTCAAATCCACCTTCCACGTGAACGTCCACCGCCGCGCCTTCCCGCTCCGAAAAGTCATTCAGCACCATTTCCAAGGGCAGTCCCACGACAAAGGGTTTATAAACCGGCACGGGCAAGGTGCTGTGGGCTTCCAGTCGAACCAACGGCCATTCGATCATCACCTTGGCCTGGGCCGCGCCGTCCGGCCGGTTCAGGTTCACGTCCCGCAGGAAAAGCCGGTTGTCCCGCCATGAAAAGGAGGTCTCCACGGAATCGAACGGCATGCCGCGCAGCATTACCGAGTCACAGCGGACGTGGCCGGTGGTCCGCAGAACCGGCTTGTTGTCCTCGTCCATCTTGAATTCGCCCCCGGCCTCGAGGACCTGCCGGCCTCCGATGAGAACCTGTTGGATGGCGGGCAAACCGATCCAGGCGGTCAGCAACTGAGGGATCTCCAGGGACGACGTCACGTCGAACCGTCCCTCCCTTGCCATGAGATCATAGTCAATGTGACCGTCGAGACTGCCGCGGGAATCGGTGGCTTTGAGCGCGGTGACGGTGACGAGGCTTCCCGTGACGGTGGCCTCGGCCTTTACCTGATCGAGCAGGTGTCCGTTTTTTTCCATGCCCTTGATGTCCAAAGACACGTTCGCGGTGATCGACGAGCGGTCATTGACATCACCCTCGACCTTGATCTTCAGCGAGGGTGGGTGGCCTTCCTCAAAATGCCATTTCCCCAGCTCATCGATGATTCTTGCTAACAGCTCGCGGCGTTTGCCCCTGTTCCTGTCATCCGGCGGGGGCTTCTGCGCCTGCTGATAGCCGATGATGCGCGCGTCGAGACTGACATCGATCCCCTCGATTTTTCCACGTGCGTTCCTGACCTCAAGGCGACGGTCGCCGGGCATGAAAATCGTCCCGTAGGCATCCGTGACATTGAGTGCGTCGGAATCCGGATCATCCGGATCAACAGGCAGGATCAGTTGCGCGTCCTTGAGCTGGATCTTGTTGAGATGGACAATGCCGCTTGCGAGCCGGGTCTTGTCGAAATCCAGAATCACGCGTTCGAGTCGTGAAATTTCGTGGAGATGTTCGGGCTCCGAATAGACGCGCAGGTCGGAGGCGATGATTCCCTTGAGAGGCACGTAGCGAAGGCTTCCGATCTTGATGTGGGCGCCTTGTTTGGAAACGGATTTCTCGATCGCTGTCCTCCAGGACTCCGGCATTCCCGTGTGATTCGCCCACAACAGTGCCCCGACCGCCGTCAGCAGGGCCGCGACGACCAGCAGGAACATGAGCGATCGCAGGTTGCGCGCGAGATGAAGCCGGTGCATGGGAAAACCCCGTCAGGCTAATGGACCGATCCTGAAATGCAACTCAGGGCACCAATCCGGCTTCACGAAATGAATAATAGGCAGATCTTCCCGGCGAAGGACGGCCGATGATCACGTGATCGAGGAATCTCACCTGCATCAGGGCGGCGGCTTCGATCAACTTGCGGGTCACCAATTCATCCGCCCGGCTCGGGCTTGGATCCCCGGATGGGTGGTTGTGGAGCAGGACAAATCCGTAGGCTCCGCGGGTGATGACCGGACGCAGCACTTCCCGCGGATGGGCGCTGGACTCACTGACCGTGCCGACGGAAACGATGGTCGTGCCGACATGCCTCAGCCGCGCGTCCAGAACGGCAACCACCACCTGCTCCTGGGCAAGGTGACGCATTTGGGGGCCGAAAAAATCGTGGATCAGCGCGGGTGTTTCCAGGGAAATGTCGCGCATTTGCTCCCGCGCGACGCGGGTCCCGAGCTCGAAGGCGGCGGCCAGCTTGGACGCCTTGGCCAGCCCGAGGCCCTTTTCCTTCGCCAATTCCGAGACCGGCAATCCACCCAACGCGCCCATGGAGCCGTATTTCGCGATCAGGTCGCGGCCGATCTCGATGGCACTGCGGCCCTTGGTCCCGGTGGAAATGAAAAGCGCCATGAGCTCCGCGTTGTCGAGGGACGCGGGGCCGAGCCGCGCCAGTTTTTCTCGCGGTCGCTGGTCGAACGGCATGTCGTGGATGCGGGAGCCGACAGCGGGTTCGACTTGGGTTTCCTTGGATACGTCCATGAGCATTTGAACACGCTAACGAACTTTTTCCGGATGGCAAGCACGGGAAATCGCTTCTGGAAATGCGCTCTCCACGACATTAGGATTCCCGCATGGCGTGGGTTCTGTTTTTCGATGGCGATTGCGCCTTTTGTTCGGCCTCGGTCCGGCGGGCGATGGCCTTCGACAAGAAGGGCCGTCTCGATTTCGCGCCCTTGCAAGGAAAATTCGCCAGCGAAATGGGGCTTGCGGAGAATGCGGCGGCGAGTGGTGGAACGATGATCCTTCTGCGCGAGTCCGATGGGAAAATTTTCAAACGCAGCGATGCCTTGATCGAGCTGGCGAGAGTCCTCGGTGGATGGTGGCGATTGACGACCCTCGCCCGTTTCATTCCGAAATTCCTGCGTGACGCCGTTTATGGCTGGATCGCGGACCACCGTTACCGGTTCATGGGGAAATCCGCAAGTTGCTCGCTTCCGGACCCGGAGTTGGTGAAAAGGCTGCGCGAATAACCGCCGCAATCCTGCCTTGAAATGCTGGAATCGGCGTGCATCCTCGCCGCCCGCCCATGGCAGGACCTATTTTTCAAGCACTTCCAGGATTCCGCGACTTCACTCCCCGTGAATGCGCGGTCCGCAATTATTTGTTCGAGACCTGGCGCGGCGTCGCCCGCCGCTGCGGGTATGTCGAATACGAAACCCCGGTGCTTGAGGACACGGCCCTGTATTTGAAGAAATCCGGTGGCGAGCTTTCCACCCAGCTTTTCAGGTTCGAGGACCAGGGCGGCCGCGATGTGACCCTTCGTCCTGAGGTGACGGCGTCGCTCGCCCGCATCGTCGCGCAGCACCAGCGGGATTTCCCGAAGCCGCTCAAGTGGTTCGAGATCGGCCAATGTTTCCGCTACGAGAAACCCCAGAAGGGCAGGGGACGCGAGTTCCATCAGTTCAACGTGGACATCCTCGGCGAGGCCGGGGCATCGGCCGATGCGGAACTGATCGCGCTGGCGATCGAGACGATGCTGGCGTTCGGATTCGTCGAAGGTGACTTCGTCGTCCGCGTGTCCGACCGCATGGCATGGATCGATTTCGCCGCGGCTAACGGAATCTCCGAAGACCGCATCCCGGATTTCCTGAACATCATCGACAAGATCGAGCGCGAGAAGCCAGAGGTTCTTGCTGAAAAGCTGGCCGCCTACTCTCTAACGCCTGAAGCCGTCCGCGGTTTCATTGCTGATCCGGCAAACGCGTCGGCAGCCTATCTGGCCATCCGCGAGGATCTTTCGGCACGTGGCCTGGTCGAATTCCTGGAGCTCGATCTCTCCATCGTCCGCGGTCTCGCCTACTATACGGGTGTGGTTTTCGAGGTGTTCGATTCGAAGAAATCCATGCGCGCCGTCGCGGGCGGTGGTCGCTATGACACACTCATTTCCACCATCTCCGAAGGTGCGACCGACATGCCTGCGACCGGATTCGCGATGGGCGACTATGTCATCCGCAACCTCATCGAGGAAACCACCCACGCCGCCATGCAGATGGAAGTCTGGCTTCAACGAAATGCCGCAGCGTGCGACGTTTACGTGGTCGTTGCCGACGAGTCGATGAGAGCCCAGTCGCTGCGTCTCGTCACCGACCTGCGCCGCGCCGGCATCTCCGCCGATCTTCCGTTAGGCGCACCCAAGGTGGCCAAGCAGTTCCAGAGCGCCGAAAAGGCCGGGGCGCGCTTTGCACTCGTCGTCGGCACGGAGTATCCCGAACTCAAGCTGAAGGTGCTCGCCAGCCGCACCGAGGAATCCGGCCACGCTTCCACCGCCATCGACTGGCTAACCGACCGCCTCCTCCAACCCGACGGGCCGTTGTTAGCCTGAAAATTTCTGCTCACTGATCGCTGATCACTCAAAACTTCTTTTCCCATGCGCTCCCATCATTGCAACGAACTCCGCGAATCCCACATCGATCTAACCGTCACGCTCATCGGTTGGGTGAATTCCGCACGCGACCATGGCGGCGTCATCTTCATCGACCTCAGGGACCGTGAGGGGCTCACCCAATGCGTGTTCCATCCGGATGAGAATCCGGAGGTTTCCGCACTTTCCCATACCTTGCGCGAGGAGGACGTCGTGCAGGTCACCGGTCGCGTGTCGAAGCGGCTCGATGGATCGGAGAACTCGAAAATCGGAACCGGTGCCATCGAGATCGTCGCCACCGGCCTGAGCATCGTCAACAAGGCCGACGTGCTTCCGTTCCAGCTCGACAAGGAACTTTCCAACGAGGACATGCGGATGAAATACCGTTACCTCGATCTCCGCCGCGCCGCGCATGAGCAAGAACATCCGCCAGCGCAGCGTGATCACCTCCGCCGCCCGCAGCTATCTCGACGACTCCGGTTTCTTCGAAATCGAGACACCCATCCTGTCGAACCCGACACCGGAAGGTGCCCGCGATTTCCTCGTGCCGTCGCGCCTCAATCCCGGCCGCTTTCTACGCGCTTCCGCAGGCTCCGCAGCAGTATAAGCAGCTTCTGATGGTCGCCGGACTGGAGAAGTATTTCCAAATCGCCCGCTGCTTCCGCGACGAGGACCTTCGTGCGGACCGTCAACCCGAGTTCACCCAGATCGACATCGAGGCAAGCTTCGTCGGCCAGGAGGACATCATCAAGCTGGTCGAGGGATTGCTGGCCAGCATGTTCAAGTCCGGCCTCGACATCGACGTGCCAGTCAATTTCCCGCGCATGACCTATGCCGACGCGATGGACATCTACGGCTCCGACAAGCCGGACACGCGATTCGACATGAAAATCACCGATCTCGGTGATGTCTTCGCGGCCACCGAGTTCAAGATCTTCCGGGGCACGATCGACAACGGTGGAGTGGTCAGGGCGATCAACGCCAAGGGCTTCGCCGGGATCACCACCGGCCAGATGAACCGCCTCAACGAGATCGCCGTGCAAGCAGGACTTCCCGTGAAAAACCTCGCGTTCATCAAGCTGGAGAACGGCGAATACAAGAGCCCGCTCTGGAAGATTTTCACCGATTCCGAAAAGGAGGCGGTCATCGGCAAACTCGATCTTGCGGAAGGTGACATCGTCTTCTTCGCCGCCGGCTCGCGCGAGAGTGTCAGCACCATCCTCGGTCGCGTCCGCACCGAAGCCGCGGAGATGATGGAGCTCAACAAGGATTCCAAGAAGTTCAACTTCCTCTGGGTCGTCGATTTCCCGCTGCTCGCCCACGACGAGGAAACCGGCCATTGGGCGGCGGTTCACCATCCATTCACCCGCCCTCATCCGGACGATATCGAGAAGCTCGACGCGGGCGACTACGCGAATGTCCGCGCCGTCGCTTACGACGTGGTACTCAACGGTTACGAACTCGGCGGCGGATCCATCCGGATCCACGAAAAGGACCTGCAAGCCAAGATGTTCAGCGTGCTTGGAGTCACTCCTGAAGAGCAGCAGATCAAGTTTGGCCATTTGCTGGACGCGTTCCGCTTTGGCGCACCTCCGCACGGCGGACTCGCGCTCGGTCTTGACCGCATCGCCATGTTGGTCGCCGGTGAAAGCAGCATCCGCGAGGTGATCGCCTTCCCGAAAAACAACAAGGGAGCCGACCTCATGGCCCACAGCCCCTGCCAGATCGAGCACAAGCTCCTCCGCGAGGTTTACGTCCAGTCCACCTACAAGGATCCGAAACTCGCGACCGAGACCAAGGCCTGATCCGGGAGCGCGGAATTCATTCCGCGCGAGCCCTCCGACATCGCTGCTAGAATCGTGTCCTGGCGGGATGAATCCGGTGAGCCGATTTCAAAGACACCCAAAAAGAAGCGGCCCGATCGATAATCCCTGGGAAAAACCCAAAACCCAAAGGGAAATTCAATCGGGCCGCCTTGTGTTGTCGCGACTCCGGAAAGGAGCACTGCTCCGGATGGCGCGCAACCGATTTTTGGAAAAATTTTGCACACGGAAACCGAATCTTTTCCTGCTCTCTTGTTTGCATCAATCGATGCGCCGAAAATCGTGAAAACCGCAACGAAAACCTGATTTTTCTCCTAGCCCGGTCGCCAATCGCATCTACTCTCGCCGCAGACAGACGGTTGGTACTTGAAATTGCCGACCTCACCAGATCGCAACGAATTTTCCATGAATCTGACACTCAAAGTATGGCGGCAGTCCGGGCCCAAGGCGAAGGGCAAGATTGAAACTTACGATGCCAAGGACATCCCTTCGGAAGCATCCTTCCTTGAAATGCTCGACATCGTCAACGAGCGGATCATCGAGACCGGCGGCGATCCGATCCAGTTCGACCACGATTGTCGCGAGGGGATCTGCGGCACCTGTTCCTTGACCATCAACGGCATCCCGCACGGCAAGGAGCGCGGAATCACCACCTGTCAGGTCCACATGCGCAAGTTTAGCGATGGCGACACGATCTGGATCGAACCTTTCCGCGCGAACCCGTTTCCCGTCATCCGTGACCTGATGGTCGATCGCAGTGCCTTTGACCGCATCATCGGTGCTGGCGGATACATCGACGTCCGCACTGGATCCAGCGTGGATGCGAATTCCATTCCCATTGCAAAAGCGGATTCGGATTCGGCCTTTGACGCCGCCGCCTGCATCGGTTGTGGCGCTTGCGTGGCGTCTTGCAAGAACGCCTCGGCCATGTTGTTCGTGGCCGCGAAGGTTTCCCATCTCGGGCATCTTCCACAAGGCCAGCCGGAGCGTCACAAGCGGGTGCTAGCGATGGTCCGCCAGATGGATTCCGAAGGCTTTGGAAATTGCACCAATCAATACGAGTGCGAGGCTGCCTGCCCCAAGGAAATCAGCGTGGACCATATCGCACGCATGAACCGCGACTACGCGAAAGCCGTGCTCGCCGAGCAATTCACCTGATCGGGTGGCAACGGACGGGAATAAGTTGCGCCACCCACTCTCCAACGAACGCAATTTACTGCCATGAGATTCATTCGCCCGCTTGAGATTTTGTTTCTAACGCTCGCCCTGATGGCGTGCTCGCAGGAAGACAAGGATAACGCCAAGGAAATCCTGAAAGACAATGTTCCCGAGCCAACCGACATTGTTGTGAAGACCGACGAGGAAAAAAAGAACACCGCCATGGAACCCCGGAAAGAAGACGCTCCCGAGCCAACCAACAAGGTCGTGAAGACCGACGAGGAGTGGAAGAAGATCCTGACTCCCGAGCAATACGCCATCCTCCGCGAATCCGCCACCGAGCGTGCGCATGGCGAGGTTTACAAACAGTTCAAGGCCCAGGGCGAAGGCGAGTATCGCTGCGCGGGTTGCAATGCCCTGCTTTTCACCTCGAAGCAGAAGTTTGACTCCGGCTGCGGTTGGCCCTCGTTCTACGATCCGGCAAAGGCCGAGAACGTCACCCTGAAAAAGGACATTTCCATGGGAATGGCGAGGATCGAGGTGGTTTGCGCCGTGTGTGAAGGTCACTTGGGCCACGTTTTCGAAGGCGAGGGCTTCGATACCCCGACCGACCAGCGCTACTGCATCAATGGCGGCGGACTGGTGTTCGTCCCCGGCAAGCTGGATGAGGAAAAGAAACCCTGAGTTGAGCCGCTCTTATCGTGGCGGCGGTTTCCAACCGCCATGCCCAAGCAATCTCGTTTCCCGAAAGGGTATGAATTCTCAACGACCTTTTTCAGCGCTCTTGACCACGGCGGGGCGGAGTTTTACCACTTGCCGATGAATCCACTTTACGAAGGCAAGGCCAAGCGACTCTGGGCAACCGAAAATCCCGAAACCCTGCGGATGGAGTTCAAGAATGACGCCACCGCCTTCAACGGTGAGAAGAAAGCCAGCTTCGAGAACAAGGGCCGTCTCAACAACGAGATCAGCACGCTGATCTACGGCTTTCTGGAAGAAGCGGGCGTGCCGACGCACTTCGTCCGGAAGATCGACGAAACCAACGTGGAGGTGAAAAAGGTCACCATCCTCATGGTCGAGGTGATCGTCCGCAATCTATCAGCCGGAAGCTATTGCAAGCGCACCGGCATCGAGGAAGGGCGTGTGTTTTCCCAACCTGTCATCGAGTTTTCCTACAAGAGCGATGAGCTCGGCGATCCCCTGATCAATGACGACTACATCCGCGAGATGGGCCTGGCCACTCCCGAGGATCTGGCTCACCTGCGGAAATCCGCGCTTCAGGTGAATTCCATTCTCACCGACTTCTTCGCCAAATGCGGACTCAAGCTGGTGGACTTCAAGCTCGAGTTCGGTCGCCTCGTTTCCGACCCGTCGAAGATCGTCCTCGCCGACGAGATCAGCCCCGACGGCTGCCGGCTCTGGGATCTCAAGACTGGCGAGAAAATGGACAAGGACCGTTTCCGCCGCGACCTCGGCAACGTCATGGAGGCCTATGAGGAAGTGCTCGGGCGTCTCAAGGGTTCGCTTTCCTGATCGAAATAATCGTTGATATTTTGTCCCTTGGTGGCTATTAGTGCCTCCTGTGGACAAAATAAAAGCTCTTAGCCAACGAAATCCGGTCATCCTTGCCCGTGAAGTGGGGCAGCGGTTGATGCGGCACCGTCTGGCAAAAGGCTGGACTCGGGAGGAACTGGCCGAGCGTTCGGGAGTGGCGATTTCCACCCTGAAACTTCTGGAAACCAAGGGCAGCGGATCTTTCCAACGCCTCATCCGGGTGGCGGTTGCGCTTGGTCTTGATGGCGAATTCCGAAACTTGTTCGCATCGGGTGGGACCATGGAATCGATCGATTCGGTGAAATTGGCCGAACGTCAAAGGGCACCGCGACGAAGAAAAGGGGGAGGTGCGGATGGAGCTTGAGGTCCATTGGGCTGGCGAGAAGCCCATGCCGGTCGGACGGCTCTATCAGGATAGCCGCGGAGCCGTTTTTTTCGAATACGACGGGTCTTGGCGTGCGGGCAGTCGCCAGCTCTCGCCCCTCTATCTGTCTAACGAAACGACGGGTGCAGTCACCACCCCCACGCCCGGATTTGGCGAGCTTCACGGGCTGTTTCAGGATGCCCTTCCGGATTGGTGGGGCGAACGGCTGATGGCCCGGCACTTTGAGGAAAGGGGCATCCCCTGGAAAAAGGTGACCGCCCTTCGCAAGTTGGCCTGCCAGGGAGATCGAAAGATGGGAGCGCTGGTCTTCAAACCGGATCCGGATGCAGGGGATTTCACCGACGGGATGGTGGTGGAGCTTGGCGAACTGTTGGAGGCCGCGCGCGAGGCCATGCGGGGCGAAAGCGGTCATGTGTTGGCCGAGTTGCTGAAATCCGGAATGACCCCGGGAGGTGCGCAACCAAAGGCGTTGCTCTCGATTTCCCATGACTTTAAGAGATCCGTCTCGATGACCCGGCGCCCGACGGCTTCGACAGTTGGCTCGTCAAGTTCGACACCGAACCGGTGCTTCACGAGGGCAGGATCGAGGCGGCCTACGCTGCAATGGCCCGTGAGGCGGGGATCGATGTCCCGGTGACGCATTTGCTCGAAGCGGGCGGGGGATGTCATTTTCTAACGAAGAGATTCGACCGCTCGGCGGATGGTCAGAGATTGCATCTCCATTCCTTTTCGGGACTCACCCACACGCCGTTGCGCGACGGGCTGGACTACACGGAGTTGATGGATCTGGCACGCGCTCTAACGGAAGATCAGCGGGTCGTGGAGGAGATCTTCCGGCGGGCGGTTTTCAATGTCGTCGCGGCAAACGATGATGACCACGGCAGGAACCATGCGTTTCTCATGGATGGAGCCGGGACGTGGAAACTTGCCCCCGCGTTTGATCTCACGCTTGCCACCTATCCGCTGGCATCCGGGTTCCGAGCCGCGCGGGTGATGGGCAAGGCGGGAAATATCACACGTCGCGATTTGAAGAAATTGGGAGAGTCCCAAGGGGTTCGCCGGGTGGATGAAACGATCGACCGGGTGCTGGGGGCGATCGACAAATGGACGTCCATCTCGACCGAACTTGGTCTGCCGGGATCCATCGCCGCGAGGGTGGGCAATGAACACGGACTAACGGATTGATCGCTTCTGTTATTTGTCCGTGGACTTCGGAGTCTTGAGCGCGGTGCGTTCGATGAACTCGATGATCATTCCCGCGACATCCTTCTTCGAGGACTGCTCGATGCCCTCGAGTCCGGGCGATGAGTTCACTTCCATCACCACGGGGCCGTGATTCGAACGCAGCAGGTCCACACCGGCGACGTTGAGGCCCATTGCCTTCGCCGCGCTGATGGCCACTGAGCGTTCCTGCGGGGTGATCTTCACCTTTTCGGCCGAGCCGCCGCGATGCAGGTTGGAGCGGAATTCGCCGGCCGCGGCCTGGCGTTTCATGGACGCGACCACCTTGCCGCCGACCACCACGCAGCGGATGTCGGCACCCTCGGCTTCCTTGATGAATTCCTGGACGAGGATGTTCGCGTTGAGCCCCTTGAAGGCCTCGATGACGGATTCCGCGGCATTCGAGGTTTCCGCCAGAACGACGCCCACGCCCTGCGTGCCTTCCAACAGCTTGATGACGAGCGGGGCACCTCCACACATCTTGATGAGTTCACCGGTCGCATCGATGTGGTGGGCGAAACCGGTCACTGGAAGGCCGATCCCGCGCTTGGCGAGAATTTGCAAGGAACGCAGCTTGTCGCGCGAGCGGGCGATGGCGACCGAATCGTTGAGGCTGAAAACGTTCATCATCTCGAACTGCCGGACCACGGCATTGCCGTAAAAAGTGTGACGCGCAGCGATCCTTGGAATGACGGCATCCGCGACGAGTTCCTCTCCATCCACATAGATCCGTGGCTTGCGGGAAGTGATGTTCATGTAGCAGCGCAGGTAATCCACGACTCTAACATCATGTCCGCGCTGGATGGCGGCGCTGACCAGGGCGTCAGTGCTGTAGAGCTTGGGATTGCGGGAAAGGATGAGGATTTTCATGGACTCGTTGTCAATTGACCGGGAAGTCTGGAATGCGCCTGCGAACAATAGGTCCGCTGCCTCGCGGTCAATCCCAAAAAGGTGACGTGACCGGCAGGGTACTCGCTCTTCGTGTATGTAGTTCAGCCCTTTAGGGCGTCTTTTCCGCCACCGCATGAAGACGCCCTAAAGGGCTGGACTACATGCGAAGACCGTACTCGTTTCTCTGCGGATTTTACGCGTGACCAAGCGGTAGCCTCCGCGCAACGATCCGGCATGGGAAATTTCTCCGCTTTCGAAACCAAGATGACCGCCGCCGGCATGGGCGACGCCGCGATCCGTGCCTTCCGTCGGAACTACGAAGCACTTCTGCGGAATGAAACGGGAATGATTCCGGAGGAGTCGATCAGCCCTGCCCAAGGGCTTGCTTCGTTCGACGAGATTGCCAGCGCGGGAGCGGCCGATCCGTCGCTTCTCTCACAAGCAGTGGTGATCAAGCTGAACGGCGGTCTCGGCACCGGCATGGGCCTGCAAGGTCCGAAAAGCATGCTCGCCGTGCGGGACGGGGTGAATTTCCTCGACCTCATGGTCCGCCAGATCCTCGACCTTCGTAAAACCAGCGGTGCCAATGTTCGCCTGCTCCTGATGAACAGCTTCAGCACGAGTGCCGAAACCCTTGCCCATCTTGCGAAATACCAGTCCGAGGGCTTGGCCGATGCGTCCGAGGTCGAGCTCATGCAGAACCAGATTCCGAAAATCGACGCGGCGACCTTTGCCCCGGTGGAATGGCCTGCCGATCCCGATCTCGAATGGTGCCCGCCGGGCCATGGCGATCTCTATCCGGCGCTGGTCGGCAGCGGTTGGCTCGACCGCCTGCTTGCCGAAGGGGTGAAATACGCCTTCGTTTCCAATTCCGACAACCTCGGTGCCATCCTTGATCCCGCGATCCTGACCTATTTCGCCAACAGCAACGCGCCCTTCCTGATGGAAGTCACCCGGCGGACGGCGGCGGATAGAAAGGGCGGGCATCTCGCTGTTAGGAAGTCCGACGGGCGTCTGCTCCTTCGCGAGGTCGCCCAGTGTCCGGATGCCGATGCCGAGGCGTTTCAGGACATCGACCGTCACCAGTATTTCAACACCAACAGCCTCTGGCTGCGGCTCGATTTGCTCAAGGAACAGCTTGCCGCGGACTCCGGAGTCCTGCCCTTGCCGATGATCCGCAACAACAAGACCGTCGATCCGCGCGACAAGAAATCCACACCCGTCGTCCAGTTGGAAATCGCCATGGGCGCGGCCATCGAGTGCTTCGAGGGAGCAACCGC
This sequence comes from uncultured Verrucomicrobiae bacterium, assembly GCA_963810445.1. Lineage (GTDB taxonomy): Bacteria > Verrucomicrobiota > Verrucomicrobiia > Verrucomicrobiales > Akkermansiaceae > Luteolibacter. The sequence continues at coordinate 89,316 of CAWENZ010000001.1, read as the reverse complement.
CATCGACGTGCCCCGCAGTCGCTTTGCCCCGGTGAAGACGACAGGCGATCTGCTGGCTCTGAGATCCGATGCCTACGAAGTTCTCGATGACGGCCAGGTCCGGCTTGCCGCTTCACGCGAGGGAGTTCCACCGACGATTTCCCTATCGGACGACTACAAGCTGGTTGACCAACTTGAGCCGCTCGGCGTGCCCGGCTTGCTCAAGTGCGGTTCCCTGAAAATTTCCGGTCCGGTCCATTTCGCCAAAGGCGTGGTGATCGAGGGCGACGTGGCGATCACCAACACCACCGACAAGCGGGAAACCGTGGTGGCCGGCGTTTACAAGGATCAGGCGATCGGATTCTGAGGTTCCGCGTCTCTTGCGCGGATTTTTCCAAATCAGAGAATCCGCACACACTTGCGGAAGCCATGCGATGCGTGGTTGCGCGGATTGCGGTTTGATTCGGGCGTGAACGTTCTCGCCCTCACCATTCTCGTCAGCAGTTGCCTGGCGGGAATATTCATTTGCTGCTTCGCCGCCGAATACCGGCGCTGCCGCAACAAGGGGGTCGAGCGCGATTCATTGCTTCCTCTTGACGATGTTCCCGGTGCCGAAAAGCCCGTGGCCCGACTTCCCTGAACTCCGCCCATATCCCGCATGTCCAACACCACGACCATCACCTACGACGATCGCAGCGTCCGCCGATTCATGACCGCCTCCATTTTCTGGGGCCTCATCGGGATGCTGGTGGGAGTCCTCGCCGCCACCCAGCTTTCGTGGTGGCAAATGAACGGCAAGTTCCTTGAGACGATCAGCTTCGGCCTGATCAAGTCGGAAGGCTTGTCCTACATCACCTTCGGACGCATCCGGCCGCTCCACACCAACGCGGTGATCTTCGCCTTCGTCGGCAACATGATGTTCGCCGGTGTCTATTATTCCACCCAGCGCTTGTGCAAGGTGCGGACGGCCTCCGACCTGCTCTCCGCCATCCACTTCTGGGGCTGGCAGGCAATCATCCTTGGAGCTGCCATCACGCTTCCCGCCGGCCTGACCCGCGGCAAGGAATACGCCGAACTGATCTGGCCGCATCAACATCGCGGTCGTGCTCATCTGGGTGGTCTTCGGAGTCAACTTCTTCTGGACGCTGGCGAAGCGGAACGAGACCAGGCGCTCTACGTCGCCATCTGGTTCTACATCGCGACCATCGTGACGATCGCGATGCTCTACATCGTCAACCATCTGTCGATCCCGACCTCGATGGACGCATTCCTATCCGATCTTCGGCGGCGTCCAGGACGGCCTGGTCCAGTGGTGGTATGGCCACAATGCCGTGGCCTTCTTCCTGACGACCCCGATCCTCGGGATCATGTATTACTTCCTGCCCAAGGCGGCGGACCGGCCGGTGTATTCCTATCGCTTGTCCATCATCCACTTCTGGTCGCTCGTGTTCATCTACATCTGGGCCGGCCCGCACCATTTGCTCAACACCTCGCTGCCCAAGTGGCTGCAATACCTCGGGATGTTGTTCTCGCTGATGCTATGGGCACCATCATGGGCCGGCATGCTCAATGGCCTGCTCACCCTGCGCGGAGCCTGGGACAAGCTCCGCACCGATCCGGTGATCAAGTTCTTCGCCGCCGCCGTCACCTTCTACGGCATGGCCACCTTCGAAGGCCCGCTGCTCTCGATCCGTGCGGTCAACGCGCTCTCCCACTACTCGGACTGGACCATCGGTCACGTCCACTCCGGAGCCCTAGGCTGGAACGGCTTCATGGCTGCCGGCATGTTCTACTGGCTCGCTCCACGGCTTTGGAACACCAAGCTCTGGTCAACCTCATTGGCGAACATGCATTTCTGGATCGGCCTCATCGGCATCCTCCTCTATGTCGCCTCGATGTGGTCCGCAGGCATCATGCAGGGCCTGATGCTCGGCTGAAACCAATCCTGGTGGCGCGACCCTGAAATATGAGTTCATCGAGACCCTCCAACAGATCCAGATCTTCTACATCTTCCGTTCCTTCGGTGGTGCTCTCTATCTTGTTCGGATTCATCCTGTGCGCGGTGAACATCTTCATGACCGCCCGCTCCGGCAAGGCGACCGATGCCACCGCGGAAGTCGTCGTGTTGGAACGCGAGAAAAAGGACCGCATGGGACTGGTCGAGACCTTCAAGAGTGATCCGGTTTCACATGTCATCGTCGGCATCGCCCTCATGATCCTGTGGTTCTTCCTGCCGCCACATGCCGACAAGGCGGCGTTTGTTGCTGCGATCTTCCTGGTCGTCCGCGCGGTCGAAGCTGTTCAGAAAAAATGGCAGCCAGTGGTCCGCCTTCTTCGACCGCCTGATCGAGAACTACCTGCCCTTCACCATCCTCGATCTTCCTCGCCGTCGCCATCGGCGGTGCGGTCCAGATCATCCCGTCGCTGCTGGTCAACCGGGCCGACGAACGTCGAGGACCGCATCCAGGTGCTCTACACCCCGCTCGAACTCGCCGGGCGCGACCTCTACGTCTCCGAAGGCTGCTACAACTGTCACTCGCAGATGATCCGCACGCTCGTGCCCGACGTCATGCGCTACGGTCCGTGCGGAAAGCCAGGGTTACAGCCGCCTCGGCGAATCGCTTTACGACCATCCCTATCAGTGGGGGTCCAAGCGCACCGGTCCCGACCTCGCCCGCGAGGGTGGTGACATCGTGAAGGACTCCAAGGTCATGCGCGGTGGCAAGCGTGACAACCTCTGGCACTTCAATCACCTGATGGATCCCCGCCAGACCTCGCCGGGCTCGAACATGCCGCCCTATCCATGGCTGTTCGACACCAGGGGCGACCTGAAATCACTTGCCCGACCGCATCGCCGTCCAAGTCCGTCTCGGTGTGCCGTGGCCCGCCATGGGCAAGGACGAGATCGAGCAGAACGCGCGTGATCAGGGAATGGAAATCACCAATTCGCTCCTCACTGCCGGGGCATTCATCAGTCCCGGCCGGACCTCGACTCAGGACCAGCTCCGCAACCAACTGGCCGACAGCAAGGTCGTCGCCCTCATCGCCTATCTCCAGAAACTCGGTGCCTATCAGGTGGTCGAGCCGACAGCGGTCAAGGAAGGTCGCCCGCTCGATCCCGACAGCTACCGTCATGCGGCGGAGACTCCCGTGAAGTCCGAAGCGAAAAACTAACCAACAGCCATCATGTTCAAGCGAATCATCTGTGAGGACTGGACCATCGTCATGCCGGTCATTGCCTTCTTCTTCACCATCTCGGTGTTCATCTACACCTCCGTGCGAGCGATGAAGCTGCCGAAATCCCGCCGCGAGGAACTCGCGAACCTTCCGCTTGGAAAAGACTAACCCATTCAACCGATGTCATCCGACCAACAGATCAAAGTTGCCGCATACGCCTCGAAAAAGGGCGAGGTGGTGGTGCGCCCACACGAATACGACGGTATCCAGGAATACGACCAGACGCTGCCGAACTGGTGGCTCTTCATCTTCTATGGTGCGCTCGGGTTCTTCGTGGTCTTCTGGCTTGCCTACTATCAGTTCGGCCTGATGCGGCCAGACGGTGAGGTGGTGGCCGCGAAGATGGCCGAGATCGAGAAGGTGAAATCCAAGGCATTGGAAGACATGCTGGCCTCGCTGGATGACAGTTCCCTGGTCAACAAGTGGGCGGCGGACGATGCCGTCGTCGCCAGAGGGCTTGAGACCTACATGGTCAACTGCACCGCTTGTCACGGCCAGGACCTGTCCGCCAAGATGGACATTGGAAATGGTCAGGTCGTCCCGCTGCCCGGCCTGCCGCTTACCGACGGAGTCTGGAAATACGGAGCCCGCCCGATGGATATCTTCAAGCTGATCAACGCGGGCACACCGCCCGAGAGCCAGGGCCACAACGGCGCGCGGATGGAAGCCTGGGGACAGAAGATGGCTCCCATCAAGATTGCGGAACTCACGGCCCTCATCATTCGGGAAAACCCCAAGGAATTCCCTCAAACAGCGAAGTAGCTGCCAACATCATCGTGTCCGAATCCACCCAAAGTCCGAAACAACCGAATCTAGATTCGGTAACGACCATCAACGCCGACGGGTCGCACCACATCCTCTATCCGGCCGATGTGAACGGCATCTTCACGATCGCCCGCCGGGTGGTGGCCGGTTTGCTGATGCTGGTCTATGCTGCCTTGCCATGGATTCCCATCAACGGCGCTCCGGCGGTGTTCTTCGATGTGGAAACACGGCATTTCCACCTGTTCGGCATCACCCTGGTTGCCCAGGATCTATGGGTCCTGTTCTTCGCGGTGAGCGGCATGGGTTTCCTGCTATTTGTCATCACCTCGGTCCTCGGACGGATCTGGTGCGGCTGGGCCTGTCCCTACACGGTGTTCCTCGATCACGTCTTCCGCCGCATCGAACGGGTGATCGACGGCGACAGCCAGGCGCGGCGCAAACTGGCGGAAGCACCCATGAGTCCGGGTAAATTTGCCAAACGGGCCATCAAGCATGGACTCTATGTCGTCATGGCCGCGGTGATCGCCCATCTCTTCCTTTCCTACTTCATCTCGATTCCGAAACTCTACACCGCGATCCGCCAAGGTCCGGCCGGTCACATGACATCCTTCGCCATCGTGACGGCTCTAACCGGGGTGCTCTACTATTGTTTCGCCCATTTCCGCGAGCAGTTCTGCGTGCTGATGTGCCCTTACGGACGCTTGCAGTCCGCACTGACGGACGAGGACACCATGGTGATCGGTTACGACTCGAAACGCGGTGAACCCCGCGGCAAGGCGAGCGATCCGGCATCTGGCTCTTGTGTGAATTGCAACCGATGCGTGACCGTTTGTCCCACCGGAATCGATATCCGCAACGGCTTGCAACTGGAGTGCATCGGCTGCGCCGCCTGCATCGACGCGTGTGACGACATCATGGCCAAGGTCCACCGTCCTCCCGGCTTGATCCGCTACGATTCCACCCGTGGACTGGCCGGTGAGAAGCGCCGCATCTTCCGCCCGCGTCTGCTCATCTACGGAGTGCTGGGAGCCGTGGGCCTGACGGTTCTGGGTTTCACCGCGTTCTACCGCGCCAAGCCGATGAACGCCGATCTCACCCGGATGCGCGGCCCTTCCTTCTATCTGGATGACGCCGTGGTGCGGAACCACTATCAGCTCCGGATTTTCAACAAGCGCAACCAGACGATGAAGTTCGTGATCTCGCTGGTCGATCCACCTCCCGGTTACACCATCACCGGCTTGGGCGACGGCATCACGCTTGAAGCGCTTCAGGAAGCCGCCCGCCCGCTGGTCGTGATTGTGCCCAAGGAATCCTACAAGGGACCACGCGCGCTCATGGTGAGGGTTCATTCCGAACCCGGCGACTCCACCGTTCTCCACGAGGTCGAGTTTCTCGGCCCGAATCCCCATCTGTTCAAACCTTAACCTCAACCCCATCATCCCATGTTCCGTCCCTGGCTCTTCGTTATTTTCGCATTCCTGCTGCTCATCGCCGCGTGGTCGTCATTGATTTTCGTGGCCACGAAATACGCACCCGAGCAGATCACCATCACCACGGGGAAGGCCCGCTAACAACTGCCGTGGATCCGGTTCAAACCACCTTGGGCGCGCTGGTCGTTGGTCTGGTGACCAGCGTCCACTGTATCGGGATGTGCGGGCCGATTGCCTGCGGGCTTTCCGCGATGCCCGCGAGCGAGGGTGAGCGTCTGTTTGCCGCGACCGCCTATCATGGTGCGCGGTTGACATCCTACGCGGTGATCGGCGCAATCTGCGGAGCCATCGGCAGGCAACCGCTCCAGTGGGTGTTCCATTCGCCAGCAGTGGTTTTGCCCTGGATTCTCGTGGTCTTGTTCCTGGTGTTCGCCTTCGGAATTGAAAAACGCCTGCCGCGTCCTGCGGCGTTGTTGAAATTTTCCGCGCGATGGCGTTTCAAGACCGCGAGGCTGACACCGGTGCGCGGCGGCCTGGTGATGGGATTTCTAACACCACTGTTGCCCTGCGGTCCGCTCTATCTCCTATTCGGTGCGGCATTGCTCAGCGGCTCGGGATGGCGTGGTGCGGAATTCGCACTCGCCTTCGGTTTGGGAACGGTGCCGCTGCTCTGGTTGGCCCAATCCCAGCTTCACCGCTTGCGGCGGAGGATTTCACCACTCGCCATGGTGCGGGTCCAGCGTGGCCTGGCACTCGTGGCCGCCTTCGTGATGATGTGGCGCTTGCACGACACCTTGCCTGTCTATCAGACAGGAGGCGGACGAGCTTCCATCCTGTTGTCGGGAACATTCCGGAAAGTGATACCATGTCCGAATGCTCCCATTGCGGCACTCCTTTCTCACCATCAGGCGAGGCGGATCGCTTCTGCTGCAAGGGCTGCGAGTTCGTCTATGACCTGATCCACGAGGAAGGGCTCGACCGCTTTTACTCGCTGCGACAGGACTCCACGGTGAAGCCGGTGCGCGGGGTGCCGTTCGAGAACCACGATTTCCAATGGCTCACGAGGAAGGTTGAGGAAATCGAATCCGGCATCGTGCCCGGCAAGCAGGTGTCCGGGGACTTCTCGCTTGATGGCGTTTCCTGCATCGGCTGCGTCTGGCTGATCGAGAAAATCTTCCTCCGCCAACCGGGCGCGGTCGAGGCGGCCGCCCATCCGGCCACGGGCCGCGTGCATCTTTGCTGGGAGGCTGGGAAAATGGATCTAACAAAATTCGCCGGGGAGTTGGTCTCGTTCGGCTATACGCTCGGTCCCGACCGTGGAGGAAATCGCGTTTCCGAAACCAGCCAACTTGGCGCACGTCTTGGGCTATGCGGAGCCTTCGTGCTCAATGCCATGGGCTTCACCTTGCCGACCTACCTCGGCATGCCGGACGACTTCGCGTTCGCGGGATTGTTCAAGCTGATCGCACTTCTAACGGCCACCTTGTCGATGCTCGTTGGCGGGAGCTATTTCATCAAGCGCGCTTGGCAAGCGGCGCGGATGGGCGTGTTGCACATCGACCTGCCGATCGCGCTCGGCCTGATCATCGCCTATGCCGGATCGCTGGTCGGATGGGCCATGGGAATCCGCGGGCTGATCTACTTTGATTTCGTCTCGACCTTCGTGTTCCTGATGCTGGCAGGTCGATATCTTCAACTCGCCGCCATGGAGCGGAACCGCCGACGCATTCAGCGGCACCGTCCGCTCCCGGAAACCCTGTGCTCGCCGGATCGCGCGGAGCCTATCGGGTTGGCTGAGTTGGCGGCAGGTGTCCGGTTTTTTCTGGATCCCGGCCAGGCATCGCCCGTGGCCGCGGTGGTGGACAGCGCGCCGGCGGATTTCTCGTTGGAGTGGATCAACGGCGAGGCCGAGTCATGTCTCTTCGATGCCGGAAGGCAACTGCCCGCTGGTGCGATCCACCTTGGCAAGTCCCCGGTCGTTCTAACTGCATCGGAGACATGGGCGGAATCGCTGCTGGCAAAGCTCGTCACGACCGACCGCGCGCCCGTGCGTGTGCCCGCGTTGGAAAATCTGCTGAAGTTCTATCTGCTGGCCGTGCTGGCGACCGGTGTTGGCGCGTTCATCTGGTGGAACCAGCGGCACGGTTTGGCCGAGGCCTTGCAGGTGATGATGTCGGTGTTCGTCGTCTCATGTCCGTGCGCCCTCGGAGTCTCGTTGCCGATGGCGGATGAGATCGCGGCCTCGCTGATGGAAAGGGCAGGGGTCTTCATCCGGCAACCCTTGCTGTGGTCACGCCTCGCCCGGGTGCGGAAGGTGATTTTCGACAAGACCGGAACGCTGACCCTCGAACGTCCCGTTTTGGTCAATCCCGATGCCGTTGGATCCTTGGGCTCCGATGCCCGGTCCGCACTGGCACGTCTAACGGCGGGATCGCTTCATCCGGTTTCACGATCGCTGCTGGAAGCACTCGGTCGCGAGGGACAGGCGATCTTGAGAAATTTCTCCGGAGAAGCGGTGACCGACGTTCCCGGCATGGGCCGGTTCTATCAGGATGATGGGAGTGAGTGGTCGCTCGGCAGACCGGGGTGGCGAACGGCGGCAGCCTTGGGAACCTCATTCAGCCATGATGCGGAACTTTGTCATGAAGGGAAATGCGTTGCCCATTTCGTCTTCCGGGAATCCTTGCGGACGGATGCCATTGCCGCACTGGGTCTGCTGAAAGCCCGGAATTTCCGACTCGTCATTCTCTCCGGGGATCGTCCGGAAAAGGTCTCTGCCGCCGCGCGGACACTTGGAGTTTCCCCCGAGGATGCGCATGCGTCGCTTCTTCCCGGTCGGAAGGAGGAAATCGTCCGCGCTCTTGATTGCCACGACACACTTTATCTGGGGGACGGTGCGAACGATTCGCTCGCATTCAATGCCGCCTGGACAACCGGCACGCCGGTCGTTGACCGGTCGATGCTTGAGGAGAAGTCGGATTTCTATTTCATGGGACAGGGCTTGGGGTTTCTGCCCCGCTTGCTTGCTCTCGCCCGTCGGCGTCAGCGGGTGGTTCGCGCGGCATTTTCGTTCGCCCTTGCCTACAATCTCCTGGCGGTGGGACTTTGTTTGCAGGGACACATGAATCCCTTGCTGGCCGCCATCCTGATGCCGCTGAGCTCGGTGATTTCCCTCGCCATTGTCGGAATCGGTCTGCGGTTGCGCGGGGAGAATGCCGCCGATCTGGCGTCTCCCGATTCTTCAGCCTCGAATGCGATCAAAAGCCTGGAGCCGCGAGTGGTGTGAGATGGCCTGAATATCCACGGGTGATTGGAAACCAGTTAGTTTTGAGGTTCCGGGGATTGCCATTTCTTTGCGTCGAAAGTAATTTTCGTTCTCAAACTGGCGACCAAATCGGCAAATTCTAAGCAAAGTTGAAACATTCTTTCGCCCCGGTCTTGCCATACCGGGCTTCTGTGCATAAGCCGTGCGGCGCAATGGCAAGTATCGGACCCTTCTCCTTCCCCACCGCTGGTTTTGACGCTGTAGTTTTCGATTGCGACGGCACCCTTGTTGACTCGATGCCTGCCCATTTCGAGGCTTGGTGCGAGGCGCTCGCCCTCCACGGTGCGGGTGGCATTTTCAAGGAAGATGTCTTCTTCGCGATGGGTGGCAGGCCAACCATGGACATCGTGGTGGAACTCAATGACGAGTACAACCTGAAGCTCGATCCCGTGGCCGTTGCTTTTGCAAAACGCGAGGCCTTCCTCAAGCGCCTGAATCTCGTCACGTTGATCGAGGAGGTGTCGGCATTCGCCGAAAGCCTGCGTGGCAAAGTGCCGATGGCGATCGCCACGGGCGGCAGCCGGATGGTGATTGAGAAGACCTTGAAGATTGTCGGGGTCTCGGATTGGTTCGACGAGGTCGTCACTGCCGACGATGTGGCCGAGGGCAAGCCTTCGCCCGAAATTTTCCTCAAGGCCGCGTCCTTGTTAGGGGTGGATCCAACCAGGTGTCTCGCGCTGGAAGACGCTCCATCGGGCATCCTTGCCGCCCAGCGGGCGGGCATGCAGGTGATCGCGATTCCATCGCCGCTTGCGTCGTTCAACTGTTGATAGGTCAGGTGACCATGGAGTGCGGTGGGAAGCGATAGCGGCACACCGCCTTGGATGAATGCTTCGTTCCGGGGATGATGAAACATCCAAAGCGGTGTCGCCGCTACGCTCTGCCACCGCAGTCCAGGGCGGTGGCTAACATTTTCACGGATTCAAGGGAATGGGCCGCCGAGAGGCTGATCCGCAGCCTGGCAGTTCCTCTGGGCACGGTTGGGTAACGGATCGCCGGAATCAAAAAACCCGCGTTTTCGAGCGATCTGGCAGCTTCCATCACCGCATCGTTTGTCCCGAGGATTTTCGGGATGATGGGTGTTTCACTACGAGGAGAGCATGGCGATGTTGGCGCGTAATTTTTTCCGAAGCGTCCGGCCTTCGTCCGAGCGGATAAGGGCAAGCGATGTGATGGCCGCATCCGCCAGGGCGGGTGGGGGAGCGGTCGAGTAAATGAAGGACCGGGCGCGGTTGGTTAGGAGGTCCATCCAGTCACGCGAGGCGGCGATGTAGCCACCTGATAGACCGGCGGCCTTGCTGAGCGTGCCCATCTGGAACGTGATGCGATGCTGGAGGTTTTCCTGTTCGGCAAGGCCCATGCCATTTGCGCCGAGGACACCGAAGCCATGCGCCTCGTCAAGCAGCAGGAGGGCATCGTGACTTTCGGTTAGTTCGACGATCTCGCGCAGCGGGCAAAGGTCACCATCCATGCTGAAGACGGATTCCGTGGCGACCAGGATGCTTGCGGACGGGAATTTTGCCCTCGTTGAAATCAGCAGCCGTTCGAGTTTTGATCGATCGTTGTGGGGAAACACGCGGATCGTCGCTCCTGACAGGCGGGCTCCATCGACGAGGCAGGCGTGTGAGAGCTTGTCGAGGAAGACGAAGTCCGATTTGCCCACGACAGCGGGAATGACTCCGAGGGCGGTGGTATATCCGGAGGAGAACGTCAGGGCTGCCTCCGTTTGCTTGGCCTCCGCCAGCGCGATTTCCAGTTGCCGGTGAGGCGGCAGGGTTCCGCTGACCAGGCGGGATGCGGCGGATCCCGCGCCATAGCGCCGGACTCCCTCGATCACCGCGTTCTCAATCTCCGGATGCCGGGAAAGGCCGAGGTAATCGTTGGATCCGAAGTTCCAAAGCGTCCTTCCATCGCGGATCACCTGCACCCCGCCAGCGGATTCCAAGGGGCGCAACTCCCGCAGGAGTCCTCCGGCAGCAAGCTGGCGCAAGGATTCCGCAGGGTCGGTCATGATCGCGGAATCATTGCACGCCACCTGCCGCCGGGCGTTCAAGAGCCCATGCAAGCAGCTTGCTGGAGTCCGACCAGATGTTCGGGGTAGTGGATTTCAGCACGACGACAATGACGGATCGACCATTGAGCGAACCGCTGGAAACAAGGCAACGTCCGGCGGCGTTGGTGGTGCCGGTTTTCAATCCGTCACAGTAGGGCACCGTCTTTAGCAAGCGGTTGGTGTTTTCCAACACCTTGGTTTTGCCATTGTTGAATCGGAAAGTCATCGACTTGGTGGCGGTGAAGGAGCGGATCAAGGGGCTCCGGTAGGCCGCGCGCGCTGCAATGGCCATGTCGCGGGCGGTGGAATATTGGCCTGGCTGCGGGAGGCCGTTGGGATTGATGAAATTCGAGTTCCTCATTCCAAGCGACGCGGCCTTCTGGTTCATCAGGGCGGCAAATCCTTCCTGGCTTCCTCCGACATCGCGGGCAAGGGCGCGGGCAATGTCGTTGGCGCTCTTGACTATCAGCACCTTGAGCAGTTCGCGCCGCGGATAAACCTCGCCGGCCTTGACGTTCAGGCGGGTCGGTTCGCAGGCCACGTCCGACGCCTCGATGGTGACCGGCTTATCGACATTTCCAGCGTCCATCACGCAGAGCGCGGTCACCAGCTTCTGCGTGCTCGCGACCGCGCGGGGCGAATCCGCGTTTTTCGCATAAAGAACCCGACCGCTCACCACATCCACCACGATCACGCTTTCCGCGACCACCGGCGGTGGCGGCGTCTGGGGAATGGCCGCCACCCGGACCGGATTTCCCGTATTGGCAGGCTGCGGTGCGGTGGGTGTCCTGACCGGTGGGCTTCCTCCACAGGACGCGATGGATGCGGCGGTGAAAACGATGAAGAAAAGATGGGCGCAGGACATCCGTGACATGGCGGGCATCATTCTCATCACGACCCGGGCTTCAAGTCGGGAATGCGGGGATTGCCCGAATCCGCGCGAATCGTGCAATCCACTCCATGACCCGTTCGCCGGAAAACCTCATTCCCCGCGGCCGGGTTGAGGTTAGAAATGTCGCACCATTTCGCTTGCCACCCCAAGGCCCAAGCCCCACAAAAGCCCCCCGCTCATTCTGGGGCTGCGCAAAAAACTGTCGCTCGCCCGGGATGGCGGCAAATCCTCAATCGCGCGCTCAAATGGAAAGCATCTCATCCCGTATTGCCAAGGTATCCCCGTCTCTCACGCTGGCTGTCACCGCACAAGCCAAAGCCATGATCGCGAAAGGCGAAGAAGTCTACGCCCTCGCCGGTGGTGAACCCGAAGTGGACACCCCGCAGTTCATCAAGGACGCCGCGATCGCCGCGCTCCTCGCCGGCAAGACCAAATACACCCCCGCCGGTGGCATTCCCGAACTCCGCACCGCCCTTTCGAAGAAGTTCAAGGAAGACAACAACCTCGACTACGCCCCAAGCCAGATCTGCGTCACCGGTGGTGCGAAAATGGCCTGCTACAATGCCATCCTCGCCGTCATCGAGGAAGGCGACGAGGTCATCATCCCTTCGCCCTACTGGGTTTCCTATCCGGAAATGGTCCGTCTCGCCGGCGGCGTTCCCGTCATCGTCGAAACCAAGGAATCGACCGGTTGGAAAATGACTCCCGAGCAATTCGAGGAAGCCATGACCCCGGCGACCAAGATGGTCATCATCAACACTCCCGGCAACCCGACCGGCGCCATCTACACCGAAGGAAGAACTTCTCGCCCTCGGTGAAATCGCCCTCGGCGAGGACATCGTCATCCTTTCCGACGAGATCTACGAAAAGCTCGTCTATGGCGAATCCAAGCACGTCTCCATCGCCTCGCTCAGCCAGGAACTCTACGACCTCACCATCACGGTGAACGGATTTTCCAAGGCCTACTCGATGACCGGCTGGCGTCTCGGCTACACCGCCGCGCCCAAGGAACTGGCGGAGGCGATCGAAAAGATCCAGAACCACACCACCTCCAACGCGAACTCGCTTCTCCCAATACGGAGCCGTCGCCGCCTTGGAAGGGGACCAGACCTTCATCGAAGACCTTCGCGGCGAGTACGACGTCAAGCGCCAGTTCATGTATGCCCGCCTCAAGGCGATCAACAACATCCGCGTGGTCGAGCCGCTGGGCGCCTTCTACTTCTTCGTCTACACCGGCAACACCGGCCTGAAGTCGATGAACCTCTGCGACAAGCTCCTGTCCCGCTACAAGGTGGCCGCCGTTCCAGGCATCGCCTTCGGATTCGACGAGGGCATCCGCCTGAGCTACTGCACCACGCTGGACGTCCTCAACGAGGGTCTGACCCGCTTCGAGCAGTTCTGCCGCGAGCATTGATCCTTCGAAATCTCCTCAAATCCGCCACCGGGTTCGTCCCGCTGGCGGATTTTTTTCTGTCGCAGGGCGGGCCACCTGATAGTCCTCAACCCATGAAATGGATCGGCTGCTTTTGTGGGATCGGCATCTTGGCCTGCAACGCCCAAACCGCTCCTCCCGATCCGGAGGAAGCCGCCTATCCGGCGATCGAGCGCTTCGTGCAGGTGCTGGAGACGGTCAGGAAGCGCCATCCGGATGTGGACAAGCTGGCTTACGAGCGCCTCGTCAATCATGCGCTCGAGGGCATGCTTTCCAGCCTCGATCCCCATTCCTCCTTCATTCATCCGGAAATGGCGAAGCAGATGGAGGAGAACAAGGACCTCAACCCGGAGGTGCCGTCTTTGGGGATCACACTGGGTCTCCGTGACGATGGTCCTTATGTCGCAGCGGTTGCGCCGCTTGGTGCCGCCGCCGTCGCGGGAGTGCTGCCGGGATCCGCGATTTTGGAAATCAACGGCAGGGTGATGGATGGGTTGAAATTCACCGAACTCGTCGCCCAACTCCAACGTGCCGCTGGGGAAGTCACCCGATTGAAATTGAAATCACCCGCAGCTCCACGGCCTTATGAAATTCCTCTAACGCACCGGGCCGTTGATAGGCGGTCGGTCGTCGAGAAGAAGATCTGGAACAAGGAAAAGGGCATCGGGTATGTCAGGCTCGCGAGTTTCGGCAACAACTGCGCGAGCGAGATGGAGGCCGCCCTCGATGAACTGGAGGACAACGGCATGAAATCCCTCGTCCTGGATCTCCGTGAGAACGGTGGGGGAGACCTTTTTGAAACGGTGAAAATCCTCGGACTTTTCCTGCCTCCGGAAACCGCCGTCGTCACCCTCCGCGGCCGCGACGGGGAAATGGGCGAACCGATGAAAACACCCGACCGCCAACGCCGGAAACGGGAATATCCCATGGTCGTCCTCATTGACCGCATGTCAGCCTCCGCGTCCGAGCTAACAGCAGGCGCGCTCCAGGACCTCAAGCGGGCAACCATCATTGGCGAGGTGAGCTACGGCAAGGGGTCGGCGCAGAACATCATCCCAATGGGAGGAGGCACGGCGTTGCGGCTGACGGTCGCGACCTATCACACGCCATCGGGAAACACGCCGCATCGCAAGGGGATCACCCCGGATGGGGTGGTGGCCATCGACGACACGGCTCGTGGAAATTTCACGAAGCGATGTCAGTTAGATTCACTCTCGCCAGAGGAAAGGAAGGCCATCGAGGCATGGGAGGATCCGGTCATGACTGCGGCGCTCAAGGCGTTCTAGACCGCTTCCAAAACAAGAAGTCCCAAGGAGCGGCGGACTCCGATCCGCCGAAGCCCATGAGGTGGCGATGGGCAGAGGCTAGCCGCTCTTCATCGACTTTCCATGGGCAAGGCGAACCGGAGTTCGCCTTTCCTTGTTTCGGGGGACGCTTCACCGGTCCATGAAGAATAACGGAAAAGCATTTTTTCAAACGGTCTAACGATGGGCGGAGCAAGGGAATAACCTCGCGCCGGGACATGCGCAACGCCTTCCATCGGCATCGTGGACAGGAATCTCCACGCTCCTTATGGGACAAAAGAAAAGCGCACGTTGGAATTCCCCCCGGATTTCGCAACGTGCGCTTTTTTCGTGGCCATTGGCTTGGGCCTTGTCCGATTGACTTCCCCCCGGAGATCAAGATCGGAACACTGGGCCCAGCCGTTTGAGGCTGGAGTCCTGAGGAGGCGGACCTCGCTCAGAACGACTTCAAATTACCTGAAAATCAGCACATTGGAAGTAATTTGAGGAGGCGAATCCGGCCACTTGGTCCCAAAAGCGGACATAGCGGGTGGTGACGGGTTCCGGCAACGTGGCTGCGGTTTTCAACCGCCTTGCCCAATTCATGAAAGTCCAAATTGATCCCCTGAGGCGGGAAGCTGGCCTGAGAGGCTGTCTGAAAAATACCCGAAGGCAGGGATCGACCTCCGGGCGGTCCTGCGAATGGAAAGTGAATGTCCGACCATGGATGGATTCAAGAGCTTTTCATGGGCGGATCCATTCGCCTCACATTCGCAGGACCGTTGCGGAGAACGGTCCCTGCCATTTTTAAGACAGCCTCTGAGGGGCTTGGCGGTTGGAAACCGCCGCCACGTTAGCCCGGTTCCTCGACGACGATGCGCGGGAAGATCGGCTTGGGTTTGCCGATCTCGTGCCCGTCGGGGAGCAGTCCCCATTTCAGATCGTCCAGCTTGAGTGATGGTCAGGGACGGGAGATTGAGCTGGCCGGCGAGCTTGGCGGCGGCATCGGGCAGGACCGGTGAAAGCAGAACGGAGGCGTGGGCGACGCTTTCCGCGAGGTGATAGAGCACGGTGGCGAGCCTGTCCTTTTGCTCCGGGTCCTTGTTGAGTTCCCAGGGTTTCATGCGCTCGGCATACTGGTTGCAATGCACGATGTGGCGGCTGAGCGCCTCGAGTCCCTTGGAGACATCGTAGTCATCCATGGCAACCTGATAGGCCGCGATGGATTCTGCTAGCGATGCCTGCAATGCCGTGTCGTCATCCGTTAGGGGGGCTCCGTGCTGGAGGATTCCCGCCGTGAAGCGCTGGCTCATGTTGAGGGCGCGGTTGCAGAGGTTGCCGAGTTCGTTGGCGAGCTCGGTGTTGAAGAGCATGATCAGGCGGTCGAGATCGAAGTTGGAATCCCTGCCGGTGACGATGTCGCGCACGAGGTAGTAGCGGACGGCCTCCGACCCCGAATTGGTCGGCGAGCTCGTTAGGATCGACAACGTTGCCGATGGACTTGGACATTTTGTCCCCACCGAGGCCATTCCAGAAGCCGTGGACGAGCAGGCGCGGCATTTGCCCATCACTGAAGCCCATGGCGTGGAGCATGCAGAACCAATAGATGCCGTGGGCGGGAATGAGGATGTCCTTGCCGATGACGTGGACCGGGCGGTCCGACCAGAGTCTTTGCGAAGTCCGGTAGTCCGGAATCCGGCGCGGCCTTGTAGCCGGCGAAGGAGATGTAGTTGATGAGCGCGTCGAACCAGACGTAGGTCACGTAGTCTTCATCGAATGGCAATTCGATGCCCCAGCGCAGACGCTCCTTCGGGCGGGAGATGCAGAGGTCGATGCCGGAGTTTCTTTCCAGCGCGTTGAGCAGTTCGGACTTGCGGAAGGCTGGGATGATGATCTCCGGATGGGTTTCGATGAAATCCTTGAGCCAATCGGTGTGGTCGCTGAGTTTGAAATACCAGTTCTCCTCCTCGATCTCGACCACCTCGCCCCACTCGGGGCCGAAGTTTCCGGCTTCGTCGCGATCGCGGTCCTGAAGGAACTGCTCCTGGCGCACCGAGTAGTGGCCGGAGTGGGTTTTCTTGTAGAGTTGGCCCTGGTCCTTGAGGTCGGTGAGGATGGCGCGGACGCAGGCCTTGTGACGCTCGTCGATGGTCTCCGCCCAGCCGTCGTATTTCACGCCCAGTTTCTCCCAGAGGTTGGAGAATTTCTTGGTCGTGCGCTTGACGAAGGTGGCGGGATTGACGCCCTTCCTTTTCCGCGGTCTGCTGGACCTTCTGCCCGTGCTGATCGACGCCGGTGAGGAAATAACACCTCGTCGCCGCGCAGCCGCCGGTAGCGGGCGATCACGTCGGCGAGCACCTTTTCATAGGCGTGGCCGATGTGGGGCGAGCCGTTGGTGTAGTCGATGGCGGTGGTGAGGAAGAACATGGTGGGTGGCGAGGATCTGAAAGTGGTTGGGATAGAAGCACGGAAAAGGGCGTTCGCGCAAGTATTGGAAATGCGTCGCGAACAGGCGGCGTGGGAGCGTGGCTCGCGAAGGCGATAGGACGTTGAAGGGGGATCCGGGGAGTGGGTCTTTCGCTTTTATCGACGAGGTGGACCGGAGATCCACCCTCCTTATTTCACGACCCTTCCGCCGAGCGAGAGGATGCGGGCGTTGCCCTTGGCGGCCTCCGCTTCAGGGATGTTGCCGTCACGGACATACATCTGTGAGAGGCTGGTCCATGCCAGGAGATCGTTCGGCTGCAGGGTGACGGACTGGAGCCCGCAGCCGATGGCCTCCTTGACGTGACCGGTTTTCAAAAGGGCCATGCCGAGGGCGTGCCAGCCGTCGAAAAATTCCGGATCGAGTGCGACACAGCGACGATAAAGGACGATGGCCTCATCGAACTCGCCAACGGCAAGGTGGCCGTTGGCGTCGTCGAACAGATCCTGAACGTCGTTCATGGAAGTTGAGGCATGGCGGTAAAAAACCGCCGCCACGGTCAACGCTTGTAAAGCTCCTCCACTTGGGCGGCCTCGACCCGCTCCGCCATCCATGACATGAACGCGATGGTCTCGTTCTCGGTTGCGCGGGAGGTGACCTCGCCGTCGATGCGGGCTTCCTGATTCTCCTCCTTCACGACCTCGCGCTTGGCGACGTAAACGATGAATGCGCGGTCGGATTCCATGACGACATCGGCGACGGCGCCTGGATCGAGATTTCTCGTCACCTCGAACAGGTTCTGAGGCTGCGTGGCACCATCGGGACGGGAGGTTTTGGTGATCGCTGAAAACTCGGTCGTTTCGGCGATTCCCGCTTCCTTGGCGGCGTCTGCAAAGGATTTGCCTGCGGTGAGAGCTTCCTTGATCTTGGTGATGTTCTCGTTGGCAGCGGTCTTGAGTGCCTCGGTGGCCTTCTCGGAAATGTATTGGGCGCGTGCCTCGTCGCGGGCTTCCTCGTATTTCTTGGGCCGTGACTTTTCTTCCCCATCAAGACGGGCGACGATCCATTGGTTTTCGCCGACCGGAATGGCTTCGGAGATCTTCGAAAGCGGATCCGAGGTTTCCATGATCTTGAACAACTGATCCGCCACCTTGCCGCCCTGGCTGGAGAAGCGAACATTCAGGTCGATGTCCTTGGGCACCGCGCTCAGCGGGAAAAGCTCGGTCGTCTTGACCTCCCACTTGAACCTTTCGTCCTTGGCGAGTTCCTCGAATCCGGCACCCTTCTGGTCTTCCAGCAGGTCCATGAAATCCGACACCTGGCCGTCGAGCTTGAGTTGTGCCTGACGACGCTTTTCTGCCATCTCGCCCGCGTGCTTGGCCTTTTCCTCCTCCTTCTTTTTCCTGGCGGCTTCCTTCACCTCGTCGCTGGCAGCGGCGTCGGCAAGGGTTTCAGGCTCGTCGGCCTTGTCGGCCTGATCGTCGATCACGGCCTCCGGGGTGGCGATGATGTAGGAGAACTTCCGCTTCGGTTCCGTCGTGAAAGAGTCGGAAATGGTCTCCCAGTATTTTTTGATCTCTTCCTCGGTGGGTTCGATCTTCTCCTCGAAGGGAGCAAGCTCCAGCTTGCCAATCGAGCCGGTGATCTGCTGGTTCTCCAGCGCGAGATTCTTGGCGACCGCATCCTTGCTGGCCATGAGGCCGGAGCCGACAATCGCGTTGATCTTCTTCAAAGCGATGATGTCGGAGGCGAGCTCACGGAGGTCCTTCTCGCCAAGACCGAGGCGGCCCATGCCCTTCTCGACGAAGTTCTGATAGGCCTCGGGGCTGAATTTCTGGTCCGGTCCGTTGAAGCTCCGCAGGGAGCGCAGGTAATTGGTGATCTCCTCGTCGTTCGGATAGACGCCGAACTCCTCCTTCGCCTGGCGGAGGATCATGCGGCCGGTGAAGAACTTGACCGGCGCGTCGTCCTTGCCCGTCGCTCCGGTGGAAAGTCCCATCACGAACTGGTAAAGGCTGTATTCGCCCGAGCCTGCCAGCATGTAGGCAAGATCCATGGAACTGGATCCGAGCGTGCGGAACTCCTTCTCGTCATAGGTGCGCCCAGCGATTTTCACAATGGCCTTGCCACTGCTGAGGTTCCGCATGGAACGCGAATCGAGGAAGAAAAAGCTGATGAACAGGATCACGAAGGTCGCGATCATCAGGCCGGTGTATTTGCGGAGGTTTTCAATCATGAAATGGTAGGGCTGCCATTGCTGGGGCGCGGCGAGTTAAGAGCGTGAATCGCACGGCATCAATGGTAATTGTCGCCGGGAGGCATGGAGTCTCTCCACCCAACTCCGCGCCTCAAGGCGAATTTTCAACGGTTTTCAAATGACCTGCCAGCACGCCCTGCCAGATCTTCGTCGGATCGGGTGGGAAATGGCCCGGATCGTGACGATCTCCAAGCCGTTTCAAGGTCCCGGCCAAAGCTGCATTCGCTCCGGGGCCGGCGGCATAGGAAATCAGGATCATCGCCTCGCCCTCTCCCACGACACGGATGGAATCCACCTCCGGGGTGACATCCGATTCGAAAGGAATGACCCAAACGTGCGCCCCGATTCCGCCGGGCCTATCTTTCCCGGGTGTCCGGATCAATTGCCGCCGGTCCTCGATCCGCAGCGAGCCCTCGCCTTGGTCCGCCACGCTCATCAGCACCCGGAACGAGAGCGCTCCCGGCTTGTTGGCGAGCAGATGGACGAAAATCGTCTCGTCGTCCGGATTCACCAGCACCGTGCGGGTGACCGTGGTATCTCCCAGCAAATAGGAACTGCGGACGATTCCCGCCGCCGCTTGGATGGACCTTTTGAATTCCATCGGCTTCTCACCGGAGAACCATTCGATTTTCAAATCCACATTCTCCTGCGTGGCCAGGGTTTCATAAATCGCGGTGGCCTGCGCTTGAATCTCCGCTGCGGAAATGGCGGGCGGCTGCTTCCAGGGTTCGAGGTAAGTCCTCAGGTGCGTCATCGTCGGCATGTCGAGCACGAGCAGCGTGTGCTTCGGTGAGAGCACCGGCAACGAGCTTGGCCACAGACCGGGGCGGGACGTGATTTCCATCCATCCGCGATCGGCCGCCATCGCGCAGGCCAAGCTGGCAACGAATGAAAAGCCGGTGATCCAGGGGAATTTCATCGGGGGTGAGGAGGAAAAAAGAATCCGGCTTGCCCGCGGCAGCAAATGCGGGTTCCTTCACGGACTTTATGAATTTACGTTGGTTGAACGCAATCCTTTGGGGGAATTCGGTGGCGCTCTCATGGATGTGGGGGCTGGGATTGTTCTTCAGCGTGCAAATGACCTTCATGTTCGGGCTCCAGGGCCTGTTCATGTTTGCCATCCCGAATGCCCTCGGCCTGATGCTCTTCGGCCTGCTGACGCAAAATGTCGCCAAGCGCCACGACGGGGGACAGGAATCCCTGGCCATCTTCTTCGACAAGTTTTCCAAACCCTTCCGGCTGATCCTCTATCTCTATCAGATCGTCGCGCTCTCGCTCACCGTCTTCGCGCTCGTCAACTACCTGTTCGTGCCACTCCACCTTGCCGAGTGGCCCCTGCTCGGCATCTACCTCTGCCTCATCGTCTTCGTCATCCTCGCCGCCGGCTGTCTCTTCGGTGAGGAATTCGGCATTTCGAAAATCAAGCTCAGCCATGCCATGCTGGGCGGACTCCTTGTCCTCTGCGTCGCCACCATCCTCTTCAATCTCCACCCGTTCTCACCCGAGCCATTCCAGTGGACCTCGCCCTTCCAGGACCAATGGCGTGGTGCCAGATTCTTCGGTTACGCGGTGCCGCTCGTCATCGGCCTGCTCGTCGGCCCGTGGCTCGACCTCCAGCATTGGCAGCGTGCCATCCAGATCCATCGGGAAAAGACCTCCATCCGCGCCAGCTACTTCTTCGGCGGCACCTTCTTCTTCCTGATGCTCATTTTCCACGGCTGCCTCGCCATGTGGGTGATGAAAATCGACGGCAACAACATCGCCGCCAGCACCGGCCTCGATTCCTTCAAATACGCCCACGATCTCGTCACGCAATATTTCCAGCGCAATCCCGGAACGGAAGGCATCATGCGCATGGCCTACTTCGGTTTCCTCGGCATCTGCGCCCTCACCACCCTCGACAGCGGTTACGTCGCCCTCAAGTGGTTCCTCGGGAAAAACGTCGAGAAGAGTGAGAACATGCTCATCTCGCTCATTCCCAAGCAGATCCTCGGCTCGCCGATTCCCACCTTCATCATCATCGGCGGCGTCACGCTCATCGGCATCGCCACCAAGCTGCAGCTGGAATACTTCATGGTCTTCTACGCGTCGTTCTTCGTCGGCTACGCCGCTCTGGCCATCGCCCGCTGCTACGTCCCGAATTCCCAACAGCCGCTGCCGCAGATCCGCATGTTCATGATGTCCAGCGTATCGCTCGTCATCTTCGCCTTCGGCTACATGACCGCCCAGACGCCCATGCATGATTCTCGGTTCCATCCTCCCCATGGTCTATGTCGCATGGCTCGTCTTCAATGCCGACCTCCTCCGCGTCGTCACCGAGCGGGCAGGGGAGGTCGTCGCCGCCGCCTCCGAGATCCCCGCCATCAAGGCCATCGCCAAGACCGCCACCGCCGCCACCGGTTCCAGTCGTCGTCGCACCGCACGACCACCACGCCCTCGGCGGCCACTTCGAGGACAAGTGGTTCGTCTATTCGATGATCGCCACCTATCAGGACACCAACTCCGTGGGAAATGTTTACTTCGGCATGTATGGCATGTTTGTCGGCAAGACCCGCGAGTTGTTCTTCAACGTCGCGATGCCCGACTTCGATCTCAAGACCACCAAGTTCTACATCCTCACCCGCTCCTTCGAGCACAAGTTCGTCCGCGAGGCTCGCGAGTTCGACACCATCACCGTGAAAATCAAGGTGGCCGACTTCAACCGCAAGTTCTGCACCCTCGAGCACCAGATCTTCGGCTCCGAGAACGAACTGCTAGGCAAGGGCAAGCAAAGCCTCCTCTTCGTCTCCTCCAGGGACTACAGCCTCCTCGACATCCCGCCGGAAGTTTACACGGCCTTCATGAAATACCTCTGAGCCAACTGTAGCGTCGGTCTGCGACCGTCGCTAACTGAAGGAAGCCCGCGGGACCACCACCAACACGCCAAACAAGCCGGGCTTAGCGCAGGGGGAGGATCCATCAGGATCCATTGTAATGTTCCGTTGCGGGAACAGACCCCGGAGAAGTCGCTGAGGCGCATGGCAGTTGAAAACCGCTGCCACGATGCACCGTCAAGTTGCTCCCGAATCCACACCCAGCACATCGCGGGGTCTTAAGCTAACAAGGAGCGGCGGTATCCGACCGCCGAAGCCCATGAGATGACAATGAATCGCGGATTGCCTCCTTTCATGGGCATTTTCATGGCTAGGGCGAACAGAATCCGCCCCTCCACGAGTTTTCAATCCTCAAAGCCATTAATCCTTGAAAGTTCATGATGCACTGCAAATTCATTCTCGAATCCACACTCAGCGCAGTGCGAGATCTGGTGCTAACAAGGAGCGGCGGTATCCGACCGCCGAAGCCCATGAGATGACAATGAATCGCGGATTGCCTCCTTTCATGGGCATTTTCATGGCTAGGGCGAACAGAATCCGCCCCTCCACGAGTTTTCAATCCTCAAAGGCATTGATCCTTGAAAGTTCATGATGCACTGCAAATTCATTCTCGAATCCACACCCAGCGCAGCGCGAAATCTGATGCTAACAAGGAGCGGCGGTATCCGACCGCCGAAGCCCACGAGATGACAATGAATCGCGGATTGCCTCCTTTCATGGGCATTTTCATGGCTAGGGCGAACATAATCCGCCCCTCCATGAGTTTTCAATCCTCAAAGCCACTGATCCGAAGCCCACGCGACCACGACCCAATGTCCAGGCTCCCATCGTCTTCGATCTCACCGAGGCCCGCGTCGGTCAGCTCCGCGGCCCTGTCGGCAAGCAGGCCCTCATCGAGGCCCTCTCCATCGACTTCAAGGACATCGCCCGCACCGCCCGCGCCATCAAGCTGGACGATCCCGGCTTCCCGGATGCCGCCTACCGCCATCCCGGCACCACCGTCGAGACCCCGGTCACCACCCACGCGGATGCCCTGCTCCAGCTCCTGGAGGACCAAGCTGCCGAAAGCCCAGAAACCAAAACCTCCAAAGCTGCCCTCCGCGCCAGATTCGTCGCCTACGAACTTCCCGCCGACTTCGTGGAAGACCTCCGCGCCGACCGCGACGCGCTCGACGCCTGCAACGCCGCCAAACACAGCGACAACCTCGAAGGCGTCGAAAGCACCTCCGCCATCGACACCCTGCTCGGCCAGGCCCAGGCCGTCATCACCCGTCTTGATGCCGCCATCCAGAACAAGTACAGCCGGGATCCCGACAAACTCGCCGCCTGGAAAAGCGCCTCCCGCACCGAGAAAGCCCCGGAAAGAGCCAAAACCCCGCAACCACCCGCCCCATAACCAAGGAGGGGGGACACTCTTGTCCCCCTTCTTCCCACCCCGCCGCACCACAGGCCCCCGTGATATCTGCTAGGTCACCCCGCCCGCGAAAGTCAGGCCCGACATAGCCTGATATCCGCACCCCTGCACTCGATAATCCTTGTCAAATCAAGGAATTCTGCCAGTTTTCCAGAAAGTAGGCAGCCACTGGATATCACTTCCTGATGCGATACTAATACCACTGTTCGCCAAAAATTTTTTCTCAACCAATGAATACTGAGACGATAGATTCGAGGATCAATCCCTACAAAGGCCGGCAAATTCGGTCGGATACTACCTACATCTTCTATTTCTTCACTGATGAGGATGCGCACGAACTCACGACCGGTTGGGTCTCGGAGAAGGTTGACTTTGAAGGCCTGATTCCGATTGGTTCGTTCCCGAGTGGAGACATGCTTTTTGCCCGTTCGAACGGCGTCCTCTGGGTGCTAACACACGACGAGTTTGTCGGTTGGGACTCTGACGTTGGAATCACCGAGTTCATGGAGCGGGTAACTGCTCTGGACGAGGCCCTCGAGGATGAGGTTTTCGACAGGAACCAGGCGCACTAACTCCAATGGACGAACAAGCCGCGACATGACAACCCCTACCAGCCGCCCTGTTTCAATGCTTTTCCGTAGTTTAAACACCACCCCCGAGATCGACGCTCGCCCTCGCTGGTAGGGGTGCATGCGCTCATCGTTCTGCAAGAAATGAGAAAATATTTCATGCTGGTAGCGATCCCTCTCGTTTTGTCCGGATGCATCCTGCCGTTACCTTTGCCATCCACGAGCGATCAATCTCCCCAGTTTCAAGGGAGAGTTTTAGACGAGCGCTCAAGGAAGCCAATCAGAAACGCTGAGCTTTTCATACAAGGCGACCAGAAACATAGAGTTGCAACGGACTCACAAGGCTATTTTCTATTAAAGCCGCGTCGCAATTTTCACGTTGTGCTTGTCACTCTTCCGTCAGAAGGCGTGGGCTTCCCACGGGGCTTCCGTAGTAGCGTTTTAGTCGCGGAAGCTCCTGGATATAATCGTCTCATTCTGGATTTCTCAGATCCCACGATCTCTAAGCTCCATACGCTGAAGATTGATTACGCAGATAGCTACGTGAAATTCGCGCCGCAATACTACTCATTGAAGCCATTGTATCTGAAGCCGCATGACTAAAGGCTGATCGCTCCGCCATAGAATTCAAGAAGCAGAACAAGCCGAGACACAGCAACCCCTATCAGCCGCCCTGTTTACATGCCCACCAGTAACTTCAACCCCATGGCGCCAGCCGAAGCCCTGAAAGACGGGGATGGCGCTTGTTTACCGAAACCCCAAACCGAAAGGAGGGTCTGACGTAACAAGCAACTGAAAGTCTTTACTGAGACCCGGCGGGAACCGTCCCGCCCGGAAAGGGTTGACCACCCACCGGAAGCGAGCCTTGGTTGGCGTCCAGAAATGGCGTCTTCAAGCGTAGGCAGCGAGCCGTAAAGCCGTGTGATTGAACCTCGAAATGAATATAACTGGGGGAGCCTTCGTGCTTGAGGTAGCGGGGGCAACACCGAAGCGCCGTTTTGGTAAGGCGTGGAGGTCCGCCCGGGGTCTGAGAGCAGGGCATAGCGGTAATGGGGTCTTCAGGGAAGCTGGGAGAGCCTCCTGTTTCTTCGGAACGATGCCGGAATGGATCACACCGGCTTATCAAGATCCAAGACCGCGGGTGAGCTTTCCGCCAGCGGTTGCCAAGAAAGAGAAAGCAACCGGAGTATCGGACGCCGAGCATGATGCGAAGGCGCGAGAGATGAACAAAGGCAGTCTTAGTATCTCAATAGTAGCGTTTGAAAGCAGGGAAACCAACCCGAGGGAGCCTGTGAGTAGCGAAGGGGGATACCGGAATTGTGGAACTGTCGTTGGACCCACGTATGATACCCAGAGATCATGGAAAGCGTGTCAACAAGAAGACGACGGATAGTAATGGCGGCAAGGAAGTTTTCGCACGAGCCGATCACTTCGCTCAGCCATCACTTGGATCTGAACTGGATGGCGGCGGCCTACCGGAAGCTGCGTGCGAGCGCGGCTCCGGGAGTCGATGGCCAGACAGTCGCCGACTACGGCGACAACCTAACCGAGAACCTCCGGGACTTGCTGGGGCGAGTGAAGGGTGGGTGTTACCATGCACCGCCCGTGAAGCGAGCCTATATCCCGAAGAATGATAAGGAGGATCGGCCAATCGGAATCCCGACGGTGGAGGACAAGCTTCTCCAGCGAGCGGTGAAGATGATATTGGAACCGATTTATGAGCAGGAGTTCCTGCCATTTTCATTTGGTTTTGGCCGGGGCGCTCACAGCATCAAGCGCTGGAATACCTGCGCAACGAGTGTTTCGGACAACGGGTGAATTGGATTCTTGAGGTGGACTTACGCAGGTTTTTCGACACTGTCGATCATCGACAGGTGCGGGAGCTGATAGGCCGCCGGGTGCAGGATGGAGTCATTAGCCGCCTGATAGCCAAATGGTTGAAGGCGGGCGTGTGGGAAGGTGGGAACGTGTGTTATCCCGAAGAAGGGACACCCCAGGGCGGGGTGATTTCACCATTGATCAGCAATATCTATCTCCATGAGGTGTTGGACAAATGGTTTGTAGAAGCCGTCCGGCCCGCATGCATGGGTGGAAGTTTCATGGTTCGTTATGCCGATGACTTTGTCATGGGCTTCGAGCGTAAGGAGGACGCCCTGAAGGTTCAGCGGGTATTGGCCAAGCGCTGTGCCCGGTTTGGATTGGAGATCAATGCCGAGAAGACGCGGTTGGTGCCCTTTGGGCGTCCGCCGTTTGCCAGTCCGAAAGCCAAGACCGGAAAGGGGCCGGGGAGTTTCGACTTCCTTGGTTTCACCCACTATTGGGGCCGGTCCCGCCAAGGAAATTGGGTGGTGAAGCAGAAGACCGCCCGCGGGAGGTTCCGGCGGGCCTTGCGCTCAATCCGTGAATGGGGATGGGAAAATCGCCACTTGCGGATGAAGGCGCAACAAGACACACTGAATGCGAAATTGCGCGGACATGACGCCTACTTCGGAATCACCAGCAACTATCGAATGCTGTCCCAGCTTCAACGTGAGGTGACGAAGGCGTGGCGGAAGTGGCTCGTGCGACGCAACCGCAGTAATAGGCCGGACTGGAAACAGTTTGGAGCGATGCTGCAAGTATTCCCATTAACCCCCGCACGCATTGTCCACTCCAGATGTAACGAATCCGCAATACCGAGGAACCGTATGCCCGAATTGGGCTCGTACGGGACTGTGGGGGGCGTCGTCTGGTCTTAATGGCCAGGCGGCCCTATCCCGGAACCCCGTGATCGACGCTCGCCCCCGCTGATAGGGTTGCGTGCTCTTTGACGTTCGCAATGACTAACGAGATTTTCAAAGGTCGATTGACCCAAGGCCCTCTTTCGGATGTGGACTCATATTTCGCTGCGATTGAAATCGAGGATACGCCGAAGGTGATGGAGGCGCTGCGCCGCGCGGGCGTCCAGTTCGATGTGTCGATCAATCCTAACCCTGAACCAGACGAGGCGAATTGCGATGTCGTTTGGTTCTGGAAGCAGGCTGATCACGCGTTCATCCAGAGGACAATTGACGCAGCCACCGGGAAGAAATAGAAGAAATGCGAACAAGCCGCGTCGCTCAACGGGTCATAAGCTTTTCAATCACAATTCAGAAACACCTCATGCGCGCCCGTGAGCGCGCTCAATCGTTCGCCTAAAATGAAAACGATTCGAATAGCGATGCTTTATGCGCTTTCCCTAGTTAGCGCCATCGCGGGGCAGCGAGAAGTCGTGAGGGCGGATGTCGTCGGGTTGTGGAGAGGCCTCTCAGTGGGACATACACCGGGAGAGGAGAGGGAACGAGACCTTTGGATCATCGAGCGTCGCCCTGACGGGACCTTCAGGACCAAGAAGTATCGAATCGATAGCTACAAGAATGTGTTTTTTGTGGTAACGCCGCTAGTGGAAGGCACATGGACACTCAAGGACTCAGTAATCACCTACAAGATTGCGGGAACAGATTCTGCCGTGTCTGAGAAAGTCACTAAGTTTGACGATGGGCATTTGACCTGGTCACACGAGGGCGAAGGCGTCTCCGATAAGGACGAGAGATGGTGCCATGAGCATCCACTTGATAAGTACATAGAACTATTCGGCCCGGAATCTCAATTTGGAAAGGACTACAGGCAGGTCTCGAAGGAGGAATTCGAGAAGCGCTACAAATCAACAACGGGCGAACAAGCCGCGCCATCCAACGGCGATAAGCCGTCAAATTGAATTCAGGCTTCCATCCCGCCGTGGATGCGCTCAAACGTTCTCTCAAATGAATCTGACGCCCAAAAGAATCATTCGCTTCATCCTGGGCGCACTCTTACCCGTGCCGCTATTCGTTGGCATTTACTACTTTTCGTATTTCTACACCTCATACCATGGCTTCGACCACGAATCGAAGACGTATATGACCAGCTCGAATGATATTGAGATGGCACGGCAGCATCTCAAAACCGATGTCGTAGTATTTCTGGCGATGGGATACTTTCTGATGGGCATACCGTCGCTGGCATATTCCTTCCTACTCGAACGCCACAGATCCAGTTCGCGTTTTGGGTTGCGGTCATACGTAGCTTGGGGAGCGTTGATGGGAGGGATTTCGGGACTGATTGCGGCCTGTTTCCATTTCGTCCTGACCGATGGTGCATACGATTCATTGCTGGTTGTTGCGGTTTCTTGCGGTGTTGGAGGACTGATTCCGTTGCTCATGGCTTTGATTCGTCCAGACCGCCCCATACAAAAAGACCGAGAGAACAAGCCGGCTCATCCAACGGCGGGCAACGTTCCAGTTTGAATTCGGGCTTCCATCCCCGCCGTGGATGGCCTATACGTTCGGCAGAATGAAACCAAATGGACGCAATTGAAATCATCTTGATGATCGCTCATGAGATGTGCTCATGGCGCGTGTGGCTATGCATCGGTATAGCTGTAGGGATCGTTGCTGGTTTATACTACAAGTATCCCGAGCAAGACGGCATTTGGTCCGTATCATTTCCGGCCGCACTCATTGTCACCGCTATCGGATTCTGGTGGCAATACCGCTCCGACAGAACATGAACAACAATGAGCCGAACACGTCGTGGGTGGCAACGGCGGATAAGCTCCCTCGTTCGCTTCGCTCTGTGAGTCTTGCGCCGCCGTGCATTTCTTTCTCCTTTCAATCGCGCCGGTGGGCGCACATCAAACGTTGGGCAGAATCATGAAATACTTCACCTTGGCAGTTGCGATCTTGTTCGCCGGCCTCCTAGTGCTGTCTGTCAGCTCACAGGCAACAAGAGTCTCGCCTTCATATGCAGAGGCCAAAGTCAGGATCGACGGTTTGAGTGATCACCATGATATTGAATTGGTCAGAACCAAGGTCTGGGACAATTGCACCGCGGTTCTTGGGAGCCGGCCAGAAAAGTCCTTTCGGGAACTGTTTGCGCTTAAGCAGCGCGAGACCCCCTCTCGAATCGAGGATTTCTATTTTCGGGATCTCAGTGGAGAATTCACAGTTCAGATATTGGACCAGAAGGGCGAGAATTTGGAAGTTTCGGTTTACACAAAGTCAGGGAGCCGTGATCCATCTGAATCAACATTTGCTTTTCTTCACCGCCTCTTTCCTAGTGCCAACTTTGTAGTGCTGCCTTAGATGTCAAGATCCAAGAGACAGTATAAGTCATGCGTGGCAACGGCGGGCAACGTTGGAATTTGAATTCAGGCTTCCATCCCCGCCGTGGATGGACTATCCGTTGGGCAAGAAAAACATGAGCGATCATAACGCCAGATGGAAAGAGAACGGTAAGAAGATAATTCTTACCGCTCAATATTGGATCTGGATGTGGGTAGTGCTATTCGCAGCTCTGTATCTGAACGACCCAGCTCCTCACGCATTCTTGGCTGTTTCGATTCCAATAGG
This sequence comes from uncultured Verrucomicrobiae bacterium, assembly GCA_963810445.1. Taxonomy (GTDB): domain Bacteria; phylum Verrucomicrobiota; class Verrucomicrobiia; order Verrucomicrobiales; family Akkermansiaceae; genus Luteolibacter. Next base: position 59,974 of record CAWENZ010000001.1, on the reverse strand, counting down.
ATTACTTTGGCTCGTCCTGATCACGCTGACTTGGAGATACAACAGCTTCATACTATTCCTTGTCACCGCAGTGGTATGTCAAACTTCACTCAGCTTTGCGTATGCATTTTTCAAGCTAGAGAACGAAATCCAAGAAATACAGGGGCTTGCGATAGGGTTCGCTACGGTGGGCGCGCTTATGATTTTCACTAGGGCGTGGATTTTTGGATTTGGCAACCTCGATGAATTCACAAAAGAAGGCCAACAAGTCGCACCACCCAACGGCGGGTAACGCTCCTGTTTGAATTCGGGCTTCCGTACCCGCCGTGGATGAGCTAGACGTTGGGCCAGAACATGAACACGCGTCAGACTAAAACTCGATGGAGGGCGCTCCTATGTTTGCTCTTGGTGATCGGGGGGATTGCGGCGCTTTTACTTGTTCCACCCTACTGGAGGAATCGAAAGGCAAAGGCGATCACGGAGGTGATGTCGCATTGGGATGCTGCAACGTGCGCTAAGATTTGGCAGGAGGCGCAAACACTAGCGGGGGCGACAAAATCCAAGCGGATTATTTCTCGGAATGAACTGCCGCAGGCCCTAGGCGAAGCGGGCTTCGAGGAGGCGGAGATTTATCCCGGGAAGATGGTAGCGATTTACGGGACCACGGCTTGGGGTGTCGCCCCACCAGTGGTCGTTTGTTGGCTCACCGGCGAAGAGAACCCAGAACCTGAACTGAGATACTCTGGTGGACGATACTTCCCAGATGGAAGATTCGAGCGTCGTTTCATCCTGGAAGAATAGATGTCCAACAAGTCATGATACACCAACCGGCCATCAGCTTTTCAATTTCACTTCAATTTCCTTTCAATCGCGCCGGTGGGCGCACATCAAACGTTAGCCAAGAAAATGAAGACTCTCATTCGACTCCTGCTAGTAGTTCCAGTCAACATCATATTGGTACAGGCGGCCGATATGTCACCGCCTCCGAAGGAATTGCGTGCGGAGTGGAAAGAACTCCAAAAGGTGAAATTTTCCGACTGGACGATTAAGACATTCCATGGATGGGATATGTATGCCGACGGAGGATCCAAAGGATTTCTTTTCGAGACGAATACTGGAGAGCGATTTGATCTCATGATCGCCAATGCTGACTACTGGACTCAAGAAGACAAGGAAGCACGGCGTCAGGTCTTCTTTGTCATTTACAAAGACCCGGTTTTACCGCATCGCTCCAAAGAGCGAAGAAGAGAAGAACATGATCGAGAAGCTGACCAACGCAGCAGAACGACTTACGGGCGTTGGCAACAAGGACCCAAAACTTTTAACAGACCTAGCGAAGCGTCTGGAATCCCGAGAACCAGCCTTCAAACCCAAAGGCTAACAAGTCATGACGCGCCAATTGGCCATAAGCTTTTCAAATTCATTTCATTGCCTTTCAACTGCGCCGGTGGGCGCACATCAAGCGTTTGTGCAAGAAATGAACCGCTTGATGAACCTATTGATCGCCTCACGGCTGATTGACCGGGCGGTGGCGGATAACACGGCGGCGGAGCTGGAGCGGGTGTTCGTGGAGGCGTCGCTGTGCGCGCGACCGTTGTTTGAGAGGAAAGGCTTCCGGGTGACGGCTGAGAACCGGGTGAGGATCGGCGCGCGGATTTGGTGAATTACCGGATGGAACGATGGCTCTAGCAGCGGTGCGTTGTTTCCCCGTGAGGAGGGTGGATCTCCGGTCCACCTGTGTCGACCGAAGATCGACACCCCTTATTTCTTCTTTGCCTGGCTGAGGGCTTGGGAGAACCAGTCGTTGTTGGGGGCGGCGTTGGGGCGGAAGTCGGGGTGCGCCCGCCTTGGGGGCGAGGGGCGTTGTTGCGGTTGCCTCCGCTGTTAGGTCGGGCGTCGCGGTCGTCGCCGGTGGAGCGGCGGTTGTCGAGATCCACCTTGCTCTTCATGGAGAGGGCGATGCGGTTCCGCGGGAGATCGACCTCGATGACGGTGACCTGGACTTTCTGGCCGACCTTGACGACCTCGGCTGGCGTCCTTGACGAAGTGGTCGGCGAGCTGGCTGACGTGGACGAGGCCGTCCTGGTGGACGCCGATGTCCACGAAGGCGCCGAAGGCGGTGACGTTGGTGACGATGCCGGGCAGCTTCATGCCGGGCTTGGAGGTCCTCGGGCTTCTCGACGCCTTCGGCGAAGGAGAAGACCTCGAACTGCTTGCGCGGGTCGCGGCCGGGCTTGGCGAGCTCGGCGACGATGTCCTTGAGCGTGGGCAGGCCGACGTCCTGGCGTGACGTAGTTTTGCAGGTCGATCTTCTTGCGCGGCGGCTTCGTTGCGATGCAGGTCGGCGACGGTGCAGCCGACGTCGGCGGCCATCTTCTCGACGAGCGGGTAGCGCTCGGGGTGCACGGCGCTGGCGTCGAGCGGGTGGGCTCGCGCCGCGGATGCGCAGGAAGCCGGCGGCCTGCTCGAAGGCCTTGTCGCCGAGGCGCGGGACCTTCTTGCAGCTCGGCGCGGGAGGTGAACGCGCCGTTCTCGTTGCGGTGGGCGACGATGTTGGCGGCGATGCGAGGCGTTGAGGCCGGAGACGTAGGCGAGCAGCTGCTTGGAGGCGGTGTTGAGCTCCACGCCGACGCCGTTCACGCAGCTGACCACGGTGTCGTCGAGGCTGCGCCTTGAGCGCGGGCTGGTCGACGTCGTGCTGGTACTGGCCGACGCCGATGGACTTCGGGTCGATCTTCACCAGCTCGGCGAGCGGGTCCATCAGGCGGCGGCCGATGGAGACGGCGCCGCGGACGGTGAGGTCGTGGTTCGGGAACTCCTCGCGGGCGACGTCGGTGGCGGAGTAGATGGAGGCGCCGCTCTCGTTGACCATCACGACCGGGATGGCGGCGGGGAGCTTGAGCGTGCGGACGAAGGCCTCGGTCTCGCGGCCGGCGGTGCCGTTGCCGATGGCGATGGCCTCGATGTTGAACTTCTTCACCAGCGTGGTGACCTCGACGGCGGCTTCGTAGCATCTGGTTCTGCGAGCCGGCGGTGGCGGTAGATGACGTCGTGGTGGAGCAGCTTGCCCTGGCGGTCGAGCACGACGATCTTGCAGCCGGTGCGGAAGCCGGGGTCGATCGCCAGCAGGCGTTTCTGGCCGAGCGGCGAGGCGAGCAGCAGCTCGCGGAGGTTGTCGGCGAAGACGCGTGATGGCGGTTTCGTCGGCGCGCTTTCTTGGCGAGCGAGGCGGATCTCGGTTTCCATGCGAGGGCATGAGCAGGCGCTTGCAGCCGTCCTCGACGGCGGGCGACCTGCTTGCCGCGGGGCCGTGGATGGTGACCCAATCCGGAAGCGCCTGTCGGGCGACGCGGTCCAGCGGGACCTCGACGCGCATGAGCAGGAAGCCTTCCTTCTCGCCGCGGCGGATCGCGAGCATGCGGTGGGACGGGATGGTGTGGAAGGGCTCGCTCCACTCGAAGTAGTCGCGGAACTTCGCGGCGTCCGCTTCCTCTTCTTTGCCATACATGATCCTTGGAGGAAACGGTGGCTTCCTCTTCATAGATCTTGCGGACGCGGCCGCGCAGCGGGGCATCGTCGGCCACGCGCTCGGCGATGATGTCGCGGGCACCGGCGAGGGCCTCGACGGTGGTGGGGACTTCCATTTCCGGGTTGAGGAATTTCGCGGCTTCCTCGTCGGGATCGGCGGATTGGTTTTCGAAAATGAAAGTCGGCGAGTGGAGTGAGACCGCGTTCGATGGCCTTGGTGGCGCGGGTCTGCCGCTTCGGGCGATAGGGTGCGAAGATGTCTTCGACAGCGGTGAGCGTGAGGGCGGCCTCGAGTTTCTTTTTCAGCTCCGGAGTGAGGAGGGAGCGTTCTTCGAGGGACTTCAAGACGGCGGTGCGGCGGCTATCGAGCTCGGCGAGCTGGAGCATGCGGTCGCGGATCGTGGTGATCTGGACCTCGTCGAGGGAGCCGGTCTGCTCTTTTCGGTAGCGGGAAATGAAGGGGACGGTGCCGCCCTCGGCGATAAGCTTGGAAGTGGCGGTGACGGAGGAAAGTGAGATCCCGGTTTCGCGGGCGATGGCTTCAAGATGGGTCATGCGGGGGGAAGTTTTAGAAGGGGCCGGCGGGACGGGCAAGAAATTGGACCCGGTAAATTTTCAGGGGAGATGGAAAATTAGGTTGAAAACCCGGGAGGATGATCGGAGGAAGCGGAGCCGTCGTAGTGGATTGGCGGGGGAAAAGGAGGAGCCTGACTTGCTGTGCGCGGGCGAGCTGACTTGGCAGAGGTCGGCGAAGTCGCGCAACCGATCTAACGACCCGGATTCAGGCTACCGGATAGACGATGCTCCTGACGGCGGACTCCACTGGCCCCGTTTTGAACCGGCGCATCCACCAGTGGCTAAAGACGAGCTGGAGAGTGAAGATAAGGGTGGACAATACGATCCCCTGGGAAACGGAAACTCCACCGTAAAAGCCGAAGCCCCAAGCCATGAAGATGATATTTCCGGCGAGGGACTGGAAGAGGTAATTGGTGAGCGACATGCGACCAACTTCTGCCAGGACCGAGGCGAGGGCGGGGAAGCGGCCGCTGTGAAAGAAGAGTGCGAAGCCAGCTAGCCAGGCGAAGGCCAGGATGATGGAACCGAGAATCTGGCTGACGGGCAGGATCCAGCCGGCATTGTTGAACCACGGGACAAATCCATGGGCGACCAGAGGGTAAAGCAGCGAGATGACCATGCCCAAAGGGATGGCCCAGACAAGATGTCCCGCAACACTGGCTAGGAAGAATTCCAACCGGGTGAGGAGGTCTGCTTTCCCAGCGGCGAGGCCGATCATGAAAAAGAAGAGGGTGTAGGGAACATCAGTACATCCAGTGGAAAACCCAAATCAGTTGCCACTGCTGCTGATTGAGTTGAACCACCTCAAAGGGACCGGCCAGACGGTAGGCATCGACCCATTGGTCCGCGAGAGCCCGCCATCCCGTCTCTTGAATATCTGACGGATGGAGAGGCCTCATGATCGAGATCACGATCATGGCGGCCATGACGAGAACCGCGAGGTTGAGAAGGGTCCGTGGCCCGAGCCGGAGCAGCCAGAGTGCGGCGAAGCCCAGAACGGCGTAGAGGGCGAGGATGTCCCCTGCCCAGAGGACGATGCCGTGGAAAAATCCGATGGCGAGTAGCAGGGACATCCTGGCGCATAGGAAGGAAGTGAAGGAGCGGCCTGCGGATGTGCAGCGCTTTTGCTGTAATACCAGTCCTGAGACCGAAGAGGAATGAGAAAATGGGAAGGAATTTGCCGGAAACGAAGAGATGCAGGACTTCATTAAGGATCTCGTTGAGAGGTCCGGGCAGGTAGTTCTCCGCGGGGTGATAGGCGAGGAGTGGAACCTTGAAGCCCTGCATGTTCACAAGGAGAATGCCGAAAAGTGCGAGGCCGCGCAGAGTGTCAAGCAACGGGTAGCGATTCTGTGAGGAAACGGGCGCAAAGGTCGATTCGACAGGGAAGGGAGGGACGGGTGCGGTCATGCGGGGGGCGGCAGGCTCATTCGGCGCATCGGCTCCGCAGTTCCAACACTCGGCGTAAACGCCATCGACAGTTTCATCGCAACTGGTGCAGATCCAGTCAGGGCCCTTGGGCGTGGCGGCGTCCTTGTCCCGATAGGCACGGATGATCTCGCGGGCGCGCGGCTCATCGAGTTTGTCGAGGACCCAGAGTTCCGGATAGATCTGGGTGTGGGGAATCTCACCCGCGAGCCCGGCGGCACCGGCGTTGCGGATCTCGCAGGGGATACCCTCGCTTTCCAACAGCGAGCCCATGTGGCCGACGATGGTGTAGTCGATGTTTTCGAAAACGAGCCGCATTCGCATGGATTATCTTGAAGCGATCAAATTCCATATGTCGAGGCCGCGTTATTTCATCCGCCTGAAATCCGTGACGAGGTGGCTGGCCATGGTGGCGACGGATTCCATCTCCTCAGGAGTCGTAAATGACCTGGAGGGGAGGAAATGGAAGATCTGGCGGTTGGGCATCAAGAGGATGCCCTTGGGCGTGGCGACCACCCGCTGGAAAACGGTCCATTTCAGCTCCGTGCGGGAATGCGGGGTGGTGACCAGGATCCCGTCTTCCGAGATATCCCATCCTACCGCGACTCCTGCATCCGGGCGTTTGGGGAACTGATGGCGGAGCATCCGTTCGCTGAAGATGCGTCGGAGAAACAGGCCCAAACAGATGAGGAAGGCGCAGGCGAAGAGGGAGGCAACGAATACCGAGCCCTTGCGATGATTCGACCACATCATGAGGGCTGCAAAGACGCACGCCGTGGCCCTGAAATAGTGCAGGCGCCAGTTCAGTCGCGCGGTAATGCGCCTGCCCGTCAACAGATCGTCGATGGTCCAGTTATAACGGGCGCTGACGGGTTCCATGTTGATGGCGAAAAGGAGAGACGACCTTATTGTCGTCTCTTCATGCGGAAGAGGAAGACTGGAAGATAGGGGCCAGGCTCCTAATGGGCTGCTAGGGATTACGCGGTCACCGCGCCGCGGTCGTCGTTCAGGCCGCTTTTCTCGATGAAGTAGTCGTAGCCGCCGGTGTAACGGGTGACGAGCGCCCCTTTTTCCGGGTCCTTCTCGTTGCGGGTGACGTGGAGCGTGGTTTCCGCGAGGGTCCGGATGAAGTGGACATCGTGGGAAATGAACACAAGGGTGCCTTCGTAGTTTTTCAACGCGTGGACGAGCGAGTCGATGGAGAGGATGTCGAGGTGGGTCGTGGGCTCGTCCATGAGCAGGAGGTTCGGCGGATCGACGAGGAACTTGACGAGGTTGAGGCGCGACTTCTCGCCACCGGATAGAACACCGCAACGTTTCTCGACGTCGGTGCGGCGGAAGAGGAAGGTGCCGAGAATGGCGCGGGCGTCCTCTTCGCGGAGGGTGGTGCAGGCGCCGAGGACTTCCTCGAGAACGGTGTTGTTCTCATTGAGCGACTCGGCACGGTGCTGGGAGTAGTAACCGATCTTGGTTAGATATCCGGTTTCGCTTTTGCCGGCGTCGATCTCCAGTTCGCCGGCGATCATCTTGAGAAGAGTGGATTTGCCCGCGCCGTTAGGTCCGACGAGGACGATCTTGTCGCCGCGCTCGATGGTGAGATCGAGATCCTTGTAGATGCGTTTGTCGCCGTAGGATTGGCCGACCTTGTCGAACTCGATGACCTTCTGGTTCGAGCGGGGTGGCTGGGGGAAGGCGAACTTGAATGGCTTGCGCGGTGTGCGTGGCTTCTCGATGCGCTCGATCTTCTCCACGAGCTTGATCCGGGACTGGACCTGCGCGGCCTTGGAACCGACTTGGCGGAAGCGGTCGATGAATTCCTGGTGCGCCTTCGATTTCCTTGTTCTGGTTCCGATAGGCCTGGACCTGGAGTTCGTAGCGCTTTTCCCGCTGTTCCAGATAGGACGAGTAATTTCCGGTGTAGGAAATGAGTTGCGCCGCGTCCGGGTCGATCTCGATCACGGTCTCGATGATGGTGTCCATGAAATCGCGATCATGGGAAATCATGAGAATGGCTCCGGAGTAGTTCAGCAGGTAGCGCTGGAGCCAGAGCAGGGAAAGCAGGTCGAGGTGGTTCGTCGGCTCGTCGAGCATGAGCAGGTCGGGCTCCATGACGAGCAGGCGGGCGAGGTGGGCGCGCATGACCCAGCCGCCGGAGAACTCGCGGGCGGGCTTGTTGAAATCCTCGGTCTTGAAGCCGAGGCCGTGAAGGATCTTCTTGGCCTTGGGCTCGAGCTGATAGCCGTTGAGCGCGGTGAACTGGTCCTGGGCATGGGCGAACTCGGGTGTCGAAAGGTCGCCGGATTTCTCGCCTTCGCGGATGGTGCGGAGAAGCCCGATCATTTCCGGGGTGATCCCCATGGCGATTTCGAGAATCGTCTCGTCGGTGGGCTCGCCGGCCTCCTGCGGGAGGTAACCGGTGATGGCGTATTCGTCCCGCTCGATGGTGCCTTCGTCAGGTGAATCCTCGTCAAGGATCATGCGGAAGAGGGTGGATTTGCCGGCACCGTTCGGGCCGACGAGGGCGACGCGTTCGCCCCAGTTGATGGACATCTCCGCCTCGCGCAGAAGGGTGCGGCCGCCGAGGGTCTTGGTGAGCTTGTGAATCGTGAGCACGCGGCGGGTTTAGTGGAGGAGTGCCCGCGGGGCAAGGATTTCGGGAGCATCTCGAATTTATAAGGAAAAGTTAAGGAAATGGCCGCTATTGACCTTGACGAAGCCGGGCGCGGACGGGCTTTATTGCGCAACCACAATCCCCGCATGCGATTCCCCATCACTCCCTCAATTCTCATGCCCCGTGGCGTGGGCCAGTTCGCCGCCCTCACCTCCTTATCCGTCCTCGCCCTCGCAGGCACGCTTCACGCGCAGGACTTCGAGGGGAAAAACATCTCCGAAGTGGAAATCCGCTACAACGGTCCGAAGACGGCGGATGAGGCGCGCTTGCGCAACCTGATGACCTCGAAGGCCGGTGCGCAATACCGCTCGGAAAATCTCGATACCGACATCAAGTCGCTTTACGAATCCGGACTCGTCGATGATGTCCGCTTCCTCGCGGAACCCGTGGGCGGCAGCGTGAAGTTGATCGCCGAGGTGACGACGCGGCCGTTTCTCGACGGTGTGGGATTCGTGGGAAACACGATTTTCACCGACCAGAAGCTCGCCAAGGAAACCAAGCTCAAGGCCGGCGGAACCCTCAGTGACGAGCAAATCCTCGAGGCCCGCCGCAACATCGAGAAATACTATCAGGGCTATGGCTATCCCGACGTCACCGTCACCCACCGGACACAGGCTGGAGCGCAGGCGGGACATGCCGATCTGGTCTTCATCATCGACGAGGGTACCAAGAACGAAGTGCGCAAGATCCGCTTCGAGGGCGTGCACGCCTTCAGTGATCCCGAGCTTCGCAAGGAAATGAAGGTGAAGGAAAAGGGCTGGTTCTCCTGGTTGACCAAGTCCGGTCGCTTCGACTCAAGCCAGCTCGACACCGACCTCGATGCCATTCTCGATTACTACCGGAGCAAGGGTTACCTCCGTGCCAACAGTCCTGGCATTCGCCGCGAGCCGGTGAAGGACGGACGCGTGGATCTGGTGATCCCTATCAATGAAGGTGAGAAATACACCGTGGCCGGCGTTGGATTCGGCAAGATGTCCGTTTTCAAGCCGGAGGAACTCTATCCGTCCCTCACGCTGAACGGCAACGACGCCTACTCATCGAAGAAGATGAGGACCGACATCACCACCATCCGCAGTTTCTACGGTTCGCGCGGTTATGCCGACGCGCTCGTGACGCCGGACATCCGCGATGCGGGTCCTAACCGCGTCAACATCACCTATCGCATCACCGAAGGTGCGAAATTCCGTGTCGGCCGCGTCAACATCGCGGGCAACGTCAAGACCAAGGACAAGGTCATCCGCCGGGAAATTCCTCTCCAGCCCGGTGACATGTTCAACACCGTCGAACTCGAAACCACCAAGGCGCGTCTCGAGAACCTCCAGTATTTCAGTGACGTCCAGACCACGGGTTCTCCCGGCGGATCCGGTTACCGCGACGTGAATGTTCTCGTTGAGGAAAAGGCCACGGGTTCGGTCGGTGTCGGTGTCGGATTCAGCTCGATCGACAGCATCGTCGGATTCCTGACCCTGGAGCAGGCGAACTTCGATCTCTTCAACCCGTGGAACTTCACCGGTGGAGGCCAACGCTTCGCCATGAACCTCCGCGCCGGATCCGAGCAATCCGAATTCAGTGTCTCCGTCACCGAGCCATGGTTCATGGATCGCCAGTTGGCATTGGGCACCGAGCTTTTCTACAAGCAGTCCAGTTACTTCAGCGACTACTACGATCAGACGAATGTCGGTGGTGCGGTCTCTCTCAGAAAGCCGTTCGGACCGAAAGGCTCGATCAAGGGCGAGTATCGCCTTGAGCAGGTCAACATCGATTCCAGCGTTGGTCCTGCCGACTACGGTGGCAAGGGCAACCAATCCCAACTCGCGGACAGCCGGATCGGCGGTGATTATCTGCGCAGCGCGCTTTCCTTCAACTACGTCTATGACAGTCGCGACAGCATTGTCCTTCCCCGCAGCGGAGAAAAGGTCGATGTCGGATTGACCCTGGCAGGTGGTGGTCTCGGTGGCGATGACGACAGTTTCACCTTCTCGACCCGCGCCGCGAAATACTGGAACCTCAAGTGGGACACCATCCTTTCGGTGAACGGTGAGGTTGCCTTCGTCAACAGCGTCGGTGGCGGACAAATCCCGATCTATGACCGCATGTTCCTCGGCGGTGGCCGCACGCTCCGCGGATTTGATTTCCGTGATGTCGGACCGCGCGACACGGGATTCACCAACGAGGTGTTTGGTGGAAATTCACTGGGCTACATTTCGTTCGAATACACCATCCCGATCATCGAGACCGTCCGTGCGGCGGTGTTCTCCGACAGTGGTTTCGTGAACCAGGACAGTTGGGATGCCAGCCCTAACGACATCTACAGCGACGTCGGTGTGGGTATTCGTCTGAAGCTGCCGATCAGCCCGCTTCCGCTCGCGCTTGACTACGCGGTGCCGGTCTCCAGCCCCGACAAGCGGGCAGACAAGGGAGGCCAGTTCAACTTCTCCCTCAGCACTCAGTTCTGACGCGAGGATCGGTTTTCAAGCGGGGCTTTCGAAAGAGGGCCCCGCTTTTTTTGTCGGGATGAAACGCGGTCTGCCGGAATCGAGCTTATATCAGGTCCGCCGGGTGGACTGGGAATTGCTTCGGAAAATCTGATGTTCTGGTTAGGTCGTCGGAGTTGGAGGGCGGACAGTTGTTCCGTGTCTTTTGGTCCGATGTCGCTAAAAATCAATGCTTGGTCCATGCCCTCGGAAGTCCTGCCGATTGGCGCGCATTTCGACTCCGGTAAAATGAATACACGCTTGATCTATCAGGCGGAAATCAGATATCAGTCCAAAGTCGCTTCCAGCCTTTTCCTCCCCTTGCTGTGCACCGCCAGACGTTGTGATGAATTTGTCCCTCCCGACCTTCTGTCTCCCTGTGGCCATGTCCGGGCTGTTGGTCGCGTGCATCGAAGTCGCCGGGGCGGTCACCGTCATTACGACCTTTGACAACCTGTCCGCCAACAACAACTCGAACAACGGGATCGGAAATCTCTATCAATCAGGTGATTTCAATTTCAACAACAGCGGCTTGTTTTACCGGGGGAAAACCAGCATCTACTACCCCGGTTCAGGCGCGATCTATTCGACATCCAGCACCATCATCACCATCACCCGGGCAAGTGGCCAAGCCTTCAACTTCTATGCGGCGGACGTTGCGGAGCGCGACAACACGGCAGGCAGCGTAGGCTTCATCGGAACCCGCGCGGATGGCTCCAAGGTCAATTCGACCGTCAGCCTGGACGGAAACTATCCCGCCTCGCAGACCTTCGGCTTCGCGGGATTCACGAACATCGTCTCCCTCCAGTTCACCGGCGGCGACCAACTCGACAAGGTGATCTTCAGCGACCTTGTCCCACCGCCTGCCAGTGATGCGACCGTGCATTTCAACAACGCTTCCCCCGGCCCGGTGGCCGGGATCTACGGGGAAAGCGGCTATCTGTTCTCCACCACCGCGTCCGGCGGGCTCGCCATCCAGTCCACCATGAACGACTCCCAAGGCATCGGCGTGGCGGGTGCCGGCACCATTGATCTAACCAAAGTCGGCTCGCTCTTCTCCCTCAAAGGCTTCGATATCCAGGGCACCGCCGGCATCACCGGCCTGTTCCGCCTCATCGTTACCGATGAAAGTGGCACGCAACACACCTCTTCCAACCTCGGCTACGGCACCTACAACGAAGCCGCGCTGCTCCAGATATTCGGCGGTCAGGCGTTTTACCATCAAATCACCAATGCCCGCTTCGAGAACACCACCGGCCAAGGCATCATCCTCGACAACATCCATGCCATCCCCGAGCCGTCGGCGCTTCTGCTCGCCGCAGGCAGCCTTGTCCTCGCGCTACGCCGATGCGGCCCGCGAAGCTCTCCCATCACTCCGCCAGATATCCTGAAAATCATCAACCCGGTGTATGGGGGCCTCGCGGATTCAGATTGAAGGATTTGATTGGCGGGGTGTTTTCTTCAGCGAACAAGATCTCAGCGAGTTCAGTCCACTTCCACGCCATATTCCTGTCCGTGCGACCAGCCGGGATCAATCGGCGCGCAGATCCGGGGTGACCCATGGTCAGGCAAGATGCGTTCCAGTCTTTGCTCACACAGCTCTTTTGACGCAGGAGGCTGGCCAGCACGATTTTGCGCCCGCCGCTCTCGGGCAAGGCGGCCAGCGAGGCCTCCTCCGCCGGCGCACCGGCCCCATCCAAAAACCAACAGACCCCGAATGTGAAGGCGCGAGGTCTGACTCCATTTGGTTTCCAATCGAGTGTGTCGAGGTCGGAAAACCAATGGTTGTCCACGGTGTGGACGGGACCGGTGACGGTGTCGATGAGCCGGGTCTTCCGCAGACGATTGATCAATGAGTTGTGACCGCCATATCCGCTTTTGGGAATCGTATCGACCAAGAGCACGAACAGCAGATTCTCTCATTGGAATGAAGAGATTTGAAATGCCAGACAAACTGCAATCCATGATGAAATGAGATTCAGCCTATTTTTCCACCGCGCCGATGGACGGTGGATGATCGCTGGAAACCGGATTTCCAAAGAAATCCCTGCCTCCGTTTTTCGCGATGATCTTGCCCTTTGGAAACTTGCCTGCATCGGCGGGACGGAAACCCTTGAGCGAGTCGATGCCCGGTGTCGGTTCAAGGGCTCCGGCAAACTGTGGCATGGGCGACATCGAGCATCCTTTCGGGAGATCATCATGGCGTCCCGTGAACAGATTCGATTCGAAGACATTTCCGCTGCTCGGCTGAAGCTGATAGGTCGCGCGGCCTCCTTCCCGGACGATGAAAAGATTGTTGGTGAAGCGTGAGTCCTTCGCCGTGCCGCCGTCCCATTTCGTGAACTGCAGCAATGGAATCTTCTGGTGGGGCCCGATGACGATGGTGTTGTTGTACACATGGGTGCGGGCCGCCCCGCCGCCGAAATGGAAGACCCGCGCGGAGTTGATGCCGTCATGGACGCTGATGTTGTAGCGGATGACCGTGTCCTCGTTGACCGACTTTCCCGGCGTGCAGATCAGCATGAATCCGCCCTCGTTTCCGAAGCTGTAGTTGTATTGGAACACCGTGCGGTGACATTCGTAGTCGGAGTCGTAGGCTTGGCCGTCGGTTTTTCCGACGGTGCCGGAAACCTCGTTGAACTGGATGATGGTGTCGTCACTGGCAAAGGGCCAGATGCCGGCGGCGGCCTCGTCATTGCCACAGCGGGCCCGGGCCTTTCTAACGACATTTCTCTCGATCAGGCCGCCATTGGTGCCCCAGAGCTTGATGCCGTCTCCGCCGATGTCTTCCAGTGTGTTTCCACGGATGATCACGTTCGAACTGCGGGTCCTGCCGGTGCCCTTTTGGCAAATCCCGTTCCGGTCGGTGCGCTCGACGCGGCATTTCTCGATGAGCAGACCATCGAAACGCGTGTCGTTCCTGCCTTTCGCCTCGAAATAGATCCCGCAGCCCTCGTGGGACTTCCTGAGGTCGCCATTCACATCGTGGACAAACAAGCGGCGCAGATAGATCCGCTGCAGCTTGCCCACTCCGTTTGCAGAAACCTTCACACCGGTTCGCCATGGTTCGCGATTGGGACCCTGGTTGGTCACTTCCAGATCGGCGATCTCGACGAAGCCGATGTTCTCCAACAGCACCGTGTCGGAAAATTTTCCCTCGCCGTCGATGCGGGGCAGGGGACCTTCGCCGTAGCGTCCGATCGTTACCAGCGAGGAGGCATTTCCTCCACCGGTGGGTTTCAATTGGCCTGACCAGCGGGCACCTGCCTTGAAGAGCAAGCTGTCACCCGGCAACAGCTTGACCGCATTTGCCTTCGTTAAACTTTTCCATGCGAGACCGGGGCTCAAATCCGCTCGCCGCGTCATTGCCAGCCGTCGAATCAACATGATAGACAGCGGCACCGACCGTGCCGATGGACGCGAGCGTGATGAATAACAATGCGACGATGCGGGACATGACCGGGCAATCTCTCAAGGATCGTCATCTCCATCCCGCCGACCTTTTTGATAGATCCAGTTGACGATCAACCCGATGATTCCCCCGATCACCAGCAGGAGCACCACCCCGCCCAGATCGAGATGCATGTTTCCACCGAGCAAGACGGCGAGCACACCCAGGACGATGAAAACGGCAAAGCAGCCGACTCCGCCCTTGAGAAATGCCTTGCCTTCGTTCGCCATGATTTCAGGCCTTCGTTGCGGCGATGAGTGGAGCGGTGAAATCGCGCACGGCTTTGGCGGCGTTTTCCGGATGGAGCTCGACCTGCTTGACGATGGCGGAGCCGACGATGACACCATCGGCGGATTTCGCGACCTCGGCGGCTTGTTCCGGGGTGGTGATGCCGAAGCCAACGCAGATCGGGGTGTCGGTGTGGCTACGGACGGCGGCGACCTGTGCGGCGATGTTGGCCGAAGGTGCGCCGTGCGAACCGGTGACGCCGGTTCTTGATAGAAGATAGATGAAGCCCTCCGAGCTTTGGGCCAGGGTCTTGACGCGGTCCGGCGGGGTGGTGGGGGCGATGAGTCGGATGTGCTTGAGCCCGGTGCCGATGGCGAGGTCCTTGTTGAGCGCGGCCTCGTCGGGCGGCAGGTCGAGCAGGAGAATCCCGTCGGCTCCGGCGGCGGCGGCGTCGTGGTGGAATTTCTCGAAGCCGTAGGTGAAGACGGGGTTCAGATAGGTGAAGAGGACGATGGGGGTCTCGTGGGTTTCGCGGAAGCGGCGGATGAGTTCGATGGAGCGGGTCGTGTTCATGCCCGCCTTGAGGGCGCGGTCGGCGGCCATCTGGTTGACGATGCCGTCGGCCAAGGGATCGGAAAAGGGAAGGCCGAGCTCGATGATGTCGGCTCCGGCATCGGCGAGTGCCTTGATGATTTCCAAGGAGGACTCGAAACCGGGATCACCGGCGGCGACGTAGGCGACGAAGGCTTTCTGTTGGGTTTCCCGAAGGCGGGCGAAGGTGGAGTCGATGCGGTTGGACATGGGTGGTTATCGTTAGAAGTTATTTGTTAAAAGTTATTTGGAGGAGCAATAGGCGGCGAAGTATTCACTTTTAACTTCTAACCTATAACCAATAACTCTCTTCAACCGACCCGCTTCGCAAGTGTCTCGCAGGCCTTGATGTCGAGCTTGCCGGAGGCGAGGACGGGGATTTCGGCGACGGGAACGATCTGCTTGGGGCACCAGAGCGAGGACAGGCCATCGTCCAGCAGCTTGTAGCGGAGGTCGATGCATTCCTGTTCGAGCGCGGGACCGGCGATGGTGGAGAGGAGCAGGATGGCCTCGCCCTTCTGTTCGTCGGGCACGCCGACGACGGCGATGCGGCGCTCGGATTCGCCGTCGAGTCCGAGGACCTTGTTGATGGCGGCCTCGACCGTTTCGTGGGGAACCATTTCACCGGCGATCTTGGAGAAGCGCGAGATGCGGCCCTCGATGTAGAGGAATCCGTCGGCATCGACACGACCAACGTCGCCGGTGCGGAACCACCCGTCGGTTAGAACCTCGGCGGTGCGCTTGGGGTCCTTGAGGTAGCCGGAGAAAACGTTCGATCCCTTGAACCAGATGATGCCCTGTTGGTCGATGGGGACTTCCTTGTCGGTGGCCGGGTCGGTGATGCGGATGGCCATGCCCGGGAGAAGCTGGCCGACGGAGCCGTGGCGGGAGGAGGGGAGGACGATGGAGTCGCGCTCGGGTGCCGGATCGGGGAGATTGACGTTGGTGGCAGGCGAGGTTTCTGTTAGTCCGTAGCCTTCCTGCGGGCGGATGCCGAATTTTGTCTCGAAACGCGGACGCCAGGGACTGCGGCAATTTCTCCGCGCCGGTGACCACGAGCTTGAGCGACGCGAACTGTGCGGGATCGATGCGCTTCATGTAGCCACGCAGGAAAGTTGGCGTGGAGAGGAAGATGTTGATCTGATGGAAGGCGATGAGTTCGGCCAGGCGCTTGGTTTCAAGCGGGCTCGGATAGGTCACCAGGTTCACGCCCTCGATGACGGGGAACCAAAGCGTGACCGTGCAGCCGAAGGAGTGGAAAAGCGGCAGGCATCCGAGGATCGCGGAGCCGCTCGGCAGGTCGAGACGGCTGCCAAACTGGCAGACATTCGCGAGGACATTGCGGTGGCTGAGCGCGACACCCTTGGGCTCGCCGGAGGAACCGGAGGTGAAAAGCAGGGTGGCCTCTTCGTCGCCGCGGCGCTTGTTCAGGCCGAGGATGATTCCCAGCACGCTTGATGGCAGGATTTTCGAAATGATGGCCCAGGTGATGATCTTGTTCTTGAGCGTGGGAAGGACGCGCTCGATGAAGATGAGGTCCCGGTTAGGCGGCCAGGGGAACGATGAGATCTTTCTAACAAACGGATCCGCGGTGATGAAGCGGTCCACGTCCGCCTGCCGGATGCAGGACTTGATTGCCTCCGGTCCAGCGGAAAAATTCAGGTTCACTGGGACCTTGCCGGCGAAGAGAACAGCGAGATTGGCGATGAGTCCGCCTTTGCCCGGTGGAAGGACGATGGCGACGCGTTGCTTGTCGGTCTCGGTCTTGATCACCTTCGACAACACGATCGCCGCCGCTAGAACGCGGTCGAAACCCATGTCCGAGTCATCGGCGCCGTCGAGGATCTTGTTTCTCGATCCATGCTTTTTCAGGCCTTCCATCAGCGCCATGGCGAGGGAGCCCTTGAAGAGTGAGCGGGAACTGTAGGCGATCTCGTTCGCCTCGAAGAGGGCCTGTTGGAATGTGGCGATGCTCGCTTGTTCCGCAGGGATCGCCTTGGCCACGACGAAGACCGCCTGAGGCAGCGATGACGGGCGTTCGGTGGCCATGCACGACTCGCGCGGACAATCCACGGCGACGGGCAGGATGGGCAATCCGAAGGCGCAGAGGATGGCCAGTTGGGCCGCCGGGATGTGGTTGGGAGTCGCGTTCCGGGTGGTTGCCCGGCCGGGGACGAAGATGAGCACGCCGCCGTTGGTGAGGTAGGACTTGAGCTGCTCTCCGGCGGCGGCGGGAGCGGCGTCGTCGGTGGAGAACATCGCACCCGAACCGGACTTTTCGAGGTAGGCGCGGACGGCGTTGTCGTAGAGGGCGGATTCCTCGACCAGCCAGGTGATTTTGCGGCCGGTGAAGAGTTTTTCGAAATGGAGAAGGTGCTCGAAGTCGAGTCGTCCCGGGACGACCAGGCAGCCTGTCGAAGGAAGGCGCTCCTTATGAAGGATTTGGATGGAGGCGGAAGGCATCGGAAAATAGGGGTAGGGGATAGGCTCAAAGCCCGGGTCCGCGAGGATTTAGGCGAACTTTACCCGGAATCGCACGGCAATTTTCCGAAAATGCGCTGGAAATCAATGATTCCGCACGATTCCGCGAAACGGCCCATCCGAACTTCCGCCCGGACCGGCTATTCCGCGGGCAATTCCGTCGGCACGGTGATGAGGAACTTCGTCTCGCTGCCGGGCACCGAGTTGACACCGATGGTCCCGCCGTGGGCCTCGATCGCCCGTTTCACGATGGAGAGCCCAAGCCCGGTGCCCTTGATTTCCTGCTGGGAATGGTGTTTTTCCACCCGGAAGAAACGACGGAAAATGTGGGGCAAGTCGGCGCTTGGGATGCCGACTCCATTGTCCGTGACCCAGATCTGGAGGTGGTCGCCGACCTTCTCACAGCCGATCTCCACCTTGAGGCCGCTGTAGGGGTTCTGCTTGAGCGCGTTTTCGACGAGGTTGAAGAGCACTTGCGTCCAGTAGAAGCGGTCGCCCTGCATCACCAGTTCCGGGTCCGGCATGGTCACGGTGACGTCGGCCTGCTGATTGCGGATGACGGATTCAAGCCGCTCAAGGATGTCCTTGATGCACGACCTGAACTTGAAGGGCTCCACCTTGAGGGCGTTCGCCTCACCCGATTCGAGGCGGGAAATGACCAGCATGTCCTCGACGATGCGCGAAATCCGGTCGGCGTGCTTGCGCATGATCGTGAGGAAACGGCGCGCGACATCCGGTTCCGTGATCATGTCATCGTCGATGAGGTTTTCCAAATAGCCGTTGATGATGGCCAGCGGCGTCCGCAACTCGTGGGAGGCATTGGCGACGAAATCCTTCCGGACCTGCTCGATTTGGTGTTCGGTGGTCACGTCGCGGATGATGACTCGGGTGGTGGTGACGCCACCGGTCGGGTTGGAGAGTTGGGCCGCGTCGATGATCCACGCGTTGACGCCGCGGTTCTCAAGGTCGCCGCGTGGCGAGGTTTGTTGGGGAAGGACCACGCGTGACTGGACGGGTTCGCCGGTTTCCATGCAGCGGAGCAGGGCCTCGGCGAGCCGGGGGTCGAGAAATGCCTCTCTAACGGGTCGGTTGAGCAGCTCGCGCTTGCCGAAAAGCGCACGCGCGGCCTCGTTGGCGAAGCGGATGTTGCCGTCCGCATCGACCAGCAGGAATGCGTCTCCAAGGGCGTCGAGCAGGCGGTTGCGCTCCTCGCGGGCCTGCTGGAGGTCCTTTTCAAGGCGAAGTTTCCAGGCATCGAGCTGGGCTTCTGATTTTCGGCGGTTGCCACGGTTGCGGTAGGCGAGGATGGCCAGTGCGGCGAGTGCCGAGACAGTGGCAAAGATAGAGATTTCCGTGGTCATGCGTTCGCTTTCGCAACGCAGTATCCGACTCCCCGCACGGTTTCAACCCATGAACCATGGTCGCCGAGCTTTTGGCGCAGCCGTTTCATGTGGGTGTCGAGCGTCCGGCTGTGGGTGGCATCGCTGTAGCCCCAGACGGTGCGGAGCAGGTCGTTCCTGTCCTGCGGCTTGCCGGAGCGCTCGCAAAGGAAGAGCAGCAGCTTGAACTCGGTGGCTGTTAGCTCGGACGGTTCGTTGTCCAGATAGAACTTCAGCGAGTTCTTGTCGAAACGGAAGGGGCCGTAGGTGAAATCGACGGAGCCGGGAGGAGCCTCGGAGCGCTTGAGGATGGCCTGCACCCGGAGCATGAGTTCCTTGGGGCTGAACGGCTTGGTCAGGTAGTCGTCCGCGCCCGCCTCGAGGCCCTGGATGCGGTCCTCGGTCTGCGCGCGGGCGGTGAGCATGATGACCGGGGTGTTGATGGTGCGGGTGTCCCTTTTCAACTCCCGGAAAACCGAGTAGCCGTCGCGTCCGGGAAGCATCAGGTCCAGCAGGATGAGATCGGGGCGCTCGCGCAGGGCCATCTCGGTTCCCTCGATGCCGTCGTGGGCCTTGAGGATTTGATAACCCGCGCGCTGGAGGTTGAAGCCGATCAGGTCGGCAATGTCGCGTTCGTCCTCGACAATCAGAATTCGGTGCATTTCGACGACAAGCTAGGTGGGGCATCCATGCCCGGCGAATGCATGGATTGTGACGTTTTGGTCACAGTAGGTCCTTGCCGACATAGCTCCCGGCCTGGGTGGTGCGGGCCACGCCGATCTTCACGCCGGCCTCGATGGAGGTGTTGACACCGGTTCTAACACCGTCGCCGAGGATGGCTCCGAATTTCAGCCTTCCGGTGTTCACCTGCTTGCCGCGGACCATGGAAACATGGTGCCGCCCGTCATGCCGGTGGTTTTCCGTGCAGGTTCCGGCGCCCAGCGTGACGTGGGTGCCGATGATGGAGTCGCCGACATAGCATTGGCGGGAGATGTAGGTGTTGTTGTAAATGACCGAGTTCTTCACCTCCGCGCCGTTTCCGACATAGCAGTTCGCCCCGATGCTGGTGGCGCCGCGGATGTAGGCGTTCGGGCCGATGTGGCTGTTAGGTCCGATGATGACGGGTCCCTCGATGACCGTGCCGGGAAGGATCTTCGGTTCCATTTCCGATACGGATGCAGCCGCTGAGGCTGGCGAGCGGACTGACCTCGCCATGCAGCGAGGTCTCGTCCATGAGCGCGAGGACCTCCTCATTCATTCGCAGGAGGTCCCATGGATATCTCACGGGAAAGCAGTCCGCGTCCGTGACGATCTTGTCATCGCATTGTTTCGGGATCATCGTGGCCTTTCCATGCGAGGATGTCGCCATCCGCGTTGAGCAGGCAGGCGGAGTTCGGGTTGCGTCCGAGGAGGAGCAGGGCACCGAGTTCGATCCAGTTGTCGAGCGGGATGCGCAAGGTCCGCGAGCAGGCTTCCCGCGGTTCGACCAACTGGAGTCCGGCCCGGCGCAGTTCGGCCGAGAGAAGCTCGACCATCGGAAGATTGGCGATCAGGCATGCACCGAGTTCCCGATTGGAGGTGATCGGCACGCAAAGTGCCGGATTGCGGGGAGGTAAAAGTGTCGCCTGCATGGGTTGTCTTCAATTCATCACGATCCCGACGTGGACACACGAAAATTCTACTCAGATTTTCTCAAGTGTCCTCCGTCATTGTGAATACCAAGTATGGCACCTTGCTCGCGAGGAATTTCATCCGGAAATCTCATTCCGCATGCGTCGCATGCCATTCCGCGTAAACCTTGGGTGAAATCTCCGACGGCTTGATTTCCGAGCGACCGCCCCAGAAGACATTCGTGTAGGAAACCGGAATTCCGACCGCCGCGAGGTGCTTGTCGATCGCCGCCTTGTGCTCGAGCACGCGTGGCTTCTCGGTGCCGTGCATCACGCCCATGATGTTGACGTTGCCAAACTGCGGTCCGCCCTCGCGCCAGTAGGCGTGCGTCATGCAGAAATGCCGCCCGACTTCGCCGCCGGCCTCGACCTCGCGGCCTTTTGGAACGGCCCAGTGGAAGAGGCCGTTGAAACGCGTGACGCGCTCGCCGGTGGCGGACGGCTTGACGTGCTCAAGGAACGTGGAAAAACGCCCGATCACCTTCTTGTGATTCAGCACCTCCGCCACTTCGCAAAAGCGATCCAGCGAGACCCCGGCGATTTCCGCGCGCTTGTCCCACGGGTTTTCAGCAATTTCATCGGGAGTGAGTTCCTCCTTCAGGGCGAGCAGGACCTCCCATTCCTCCTTGGTGAGATCCACGGCGGCGGTCGTCATCATGGTGGCGGGCTCATCCGCCTTGTCGCCGGGTTCGAGCACTTTCCGGCGGGTGTGTCCCACTCCGAGAGCGAAAACCCCGTTGGCGGGCATCAGCAAATATTCGGTCGCTCCGGTCAGCCTCAGCAGCGCGGTGGCGTGGAAATCCAGCGACTCGCCGACCGGCACCTTGAGCGTGGTCCACAGCCGGTAGCCCGATCCCGAAACGTCCGTGTCCGTCGAACGGATCACCACATGCCCGGAAAACGGATCGTCCTTCGCCATGAAATCAAATGTCGCGTTCAGCTTTTCCTCCGGCACCTTCCAAGCGACCAGGGCCCCGTGGGCGAGCTTGGTGGAAAGCAGCGTCTGCCGCACCCGGCGGACGACTCCCGCCTCGACCATCGCGCGGATCCGTTCGATCACGGTCTCCAGCGGCACTCCGGATTTCTCGGCGATCACATGGAATGGCTGACGCTGGAATCCGGCGACCAGATCCTCGGAAATGGCAAGGATGGCGGCGTTGACGGGATCGGAATGCTCGACGGGAATGGTGGAATTCATGGGTGGAAATGTTTCAGGGATTGGGGCGGACCGCGCCGCTGATCTTGCTGGATACCGCGCGAATCATGCGGAAGTTTCGCCGGCGAGGACCTTCAGGTAGTCCAAAGCGGGCTCACGATCAAGGATTCGTCCTTCGAGTTGCTCCGTTTGGATGGCCTCCAGGATTTCCTTGAACCTCGGTCCGGGTTTCAAGCCGAGCTGGATCAGATCCCGCCCCGTGACCAGTGGCGGGGGGATCAGCGGCTCGGCCTCGAACTCCACCGCCTTGGCCTGGAGAAATTCGTGATTGTCCGTGAAACCGTTCGACGATCCGCAATCCACGCGATGAAGTTCCATCTCGTCCTCGAAGGTCGGCTCCGCCATGAAGCGCTTCAACTTCGCCGTCCGCATCTGTTGGACGTTCATGAACTGCATGTGCCGCGCGACCATCGGCACCACCGCCGCGATCACGTCGTTCGGGTAGCGCAGGCGATGAAGGATTTCGTCCGCCATGGTGGCACCCATCGCGTCGTGGCCGTTGAAGCGGATCCGTCCGGTGTCATCGTCGCGCGTTTGGCAAGGCGGCTTCGCGATGTCGTGCATCAGCACCGCCAGCGCGAGTTCGAGCGAGGCGTCCGGCTCCAGCATTTCCAGCATGATGCAGGTGTGCGTGTAAACGTCGCCCTCGGGATGCCATTCCGGCGGTTGCTCGCAGCCGATGGTTGCTAGAAACTCCGGCATCACGTGCTTCATCAACCCGGTCTCCACCAGCAGCTCGACTCCGTTCCGTCGTCCTGGCGAAGTCAGGATCTTGGAAAATTCCTCGCGGATCCTCTCGACGGAGATCCGCTCTAGCAGGCCGCGCGCATGCCATCACCGCGGCCTTCGTGGCAGCCTCCATTTCAAATCCAAGCGTCGCGGAAAAACGCACCGCCCGCATCAACCGCAATCCATCCTCACTGAACCTCGCCACGCGGATCGCCGATCGCCCGCAACACCCGCGATTCCAGATCCCTCATCCCGCCGACGTAATCGATCACCTCGCCACTCTCCGGCCTTTCGAACAATCCGTTCACCGTGAAATCCCGCCGTTGGGCGTCCTCCTCGGGTGTCGAAAAGGTCACCGTCTCCGGCCGCCTGCCGTCCTTGTAACTGCCATCGGTCCGGAAGGTCGCGATCTCCACATGCACCCCGTGGTGCTTCGCGATCACCACGCCGAAGTGCGCACCCACCTCATTGGAACCGGGAAACAGCTCCGTCACCTGCTTCGGGGTCGCCGAAGTCGCAATGTCATAGTCCTTCGGCTCACGGCCTAACAATCGATCCCGCACACTGCCTCCCGCGAACAACGCCTCATGCCCCGCTTCCTTCAGGCGGCGGGCAAGCTCGGTGGCAGCGGTGCGGGGCGACATGGCCGCAGCTTGTTTTGCGGCGTTGCCGGATTCAAGAGGTAATCATGAATCTTCTGTGACTGTCTAACGAAGGCATCTGAAGCGTCTCACCTCCACAGCCACGAAATTTCCTCCCACTGGTCTTGCGTGTGCCACTTCAATTATCCGAGTTCGCCCAAGCCTTCGCCATCTCGAACTCGTTGTTCTTCCGCTTCCATGATCCCTCCACCTTGTTCTTCCCGATCAGGCCGAACAGCTCGCGGGCCTTGTCCTTGTCCCCGGCCAGACACGCCAGGCGGCAGTAGTTGTTGAGATTTCTCATCGACCCCGGGAAATGCTTGATCATGTCCTCATAACCCTGCCGGGTCTTGGTCCACGATGCCTTGGTCTCGGAAAATAGGTTCCCGTAAAAGGGGGACCGATAGGTGATCACGCGGGCATAGGTCTCCGCACCTGACGGACCCTGAGCCTCGATCGCGTCTTCCGCCACCTTCTCCCACTCGCCCGGTTTTCCATACCATCTCGGCAAAAGAAAGTTCGCGCGGGCGCAGTCGTTACGGGAAAAATTCCGGTTCGACCTCCTTGGCCTCCTTGAACAACGCGTCATATTCCACACGCGGCCATTGTTGTCCCAGCGCCACTTTCAGGCTCGCGCTCCACCACATCGGGCACTTTGGAGAAAGCGGCTTCGACTGATCCAGCACGGTCCTTGCCTTCGCAAGCCGCTCCTTGAACCATCGCCAGCCTTCATCCGTCACCTTGTCCGCGTATTCCTTGCTTCGGGCATGCCATGCATAGGCCACATAAAACCGCGCCGTCGCCACCCTCGCTGTGATGGAGTCGGGATACGCCTTTTCCCAATCAGTGTGTATCCTTTCGTGCAGCTCCCACATGGATTCCGTTTCGCTGTCCTGGCAATCCAGCGATTCGTGGAAGTGATAGATCTTCCAGTCACCGTCGGCAAACCGTTCCTTGTCAGGGCGGACCTGGTTGGCAAGCGCCTCAAGCTCGGCAAACTTGCGGTTGTTATAAAGCTGCCGCGTGCTGTTTCGAAATGGCTCCAGTTCCGAAAGCTTCGAGACTTCTCCGGCCTCCTCCGCCGCCGTAGGGGCGTCCACTTTCCCTCGACAGGAAAGCATGTTTGCCGCAAGGAAACTGATCGCCACGGAGTTGATGATTGATTGAAAGACCTTCATGCCGACCATCCTTGCACAAGGATCCCGCTTCTTCCATCATTAATGTTAGGTAATGGACATTTCCTCTAACTCCGACCCGACTTCTTCCACACCCGGATGATCTCGAGAAAGGGCTCGGCGTAGCGCTGCACCTTCGCCTCGCCGATGCCGGGGATTTGCAAGGGCCTCCGTCGCGTTGACCGGCTGATAGCGGGCCAGCGACTCCAGCGTCTTGTTGTTGAAAATGACATACGGCGGCACGTCCTCCCGCTTCGCGAGCCTGGCGCGATGGTCGCGCAGCATCGAGTAGAGCTGCGGATCGTGGCCGTGATCGTGGAGTCCCGCCTCCTTGCGCGCGACCTCGGTGTCCGGCCAGACGAGCTGGAATTTTGCCTCGCCGCGCATGACGCGGTCGCCGAGCGGCGTCAGCGTCAGCAGCGGGAACTCGCCGGGCACCGTCTGCACCAGTCCGGCCTCGGCCATGGACCGCATGAGCGCGTTCAGATAGCCCGCGCCCTTGTCCTTGAGGATGCCGTAGGTGCTCAGCTGGTCGAGGCGGGCGGAAATGATTTCCTGCGACTTGCTCCCCGCCAGCATCTGGACGATGCGCCCTCGGCCGAAGCGACCTTCCCATCCGACATTCGTCCGGCGCGACATGCGGGCCACACCGCTGAGCGCCTTTTTCACGATGATTTCCTCCTCCGTCGGTCGGCGCACGCGATTCACCGGAACCCTCGTCACGGCAAACGTCGCAAGTGCCGCAGACCCCGGCATCGGCCTCGCCGAAATACATCAGGATCCACTGCTGGCGGCAGACGCGGGAATAACACATCTCGACCATCGCCTTGAGCTTCTCGCGGTCGCGGCGGTCCTTCTCCTCGATCGCGCGCTTCGTCCAGCTCGAGCTGGCTCGCGAGGACATCCGGCTTCAGCAGCCGGGTGCCGCGCATCCGCTTCTTCGGGATGTCGAAGCGCTGGATGTAGCCGCTGCGCGCCAGGACTGATAGACCGCTGCCCACCGACATCGAGTTCTTCACGTCCGCCCCCTCGGCCATCTCGTCGAGCGTGCGATGGACCTCGAAATCCTTGTCCGCCTCGTTGAGCAGATATTGATAGATCGAGCGGATCACCGTGGCGGAAGGGTTTGCCCCATCGATGAAAAACTCCTGCGTCCGGGTGTCGGCGTAGTTGAAGAGCAGCTCGCAGACGGCAGCTCTCGCCATCGCGCCCGGCGCGGCCGGCCTCCTGATAGTAGGCCTCCACGCTGCCGGGGATCTCGTAGTGGATCACGAATCGAACATCGGATCGGTCGATGCCCATGCCGAACGCGTTCGTCGCCACCGCCACGTCCGCCTTGCGATGGATGAAAACCTCCTGCGCGCGCTCGCGTTCCTGGTCGCTCATGCCGCCGTGATAGGCCACGCATTTCAGTCCCCAGCTCGCGATGGTCTCCGACACCGCCTCCACCTTCTTGCGGGTCGCGCAATAGACGATGCCGGTCTTGTGCGCCGCGATGACCGCCCGCATCCGCTCGTCCTTGTGGGCCGCCTTGTCGGTGGCCGTGATGTTCAGCGATAGGTTGGGCCGTGAGAATCCGCTCACCCGTTCGAATGGCTCTCGCAAGGCAAGCACCGAGGAAATGTCCTCTCTAACAATCGGGGTGGCCGTGGCGGTCAGCGCGACGCATTGCGGCCTGCCGATTTTCTCCAGCGACTTGCCGAGCCGCAGGTAATCGGGCCGGAAATCATGTCCCCACTGGCTGAGGCAGTGCGCCTCGTCCACCGCGAAAAGCGAGATCTCGATGCCGCTGCAGGGCGTTCAGGAAACTCTCCGCGCGGAACCGTTCCGGAGCCACATAGACCAGCTTCCACTTTCCGCTCCGCATCCCGTCGAGGCGTTCCTTCTGCTCCGGCCACGACAGCGTGGAATTGATCACCGTCGCCTCGATCCCGCGGGCGACGAGCGCGTCCACCTGATCCTTCATCAGCGCGATCAGCGGCGAGATCACCAGCGTCACGCCCGGGAAACACAGCGCCGGGATTTGGAAGCACAGCGATTTTCCGCCGCCGGTCGGCATCACCACCAGTCCGTCGCGGCCAGACGTGATCTCCGTGATCACCTCCTCCTGCCCGTCGAGAAACCCGTTGAAACCGAAATACCGCTTCAGCGCCTCATGGGGCGTCATGACGAGCGGTTTGGAATCGGGACGGGTAGGGGACATCGCGTGCACGAATGAACAACGCCCGGCAAGCCAAGGTCAACCCCTCGCATTTTCTGTCCCCATCCTTCGGCCTCGTCAGCCTCAGTTCTTGCTGGCTGCCGACATCAAGCCCGCGAAATAATCCGGGCTCGTGTTCACCTTTTCGATCTCGGTCTTGATCAGTTCCACCGCTGCCGCATCCTTCGCGTCCTGCAGCGCTTTCAGCTTGATCCCGAGGCCATAAAGGTAGGTTTTCTGATGTTCGGCCAATGCTGTCGTCAGCTCCGCATCGAACTGGGTTTCCTTGGCCTTGCATTGCTGATGCAGATCCACGAGGTAGGGCTTGAATTTCAGGGGCTTCTCAAGCTCCGTTCCCATCCGGTTGTTGTTCAGCTCTTGCGTGCTGACAAACGTATCCAGTTCCCTGGCTCCCGCGGTGAGAAAGCGTTCCGGCAGGTTTTCCTTCTGCAGCTTGAGGGCGTTGAGCTTGAAGTCAGCCAGGTTGTTCTTGAGGGCTTCGTCGTGCTTGACGATCTCGGGACCACAGCGTTTGACCATCACCGATCGGGCATGCTCCAGAAAGCCGTCCACGTCAAACTTCGGCGCGACGCTCGGCATGGAGCCTACGACGGGTTCAGAAACCACCGGGTCTGGTGCTGGTTCGGAAGCCACCGGACCGGGATTGGGCTCCACGGGTTCCGGTTCGTGAACCAAGGGACCCGGGTCAGGTCTCACAGGTTCCGGTTCATGCACCACCGGATCGGGATTCACCGGGGCCACCGGTTCGTCAACGATCGGAGGAAGAGTCGGGGGTGGGCTGGACTTTGGGAAAATCTGATCCTTGAAAAGAAATGCCGCCACCAGCCCCGCAATCATCAACAGGGCCACCAGCATTCCGCCACCGCCCGATTTGGAAGTCTGCTTGGAAACCTTCCTGGCCACCGGTCGTTTCGGAGCCGCCGGTGATCCCGCACGGACCACCTTCGGCCCCGAGGAGCTCGCGAGCTTCTGGAGCGCATCGGCGATCTCCGTCGCATTCTGATAGCGTTGCAGAGGAATCGCATGGGTGGCTTTCAGCACCACCGCATCGAAGCGCGGATCACATTTTGAAATCAACGAGGGAAGTCTCCCGTCACTTTCCGGCGGAACCCCGGTGAGCAATTCCTTCAACAAAACGCCGAGCGAGAAAATGTCCGCCCGTTGATCCACCTTGTGCGGCGGCATCATCACTTCCGGCGCGGTGTAACCCGGCGTGCCGTAGATCGCCTCACCCTCCTTGACCTGCGCATCCAGCGGCCGGGCCAGGCCGAAATCCCCGATCTTGGGCTGCAAATGGGCGTCGAGCAGGATATTCGCCGGCTTGATGTCACGGTGGAGAATTCCATACCCGTGGGCGTGCGCCAGCCCATGGGAAATGGCGGACATCAGGCGGATGACCTCCGCGGGATCAATCGCGGTTCCATAGCAGGTCTCATGCAGCGATTTGCCGGGCACATACTCCATCACGATGAAGAGCATCCCGCCCACTTCGCCGAAATCATAGATGCCGATGAGGTTGGGGTGATTGAGCTTGGCCATTGCCTTGGCCTCCGCCTCGAAGTTTTCACAGAACTCCGAATCCTTGCTGAATTCAGTGGGAAGGATCTTGATCGCCACCTCGCGGTCCAGCGAGGTCTGGATCGCATGATAGACCGCACCCATCCCGCCCATCGCGATCAGCGAACGGATCTGATAGCTGGGAAACAGGGGAGCGAGCTCCTCCGGCAGGGGAGCGCGAAATCCATTCTCGGCTTCATTCATGATGTGATTTCGGAATCTGGTGATGCGAATGTCATGGATCGCATATCTATTTCCCTAGCAGGACTCAAGCATGAACCGGAATTATTGTCTGTTGGCCGGTTTCTGCCTGACATCAGCCGAGCGCCCGGGACAGCGAATGGCAAAACAGGAATTTCCTTGTCAATCGCTGTCCGTTTTCAGCCGGATAAAGCGCTTTTTGTCCGTGGAGAACGGGGTGTTGTCGCGCACTTTGAGGCGGAAGAGGTCGTCGAGCAGGACGGTGGTGTGTTGGTGGCCGCTGTGCCAGTCCACGAGGTCGGAGGATACCTCGACGGTGGGGTCCCGGGTGTCAGGGGCCTTTTCGACTGTCAGTGCCCGGTATCTTCTGCCATCCGGCAGGGTCACGACCGAGGGGGTGAAACGGTGTTGCTGGTGTTGGAATCCTGTCAGTGCGCCGTGGTCGTGGAGGTCGGTCCACGAAGGAAGGCGGGCGATGGTGGTGGTTTTGGTGACGCCTTTGCCAGTGAGCTTGATGTCGAAGGGGCTTTGGGTAGAATCGTTGCTGGCGACGTGGAGCGTGGCTTCGTAGCTGCCTTTTTCCGAGGGGCGGAAGGTCAGTTTGAAGGTGGTGCTCCCGCCGGGAGCAAGGGTGGTTTTCGTGGGCTGGGTGAAACTGAACGGGGCGGGGCTTTTGCCGTCGAGGGTGACTTTGAGGTTTTTCAAAGGGGCCTTGCCGGGGTTGCGGATGATGAAGGTCTTGGTGGTGGATGTGTCCACGAGGATGGAGCCGATGGGGATGGTGGCGAGTCCGTCGGTGAGGGGGGTGCCCTTGGGTTGTTCGATCTTGATGAGCGGGGCTCCAGCGTAGGTGAAGGTGACTTGTTTGAGTTGGCCGCCGCCGACGGTGACGGTTTGCTGGGTGGGAACCTGGAATCCGGCGACGGTGGAGAGTTGTAACTGATAGACGCCCGCGCCAAGTCCGGATCTCTGGCTTCCGCTCGACCGGTAGCTGGTCTCGGGCTTGAGCAGCCAACCGGCACCTGCCTTGCGGGCCGCCTCGGGCTGGATGGTGACCACGAGAGCGCTGGGCTGGGTGGCGGCACCGATGGCGGTGAAGCTCGAATGGGTGATGCCGCCGCCGGTGTCGTTTCCTCCGCCGTTGCCGTTTTCCTCGGCCAGCAGGAAGAGTTTGACCACCTGGCTGTCGATGGCCCGGACGACGGTCTGGCCGGAGCCTCCCAGATAGATGGCGGCCGGGAAATAGGAACCGCTGGAATGGCGCACGAAGAGAGGGCCGCCCGAACACCCGCCAAGTCCCCGCACGGCCGTGCTGGTCCACGTTTCACCAAAGGCCGGTGTGAGCGCGGCGGTGAATGCGGCGGTTGCATGCAGCTTGCCCATTGCGGATGGGGGAGTTCCGTCCACGGCATAGCCCGCGAGAATTTTCTGGGCGGAGGAATTGAGGAATTCGTTGTCGTCACCTGAATCGCTGGCGAGGTAGCCGCCGTAGCCGCCACGTCCGGCTTCTTCGAGGAAGTAGAGGGCGGCGTAGTCGAGATTCTGTGACTCGGAGGTGCCTTCGCCAGGTGTCGCGTTCTTTCTCGTGGCGGCATAACCGGTCGCGACGAAGCTTCCGCGGGGGATCTGCGGCGTGGGTTCGTTCTGTCCGGCGTGGCGCTGGAAGAGCCATTGGAGTTGGGTGACGTTCGCGAATTTCCCATCGTCGAAAACCACGTGTGCGGCCGTGGCGACCACCCGCCGTTTGACGACAAATCCGGTGCTCGACCCGACCTCGCTGCGGATCTGGCCGACGTAGGCGAAGGGCGAGTCCTCGTCGGTGGCGACACTTGCGAAATCCAGCGGCACCGGTGCCGGGAGGGCGGTGCTGTTGTCCTTGTAATAGGTGAGAGTGAGCTGGATGGATTTGCCGTTGGAAATGGTGACCGGCGCCGGGGGAGGGGTGACGAATTTCGTGACCGTCGAGACCGGCTTGCACTCGACCAGGTAGCTCCCCGCTGGCAGTCCGCCGAGCGCGGGACCTCCGCTGTCACGCCATACGGATTCTCCGACCACGCGCCATTTTCCTCCTAACCCGTCGGGCTTGAGAAATACGGAGAGGCTGCCGCTTCCAACTGTCGGGGTCTCGAAATAGGTCCGGACGAGGGTGATGGTTTTGTTGCTGCCGATGTCAACGATCTCTCCCGGCGGGCTGAGATATCCGGCCACCGGGAGGAACTCGATCCGCCGCTTGCCGCTCGCCAGATGACCCGCTGTGATTCCCGAAGTGAGCCACCTGGTCTCGCCTTCGAAACGCCACGCTCCCTGCGAGGCAGGCAGGAAGTTCACGGTCACGCTGCTGCCCCCGGGCGGCAGCGGATCGGGGAAGACCTGCGCCAGACCTGATAGGATGCTGAGGCTGAAGGTTCTCGTCTCGCTGACAGTCCCTTCCGGTGCGGAACTGCCCGGTCCCGTTGCACGGATGCGGTATTTGTAAGTCGTTCCCTGTTGCAGGCCGGTCAAGGTCGCTGTCACGGGCACAGGTCCGCTGCCGTTCGCTGAAGCCGGACTCGCGGAGACACTGTCCGGAAAGGAAATGCCGTCGGTTCCCCACTCGAATGCGATAGAACAGGACGAGCCCCGCGCGTCCACCGTCCCGTTCACCTGTGCGCGGGTGGTGGAGAGCGCCTCGGCTGCGGTTAGAGTCAACAGGGGTTCGGACAAGGTGGTGAATACCGTCGTTCCGACCAGCGTGGTTCCGGCGCTGTTCGTTGCCCTTGCCCGGTAGTGATAAGTCACTCCCGGAATGAGATAGATGACTGAAGCACTCACCTCCGTGTCCGTTTCTCCATCGATGGAATCGGGATTTCCTCCGGTGGCATTGATGGAGGTTCCGATGACCGACATGGGGAAGTCGATGCCATTGGTTCCATATTCGAAAATCACCTTGGTCTCCGCATTCTGTGCGTTGACCGTCGCATGGAAGACTGCCGAGTCAGTATTGATGTCGGTTCCTCCCAGCCGCACGATGGGCAAGCCAGACGTGGAGAAGTGCATGATTTCGCTGTCTGTCGGATTGGCTCCGCGTGAACTGGAGGCCCGCAGTTGGTAGCTGTAGGTGATCCCGCTTTTCAAGCCGGTCAGCGCGACTCCGAACTCGCGCGTCTTGTAACCCGAGAAGGATGGGTTCAGCGGTTTGATCTTTCGGGTTGGATCGTCTTTCGTCCAGTATTCCACCCAGGCGCTGGTGTAGGCTCCCCGGGCATTGAACCGGCCGCGGATCTGATAGCTGCCGATGTCCAGCGGCTTGCCTTCCATCGGATACACGGCTGGAGGACCGTCGAACACCAGCCGATAGACACCACCTTCACCCTTGCCATCCGCAATTTTCTCACTTGCCCCGCGAGTGGCTCCGTAAAGGTTGCCATCGCTGCCGGCGACCAACCGGCTGGTTGGCACGGAATCACGCTCATCCGCCTCGAATTCCAGCAAGGTCGTGATCTTGCCTGCCGGTGATACCCGGAAAATAGTGCCACGATCCCCGGCACCTCCGCGCGATGTGGTGCCATAGAAAAGTCCGTCCGTGTGCTTCATCAAGGCGGCTAACGGTTTGGCACCCTTGTTGTCGGTGCCATTGCCGCTGAAGTCAGCGAGCTTCGTGACCCCACCTGCCGGAGATACCTTGAAGATGATGCCGTGTCCTGTGTTTCCACCTTCCGCGGTCGTTCCGTAGAGCGTGCCGTCACCATCCAGAAAAAGTCCACCCACGATGTTCGTTCCCGGATTGTCATGACTGTAGGCAAGGTTGGAAACGGCATAGGAGCCGATCTTGTGACTGAGGACCACATTGTCCAGACCGGACACGGACGGATAGCCTTCCCGAAAAGCATAGTTGCTTGCAAGAACGGTGCCATTGACCGTCACCGAACAGGTGGTCGGAAATGCGTTGCTATTGATCGTCATCACCACTTGATAGGTCTCACCGGCATTGCAAGAAATGAAATTGTCGAATGTGTAGGTGTTGCCATTGAGCGCATAGAACTGATTCCCGATCACGAAGATGCCGAATGCCATGTCGGTCTCGGCATCCGCAGGTCCTTTTGACAACCCGACGAATTCCTCGGTGAAAAAACTGTTTTGCGAGAAGTCGAAGGACACGGTGGCATTGGGGAAAGATGGAACGGGTGGAATTGAAACGTTCGTCCATTCCTCGGTGGGATTGAACCTTGTGGCGAGGTCTGCGACCACCGTGGCGAAAATCTCCTTGCTGCCGTTAGGTCGCATTTTGAAAATCTGGTTTTTCTCCGCTCCATAGAAGAATCGCCCCTGTGCGTCGCTGCTTTCCACCAGATTGCCCGTGATGGAAGCACCGCCGAGCAACTCCGTTGTCCCGTCCTCCGCAATGCGCAATGCGCCTGCCGGACTGGTTCCGTAAAAGTGGTCGTCTCCCGCGCGAATCAGGCCGCCGCTGACGCCGTAAGGGTATAGTTCGCCAAATCCAGTATAGTTCGGGATGTCCGCAGTGGAATATACCGAATCGTTCGCGACATTCACCTCGCCTTCCTGGTTCTGCTTGAAAAAGCAGGAATCGTGAAAGGCGCCGGTGCCGGCATTGGATACAAAGGTCACTGTGGAAATCCCGTTGAGCGACCCGCCTGCGCCGAAGGCAAGTTCACCCATCGGGAAAATCCCGTCGAACGCACCGGGGGTGAAAACCGGGTCATTTCCCAGCATCGACTTCACAAGGGTCATTTCCCCGGCAGGCGTGATCTTGTAGATGGTTCCATAGTCATCCGTTCCACCCCAGCAACTGGTCCCGTACCAGTTCCCGTCGGCCCCTTCAACAAGCGCCGCGCGCGGGGATTTCGGAACCGCAGGATGAATCGGCAGTCCGAACTGGACGATCTGTTTGAAATCCCCATCCGTGGTGATCCGATAGACCACCCCTTGTCCGTTATAAAGCAGGCGCTCGCCCCTTCCGCCTGAGTTGGTGGATCCGTAAAGCGCGCCGTCACGCCCGATGACGAGGAAGTTCGGATCCTCCCCGTCGTTCTGATCCCGGTTGGGTCCGAATTGATGAAGCTCCTGATAGACACCCGTGGATTCGAGCTTGAAGACATTTCCAATGAAATTGGAATAGGTGTTGGTGACAGAATCAAAATTGCTGCTGCTGCCGAAAGTCCCGTAGAGGTCTCCGTCCGGTCCCATCACCATGGCGCTCAAGCGGCCGTGGTCCGCGTTCTCGTTGCCAAAGGCGGTCAGAGGCGAAAGGCTTCCATTGACGTCCATGGTGAAAATGGAAGCAGTGTAAATGTAGGGAGGACTGACGGGGTTATTCGTCACGATACCGACGAATGTCCCGTCAGGCTTCTCAAACAAGCGGTCCAAGCCGGCATAACCCGCAGGCAGGTCGGCGATCACCTGATGAACTCCCGTCGATGTATTGATGCGGAAGACCGTGCCCGCTCCGTGAATCCCGCCGCTGCGTGTGGCTCCGTAAACGCTGCCGTCGCGCGACATCGATATCAGAAACGGAGTGGAGCCGCGGTTGGGACCCGTGGAGCCCGCGAAATCCGCGATGATCTGGAAGTTTCCCGACTTTGTCAGGCGGAACACCGTGCCAAGATCGCTGGTGCCTCCGGTGGTGGTGATCCCGAAGAAACTCCCGTCAGCCGCCTCGAAGAACGTCTCCACCTGACTCCCGCGCTGGCTTCCCGTTAGACCCGAGAAGTCAACGAGAACCTCGTGATTTCCGGTGGCACTCATCCGGAACAAGGTTCCCATGTCGTTGTATCCGCCACCTGTGGTGGCGCCATAGAAGTTGCCGTCTCGCGCTTGGAAGAGCAGTTTCGGGTTGGATCCCCGCTGGTCTCCTGTGAGTCCGGTGAATCGGGTGAGGATCTCTGTTTTTCCAGATCGCGACATCCGGAAGATCAAATGTTCCCCCCCAAATCTCGATGCGGATATTCCATAAACATAGCCGTCGATTCCCACCTCCTGAAGCTTCACCAGATCACTGGCGAAAGGGTCGGTGTTCGGCGAGCCAGGAGAAAAGTAAGTGCTGAACAAGGTGGTCATTTTTCCGTCCGGGTCGATTCGGAAAACATTCGGACCGCTTGATCCATTGGAGTTCAGTTGCGTGCATCCGAAGAAGCTGCCGTCCGGTCCTTGAAGCAGTTGAAAGGGAGCCAGTCCTCCGTTGCGTCTGACAGGTTCGGAGGCCGCGAGGGTGTCCGTGAAGCTGATCACCTTTTCATAAAACGCCAATGGTCCTTCCGGCGGGGTGGCTGAAATCGAGAGGGCGATGTTCCCCCAACTGTTGAAATATCCATCCACCGAAATGAAGTATTCACCCGGCAATTCGTCAGCCACGAAGGTGAGCTTGCTGAAGTTATGCGTTTCGTCCGCATCGTCATTGCCATGCAGGGCTTCGAGTCCCGCCAGTCCGGACGAGGATTGTCGGAAGACCGAGACGATGGTGTTGAAATCACTGCCTTCGGTGGAGAGGGAGATCCTGGTCCCGACAGGAACTGAAATGCGATACCAGACGGACCTTCCCGGAGCCCCCGGGCCGCTGAAGTTGGTCTCGCCGAACTCGCTCGTCGCGCTGAGATTGTTCGATGTAAGTGAAGCGCTTCCTGATGCCAGATTGGCCGATTGTGCGTCCGCGAAATTGTCATTTGCAGGTGGCGGCAGCCAATTAAGAACAATCGGCCCGCTCTCGACGGAGGAGCTGGAGTAACTGGTGACCCGCACCCGATAGGTTGTTCCACTTGTGGCGTTGAAGGTCACCGAATCGCCACCCGAACCGCCGGGATCGCTCTCGCCGACCGATGTGAGATTGTTGACCGCGCTTCCGTTGTAGATCGCCAGTTGGGTGTCGAAATTCGCCGTCAATCCGAAGGTGATGCTTGCGGTTGAAGGTGCGACCCAGCGGAACCAAATCGACTTCCCGCCCGTGAATCCGGCGGTGGTCGTAGGCTCGCCGGTCTCCAAGGTGGCATTCACATTGCTTCCCGGCGCGCTCCCGCTCGATCCGGTGATGAGTTGGGCGCTGGCGAAGTTGTCGTTTGCCGGCACCTGCCCATGTGCGACGTTCCCAAGCAATGTGAAGAATGTTAGGAAAAATACGGTTCTGTTCATGCCGATGATTTCCTGAAGATTGATCGCATCTGCGGAAAATTGGCAAGGTGGTACTCAATTCGCGGTAAGGAAGCCAAAGCCGTGGGTGGTCAATTCGGATTCTTCGTTGATGGATACCAAGGAGTTGGAGCGGATTATCGGAAGGCCGTCCACGTGATTGGTCATGTTTTCTCAAGGTTCAAGGAATCCGTGATGATCGGCGTTCGTCTCGGATTCCATTCGGGAAAATTTAGATTCCCGTAGTAAATCCACGGTGTTACCCTCCATCCGTGAAATCACTTCAAGGGTCACTTTTTCTCGCGATCACGGCATTTGCCTGCGTCCAATGCCGCCCCATCGGTCCGCCGGGCGGAGGACCGGACCGCTACCGGGCGAATTCCGTCCGCACCAGCCAGCCGGTTTCCAGCAACACCCGCCCCGGCTCCGTGGGCTTGTCCATGTCCTCCATGTTGCGGACCATCAACCTCAAGGTGGACATGGTCCGCAAGGGCACCGCCGGCCGCAAGGTCGTCCGGCCCATGAGCCCGCGCTACATCACCATCCACAGCACGCAGAACTACACCGCCGGGGCCGAGCGCCATTCCGCCGCCCTGAAGAATGGCGCCCTCCGCTCCGCGAAAACGAAATACGGAAACCGCATCGGTTTCCTCATCTGGCATTTCACCATCGACGACCATGTCGCCATCCAGCACATGCCCACCACCGAGCAGGGCGAGCATGCGGACTTTCATGGTCCGGGAAATTGCCAGTCCATCGGCATCGAGATGTGTGAGAACAAGGGCAACGACCGCTCCCGCACCATCGAGCACACCGCCATGCTCACCGCCGTCCTCATGAAGAAGAACAACATTCCCCTCAAGAATGTTGTCCCGCACTACCATTGGCCGCGCCGTGGCAAGACCCCGGCCAACAAGAATTGCCCGCACTTCCTTTTGGACAACGGCCGTCCCGGCGCGAAATGGCGCTGGTTCCAGGGCCGCGTGAACCATTACTATCGCCAGCTCGATGGTTGATCCGTCGAAAGACCACGGCAGCCCCGGCAACCACGACGTCACTCTCGAACCCGGTATCCATTATGTCTGCCAACGCTGCACCGCCTGCTGCAAGTGGCCTGGCGACGTCAGGCTCGAGGACGACGAGATCCCGCGCATCGCCGCGTTCCTGGATATGGGCGAAGCGGATTTCCTCGACCGCTTCACCCGCCTCCGCACCAACCGCCAGGGCCTCTCGCTCATCGAGAAGGAAAACCACGAGTGCGTCATGCTCGACGGCAACGCCTGCCGCATCCATCCCGTCAAGCCCGCCCAATGCGCCGGCTTTCCTAACAAGTGGAACTTCCCCGGCTGGCGCCAGGTCTGCGAAGCCATCCCGGTGCCTGTCACAGGTCGTCCAGCACTTTAGCGCGTATGAAAAGGGCGGGGGGACGAAATCCCTCTCCGTTCGTAGTTGGCAGCTTAAGCCTGTATTCTCACCAGCCTTCTGATTGCTGATCAACTGACGCCTTGTCCCACTTTCTCAAAAATCTCCTTCCCGCCTCCCTGAAGCTTGTTAGCCTTTGGAAACTGAAGAATGCCTGCTGACGTCACCACCCCGGAAACATTCATCGAATACTGGTCCAAGGCGGAAGCGAACGAGCGGGCAAATTCCCAGAGCTTCCTCATCGGTCTTTCCCGCATCCTCGGCGTGCCGCAGCCAGTTCACTCCCATGCGGAGGGATACAGCTTCGAGTATCCGGTGAAAGTCCCCGGCTCCCAGAACACCAATTTCGTCGATCTCTACCGGCGCGGCTGTTTCATCCTGGAATCCAAGCAATTTGTCGCCCCGCAGGACGAGCAGACCGATCTTGAACTCACTGCCATCAAGGCCGGTGTGATGGATAAGAAGAAAAAATCCGGCCCGCTCCGTGGCAGCGGCGCTTGGGACGATGCCATGCTCCGCGCCCGTGGCCAGGCCGAGCGCTACGTTCGCTATCTGCCCACCGAGGAGCCGAACCCGCCGTTCATCATCGTTTGCGATGTGGGCCACAGTCTCGAGATTTACGCCGATTTCTCCCAGAACGGGAAAGCCTACCTGCCGTATCCGGATCCCCGCAGCTTCCGCATCCAGCTCAAGGACCTGGCGGATGAGAAAATCCGCGAGCGCCTCCACCTCATCTGGACGAATCCCACCTCGCTCGATCCCGCCAAGGTGTCCGCCGAGGTCACCCGCGAGATCGCCGGGTATCTGGCCGAGCTGGCGAAATCCTTGGAACACCAGAAGCACGATCCCGAGGTCGTCGCCCAATTCCTCACCCGCTGTCTCTTCTGCATGTTCGCCGAGGACGTGGGCCTGCTACCCGAAGGCTCCTTCACCGACCTGCTCAAATCCATCCCGCCCGACGGAAGTGGATTCGTGAAACTCGTTGGCACCCTGTTCCGGGAAATGAACGAGGGCACCCAAGGCGACATCTCCGTGGTCCTGCGGAAAAAACTCCTCCGCTTCAATGGCGGCCTGTTCGCGGACGATACCGTGCTCCCCGTCTACGGCCTCCAGCTCGGACTCCTCAAGCAGGCCGCCAGCAAGCAGTGGAAAAACGTCGAGCCTGCCATCTTCGGCACCCTGCTGGAGCGTGCGCTCAATCCCACCGAGCGCCACGCCCTTGGAGCCCACTTCACCCCGCGCGCCTACGTCGAGCGCCTCGTCCTGCCCACCGTCATTGAGCCGCTGCGTGAGGAATGGGACAGCGTCCGCGCTGCCGCCGTCGCCTTGGGAAACCGTGGGGAACTGGTCAAAGCCCGCGAGGAAATCAACCGCTTCCACGACCGCCTCTGCGAGGTGAAAGTCCTCGATCCCGCCTGCGGCAGCGGGAACTTCCTCTACGTCGCCCTCGAGCACATGAAACGCCTGGAAGGCGAAGTCCTCGACATGGCCAGCGCCCTCGGGGCCGACCAACGTCTCGACCTCTCCACCCACACCGTCGATCCGCATCAGTTCCTCGGCATCGAGCTCAATCCCCGCGCCGCCTCCATCGCCGAACTCGTCCTCTGGATCGGCTATCTGCAATGGCACTTCCGCACCCGTGGCCAGACCCTGCCCGAGGAACCCGTCTTGAAGAGCTTCAAGAACATCGAGTGCCGCGATGCGGTGTTGGAATATGATGGAGAGCCGGTGCCTGCTAGGGATCAGAATGGGGAAATTGTTACAGTGTGGGATGGGCGTACAACAAAGATCGATACCATTACGGGTCGCGGAGTGCCCGATGAAACAAAACGTATTCCCCTGCTGACCTATCCGAACGCAAAGGCTGCCGACTGGCCTAAGGCTGACTACATCGTTGGCAATCCGCCGTTCATTGGAAACAAGCGGATGCGTGATGCACTTGGTAGTGGCTACACCGAAACGTTGCGCAAGGTCTATCCAAACGTACCGGAGACTGCCGACTTTGTGATGTATTGGTGGGAGAAAGCGGCTTTACTTGCCGAAGGCGAATCGGCTCGCAGGTTCGGATTAATCACGACGAATAGCATACGAATGATTTTCAATCGTGGAGCGGTGCAGAAGCATCTTAAAAAGCTGTCTTTGGTTTTCGCTATTCCCGATCATCCATGGGTGGATACGACCGATGGTGCAGACGTTAGAATCGCGATGACGGTTGCAGATCTTGGCGCGGCTCCTGGTGAACTTCAGATTGTTACCGACGAAAAGCCTCAGGAAGACGGTTCCAGCATCGTGGCATTCACGTCACAGATCGGTCGAATTGCCGCTGATTTAACGACGGGGGCGGACGTTTCTGCCGCCGTGCCTCTGAAATCGAACGAAGACGTTTGCTTCCAAGGGATGAATCTTGTTGGCGAAGGGTTTCGTGTCACACCTGAAGAGGCCGCAAGTTTAGGTCATACAGCTGAAAAACCGACTAAGGTGATCCGCTTTTATCAGAAAGGACGCGAACTGGTCCAAGGAGGTTCATCCGGCTTGATCATCGATGCATGGGGACTCACTGCGGAAGAACTTCGCGCTCAGCATCCTGCAGTATATCAGCATTTACTCGATCATGTGAAACCAGCCCGCGATCACAACAATCGCGCAGCCTATCGGGACCGATGGTGGCTTTTTGGAGAACCTCGCCGTGCATTCCGGGCATCAATTGCTGGCGTTTCTCGATTTATCGCCACAGTTGAGACATCGAAGTTTAAACCATTCGTATTTGTCGAACCGGACGTGGTGCCGGATCACAAGCTTTACGGTATCACACTCGCAGATGCATTCTATCTCGGGGTGCTTTCATCTCACATTCATCAGACTTGGGCCTTAGCAGCAGGGGGCAGGCTGGGTGTTGGAAATGATCCGACTTGGACTAACACAACATGCTTCCGACCCTTTCCTTTCCCGATCTGCGACGAAGCCACCAAAGACCTCATCCGCACCATCGCCGAGGAACTAGACGCGCACCGCAAACGGGTGCAAGCGGAGCACGGCCTCACGCTCACCGGGCTTTACAACGTGCTCGAAAAGCTTCGCGCCAACCAGCAGCTGACCGACAAGGAAAAGACCATTCACCACAAAGGCCTCGTTTCCATCCTCAAGCAACTCCACGACGATCTGGATGCCGCCGTATTTGAGGCGTATGGCTGGAGCGATCTGGCAGGGACCGCTCTCCGCAGCGGTCAGGCGAATGAATCGTCCCTAAAAAGCGCGAATGCTCCCGAAGACAAGGACGCGACCATTCTCTTCCCAAGCGCCGGACCGCCCGGAGGTCAGTCCCTGCCATCCGTCGATCAAGAAATCCTCACCCGCCTCGTCGCCCTGAACGCCGAGCGCGCCGCCGAGGAAAAGCGCGGCCTCATCCGCTGGCTGCGCCCGGACTATCAGAACCCGAAAGGCACCACCAGCCAGACCACCCTCGGCCTAAAGACCGCCAAGAAAGCCGCCACCAAAAAGGCCAAGGTCTCCAAAGCCAAAACCCCATGGCCCAAGACCCTCCCCGAGCGCATGCGCGCCACCGAGCAAGCCCTCCAAGCCGCCGCCTCACCCGTCACCGCCGAGGAACTCACCAAACGCTTCGCCCGCGCAAATGCAACGGACGTCCGCGAGCTGTTGGAAACGCTGGTGGTGATGGGGAAAGCGCATGAAGCTGACGGCCATTACTCTGTCTGACCCAGCGCCCCATTTACATCCCGCTAACATGAGAAATATTTTTCACCAGTATCAGCAACCCGAGAATCAGCTATCACATGCGCTGGCAACGGTTCTTTCGATTGAGGTGAAATTTTGCAGACGGTTTGTCAAATGGCTGACAGGGGATGCCTTATTGACTCAAGCGACCTTACTCGTGGAACAGCAGCGGATTCCGGGAATCGCAATCAGGGAAGCGGACCTTGAGGACGGGGAAGGTCTTCCTGACCTTTGCATCCACGCAGGCGGTGATTGGTGCCTGGCGATTGAGGTCAAGGTTTGCGCTTCTCTAACGAGTGGTCAGCTGCGGCGGCACCAAAAGAGCGTGGAACGGTATTTCGACAAAGTC
This sequence comes from uncultured Verrucomicrobiae bacterium, assembly GCA_963810445.1. GTDB lineage: Bacteria > Verrucomicrobiota > Verrucomicrobiia > Verrucomicrobiales > Akkermansiaceae > Luteolibacter. The sequence continues at coordinate 19,156 of CAWENZ010000001.1, read as the reverse complement.
TTCGTGGCGGTGATCACAGCGGAATCAAGCCCGAAGCAACTTCCGGCCGGGATTCCTCATAAAACGTGGGAGGACGTTTATGTGTGGTGCGGCCAGCGAGCGGGAGGAACGAGATGGGTTGTGGGTCCGACATCTTCGGGATTTCATGCGGCTATTAGAGTCGAGACTTGTGGCCGAAGGGCATCCTCCTCCAGCATCACTTACCATGTTCGACGGCATTCCATTCAGTGAACAGCATCCTTACAGCTACCGGGAAGCAAAGCTTCTAATCCGGCAGGCAATCCCACTTCTGAGAAGTCGGAAGGCATTGCAGAAATTCGGGATCGATTTCGAATGCAAGGGTAGATCAGCGATCACAGGCAAAGATTCAGTGCGTGTCTGGGATTTTATTTCACTGAAACCGCCCGGGTTAGACGGCGGCTTTACGACATGGCCTCATCTGACGTTGGGAATTCACGACGATATGACAGAGGTCATGGTGACGATGCCTAATTCGCTCACGGCTTCATGTAGGAAGGCCTTTAGAATGCTGGGCAAAGATGGATTCATCGACTTATGCGGTGAGATTGCCAAGAATATTCAGAAGTCATTGGGCTCCGACGGTTACAAGCCGGCAATGCGGATCGTCCACCGCCACTACCCGTCCCAAAGAAGCGAGGCGGTGGTGGATGGAGAGATGGAGGTGGATTTGCGGGCAGCATTTGGACACGAAAAGAAAGGGATTAAAATGCAGCGCCATTGGTTTGAGGCGGCCTATCAGCTTGTCACCGATCGAGGCAGTTGTAATGTTCAGCTGCAAATCGGTGTGAACTTCCCTCACTCAGGCGGAAGGATGAGGAATAGCGACGCTCCGGAGATCATGGAGCAAGCGTGGCTTGCTTGTAAGCCTTTGGTAAACGTTCTTCTGGAAAAGAAGATGAGCTGATTTCGGAGGAGGAGAGCCGAAAGCGCGGAAGCAAATCAGTGGGACTGAATTCATGAGCAGCGGATCAGAAAAGACGGGATGTCTCGGGTTCCTTTTTCCTAGGAGAATATTGCCTCCGCCGCTGCCTCCTCAAACATCGCCGCCGGAATCAAGGGTGACGTTTCCTTACGGCGTAAGGGATGATTTCATGAGTGCTGCGGAGCTGTCGTTCTTTCTGGTGCTGAAATCGCTCACTCTTCCTGAATGGTCGTTGATGGCGAAAGTGAATCTGGCAGATGTTTTCTTCATCAGACAGCCTCATCTCAACAAGGCTGCGAGGAACAGGATTGACCGCAAGCACGTGGATTTCCTGATCTGCGACGCGAAAACGATGCGACCGCTGCTTGGCGTCGAGTTGGATGACGATAGCCATCAGAAAAAGGATCGGATGGAGCGCGATGATTTCGTGGATCAGGTCTTTGCCGCAGCAGAATTGCCAATCCTCCATGTCCAAGCGGCAAGAGTTTATCAGCCGAATGTCCTGATAGATCAAGTGAAGGAGAAAATCGGGCAAGTTGCCGGGTAAGGGGCGGTGATTGTAAAAGGTGGGTGCCGCCGCGAAGAATTTCACCCGGGAGTTGTCAGGCGGGTGGAACTGGTGAGGATGGGCGGATGAAAATGCACCGTCTCCTCGCCGAAGCCGCCGCCGGCATCGCCAAATCCGTCTTCCGCGAGCACAAGGTGCTGGATCACGAGCTGGCCACCGCGTTCGAGGAAAACCCGAAATGGGGCAAGCGCGACCGCAGCTTCATCGCCGAGACCGTTTTCGAGGTCGCCCGTTGGCGTCGCGCGCTTTCCTTCCTCGTCGATAGCGAGGAAACCACCGCCCTCTGCGCCGCCCAATGGGTGCGGATGGGCTACGAAATTCCCGAATGGTGGACCTACAACGGCAAGTCGGCTGAGGAAATGAAAGCCCGCGAGGCCGAGCTCGCGGCCCAACCCCGTGCCGTTCGCGAGTCCATCCCGGATTGGATCGATGCCCTCGGTGTGGCCGAACTTGGCGATGCCTGGGACGCGGAACTCGCCGCCCTCAACCAGCGCGCCTCCATTTTCCTGCGGGTCAACACGCTGCGCACCACGCGTCCGGAGGCGATCGCCTGGCTGGCCAGCTTCAACATTCCCGCCACGGAGGTCCCCGGGCTGCCGGATGCGCTCGTGCTCGCGCCGGGGAAAGCCTTGCCGAAATCCCTGCGCCTCGACGGTCGGGTGGAAATCCAGGACGCCGGATCGCAAATGATCGCTCCTTTGGTCGATCCGCAGCCGGGGGAGCGCATCATCGACGCCTGTTCCGGTGCCGGCGGAAAATCCCTCCATCTCGCCGCCCTGATGAAGGGCGAGGGCCGCGTCTTCGGCATGGACATCGATGCGAAGAAGCTCGCCGAACTCGAGCGCCGCGCGAAACGGGCCAACGCGAACAAGTGCGTGAAATCCAAGGAAATCACCGCCGCCACCACGGTGGATTTCGCCGAGGTCGCCGACCGCTTGCTCATCGACGCCCCTTGTTCCGGTCTCGGCACCTTGAAGCGCCAACCGGATCTCAAGTGGCGTCTCAAGCCCGCACAGCTCGACCGCCTCCGCGGCATCCAGAAGGAGCTGCTAGAGAACTACACCGCCATGCTCAAGCCCGGCGGCCGCCTCGTTTACGCCACCTGTTCGATCCTGCCGTCGGAAAACCGCGCCGCCATCGACAAGCTGTTGGAGAGAGGGGATTTCACCCTCATCGAGGAAAGTCCCGTCTCACCTGCCGCCACCGGCTACGACGGCTTCTACGCGGCGGCGCTGGTGAAGAACGGGTGAGTTCCCATCTCCGTTCTTAGTCTATCCCTTGCGGGAGTCCTTCTCCTTTCATCAAGAATTTCCTAACAGGCGGAGCCGCAAGGGCTCTCATTCCACTTCTCACATTCGAATTCATTGAGCAATTCATCGTCCAGAAGCATCGCTTCCCGGTGGTTCCGGGCCTCCGAGGCGGCGGGGGATTTCATGGGAATCCGCTACGGCCGGTTGTCACCTGGATCTAACGAGGTTGAATGGGCGTTCGTGTCCCATTGCGATTGCGACGGGATCGGGGGATTGGTCCGGTTGCTGCGGGAAAGGGGAGAGGTGATCCGGAGTTTGCCGGAAACGCGGAATCCGTGCCGGGGAGTGACGGGGCCCTTGTGGCGACTCTTGCGGACGGCTCTAACCGACGAGAAATGCGCAGGTCGCGCGGACTGGGCACGATCCGAAACGGGAGGGGCGGAAATCTCGAAGATGTTAGCCTGGCATTTGTTCACGGAAGAGGAAACCCGTTCGATCCGTGAGCGGTGTCGCCGGGACCAGGTGACGGTGAACAGCCTGCTGCTGAAGCATCTGGACCAGGCCATCCGGCCGGAGATCCGGAGTCCACAGGCGCGAATCTCGTGGATGATCCCCGTCAATCTGCGGGGCGATGTCCGCCACGCGGATGACACGGAAAACCATGTGAGTTGCGTGGAGGCGAGGATCGCTGCGGACGACTCGCCGGAGATGATCCAGCAACAGATTCACCGGCGTCTTGAACGCGGCGAGCACCGGGCGAACCATCTGCTTTTTCAGGCAGGGAGATTCCTGAGCCACGATGCCAAGGTGAGATATCTCAAGAAGGACCGATCCGGAGCAGCGGGAAGCATTGGCGCGTTTTCAAATCTTGGAGTGTGGGATCCGAAGATGGCGCTTGAGACGAGGGATTCCTGGCTCTTCTGTCCGCCGGTGGTGACCGGACAACTGCTAGGTGCCGGATGCGTGACCTTTCAAAATCGTCTGGGCCTGACCATCGATGGCTATTCCAGCGCATTTTCAACCCCGGATCTCGCTGAGCAACGGATGAGCCGTTGGCTGAACGGGATCAGGTGAGAGGAGGGAGAAAGGGCGTTCTTCTTTAGGCTGGTTTCAAATGATCTAACGAAATCTAATCGCTTCTCCCCACTTCTCCCAGGCCCTTTGCCACCTCTTCCGCGTGCTCACCCTGGATCGTGTTGTGCCTTCCGCCCGGGATCTCCCTCAGCTCCAGGATTTTCTTTTGCTCCGCCGCCATCTTCCGGCTCATCGTGACCGGGATCACCTCGTCGGTCACGCCGTGGAAAATGATCACCTTGCCGGGTCCCCTTGCCGCTAGCTCCCTGAGCCGTCGCCTCGTTGTCGAAGCGATGCCAGACCAGAAAACCCAGCGGCACGCCAATCAACTCCCGCGTCATGTCCATCGTGCTCGTGAACGGTGCGATCAAGACCCCGCGCTGGATCTTGAATTCCGTTGCCGCCATCAGGCACGCCGCAGCGCCCAGACTGTGACCGAAGATCCGCATTTTCCGCGGATCCGGCACCGCCGGCCAACCCAGTTCCTTCGCGGCCAGCGGCACCGCGGTTTTCAGATTCTCCGCGATGGTTCCCGGACCCGGATCTCCCTTGCAATCCCCGTAGCCCGGAAAATCCACCAGCAACCACGCGTCCTCCTTCGGAGCATACGTCTCCAGCCAATCCGCCCAATCCAGCGCCAAGGTCCCGTTTCCACCGCAGACGATCCAAAGGTTGCGCGGCGATTTCAGATTCCCCTGGAGAAATGCCCGCTGCTTCCCCTGTGAGGTCTGATAGTCGATCAACCTCCCGCCCGTCACCTTTTGCCAGATTGCCACCGTGTCCCCGCCGTAAGGTCGGGGCATGTAGATCAATTTCGACTGGCATCCCACCAAAAGGATCAGCGGCACGAAGCACACGATCATCGCCAGCCGCACAATCCGCCTGGTCCAGCGCCAGAACGCCGGCCGGGTTTTGATTTCACTCTTCATCATCATCTGCCGCATCGACTATCATTGCCGCTCCCTCCCGCAAAGCAGAACGTGCAGTCAAGGTCCCGCCAAACCGGATTCCGTTTCCCAAGCCCCTGAGGTTGGCATTTTCCTTGTCGCGCGACAAACCAAGCGGCAACCCTCCCGAATTGTCCAAATGGAAAAAATATGAGTTTGCTTGCGGAAGAATCCCGCTAGACCGAGCATCAAAGAAACCGACCCATGATGATTACCTTTCCCGCCCACGGTTCCATTATTGCCCTGGCTCTGCTTCTACCGGTGGCACACGTGCATGCGGCGGACGTGCCGGCTGCATCAATCACTCCGGATCCGGTCGCGATTTCGCTGCGCGCGGGCGAGGTCGGCGGCACCCCGGTGAAATTGACGAACCCGACCGGGAGCCTGATCAGTTACCGCCTGCTGGGGCTGGATGCCAACAGCCGCCCCGCCACGCTGGAGGGGCAGTTGGACGCGATCGTCAGCTCGGGCGACACGCTCAACGGCCCGCTGCCGCTGCGCTACGACTTCACCGGCGGCGATGCGGGGGCGACCAGCCTGAACGGTGCCTTGCCCAACACCCTGAACCTGCTGAACAATGGCAACCGGCTGCTGACAAATCTAGGTGGCCCGCTGGCTTACACGGACACCGGCGTCGCCAGCTCGGCGGTATTGGGGACGGGCGGTCGCTATTTCACCCGGAAGATGCCCGGTCTGTTTGTCTTCGGCGCGGAAACCAACGGCATCACGTGGTTCGAGGTGGCCGGCGCGTTGAGTTACGGAACTGCCAAGCAAAGCAGCACGTTCGAGCTTTCCCACTCGGGGAATCGCTGGAGCGCGTTTGTGGTGAACCACGTCGATGTCTTTCGGACGATCAATCATCTGGTGCTGGTGGACCAGGGCGGTTTGCAGCAAACGGTGGGAGACAACAGTTCCCAGCAACATCGCATCACCGGGCTGAGCGGCAAACGTCGGATCTATCACTTCCTTTATGTCACCAGCACCACCGCGGTGCAGCCGAAGGCGGTGTTCGAAAACCTCGCGGTCCACTTTCTGGACCTGCTGCCGTGGATCGGTTCCCGTTTGTCGTTTGATCCGGCGCTTGGGACCATACCGTCGCAGGGGCAAAGCGATTCCTTGGTCAAATTCGACGCGATTTCGATGCCGCCCGGAAGTTACGAAGGAAAAGTCCAGCTTGCCACGGCTGGCGGCGGCCCGCTCGCCACGGTGCCAGTGAGCATACAGGTCACCGAACCCCGGCTGGAAGTTCCGGGTTCGTTTTCCAAAGTCATGTTGCCCGGTATGGTTGCCGAGACCGTGCGGGTTCCGCTGACCTCCAATCTCACCGCGGCACAGGCTTGGACGGCTTCCTTGGAGGCACCGGTATCCTGGTTGAGCGTGGCATCGCCACAGGGCACCACTCCGGCCGATCTCCAATTGCGCTTTGATCCGACCGGACTGGCATTCGGCAGCTATTTGGCCGCGGTGCGCATTGTTTCCGGCACCTCGAGTTTCAGCCTGCCGGTCTCGCTGCGGGTGGTGCCGCTTTCCATCCGCAAGTTTCTCGCCGATCCGAACCGGTCGCGTGTTTACGCGGTCAATCAGGACGCCAAACTAACCGGCCAGTTGATTGAGATCGATGTCGCAAGTCGCCGGATTCTGCGCGCCTGCGATGTCGGACAGGAACCGAGCGGTCTCGACCTTACCGAGAACGGTCGGCAGATCATGGTGATGAACACCACCAGCGCCTCGCTCTCGCGCGTGAGCCTGGAGGATTTCTCGGTGGTGGAAACCATCCCGCTCGCTGATTTCAGCAACCGGAACGAGGATGTCGGTGGCCATGTGAAATGCGGCAAGGGGGACATCGTTTATTACGTGGACGAGCAATGGGGACCGCGCCTGAGGGTATTCAACGCCGCCACCCGCACGGTCCTGCAAACCTTGAGCGCCGAATCCGGCAACTCGCCGGATGTGTCTAACAACGATGGTTACGGTGACATCTCACTCAGTCCTGACCGCAGCCGCCTGTTCGGATGGAGCCAGTATGGTGACGGCGCGGGCTCAAGTGGCATCCATATCGTGAGGTTTTCCGTGAACCCGGATGGCACGCTCGGCGGATTTGCCCAGAGTGCGAGCTACTACCTTACCAATTTCGCTCGCCAGCCTTTTGACACACCGGTGATGTTCTCGCTCGATGGCTCGCGACTGATCATCAAGGATCGCGAGATTGATCAGGTCAACCTGGACTTCCACCGGGTGATCTATCCGGATGGGATTTTCACCATCACGCCGAATGCCGATATCGTGATCGGTCGCAGTGCGATCTATTCGGCCCGTGGCGATGAAACGCTGCTCACGCTGCCTGTGGCATCGTCGATCCATGCCGTCAGCGCGGATTACTCGTCGCTGGTTTATTTCAACACCACCGCCAAATCCATCGGCTGGGTGGACTTGCGGACCAGCCCCGGCTATGCCCGCATGGGTCTCGCGGTCACCCCGGCGGACGGCACCAACGTGGTGGAGCCGGAGAGCCTGCGATGGCTGCCGCAGGCCGGCGTCACGCGCTATCAGGTCTATCTGGGAAGCGATCGCGCGAAGGTTGGTGGCGCCACTGCCAGCGATGCGGAATTTCTGGGAGAAACCAGCGACATCCGCTTCACCCTGGGCGGTGGATTGACGGCTGGCATGACCTACTACTGGCGTGTGGTACCGCTGGATGCCGCCGGAAATGCGACGGGTCCCGGCGTGGTCAGCTCGTTCCATATCGGGGGGCTGCTGCTTTCCCGTCAGAAGGTCGAATCCACCGCGGTGCGGGGACTCGTTTCACAACCGGAATCGATCGCGTTGAATGGTGCCGCGCCAATCGCCTGGACGGCCTCGGAGAGCACGCCGTGGATCAGCGGTATCACCGCCTCCGGCACCACGCCCTCGACCTTGAATTTCACCATCGACACCACAGGGCTCGCGGTAGGTTACCACCAAGGTTCGGTCACGATCACCAGTGCCGACGGCCCGATCACCGTGCCGGTGGAGTTGCGGGTCACCGAGCCGAATCTGGTGAAGCTCCTGCGCCATCCGCAACGCGCCGTGGTTTACGCCCTGCACCAGGCCGCCACGGGGGAGGGGTTTTCCCAAGTCTTGGAAATTGATGCAGTGAGCGCGCGCACCCTGCGGTCGAGTCCGCTCGGCATCACCGCGCCCACCGACTCCGCTCTGGACGCGGAAACCGGACGGCTGTTCGTCGCCAATGCCGGAAGTGCGCCTACCCTTGTCGTGGATGTGGATGCCTGGCAGCCGCTCGCTCCGCTCGATCTCGGGGATGTGTATCGCATTCAAGTCGCCTCGGGAGCTCGTCTGGTCACACTCGGGAGCACCACCGGCAGCAACGTCATGCTCTGGAACGCCACGACTGGCGAGAAACTCGCCACAATCCTCGCTTCCAACAATGGAGACATCAAAACCGATCAGAGCGGAGAAATCCTTTATCTCGCTGGAAACGGCTCCAGCGGGTCCAATCTGAAGAAATACAACATCAAGGCCAATGCCTTCGAGTTGCTCATCAACGGCCCGCAAATCAGTTATGGCTCGCGCAACCTCGTGCTCAGCCCGGACGGTTTCCGGGTGTTTTGGCTGGCGCGCGTGATGGACCCGGGGCTGAACATCCTGGCGCAAATTCCCTCCAGTGCGGAAATCCACGCCACTAACCAAAGCGGCGATCTCGCGGTGACCGACAGCAAGGTATTCTGGTCGGACGGTGCCGCGGAGGTCGCGACGCTACCCTTCACATCCACCATTGCGGCGATCTCGGCCAATGACTCCTACCTAGTCCGGTATAACGCCACCACCCGCACACTTCACAGCACTCCGCTGGCAACCATCGCGGACCTGCCGGGACCCAAGCCGCGGCCGGGGCAGTTGCTCGATGCCAGCCCCGCTCAATTCTCATGGACGCCGGTGAAAGGGGCTGTCTCCTATCGGTTTTACCTCGCGGAGAGCAGCAGTGCCCTGTCTGCCATGACGGGCCCGACAGCCATTGTGAATTCACCACTGTTCACCCCCGCCACGCCGTTGGATTTCGGACGGATCCATTTCTGGCGTGCGGATGCCGTCACCGCGAACGGAACGGTGATTCCAGGCAAGGTGCAATCGTTTGGCATCCATTTCCCTGCCGGACCAGCCTTCGCCAACAACGGCCTGTCCGAAACCGGTCTTTCCACCTCGATCTCAGACCGGCATCTGTTCGTCGGCGTCTATGGAGCGGCCCGGCTTTGTGCCTTCGATCCGGATACTGGAATCGCCACAGACATCCAACGTTTCACGCCGCCGGTAAGCAACTCAAGCTTTGGCGCAGTCGTGGCGGTGGATGCCGGCAAGGCGGTCGTCGGTGCCGCGACCTATGCCAATCCCGCCAGCAATGGAGGTGCGGCTTCTGTTTATCGACCCAGTGAATTCGGTTACTGGGAAAGCAGGGAATTGCTCGCGCCACCGTCTCCGGTCGCCAATGAGCAGTTCGGCTATGGACTCGCCGCAGCAGGGAACCTGATGCTCGTCGGTACCGGTAACAATACCTCCGGAATCGGCAGGGTTTGCGCCTACATCACCGAGCCTCAAGCGACTCAAACCCAAACCTTCAGTGCCAATGATGGGGTGTCCAAGGACGGATTTGGCCGCGCAATCGCAATGGACGGCAACCTTGCCGTGATTTCCGCGCCTGGCAATGGAGTGTCATTCAACCGCGTGCCGTGCCTGTATGCCTTCAGCCGCTCGACGAGCACCGGCATGTGGACGCAGACCCAGAAAGTCTCCATTCCGGGAGCCACTTCCTCGGACTCCTCCGGGCGCGCACTTGCCTTGTCCGGCGGCACACTCGCCACCACCATCGGCAACAGCGCGGTCATCCTTTACACCCTCAACCCCTCCGGCCAGTGGGTGCAATCCGCCACGATCAACCGCTCGGCGAGTTCGAACAGCTCGTCGTCATTTGGCAGCGGGCTGGCACTCGTTGGCGATCAGTTGTTCATCGGAGACCCCGGGGCCACTGACAATGGCACTGGCGGTGGAGTGGTGTTCAGTTTCCGACGCTTCGGCACGTCGTGGATTCCCGGACCGGTGATCCTCTCACCGGGCACCCGCAGCAACTTCGGTGCCGCCCTCGCCGTCCGCGACCGGTGGCTCTTGGCTGCCGGCAGCAATACCCAACCTGCATGGTTGTTCAAAGTGGGTGCCGGGGAAAACCGCACACCACGCTTCATTCCCGGGATTCCCACGCAAGTGGTCGCCGGGCGGGCGTTTTCCATCCCCGTGAAAGCGGAGGATGCGGATGGCAATGGTGGTTTGATCATCGATAAACTCCAGGGTCCGGCGTGGCTCACCGTGACTGACAACGGCAACGGACAGGCTATCCTGAGTGGTACCCCTGCGGGAGCCTCGGGAACCTCCCACACGGTTCAGATCCGCGTCCGCGATGCTGCGGGGAGCCAGGCTTACCATACTTTCATCCTCACCCTGCTGGCTCCCACCGATCTGCCTGTGTTGGTTTCCTCGCCACTTGCTGCCGACCTTGGAATCGGGCAGGAACTCACCCTGCGGGCCACCGCAAGCGGCACCGGCCCGTTCCAATGGCAATGGTTCAAGGACGGCAAGGCGATCCATGGTGCCACCGGAAGCATCTATCTTATCAGTGAAGCCGGACCCGAAAACGCCGGTCGCTACCATGTCAGCGTCTCGAATGCGGTTGGCACCGTTGAATCCGCCACCTTCGAGGTGACCGTCCGACCGGCGAATCGAAATGCCGGCGATTGGCTGACGTTTGGCGGTTCGCCCACGCACACCGGTCGCCACCCCGCTGCGCTTGCCGGGTGTCATTTCATTCCCGCCTGGAATGCGGAGGTGCAGAAAGGTTATATCCTGAACCGCGCGGCGATTTCCAACGGTCGCGCGGTGGTGGTGCCTCAAAGCCGCTTCGCCACGGGAATCTCCGTTGCGGGATTGGATCTGGAAACCGGTACCGCCCTTTGGAGTTTTCCGGTGCCTTCCAGCAACTCGACCAACCCGCCGTCCATCTATCAGGACAAGGTCTATTTCCAGCGTGGCAAGGGCACGGCCAGCGGTGACAATCCGCAGCTTTTCAGTCTTGATGCCGTCACGGGTCAGCAACTCTGGGCGTCCACCTTCGGTGCGCAATTTGAGGCGTATGAGGCACCCGCCGTCGGCGACTCAGGTATCTTTATCAACGGCGGCACCTACGGCGGCATGTATGGTTTCCTATTCAATGGATCACAACGCTTCTATCAAGCACTCCCGCAATTTGACCGGTGGACCCCCACTCTCGCCAACGGCCGCTTGTTCAGTTGGGTGGGTAGTGGCACGGGAGCCGCATTCACGGAACACAATCCCAGTGACGGAACAAAGCTGTGGTCCATCCAACCGGGCTCGGGGCAGAGCCCATACAGCATGTACACCGTCCCCGCCGTGGCGGGAAACAGTGCCGTGATCATCAGCACCACCGAGCTGATCTGCGTGGACCTGCCGACAAGATCGATCCGCTGGCGCGTGAGTGCCACACACCGTGGCAGCCCGGGCATCGCCGACGGGCGCGTTTTCGCCATCCAGGGCAACACCGTTCGCAGCTACTCTCTGGCGGATGGTTCCGCCGGGCCGGTCTATCAGACTTACTCCGGAACAGGTTCCGGCGACTCCCTGGTTGATCAGCCGGTCCTTTTCAACGACCGGTTGGCGATTTCCAGCGAGGCCAGAACATGGATCTTCAACCTCGCGGACGCCTCGCTGCTGCAAACTCTCAACGTGGGCGGGCGCTTGAGTTACTCTAACGGCCATCTGCTTGCGGCCGGCAACGATGGGGTCATGCGCGCGTTCGCCGCGTTGAACTACAACCCGAAACTCGCGTCGCTCGAACTTGGCTCGGGAGGCTACTTGCCGGATTTCAACAGCCAGACAACGCGCTACATCGCCACCGTGCCCTTCGATACGGAAACCGTGACGATCACACCAACCACGCAATATCCCGATGCCACGGTGAGGATCAACGGAGTGCCGGAATCCAACGGATCCGCAAGCAGGCAGCTTCCCGTGAATGTTGGCGGCAACGAACTCCGGACCCTGGTTACGGCGGAGGACGGCATCACGACCATGACCTACTCCATCGTGGTGACCCGACTGCCGCGCGAGTTCGTTTTCAATTCCGCTGCGGATCTTCCGCTCAATGCCAACGGTTTCAATGCCGGGGATTTTCCGGTCAACATCATCCTCAACTATCCGCCCGTTCCCGGAACCACTCTAACCATGGTGAACAACATCGGTCTGGACTTCATCCATGGGCGCTTCTCAAACCTGGCCCAAGGGCAGCGCGTGTGGTTGAGCCACGACGGGAAAATGTATCCCTTCGTGGTGAATTATCACGGCGGCACCGGCAATGACCTGGTCCTGCAATGGGCCGGCACGCGTGTGTCCTCGTGGGGACTGAACAACTATGGCCAGCTCGGCGATGGCGGCAGCACGCAGCGGTTGAAACCGGTTGCGGTGAATCACTCCGGCGTGCTGGCGGACAAGACCATCCTCGCGGTTTCGACCGGCTATCTGCACAGCGTGGCGCTTTCCTCCGATGGCACGCTGGCGTCGTGGGGCTACAACGTCCAGGGGCAATTGGGTGACAATGGCACGGCTAACAAAAATGTGCCGGTGACGGTGGATGCCACCGGCGTGCTCTCGGGCAAGACCGTCGTGGCCATTTCCTCCGGCCTCTATCACAACCTCGCGCTTTGCTCCGACGGGACCGTCGCCACCTGGGGATACAACAATCACGGTCAGTTGGGTGACGGGTCCACGACCACCGCCCGCGTGCCTGTGCTTGTGGTGACGGACGGGATACTTTCCGGGAAACAAGTCGTCGCCGTGGCTGCGGGAGCCTATCAGAGTTACGCCCTGTGTTCGGACGGCACGCTTGCCGCCTGGGGCTACAACGATGAGGGCGAACTTGGCAATGGCACCACCACCGGCAGCACGGTGCCCGTGGCGGTGGATGCGGGCGGAGTCCTGCTGGGTCGTGAAATTTCGAAAATCGCTGCCGGTCAATACCACACGCTCGCCCTTTGCACCGATGGGACCTTGGTTTCCTGGGGATACAACCAGCGCGGGCAACTCGGAAATTCCAGCACCACCGACAGCAAGTCGCCGGTCGCGATCAGTCCGGGCGGTGCCTTTACCGGCAGGACGGTCAAGGCAATCGGAGCCGGCGCCTCACACAGTGTCGCACTCTGCACCGACGGCACCTTCGCCGCATGGGGATACAACACGCAGGGTCAGTTAGGAGTTGCCGGAATCACCCAAAGCACTGCACCGGTCGCACTCGCGCCCATGGCAAATGCAGCGGGAAGGACCATCCAATCCCTAACGACGGGTGCCAATCACAACCTGCTGCGTTTCACCGATGGCGGCATGACCGCATGGGGAGGCAACACGAACGGGCAGTTGGGAGCAGGTAACACCGTGGCTAGCGCCACATCGGTCAAGGTGAACACAGGAGCACTGGAGCAAGGTGGTTTCATCATGTTTGCGGCAAGTGGCCGCGCGTCATCGCACAATCTCGCCGTTTTCGCCGTGACGATGGATCCTCCCGTGGGCTTGGAGGCATGGCGTTATGAAAACTTCAGTTCGGTGGGCGTCGCCAGCGCGGTGGCCGGTGATTGCGCGGATTGCGACCATGACGGCATTCCGAATCTGGTCGAATATGCCTTCGGCCTGGACCCGCATCAGGACAGCTCCGGACAAGTTCCCCGGCCGGTGATGGTCGGCGATCACTTGGAGATTCGTTTCAGCGGCTCCCAACTGGCAGCCGACATCGGGTTCGGAGCGGAATGGAGCCCGGACCTCAGCCCCGGAAGCTGGCGCGATGTGCCGGACAGCGGCACCGGCGGCGAACACGTGTTCAGCCTGCCCGTGGACAGCTCTCCGCACCTGTTCATGCGTCTCCGGGTGAGGTCCGGCGACGTTCTGCCGAAATAGATCCGCGACACACTGGCCCGGACGCCCCTGACAAACCAACGGTCAAAAGGGCGTAACGGGCGCCATGAAGTTCTCACTCTTGTTCCTCGTGCTGGGTCATCTTCCGGCCACCGCCGGGGAAGCGGCTGCGGAACTCCCGGGCTGGAAACTTGTCTGGCATGACGAGTTCGACGGCACCCGCATCGATTCTTCCAAATGGTCGCCCTGCGAACGTGCGACGTCCGATTGGAACAACACCATGAGCAAGGATCCGCGGTGCTTCGCATTGAAAGACGGGCTCCTCCAGCTTCGCGGTCTTGCCAACAACGACCTCAGCAAAGACCCATCGCCCTTTCTAACGGGTGGAATCGACTCCAAGGGGAAATTTGCCTTCACGCGCGGCAAGATCGTCATCCGCGCCCGTTTCAAATCCGCCACCGGTGCCTGGCCTGCCCTCTGGCTCCTCGGCGCCGGGGGAGGGTGGCCCCACAATGGCGAGATCGACCTCATGGAACACCTCAACCATGACGACATGGTCCATCAGACCGTCCACAGCCATTGGGCCAACAACATCGACAAGGCGAAAACCATCCCCAAGGGCCAAACCGCGAGGATCCAGCGGGACGAATTCAACACTTACGGCGTCGAACGCGAGGCAGACCGCCTCGTTTTCACGGTCAACGGCAAGCCCACCTTCACTTACCCGCGCGTCGCGGAAAAGGGTCCCGAACAATGGCCTTTCGACCGGCCCTTCTATCTCATCCTATCCATGCAGATCGGCGGTGCCTGGGTCGGAAAGCCGGATCCGAAGGAATACCCCGCAGGGATGGAAATCGACTGGGTCCGCGTTTACGAACGCGTTCCCGCCCTGTCATCTCCCACGCCTGGCAAGGTAGATGCAATGCCTCGCCCGCTTTGATTTCTCGTGGGGCTTGGCCGCGTGCTCCTCGACGTGGAAGCCGGCGCTGATCAGACATTTCCTGAACTTCGGGGCAGGCTCGGAGAGCCAGTAGGCGACACGACCGTTAGGCGTCACCACCTCCCGGATCTTTGCGAGGAAACTGGCGGAATAGAGCCGCGCGTTGCCTTTCGTGATCAGGTCGTCCGGTGTGTTGTCGATGTCTAGCAGAAGCGCGTCATAGCTTCCCTTGCCTTTGCCGGAGATGATGTCAAACAAGTCGCCTTGGATGATTGTCGTCCGCGGGTCTTCCAGGAGAGGTCCATTGTGCTCGACGAGAAAGGTGCGGTTCCACTCGATCAGGGGAGGCATCAGCTCCGCCACGTCCACCGTCGCCGGCCGCCCGACCAACTCGAGCGTTCGCTTGAGCGTGAATCCCAGGCCCAGTCCACCTATCAGAACTCGCGGATGAGCCGGCCTCGATGGCTTGCCTTCCAGCAGCTCCACGCATCCGATGTCCGCGAGGAGTTGCTCGGACAGGGTCAGCGCCGTGCTCATCAGCTCATAGCCATTGTACTTCAGGTAGAATTTCCCGTCGTGTTTGTGCAGGGAGAAAACCGTGCCATCCGACATCCTCGACTCGCTGAGCTTCACATAGGGCTTCATCGACGTGACCTTCTCTGGAATCCCAAGATGAGCAAGTCCGGAGGGGGAAAGGAGTGGTGGATTGCCTTTGGCCATGTGGGGCGTGCTCTGCGGCAGTGGAATCACTCGCCAGCGCCCTTCCCGCATCCCGCAAAGGGCAAATTTCTCGCAATCAGGCGAGGTTGATGCAGTCTTTGCGCATGAAGTTGAAACTGTTGAGTCTGTCCGCCTTGTTCGCCCTGGCCACTCCTGCGATTTCGGAGGAGGAATCCCTGAAAATCGAGGGTGCTCCGGATCCTCTGGAAGTGGCTGCGGATGCCTCCGGACCCAATGGAGAGATCCCAGACGACTTGCTCGACGATGCTGACATTCGTTTGGAACTTGCGGTGAACCAATTCACCGCTCCTTCGATTTCCAAAATGTTTGATACCTTGCAGTTCCTGATGCCCTTGCCCATTGCCGAGACGGAGCGGAAAATACCGACACGGATGTCCCTGGATCGTGCGGATCTCGCGATCGAATTGGGGTTTCTCATCGCGGATGGATTCCTCATGGTTCAGGCGGAGCAGTTGGATGATGTGCAAAAAATGGCGAAGGATTTGACCCGCTATGGAAAGGCCCTGGGCGCTGGAGACCGGGTCAATCGCCACGCGGCGGGGTTGTTGGAGAGCGCGAAGAGTGGCAATGTGCCCCAACTGAAGGTCGAATTGGCTTCCACGCAGCGGGATGTGGAGGATGAACTGGTCACGCTCAAGGATGCGGACCTGGCCCACTTGATTTCGTTAGGCGGCTGGATCCGGGCACTGGAGGTTTCTTCCGTGGCCGTGGACAAGCAATTTTCCCCCCAACGTGCCCGGAAAGTGATGAGGAAGGATATCGCGGAATACTACTCGGATTGCATCACCGGGTTGGAACCGAAGATTTCCGGCCGACCGAATTATGTGGCCATAAAGGATCTGCTTGAGGGTTTGAGCAAGAAGATGGATCTCGAGAACGGCCAAGAGCCGACTCCTGAATCCATGAAGGAAATCCGCAAGGTTTCCACACAGCTCGTGGAGCTCGCCTTGAAGCGCCAGCAGTGAGGCGAGGGTAAAGCCGGACATCATCAACAAGCGGCGGAATCCGTCCGCCGTGCTCATGGCGAATTGATGAGATGGGGGAGCTATTTTTCATGGTCATCCCATGGACGCAGCGATCGGACATCGCCCCTCCTTGCCAAGACCACGCCCGATCGTCTCATCCAACCACTCATCGCTGCCGAGGCGCATGGGCATGATCGAGGCCGTCGAAAATGCCTCAAATGCTTGTGGGGCGCGACGGATCCCACCGATTGCAACGCGGATTGGAAATCGATGCTCGCAGCCAAGGATTTTCTCTCTTTAATCTCCTGATCTCACCGCCGTGCATCAGCGCATTCAATCTCTTCGCCTGTCACACCATGCAGAACAAGAAACTCATCCCCAACACACTCGCCATCGACATCGGCGGCTCCGGCCTCAAGGCGGCCGTGCTCGATGCCGACGGCACCATGATCACCGACCGCGTAAGAATCGACACGCCGACCGGCTCCGCGCCCGAGGCGGTCGTCGCGCTGTTGGCAGAACTCGTGCGTGACCTGCCGGAGTACGGACGCGTCGGCGTCGGCTTCCCGGGCATGGTGCGCGACGGCATCGTGCGCAGCGCACCCAACCTCGGGCATGAAGGCTGGAGCGGCTTCCCGCTCGCCGCCGCGCTGCAGGAGACGCTCGGCAAACCGGTGCGCATCGCCAACGACGCCGACGTGCAGGGCCTTGCCGTGATCACCGGCAAGGGCCTTGAGATGGTCATCACGCTCGGCACCGGCTTTGGCACCGGTCTCTACAACAACGGTCGCCTGTGCCCGCACCTCGAGATTTCGCACCAACCGTTCCGCAAGGGCGAGACCTACGACCAGCAACTCGGCGACGCCGCGCGCAAGGAGATCGGCAAAGACAAGTGGCGGAAGCGCGTGCTGCTCGCCATCGACAACATGCGCAATCTCGTCGGCTTCGACCGCTTGTTCATCGGCGGCGGCAACAGCAAGAAACTGGACGGGGAACTGCCGGATGACGTGACACTCGTTGATAACTCAGCGGGCATTCGCGGTGCCGTTTACCTGTGGCGCGACGAGCCAGGCTGAGGTGGTTGTCCGCCTATCTTCCGGCAGGCAAAGCACGAGTTGCACCGGTCACACCATCCGAACGTGAACTGCTTTTCGCGCGTGTTGCGGCAAAACCCCTTCGACCCAAATACCCTTCGGTCAAGGTTTGCAACCCGGCCCCTTTTCTGAAAGGAATTCTGCGGCCACCTTCTAACCCGGCCACATGACCCATGAACCCCGAGCCATCAAAAACCGGAAAGCGGCACAACTGGACCCGCAGGCAAATCGCCATGCTCGGAACCATGCCGGATGCGGATCTCTCCAGAAGGTTTGGCTTGACGATCGGCAGTGTTTACCAAAAGCGCAAGAAACTGGGCATCCCCGCATCGCGTCCTCCCAATATCATCCATTGGAGCCCTGCTCTAATCGCCTTGCTCGGCAAGATTCCCGACCGCGACATCGCCAGAATCTATGGAATGAACGCCCTCACCGTTCGGAAAAAGCGGGTCGCTCATGGTATCCAGTGCTACGCCCGCAAATCCAAGACCTGGCACTACTGGACGAAAAAGGAAATCGCCCTCCTCGGAAAGATGCCGGACGGCGATGTCGCCCTCAAAACCGGAATCAACAAGGCCTCCGTCTATTGGAAACGCTGCAAACTCAACATCCCATCCTTCACCCAAAAGCGTCCGAAAAAACTTCTTACCGACTGGACCCGCAAAGAGATCGCCGTCCTTGGTAAAATGACCGATGCCGCAGCCGCAGCCACCCTCGACTTCGCGCCCTCAGCCGTCCGCGCGAAACGCATCTCCCTCGGCATCCCACCCTTCGGCCGATCCGGTTCCCGTTGAAAAACTGACCCGGGCTGGATCGCGAAAAGTCCTGCCGATCAGGAAATCATCTTTAAATCCGGTTTAATCATGCTTCACTAGCTCCGAAAGATTCCGTTGATGCCACTTGACCTGAGAATGAACGAAATTTTCCCGATCTCCGACTTCGTCCGGAACGCGAGCGAGCACACCGCCCGAATTCGCCTGACGAAGCGGGCGGAAATCCTCACCCAGCACGGTCGCCCGAGCCTGGCCGTCATGCCCGCCGAAGAATACGAACGCCTGATCGCCGCAAGCGATTTCATGGATGGCATCGAAGCGGTGAAGGAGGGCCTCGAAGCAGCGGAAGCAGGACGATCCAAGCCAGCCGCCGAAGTGATCCGCGAGTGGGAAGCCCTTTGACGCTGAAATGCGCTTCCGCGTCGTCATCACGGATCCGGCGGACCGGAACTTCCGGGAGCACTTCCAATGAATCAGGGAACGCTCACCCCAAGGCGCGGCAGCATGGCGCGCCCGGATCATCGAAGCGGTGCAATCCCTTGAAACATCACCGGAACGCTACCCGCTCGCCAGGGAATCCGCCGCATTCCCCGTGGAGATCCGCTGCCTGCTCTCAGGCAAAACCCGCTCCGCCTTCCGGATTCTCTACCAGATCAAAGGCGAGGAGGTGCGGGTCTTGGCGATCAGGCGACCCTCCCAGGATTTGATGGATCCAGAGGATGAGTCGGAATCGGCTCAGTGAAAAGAGGATGGGGAATTTCGAACGATTGATCGAAATGAGCGGACGTGATGTGAATCAAGGAGTGGCGGACTCCGATCCGCCAAGCCCATGAACCGCCAATGATCCGAGGAAATCACTTTTCATTGTCCTCCCATGGGCAGGCGATTCGGAGATCGCCACTC